>NZ_DASYGX010000005.1:0-116468 GCF_035999125.1 Brevundimonas sp. | reverse complement strand
GCGCCGCGCCCGCACCGTGGCCGACGCCCTGGTCGCCCGCGGCGTCAACTCCGGCGTCCTGCGCGTCGACGCCCGCGGCGAGCGCGACCTGGCCCGCGCCACGGCCGACGGCGTGCGCGAGCCGCTGAACCGCCGCGCCACAATCGACATCAACTTCTAAGCCCAAGCTCAGAAGCCAGGTCGAAACACCAAGCAGGGGCCCGCCGGATCACTCCGGCGGGCCCTTCGCCTTGGCGGAAGGCCGCCCGCGATTTAAAGGCGGGACGCGGTTTCCCGGTCCGCCTGAAAGGCTCCGCGTGCGTCGACGCTTTTTGCTGGTCAATCTTCCCTATGGCCCCTTCGGTCGGGAGCTTTGCGCCGCCTTGAGGGCACGGGGCGCCGACGTCGGGCATATGATCTTCAACGCCGGCGACGTGATCTCGCGGCGCGGGCCGGGCGGGATCGAATATCGCGGCGCTTCAACGGATTGGCCGGCCACCTATCGCGCCCTGGCGCCGCAATGGACGGACGTGGTGGTCTATGGAGAGGGGCGCTGGCAGACACGTCCCGTTCTGGACGCGGCGGGCAGCCACCCGCGGGTCTGGGTGTTGGAGAACGGATACTTCCGGCCCGACTGGATCACCTTGGAGCGGGACGGGGTGGCCGCGGGAAGCCCCGTCCTGCCGCGATCGGCCCAGGCGTATGCCGGTCGCCTGCTCCAAGAGCCGGAGTCCGATCCGGTCGGCCCCGTGACCCGACCGCTGGTCATGGCGGTGGCGCGATATTGGCTGGCGGAGAGGTTCCTGCCCATCTATCCGCGACCGGACTCGGGCTTCGACCCTCCGCCCTGGAGACAGGCGGCGGGGCATGTTCTGCGTTGGTTGCGCCTGCGTCTCTCCCCGAAGATCGACGCCGCAGCGGTGGCCGCCAAGGGGCCGTTCGTTCTCGTCTGTCTTCAGCGCGAGGGCGACAGCCAGCTGACGCGGCACTCCGACCTCACCACCAATGCCGCGTTCCTCGACGCCGTTATCTCCGACTTCGCCCGGCATGCGCCGGCGGATCTGAGACTGGTGGTGAAGAACCATCCGTTGGACCCGGGCGTGATCGATCAGGCGTTCTCGACGCGGTCCGTCGCCGCCCGACACGCCGTGGCCGATCGGGTGAGCTTCATCGACGGTGGGACCATGGCGCCGCTTTGCCGGGCTTCCCGCGGACTGGTCGTCAACAACTCCAGCGCCGCCCTGGCCGCTCTGGGGTTCGGCACGCCCGTGAAGGTGCTCGGTCGAGCCTTCTTCGACTTCGACGGTCTGACCCACCAGGGGCCCTTGGCGTCGTTCTGGACCCGACCCGCCGTCCCGGATCCCGACCTGTTCCTCCGCTTTCGCGCGTCGGTCATCGCCAGGACCCAGATCAACGGCAGCTTCGAGGGGCCGCGCCTGCGCCGCCGCACCGCCGAACGCATCGCCGAGCGGATGAGCGCCGCTTGAAACCGCGACGGCCCCGGCGTCGTATGTCGGTCGTCCGTCCAGGAGAACCGTCCATGCGCCGTCGCTTCACGATCGCCGTCGTCGCCGCCCTCGGGCTGATCGTCGCCTGCGGCCCAAATCCGGCGCCCGAAGCCGCGCCTCCCGTTCAGGGGCCGGTCGAGACGGCGGTGTTCGCCGGCGGCTGCTTCTGGTCGGTCGAGAAGAATTTCGAGGACGTCCCGGGCGTCGTCTCCGCCGTCTCGGGCTTCGCCGGAGGGCGGGTCTCCAATCCGACCTATGAGCAGGTGGTTCGCGGCGGAACCGGCCACCTTGAAGCGGTTCAGGTGACCTTCGACCCGCGTCGCATCACCTATCGCCAATTGGTCGACCGGTTCTGGCGCACCATCGACCCCACAGACGTCGGCGGTCAGTTCTGCGACCGCGGGGCGTCCTATGGGACCGCCGTGTTCGCCACCGCGGCGCAGAAGCCGATCGCCCAGGCTTCGCGATCGGAGGCGGCGTCGCGGGTGCGAGGTTTCGTCACGCCGGTTCGCGACGCGGCCCGCTTCTGGCCGGCCGGGCCGGAGCATCAGGATTTCGCCCGGCGCAACCCCGTACGATACGGTGGCTACAGCCGGTTCTGCGGTCGAGATTCGCAGCTTCGCACGATATGGGGCGACCAAGCGGCCGGCTGACCCCAAATGCTGTGTGTGGCCGCGGCGACACCCTGTGGCGCTGTCACGCGTCTGTCACATGATTGTCGCCGGACCTTCTGACCCCGGTCCTAGAGGGGGCGTGATTTCGGGTCGTGGACCGCGCTGTGCGGCCGCATGCCTTCCATCGGGGATACGAAAACCATGATGAACCGCAAGCGCGTGTTCTGGGCGACCACCGCCCTCTTCACCGGCCTGATGGCCGCCGGGGCCGCGTCGGCCCAGTCGTCGGGCACGATCGCCACGGAAGCCACCGAGGTCGAAGAAGTCGTCGTCACGGGCCGTCGGGGTCCGGCGACGGTCGACGGGGTCGTGGTCGGCGAGACCATCGGCAAGACCCGCTCTTCGATCACCCAGGAGTTCATCGGCCGCCAGCAGGCGGGTCAGACCATCCTGCAGTCCCTGAACCTGATCCCGGGCGTCAACTTCACCAACAACGACCCTTACGGTTCGTCGGGCGGTTCGATCCGCCTGCGCGGGTTCGACAGCCAGCGCATCTCGCTGACGTTCGACGGCATCCCGTTGAACGACACCGGCAACTATCAGATCTATCCCAACCAGCAGGTCGATCCCGAGCTGATCGAGCGAGCCCAGGTCAACCAGGGCACGACCGACGTCGACAGCCCGACCGCCGCGGCCACCGGCGGCCTGATCAACTACACCACCTCGCGCCCGACCCAGGATCCGCAGGTCCAGGTCGTCTCCTCGTTGGGCGAGTTCAACTTCGGCCGCGTCTTCCTGCGCGCCGACACCGGCGCCTTCGGCCCCTGGGGCACCACGGCCTACACCTCGATCTCCTACCTGAACTACGACAAGTTCAAGGGACCGGGCGAGATGGAGAAGATCCAGTTCAACGGGCGCCTGTACCAGGACCTGGGCGACGGCAACTTCGCCAGCCTGTCGGGCCACTACAACCGCAACCGCAACGCCTTCTACAACAACTTCATCACCCCGGCGCAGTTCGCCGCGGGCGGGTATCTCGAAAACGACATCGCCTGCATCCGTCCCGTCGGCGTGAACGGCACGGCGCAGAACGAGAACACCGGCTCGACCCGCATCCTGTCGAACGGCACGACCGCGCTGGGCAGCTGCACCAACCTGCACGACCTGCGCATCAATCCGTCGAACACGGGCAACATCCGCGGCCAGTTCAGCTACGGCATCACCGACAACCTGCGCTTCACCTTCGACCCGACCTATCAGTTCGTCATGGCCAACGGCGGCGGCTTCACCGCCCTGTCTGAACGGGACGACCGGCTCGACCTGGGCGGCCCGACCGGTCGCGACATCAACGGCGACGGCGACACCCTTGACACGGTGACCATCTACACCCCGTCCAACACCAACACGAACCGCTACAGCCTGGCGACGTCGCTGATCTGGGATGTGAACGACGATCACCGCTTCCGCGTCGCCTACACGGTCGATTACGGCCGCCATCGCCAGACCGGCGAGGGCGCCCGCGTCGACGCCTTCGGTCGTCCGCTGAACGTGTTCGCCGGCAACCGCCTCTACGGCAATCCGAACGACCGCATCCAGGCGTTCAACGGAAACAGCTTCTTCCGTACCCGCGATCGCGCCTCGATCGCCGAACTGCAGCAGTTCGCCGCCGAGTATCGCGGTCAGTTCTTCGACGACGCCGTGGTGGTCCGCCTGGGCGTGACCTCTAAGGAGTTCACCCGCGAACTGAACCAGTTCTGCTTCTCGCAGAACGGCTCCTCGACCGTCCGCTGCACCGCCGAGACGCCGACCGCGACCCTGGCCAACGGCAACGTCACCTTCGCCTCGACCGGGACCACCCAGTTCATCGCGCCCTACTCGGTCGAGCTGAACTACGACAAGGTTCTGCCGACCGCGGACGTCTCCTGGCGCTTCGGCGACGGTCACCAGATCTACGCCGCCTACGCGGAAACGATCTCGGTGCCGCGCACCGACCAGCTGTATCAGCCGGTCCGCACGCCGTCGGGCGGCATCAGCTTTTCGCAGGTGCAGCCGGAAACGGCCACGAACTACGACCTGGGCTATCGCTACACCGGCCAGGGCGGCATCGCCGGCGTGGCCCTGTGGTTCAACCAGTTCGAAAACCGCATCGTGTCCTCGTTCGACAACGACCCGTCGTCGGAGTTCTTCGGCCAGTCGGTCGACCGCAACATCGGCGACGTGGAGTCCCAGGGCGTGGACTTCTTCGCGGGGTATGAGATCAACGAGCAGTGGTCGGTCTACGGTTCGGCGTCCTACATCGACACCGAGATCAGCAACGATCTGTTCCTGTCCACGACCCAGCGCCTGCCGACTGCCGGCAAGGAAGTGCCGCTGAACCCGGAATGGACCGTGTCGCTGCGCACCGACTGGAGCCCCACCGAGAACCTGAGCCTGGGTCTGCAGGCCAAGTACACCGACGACCGCTTCGGCTCGGACGTGAACGACGTGATCTTCCCGTCGTACACCGTGCTGGACTTCGACGCTCGCTACGATCTGACCGACACCTTCGGCCTGAAGGACGCCTTCATCCAGTTCAACGTCACCAACCTGACGGATGAAGAGTACCAACTGGGCAACAGCGTCACGAACGCGGTCGCCATCGTCGACGTCGATCCGGTCACCGCCGGCAACCAGGGCCGCGCCGCCCAGAACCTGACCTCGGGCGTGGCCTCGCCGCGCACCGTGTCGATCACCCTGGGCACCACCTTCTAAATCCAGGCGTCAACACGCGACTTTGGAAGGGCGGTCCGGAGACGGGCCGCCCTTTCTTTTTTGCCTTACCGCTCGCAATGCGGTCGCTCGCCGCTTGAGGGCGAGCGGCGCCGCACGTTCAGGCGTTGAACGCCCGGCGCGTCGTGGCCATATGGCGCGGCTCGCCGCACCGGACCCGCACGCCCATGACCCTGCCCGCCCCCGTCCCGGCCGAATGGTCGCCGCACCGCGCCATGTGGGTCGGCTGGCCCAGCCATGCCGAGCTGTGGGAAGACGACATCGAGCCGGCCCAGGCCGAGGTCGAGGCGCTGGTCCACGCCCTGGCGGGGCCCGGCCGGGAGCGCGTGAAGCTGATGGTCGGCAAGCCGGAGGCTCTGGCCGGCGCCCGAGTGCGGTTCGACGGCGTGGGCGGCGTCGAGGTGATCGACGGCCGTTTCGGCGACATCTGGCTGCGGGACACCGGTCCGATCTTCGGCGTCGGCTCGGCGCGCGCCGCGGCGTTTCGGTTCAACGGCTGGGGCGGGAAGTATGAACTGGCGCACGACGACAAGGTCGCGGACCAGATCGGCGCGGCGTCCGACACGCCCCTGGACCGGCATGATTTCGTGCTGGAGGGCGGGGCCCTGGATCACGACGGGTCGGGCACGATCCTGACCACGCGCCAGTGCCTGCTGAATCCCAACCGCAACGCCGGCTGGACCGAGGCGAAGGCCGAGGCCGCGCTCGCGGCGGCGCTGGGCGCGCGCAAGGTGCTGTGGCTGGGCGAAGGCTTGCTGAACGACCACACCGACGGCCACGTGGACAACCTGGCCCGCTTCGTCGCACCGAGCGTTGTGGCGCACCCCGTCGCCTGGGGGCGCGGCGATCCCAACGACGAGGTCTACTCGGCGGTGGCGCGGACGCTGGCGGCCATGACCGACGCCGACGGCCGCGCGCTGAAGCTGCTGCCCCTGCCGTCGCCCGGCTTCGTCGGCGACGAGGACGAGCGGCCGATCCCCGCCAGCCACATGAATTTCCTGATCGCCAACGGCGCCGTAATCGTGCCGACGTACGGCGACGAGACGGCCGCGCGCCTGGTCTGCGAAGGTCTGGAGACCATCTACCCCGACCGCGAGATCATCGCCCTGCCGTCGATCGCCATCTTGTCCGGCGGCGGATCCTTCCACTGTATCTCCCAGCAGGAGCCCGCGTGATGACCCGCACCATCAGCGTCGCCGCGATCCAGACGTCCTATGGCGAGGACTTGACCGCCAACATCGCCAAGACCGTGGAGTTCGTCCGCGAGGCGGCGTCCAAGGGCGCCCAAGTGATCCTGCCGTCGGAGCTGTTCCAGGGGCCGTACTTCTGCGTCAGCCAGGAGGAGCGCTGGTTCGCCGATGCTCATCCGTGGGCGGAACATCCCTGCGTCACGGCCCTGCAGCCCGTCGCCGCCGAACTCGGCGTGGCCATTCCGGTGTCGATATTCGAGCGCGAGGGGCCGCACTATTTCAACAGCCTGGTCATGCTGGACGCCGACGGCCGCGCGCTGGGCGTCTACCGCAAGAGCCACATCCCCGACGGCCCCGGGTATCAGGAAAAATACTACTTTCGGCCCGGCGACACGGGCTTCAAGGTCTGGACCACGCGGTTCGGCCGGGTCGGCGTCGGCATCTGCTGGGACCAGTGGTACCCCGAGACGGCGCGGGCGATGATGCTGCAGGGCGCCGAGGTGCTGATGTATCCGACCGCCATCGGGTCGGAGCCGCACGACACGGAGCTGGACACCGCCGAGCCATGGCGGCGCGCCATGCAGGGGCATGCGGTCTCCAACGTCGTGCCGGTCGTCGGAGCCAACCGGATCGGCCTGGAGCACGCGACCGAAGTCGGTCAGCGATTCTACGGCTCCAGCTTCATCGCCGATCATCGCGGCGACCTGGTCGAGAGCCTGGGCCGCGACGAGGAGGGCGTGCTGGCGCACACGTTCGACCTCGACTTCCTGGACCGCCACCGCGCCGCGTGGGGCTTCTTCCGCGACCGGCGGACGGACCTGTACGGCGGCCTCGTCAGCCCCCGCCCGGCAGGGGGCTGAGCGTCCGTCGCTCGGCGGCGCAGCCGGGGCTTTCTATCGAGTCCTTGCGCGCCTCGGCCACTTCGACGGCGGCCTGATCCACCAGGTCGCGGAACGCCGGGCGCGTGTGGAACAGGACGTCGAACGCCTCTCGGCCGACGGTTCGCCCCTGATCGACCGCCGCCTGATCCGCCAGGCCGCACAGCGCCTCCGCGCTGGCCACGTCCCCGGCCCGAGCGGAGACGGCCTGCGAACGGTCGGGCGCGAGGCGGCGCAGGGCCTGGGCATACGCCTCGACCAGGGCGGCGCGGCGGGACGGGCCCCGTTGAGCCCCCTCGCCGGGCAGCAGGCGGACGCAGACGCCGGCCGGGGCGGGGCCGACGTCGCGTGGCACGCGGACGGCGACTTCATCGGCGAGCGCCTGCAGCACCTTCGTGAGCGCCGGCAGGCGCCGGACCGTCAGACGGGCTCCGATCGCGCAGTCGAAATGCTGGGCCGCCAGTTCCGGCCGGACTTCCAGATGCGCCTGGGCGAACAGCAGGCGATCGTCGGGCGCGGGCGCGATCAGAGGCCCGGGCGGCGGCGAGGCGCAGGCGGACGCCAGGCCCGCCGCGCCCGTCAGGATCAGCCGCCGGCGGTCCAAGACAGCTGCACGGAGGTTTCGGGACCGTCTTCGCCGGCGACGGGCGAGGCGATCACCTGCATGCCGGCGCCGGAAGCGTCCTGCGCCGCCGCGCCGTAAGCGCGCGCCTCGCCTTGGGTCATCGTCATGACGGTCGACAAACCGGCGGCTTCCGCGTGGCCGCGATGGAAGTCGACGACGGCGTCGGGCGACAAGGCCGTCTCATAGATGACCATGCCGCCAGGCCCATCGGGTCCGTCGGCGACGGTGGCGGGGCCGTCCGGCCGACCGTCCTCAGGCAGCACGGCATAAGCCGGGGCTTTCGCCGCGGCCGGTCGTCCGGTCGGGGCGGGCGCTCCGACCTCAACGGCCGGTGACTCCGTCGCTGCCGCCGTCTCGGCCGCCGCGTCCTCCGCCGGCTGGGAGCAGGCGCCCAGGGTCAGCCCGGCCGTCACCAAGAAGGCGAGCCACATCCCCTTCATTCTCAAGGTCACTTTCCCATTCAACCGAAGCGTCACGTTGGCCCAGACTCGCGGCGCCAGCAAGGCGCCGGTGCGGCGGTCGTCTGCCGCGTCAACCGGTCGCGGCGTCGGCGCCGCGCGGCCCATTGGTGGCGTCCGCGCCGTCGGAGCCCGTGTTCTTCACCGGATCGGCGTCTGCCCGCTTCGGCTGGGCGTCGGGTCCGGAGCGGCCCTGCTCGGCCAGGCTGCGGTTGACCTCATCCTGGTCCGGATCGACGTCCGAGCCGGACGCCGAACCTCCGCGCAGCGAGCCGGCCCGCGTGTCCGACCCCATGTCGCTGCCCGTCAGGGCGTCGGCGAGGGCGTCCGAGGCGCGGCCGAGGTCGGGGCGCTCGCCCATGTCCTCGGCTTCGCGCGCCTCAAGGCTGTCGGGTCTGGCGTCGGTCATGGGATCGCTCCTTCGCCTCAGGAAGCGTCGCCGGAGCCGGCGGGTTCCCTCCTCCGGGCCCGGAGGAAATCGACGAAGGCCTTGAGCGCGGGCGGGGGATGACGCCGCGAGGGGTAGTAGAGGAAGGGGCCGTCGAACGGCGGCTGCCAGTCGTCCAGCACCGCGACCAGCCGACCGGCGGCGAGATCGTCGCGCGCCCAGGCCTCGAAGGTGGCGAAGAAGCCCAGGCCGTCGCGCGCGGCGTGCAGGCCGAGGTCCGCCGAGGTGACGGTCAAACGCCCCTGCGGCTGGAAGCGGATGACCTCTCCGGCCTTCTCGAACTCCCAGGCGATCAGGCCGCCCGGCAGGCGCAGGCGGATGGCGGGCAGGGTCCGCAGCGGGTCCGGATGAGAGGGCAGGCCCACGCGGTCGATCAGCGACGGCGCGGCGACTAGGACGAAGCGTTCGGGCCCGCCGAGCGGCACGGCGATCATGTCCTTGGCCAGAGCCTCGCCGTAGCGGACGCCCGCGTCGAAGCCGTCAGCGACCACCTCGGTGAAGGCGTTGTCGAAGACGACCTCCATCGACACGCCCGGATGGGCCGCCATGAACGGGCCGAGCAGCGGGCCAAGCGCGATCTCGGCGGCGTCGGGCGCGTTGATGCGCAGGCGGCCCACCGGCGCGTCGGCGGCCAGACCCACGGCGGCGACCGCGCCCTCGATGTCGGCCAGCGCCGGCGCGATGCGGGCCAGAAGGGCCTCGCCCGCCTCGGTCGGGCTGACGCTGCGGGTCGTGCGGTTGAGCAGGCGGACGGCCAGCGCATCCTCCAGCGCCCGGATGCGCTCCGACAGGCCGGACGGCGACAAGCCGGCCTCGGCCGCCGCCTTGCGGAAGCCCCGATGTCGGGCGACGGCGGAGAGCAGGGCCAGGTCGTCGAGGGACGGCGTCATTGTTCGCTGATCCGCACAGTTCATGCGGAGATTGCCCGATTATCGAACAGGCGAACAGGGCGCATCTAGCGGGCTCACCCTCAGAGGAGCGACGCCATGACCACCCTCCCCACCCGCCGCCTGGGCGCGACCGGCCCGGAGGTCTCCGTGATCGGCCTCGGCTGCATGGGCATGTCCGACTTCTACGGCCCGGCCGACCGCGACGAGAGCCTCGCCACCATCCACGCCGCGCTGGAAGCCGGGGTGACCCTGCTCGACACCGGCGACTTCTACGGCATGGGCCACAATGAGATGCTGATCGCCGAGGCCCTGAAGGGGCGACGCGAGCAGGCCCTGCTCAGCGTCAAGTTCGGGGCGCTACGCGATCCCGACATGGGGTTTCGCGGCTATGACAGCCGGCCGGAGTCGGTGCGGAACTTCGTGACCTATTCGCTGCGGCGGCTGAACATCGACCACATCGACATCTACCGGCCCTCGCGGCTGGACCCCGCCGTGCCGATCGAGGACACCATCGGCGCCATCGCCGAGCTGGTCGAGAAGGGCTACGTCCGCCACATCGGCCTGTCGGAAGTCGGCCCCGAGACCATCCGCCGGGCCGCCGCCGTCCACCCGATCGTCGACCTGCAGATCGAATACAGCCTGGCGTCGCGCGGCATCGAGGCCGCCATCCTGCCGACCTGCCGCGAGCTGGGCATCGGCATCACGGCCTATGGCGTCCTGGCGCGCGGCCTGATCAGCGGCCATTGGTCGAGGGATCGGTCGGTCGACCGCACCTTCCGCGCCATGAGCCCGCGCTTCCAGGGCGAGAACCTGGACCGCAACCTGGCTTTGGTCGAGGCCCTGCGCGGCGTGGCCGAGACGCGCGGCGCGACGGTGGCCCAGATCGCGGTCGCCTGGGTGGCGACGCAAGGCGAGGACATCGTGCCCCTGGTCGGGGCGCGGCGACGGGATCGGCTGGCGGAGTCGCTCGGGGCCGTCGCCCTGACCCTGACGCCGGAAGACCTCGCGGCCATCGAGGCGGCGGTGCCCAAGGACGCCGTCGCCGGCGCGCGCTATCCGGAACAGCTGCTGCGGTTCATGGACAGCGAGCAGGCGTGAGCCGTCAGACAAAAGAAAGGGGCCGCGATCGCTCGCGGCCCCTTGGTCCTTGTCGCTGTCGAAAAGCGCTTACGCCGCCGTCTCGAACAGCTTCTGCCAGCGGCGCGGCTCGCGCTTCTTCCAGCCTTCGCGGTGGTAGGCGTCCGAGCCGATCAGGGGCACGACCGTCGTCGCCTCGGCGAAGACCATCTGCTCATAGGTGGTCGAGACCTTGCCCCACGAGGCGGCTTCCTTGAGCGTCGAGGACGAGCAGGCGCCGTCGCGGACGTCGGCGACCGTGATCTGGACCGCATACTTGTGCATGTCGGCCTCGACGCCGAGGATCTCGGCGCAGACGACGGTGTCCTGGGCGAAGTTCTTGGGAACGCCGCCGCCGACCATGAACAGGCCGGTGGTGCCCGCCGCGATCTTGATGTCGGTCAGCTCGCGGAAGTCGGCGATGGCGTCCAGCATCATATAGGGCTGGCCGGCGGCGGCCCGCTCCTTCTGGTGCTTGACCAGGCCGAAGCCGGCCGAGCTGTCGACGAAGGCCGGGCAGAAGATCGGCACGCCCATCTCATAGGCGGTCTGGATCAGGCTGCCTTCCTTCTTCGCATTCCCCTCCGACAGCCACTTGCCCATCTCCCAGATGAACTCGCGCGAGGAATAGCCGCGCGGCTCCAGCCGGTTGGCGATCTCGAGGATGGTGTGGTCGCACGCTTGGAGCTCTTCCTCGTCGATGTAGGTGTCGTAGATGCGGTCGATGTAGTTGTCGCGCAGGACGTTGTCGTCGACCGGACCGGCCGCCTGATAGTGCTTGAAGCCCAGCGCCTCGAAGAAATCCATGTCGACGATGGAGGCGCCGGTGGCGACCACGGCGTCGATCATGCCGAACTTCACCATGTCGCGGTACACGTGCATGCAGCCGCCGGCCGAGGTGGAGCCCGCCAGGATCAGCCAGGGCGAGCAGTCCTGGTCCTCGATGGCCATGTTGAAGATGTCCGAGGCGCGGGCCGTGTCGCGGCTGGAGAAGGACATCTTGCGCATCGAGTCGATGATCGGACGGGCATCGAAGCTGGTGATGTCGACGTGCTCCACGACGTTCTGGAGCAGCTGGGCCTTCTGGTTGGATTGAACGGGAGCGTTCATCGGTTTGGTTTCCCTTACTGGTGAGCGCCCGTCGTCAAAGAAAACAGCGGCCCGGACGGAGCGACGGGCCGCTGCTGATTAGAACGCGCGTGTGACGCTTTAGCGCCGACGCTGCTTCCGGACGCCCGCCTTGCCCTTGGGGCGCGACAGGCGAACGACCTTGCGGGCCTGCTCTTCCGCCGTGGTGCGCACGGTCGGGATGGAGCGCGGGGCCAGGCCGTACAGCGAGGCCATCGGGGCGTCCTGCACCGCCGCGACCTCATGCTCGCCATAGCCGTTGAAGCCCGTCGACATCGCCACGCCATAGGCGCCCAGCATGCCGATCTCGATGAAGTCGCCTTCCTGCACGTCGGCGGGCAGGTGGAACGGCCCCGGCATGTGGTCGATCGAGTCGCAGGTCGGGCCGTAGAAGCGGAAGGGCTTCAGCTCCGACGACGCCTCGCCGTCCCGGACCAGCTTGGTCGGGAAGGGCCAGCGCGAATGCGTGGCGTCGAACAGCGAGCCGTAGCTGCCGTCGTTCAGATACAGGGCGTCGCCCTTGCGCAGGTCGACGCGGCACAGGACCGAGGACGACTCGGCCACCAGCGCCCGGCCGGGCTCGCACCACAGCTCGGTCGTTTCCGACACCGGCATCTCGTTGAAGCCGCGATGGATGGCGTCGGCGTACTCGCTCATGTCCGGCGGGACCATGCCCGGATAGACCGAGGGGAAGCCGCCCCCGACGTCGACGATGTCCACGAACACGCCCGCGCGGGTGATGGCGCGGCCGACCTGGGCCATGGCGGCCTCATAGGCGGACGGGCGCATGCACTGGCTGCCGACATGGAAGCAGACGCCCATCAGGCCGTCCTTCACCGCCTGGCGCGTGGCCAGGAGCAGGGCGGGGGCCTGATCCACGCCTATGCCGAACTTGCCCGACAGGCTGTACTGGGCGCCGTCGGCGGACACCGCCATGCGGACAAGCAGGTTCAGATCGGCGGCGCCGCCGGTGGCGTCGAGGATCTTGGCCAGCTCGTCATGGCTGTCCAGCGAGAAGGTGCGGACGCCGTGCTCGAAATAGGCCTTGGTGATCGCGCCCCGGCTCTTGACCGGATGCATGAAGGCCAGCCGCGCGTCGGCGCTGACCGAGCGGACCAGCTCGATCTCGGCGATCGAGGCCACGTCGAAGGCGGTGACGCCCGCGTCGATCAGGGTCTCGATGACCCAGCGCGACGGGTTCGCCTTCACCGCATAGAAGACGTCGGCCTTCAGATTGTCCTGGAACCAGCGCGCCGCTACGGAGACGGAGCGCGGTCGCACAAGGGCGACGGGACGCTCCGGAGACCGCTCACGGACCAGGTCCAGGGGAAGATGGTACGTGCGCAATTCACGTAGCCCCCTGTTAGTTGTTGAACCCAGACCGGCGTTAGCGGCGCAGATTGGACCTACGGGGTCCGCCGGAAGCGGCCATATGGGGTCACGGGACTGTCATGTAAAGCGGTTTTTTCAGGGCGGCGCGCGTGCCGAACCCAAGCGGGGCCTGATTTAATCCGAATGGAGACGATGCGCGGCGCGGCATGTCGCGACGCTGGACGCGCTCGCAGCAGGCATGGCATTAAGGATCGCCCGGCGTGATCCGCGGCGTCGTCCGATCAACCGTCGAACCCCCGTCCTCATGACCGCAGCCGCCGCCTCCGCCGTCGCCTCCGTGCGCGGCGTGTCCAAGACCTTCGGCGCCCGAAAGGCGCTGGACGGCGTGTCCCTGGAGGTCGCGCAGGGCGAGATGGTCGCCCTGATCGGGCCGTCGGGATCGGGCAAATCCACCTTGCTGCGCTCGATCACCGGCCTGCAGCCGATCGACGCCGGCGGCACGATCGCCGTCTTCGGCGAGACGGTGCAGAAGGACGGCCGCGTCACCGGCGCGGTGCGCCGGTCGCGCGCCCGGCTGGGCATGATCTTCCAGCAGTTCAACCTGGTCGGCCGGCTGAGCCTGTTTTCCAACGTCATGCTGGGCGCGCTCGGGCGCATCCCCGGCTGGCAGGGGGCGCTGGGCCTGTGGCCGGGCGCCGACAAGAAGAAGGCCATGGCGGCCCTGCACCGCGTCGGCGTGGCCGACTACGCCGCCCAGCGCGCCAACACCCTGTCGGGCGGTCAGCAGCAGCGCGGCGCGATCGCCCGCGCCATCGTTCAGGGCGCCCAGGCCATCCTGGCCGACGAACCCGTCGCCTCGCTGGACCCCGTGTCGGCCCGCAAGGTGATGGAGTTGCTGGTCGAGCTGAACAAGCGCGACGGGCTGGGCGTCATCGTGACCCTGCACCAGGTCGACTACGCCATCCGCTATTGCGAGCGCGTGGTGGCGCTGAAGGCCGGCAAGGTCGTCTACGACGGCCCGGCGACCGGCCTGGACACCAGGACCCTCGTGGACATCTACGGCCCCGAGTTCGAGGACGCCTTCTGGGAGACCAAGCAATGAGCCGCTTCAGCCTTTCGCGCCGCGCGATCCTGGCCGCCGGCGTGGCCCTGCCGATGACCGGCGCCCTGGCCGCCTGCGGGGGCGGCGAAGAGGCCGCGTCCGGCGCGCCGTCGAAACTGGTCTTCTCGATCCTGTCGGCCGAAGGCCAGGCGTCGTCCGGCCCGCTGTGGCAGCCGCTGCTGGACGACCTGGCCGAGGCCGTCGGCATTCCGGTCGAGCCCTTCTTCGGCTCGAACTACACCGTGCTGGTGAAGGCCATGGAGGGCAACCAGACCCAGGTCGCGTGGTTCGCCGCCAAGTCCGCGATCGAGGCGATCGACCGTGCCGGCGCCGAGGTCATCGCCCGCACCGTGGACGTCGAGGGCCGCGACTCCTACCAATCGACCCTGATCGTGAAGGCCGGTTCGGGCATCACGCTGGACGACGTGCTGGCCTGCGGCAAGCGCTATGACTTCGGCATCGGCGACGCCCAGTCGACCTCGGGCACGCTGGCGCCCATGACCTTCCTGTTCAATCAGCGTGGTGTCGATCCTCAGGCGTGCTTCAAGACCGTGCGCGCGGCCAATCATCAGGCGAACGCCTTCGGCGTGGCCTCCGGCGTGCTGCAGGTGGCGACCTCGAACACGGTCAACACCGTCTTTCTGGAGCGGCAGAACCCGCAGATCGCCGCTCAGATCCAGGAAATCTGGAAGTCGCCGCCCATCCCGGAATCGGGGATTCTGGTGCGCGAGGATCTCGACCCGACGGTCAAGGAGAAGGTCCGCGCCTTCTTCCTGGAATACGGCCAGGGCGACGGGGCCGAGGCCGAGCGTCAGAAGACCGTGCTGAAGGGCCTCAACTACTCCCAGTTCCGCGCTGCCGACGACGCCTATCTCGACCCCGTGCGCGAGTTGGTCGCCGACCAGAAGATGCAGGAGGCGCGCGCCGCCGGCGATCGAGCCGGCGTGACCGCGGCCGAGGCCGAACTGAACGCCCTGCGAGCCAAGCGTGAGGTCCAGCCTTGACGAGCCCCGCCTCGGTGGGCGCGGTCCCCGCCCCGCCGACCAAGTCGCTGACCGCCTGGCTGCTGGATCTGGTGATCTGGGGCGGCGTCGCGGCGTTGTTGATCTACAGCTTCGACGCGGTCCAGCTGGAAAACCTTCCCAAGTTGTTCGCCGGGTCCGAAGTGGTGAACAATCTGGTCAGCGAACTGGCGCGCCCCGACTTCACCAACTGGCGCACGTTCGTGGGCAAGATGTGGGAGACGGTGCAGATCGCCCTCTGGGGCACCTTCCTGGCCATTTTCCTTGGAATCCCCATGGGTCTGGCCGCAGCGCGCAACATCGCGCCGATCTGGGTGGTTCAGCCCGTGCGCTGGGTGATGAACATCCTGCGATCGATCCCGGATCTCGTGATCGGCATCCTGTTCGTCGTGGCCGTCGGCCTCGGCCCACTGGCCGGCGTGCTGGCCATCGCGCTGAACACCGCGGGCGTTCTGGCCAAGCTGTTCTCCGAGGCCGTCGAGAGCATCGACAAGGGACCGGTCGAGGGCGTGCGTGCCACCGGCGCGTCCAAGCTGCATGAGATCGTCTGGGGCGTGATCCCGCAGGTGGCGCCGCTGTGGACCAGCTTCGCGCTCTACCGCTTCGAGTCCAACAGCCGGTCGGCGACGGTGCTCGGCCTGATCGGCGCGGGCGGCATCGGTCAGGTTCTGTTCGACAGCATCAACGGTTTCGATTTCCGCGACGTCTCGGCGATCGTCATCATCGTCGTCGTGGCCGTGACGCTGATCGACCTGCTGTCACAAGCCATGCGCAAACGTCTGCTCTAAGCGGGGGGAATCGCCGCCGCCTGGAGTCGTCCGTGAAGTCCGTCCGTCGCCTGACCGTTCCGGTCGTCGCCCTGACCGCGCTCGTCCTGGCCGCCTGCGACGGCGGCGGTGGATCGCGCGAGGGGATCTGGGCGGCGGGGTCGTCGACGGTCTTCCCCTTCACCACCCGGGTGGCCGAGAATTTCTCGCGCGCCAACGACTTCGCCATGCCGCGGGTCGAGAGCCTGGGCACCGGCGGGGGCATCAAGGCCTTCTGCGCCGGCATCGGCCCGGCCACGCCCGACATCGCCAATGCGTCCCGCCGCATGAAGGCGTCGGAGTTCGACGAGTGCGCCAGAAACGGCGTGACCGACATCCTCGAAATCAAGATCGGCTACGACGGCCTGGTCGTCGCCGTGGCCCGATCCGGCGCCGACTACGACTTCCAAGCCTCCGACTTCTATCTGGGCTTCGCCAAGAGCGTGCCGGGTCCGAACGGCGAGTTCGTCGCGAACCCGAACGTGACCTGGTCCCAAGTGCGGCCCGGTCTGCCGGACGTGCGCATCCTGGCCTATGGCCCGCCGCCCACCTCGGGCACGCGCGACAGCTGGCTGGAGCTGGGCATGACCCCGTCGGCCGAGGCCGTGCCGGCGCTGGCCACATTGGCCGAAAGCGACGAGGACGCCTTCGAGACCCGTGCCCACACCCTGCGCGAGGACGGCCTGTGGGTCGACTCGGGCGAGAACGACAACGCCATCGTCCAGACCCTGACCCGCACTCCGGGCTCGCTGGGCGTGTTCGGCTATTCCTTCCTGGAGCAGAACTCCGACTCCGTGAAGGCGGCCACCGTCAACGGCGTGGCGCCGAATTTCGAGACCATCGCCTCGGGCGACTATCCGATCTCCCGCTCCATGTACGTCTACGTGAAGAAGGCTCACATCGGCGTGACGCCGGGGCTGGACCTGTTCGTCACCGAATACCTGTCCGACGCCGCCTCGGGCCGCGGCGGCTATCTGCAGGACCGGGGTCTGGTGCCGCTTCCGGCCCCGGAACTGGAAGCCCAGCGCCAGGCCGTGCGCGCCCGCACCCCAATGGTCCGCCCGGAAGAGTGACGGTCAGGCGGCGGCCTTCTTCCGCAGTCGCGTGATCCGGCGCAGGCGGCGCCAAAAGCGGCCCCGCTCGGGCTCCGGATAGGGCTCCAGATTGGCGATGAACTCCTCGGCCGAGGCGCGCCAGCTGAACTTCTCGGCGTAGGCGCGCACGTCCTTGCGGTCGATCTCAAGGCACTTCAGGCAGGCGGTCTTCAGGTCGTCGTCGATGAAGCCCGCGCCCGATCCCGGAATGATGTCGATCGGACCATGCGCCGGATAGGCGGCGACCGGCGTGCCGGTGGCCATGGCCTCCAGGATCACCAGACCGAAGGTGTCGGTCCAGCTGGGGAAGACGAACACGTCGGCGTCCTTGAAACACCGCGCCAGCTCCTCGCCGAACCGGGCGCCCAGGAACTTCGCCTTCGGATACTTGGCTTCCAGCTCGGCCCGGGCCGGGCCGTCGCCGACCACGATCTTGGTGCCGGGAAGGTCCAGCTCCAGGAAGGCCTCGATGTTCTTCTCCACCGCCACCCGGCCGACGTTCAGAAAGAAGGGCCGCGGCCAGTCCTTGCCGCCCAGCTCCTCATAGATCGGGGCCAGGTCGGGGTTGAACAGCTCTGTGTCCACGCCCCGCGTCCACGGCGAGACGTTCTTGAACCCGTGCGCCGTCAGTTCGTCGCGCAGCGTCGGCGTGGCCACCATCAGCCGGCCGGACGGCCGGTGGAACCACTTCATGTAGGCGTAGCCCAGCTGCACCGGCACCGGGAACCGGGCCGAGACGTACTCCGGGAACTTGGTGTGATAGCTGGTGGTGAAGGGCAGCTTCCACTCCACGCAGATGCGGCGCGTGGCGATGCCGATCGGTCCTTCAGTGGCGATGTGCACGGCCTCGGGCTCGAAAGCGCGCAGCCGCTCGCGGATCTCTTCCTCGGCGCCCAGCGCCAGCCGGATCTCCGGATAGGTCGGCATGGGCATGGTCTTGAACTGACCCGGCTGGATCACCTCCACCTCGTGTCCCATCGCCCGGCACTCGGCCGTGATGCGGGACAGGGTGCGGACGACGCCGTTGACCTGGGGCTCCCAGGCGTCGGTGGCCAGAACGATGCGCATTGGGCCGGATGGCTCCGCCGTTGAACGGTCCGCACGAATAGCCCCTCCCCCATCCGTGGGGAAGGGAGTAGAGAGCCGCCCATGATCGCGACCGCCGCTTCGACCCCTTCGCTTACGCAGGATTGGGACGCCCTCGACCACGGCAAGTTCGCCGACGAGACGGCGACTGTGCGGGGCCTGCTGGCGAGGACGCCGCTCGACGTGACGGAACGCGCCGCCGTACTGGGCCAGGCGATCGATCTGGTCGAACGCGCACGCGCCAGCAACAAGCGTCAGGGCGTGGTCGAGAGCTTCCTGCAGGAATTCAGTCTCGGCACGCGCGAGGGTCTGGCCCTGATGTGCCTGGCCGAGGCCCTGCTGCGCACGCCGGACGAGGACACGCGCGACCGCCTGATCGCCGAGAAGATCGGCTCGGCCGACTGGGCCGGGCATCTGGGCCAGTCCGACAGCCTGTTCGTCAACGCCTCGACCTGGGGGCTGATGCTGACGGGCAAGCTGGTCGACGTGGACGATCAGGCCCGCACCGACCTGCCGGGCTTCCTGAAGCGAATCGTGGGCCGGCTGGGCGAGCCGGTGATCCGCGAGGCGGTGGCCGCGGCCGTCCGCATCATGGGCGAGCAGTTCGTGGTCGGCCGCACCATAGAGGCGGCGCTGAAGCGGTCCAACCGCGAGGGCTGGCTGTGCAGCTTCGACATGCTGGGCGAGGGCGCCCGCACCGCCGCCGACGCCGAACGCTATGAGCGCATCTACGCCGACGCCATCACCGCGGTGGGCAAGGTGGCGAAGGAGGGGCCGGAGGCCGGGCACGGCGTCTCGGTCAAGCTGTCCGCCCTGTCGCCGCGCTATGAGGCGACGCATGAGGCGCGCGTGTGGCAGGAGCTGTATCCCCGCGTGCTGCGGCTGGCGAAGATCGCGGCCGACGCCGACGTCAACTTCACCATGGACGCCGAGGAGGCGGACCGCCTGGCCCTGTCGCTGACTCTGCTGGACCGGCTGGCGCACGAGCCCTCCCTCGGAGACTGGAAGGGGCTGGGCCTCGCGGTGCAGGCCTATCAGAAGCGCTGTCCGGAAGTGATCGCCCGCGTCGCCGAGCTGGCGAAGACGTCGGGCCGCCGGCTGATGGTGCGGCTGGTCAAGGGCGCCTACTGGGACACCGAGATCAAGCGCGCCCAGGTGGCGGGGCGCGAGGACTATCCGGTCTTCACCACCAAGGCCGCCACCGACCTGAACTACCTCGTCTGCGCGCGCGCCATGATCGAGGCGTCGCCGCACATCTATGCCCAGTTCGCCACGCACAACGCCCACTCGCTGGCCGCGGTGCACACCATGGCGACCGAGCGCGGGGTGAAGATCGAGTTCCAGCGTCTGCACGGCATGGGCGAGGCGCTGTACGACGCCGCCCGCGCCGCCTTCGGCCCGGTCACGGTGCGCGCCTATGCCCCCGTCGGGGGGCATGAAGACCTGCTGCCCTATCTGGTGCGCCGCCTGCTGGAGAACGGCGCCAACTCCAGCTTCGTCCACGCCCTGCTGGACGAGCGGGTGCCGGCCTCGGCCGTCGCCGCCGATCCCATTTCGCAGGTCGAGGCCCACCCCGACCGCCACGCAAAGATCCCCGTGCCCAAGGACATGTACATGGACCGCCAGAACTCTCTGGGTCGCGACTACAGCCAGGCCGCAGACCGCGAGCGTCATCTGAAGGCGCTGAAGAAGGTGGACGCCGAGCGCTTCACCTCCGGCCCCATCGTCGGCGGCAAGCTCTTGGCCGGGACGGGGTCGCAGGAGGTCACCAATCCGTTCGACCGGACCCAGGTGCTGGGCCACGTGTCGGAGGCCACCGAGGCCGACGTCGACCGCGCCGCCGAACTGGCCGCCAATGCCCAGGTCGCCTGGGACCGCCGCATGGGTTCGGGTCGGGCCCCGGTGCTGTGCGCCATGGCCGATGCGCTGGAGGCCGACATGGACCGGCTGGTCGCGCTGCTCAGTCGCGAGGCCGGCAAGACCCTGAACGACGGCGTGGCCGAGGTGCGCGAGGCCGCCGACTTCTGCCGCTACTACGCCATGCTGGCCGAGCGCGACTTCGGCGGTCGGCAGGATCTGAAGGGGCCTGTCGGCGAGATCAACCAGCTGGTCCTGCACGGGCGCGGCGTCTTCGCCTGCATCAGCCCGTGGAACTTCCCGCTGGCCATCTTCACCGGCCAGATCGCCGCGGCGCTGGCGGCCGGAAACGGCGTGCTGGCCAAGCCGGCGGAGCAGACGCCCCTGATCGCGGCCGAGGCGGTGCGCCTGTTCTTCAAGGCCGGGCTTCCGGCCGACCTGCTGGCCCTGCTGCCCGGGCGGGGCGAGACCGTGGGGGCGAAGCTGACCACCCATCCGCTGGTCGACGGCGTCGCCTTCACCGGCGGCACGGACACGGCCGCCGCCATCAACCGCGGACTGGCGAACCGGCCGGGCCCGATCATCCCCTTCATCGCCGAGACCGGCGGGCTGAACGGCATGTTCGTGGACACCACGGCGCTGAAGGAACAGGTGATCGACGACGTGATCCTGTCGGCCTTCGGCTCGGCGGGCCAGCGCTGCTCGGCCCTGAGGGTGCTGTACGTGCCCAAGGACTCGGCCGACGCCCTGATCGAGGGATTGAAGGGCGCGCTGGCGGCGCAGGTCGTGGCCGACCCGACCGATCCCGCCACCGACATCGGCCCGGTGATCGACGCCGAAAGCCGCAAGGCGCTGGAGGCGCACGTCGAGCGGCTGAACACGGAAGCCAGGATCGTCGCCCGCGCCGAGCTGCCGGCCGGCGCCGACAGGGGCGACCTGTTCGCGCCCACCATCGCCGAAATCCCCACTCCGGACTTCCTGGAGCGCGAGGTGTTCGGTCCCATTCTGCACGTCCACCGCTACGATCCGGCCGAACTCAAGACCGTCGCGGGCAAGCTGGCCGCGCGCGGCTATGGGCTGACGCTGGGCGTGCACAGCCGGATCGAGGCCTTCGCGGAAGAGGTCATCCGGCTGGTGCCGGCGGGCAACGTCTACATCAACCGCGGCGTCACCGGCGCGGTGGTGGGGGTGCAACCCTTCGGCGGCGAGGGCCTGTCCGGCACCGGCCCGAAGGCCGGCGGGCCCAACAGCCTGATCCGCTACGCGTCGGAGAAGGCCATCAGCAACAACATCTCCGCCCAGGGTGGCGACCCGGCGCTGCTGAACCTCTGACGCCCCGGCTCAGTGGAAGATCCCCACCGCCCCCTCGATCCAGATCAGGCCGACGATCGCCACCACGAACAGGGCGAAACCGATGCGCAGGACGGGGTTCTTCACCCGCGCGGCGACCAGTTCGATGATCGCGCCGCCGCCGATCAGCAGCACGCCGGCGAAGACGAAGTCGCTCGCCGTCCAGTTCACGCCCGGGGCGTCCAGCGCCATGGCCACGGCCGGCGCGGCCATCACCACCGCCACCGCGCCCCAGCCGAGCAGGCGCAGCGCCCCCCACAGCCGATCCAGATCTGCCCGCGTCACCGTCGTCATGTCCCGTCTCCTTCGCTTGGACGGGGACAGAATGAGGCGGGCGCCGCCGCGCGGCATGAGCGGAAGCTGAGGAAGTGGTGAGAATTGGCCGTCAGAGATGACGAACTACGGCGTCGACTGCCGCCTCGTCTCCCATCAGCGACAGTCCGACGTAGGTTTCGGCTTCCACGCGCAAGTGGCCGCTGCGCAGCGCAAATGTCCACGTGGTAATTTCCTGAGAGCCGCCGAGGCCCCACCAGGATCCGATCCGACGTGCGCCTGCCTTCTTCAAGGCGGCGAGAAGCCGGCGGCGCGTCTTGGTGTCGTCCCTACCGACATGAACTTGGCGTTGGGCGCTCATCGCCTCGGCCAGCCGCCCGCGCGGCTGAGGGCGCTGGGGGCGCGGCGGCCGATCTTGGCCCCGATCCAGCGGGCGGTTTCGATCAGGGCGTCCAGGTCGTAGCCGGTCGGGAAGCCCGCCCGCTCCAGCATGTAGACCACGTCCTCGGTCGCCACGTTGCCGGTCGCGCCCGGCGCGAAGGGGCAGCCGCCGATGCCGCCGACGGAGGCGTCCAGCACATCGACGCCCGCCTCGATCCCGGCGAAGGCGTTGGCGACGCCGGTGTTGCGCGTGTCGTGGAAATGCAGGCGCAGCGTCGCGTCCGGCGCGGCTTTACGAGTGGCCTCGACCTTCCTGCGGACGCTCCACGGATCGCCGACGCCGATGGTGTCGGCCAGCGCGATCTCCCCGATCCCCAAGGCGCCCAGCCGGCCGACCAGATCGGCGACCTGATCGACGCCCACCTCGCCGTCGAAGGGGCAGCCCCAGACGCAGCTGATGGTGACCGACAGAGAAGGGGCCTCACCGCCCGGCACCGCGTTGCTCCGCCGGCTCACGATCTCCTCGACCATGGCCATCTGGCCCGCGCGGTCCAATCCCTGGTTCTTCAGGCCGAAGCCGTCGGTGGCCGCGATGGAGACGTTGACCTCGTCCACCGCCGTGGTCAGCGCCCGGTCATAGCCGCGGGCGTTCAGGACCAGTCCGATCCGGCTGCGGCCCGGCTCCGGCGGCAGGGCGGCCATGACCTCCTCGGCGCCCGCCATCTGCGGCACGTATTTGGGGTGGACGAAGCTGACGGCCTCGATGCGGCGCGCGCCAGCCGCCTCCAGCCGACGCGTCAGCTCCGCGCGCACGGCGGGCTCCAGCACCGCGGCCTCGTTCTGCAGCCCGTCGCGAGGGCCGACCTCGACGATCGTGATCGGACGGCTCATGCGGGCCTCACGGCCGGACGACGGGGGCGTAGACCGTCAGGGTCACGTCGTCGCCGGTGGAATAGTTGTGGCCCCTGACCTCGGCCACCGCGCGGCCGGGCATGCCGTCGGCGGCGGCGGCGAAGGCCGCGGCGTCGCGGGCCTCGACGATGGCGGGGCGTCCCTCCATCAGCGCGCGGGCGGCGCCGGCCGCGTCGGTCAACTGGGTGTCGCGGCCGGTCAGGAAGACGAAGCTCGGCTCGTGGAAGCCGGTGATCGCCACCGGCCCGGGCGCGCCCTGACGCGGGTGCAGCGCCGCCGCCTCCAGCGCGCGGGTCAGTTGGGGCGCGATCGCCAGCGGCCGCAGCTGCCGGATCTCTCCCACCAGCGCGGCGTGCGCCAGAACGCCGAAGACCAGCGACAGGGCCAACGCCGCGACCGGCGCCCGGTTCAGCATCAGGAACGCCCCCAGCCCGCCGGCAGCGATGGCGCAGAGCACGGTGAACGTCGCCCAAGTCTGGGCCGTCGAGGTGCCGAAATTGTTCAGCCCGTACACGGCGACCGCCGCGATCAGCGCCGCCGACAGCAGGTGCAGCCCCGCCCCGATTCGGCCGGACAGCACGCCGACCGGCCGCGTCAGCGCCGCCGCCGCCAGCAGCGCGACCGCGCCATAGGTCGGCAGCGTGTAGTGCACCAGCTTGGTCGGGGTCAGTTCGAAGATCAGGAAGGCCGGGACCAGCCAGCAGATCAGGAACCTGATCGCGGGCTCATTTCGTCGGCTCCACGCCGTCGAGACCGCGGCGGGCAGCATCAGGGCCGCGGGGAAGATCAGAAGGGGCAGCAGCAGCAGATGCACGCCGGGAGGCGCGCCGTGGCTCTCATGGCCGCCCGCCACCTTGGGCGCCAGGTCGCCGATGATGGCCTCGCGCCAGAAGCCGCCGTCGGTGACGATGGTCACGGCCAGCGCCCACGGACCGACGATCAGCGCCACCAGGGGCAGGCCCCAGCCCCAGCCCAGCCGCTTCAGCCAGCGCGCGTCGCGGTCCCACAGGCACAGCGCCAGAATGGCCGGCGCGACGACGATCAGGCCGATCGGACCCTTGATCAGGATCGACAGGCCCAGCGCCAGCCAGAAGACGAACTTGTGCCGCCGGTCGGGAGCCTCGCCCGCGCGCGACGACATGTAGATGCGGGCCAGCGCCGCCATCGCCGCCGTCACCGCCGCGCACAGGGCCGCGTCGGTCTTGGCGATGCCCGCCTCGCTGGACAGCAGGAAGCTGGCGCCCAGGATCGCCCCGGCCAGGAACCCGGCGCGCGTGCCGAACAGCCGCGCTCCCGCCCAGGCGCAGGCGAAGGCCGCGATCATCGCCGCCAGCAGCGACGGCAGACGATAGGGCTGGATGGCCCGCGCCTCGGGCCCGGTGGTCAGGCCCACGGCCGCGGCCTGGGCCCAGTAGATGCCGACGGGCTTCTTCCAGCGCGGCTCGTCCTGAAAGCGGATGTCGACGTAGTCGCCGCTCTCCAGCATCTGCGACGTGGCCTGGGCATAGCGGCTCTCGTCGCGGTCCAGCGGCGGCAGCATCAGCAGGCCGGGCAGGCCGGTGAGCAGCGCCACGAGCGCGGCCAGCAGCGGTCCGCGCCAGCCGGCGATGATGCGGTCGAAGTCCAGCCGTCCCATGACGGTCTGATTACACGCTTCGATCCCGCGCGTCAGCGGGCGCTTTCGCGGCGTCGCCGGGGCGGCTATTCACGCGGGATGAGCCAGACCGCCGCCCCCGACGTCTCCGTCGTCGTGCCCGTCCACGACGAGGCCGGTGCGGTCGGCCCGCTGGTCGAGGAGATCGCCGCCGCCTTCACGGGGCGGAACTACGAGATGATCTTCGTCGACGACCGAAGCCGCGACTCGACCCTGATCGAGCTGAAGGCGCTGAAGGCGCTTCACCCCCAGCTTCGTGTGTTGACCCATCCGTCCAATGCGGGCCAGAGCCGGGCGGTGCGATCCGGCGTGCTGGCGGCGAGGGGCGCGATCGTGGTGACCATGGACGGCGACGGCCAGAATCCGCCCGCCGACGCGCCGCGTCTGGTCCAGGCGCTGATGGACGCGCCTCCCGAGGTCGCCCTGGTCGGCGGCGTCCGCGCCAGTCGCCAGGACACCGAGGCCAAGCGCCAGGCCTCGGTCTGGGCCAACCGCATCCGCCGCCGCCTGCTGGGCGACGACGCGGCGGACACCGGCTGCGGGCTGAAGGCCTTCCGTCGAGACGCCTTCCTGCGGCTGCCCTACTTCGATCACATGCACCGCTATCTGCCGGCGCTGATGATCCGCGAAGGATGGCGCAACCTCTACCTCGACGTCGGCCACCGCCACCGCGAGACCGGCCGGTCGAAGTACACCAACCTGGACCGGCTGATCGCGTCGCTGTCCGACCTGCTGGGCGTCATGTGGCTGAAGACGCGCGCCCGGAACCCCGGCGCGGTCCAGGAGGTCTGAGGGCCTCGCCCGCGCGGCGATTCAGCTTGGCGGTTGGGCACGAACGCGGGTATCCAGCGTTAACCCTGCCTGTGGGCCAGAGAGGACCGAGCCATGCTCATCGCCCTTCCGCTGCTGGTGATCCCCGTCATCCTTTACAACATCGTGGCGCTTACGGGCGGCGCGGCCCTGGCGGACGAGCGCCTGCGCGAGCCGATGTTCTCCATCGGCATGGCCTCGGGCGCCCAGTGGAATGTGGGGGCGGGCGACCTGATCCTGTTTCTGGCGCTGATCCTTCTGTTCTTCGAGCTGCTGAAGTCGACCTCCAGCCAGAAGGTGGCGATCGTCAATCACGCCCTGTCGATGATCCTGTTCGTCATCTGCCTCGTCGAGTTCCTGCTGCTGCGCGGCTTCGCCACCTCGACCTTCTTCCTGATCGTGGCGATGGTCATGCTGGACGTGCTGGCGGGCTTCATCGTGACGATCATCGCCGCCCGTAAGGACCTCGACTTCGGGGCGGTTTGACGAGTTTCCAAAGGAGCGCGGACCTCCAGGTCCGCCAAGGATCGTCGCATCTCGGGTTTCGCGGACCTGGAGGTCCGCGCTCCAGATCAGCCGAACGCGACGAAGATCAGCGCGATCACGGTCACGTCGACGGTGCGGGCGAGGAAGGCGAGCATTTGGCGGTCCCGGGATGGAGGCGTTCGCCGCCCTCACAGCAAGGACCGTGCCGGGTCTCAGACGTCGGATTTGGTGACGGTCCCCGGTTTCGGACGCCGTTCCGCGGGGCCGGAATGCTGGGCCTTCAGATAGCCGCTGCGGGCCGCGTCCAGCACCGGCGGCCCGCCCTTCAGGCCGCGCCGCTGACCCTCCTGACCCATCAACTGGGCGGAAAACGCCGGGTCCGCGGGCGTGGATTTCCGGGTGCCGGCCGCCATCGGCGCGGCCTCTTCGGTCGCAGGCGGATCGACCGGCGCCAGGGCCCGCCCCGACGCTCGACGATCGCGCGCGCGCCGATCGGCCTCGCGGCGGTCCTCGTCGCTCATTTTCGGGCGGCGTCGCCGGCCAGACGGTCGAGCTGGGCGCGCATCTCGTCCATCTGACGGCGCATCTCGGCCAGGCCGTCGTCGGCGGCAGGAGCCGCGGTCTCTTCGGACTTGGGCGCGGCGGGCATCCCGGCGGCGAAGCCGGGCCACATCCGCATGGCCTGCTCGAACATCTGCATGTTGCGCCGCACCGCCTCGTCAAGCAGGCCCGCGCCCGGGGCTCCGCCAAAGGCCTGCTTGAACTGGCCGCGCAGCTGCTCCTGCTGCTTGGCGAACGTGTCCAGCGACATCTCCAGATAGCTGGGCAGGACCGACTGCATCTGCCCGCCGTAGAAGCCGATCAGCCGACGCAGGAACTGCACCGGCAACAGGGCCTCGCCTCGGCTTTCCTCCTCGAAGATGATCTGGGTCAGGATCTGCCGGGTCAGGTCCTCGCCCGACTTGGCGTCGTGGACGGTGAAGTCCTGACCGGCGCGGACCATCCGGGCCAGGTCCTCCAGCGTGACGTAGGCGGACGTGGCGGTGTTGTAGAGCCGCCGGTTGGCGTATTTCTTGATGACGATCGGCCGGGTTTCCCCGGAGTTGGCATCGGTCACGCGGCGCCCCTCGAAACGGTCGGTTCCCGCACTATCCCGCAGCGCGGCGCCGGACGCCAGCCCGGAATGGTCAGGCCATGGCCGGGGCCAGAACCACGCCCACCAGGACCGCGGTCCAGTGCACCGTCGCGCCCGTCACCACGAAGCCGTGCCAGATGGCGCGCCGGAACTTCACCTTCGGACTGATGAAGACGAAGACCCCGGCGGTGTAGATCAGCCCGCCGATCACCAGCAGGATCAGGGCGGCGGGGTGCACCGTGTCCAGCATGGGCTTCAGCGCGAACACCGCCAGCCAGCCGAAGGCGACGTAGACCGCGCTCCAGATCGCGTCCGACAGACGCGGCGCCCACAGCTTGGCCAAGGCGCCGCCGATGCCCAGAGCCCAGACCAGCAGGGTGAAGCCGATCGCCCAGCCGCCCTCGAACCTCTGGGTCGTGAAGGGGGTGTAGCTGCCGGCGATCATCAGGAAGATCGCCGCCTCGTCCAGCCGCCGCAGCACCGGCCGCGCGGCGCAGGGGCGGGTCTGGTTGTAGACGGTCGAGGCGACTAGCATGGCGATCAGACACAGGGCGTAGACGGCGGTCGCCACCACGGTCCCCACGCCGGCATAGATCGCGGCCAACACCGCAAGGACCACGCCGCCGACGGCCGCCAGAGTCAGGCCCACGACGTGCACCACCAGATCGGCGGTCTTCTCCGCAGGCGTGCGATAGTGTTCTTCCATGTCCAGGGCGTCGGGAACGGCGACCCGGCCGAGTAGGGATTTCAGTCGCATCGGCATGGCCCTTTCTAAGCCCGCGGCTCCGACATCGTTCCCTCATCCTGACGCGAAGGGGATGACGGTCCGCTGAACGAAGCGCTTCCGAGGGTCGAAACGCGCCGGCCTGCGGCTCCCGCGCCACACTTTCCAGTTCCCTAACGTCAGCTTTTCAACGGGTTGAGCCGAAAGCCTTCGGTTCGACGACGCGATCTGCCGCGACGCCGTGAGCGTGGCCATGCCGCAGGAACGGCCCTAGACTGCGAGCATGGACCTGCTCGACATCCTCACCATCGGGGTCATCGTCGCCGTGGCGATCACGCTCGGCTTCGGCATCCGCTCGCTTTACCAGACCGACGCCGGGGCCCGGTCGCGGTCCAACAGGCTGATGCGCCTGCGCGTCGCGCTGCAGGCGGTGGCGGTGCTCCTGCTGGTCGTCGGCATGTGGTGGAAATCCACCCAGGGGGGCTGAGATGGTCGTCCTGAACCGCATCTACACCCGCACAGGCGACGACGGCACGACGCGGCTGGCGACCGGCGAGGCGGTGTCCAAATGCGACCCGCGCGTCGCCGCCTACGGCACGGTCGACGAGCTGAACTCAATGATCGGCGTCGCCCGCCTGCATTCGGGCCAGAACGATCGCATCGACGCGGCGCTGGGCCGGATCCAGAACGAGCTGTTCGACCTCGGGGCCGACCTGGCCACCCCGCTGGAGCCCGCGCCCAAGTGGGAGGCGCTGCGCATCGTCGACGCCCAGGTCGAGCGGCTGGAATCCGAGATCGATGGGATGAACGAGAGCCTCAAGTCCCTGGACAGCTTCATCCTGCCCGGCGGCTCGGCCCTGTCGGCGCATCTGCATCTGGCCCGCACCGTCTGCCGCCGCGCCGAGCGCGACGCCACAGCCATGGTCGAGGCGGGACGCGAAGCCACGCCGGCGGCCTTGCGCTATCTCAACCGCCTGTCCGACTGGCTGTTCGTCGCCGCCCGACGGGCGAACGCGAACGGGGCCGACGACGTGAAGTGGGTTCCCGGCGCGACCCGCTGACGCTGCGTCCGTTTCTGACGCACCCGTCGCCCATGCTTGCATGATCGGCGTTGGCGAGACGCCACGGTGATGGAAATGAGAGTCTTTTTTTTCGACTCTCACGCTCGCGGCGGCGCTACTGCGCGGCCTCTGCGGCGGCCAGCGCCGCGCGCTGGCGTTCGGCGTCGGCGGCGACGGCCCTCTCGTTTGCGGCCAGCTGGCGCTCGATGGCGACCAGCTCGCGGTTCTTCTGGCGAGAGGCTTCCTCGCGGCTGACGCCGTTGGGCCGGCCGGTGATCTCGGCGATGGCGATGGGCTGGGCGCAGACGCGGCCCTCGCGGTCCCACCACTTGCCCTGTTCCTCGCAGCGGTCGCCCGGCGCCCGAACCAGCTGGTCATAGGCCAGGACCAAGCCGAACGAGCAGGCGAAGGCCACAAGGAACAGGACGCTCAGGCGCTTGAAGGTCAGCAGACGATGCATAGGCGCTCCCAGCCGTTACGTCGGGTCACGTTGACAGGCCCGGTCGGTCGGTCCAATCCCTGCCGCCAGATTTCGGCATTTCGATGGATGATCCGATGAAGGTTCTCGTCCCCGTCAAACGGGTGATCGACTACAACGTCAAGGCCCGCGTGAAGGCCGACCAGACCGGCGTGGATCTGGCCAACGTCAAGATGAGCATGAACCCCTTCGACGAGATCGCCGTCGAGGAGGCCGTGCGGATGCAGGAAGGCAAGGGCGGCCACGCGGCCGGCACGGCCACCGAGATCGTCGTCGTCTCCATCGGCCCGTCGCAGGCGCAGGAGACCATCCGCACCGCGCTCGCCATCGGCGCGGACCGCGGCATCCTGATCCAGTCCGACGCGGACCTGGAGCCGCTGGCCGTCGCCAAGCTGCTGAAGGCCGTGGTCGAGGAGGAGAAGCCCGACCTGGTCCTGATGGGCAAACAGTCGATCGACGGCGACAACAATGCGGTCGGCCAGATGCTGGCCGCCCTGCTCGACTGGCCCCAGGCCACCTTCGCCGGCAAGCTGGCGATCGACGGCGGCAAGGCCGTGGTCACGCGTGAGGTCGACGGCGGCCTGCAGACCGTGGCGGCCCAGCTGCCGGCGGTGGTCACCGTGGACCTGCGCCTGAACACGCCGCGTTATGCCTCCCTGCCCAACATCATGAAGGCCAAGAAGAAGGAGATCGCGGTGAAATCGGTCGCCGACTGGGGCGTCGACGTCGCGCCGCGCCTGACGGTCGTCAAGGTCACCGAGCCGCCCAAGCGCTCGGCCGGGATCAAGGTGGCCGACGCCGCCGAGCTGGTTTCCAAACTGAAATCCGCGGGAGCGCTCTGATGGCCGTCCTCGTCATCGCCGATCACGACGGAACTACCGTTCGCGACACCACCCACAAGACCGTGACCGCGGCCAAGGCCCTGGGCGGAGACGTCCACGTTCTGGTCGTGGGGCAGGGGGCAAAGGGCGTGGCCGACCAGGCCGCGAAGATCGACGGCGTCTCCAAGGTGCTGCTGGCCGAGAGCGCCGAGCTGGGCAAGACCCTGGCCGAGGCGGTCGAGGCGACCGTCCTGCCGCTGGCCGGCGGCTATGACGCCGTGCTGGCCCCGGCCACGACCGACGGCAAGAACTTCGCCCCGCGCCTGGCCGCCAAGCTGGACACAGCGCCGATCTCGGACATCATCGAGGTCGTGTCCCCCGACACCTTCGTGCGCCCGATCTACGCCGGCAACGCGCTGGAGACGATCAAGTCAGGCGACGCCAAGAAGGTCATCACCGTCCGTCCGACCGCCTTCACCGCAGCGGGCGAGGGCGGCTCGGCCTCCGTGGAGACGGTGGCCGGCGGCTCGGCGCCGAAGACCGACTTCGTCTCCGAAGAGATGGTCAAGTCCGACCGCCCGGAACTGGGCGCCGCCAAGATCGTGGTCTCCGGCGGCCGCGCGCTCGGCTCGGCGGAAGAGTTCCACGCCGTCATGGATCCGCTGGCCGACAAGCTGGGCGCCGCCGTGGGCGCCAGCCGCGCCGCCGTGGACGCCGGCTATGCCCCCAACGACTATCAGGTCGGCCAGACCGGCAAGGTCGTGGCGCCCGGCCTCTACATCGCCATCGGCATCTCCGGCGCCATCCAGCACCTGGCCGGCATGAAGGACTCCAAGGTCATCGTCGCCATCAACAAGGACGCCGACGCCCCGATCTTCCAGGTCGCGGACTATGGCCTCGTCGGCGACTACAAGACCGTCGTGCCGGAGCTGATGAAGGCGCTGGGTTGAAGACGCGGCCTGAGGCGAAACGTCGCCTTACGGACTTGTAATGAAATCGGGCCTCGACGTCAGGGGCCGGACGCTCTTGTAATCCCCGCCTCGGCCGAGGGGGCCGACCGTTCGGGGGTTGCCGCATGAGATCCGTTTCCCTGCTGGGCGTCAGCCTGGCCGCGCTGGTTCTGTCCGCCTGCGCCAGCACCGGTTCGTCCGAAGACGGCGCGGCCGCCGAGGCTCCGAAGGAGCGCAAGGCGCTGGTCCAGGGGCTGGATCCCGCCACGGTCGCCGACGCCTATCCTTCGACCTATCGCGGACTGCCGCGCGAGAACATGGCCATCGTCGGCGGCACGGTCTTCGACGGCGCGGGCCGCAAGATCGAGAACGGCGTGGTCATCGTCACCGACGGCAAGATCGCCGCCGTCGGCGACGCCTCGACCCCCGTGCCCGGCGGGCACCGCGTCGTCGACGCGCGCGGCCGCTTCGTGACCCCCGGAATCATCGACGTGCACAGCCACCTGGGCGTCTATCCCTCGCCCGGCGTGACTGGCATGAGCGACGGCAACGAGGCGACCCAGCCGAACACCGCCGAGGTCTGGGCCGAGCATTCGGTCTGGCCCCAGGATCCGGGCTTCAACACCGCCCGCGCCGGCGGCGTGACCACGCTCCACATCCTGCCGGGCTCGGCCAACCTGTTCGGCGGTCGCGGCGTGACGCTGCGCAACGTGCCGTCGGTGACCATGCAGGGCATGAAGTTCCCGGGCGCTCCCTACACCGTGAAGATGGCCTGCGGCGAGAACCCCAGCCGCGTCTACGGCGGCCGCAACTCCTCGCCCGCGACCGGCATGGGCAACATGGCCGGCTATCGCGCCGCGTTCATTTCCGCGAGGGATTACAAAGACAAATGGGACCGCTGGCGCGAGACGGGCGAGGGGACGCCGCCGACCCGCAACCTCGAGCTCGACACCCTGGTGGGCGTGCTGGACGGGTCGATCCTGATCCAGAACCACTGCTATCGCGGCGACGAGATGGCGTTGATGATCGATATGTCGCGCGAGTTCGGCTACAAGATCACGACCTTCCACCACGCCACCGAGGCCTACAAGGTCGCGCCGTTGCTGGCGCGCGAGAACATCTGCGCGGCCATGTGGACCGGCTGGTGGGGCTTCAAGATGGAGTCGCTGGACGGCATCGAGGAGAACGTCGCCCTGGTCGACGCGCCGGAGGGCAGCTGCGCGGTCGTCCACTCCGACGACGCGGAACTTACCCAGCGCCTGAACCAGGAGGCGGCGGCCGCCTTGGCCGCCGGACGCCGCGCCGGCATGACGATCTCCGAAGAGCACGCCATGAGCTGGATCACCTCCAACGCCGCCCGCGCCATCGGCATCGACGACCAGACGGGATCGCTGGAAGCCGGCAAGCGCGCCGACGTGGTGATCTGGAGCGCCAATCCGTTCAGCGTCTACGCCCGCGCCGATCAGGTGTTCGTGGACGGCGGCCTGGCCTTCGACCGGAACGATCCGAACTACCAGCCTCTGTCCGACTTCGAACTGGGCCAGCCCGGATATGGCCGGACGGCCGCCGGCGTCCGCCAGGGAGCCCGCTGATGATCCGTCGCACCCTTCTGATGGCCGCCGCCGTGATGGCCGTGGCCGGACCCGCCCTGGCGCAGGAAGTGACCGCCATCGTCGGCGGCCGGGTCCACACCGGCACGTCGGTGATCGAGAACGGCACCGTCGTCATGCGCGACGGCCGCATCGTCTCGGTCGGAACCGGCGCCGCCCCCTCGGGCGCCCGCGTGATCGACGCCGCCGGCAAGGTGGTGACGCCCGGCATCGTGGCCGTCGATTCCGGCCTGGGCGGGTCGGAGGTGTCGTCGGTCGGCAATGACCTGTCGAACGCGTCGAACACCCTCAGCGCGGCCTTCGACGTGTCGTATGGGCTCGACCCCTGGTCGATCACCCTGCCGACCGCGCGTCTGGGCGGGGTGACCCGCGCCATCGTGGTGCCGAACCATCCGGGCTCCTCGGGCGGCCATTACCACGAGGAGGACACCGCCGGCGCGGGCGAGGGGGGCTATCACACGCCGGGCCTGTTCGCCGGTCAGGCGGCCGTCATCCATCTCGGTCAGGGGAGCGACATTCTCGTCCGCCCGCGCGTGGCCATGGTCGCGCCCTTCGGCGACGCCGGAGCCGGCGTGGCGGGCGGGGCCCGCGGGGCCGAGTTCACCCTGTTCAAGGAGACGATGGCCGAGGTCCGCCTCTATGCCCGCAACAGGTCGTCCTATGAGCGCGGCGGCCTGCGTGACCTCAGCCTGTCCCGCGCCGATCTAGAGGCACTGATCCCCGTGGCCGAGGGGCGCATGCCCCTGATCGTCACGGTGCACCGGGCGTCCGACATCCTGCAGGTGCTGCGTCTCGCGGACGAGGAGAACATCCGCGTCATCCTGGACGGCGCCGAGGAAGGCTGGATGGTCGCCGACCAGATCGCCGCGGCGAACGTACCGGTGCTGCTGAATCCGCTGACCAACCTGCCCGGCAATCTGGAACGGCGCGGCGCGCGGATGCAGAACGCCGCCGCCCTGCACGCCGCCGGGGTCGTCGTCGCCATCAAGGGCAACGAGGGCTCCAACCACCGGGCGCGCGAGACCCGCTACAACGCCGGCAACGCCGTGTCGCACGGCCTGCCGCACGACGCGGCGATCGCGGCCATCACCACCAATCCGGCGCGCATCTTCGGCATGGGGGACCGGTTCGGGACCCTGTCGGCGGGGGCGGAGGCCGACGTGGTGGTCTGGTCCGGCGACCCGCTGGAGCCGCTGAGCCAGCCCGTGGCGGTGTTCGTGCGGGGCCAGGAGCAGCCGCTGACGGCGCGCAACCTGCTGCTGCGCGACCGTTATCGCACCGGCGGCGAGGGGGCGTATCCGCCGGCCTACGGGCGCTGAGGCGGGCGACACATTCGGCAGGACAAAAGCGGGACATTCGCGGCCACAAGGACGAGGACGACCGCCATAAACGCCACAGGGGCAAGGGGCGGCGCGGCAAGCCGCCCCAAGCCGTCAAGTCGCGGGGCGCCACTCGATCCGCAGGGTCGTCGTCGTCTGGGACGGCGCCTCGAACTGGGTGAAGGTCCAGCCCATTTCCGGCTCGCCGAGGCCGTTCTCGCCACGGACGCGTCGGACCACGCGCCGACCGTCCGTCCACAGCGGATAGGAGTCCCGGACGTTCCACGTCAGGTCCATGGCCTCGGCATGGGCAAGCAGCGCCTCGTCCACGGCTGTGATTCGCGCTGACGGGCCGTCCACCTCCACCGCGCAGGGCACGTATGGGGTCGCTGGGATCACGCGGACCCAGCCGTTGGACAGGGCCTCGCGCGTCGGGGCGGCCGGCGTGCCCATGTCGCGACAGCCGGTCTCCAGCGCTTCGATCACCAGCAAGGCCTCGGCTTCCGGAGACAGAACGGGCGTCGGCGCGGTCGGGTCCGGCCGGGGCGGCAGGCAGCCGCAGGCGGGCCGAGGGGCGGCGGCGCAAGCCGACAAAGCGATCAGGGCGGCGAAAGCGATGGGGCGCATGGGCGGTTCCTCCAGCTTTGAGCCCGAGCCTAGCCGCTTTCGTTCACTCCGGCGAAGCTTCGGTTCCTGACGGCGCGGCGGGCGGCGTCTTCGCGGGGCAGGCGCGGGGGATGTGCAGGATCGAGCCCGTGCCGCCCAGCCGCACCGGCGGCTGATAGATGGCCATGGCCGGCCGGCAGCCGTCGGCGTCCAGCACCGGCTCGCCGAGGGCGGCGCATCCGGTCGCCAGAAGAGCGGCGACGCACAGGGTCAGGACGCGCAAACGGCCACCTCCGGCTGCGGAAGGACCCATCAGGCCTTTCTGAGCACACGCGGTCAAGAGGGGCCCGTCGGCCTGACCGACGGCTCACTCCGGGGGCCCGCCTTCCTCCTGAAAGTCCGCGTCCGTCTCGGCCGATTGAAGGCCTTCCAGAAAGAGAGGCTCTTCCACGGCGAAGAAGTTCACCCGATCCGGCGCCTCCTCGGCCGGGACGACTCCGGCGTAGACGCCGCCGAGAGCGGACGTCCTGTGCCATAGCTGAATCCGCTCCCCGTCCGGCCCGTCCACCAAGACGGTCGCAAAGCCCGCGTTCAGGTAAGCCGTCTCCACCGCTTGACGCACGTCGCCCACATCGAGGCTCTGGCCACCGCACTGGCCCGGAATGCCGAAGATCATGACGGCGGCGTCGTCGCCCGTCGGCGTGGGATGAAAGACCCACGCCATCGACATCTGGCCGAAGACGAGTTGAAAACCCGCGCCGGGGCCATCGGCGACGATCTCTTCAAAGGTCGTCGGCTCGACCTCGGGCCTGAACGCTTCCTCGGCCTTGCCCACGCACCACAGCGCACCGCGGACGGCGGCGTCGGTCGTCTCTTGAGCGGTCTGCGCCTGGACGACGCCCGCCGAGGCCCAGACCAGACCGGCCAGGGCGGCGGCGCGCATCACGCCTCGGTCAGTTCCTGGGCGCGCTCGGCCAGGATGGTCAGGCCGGCGGGGGTCACGTCGGCGAAGCCGCCGTGGACCTCGAACCGGCGGCGCGTGCCGCCGTCGATCACGACGACCGTGCCTTCCTTCAGCGCCGTCATGAAGGGCGCGTGGTCGGCCAGGACGCCGAAGTCGCCCTCCACGCCCGGGGCGTCGACCTGGTCCACCAGGCCCGAGAAGACCTCGCGCTCGGGCGAGACGAGGGAGAAGTTCAGTTTGCCGGCCATGTCAGTTTTCCTTGGAGCCCATCGCGACGATCACCGTCGCCACGGGTCCTTCAGCTCCAGAATCGTTCACCGCGAAGATCGGCACAGCGTCGGACTGATCATCGAGCAGTCCGTACAGCGTGTGATGCCCTTCCGGCATGTTGCGTTCGTCGAGAAGCGTCGCGCCGGGGCGCCCGAGAATTTCTGCGCGAAGCTCATCGACGACCCCCAGAACCGGGGTGGCGAGGTTGATCTGCACGAAGCAGGTGTTGCCGCTTGGAGCGACGTCGACGATCACGCCCGTCGCGGCGTGCACCCGTCCGGAGAAGATTCTCTGGCCACCGGTGACGAGGGCGTCACGCCGCACGTCCAGCCATCCCTCAGCCGTCGGATCGACGGAGTGCGGGATCAGAGCTTCTCCGTGGATGCGCTCGGCGCAGAAGCCAAGCACCGCTTCCCGGAAGACTCGCGGCGTTTCGACGGGGTCGATGCGGGCTTCCTGGGCCGCGGCGACCGTGGCGCACAGCGAGGCGGCCATCATCGCCGGGATGACGGCCGTCGTCTTCATCAGGCCGCGTCCGCGGCCAGCTTCTGGGCCTTCTCGACGGCTTCCTCGATGGCGCCGACCATGTAGAAGGCCGCTTCCGGAAGGTGGTCGTATTCGCCGGCGACGATGCCCTTGAACGAGCGGATCGTGTCTTCCAGCGAGACGAACTTGCCCGGCGAGTTGGTGAACTGCTCGGCCACGAAGAAGGGCTGGGACAGGAAGCGCTGGATCTTGCGGGCGCGCGACACGATCAGCTTGTCGTCTTCCGACAGCTCGTCCATGCCCAGGATGGCGATGATGTCCTTCAGCGCCTTGTACTGCTGCAGCACTTCCTGAACCGAACGGGCGACGCGGTAGTGCTCCTCGCCGATGACCAGCGGGTCCATGATCCGCGAGGTCGAGTCCAGCGGGTCCACGGCCGGGAAGATGGCCTGGGCGGCGATGTCGCGGCTCAGCACGGTCGTCGCGTCCAGGTGGGCGAACGAGGCGGCGGGCGCCGGGTCGGTCAGGTCGTCGGCGGGCACGTAGATGGCCTGGACCGAGGTGATCGAGCCCTTCTTGGTCGAGGTGATCCGCTCCTGCAGATTGCCCATCTCGGTCGCCAGGGTCGGCTGATAGCCCACCGCCGAGGGGATGCGGCCCAGCAGCGCCGACACTTCCGAACCGGCCTGGGTGAAGCGGAAGATGTTGTCGACGAACAGCAGCACGTCCTTGCCTTCCTCGTCGCGGAAGTATTCGGCCTGGGCCAGGCCCGTCAGGGCGACGCGGGCGCGGGCGCCGGGAGGCTCGTTCATCTGGCCGTAGACGAGGGCGCATTTCGAGCCTTCGGTCGAGCCGTTGTTCTTGGTCGGGTCCACGTTCACGTTGGACTCGATCATCTCGTGATACAGGTCGTTGCCTTCGCGGGTGCGCTCGCCCACGCCGGCCAGAACCGAGTAACCGCCGTACGCCTTGGCGATGTTGTTGATCAGCTCCTGCATGGTCACGGTCTTGCCCACGCCGGCGCCGCCGAACAGGCCGATCTTGCCGCCCTTGGTGTAGGGGCACATCAGGTCGATGACCTTGATGCCCGTCACCAGGATTTCGGAGCTGGTCGACTGCTCCTCGAAGCTGGGCGCCTCGCGGTGGATCGGGCGGAACATCGTGGTCTTGATCGGGCCCTGCTCGTCGATCGGCGCGCCGACGACGTTCATGATCCGACCCAGCGTGCCCGGGCCGACCGGGGCCAGGATGGAGTTTCCGGTGTCGGTCACCGGCTGGCCGCGGGTCAGGCCTTCCGAGGTGTCCATGGCGATGGTGCGGACCATGTTCTCACCCAGGTGCTGGGCGACCTCGAGCACGAGGGTGAACGGCTCGCCCGTCTTCTGGTCGATGTTCTGGGTTTCCAGCGCCGACAGGATGGCCGGCAGGTGGCCGTCGAACTCCACGTCCACGACGGCGCCGATGACCTGAGCGATGCGGCCCGTGGCGGCGGCCGTAGGCTTGGCGGCGGCGGCCTTGGGCGCTTTCGGAGCGGCGGGCTTGCGGGCAGCGGGTTTCTTGGCGACGGCGTCGGTCATGAGGTGCTTTCGGGGTCGTCTGGGATATAAGGGGTCAACGGATGAATTCGAGGGGGACGCGGATGTTGTTCAGTGCCGCCCATGCTTGGTCGGCCGTCACGATCCGGTCCCCGCGCGCCTCGCCCAAGGCGAGACAAAAGCGATCGCCCAGCGAGAGCTTGGGGCGTTTCAATTCGGCGGCGCGGGCGGCCTGATCATAGTCCGGCGCGGCCAGTTCGATGCCTAGACCGTCGATGATGCGACGCGCGGCGGCGAGGTCGCCGCGCCCGCTTGCGACGTAGTCACCCATCACTTCAGCCGCGTTGACGGTCGAGACGAGGGCCCCGGCTAGGCGCGCTTCCGCATTGGGGCGGCCGGGCTCGTCGTAGACGATCGCCAGGAGGGCCGAGGTGTCGAAGACGTTCATTCGCCGCGCTCCGCCTCGGCCCGACGTTCGGCGAGGAAGGCGTCCACGCGACCCTTCGGCATCTCTCCGCCGAAGGCCTCTCGAACCATCGCCTGCACCCGCGCCACACGCTCGCGCACCTCGGGGGGAACCGGCGGCAGGTCTTCCAGTCGCGGAACCTCGGCCCGACGCGTGCGGGGAATGGCGAGGTGGATCAGCTCGCGCACCTCAGCCTCCATGCTGCGCCCATGCTGGGCGGCCCGCACGCGCAAGGCGGCGAGGTCTTCATCCGGAATGTTGCGAACCGTCAGGACGCCCATGGTCGTAAGTTAGGTCTTGCTAGCGTTGCTGTCAATGCTGTCAGATCAGAGCGCTTCGGCGCCGGCGATGATCTCGATCAGTTCGGTGGTGATCTGGGCCTGGCGCTTGCGGTTGTATTGCAGGGTCAAGCTCTGGATCAGGTCGCCCGCGTTGCGGGTGGCGTTGTCCATGGCGCCCATCTGGGCCCCGAAGAAGCTGGCCTGGTTTTCGTACATCGCCGCAAGGACCTGGGTCGTGACGTTGCGCGGCAGGATGACGTCCAGGATCTCCTCCTCGGACGGTTCGTACTCATAGACGGCGCCGTTCAGGTCGATGGGGGCGGCGTCGCCGTCCACCACCGCCGGGATCAGCTGTTTGGCGGTCGGCACCTGGGCGATGACCGACTGGAAGCGGCTGTAGAACAGGGTCACGACGTCGGCGTTCCCGGCCTCGAACTCCTCGGCGATCAGCTGGGCCACCGGCTCGGCGGCGGGCAGGCCGACGGTCTTGTGCTCGCTCATCTCGAAGGTGCGGATCAGCTTGTCGCCGTACAGGCGGGTCAGACCGTCGCGGACCTTGCGGCCGACGGCGACGATGCGGACGTCCTTGCCCTGCGCCACCAGCGTGTTGATCCGCTCGCGCGCGGCGCGGATGACGTTGGTGTTGAAGCCGCCCGCCAGACCCTTGTCGCCCGTGGCGACGACGATCAGGTGCTTCTGGTCGCGGCCGGTGCCGGCCAGCAGCTTGGGCGCGCCGTCGCCCGACACGCCGGCCGCCAGATTGGCGATGACGGCGGCCATCTTGCGGGCATAGGGACGCGCGCTCTCGGCCTGGTCCTGGGCGCGCTTCAGCTTGGCCGCGGCGACCATGTTCAGGGCCTTGGTGATCTTCTGCGTGGACTTCACGCTTCCGATCCGATTGCGCATTTCCTTGAGGCTGGCCATCGGGCGCTACTCTTTCAGCTTCCGGGGGTCAGGTCAGGCGAAGGTCTTGGTGAAGGCCGCCAGCACGTCCTTCAGTTCGGTTTCCAGCTCGGACGTCAGATCCTTCTTGGTCCGGATGCCTTCCAGCAGGCCGGGGTTGGAGGACTTGATGCGGGCCAGCAGTTCGCGCTCGAAGCGGCCGATGTCGCCGACCGCGATGCCGTCCAGCCAGCCGCGCGTGCCGGCATAGATCGACACGACCTGCTCTTCCATCGTCAGCGGGCTGTACTGCGGCTGCTTCAGCAGCTCGGTCAGACGCGCGCCGCGGGCCAGCAGCTTCTGGGTCGAGGCGTCCAGGTCCGAGCCGAACTTGGCGAAGGCCGCCATTTCCCGGTACTGGGCCAGCTCGCCCTTGATGGTGCCGGCGACCTTTTTCATCGCCTTCGTCTGGGCTGAGGAGCCCACGCGCGACACCGAGATGCCGACGTTCACGGCCGGGCGGATGCCCTGGTAGAACAGGTCGGATTCCAGGAAGATCTGGCCGTCGGTGATCGAGATCACGTTGGTCGGGATGTAGGCCGACACGTCGTTGGCCTGGGTCTCGATCAGCGGCAGGGCGGTCAGCGAGCCCGAGCCGTAGTCGGCGTTCAGCTTGGCCGAGCGCTCCAGCAGGCGCGAGTGCAGATAGAAGACGTCGCCCGGATAGGCTTCGCGGCCCGGCGGACGGCGCAGCAGCAGGGACATCTGGCGATAGGCCACGGCCTGCTTGGACAGGTCGTCATAGACGATCAGGCCGTGCATGCCGTTGTCGCGGAAGAACTCGCCCATGGCGGTGCCGGCGAACGGGGCCAGGAACTGCAGCGGGGCCGGCTCCGACGCGGTGGCGGCGACCACGATGGTGTATTCCAGCGCGCCCGACTCCTCGAGCGTCTTGACGATCTGGGCGACGGTCGAGCGCTTCTGACCGATGGCCACGTAGATGCAGTACAGCTTGGCCGACTCGTCGTCGGTGGCGTTGACCGACTTCTGGTTCAGGATGGTGTCGATGGCGACGGCGGTCTTGCCGACCTGACGGTCGCCGATGATCAGCTCGCGCTGGCCGCGGCCGATCGGGATCAGGGTGTCGATGGCCTTCAGGCCCGTCTGCATCGGCTCGTGCACCGACTTGCGCGGGATGATGCCGGGGGCCTTGACGTCCACGCGACGACGCTCGGTGAAGGTGATCGGGCCCTTGCCGTCGATCGGCTCGCCCAGCGGGTTGACGACGCGGCCCAAGAGGCCCTTGCCGACCGGCACGTCCACGATCTCGCCCAGGCGGCGGACTTCGTCGCCCTCGGCGATCTGGGCGTCGGCGCCGAAGATCACCGCGCCGACGTTGTCGCGCTCCAGGTTCAGCGCCATGCCCTTCACGCCGGCCTTGGGGAACTCCACCATCTCGCCGGCCTGGACGTTGTCCAGACCGTGGATGCGGGCGATGCCGTCGCCGACCGACAGCACCTGGCCGACGTCGGAGACGTCCGCCTCGACGCCGAAGCCGGCGATCTGCTGCTTGAGGATGGCCGAGATTTCAGCGGCGCGGATGTCCATCGTGGTCTCTTTCGTCTTCGTCTTCGCGAGCGCCGGGGCGCCGAGTGGTTAGGCGCGCTTGAGCGCGAACTTCATTTGATCGAGCTTGGTCTTCAGCGAGGCGTCGAACAGCTTCGAGCCGACCTTGACCTTCAGGCCGCCCAGGATCGACGGATCGACGCGGGCGGTGAGTTCGGGAGCCTTGCCCAGCGCCTTCAGCAGGGCCGAGCGGACGTGGGTCAGTTGCGCGGTCGACAGCGGCTGGGCCGAGACGACCTCGGCCGCCACCACGCCGGTCTTCTTGGCGTACAGACGCTCGAAGCCGACGATCACGCCCATCAGGTCGCGGGCGCGGCCGTTCTGGGCCAGCAGGCCCAGGAAGTTGCGGGTCGTGACGTTGAACTTCGCCTTGTCGGCGACGGCCAGCAGGCCCCGCGACACGTCTTCGGACTTCAGAACGGGCGAGGTCAGCAGGCGGCGCAGGTCGGCGCTCTCGCGGTGGGCTGCGCGCAGCGACTTCAGGTCCGCGCGCACGGCGTCCAGCGCGCCCGTCTCGTCGGCCAGGTCGAACAGCGCCTGGGCGTAGCGGTCGCCGACTTCGGTCGTTCTGAATTCGTCGGCCACCTGAATCCGTTCCGCCAGTGCGTTTGCATCAAGACCGGGAGCGAGGTGTCCCGCTCCGGCCGAAAGGCTTGAAAATGCTCGGGTAAAAGCACGCCGTGGGCGCGGCCTCGCGGTCCCGCCCTTGCAAGCCGGGCGCCTGATAGCACCCTCGCCCCTCGACCGCAACCGATGCGGCCGGCGTCGCGCGGACGTCACGGATCGGCCTATGCTGGACGCCCGCCCCTCACCCCCCGCGAGCGCCGCCGATGCGTATGCCTGCCCTGCTGACCGTTCTGGTCCTGTGCCTGACCGGCCCCGCCCTCGCCCAGGCGCCCGATCCTGTGCGGGCGGTCACCTACAACGTGCGTTACGACGCCGCGGCCGACGACCCGGGCTGGACCGTCCGGAGGCCTCATCTGGTCGCACAGCTCGTCTTCCTCGACGCCGACCTGATCGGGGTGCAGGAGGCTCTGCCGCACCAGGTCGTGCATATGGCCGAGGGCCTGCCCGGGCACGATCATTACGGGGTCGGGCGGGACGACGGGGCGGATGCGGGCGAGACCACCACGCTGTTCTGGCGCCGCGACCGGTTCGAGGCGTTGAGCCGCGAGACCTTCTGGTGTTCGCCCACGCCGGACCGGCCGTCGAAGGGCTGGGACGCCGCCCTGCCCCGCACCATCACCCGCGTGGTGTTACGCGACCGACTGGACGGCGAGGTCTGGGACGTGCGCAACACCCATTTCGACCACGTCGGCCAGGAGGCCCGCCTGCGCTGCGCAGAGCAGATCGCGAGCCTGGAGCCCGCACCGGGCGCCAGGCTGATCGTCATGGGCGACTTCAACACCGGACCGGAGACCGACCCCTACCGCGCCCTGATCGCCTCGGGCCTGAGCGACGCCCGCGTGGTCAGCCCTGCGGCGTTCGGTCCCACCGGCACCTACAATGCCTTCGACGCGACCAGAGGACAGGGCGCCCCGGCCATCGACCACATCTTCGTCGGTCCAGGCTTGTCGGTTCTGAGGGTCGGCGTGTTGACCGACACGATCGGCGGGAAAGCCATTTCCGACCATTTTCCGGTGGCCGCGGACGTGTGGGCGACGGCGGCGGGCGAACACGGTCCTTGATCCGGGCCGCGGCGCCGCTTAGCGCTTAGCCTCCCGTCTCCAAGGATCCCGCCACGACCATGCTCGACAGCATCACGCCGCTTCTTTCCGACCCGGCCGCCTGGGCCGCCCTCGTGACCCTGGTGGTGATGGAGGTGGTGCTGGGCATCGACAATCTGATCTTCATCTCGATCCTGTCGAACAAGCTGCCCGAAAACCAGCGCCAGCGCGTGCGGCGCATCGGCATCGGCCTGGCGCTGGTCATGCGTCTGGCCCTGCTGTCCATCATCGCCTGGCTGGTGGGCCTGACCGCCACGGTCGTGGACCTCGGCATCGTCGGCCCGATCGGAGAGCACGGCGAACCCGCCTTCGAGACCCAGTTCAGCTGGAAGGACCTGATCCTGATCGCCGGGGGCCTGTTCCTGGTGTGGAAGGCGACCAAGGAGATCCACCATTCGGTCGACCCCGTCCCGTCCGACCACGACGTGCTGGACAAGAAGTCGGTGGCCATCAACAACGCCGGCTCGGCCATCTTCCAGATCATCCTGCTGGATCTGGTCTTCTCGATCGATTCGATCCTGACCGCGGTGGGCATGACCGATCACCTGCCGATCATGGTGGTGGCGGTTCTCGTGGCCGTGGCCGTGATGCTGTTGGCGGCCGACCCGCTGGCCAACTTCATCAACAACAACCCGACCGTGGTCATGCTGGCCCTGGGCTTCCTCCTGATGATCGGCATGGTTCTGATCGCCGACGGCTTCGGCGTGCACGTGCCCAAGGGCTACATCTACGCCGCCATGGGCTTCTCGGCCCTGGTCGAGGGGCTGAACATGTGGAGCCGCAAGTCCAAGGAGCGGAAGACGGCGACGGGCGGCGGGGCGCACTGACGCCCCGGCCGGGCGCGGGTCGTCAGCCGGCGAACTGCGCGAAGGCCGTCAGCACCTGCTCATAGACCGCGCGCTTGAACGGCACGATCAGGGCGGGCGTTTCGTCCAGGCGGGCCCAGCGCCAGGCGTCGAACTCCGGCTCGCCGTGCGACTCCAGATCGATCTCGGCGTCCGTGCCGGTGAAACGATAGGCGAACCAGACCTGCTTCTGGCCCTTGTGGCCCCATTTGGCGCGCGGCCCGCCCAGATCGGGCGGAAAGTCGTAGGCGATCCAGCCGGGCGTCCGGTCCAGATACGCGGCCGAGCGGACGCCGGTCTCCTCGAACAGCTCTCGGCGGGCGGCGGTCTCCAGATCCTCGCCGTCGTCGACGCCGCCCTGGGGGAACTGCCAGCGCCAGGGGCCGGGCGTGTGAATCCGGTGGCCCAGCCACACGCGCCCGTCGCCGTTGAACAGGACCACGCCGACGTTGGGGCGATAGAGGGAAAGATCCCGTTCCACCTCAGCCGGCGCGGGTCATGGCGCTGGCCGGCGCAAGCTGCAGGCCGCGTGCGTCCAACCCGGCGGCCCAGCGCGCCGCGGCCTCGACCGTGACGGGGTAGCCGAAGCCGGCGCCCAGGGCCCCGCCGCGCTGTTTGGCCAGCGCCTCGACCGCGTTCAGCCGCCCCAGGATGGCGGCCGGGGTCTGCACCTCGTCGACCACGTGGTCCGCCGTGGCGCGGGCCCAGGCGCCGGGCCGGCGCCGCGCCACGCCGTCGTCGACGAAGGCCACGCCGCGTCGCCGCAGCTCGCTCATGAAGGCCGAGAAGCCGGCGTCGGAGGTGACGAAGCGGTCGCCGAGATAGTTCATGACGCCGAAATAGCCGGTCACGCGGCTGAGCAGCCACGGCAGCTTGGCCTCCACGTCCGCCGCTCCGCCGGACGCCAGCAGGGTGTAGGGGCCGGGGTCGTTGTCGGGATAGCCGGTCGGCTCCATCGGGATTTCGATCATCACCTCATGGCCATGGGCGCGGGCCAGGTCGATCCAGCCCTGCAGGCCCTCGGCATAGGGCACGAAGCTGAGGGTGATCTCCGGCGGCAGGCGCTCGATGGCGGCGCGGGTGGTCACGGCGTTCAGGCCCAGACCGCCGACGATCAGCGCCACGCGCGGCCGTCCGTCGCCGCGGAAAGGCCGGGCATAGGCCTGGGCCGGCACGCGGCCGTCCGAGCCGATGACGGGCAGGGCGCCGTTGGGGCCCGGCTCGGTCAGTCCGGCCAGCGGGGCCTGAACCAGCGGTGAGGCTGGGATCAGGCGCGGCGCGGTGATCGCGGCGCCGGCGCCGGAGACGGTCGCGCCGTCCGGCAGGGTGATCGTCGCCTCGCCGACCAGGGCGTCGGGCCCGGCGGCCAGGTCCTGATAGGCGCCGCCGATGCCGGCGGTGAAGGCCTCCATGCCGGTGGGCGCGGTCTCGACGCGCGCCTCGCGCTTCAGACCGATCCGGGCCGACGGGGCGCCCGCCGACGGGTCGCCCAGCACTGAGACGAACAGGGCCACGGCTCCGAACAGCAGCACGGCCGAGGCCGCCACGGCCACCGGCGGCCGCTTCAGGAAGGCGAGCACGGTTCCCAGCGCCGGCTTGACACTGCGGCGTTCGGGCGGACGCCCGGCCGAGGCGGCGAGCGCGGACTGGCGTTTGGCGAACATGGTCACGGCGCGAGAATGCCGCCGGGCCGGTTAAGAAAGCCTAACGCGGCGTTAGCCATGAACGGCCCGATGCGCTCTCTATTCCTCCGTCGCCAACGCCGCGTTCTGCTGGTTCGGCGGGGTCACCACGATGCCGGCGGGCGCGGGCGCCAGGGCGGCGAGGTTCCCGCCGGCGCGCAGAACGTCGAAGGCGCGCTCCAGCTGATAGTCCTTGTCCTCGGGCCATTCCTCGCCCGGCGCTTCCTGCGGCACGTGGGGGCCGCGACGTTCCGCGCCGATCGAGGCGTCCAGCGAGTTGGCGTAGGCCGCCTCGGAATAGACGAACGACGACCGCGACACGATCCGTGCCTCGGCGGCCGAGCGCGACACCTCCAGATCCGGCTCGATGCCGATCTTCTGGATGGAGCGGCCGGAAGGCGTGTAGTAGCGCGCCGTGGTGATCGACAGGGCTCCGTCCTGGCCGCCGCGCAGCGGGATCACCGTCTGCACCGACCCCTTGCCGAAGCTGGTCAGGCCGACGATCGTCGCCCGCTCATGGTCCTTCAGCGCGCCGGCGACGATCTCCGACGCCGAGGCCGAGCCGTAGTTGACCAGCACGACGACCGGCTTGCCGTCGGTCAGGTCGCCCGGCCGGGCCGACCAGCGGTCGATCTGGTCGGGACGGCGGCCGCGCTGGCTGACGATCTCGCCGCGCTCCAGGAAGGCGTCGGACACGCCCACCGCCGCCGACAGCAGACCGCCGCCGTTGTTGCGCAGGTCGACGACGTAACCCTCGATGCCGGGGTTGGTCGTCTTCAGCTCGCCGATCACGCGGTTCAGGTCGCGCACCGTGTTGTCGTCGAAGGTCGAGATGCGGATGACGGCGAAGCCGCCCTCCATGCGGCCGGTCACCGACTCGATCTTGATGATCTCGCGCGTCAGGGTGACCTCAAGAGGGTCCGAGCCGTCGCGCAGGAAGGTGACGTTCACGCTGGTGCCCGGCGCGCCGCGCAGCTTTTCCGACACGTCCGACACGCTGAGGCCCGCGGCGCTGACGCCGTCGATGGTGGAGATGACGTCGCCGGCCTGGACGCCCGCGCGCGCGGCGGGGCCGCCGTCCATGGGCGAGATGACCTTCACCAGCCCCGCCTCGGAGCTGATGGTCAGGCCGACGCCGGAGTACTGTCCCTCCGTCCGCTCGCGCAGGTCGTCGAAGCCGGCGGGGGCCAGATAGCTGGAGTGCGGGTCCAGCGCGGTCATCATGCCGCCCAGCGCCGCCTCGATCAGCTTCTTGTTGTCGACCGGCACGACGTAGGCCTGCTCGACCACGGCCAGAACGTCGCCGAACAGCTCCAGCATCCGGAAGGTCTCGTTGCGCGGCGTCTGGGCCACGGCGGTCACGGCGACGGCGCCGATCGCCAAGGCGGCGCAGCCGGCGATGAGGGATTTGCGCATCGGGTCTCGCATCTTCGTCTAAGGCGCGCGGGCGCGCGGGGGGAGGAAACTTGAATGATCGGGGCCGGCGCGGCGGAAACAAGGCGCGTCGGCGTCGCATTCATAAAATCAGCGTCATCCGGCGCGGGCCAGAGATTTCGCGCGAAAGGTCACCCGCCGTCCAAGAAGCGTCCCGGATCGACCGGCGCCTCCTGCCGCCGAAGTTCGAACTGCAGGGGCTCGCCGGCGCGCGTCGCGCCCAGCGCCTGGCCCGCCTCCACCCGGTCGCCGGTCGAGACGGACAGGTCGGCCAGACCGAGGATCACCGCCTGCCAGCCGTCGCCGAGGTCCAGGATCACCAAGCGGCCCCAGGCCTCGTGCGGTCCGGCCCAGGCCACGCGGGCGAGGGCCGGGGCGACGGCGGGCCCGCCGGTCCCGACCCAGCGCCAGCCGGGCACGTCGCGTCCGAAACGGGCGGCGGGCGGTCCGGACGTCGGCGGCGTCAGGCGCGACCGGCCGCCGGGCAGGGCCGAGACGCGGGCGGCGGCGTCGGGCGGGACCACGGGCACGGCGGCCCCCAGGCGACGCAGGCGGGCCTCCAGCGCGGCGACCTCCTGCCGCGCGGCGCGCGCCTCGGCGGCCAGGACGACGGCGCGGGCACGCCGGTCGCCGCGCCGGTCGGAGGCCAGGGCCGCCCGCTCGCCCGCCGCGCTGTCGGCGGCCAGCGCTCCGGCCTGGGACAGCAGCACGGTCCGGCGCTCGCGCGCCAGGGCGGTCCGGCGCGCCTGCAGCGGCCGGGCCTGATCCTCGATCGCCACCGCCGCCTCGCGCATCAGCAGGGCCGCGCGTCGCGCGTCGACGGCCCGGGCGGCGGGCACGATCAGCGGCGGCGGCGGGCGTCGCATCAGGCGCTGCAGGGCCGCCAGCAGCCGCCCCTGTCGCGCGCGCAGACCCGCCAAAGCCGACAGCACCGGCGCCTCACGCGCCGCCACGGCGTCCAGTCGGGCCCGATCGGCGGACGGGGTCGCGTCGATCAAGGGGGTCGAGGCGGCGGCGCGCTCCGCCGCGCGGGCCTCCACCTCCAGCCGACGCAGCCGCACCACGGCGTCGCGGTACTGGGCCTGAAGCCGCGCGGCCTCGCGTTCGGGCGGCGCGGGCTGACCGGCCGCAGGAACCGCCGCCAGCGTCAGGCACAGGGCCGGGATCAGGAACCGCCGCATCAATCGCGATGATAGGGCGATCCGGCCAGAATGGTCACGGCGCGATAGATCTGTTCGGCCAGCATGGCGCGGGCCAGGGCGTGCGGCCAGGTCTGGGGGCCGAAGGCGAGTGTGGAGGCGGCGGCGGCGCGCACGCTCTCGTCAAGCCCGTCGGCGCCGCCGATGGCGAAGACCACGCGCCTTTCGCCCCGGTCGCGCAGGGCGACCAGATGCTCGGCGAAGGCCCGGCTGGAAAAGGTCTTTCCGCGCTCGTCGCAGGCGATCAGGTGGGCGCCCTCGGCCGCCTTCAGGATCAGCTCCGCCTCCGGCGCCTTGCCGGGCTTGCGGGGGTCCAGATCGACGAGGTCCAGCGGGCCGAGGCCCAGCGCCCGGCCTGCAAGTCCGGCGCGCTCGGCATAGTCGGCGGCCAGCGTCGCCTCGGGCCCACGCCCGGCCCTGCCGATGGCGACGACCGCCAGCCTCACGCCGTCAGGCGCGGGTTTCGGCGCGGTGGCCGCTGTCGACGGCCCAGATCTTCTCGATGTTGTAGAAGGCGCGCACTTCCGGACGGAACAGGTGGACGATCACGTCGCCGGCGTCGATCAGCACCCAGTCGCAGTGCGGCAGGCCCTCGACCCGCGCCTTGCCCAGGCCGTGATCTTTGAGCACCCGCAGGAGGTGATCGGCCAGGGCGCCGACGTGGCGGTGCGACCGGCCGGACGCCACGATCATGGCGTCGGACATGGACGATTTGCCCTTCAGGTCGATCAGCACGATCTCCTGGGCCTTGTCCTCGTCGAGTTTGGTCAGCAGCGCCTGTTCCAGCGACGTCGCCCCGACCGGCAGGGGGGCGTCGGTCCCGTCCTCGGGACGCAGCGGCGGAAGAGGCTCGGACTCGTGCGCCATGTTCGACACGGCGGGCGCGCGGGGCGCGGAAGACGGGGACAGCTGGGGACTCCGATCGGGTGAACGTGAAGGGCGACCCTAGCACATGGGCCGCCCAGCGTCACCCGCCCGCCGTCTGGGCCGTCTGTTTCTCCCTCAGACCCGCGTCAGACGCAGGTCGTGGAAGTCGTAGCTGAAGTCGGCGTCCGGGCTGACCGCCTTCATCGTGGCGCGCACGGGGCGGCTTTCCTCAAGCTCGAAGGTGACGAAGACGTCCTCTTCCCGCGTGTCGGGGAACCGGGTGCGGAAGGTGTCGCCGTCATAGGGTTCCAGCGGCCCCTTCAGCGCCGGCGACCGCGTGAAGGCCAGCCACAGCTGCGTGTCGCGCGCCTGGATCGTCACGTCGCCGTACCAGGGATCGCGCCAGTTTCCGGCATAGGCCGAGCCGGGCAGCGACGGCGGGGCGCCGGCCGCCTGCTTGGCGTCGATCTCGGCCGCCGCGGCGATCGAGCGGGCGTTCCCTTCGGTCTCCAGCCGTTTGGAGTCCGCGATCCAGTCGAACGCGGGGCCGTTGCGGGTCGGGCCCATGACCACGTCGGCGATGCCCGAGCGCAGGGCGCGCAGCAGCAGGCTCTCTTCGGCATTGCTGAAATAGCTGAAGCCGACGTTGCGCCCGGGCAGCAGGACGGTGCCGGAGATGCCGCCCGGCGACCCGCCGCCGTGGGTGATCATCCGCTCGCCGCGATAGTCCATGACCTGCCAGCCGGCCGCATAGGTGGCGGCGATGGCGCGCCCGGGCAGATCGGGCGTCGGGCCGGCCGAGGAGCCGACGATGATGTTGGGCCGCCACATCTCGCGGCCCTGCGCCTCGCTGAACAGGCGCGTGCCGTCGGGCAGGGCGCCGTTCGCCAGCTGGACCGCCATCCATCTGGCCCAATCGACCGCGTTGGTCATGAAGCCCCCGGCGGCCCCGGCCGAGGTCCAGTTCCAGACCTCCTGCACGCTGTCGCCGATGCGGGTCATGGGGCCCTGATAGCGCAGCGGCGGCCCGACGCGGCCGTGCGGCAGGGCGCACTTGGCCGGGTCCGCGTTGACCATCACCGGCAGGGTGTCGGCCATGCCCAGACGATCCAGGATGCGCGTCTGGACGAAGGTCTCCCACGGCATGCCCGAGGCGGCGGCCACCACCTCTCCGGCCACGATGAACATCAGGTTGCAGTAGTGGTAGCGGGCGCGGAACTGGTCCTCGATCGGCACCTTGTCGACCACGGCCATGATCTCGGCGCGCGTCCGGTCCGAGTTCGGCCAGAACAGCAGGTCTCCGGCGCCCAGGCCGAAGCCGATCCGGTGGCTGACCAGATCGCGCACGGTGATCAGGTCGTTCAGCTCCGGCTTCGACAGTGCGAACCCGGGCAGGTGGGTCCGCACCGGCTCGTCCCACTTCACCTTGCCCTCGTCGACCAGAATGGCCAGGGCGGCGCAGGTGACGGCCTTGGTGTTCGAAGCCACGGCGAACAGGGTCCGTTCGTCGACCGGCGCCGGGCGATCCATGGCCTTCCTGCCGTATCCGCGCGTCAGGACCGGCCGGCCGTCCTTGACCACCGCGACCGACAGGCCGGGGTTTTCGGGCCACGCCTCCAGACACTGGCGCACATAGGCGTCGACGGCGTCGGCCAGAGCCGCGTCGTCGTTGGCGGCGTCCTGCGCCCAGGCGACCTTGGGCAGGGCGGCGGCCGCGCCGGCCGAGGCGAACAGGGCGGAACGCCGGGTGAGGCGAACGGACATGGATGCGGCTCCCGAAGACTGCGGGCGGACGCTAGCTTGCGCCCGCCCGGCCGTCCATCAGGCCTGCATGGTCCAGCCCTCGACGCCCATGGCCGCCTGACGCACGGCCTCGGAGCGGGTCGGGTGGGGGTGGCAGGTGCGGGCCAGGTCCTCGGACGCGCCGCCGAAGGCCATCAGCACGCAGGCCTCGCCGATCAGCTCCCCGGCCTGAGGGCCGAGGATGTGGACGCCCAGCACGCGGTCGGTGGCGGCGTCGGCCAGCACCTTCGCGAAGCCTTCGGTCTCGTGGTTGATCTTGGCGCGGCTGTTGGCGGTGAAGGGGAACTTGCCGGACTTGTAGGCCACGCCCTCGGCCTTCAGCTGGTCCTCGGTCTTGCCGACCCAGGCGGCCTCCGGGAAGGTGTAGACCACGCTGGGCACCAGGTCGTAGTCGACGTGGCCGGCCTTGCCGGCGATCAGCTCGATCACCGCCACGCCGTCCTCCTCCGCCTTGTGGGCCAGCATCGGACCGTGGGTCACGTCGCCGATCACCCAGACGCCGTCCGCCACCTTGAAGTGGTCGTTGGCCACGAAGCCGCGCGCGTCCGGCTTTGCGCCCACGGTCTCCAGGCCCAGACCCTCCGTGTACGGACGGCGCCCGATGGCCACCAGAACGACGTCGCCGGTCAGGGTCTCGGCTTCGCCGCCCTTCGCGGGCTCGACCGTCAGATCGACGCCGCCCGCGCTCACGGTCGCGCCCGTGACCTTTGTCCCCAGCTTGAACTTCATGCCCTGCTTGGTCAGGGCGCGCTGGAAGGCGGTCGCCATGTCGGCGTCCATGCCGGGGGTGATGCGGTCCAGGAACTCCACCACCGTGACCTCAGCGCCGAGGCGGCGCCAGACCGAGCCCAGCTCCAGCCCGATGATGCCCGCGCCGACCACGATCAGCTTCTGCGGCACCGTCGGCAGCGCCAGGGCGCCGGTGGAATCGACCACCTTGCCGTCGGCGAAGGCGACGCCCGGCAGCGGCGTGGGCTCCGACCCCGTGGCGATCACCACGTGCTTCGTGCGGTAGGTGGCGGCGCCGTCAGCGCCTTCGACGACGACCTTGCCCGGGCCGTCCAGGCGGCCTCGGCCCTTCAGCCAGTCGACCTTGTTCTTCTTGAACAGGAACTCGATGCCCTTGGTCAGGGCGGTGACGCTGTCCTGCTTCTGGCTCATCATCTGGCCGAGGTTCAGCTTGGGCGAGACGTCGATGCCCAGGCCGGCGAAGTCCTTCGACGCCGCCTCGAACAGCTCCGACGCGTGCAGCAGGGCCTTGGACGGCATGCAGCCGACGTTCAGGCAGGTGCCGCCCAGGGTGGGCCGCATCTCGACGCAGGCGACCTTCAGGCCCAGCTGGCCCGCGCGGATCGCGGCGTTGTAGCCGCCCGGCCCGCCGCCGATGATGATGACGTCGTAGTCGGCGGTTTGGGCGTCGGCCATGGTATCCTCGAACGGCGGGAGAGCGCGCGCGCGGAACCTAACCATCGGCAGCGCGGAATCAACCGCGCGACGGCCTCAGATGGCCAGTTGCCCCGGCGTGCGCGCCCGTCGACGCCGCCGCGTGGCGACGACGATCAGCACGCCCAGCACGACCAGCCCGCCCAGCAGCAGCCATAGCGGATCGATGCCCGCGGAAGCGCCTGCGTCGATCGGCACGGACATCGGCCCGGCATCCTTGGCGAAGGAATCGGCGGATCGGCTCGACGCCGCGCCGCCCCGCCCGCGCTCGATCGCCAGACGCAGGGCGGCGTCGGCGAGGAATCCCAGGAAATAGGCCACCGCTGCGCGCGGGTTGCCCGAACCCAGCATCGCCGCCGCGATCAGGTACAGAGCCACCGCGCCCAGCCACAGGGCGCCGGTCATCAACCCGCCGGAACCCATCTCGGCCCCCACGCGGGTCAGGGCCGCGCCAGGATCGGCGCCCTCCAGCAGCGGCGAGACGAAGGGCCAGGCCAGCCAGCCCGCATAGGCCAGCACGGCCAGCAGCAGAACCACCCGAAGAAGCCTCATGGCGTCGCCTTTCCCGTTTCGGGACGATCAAACCTCAAAAGCGCCGCGCCCGCAAAGTCCGTCAGCCGGCGACGGGCAGGTCCAGCGTCACGGCGGTTCCGGCGCCCGGCGCGGTTTCGACGGCCAAGGCGCCGCCCGACTGGCGGGCGAAGGCGTGCGCCTGGGACAGGCCCAGACCGGCCGCGCCCTCGCGCGTGGTGAAGAAGGGTTCGACCGCGCGGCGGGCGACGTCGGCCTCCATGCCCGGCCCGTCGTCGCGGACGGTCAGGCGCACGGTCGCGTCGTCCTCGCGCGACAGGCGCACGGCGACGGATCCCGCGCCGCCCGTGGCCTGGGCGGCGTTGGTGACCAGGGCGGCCAGCGCGCCTTCCAGCGCGACCGGATCGACGCGCGCGACCAGGGGATCGGCCGGCGCCTCGACCATCAGGTCCACGGTCGGACCCGCGACCAGACGCAGCTTGCCCTCCAGTCCGCGAACCACCGCGCCGAGATCGATCATCTGCACCGGCATGGCGTCGTCGCCCTCGGCGAAGGCGGCAAGGCGGCGGGTCAGGGCCTCGCCCCGCTGGCCGGCGGCCAGGGCGGCGCGGCCGAGGCGACGCACGCGCTCGGGCTCGTCGGCCTGACGGACCATCATGTCCAGCGCGCTGGTCATGACGCCCAGCAGGGCGTGGAAATCCTGGCTGACGCCGCCGGTCAGGCGTCCGACGCCCTCCAGCCGGCGCGCGGCCTCCAGCTCGGCCTGGGCCTCGGCGCGCGCGCGGGCGGAGTCGGCCTCGGCCGTCTCGACGCGGGCGCGCAGGGCGTCCAGTTCGGGGCGCAGATCCTCGACGGGCTCGGACGGGACCGGTTCGACCGACGCGTCGGCGTCAGGTCCGGCGCGTTCACCCGCGGCCAGCAGGGCCTCCACGGCGCCGTCGTCGGACATCAGGGGCAGCAGGCGCCAGCGCGTGCCGGCGGTTCGGCCGGAACGGACGTCCAGCGGCTCCGCCTCGCCGGCCGGGGCGGCCAGGGCGGCGCGCAGCGTCTGCCGCGCCTCAACGCGCTCGTCTTCGCCCAGGAACAGGTCGGCGAAGTCGCCGCCCAGGATCAGGTCCTCGCGTCCGCTCAGCGACCGCGCCACCGGATTGGCCTCGCGCACCCGCCCATCCGGGTCGAGGACCACCAGGGCGCTGGAGGCGGAGTCGAACACGCGACGGACCAGGCCGTCGGACGCGGACGCCTCGGCGGCGACGGGCGCCTCCGGCTCCATGACCGGCTGGGTCAGGCCGTCGGTTTCGACGATGGCGGCGGTGGAGCCGATGATCTCGCCCGTCCCCGTCTCGATCGGCATGGCCGTGACCGAGACCAGCATCTTGCGGCGGGTGGCCGGGTTGGCCAGCAGGTGCTGGAACCCCTTGACCGTCTGGCCGCGCAGGGCCCGCGCGCTGGGCAGCAGGTCGGGTGGAATGGGCCGACCGTCGGGATAGGTGATGCCCCAGGTGGCCGAGTGGAAGCGCAGGCCCAGCAGTTCGGCGTCGCGCCGGCCCAGCAGCTGATGCGCGGCGCGGTTGGCGAAGACGAACTTGCCCTGTTTGTCGGTCTCGACCAGGGCCACGGGAATGGCGTTCAGGATTTCGAGCAGGCGCGTCTCGGCCGTTTCGGCGCGGCGCACGGCGGCGTCCAGCGCCCCGCCGGTCGCCTCCGTCCGCGTCTTTCGGGTCAGGGCCCAGATCCAGGCCAGAAGCGCCACGACGTGACCGGCCACCGCCAGCACGGCGAAGACCAGGGTCCAGTCGATCTGACCTTCCATGACCATGACGTCGCGCGCTCCATCCCGAAATGAGGCGCCCGGCGGCGCCCCTCGGGCTTCTTGCAAGAGGCGAACCGCTCGCCCCCAAGGCGACTAGAACGGGGCCGCGGCGCGGTCCAGCGTCGCCGTCTCGTTTCGACACGAAGAAGGGGCCGGACGTCGCCGCCCGGCCCCCTCGACGCTCTCGGGTCGCCCCGGATCAGGCTCAGAACGCGAGACGCATCACCAGTTGGTACACCGGTCCGGCTTCCTCGGTTTCGATCTCGTACTCGTCGTAGTCGCGGGAGATCTGGTCGGCGACGTTCTCGAACTTGTCGAACGTCTCGTCCTTGGAGGAGTCCAGCAGGTTCGAACCGGTCAGACGGACCACGACGTTGGAGCCGAACTGCTTCTCGACGAAGATTTCCAGATCGGCGCCGTAGGAGGTGGTGACTTCCTCGGCCAGCACGCGGCTGAAGGCGTCGCCCTGCTTGCGATAGCTGGCGCCGAAGGCCGCGCCCCAGGTCGGCAGATCCTGGGTGAAGCCGACGCTGTAGACGTAGTCGGACTGGCTGTTGAAGCGACGCTCGCCGATGAAATCGGTGATTTCGGAGTCCAGCCAGGAGTAGTTCAGGAACACGCCGGTCGATTCCAGACCGATGAAGTCCAGCGGGGTCGAGAGGTCGAACTCGACGCCGTAGACCTTGCCGTCGCCGACGTTGTCGACGGTGTAGACGAATGTGCCCGCGCCGCCCGATCCGGTCACGCCCGTGTTGGTCTCTTCCACCAGGTCCTGGATGTCGCGGTAGAAGACGTTGATGCCGGCGACGCCGCGACGGCCCAGGCGACGCTCGAAGCCCAGGTCGAAGCCGGTCGAGATTTCAGCCTTCAGGTCCGGGTTGCCGACGAAGTCGCTGTCGCCGAACTCTTCCTCCAAGACCGCCGGGGACAGGCGGTTGAAGCTGGGGCGGCGCACGGTGCGGGCGGCCGAGAAGATGATGCGGTCGTTCTCGTTCAGCGCCCAGCGGAAGCTGGCCGACGGCAGCAGTTCCGCCTCGTCGCTCTCGTTGACCTGATCGGCCGGAGCGGCCGTGCGGTCGGTGATGGTCAGGTCGGTCGTCTCATAGCGCAGACCGGCTTCCCAGGTCAGGGCGCCGTTCTCGCCGGACAGCATGACGTAAGGGTCGAGGCGGTTCTCCTCGATCGTCACGTCGCCGCCGGGAACGGGGGTCGAGGGCCCGAAGGCCGGCACGGCCGGGCGCGGGGCGGGAGCGTTCGGCACGTTGAAACGGATGCGCGGCGTCTCGGTGACGAGGGCGTCGCGGGTCTTCCAGTTGCCCTGCAGGCCGAACTCCAGCTCCATGCCGTCGGACAGATCGATCTCGTGCTCGATCGCGGCCTTCCACTCCTCGTCCTGGATGTCGACGGTGGTCGAGTCGAGGGTGTAGCGGTCCTCGTCCGGGAAGATGATGGCGTCGCGCAGATATTCGGACTCGCCCTCGAACTCGTACTGCTCGTCGCTGATCGACGCATAGGCCAGCTTGAACTCGGTCTCGCCGCCCAGCATGTCGCGCTCATAGCCGGTGCGGAGCGACAGGTTGTCGGTGCGGATGTCCAGGTCGTTGTCGTTGATGGTCAGCAGGTTGGCGTTGGTCTCGATCCCGCCGCGGTATTCGATCGAGTCTTCGTCCTGATACCGGTCGGTGCGCACGAAGACGCCGGCCAGTTCGAACTCGCCGCCGGCCACGTCCGCGGCGTAGGACGCATTGAAGGCGTAGTCGGTGCCGTCGCGCACGTCGGTCTGCACCTCGGTGTTCTGGATCGTGCCGCCCGGTTCGTCATAGCGGATCGAGTACTTGTCCTTGGGGTTGCGGCGGTCCTGGACGTTGGCGCCCAGAAGCAGGCGGCCGCCCAGGGCCTGTCCGCCCCAGACCGCCCATAGGTGCCGCCCCATTCGCCGTACTCGCTGTCCGGGAACATGATGGCGCCCAGACGCACATAGCCGCCGTCCAGAGACAGGGCGTCGCGCAGAACGATGTTGACCGTGCCCGCGACCGCGTCGCCCGACCGGTTGGCCGAGGACGAGCGCACCACCTCGACCCGCTCGATCAGTTCGGCGGGGATGCGGTCCACGAAGAAGGAGCGGTCGACGCCGGCGCCGGGCACTTCCTCGCCGTCGATCAGGATCTTGGTGTAGCCCGGATCCAGGCCGCGCAGGCGCGCGCCGTCGGATTCCAGAACGTCGGACAGGAAGGTGACGGACGGCACGCGCTTCAGGGCGTCGCCGACGGTCAGGGGCTCGAACCGCTGGAAATACTCGCGATCGTAGGACAGCGTCGGCGCGGTGTCGTCCGTCCGGTTCCGGAGCACGGGGCGACCGGTGACGATGACGTCCTCGACGGCGGTGACCGGGCCCTGGGCTTCCTGGGCCTGGACGGCCGTGGCGATGGCGAGCGGCGCGAGCGCGGCGCCCATGAACAGCTTGATGCGCATGGATGTGCTTCCCCGATGGCCGGGCGACGTTCCGCCTCGGACCTGACCGCCGGTCGTTAGGTGGGCATCACGACGTTATGGCGAAGGTTGCATGACGCCCTCGTCGCGCGCCGATCTCCGTTTTGTGACGTTGCCGCCAAGCCGCGCTCATGCCCTTGACCCGGCGCGGCGCGGATGCGACCGCCGCGGCGTCACCTGGGGGAAATCACCATGCGCCTGTCCGTCCTGACCGCCGCCGCCGCCCTGCTGGCCGCCTGTTCGACCGTCGAGGTTCCGGGCCCCGGAGCGCCGGTTCAGGCCCGCCTGGAAACGCCCGCCGTCGGCACGGACAACGCCGACGCCGCCGACGATCCGGCGATCTGGGCCTCCAGCGCGCCGGTGACGATCGGCGAGGTCACGTCGAAGGGGTTCGTGCTGGGCACCGACAAGAAGGCCGGGCTCTATGTTTACGGCCTGGACGGACAGGTGATGCAGTTCCTGCCCGACGGCCTTCTGAACAACGTCGATCTGATCGAAGGCTTTTCTGTCGGGGGGCGTCCGCACGTCCTGATCGGCGCCAGCGACCGGGGCCCGGGCCGGATGGGCGTGTCCTTCTATCTCTATGGGCCCGGCGATGCGTCGGTACGGCCTTGGGGCGTCGTGCCCTATGACGTGACCGAGCCCTACGGCTTCTGCTTCGGCCGGCTGAACGGCCAGACCCACGCGATCCTGGTCTCCAAGGACGGTGAGGTGGTGCAGTCGGTGATCACGGCCGGGGCCGACGGGAATCCGGCCATGCGGGTGGTCCGCCGATTCCAGGTCGGCTCGATCTCCGAAGGGTGCGTGGTGGATGAGCCGTCCGGCTCCCTGTTCGTCAACGAGGAGCTGGTCGGCGTCTGGCGCTATGGTTTCGACCCGGCCTCCGGCGATTCGCGCACCCAGGTGCAGGCGATCGACGGCGACCGCCTGACCGCCGACGTCGAGGGCGCGACGATCCTGGTCGACGGCGCGACCCGGTACCTGATCGCGTCCAGCCAGGGCGACAGCGGCTTCGCGGTCTGGCGGCTGGAGGCGAACGGCCCGGCATGGGTCGGCCGCTTCGCCGTGCACGACGGCGTCGTGGACGGGGTGACGGGCACCGACGGCCTGGATGCCTTGGGAGGCCCGGTCGGCGACGCCTTCCCGCAGGGGCTGATCGTGGTCCAGGACGACGTGAACCCGGGCGGCGCGCAGAACTTCAAATACGTCGATTGGCGCGACGTGAAGACGGCGATGGGTCTTTAGGCGGAGACCTCGGGCGACGACCTGCGCCTCAGGCCGTAATACAGACCGATGCCGGCCGGGATCAGCCAGTAGGCGAAGCCGGGCGCCCAGGGCGCCGCGACCAGCAGGGGCGAGGCCGCCAGCCCGGCCGAGACCAGCCCCGCCGCCACGCACAGGATCCAGATGTCTCGCGCCGCGCTCAGAGCGCCGCGGGCCGCTGCGTCGTGGGCGTGCGGCCTGCCCACGTGGTTCAGCAGGACGAACAGCCCGCTCAGAAAGGCGAACCCGACTCCGTAGGAGACGAAGATGCCGCGAAGGTCGCCGATCGACCGGATCAGCTCGCCCCCCGGCAAGCGTCCGCCGGAGATCCAGCCCATGCCCGTCTCGGTCAGCAGGCGCAGCGGGAAGACGTAGACCAGAACGGTGAAGACGATGGCCAGGCTGATCAGGCCGATCGCTCCGCCGCGCTGGGACGTCAACCGACCGAAGCCGCGATGCGACGCCCAGAACATCGTCACCAGGGCGAAGCCGGCGGCGAAGGCCGGCACGTGCGACAGCGCCCGCCCCAGGTCCGCGAACGACGTCAGCGGCTCGGCCCCGGCGATGATCAGCAGAGTGACGGCGAAGGCGAAGGCCGCGTCCACGAAGGCGTCCAGCCTCCTGCCCGCCTCGCGCTCGACCGCGTCGGAATGATCCATGTCCGCCTCCCGTCCCCGTGGATCGAGGCTGGCGCAAGCCGGGGGCGAAAACAAGAAAGGCCCCGCCGGAGCGGAGCCTTCTTGCGCTCAAGAAGCGAGCGACCGCGTGGTGAGCGGTAGCGCGCCGGAATGCTTCGACTGGAGCGGGCGAGGCGATTCGAACGCCCGACCCTCACCTTGGCAAGGTGATGCTCTACCCCTGAGCTACGCCCGCGCTCTCAGTCGAGAGCGGGGCGTATAGCGGACCCGCCACACGCCCCGCAAGGGGGTTCTTCGCAACTTTCGCCCCGACGTGCGGCCCGTGAGGCCTCGCCGCTCGAGGGCGGTCCGCGACCTATTCCCGGTTGCCCATGAAGGCGAGCAGAAACTGGAACAGGTTCACGAAGTTGATGAACAGGGCCAGGGCGCCGAAGCCGGTGGCCACGGCCATGGCCGCCTGGTTTCCGCCCAGGGCGTAGTAGGTCATCTTCAAGCGCTGGGTGTCGTAGGCGATCAGGCCCGAGAAGATCAGCACGCCGGCGGCGGAGATGATCCAGTACAGGGTGGCCGAGCCGAGGAACATGTTCACCACCGAGGCGATGATCAGGCCGATCACGGCCATGATCAGGAAGGTTCCGATCGGCGAGAGGTCGCGCTTGGTGGTGTAGCCGAACAGGCTCAGACCACCGAACGCCGCCGCCGTGACGAAGAAGGTCGAGGCGATCGAGGCGTCGGTGTAGCGCAGGAACAGCAGGCCCATGCCGGCGCCGATCGAGGCGACCACGGCCCAGTACAGCAGATTCACGCCGCGCGCGGACGGGTTCTTCATGAAGAACATGGAGCCGAACAGCAGGACCAGCGGGGCGAACTGCACCACCATGCCCAGAACCGTCAGGCCGATCCGGCCGTCGGGCATGCGGGCGAAGAACAGCTGCTGCACCGGCTCGTAGTTGCCGGTGACCCACGCCAAGGCGCCGGCGACCACGAGGCCCAGCGCCAGCTTGTTGTAGACGCCCAGCATGAAGGCGCGCAGGCCGGCGTCGACGGACATGTCGGCCGTGCGCGGCAGCGGGCGGGCGTATCCGTTGTTGAAGTCGCTCATCGCGAGTTCGATCTCCCAAAACTCCCCGGAGGCTCCGGGTTCGGTTGTGAATATCGTGGCCGGCCGGGGCTGACGCAAGGAAAACCGGACTTGGGGGCCGGCGATCCGGGCGCTACGAAAGGCCGCATGATCCGGCTGTTCGCCGCCCTGGCCCTTCCCTTCGACCTGGCCGAACCGCTGACGCGGCGTCAGACCGGCCTGCCCGGCGCGCGCTGGCGGCCGGTAGAGGCCCTGCACGTGACCCTGGCCTTCTACGGCGAGGTCGGCGAGCGGTCGGCCGACGATCTGGCGGCCGAACTGGAGCGCGCCGCGACCGGCGGCCCGTTCGAGCTGGTCCTCGGCGGCGTCGGCGCCTTCGGCGAGGGCCACCGGACCCACGCGATCTGGGCCGGGGTCGCGGCCAACGAGCAGCTGAACGTCCTGGCCGGGCGCTGCCGCGCGGCGGGCGAGCGGGCGGGGCTGAAGCTGGAAACTCGCGCCTACAGGCCGCACGTCACCCTGGCCTATCTGAAGCCGCAGGCGGATCCGGCCCGCATCGGCGCCTGGATCACCAACCACAACCTTCTGGCCTCGCCGCCCGCGCGGGTCGACCGGTTCGGGCTGTATTCCAGCGTCCTGACCCACGACGGCAGCCACTATGAGCTGGAACGGGAGTATCTGCTGTGACCGACGGGACCGCGCCCGGGCCGACGCTGGAGACGGAGCGCCTGATCCTGCGTCCGACGGCGATGGCCGACTTCCCGCGCTGGGCGGAGATGATGTCGGATCCGGAAGCGGCGCGCTTCATCGGCGGGGTCCAGCCGGCCGAGACGGCGTGGCGCGGCTTCATGACCATGGCCGGCGCCTGGGCGACCACCGGCGTGGCGATGTTCAGCCTGATCGAGAAGTCCTCAGGCCTTTGGGTCGGCCGGATCGGACCCTGGACCCCGCTGGGCTGGCCGGGGACCGAGGTCGGCTGGGGCCTGCATCCCGACGCGCAAGGGAAGGGATACGGCGTCGAGGCGGCGACGGCGGCGCTCGACTACGCCTTCGACGTGCTGGGCTGGACCGAGGTCATCCACTGCATCGATCCGGACAATGTGCCGTCGCAGCGGCTGGCGGAACGGCTGGGCTCCACCAACCTGGGCCCGACGCAGCTGCCGCCGCCGTTTCAGGACGCGCCGGTCGACAAGTGGGGCCAGACGCGGGACCAGTGGCGGGCGCGGGGCAACCCTTGAGCTCGCGTTCGCGTATCTGACGGATCGACCACACCAGGAGACCGCCCTTGCGACACGTCCTCGCCGCCGCCGCCGCGCTGACGCTGGCCCTGACCGCCCCCGACGCCCAGGCCCAGGTCTCGGGTCTGGAGCTGAACCGGTTCGACGGGACCTGGTTCGAGATCGCCCGCAGCCCCAACGACGTGCAAAAGGATTGCCGCCGGGCTCAGATCGACTTCACGCCGACGTCGCGCGCCGACCGTTACGGCCTGACGGTCACCTGCGTTCGCGCCGCCGACGGACGCAGCGAGATCCTGCGCGCCGATGCCCGAATCGATCCGGACAACAACGCCAAGTTCCGATTCACGATGCGCGGCCTGCTGAGCTTCGGCGGCCTGGCGGGCCAGAACTACTGGGTCTATGCGCACGCGCCCGACTACAGCTGGGCCATCCTGGCCCTGCCGAACAAGTCCGACTGGTGGATCTGGCACCGCAGCCAGAGCCCCTCCGCCGCCGTCCGCAGCCAGACCCTGGCCCGCGCGCGGCAACTGGGGCTGGACACCTCACGAGTGGTGACGACGGGCGGGTGAAGCGGCTTGCGAGGACACGTGACGAAGACGTAGGGTGAGATTGCCTTACGGCAGGAGACTTTTTGTCAGTTCTCGCACGCACCGCCTGATTCAGGCGCGCTCTTCGAAGGGAGAGCGCCCGGATGCCGCGACGCCCTTGGGCGCGCGCTTTTTCATGCCTGACATCATACAGCGAGAACTGCGTTGAACACCCTGAACATCAGGCCGCTTGCGGCCGAAGATCTGATTGCCGCGAAGGCCGTCGTCGATTCGACCGGCCTTTTTCCCGGCGAAATGCTCCACGACATGACGGCGGCCTATTTGGGCGCTGACTCCGGCGACGAACTCTGGTTCGTCGCGTCACGGAACGACGCGGTCATAGGTCTCGTCTACTGCGCCCCCGAACGACTGACCGACCGGACCTGGAACCTGCTTCTGATCGCCGTCCTCGATACGGAGCAGGGCAAGGGCGTCGGATCGCGCCTGACCGCTCACCTTGAGACCGCACTTTCAAACCGGAGAGAGCGACTCCTGCTGGTCGAAACCTCGGCCCTGCCGGAGTTCGACCGCACGCGGGCCGTTTACCGTAAACTCGGCTATGTCGAGGTGGCGCGCATTCCGGCCTTCTATGCGGCCGGAGAAGACAAGGTCGTGTTCTGGAAGATGCTGACCGGATGACGTCGCGGGGGCGGGCCTCGGCCCCGTCCCCCGTTCGACCGGACGCACATGTCCTTGACCTCCGGAACACAACCGGAACATATGCGGCCATGGCGGCCTCGGCTCTGCAGATCGATCTCGTCTTCTCCCGGCCGGAGACCACGCTGGCGGTGACGCGGGGGGCAGCGCGCCTGCTGGGCGACATGGGGTACGCGCCCCTGCTGGAAGTTGGCCTGCCCAACGGCCGGCGCGCCGACGTCATGGCGCTGGGCCCGCGCGGCGAGATCGTCATCGTCGAGGTGAAGTCGGGGGTCGAAGACTTCCGTTGCGACGGGAAGTGGCGCGAGTACGGCCCCTTCTGCGACGCCTTCTGGTTCGCCGTCGACCCCGGCTTTCCCCACGATCTGATCGAAAGCGACTGCGGCCTGATCGTCGCGGACCAGTTCGGGGGCGCGGTGGTGCGCGAGGCCACCCTCAGCCCACTGGCCCCGGCGCGCCGCAAGGCGCTGACGTTGGCGTTCGCTCGGCTTGGGGCGATGCGGGCGCTGAGGGGGTAGGTGTCAGGAGTCGAGCCTGGTCTGGACGCCGGCTGGTTCGTCACCAAGGACACGAAGGAAGGAAAGCCACCAAGGACACGAAGGGGCCTGTGCCCGTGGCCGCGCGCAGCGCCTTATCGTCCTGCGACGAAGAAATGCCTGCGGCGCTCCGCGCTGGGTTCCTTGGTGTCCTTAGTGGTCCTTGGTGTTCTTTGTGACGAACCAGCACTGCCAGATGCGAGCTCCGGCCCCGGCCGATGGCCGCTGCCTGGGCCCTACCGCGGCGCGCGCTTCGCCAGAATCCGCTGCAGCGTCCGCCGGTGCATGCCCAGGCGCCGCGCCGTTTCCGAGACGTTGTGGTCGCACAGCTCATAGACGCGCTGGATGTGCTCCCACCGCACGCGGTCGGCGCTCATGGGGTTCTCGGGCGGCTCGGGCGCCTCGCCGGTCATCAGCAGGGCCTTGACCACGTCGTCGGCGTCTGCGGGTTTCTGCAGATAGTCGACCGCGCCGGCCTTCACCGCCGCCACGGCGGTGGCGATGGCGCCGTACCCGGTCAGCATGACGATGCGCGCGTCCTCGCGCCGGTCGCGGATCATCTCGACGACCTTCAGACCGTTGCCGTCCTCCAGCCGCATGTCCAGCACGGCGAAGGCCGGCGCCCGCTGCGCCAGGGCCACGCCGGCCTCGGCCACCGACGCGGCGGTCACAACCTCGAACCCCCGGCTTTCCAGCGCGCGGCCCATGCGGTTGCGCAGGGCCTGATCGTCGTCGAGCAGGAGAAGCGACTTGTCGGCGAGCGCGGCCACGCGGGCGTCGGCGTCGGTCATGGGAAACTCCTTCGGGCCGTTCATCTCTTACCGTCCGCGTCCGGACGCAAGCGCCTCAGGCCGCCTGCGACGATTCGAGCGCCGGCCGGGGCCAGCGGACGGTGACGCGCGCGCCCCTCATCGGCGGATCGGCCTGTTCGGCTGAGCCGACGGACACCTCGCCCCCGCTGCGCTCCAGCAGGGTGCGGGCGATGAAGAAACCCAGACCCATTCCGCCCTGGCTGGGCGCGACGGGCGTGGCCGCAGGCGGTGGAGCGCCCTTGCGTCCCCGGCGCCCGGAGGCGGCCTGCGCCGCGGCGGCGATCTGGGCCGTCAGGGCGCGCCGCGCCTTGCCTTGGGGTCGGCTGGTCACATAGGGCTCGCCGAGACGCGGCAGGATGTCCTGCGCGAAGCCCGGTCCGTCGTCCAGCACCGAGATCTCGATCCATCCGGCGTCGATCGTCGCCTCGACCCTCACGGCGCCGGCCGCGAAGTCGGCGGCGTTCTCCACCAGGGTCGACAGGCCGTGCACCACCTCCGGCAGGCGGCGCACGTGCGGGGGCCGCTCGCCCGACCGGGTGCGCACCGCGGCCTCGAAGTCCAGGTCGAAGCCGCGATGCGGCTGGATCACCTCCTCCAGCAGAGCGCGCAGGCTGACCGCGCCCGAAAGCGCCCCGTCGTCCTCCGGCGCCTGGCTGAGGCGCTTCAGGATGTCGCGGCAGCGCTCGGCCTGCTCCAGGATCAGCTGGGCGTCCTCCAACAGGGCCGGGTCCGCCGAGGCGGCCCGCCGCATCTCCTTGGCCACGACCTGGATGGTGGCCAGCGGCGTGCCCAGCTCATGCGCCGCCGCCGCCGCCAAGCCGCCCAGCGCCGCCAGCCGCTGCTCGCGCTGCAGCACGTCCTGGGTGGTGGCCAGCGCCAGCTCCAGCTTCTCCGCATCGGCCGCCACGCGCCACGCGTAGGTGGCGGTGAAGACCACGCCCGTCACCAGCGCCAGGCCGATGCCGAAGCGATACAGCGGCGGCAGGTCCAGCTCCGTCCCCTTGGCCCACGGCAGGGGCATCGACCAGTGGAAAAGCGCCACCGCCGCCAGCAGGGCCAGCGCCCCCAGCGCCAGCGCCTGGCGCGCCGGCAGGGACGCCGCCGCCACCGTCACCGGCGCGACCAGCAGCAGGCAGAAGGGGTTTTGAAGCCCCCCGGTCAGCGCCAGCAGCACCGTCAGCTGGATCATGTCGAAGCCGAGGTGCAGCGCCGTGCGTCGGCCGTCCGCCGGATGCGGGTCCAGGCTCCGCAGCTCCGACGTGGCGTAAAGGTTGAAGCCCGCGCCCGCCGCGATCGCCGCCATGCACGCCATCAGCGGCAGATCGAAATGCAGGATGGCCGTGGCTACGAAGACGGTCGCGCTCTGCCCCGTCACCGCCATCCAGCGCAGGATGATCAGGGTGCGCAGCGACAGGCCCCGCCCGCGGCGCGGCAGGTCGGTCCAGCCCGGGCGGGCGGCGTGCGGCGCGGAGTCGGCTTCCAGAGGGCTCACCTCGCCCGTATAGACGCCGCGACTTCCCTTCACGACCCCGCCCCGGAGGCCTGCGTTGCCGCGCCGCACCGTCGTTCTGTTCGCCGCCGCCGTCTCCGGCATCGCCCTGGCCCTGGCCCTGGTCACCTTCCTCGTGGTCGGCGCGCGCGAAAAGGCGGCGCCGGCCGCCGGCGCGGCGGGCATGTCGATCCAGGCCGGCGGAACGGGCCAGCCCAAAGTCGGCGGCCCCTTCGTCCTGACCGATCAGGACGGGCGCCGGGTGACCGAAGACATCCTGAAGGACCGCTGGAGCCTGGTCTTCTTCGGCTTCTCCTACTGCCCCGACTACTGCCCGACGACCCTGGCCATGATCGACGTCACGAAGCGCGAACTGGGCGCCCAGGGCGAGGACCTGCAGGTGATCTTCGTCTCCGTGGACCCCGAGCGCGACACGCCGCAGATGCTGAAGAACTACCTCTCCAGCGAGGGCTTTCCGCCCGGCGTGATCGGCCTGACCGGCACGCCGGACCAGATCGCCTCGGTCGCCCGGGCCTACGGCGCCTATTACGAGAAGGTCGGCGAGGGCGAGGGCTACACCATGAACCACTCTCTCGCGATCTGGCTGATGGGCCCCGACGGCCGGTCGCGCATCAGCCTGAACCACCAGCTGGGGCCGGAGCGGACGGCGCAGCTGATCCGGAGCGCGCGCGCGCGCGGCTGACCGCGCCTTGCACATATAAGGATGTCTTTATATGTATGCGCTCCCCGCCCCGAGCCGGAGCCGTCCGTGAGCCGCACCACCTTTCATTTCACCTCGGAAAGCGTGTCCGAAGGGCACCCGGACAAGGTGGCCGACCGCATCTCCGACACGATCGTCGATCTGTTCCTGGCCCGCGACCCCGAGGCGCGCGTGGCGTGCGAGACCCTGACCACCACCGACCGAGTGATCCTCGCGGGCGAGATCCGGGTGAGAGGCGTCGGCGAGACGGACGCCCACGGCAAATGGGTCTGGGCCCCAGGCGTCGAGCGGCAGATCGAGGACGCGGTCCGAGCGGCCGTGAAGGACATCGGCTATGAGCAGGACGGCTTCCACTGGAAGACGTTCGAACTCTCAAACCATTTGCATGGCCAGTCGGTGGACATCGCCGTGGGCGTGGACGCGACCGACGACAAGGACGAGGGCGCCGGCGATCAGGGCATCATGTTCGGCTACGCCTCGAACGAGACGCCGGAGCTGATGCCGGCCACCCTGGCCTACAGCCACGAGATCCTGCGACGCCTAGCCGCCCTGCGCCACGCCGGCGAGAAGGCGCTGGAGCCCGACGCCAAGAGCCAGGTCACCCTGTTCTACGAGAGCGGTCGCCCGGTGCGCGCCACCTCGATCGTCGTCTCCACCCAGCACGCGAAGGGCCTGACCCAGGCCGACGTGCGCAAGGTCGTCGAGCCGGTGGTCCGTGACGTCCTTCCGGCCGATTTCATCACCGACCAGACCGTCTGGCACATCAATCCGACCGGCGTCTTCGAGATCGGCGGTCCCGACGGCGACACCGGTCTGACCGGCCGCAAGATCATCGTCGACACCTACGGCGGCGCGGCCCCGCATGGGGGCGGCGCCTTCTCGGGCAAGGATCCGACCAAGGTCGATCGCTCGGCCGCCTACGCCGCGCGCTATCTGGCCAAAAACGTGGTCGCCGCCGGTCTGGCCGACCGCTGCACCATCCAGCTGGCCTATGCCATCGGCGTGGCCCAGCCCCAGTCGGTCCACGTCGACCTGCACGGCACCGGCAAGATCGCCGAAGAAGTGCTGGAGCGCGAACTGCCGGCCCTGATCGGCGGCGCCACGCCGCGCGCCATCCGCACCCACCTGGGCCTCAACAGGCCGATCTACGCCCGCACCGCCGCCTATGGCCATTTCGGCCAGAAGCCGGACGCCGACGGCGGGTTCTCGTGGGAGAAGACCGATCTGGTCGACAGGCTGAAGGCGCTGGTCTGAAAGCGGCCGGGACTGGGGACTGGGGATCGGTGAGGTCACGGGCGACCAGCGCCGGCCTTCCCAGCCCCCAATCCCTAGTCCCCAGTACCCTCGGCGGCTATAGCCGCCCGATGTCCGCCCATCCGCCGCTCCGCTCCTTCGGCCGCATCAAGTCGCGCGCCGTGAAGCCGCGTCAGGCGGCGCTGTTCGACACCCTGCTGCCCTCCATCCGCGTGCCCGATCCGAAGGCGGGGCCGATCGATCCGGCGACCCTCATGCCCGACGCGACACATGTCTGGCTGGAGATCGGTTTCGGCGGCGGCGAGCACATGGCGGCGCAGGCGGCGCGCCGTCCGGACGTGCTGGTCATCGGCTGCGAGCCCTTCGTCAACGGCGTCGCCTCGGCCCTGCGCCACGTCGACGAGAGCGGCCTCAGGAACGTGCGCATCCACCCCGACGACGGACGTGACGTGGTCCATGCCCTGCCGGACGCGTCGCTGGACCGGGTCTTCATCCTGTTCCCCGACCCCTGGCAGAAGGCGCGGCACAACAAGCGCCGCCTGATCCAGCCGGAGTTCACGGCCGAGCTGGTCCGGGTGCTGAAGCCCGGCGGCCGTTTGCGCTTCGTCACCGACTGGAAGGACTACGCCGACTGGGCGCTGGAGCGGCTGCGGGCGACGCCGGGGCTGACCTGGCTGGCCGAAAGCGCCGACGACTGGCGGATCGCCCCGGCCGACCACGTCGTCACGCGCTATGAGGAGAAGCGGCTGGGCGACACCCCGCCGATCTTTCTGGAGTTCGAACTCACGTGACCCTGATCGACCTCAGCCACGTCATCGAGGACGGCATGGTGACCTACAAGGGTCTGCCCGCGCCGCACGTCTGCGACTGGCTGAGCCGCGAGGCGTCGCGGGCCGCCTATGATCCGGGCACGGAGTTCCAGATCGGCCAGATCACCATGGTCGGCAATACCGGGACCTATCTGGACACTCCGTTCCATCGGTACGCCGACGGCGAGGATCTGTCGCAGGTCGGGGTGGAGCGCGTCGCCGATCTGCCGGGCCTGGTGGTGCGCGTCGTCGACCGAATGGCGATCGACGGCGACCTGTTCGACGGTTTGGACGTCGCCGGCCGCGCTGTGCTGGTCCACACCGGCTGGAGCCGGCACTGGCGGACGGAGGCCTATTACGAGGGCCATCCCTTCCTGACGGCGGCTGCGGCGGATCGACTGGTCGAGGCGGGCGCGGCGCTGGTGGGCATCGACTCGCACAACATCGACGACACGCGCATCCGCGCCCGGCCGGTCCATTCCCGCCTGCTGGGCGCCGGCGTACCCATAGTGGAGCATATGCGCGGACTGGAGCTGTTGCCCGATGCCGGCTTCCGCTTCACCGCTTCGCCTCCCAAGGTGAAGGGTTTCGGTACGTTTCCGGTTCGGGCGTTCGCGGTGGTGGGGTGACGATGGCCGCCGATCGCGCCGCACGAAATTTCGACCTGGCAGGACTGCTGTCGGCGGCGATCCTGGCCCCAGGCATAGCCACGGTATGGGCCATGGCGGCCATCGGCATCAGCGAAATCGGGCCCGGCACGGATTGGCAGGACGTTCTGCGCGCGCTGCCGGGACTTTTGTTCCTCGTCATGTTGGCGACCTTCCTGGGCGCGGTTCAGAGTTTGATCTTCGGCGGCGCGGTGCTGCTCTGGCTTTTCGGAACCCGGCCGCTGCGGACGCGGGTCGGAATGACGGCCGCCGGAGGTCTTGCCTCCGGACTATACCTGGCGGCCAGTTTGGGGCTTCACGCCGTGATGCCGGGCGCCGGCCTGATCCTCGCGCCCTGGGCATCGGCGCTGGGAGAGGTTTCGCAGCTGGAGGGGACGCTCATGATGCTGGGCATCCTAGCGTCCGGCCCCTGCGCGGGCGCGATCTATGCCTCGGTCGCACTCAGGGGCTGACAAGGCGGTTCGCCCGGTTTATACGGCCGCTCACATCGTTAGACCGGCGGCCTAGCGGCGCCGATCGAGCGGCGTCCGGATCGGGCGCCGCTTTTGTTTTGGATCGCGCCCGCCTTGAAGGCCAAAACCGCCGAAGATCGCCAGCTGCTGGAGCTGATCGAGCCCATCGCCGAGGCTTTGGGCCTGGCGGTCGTGCGCGTGCGGCTGATGGGCGGAACCCAGCGGCGGCGCCTGCAGATCATGGCCGAGCGCCCCTTCGATCACGACATCTCGGTCGAGGAATGCGCCAGGCTGAGCCGGGCCGTGTCCGAGGTGTTCGACGCCGCCGACCCGATCGCCGGCGAGTGGCTGCTGGAGGTGTCGTCGCCCGGCATCGACCGCCCCCTGACGCGGCTGGAGGACTTCGACACCTTCGAAGGCTACGAGGCCCGTATCGAGACCGACCGCATGGTCGAGGGCCGCAAGCGCTTCAAGGGGGTGCTGGCCGGCGTGGAGGGGGACGACGTCCTCATCGACCTGGAGGGCGAGGAGGACACCGCCCTTCTGCCTTTCGCCTGGCTGGCCGACGCCAAGCTGGTGCTGACCGATCAACTGATGAAGGCGGGGGCCGAAAAGCGCGCCGCCCGCACTGAAACCGAAGAAGACTGAGGACCGAACCCATGGCCGTCGGCGTTTCCGCGAACCGTCTCGAACTTCTCCAGATCGCCGACGCGGTCGCGCGCGAGAAGAACATCGACAAGGAGATCGTCATCGAGGCGATCGAGGAGGCCGTGCAGAAGGGCGCCAAGTCCCGCTACGGCGCCCACCACGACATCCGCGCCAGGATGGACCCCAAGACCGGCGAGATGGCGCTGACCCGCCACGTCACCATCGTGGAGGACGACTGGCAGCCGGAAGACGAGCTGGAAGAGTTCAACGACAGCGCCATGGTGCGCCTGAAGGACGCCCTGAAGCGCGATCCGGAGGCCGTGGTCGGCAAGGAATACGTCGAGGACCTGCCGCCGTTCGAGTTCGGCCGCGTCCAGACCCAGATGGCCCGGCAAGTGGTCATGGGGAAGGTCCGCGACGCCGAGCGTGCCAACCAGTACGAAGAGTTCAAGGATCGCGTCGGCGAGATCGTCAACGGCACGGTCAAGCGCGTGGAATACGGCAACACCATCGTCGACCTGGGCCGCGGCGAGGGCATCATGCGCCGCAACGACTCGATCCCGCGCGAGGTGTTCAACATCGGCGACCGGATCCGCACCTACATCTATGACGTCCGGCCCGAGGCCAAGGGCCCGCAGGTCATGCTGTCGCGCGCCCATCCGGGCTTCATGGCCAAGCTGTTCGCCCAGGAAGTGCCCGAGGTCTACGACGGCGTGATCGAGATCCGTGCCGCCGCCCGTGACGCCGGCTCGCGCGCCAAGATGGCCGTGCTGTCGAACGACTCTTCGATCGATCCGGTCGGCGCCTGCGTCGGCATGCGCGGCTCGCGCGTGCAGGCGGTGGTCGCCGAGCTGCAGGGCGAGAAGATCGACATCATCCAGTGGAACAACGACGAGCCGACCTTCATCGTCAACGCCCTGGCGCCCGCCGAGGTGTCCAAGGTCGTGCTGGACGAGGAGGCCGACCGCGTCGAGGTCGTGGTGCCGGACGAACAGCTGTCGCTGGCCATCGGCCGTCGCGGCCAGAACGTGCGCCTGGCCTCCCAGCTGACCGGCTGGCAGATCGACATCATCACCGAGTCGCAGGATTCGGAACGTCGCCAGCGCGAGTTCGCTGAGCGCACCGCGCTGTTCCAGGAGGCGCTGGACGTCGACGAGGTCATCGCCCAGCTGCTGGTCACCGAAGGCTTCGCCACGGTCGAAGACCTGGCCTATGTCGAGCCCTACGAAATCTCCGACATCGAGGGCTTCGACGAGGACACCGCGGAAGAGCTTCAGGCCCGCGCCCGCGACTGGCTGGACAAGCTGGCCGCCGAACAGGACGCCAAGCGCAAGGATCTGGGCGTCGACGACGCCGTGCTGGAAGTTCCCGGCGTGACCCTGCCCATCGCCGTGGCTCTGGGCGAGGGCGGCGTGAAGACCGTCGAGGATCTGGCCGACCTGGCCACCGACGAAATCCGCGGCGGCCATGAGATGAAGAACGGCGAGCGGGTGAAGGTTCCGGGCGTGCTCGAGAGCTTCAACCTGGCCCAGGAAGACGCCGAGATGCTGATCCTGCAGGCCCGCGTGGCCGCCGGCTGGATCGACGCCTCGGAATTGCCGCAGCCCGAGCCGGAGTATGAAGAAGAGTACGCCGAGGGCGAATACGATCCCGACGTTGTCTTCGGCGGCGGCGACGCCGAAGCGGGCGAAGAGGAGGCCTCGGAAGAGGCCGACGATCAGCCCCAAGACGCGTGATGGAGGCCTGGACCGTCCATGGGGCTGCGCGACGCCACGGCAGATAGGGAACGCCGGGATCTGGTCACCCGCCAGGTCATGGACGAGTCTCGTCTGATCCGCTTCGTCGCCGCCCCGGACGGTTCGGTCGCCCCCGACCTGGCGCGCAAGCTGCCGGGCCGCGGCATGTGGGTGGAGGCCACCCGCGACGCCGTCGCCCTGGCCGCGTCCAAGAACCTGTTCGCCAAGGCGGCCAAGGCGCCGCTGAGGCCGGCCGCCGACCTGGCGGAGACGGTCGAGACCCTGCTGTTCCGGCGCTGCTTGGACCAGCTCGGTCTTGCCCGGCGCGAGGGCGTGCTTATCTCCGGTTTCGAAAAGACCGCCGCCGCGATCCGTTCGGGACGCGTGGCCTGGCTGGTCGAGGCGGCGGACGGGTCCGCCGACGGGCGCGGCAAGCTTCTGGCGCTGGCCGGGCATCAGTCGTCGTCGCCCAAGGTCTGCGGGCTTTTCCCCGCCGACGATTTGAGTTTGGCCCTGGGGCTGGAAAATGCGATACACGCCGTCCTGCTGAAGGGCGGGCGGGCCGATCGCTGGACCACCGAGGTCGAACGACTGGCGGGATTTCGACCGTTGACGCCGCCCGGATGGCGCGGCGACGCGGCTGAGGACCCGGATGGATTTTCAGACGGGCGGGGTTTCGCTCCCTAGCGGGGCGGGGCGCCGCACGGCTTTTTGTGTTTGAGGACGGCGACTTTTCCGCCGTCATGATGAAGCGACCGGATGACTGACGAGAACGACAAGACCAACGACGGCAAGACGACCCCGACGCCCTCGGCCACGGGTCCGCGCGCGCCGCTGAGCCTGAAGCCGCGCCAGGCCGGCGCGGTGGCGGCCGGCACGGTGAAGCAGAGCTTCAGCCACGGCCGCTCCAAGACCGTGGTGGTCGAGACCAAGCGGCGCGTGGGGGCTCCTCCGGGCGGCGGTCACCAGCGCCCGCAGGGCTTCGACGTCGCCCGTCCGCGAACCGAAGCCCCGGCCCCGCAGGCGCCGCGCCCGTCCGCTTCGGCCGACGCCGGCGCTCTGTCGCAGTCCGAGCAGGAGGCGCGCCGTCGCGCCATCGAACTGGCCACCCGCCAGCAGGCCGAGCGCGAGCGTCAGGCCGCCGAGGAGCGCGCCCGTCGCGACGCCGCTCAGCGGGAGCAGGCCGCCCGCGCCGCCGAGGCCGCCCAGGCCGCCCAGGCCGAAGCCGCCGCCGCCAAGGCCGCCGCCGAGGCCGCGCGTCAGGAAGCCGCCAAGCTGGGCGCCGCCGTCCCCGCGCCGGAAACGCCCAAGGCCAAGCCCGCGCCGGCCCCCGTCGCCGCCGCGCCGGTCGAGGCCCCCGCCCCCGCGCCGGCCGCCCCGCCGCGTCCGGCCGCGCCCGCCCGGCCGACCGTCAACTTCGGCCAACGTGTGCCCAAGCCCGGAAATCCCGGCCGCGCCCCGGTCCAGCCCCCGGCCTTCGGCGGCCGCTCGGCCCGCGAGCAGGCCATGGGCGGCGGCGAGCGCAGCTATTCCCCGCGCCCCGGCGGTTCGACCGGCGCCGGCCCCACGGCCCGCGCCCGCACGCCGGGCGAGCCCGTCCGCTATTCGGCCGTCGCGCCCAAGCCCGCTCCGGGCGCCGCGCGCGGCCCCGGCGGGCCCCGCACCGGACCCGGAGGCCCGCGCGGCGCCTCCGCGCCCCCGGCCCAGCCCGAGGTCGCCCGTCCCGTCCGCGCCGGCTTCGGCGCCCCGCGTCCCGCCGCCGGCGGCCGCGACGACGACCGCGATCGCCGCTTCTCGGAAGCCGGTCCGGGCAAGGCCGTGTCGCGCACGCGCGGCGAGCCCAAGCGCCGCGAAGGCCGCCTGACCATCCAGGCCGTGGCCGGAGGAGACGAGGACGCCGCCGAGCGCATGCGCTCGCTGGCTTCGGTCCGCCGCGCCCGCGAACGCGAAAAGGAAAAGCGCAAGGGCGGCTCCACCGACGCGCCGAACCGTCCGCGCGAAGTGGTCATCCCGGACACCATCACGGTCGGCGAGCTGGCCAACCGCATGGCCATCCGCGGCGCCGACGTCGTCAAGTTCCTGATGCGTCAGGGCCTGATGATGAAGATCAACGACGTCATCGATTCCGACACCGCCGAGCTGGTGGCCGAGGAATACGGCATGGCGGTCAAGCGCGTGTCGGAATCGGACGTCGAGACGGGCTTCCTGTCCGAGGCGGACGACGAGGGCGCCGCCGAGACCCGCGCCCCGGTCGTGGCCATCATGGGCCACGTCGATCACGGCAAGACCTCGCTGCTGGACGCGCTGCGCACCACCGACGTGGCGGGCGGCGAGGCCGGCGGCATCACCCAGCACATCGGCGCCTATCAGGTGCGGCTGGGCGACGGCCAGCGGATCACCTTCCTGGACACGCCCGGCCACGCGGCCTTCAGCGCCATGCGCGCGCGCGGCGCCAACGTGACCGACATCGTCGTGCTGGTCGTGGCCGCCGACGACGGCGTCATGCCCCAGACGATCGAGGCCATCCAGCACGCCAAGGCGGCCAATGCGCCCCTGATCGTGGCGGTCAACAAGATCGACAAGCCGGGCGCCGACTCGACCAGGGTCGTCAACGAGCTGCTGCAGCACGAGGTCATCGCGGAATCGCTGGGCGGCGAGACGCAGATCATCGAGGTCTCCGCCAAGGAGAAGACCAACCTCAACGGTCTGACCGACGCCATTCTGCTGCAGGCCGAGGTCATGGATCTGCGCGCCAACCCCGACCGCTCGGCCGAGGGCGTGGTCATCGAGGCCAAGCTGGACAAGGGCCGCGGCCCCGTCGCGACGGTTCTGGTCAAGCGCGGCACGCTGAAGCGCGGCGACATCGTCGTGGCCGGCTCCGCCTGGGGCAAGGTCCGCGCCCTGCTGGACGAACGCAACTCCCAGCTGGCCAGCGCCGGCCCGGCCGTCCCGGTCGAAATCCTGGGTCTGGACGAGGCGCCGTCTCCGGGCGACGTCTTCGCCACCGTCGAGAACGAGGCCCGCGCCCGCGAACTGACCGAGTTCCGCGCCCGTCAGAAGCGCGAGAAGGCGGCCGGAACCGGCGTCTCGGGCGCCTCTCTGGCCGACATGATGGCCAAGCTGGGGTCCAAGAAGATCTCGGAGCTGCCGGTGGTCGTCAAGTCCGACGTCCAGGGCTCGGGCGAGGCCATTGCGGCCTCGCTGGAGAAGATGGGCAACGACGAGGTGCGCGCCCGCATCGTCATGCAGGGCGCCGGCGGCATCACCGAAAGCGACGTCAACCTGGCCAAGTCGGCCGGGGCGCCGATCCTGGGCTTCAACGTCCGCGCCTCGAAACAGGCGCGCGACCTGGCCGAGCGCGAAGGAGTCGAGATCCGCTACTACGCGATCATCTACGACCTGCTGGACGACATGAAGGGCGTGCTGTCGGGCATGCTGGCTCCGATCCAGCGCGAGACCTTCCTGGGCAACGCCCAGGTGCTGCAGGTCTTCGACATCTCCAAGGTCGGCAAGATCGCCGGCTGCCGGGTGTCGGAAGGCGTAGTCCGCAAGGGCGCCAAGGTCCGCATCATCCGCGACGACGTCGTGGTGCTGGAGCTGGGCACGCTGCAGACGCTCAAGCGCTTCAAGGACGAGGTCAACGAGGTGCCGTCGGGCCAGGAGTGCGGCATGCACTTCCAGGGCTTCACCGACATCAAGGAAGGCGACTACATCGAGTGCTTCACGGTCGAAGAGATCAAGCGGAGCCTTTGATTTGAGGGTCTCCCTCCCCTTCATGGGGAGGGACGATCGCGAAGCGATCAGGGTGGGGTGCGTTAGAATTCGCCCCACCCCGTCGCCGCTGACGCGACGACCGCCCTCCCCATTCGGGGAGGGAGAAGCCCCGGTTCCGCCGCAGTCGTTTCGGAGGAAGGCCGCATGAAGAAGGCGATCATCGCGTTTCTGGCCGTCGTGCTGGCCGCCGGTCCGGCCTTGGCCGACGTGCGGCTGTGGTCCTACGACGCCGCCGACCGCGTGACCCGCGCCCTGACGCAGGGGATCACCTTGCAGGTCCGGCGCGGCCTCTTCGGCGCCGTCTCGGTCGAGAAGCTGTACGCCACCACCAGCCGCGGCTCGGCCGAGGTGCGCTGGGGCGGGCCCTATGAGGCCATCGACGTCCTTCCCGCCGGCTCCCGTGAACGCGACGTCTATGAAGTGGTGAACGAGGGCGAGGGCCGCGGTCTGGTCCGCGCCCTGTGCCCCTCGGCCGACGCCGCCTGGCTGGTGATGGGCCGCGTGCGCGCCGGCCGGCCGCTGACCATCCACGCGGTCGGGCGCTGGGCCGACGGCCGCTATCGTCACTGCGTGGAGCTGAAATACGCCTTCCGCGGCGACTGGACCGCGCCGGACGGCCGCTCCCCCGCGATCGACTGACCCCGCTCGCCCGGAACGCGACGGCCCTATCGTCGTTCGCCCTGCGCGACTAGATTTCGCGGATGGGGAGGATGGGGCCGCCGACATGCTGAAGCGACTGGCGGCCTTTCTGGGCTTCCTCTGCCTCGTCCTGCTGCTGCTGGCCTTCGACGAGGGTCAGGTGGAGCGCGGCGTGGACGTCGTGCGCGCCCGCATCGAACCCGCCGTCCAGCGCTGGCGTGGCCGTGCCCCGGTGGTGCGCCCGCCGGCCCCCGAGGCGCGCGGTCATGCCGTCTTCGGGGCCTTCCGCCCCGTTGACGCCGAGGCTGCGGGCGGAGAGCTGACGTTCGAGGGCGCCGTGCTGGTGTTCGACGACGCCCCGGCGCTGCGCACCCGCCCGCACCGCATCGCCCTGGGCCGGGAGAGCGTCGTGCGCGATCTGAACCTGCCGCCGGAGCGCCAGGTCGAGCTGCGCGAGGTCGTGCCGCTGGACGCCCGCACGCCCCCGGCCCCCTCGCCGCTGTGCGGGGGCAAGATCCCGGGCTGGCTGGCGGTCGTGCGCGAGGGGCGGTCGTTGCTCCTCCAGGTCTGGCCCGCCGGAGTGGCGCCGGATCAGCCGGGCGCCGTCGTCTGCGGCCGCGTCGCCTATGAGGGTCCCGACAGGTGAGGGCGATCCTGGCCGCCGGCCTGCTCGGCTTGGTCGCGGCCCTTTGGACCTGGACCCTGCCCGGCGATCCCGCGCTGACGGACGATCCCTACGGCGTGCCGGTGCGGGTGCTGGACAACGGCTTCCACATCGATCTGGCCGTGCCGCGCGCGGCGCTGGAGGCGCGGCCCGGGCCGCTGGCCGAGGCGGTGCGCGCCCTGGGGCCGGGCGACTGGATCCTGATCGGCTGGGGCGACGCCGTCTTCTACGTCGATCAGAGCCCGATCGAGGGCCGCCTGCTGGACGGCGCCCGCGCCTTCTTCCGGCCGGGCAACGCCTCCGTCCTGATGCTGGACCCGCACGCCGGCGACCCGGCCGCCAGACTGCCCGCCGCGCGCCGTCGCACCCTGCGTCTCCCTCCCGGTTCATTCGAGCGGCTGGCGACCCGCATCGAGGGCACGCTGGCGCTGGAGGACGGCCGGGCCCGCCTGGCCGCCGCGCGCCCGGGCGACGACGCCCGCTTCCATGTCGCGCGCGGTCACTTCTGGATCCTGAACCTGTGCAACAGCTGGTCGGCGCGCACGCTGAACGCGGCGGGCCTGCCGGTCCGGCCGCTGCGGTCCGTGGTCTCGCCGGAGGTGCTGGCCGCGATCGACCGGGCGAAACTGGACACCCGCACGCCTGAGGACTAGACCGCGCCCCTTCGCTTTTCGAGCCGGGTCCGAGCCCCGGCGGGCGACATGACGAGGGACGCCCCATGGGCCGCAAGCAACACACCCGCAACGCCTCCGGCCCCCAGGGCCCCAGCCAGCGCCAGCTGCGCGCCGGCGAGCTGATCCGCCATGCCCTGGTCGAGGTCCTGCGCGAGGAGGAGATCCACGACGAGGCGCTGCAAGGGGTGTCGGTCACGGTCACCGAGGTGCGCCTCAGCCCCGACCTGAAGCACGCCACCTGCTTCGTCGAACCCCTCGGCGCCGGCGTCGAGGCCGCGCCGACGGCCGGCCACGTGGACGAGATCGTCAAGGCGCTGAACACCCATGCGAAATTCCTGCGCGGCGTGCTGGGCAAGCACATCGACATGAAGTTCACCCCCGACCTCCGCTTCCGCCACGACGAAAGCTTCGACGCCGCCGGCCGCATCGACCGGCTGTTCGACGACCCCCGCGTCCGCGCCGATCTGGAGCGGGACGGGGATCAGGAGGCGTGAGCCGCCGCAAGCGCGGCCTGCCCATCCACGGCTGGGTCTGTCTGGACAAGCCGCTGGGCATGGGGTCGACCCAGGCCGTGTCCGCCGTCCGCCGTCTGTTCGACGCCAACAAGGCGGGCCACGCCGGCACGCTGGACCCGCTGGCCAGCGGCATACTGCCCATCGCGCTCGGAGAGGCGACCAAGACCGTGCCCTTCATGATGGAGGCGCGGAAGGTCTATCGCTTCGCCGTCGAATGGGGCGTCTCGACCGACAGCGTGGACCGCGAGGGCGCCGTGACCGCGCGCTCGGACGTGCGCCCGACCGTGGACCAGGTGAAGGCCGCGCTGCCGGCCTTCGTCGGCGAGATCGAGCAGACGCCCCCGGCCTTCTCGGCCATCAAGGTGGACGGCCGGCGCGCCTATGACCTGGCGCGCGAGGGCGTCGAGCTGGAGCTGAAATCCCGCCCCGTCGTCGTCCACTCCGCCGAGGTCGTCGCCGCGCCCGACGCCGACCACGTCGAGATCCGCATCGAGACCGGCAAGGGCGTCTACGTGCGTTCCCTGGCTCGCGACCTGGCCGCGGCGCTCGGCGCCGAGGGGCACGTCTCGCTGCTTCGGCGCGAGCGAGTGGGGCCGTTCGGCCTCGAAAACGCGGTGACGCTGGATTCTCTGGAGCAAATGGTGCATAGGGGCGCCGCCTCGGAAGGTTTGCTTCCCGTCGCGACCGCCCTGGACGACATCCCGGGACTGGCCGTGACGGACCAAGACGCCTTCTCGCTTCGGCAGGGACGGCCGATCGTTCTGCTCCCCCGTCAGGTCGAAACGCTTCTGACCCGCCTTCGGGAGGGGTCGCGAACCGTTTCCGCCTTTCAGGATCAGACGCTGGTCGCGCTCGGTCAGTTGCGGGCCGGTCGGTTTGAACCCGACCGCGTGTTCAACCTCCAGGGCTCAAGCAGCGAGGGACCGCGTCCCGAGCGATAGCCCGCAAAAAAGGAGACTCCCGATGTCGATCACTGCTCAACGCAAGCAGGAAGTCATCAACGACAACGCCCGCGGCGCGGGCGACACCGGCTCGGCCGAGGTCCAGGTCGCGATCCTTTCGGAACGCATCGCCAACCTGACCGAGCACTTCAAGACCCACAAGAAGGACAACCACTCGCGTCGCGGCCTGCTCAAGATGGTCTCGCAGCGTCGTCGCCTTCTGGACCACCTCAGCAAGGTCGACCGCGAGCGCTACACGGCGCTGATCGGCAAGCTGAACCTGCGTCGCTGAGGCGCAGGATCGCGGAAAGAGTTTTCGAGGCGCGCGACGGTCACGTCCGCGCCTCGTTCCGCATTCAAGGACCGGCGCGCCGCCGGACGTACGGCGCAGGAACCCGACCGGGTTCGACCAAGACGGAGGGCCTGACGGTCCTCGCTCACCCGCCCGGCCTCATTCGGAGCCCGGGTCCACTGGGACCGACGGACTGAACCCCTGACCGCCCGCCCCCGACGGCAATACGGCCGCGGGACGAGAGAAAAGAAAAATGTTCGACATCAAACGCAAGACGATCGACTGGGCCGGCCGCCCGCTGACCCTGGAAACGGGCCGCATCGCCCGCCAGGCCGACGGCGCCGTTCTGGCCACCTATGGCGAGACCGTGGTGCTGGCCACCGTCGTCTACGGCCGCGCGCCCAAGCCGGGGCTGGATTTCTTCCCCCTGACCGTCAACTACCAGGAAAAGACCTTCGCCGCGGGCCGCATCCCCGGCGGCTATTTCAAGCGTGAAGGCCGTCCGACCGAGAAGGAGACGCTGGTCAGCCGCCTGATCGACCGTCCGATCCGCCCGCTGTTCGTCAAGGGCTTCAAGAACGAGACCCAGGTGGTCGTCACCGTGCTGCAGCACGACATGGAGAACGATCCCGACGTGGTCGCCATGGTCGCCACCTCGGCCGCCCTGACCATCTCGGGCGTGCCCTTCATGGGTCCGATCGGCGGCGCGCGCGTGGGCTACATCGACGGCGAGCTGGTGCTGAACCCGACGCTGGACCAGATGCCGGACTCGGATCTGGACCTCGTCGTCGCCGGCACGTCCGACGCCCTGATGATGGTGGAATCCGAGGCGAAGGAACTGTCGGAAGAGACCTTCCTGGACGCCCTGATGTTCGCCCACCGCGGCATGCAGCCGGTGATCGAGGCCATCATCGAGCTGGCCGAGCACGCCGCCAAGGAGCCGTTCGACTTCCAGGCCGAGGATCACTCGGACGTCGTCGCCTCGATCAAGAAGCTGGTCGGCGAGGACATCAAGACGGCCTACACCCACGCCGGCAAGTACGACCGCCGCTCGGGCGTCGACGCCGCCAAGAAGACCGCCGCCGCCCGGCTGGTGAAGACCGATGAGAACCCGGACGGCGTCGAGGCCGCGAAGTTCGCCACGGCCTTCAAGGAGTGCGAGGCCGAGGTCCTGCGTCGCGACATCATCGAGAACGGCCACCGCGTCGACGGCCGCGCCCTCGACAAGGTCCGCCCGATCGTCTCGGAAGTCGGCGTCTTCCCGCGCACCCACGGCTCGGCCCTGTTCACCCGCGGCGAGACCCAGGCCATCGTCGTCGCCACCCTCGGCACCGGCGAGGACGAGCAGTACATCGACGCCCTGACGGGGACCTACAAAGAGAAGTTCCTGCTCCACTACAACTTCCCTCCCTATTCGGTCGGCGAGACCGGGCGGATGGGCGGGGCGGGCCGTCGCGAGATCGGTCACGGCAAGCTGGCCTGGCGGGCGATCCGTCCGATGCTGCCGTCGTCGGAGGAGTTCCCCTACACCATCCGCCTGGTGTCCGAGATCACCGAGTCCAACGGCTCGTCCTCCATGGCCACGGTCTGCGGTTCGTCGCTGGCCCTGATGGATGCGGGCGTGCCGCTGAAGAAGCCGGTCTCGGGCATCGCCATGGGCCTGATCCTGGAGCCGTCGGGCGAGTTCGCCATCCTGTCGGACATCCTGGGCGACGAGGATCACCTCGGCGACATGGACTTCAAGGTCGCCGGCACCCGTGACGGCATCACCTCGCTGCAGATGGACATCAAGGTCGCCGGCATCACCGAGGAGATCATGAAGAAGGCGATCGCCCAGGCTTCGGCCGGCCGTCTTCACATCCTGGACGAGATGGACAAGGCCATCGACGGCGCCCGCACCGAGCTGGGCGAGTTCGCGCCCAAGATCGAGTCGATCAAGATCCCGGTCGACAAGATCCGCGACGTCATCGGCACCGGCGGCAAGGTGATCCGCGAGATCGTCGAGAAGACCGGCGCCAAGGTGAACGTCGAGGACGACGGCACCATCAAGATCGCCGCCTCCGACCAGGAGAAGATCGACGCCGCCCGCAACTGGATCCAGTCGATCACCTCCGAGCCCGAGGTCGGGACCATCTACACCGGCAAGGTGGTGAAGGTCGTCGACTTCGGCGCCTTCGTGAACTTCTTCGGCGCCAAGGACGGTCTGGTTCACGTGTCGCAGATGGCTCTGGAGCGCGTCGCCAACCCGGCCGACGTCGTCTCGGAAGGCCAGGAGGTCAAGGTCAAGTTCCTGGGCATGGACGACCGCGGCAAGACCAAGCTGTCGATGAAGGTCGTCGATCAGGCCACGGGCGAAGATCTGACGGACAAGATCAACGCCGAGCGCGCCGAACGCGGCGAGCCCCCGATGTCGGAAGACACGGGCGGCCGTCCCAAGCGCGACGGCGAAGGTGGACGGGGCGGCGGCGACCGCGGCCGTCGTCGTCGGGACTGATCCTTCGAGCACTGACGCTGGAAACCCCGCCGGATCGCTCCGGCGGGGTTTCTTTTTGGTCGCGCGCCGCCCCGGCTTGTGAAAAAATCCGACTTTCACGGATTCACCTGTCCCGCCTGACGTCGTCGCCTCGGAGGGGTCGTCTCATGTCGCAGCTGGAGCGACTGGCCTACGTCAGCCGGGCGACCGTGCCGATGGACGCCCTGCTGAACATCGCCGAGATCCTGGCCGCGTCGCAGCGGAACAACTGGCGCGACGGCATCACCGGGGCGCTGGCCTATGCCGACGGCGAGTTCCTGCAGGTGGTGGAAGGTCCGCAGGAGGCCGTGAACCGGCTCCTGGCCCGCGTCAGCGCCGACGCCCGGCATGAGGATCTGAAGGTGGTGTCGCGCGAGATCGCGGCCCAGCGCCAGTTTCCGGACTGGTCCATGGCGATGCCGCGCCTCAGCCCGGACTCCGAGCCGCTGATGCGGGCGGCGGTCCAGGTCGCGCGCTCTGACCCCGGCAAGGCCGTCGCCGACCTGCGTCGCCTGACCGAGATCGACGCCCTGCACGCCTGAGAGCCTGATTCACGCTGCTGGCGTGGGCGTCACTCGCCCTCGTCGAAGCGGCGCTGGACCAAGTCGGCCAGCGCCTCCACCGCGTCCGCCGCATCGGGGCCCTGGGCGGCGATCTCGACCCCGCAGCCGTTGCCGGCGCCCAGCATGAGCAGCCCCATGATCGAAAGGGCGTTCACCGTCGCCCCGTCGCGCGTGACGCGGATCTCGCTCTCATAGGCCGAGGCCAGCTTCACGAACTTGGCGCTGGCGCGGGCGTGCAGGCCGCGCTGGTTGCAGATGTCCACGGTGCGCCGCACCCAGGTTTCGTCCATGGCCGCAGCGCTCATTTTTCGCCCGCCAGAACCCAGGAGGCGACCGAGATGTACTTACGCCCCGCGTCCTGGGCGTGGGCCACGCAGGCTTCGATCGACTCGCGCCCGCGCACCCCCGCCAGCTTGATCAGCATCGGCAGGTTCAGGCCGGCGATCACCTCGGCGCCCGTCTGCTCCATCACCGAGATGGCGAGGTTCGACGGCGTGCCGCCGAACATGTCGGTCAGCAGGATGACGCCGTGCCCGTCGTCCACGGCGCGCGCCGCGTCGACGATGTCGCGGCGCCGACGCTCCATGTCGTCTTCCGGACCGATGCAGATGGCCGCCACGCCGCGCTGCGGACCCACCACATGTTCCATGGCGGCCAGGAACTCGGACGCGAGCCCGCCATGGGTGATGATCACCAGACCGATCATGAAGGGAGCGATCCCCGCAGCCGGGCCCGACCTGGCCCGCAAGCGGCGCTTGATAGGCCAAAGCGGCGGAGGATTAAAGCCATGCGAGCGCTTCGCGCACGACCGCCGTCGCCGACGGCGCGCGGGCGTTCAGCCGCACCTGCGGAACATCAAGTCCGGCGTGCCGCCAAGTCTCCCTTTCGGGCAGACGCTCGGGCGCTTCGTCAAGGCACTGGACCACGAGGCGAAGGGTCGCGATCGGGCGCGTGGGGGCGCCGACGATGCCCAGACCCCGCACCTCGATCCGCCCCGCGATCGTCTCCGGGCACGCCAGGCGCAGGGCGCCGTCCTTGGCCCAGACCAGGGTGGCGTCGTCGGCGACCAGGCGTGCCCCCTCGGCCAGAAGACGCAGCGCCAGATCGCTCTTTCCCACGCCCGGCGAGCCCAGCAGCAGCACGCCGGACCAGCCCGACGGTCCGAACAGGGCCACGCCGGTTCCATGCACGGGCTGCTTCAGGGTCATGCCCGGGTTCCGACGACCGGCAGCACCACGGTGAAGCGCGCGCCGGCGATGCGGTCGTCGACCTCCGCCCGGTTCTCGGCCCAGACCCGGCCTCCGTGCGCCTCCACGATCTGGCGGACGATCGACAGGCCCAGGCCGGAGTTGCCGCCGAAGGCCGTGCCCTTGGGCCGCGAGGTGTAGAACCGCTCGAACACCGTCTCCAGATTGTCGGCCGGGATGCCGGGGCCGTCGTCTTCCACGACCACGCGCCAGCCCTCGCCGTCCTCGTCGCGCGCCAGCGCCACGCGCACCGACCCGTCGGCGGGGCTGAAGGACAGGGCGTTGTCGATCAGGTTGCGGAACACCTGGCCCAGTGGGCCGTCCCGCCCGGCCATCCGCGCCGGCGACGGCCCCCCCGGCGCGAACACGACCGGCACGGCGTCGGGCCGCGGCGCGTCGCGATAGACGCCGACCACCTCGCTGAGCAGCTGGTTCAGGTCCAGCGGCCGCAGCCGGTCGCGCGCCAGTTCGGCGTCCAGCCGCGAGGCGTTGGAGATGTCGGTGATCAGCCGGTCCAGGCGGCGCACGTCCTGCTGCAACAGGGCGGTCAGACGGTCCCGCTGTTCCGGGGTCTTGACCAGGTCCAGCGTCTCCAGAGCCGAGCGGATCGAGGTCAGCGGATTCTTGATCTCGTGGCTCACGTCGGCGGCGAAGCGTTCGATGGCGTCCATCCGCTCCGACAGGGTCGTGGTCATGGTCTCCAGCGATCGGGCCAAGTCGCCGATCTCGTCCCTCCGGCCCTCCAGGTCTGGGAAGGAGATGGCGCGCGCCCGCTGCATCCGCACCTGATCCGCCGCCGCCGACAGCCGCATCACCGGCCGCGCCACGAACAGGTGCAGCATCAGCGACGACAGCAGCGACACCGCCAGCGCCACCAGGGCGAAGGGCACCAGCGCCGCCCGCTGCGCCGCCAGGATGGCGTCCACGTCGGCCGCCTCCAGCGTCAGAACCCCCAGCACCTGCCGCACGTGTCGGATCGGCACCGACACGGACACCAGCCGTTCGCCGGTTTCGGACCGGCGCAGGTTCACCTGGGGCTCGCCGCCCAGCGCGGCCTCGACCTCGCGCGCCAGCTCGGCGCGGGCGCGTTCGACGTCCGGATCGGTCGCGGGATCCGCCTCGCCCAGCCGGTCCATCTCGGGCGATCCGACGGGCGGCAGAGGCCGCCCGGGGATCTGATCCGACACCTGATAGCTGTCGGCCACGAACAGGCCGTCGGCGTTGTGGACGCTGGCCCGCTGCCCGGTGGGGATGAAGGTGTCGCGCAGCCACTTCGGCACCTCCAGCTCGTCGAGGATCGGGCGCGGTTCGCCTTGCGTGATCTCCAGTTCGCCCAGAACGTTGGCCAGGAGTTCGGCCTGCGACAGCAGCGATTCCTGGCGCGCCTCGACCAGACCGCGCCGCCATTCGTTCAGCGCCAAGGCCCCGCCGAACAGGATCAGCAGGCTGAGCAGGTTCAGGATCAGGATCAGCGCGCCGAGGCGCGATCCGACCAGCCGCAAACGGGGACGGGGACGTTCCTCGGTCGCCGGAGCGCCGGCCTCAGCTCTCGCGGTATCGATAGCCGACGCCATACAGGGTCTCGATGGCGTCGAACTCGGGGTCGACCATCCGGAATTTCTTGCGCATGCGCTTGACGTGGCTGTCGATGGTCCGGTCGTCGACGTAGACCTGATCGTCGTAGGCCGCGTCCATCAGGTTGTCGCGGCTCTTCACGAACCCTGGACGCTGGGCCAGCGCCTGAAGCAGCAGGAACTCCGTCACCGTCAGCTTCACCGGCTTGCCCTCCCACGTGCTCTCGTGCCGGGCGGGGTCCATGGTCAGCTTGCCGCGCTTGATGGCGCGCGACGCGGAATCGCCCGCGGTCTCGGGCTCCGCGCCGTCCGCGCCCGTGCGGCGCAGCAGGGCCTTCACCCGTTCGATCAGCAGTCGCTGGCTGAACGGTTTGTGGATGTAGTCGTCGGCCCCAAGGTTGAAGCCCAGGATCTCGTCGATCTCCTCGTCCTTGGACGTCAGGATGATGACCGGCAGGCTGGAGGTCTGGCGCAGGCGACGCAGCACCTCCATGCCGTCCATGCGCGGCATCTTCACGTCCAGAATCGCCAGGTCCGGCGGGCTGGTCTCCAGCGCCTCCAGGCCCGTCGCGCCGTCGTGGTGCGCGGTCACCTTGTGCCCGTGGCTTTCCAGCGCCAGAGACACCGACGCCACGATGTTCTCGTCGTCGTCCACCAGGGTGATGTTGGCCAAATCCGTCTCCTTGTGGGCCGTGCCCGTGCCGTCTCCGGCATCGTCAACGCACGGGAAGCGTAACCGTTCTGACGCGACGCGGCGAGAGCAAGGCGGAACCTAGACTTCCCTGCGCCCTATCGAAACCCCGCCTTAAGCCGTGCGGGGCACAATGGCCCTCCACGAAAGAAGCCGTGCATGTCCGGGGCCGTCCACTACGAGGTCTTCATCCGCAAGACGGCGCCCGCGCCGTGGACCCTGCTGATGGCGACGGAGGATCGCAAGATCGCCGTCGAAACGGCGGAGGACACCTTGCGCGACGACCGCGCCGCCGCCGTCCGGGTGACCAAGGAGACGCTGGATCCGGAGACGCTGGAGTTCTCCAGCCTGACCCTGCTCACCAAGGGCGCGCCGGAGGTTCAGCGGAAGCGGGTGGTGCCGGAGGCCGAGGCGGGCCCGCGCTGCGCCGCGCCGCAGGATCTCTATGCCCCTCAGGCCCGCGAGACGGTCTCCCAGGTGCTTGAGGACTGGCTGCAGCGCCAGGGCGTCACCGCCTTCGAACTGCTCCACCGCCCCGACCTGGCCGAGCGGCTGGAGGCCGCCGGGGTCGAGCTGCAGCACGCCGTGCAGAAGGTCGCCGTGCCGGAAAGCCAGGCCGTGGGCCAGCCCGTCCACGACCTGATGCGCCACTACCAGAAGCTGGCCGACCAGACGATCGAGCGGCTGGTGTCGGCGGGCCGACGCAACCTCTTTCCCAACCTGGACGACCGCAGCCTCGCCGACGTCGCCCATCGGCTCGCGGGAACGCCGGATCGCGGCTTCGTCATGGGCGGCGTCGTCGCGGGCGCGCTCAAGGGGATCAAGGGCGCCCGGGCCCGGCTGGATCGGCTGATGACCCTGGCCGAGGCCGCGCCCATGGAGGGGCCGCCGCGCGCCCTGGTCATGGTGCCGATCGAACAGATCCTGTGCGAGATCATGGCCTCGCGCATCGGCCTGGCGGAAATCCTGGGTCCGTCGCTGGACCAGGGCGCCAGCCTGGCGGCGGTGGTCCGCATGGTGGCCCCGCGCGAGATCGATCTTCTGATCGCCCAAGACCCCAAGCTGGAGCTGCTGATCCCCAAGGTCGACGGGCCCGCGGAACGCCTGGGCCGTCGCCTGCAGACGGGCGAGTTCCCCATCCTCAGCGCATCGCTGGCGCGCATGGTGCTGCGCGAGCTGATGAGTCCCCGGCGATTGCGCCCCCGCGACGCGCCGGGCGAGATCGACATCCTGCGCGCGCTCGCCATGACCCTGACCGCCACGGCGGGCCGCCTGCTGACGCTGGAAGAGATCCAGAACGCCTTCACCGAGCGCTCCCGCAGCATCGTCACCGCCGACTTCGTCGCCGCCTACGTCAAGCACTGCGACACCGTCCTGTGCGAGGCCGAACAGCTGGCCCGGCTGTGCGAGAACGTCACCGGCGTCGCCAACAAGCGCTCCGCCGCGCGGTGGCTGCTGGCCTGCGCCGGCTCCCTCAGGTTCGAAAGCGAGATGCGGCGCCACTCGGGCGGCCATTCCCACGCCCTGGCCTCTCTGGCCGCGCTGCAACGCTCGGTGCGCGCCTGCGCCCTGTCGGAATCCGACGAGGAACAGATTCTCGCCGCCGTCGGCACGGTGGGCGGCGCGGTCGAGGCCGAGGCCAGGATCGTCGCCCAGCTGGTCCGCTCTCCCGCGCCCGTTCCGGCCCGTCTGCGCGTCCTGCTGAAGCTGGCGGCGGGCGAGAGCGGCCCCTCCGGTCCCTGCGCCGATCGCGCCAAGGCCGAGGTCATGAAGCTGCTGCGCACGCCCGAGGTCCGGGGCGCGCTGTCGTCCGCGCCGGAAGAGGTCGGCGCGCTCAGGGGCTTGATGCGTCAGGCCGGTCTGGCGGCCTGACGGCGGCTCGCCCTCAGTCGAAGATGTCGAAGATGGAGCCGCGCTTCTTGCGGTGGCCGTACTCCCCGCGCTCTCCATACTCGCCGCGTTCGCCGTACTCGCCGCGCTCTCCGTAGCCCCAGGGCTGCTGTTGCGGCGGCGGCGCGGCATGGCGCGGCGGCTGTGGGGCGGTCGTGGGCTGCGGCGGCGCCGCGCGGGGCGCGTCGTCCACCGCCGCCTGCATCAGCTTCTCCAGTTCGCCGCGGTCCAACCAGACGCCGCGGCAGGTCGGGCACATGTCGAACTGCACGCCGGACCGTTCCACGGTCTGCATCACGGCATCGTCGTTGGGGCACATCAGAAGGGGCATGGGGGCTCCGCCGGGGTCAGGACCGAATGGGGGTCGGGCGCCCGGCGCCGCACGGGAGGGGGCCGGTCGAACGCCGGGGCGCCCGAAGCGGTCCGACATCGCATGCCCGGGCGGCGGCTGGAAGGGAGAGAGCCGACCCGGACGCGCCAGAGGGGCCCGTCCCGCGCCTTCACACTTGGGTATGCCGCGCCGGAAAGCAAGCGGCGGATCAGCACACCTGTCCCGCCGCCCATCCCGACGACCAGGCCCATTGGAAATTGTATCCCCCCAGCCACCCCGTCACGTCCACCGCCTCGCCGATCACGAACAGTCCGGACACGGACTTAGCGGCCATCGTCTGCTGGTCCAGCTGGTCCGTCGCCACGCCGCCCAGGGAGACCTCGGCCGTCCGGTATCCTTCGGATCCCGTGGGCTTCACCCGCCAGCCGTTGATCGCGGCGTCCAGCGCCGCCAGCCGCCTGTCGCCGATCTCCGCCAGCTTGCCGCCCAGCCCCTCGTGCTCGGCCACCGCCTCGGCCAGGCGGCGCGGCACGATCTGGCCCAGCGCCGTGTGCGGCGCCTGCTTGCCGTTGCCGACCTTGGCCGCCCGCATCTCGGCCCCCACGTCCCGATCCGGCGCCAGGCTCAGGGTGATCGCCTCGCCCTCGCGCCACCAGCTGCTGATCTGCAGGATCGACGGCCCGCTCAGGCCCCGGTGGGTGAACAGCAGCCCCTCCCGGAACCGCGCCCCGCCGCCCTCGACCACCGCGTCGACCGACAGCCCGCTGAGCCCGCTCCACCGCGCCAGCCAGTCCGGGTCGAAGGTCAGCGGCACCAGCGCCGGCCGCGTCTCCGTCACCCTCAGCCCGAACCGCCGCGCCATGTCCCAGGCCCAGCCGGTGGCCCCCATCTTGGGGATCGACTTGCCGCCCGTGGCCAGCACCACGGAGGCCGGCCGCGCGGTCGATCCGTCCGACAGCGCGACCTCGAACCGCTCCCCGACCCGCTCCAGCCGCTCGACCGAGACCCCCGTCGACAGCCGCGCCCCCGCCTCCGCCATCTGGTCCGTCAGCATACGGACGATCTGCTTGGCGCTGTCGTCGCAGAACAGCTGCCCCAGCGTCTTCTCGTGCCAGCCGATCCCCGCCCGGTCCACGCGGGCGATGAAGTCGCGCGGCCCGAACCGCTTCAGCGCCGAGGTCGCGAACCGCGGGTTCTCGCCCAGATACCGCTCGACCCGGTCGCCCTCCAGATTGGTGAAGTTGCACCGCCCCCCGCCGGAGATGCGGATCTTCTCCCCCGGCGCCCGCGCGTGATCCACCACGCGCACCGACCGCCCGCGCCGCCCGGCCTCCACCGCGCACATCATCCCCGCCGCGCCGGCGCCGACGATCAGGACGTCTGGTGTCTCGATCATTCCGCGGGACTAGCACCGGTCCCGACTTTCGTCGCGGGCCCGCTCTTTCTGGACAAGCGCTCCATGAAGGACTTTCGTTTTGGGCTGACCGCCTTCGTGCTATATGCGGATGCAACTTCTGATGGGCTAAGAAGATGGAGTCGATCACCGCCACCGCGGGCGCAGTCGTGGCTGCGATATTGGCCGAGCGGCTGGCGCCAACCGCAAGCAAGGTCGCTGAGGACGCCTTGGTGGGCCTCTTCAGCGATGGAGCCAAGGACGCATTGCGCGGCTTTATCTCCGCGGCTGGCCGCGCTCGAGCTGATCGGCGCGGGCGCTTGCCGACGAATCATGACGTCCAGAAAGCGATCTTCACGGCGCACATAGGCGCCATGTGGGATCTTGTGGCCACCCTGAAAGCACGAGGCGAGAGTTCTCCAAGCTTGCCCCCGTACGCCAAAAAGGTTGGCCTCTGGCTGAAGGGACGGGCGGCTGACGACACTCATCTGGCCGTCGACGACCAGAGTGCCGTCGATGTAATTTCCTCGGCATTGTCGCATCAAGATGCCGCCGCGTTTTTGCGCGCGAAGCTGGAGGCGGCCGCCTGGAGTGAGTTGTCTCAGGCGGCGGCCGACCCACCATCTCAGGTTGTATTCATCTTTAAGGAACGCTGGTTCGACGCTTTCATCGCCCATCTTAGTCGTCAGATCAAAGAGAATGATCCGTTCCGCAACTACCTACAGACTTGGCTGCTCAGCGATATTCAAGGTGTGGTCGGAGAAGTTCGAGAGGCGTCCAAGCGAATTGGGGATCGGCAACAAGAAGCGATAACTGAGTTGAGCTCGCTCACCTATACCGCCGGCACGACTTTGGCCGTGGTGGAGAGCATCAGTGCAAAGATCAGTAGGGTGAACGGCGTTAATTCGTCCCATCCACTCATCATCGTTGATGAAGACTTCCCCGACTTCAGCCTTCCATCGAGCATGTCTCCGCTCCCGACGTTTTTGGAGTATCGAGATGGGCTGGTGCCGTCGCTGGCATTTGATGCCGAGGTTGAGCAGCGCTTGCAGGACTGCGGGAGAGTTTTCGTCCATGGGGCGCCCTCCGTCGGCAAGTCCTCGCTGGCTTTTCGGTTGGCCGCCAAGGAGTGGCAAGCGGGCGGAGCGGCGCATTACCTGGATGTCGGCGCCATTGAGGATGGGCTGACCCGTCGGGACGTGATCAACGTCGTCATGAACCGTCGGGGCCGGAACGGACTGGTCATCATCGACAATGCGCATCGTGACGAAGAGCTCGCGTTCGGCTGCTGGAACGCGTGGAAGAGTGAACCAGGCACGGCGAAACTGATCATGCTCGCCGTGCGACGATCTGAAGACGGCGAGCGACCGTCGAGGTTGCGTGGCCTTGGCGAGAATGCCGTGACGATGTTGAATCAAGCGTCCGACCTCGTGGCCGTTGCCAAGTTTCTATACAGGCGCACTTTCGGCGTCTCACTGGAGGTTCCATCAGAGGTTGGCGAAGCGTGGCGCGCCCGATTCGCGGGTCAGCTTCATGCCTTCAGTCTGGCGATCCAAAACAGTCTGCGCGATCTCCATGTGGGCAATTTCACGTCGCTGAGCATGGCCGGAGCGCACCGTTGGATCAGGGAGAACTGGCTTGCGGACATGACGAGCACGTCGGATGCGCTCTCTCCCGAACTGGAGAACCTGGTCTGCATTTCAAGGTTTGCGGCTCAGGATCTGGAACTCAGCGTACCGATGGGGGTCTTGCCGTTCCCGGAGACCGCGACCCTTGTCAGGAAGCTGGGATTGGTGGTCGACGTACCGGAGTTCCCGAACTGGGTGCGCCTGGCGGAACCGGGATGGGGCCAACTGATACTGGCGGCTTCTAATAGGGACGCTGAGGACGACGAATACCTGTTCGCTTCGGCCTCCCGAAGCCTTAACCTCAGCCTGAGGTTGTGGAGGCGGTTGCAGCAGGGCGGGCAGGCGGATAGGCTTTCAGCTCTTATCGATCGGCTGTTCGGCGATCAAGATTTCATCGACCTCGTCGGACGCTCGGCGCCTTCCCCAATCCTCATTCTTGTGAACCGCCTCACGGAGATGAAGCGTCGAGATCTCGTGGACCGGGTTTGGGCTTCCTTGAACGCGGAGCATGGCTTCTTCGGCGGGCGGCCCTTTCAGCCGCCCCTTTCGGTTCTCGGCACGCTTCTCAAAAGGTTTGAAGGGCAACGCCGAGACGTTTCTCACCTGTGGCGCGCCGTCGCCGATAGGGCTGGAGATGGCGAAGCGTTGCTGCTCGTCACGCCCTTGGACCATCTCGCCGGATTCTTGGACACTGCCGACGCTTCCCTGCGGTCGGGTAACCAGGGCATGAGTCTTTCGCGCGGCTGCTCGCCTGCGGCTGCGGCGATCTGGAGGGTCCTGGAAAGCCGGTCCGATGTTCTTACGTCCCGCTTCAGTCGTGAGCCCATCGGCAAGAGCTTGAAGCTGATCGACGCCGCGCGTCGGCACGGGCGGGACGCCGATGCTCTATGGCGGCTTCTTCTGGGCTCGCGTGACGTCTCTCCGGCTGTTCTTGCCCTGGAAAGATCGGACCAAATCACGCTTTTCACAAAGCTGGCCCCAGATGCGAAGCTCGCGCGGGATGTGGTGGTGTGGGCGATGAGCGATGCAGAGGCCGTCGTGCGTCGATTTGAGAACGAGCCCCTTACGGATGTCGCCGGGCTGATCGATCGAGCCCGCGCGAACAAAATTGATCTGACGGACGTCGGTAAGATTCTGTCGATCAAGGGGGCCGCCGCGCTCACGCAGTCCCGCTTTCCGATTACATATGCGGGCTTGGCGAATCTGCTCAAAAATCTTAGCGGAGACAATAAGTCCGAGCTTCTTTCACAGTTGCCTGAGTCATCGTGGCAAGGCCTATGGGAAAGTTCGCCGGAAGGCGTTGCGTGGGTCGCCATGCATTGTAAATCTGCGGGACTGGTCGACCGCTCACTCCAGCTCGTCCAGGCGTTGATCGCGGATTCTCATCCGACGAATCTAAGTTCACATGATCAGGCTGCCCTCAAACTTCTGTGTTGGGTCACGGCTGAAGGCCTGGACGCCGGGGTTCCGGGCGCCGAGGCCAGATTCCGATCGGCAATGTCCGAGCCTTGGATAAGCAGTTACTACGCCAATGCATCTCCCGACCCCAATGCCCTTTGCGACGCTCTAAGAATCGCGTGCCTACGATTGCCCGACAACTTGCAAGGACAACTGGATACGCCCGCTTTGCGCGACCGCGTCCGCGAGGAAATCGTATATGGCGAGAGGCGATTCAAATCCCTGATCAACGCGGTTCGGCTGCGCGGATGGTGCTCAATGATCGCGTCGGCGATCAACTTCGACATTGTGGATCGCATTGGGACGCCGGTGGTGTCGTGGCTGGTATCGACAGGTCTTCCACACCGTGATCCCGATCAGGGTCTTGGGCCGCACCAGCTAGATCTGTGGGTCGGCTTAAGGGCGATCGCCATTCATTCCCGCCAAGGGCTCAAGATCGACGGCTCAATCTTGAAGCAGACGTTGGCTTTATGGGAGCCACTGACGGCAGCAACTTTTTACGGACCGAGATCGCAAGCATTTCACGAGGACATGGTCAGATGGCTTCGCAGTGGCATTGACAACAACAAACTGTCGTCTTTACCTTTTAGGACACAATCTAGAGACTGAAAGTGGGCGCGCATTGATCAATGCGCATCATCCCAGTTCGACGCCGCCCGCGCCTCGACCACCAGCGGCACCGACAGCGCCACGGCCGGTTCCGCCGCGCCCTCCATCACCCGCTTGATCACCTTGATCGCGCGGTCGGCCTCGGCCTCCGGGGCCTCGAACACCAGTTCGTCGTGGACCTGCAGCAGCATGCGCGTGGTCAGGCCCGCCCCGGCCAGGGCGCCGGGCATGCGGATCATGGCGCGGCGGATCACGTCGGCGGCGGCGCCCTGGATGGGGGCGTTGATGGCGGCGCGTTCGCCGAAGCTGCGCTCGGCGGCCGATTTCGACTGGATGGCCGGGATGTGGATGCGGCGGCCGAAGACGGTCGAGACCCACCCGGTCTCGCGCACCCGCGCCTTCGTCGCGTCCATGTAGGCGCGGATGCCGGGGAAGCGCTCGAAATAGGTCTTGATGTAGGCCCCGGCCTCGCCCTGGTCGATGCCCAGCTGATTGGCCAGGCCGAAGGCCGAGATGCCGTACACGATGCCGAAATTGATCGCCTTGGCCCGCCGGCGCGTCTCGGGGTCCATCTGGTCCACCGGCACGCCGAACATCTCGGATGCCGTGGCGGTGTGGATGTCGGCGCCGGCGGCGAAGGCGCGCTTCAGCTCCGGAATGTCGCCGATGTGGGCCAGCAGGCGCAGCTCGATCTGGGAATAGTCCGCGCTGATCAGCACGTGGCCGGGCGCGGCGATGAAGGCCTTGCGGATCTGGCGGCCGGTTTCCGTCCGTATCGGGATGTTCTGCAGATTGGGGTCGCTGGAGGCCAGCCGCCCGGTCGAGGCGGCCGCCAGCTGATAGCTGGTGTGCACGCGGTCGGTGTCGGGGTCCGCCGCCTCGATCAGGGCGTCTGTGTAGGTGCCCTTCAGCTTGGACAGCTGGCGCCAGTCCAGCAGCACGCGCGGCAGCTCGTGCGTCAGGGCCAGCGTCTCCAGCGTGGCGGCGCCGGTCTCCCATTGGCCCGACGCGGTCTTCTTGCCGCCGGGCAGGTTCATCTCGCCGAACAGGATGTCGCCGATCTGGCGCGGGCTGCCGACGTTGAAGGGGCGGCCGGCCAGGGCGTGGGCCTTCTCCTCCAGCTCGGCCATCTTCATTCCGAACTCGGACGACAGGCTCTTCAGCCGCGCGGGATCGACGCGGACGCCGGCCCGCTCCATGTCGGCCAGCACGGCGGGCATGCCGCGCTCCAGCGTCTCATAGACGGTGACCAGACCCTCGTCGGCCAGCCGGGGCTTGAGCACCCGCCACAGGCGCAGGGTGACGTCGGCGTCCTCGGCGGCGTAGGCGGTCGCGGGCTTCAGCTCGACGTGCTTGAAGCTCTTCTGCGCCTTGCCGGTCCCCGCCACCTGCTTGAACGGGATGGGGTCGTGGCCCAGATGCCGCCGCGCCAGCTCGTCCATGCCGTGCGAATGCAGGCCGCCGTCCAGCACGTAGGAGATCAGCATGGTGTCGTCGATCGGCGCCACGGTGATGCCGCGGCGGGCCATGACGGCCAGGTCGTACTTGCCGTTCTGCACCACCTTCAGCACGCCGGGGTCTTCCAGCAGCGGCTTCAACCGGGCCAGCACCGTGGGCTTGTCCAGCTGGGTCAGCGGCTCGCGCGCGTCGGCCTGCCCCCCGAAATCCAGCCCGCCCGCGCTCTCCAGCGGCGGATGCTCGTGCGTCAGGGGGATGTAACAGGCGTCGTTGGGCCCGATCGCCAGCGACACGCCGCACAGCCCCGCATGCGTCGCCGACAGGGCGTCGGTCTCGGTGTCGAAGCCCACCACGCCCGCCTCCCGCGCGCGGGCGATGACGGCGTCGAGCTCCTCCAGCGTCTGGATGCAGCGATAGGCGTCGTGGTCGAAGCCCTGCGCCTCGACCGGCGCGGCCTCCGTGGGCGCGAAGCGGGGGGTGGAGACCGGCGCGGTCAGGGGCCTGGGCCGGGCGACGAAGGCCGTGCCGTCGCGCGCCGGGGCCTTGCCGTCGCCGACGCGGGCCCGCAGGCTGCGGAACTCCATCTCGTCCAGGAAGGCGCCCAGCACCTCCGGGTCCGGATCGCGCACGGCGAAGTCCTCGATCGGCTCCGGCGCCGGCGCGTCGCAGGTCAGTCGCACCAACTCGCGGCTGAGCAGGATCTGGTCGCGGAAGGCGATCAGCGTCTCGCGCCGCTTGGGCTGTTTGATCTCGCCCGCCCGCGCCAGTAGCGTGTCCAGATCGCCGTATTCGTCAAGCAGCTGGGCCGCCGTCTTGGGGCCGATGCCGGGGGCGCCGGGCACGTTGTCGACGCTGTCGCCGATCAGGGCCTGAAGGTCGATCATCTTGTCCGGCGTCACGCCGAACTTCTCCATCACCGCGTCTTCGGCCAGGCGGCGGTCCTTCATCGGATCCCACATGACCACCTGCGGCCCGATCAGCTGCATCAGGTCCTTGTCCGACGACACGATCACCGCGTCGCCGCCCGCGTCGCGCGCCTTGCAGGCATAGGTCGCGATCAGGTCGTCCGCCTCATATCCGGGCAGTTCGACGCAATGCACGCCGAACGCCGCCGTCGCCTGGCGCACCAACGGAAACTGCGGCACCAGATCCTCCGGCGGCGCGCTGCGATTGGCCTTGTACTGGTCGTACAGATCGTTCCGGAACGTCTTCTCCGAATGATCGAAGATCGCCACCAGATGCGTCGGCCCATCCGCCCCCTTCATGTCCCGCAGCAGCTTCCACAGCATGTTGCAGTAGCCCTGCACCGCCCCGACGGGCAGGCCGTCGGACTTGCGCGTCAGGGGCGGCAGGGCGTGATAGGCGCGGAAGATGTAGGCCGAGGCGTCGATCATCCACAGCCGCAGCGCGGGGCCCTCCTGCGCGCGGGAGTCTTCGGTGTCGGTCGCGGCGTCGGTCATTCGCGGAACATAGGCGGACCGCGTCGCCGCGTCAGCCGCTTCCCGACGTGTCGACGATCAGAACTCGCGCCAGCTGTCGCCCGGATCGCGCTCGCCGGGGTCCAGGCGCTGCTGGCCCCAGGCGAAGATCATGAACAGCTTGTGGCTGCGGATGCGGAACTGGCCGGTCATCGGATCGACCACGCCCAGGGGCGCGCCGGTCCGGGCGTCGTAGAGAAACCCCGAGAACTCCGCCACGCCGACCCGGTCGCGTCGGCTGTAGACCGACAGTTCGGGCAAGGAGACGACGTTGAAGCTGTCGTTGATGGGGATGCGCATCTCCGGCACGCCGAACACCCGCCGCATCTGCTCCATGGCCAGGGCGCCGGCGCGGATCTCGAAGATCACGTCCGCCTCCTCGCGCGTCCGGGCGAGGGCGTGCCCGCCCTTGGACAGGGACTCGCGGATGGCGCTCACGGCATAGGGCGCGTTCTCGGCTCGGAAGTAGGCGTCGTCGATGAAGACGCGCGCCGTCTTCGGCACCGGCAGAGTGAGTCCGTCCACGGCGTCGTCGGCGGCTCGGGCGACCAGCAACTGCTCCGTCGCCGTCCGACCCGGATAGGTCTCCGTCGTCGAGGCGCACGCGGCCAGCAGCAGCGGCACAGCGAGGGCGAGGACAGGCTTCACCACGTGCCTGCGTTCGGCATGGAGACCCAGGGTTCGGCCGGCGGCAGGCGTTCGCCCTCCTGCAGCAGCTCGATAGAGATGCCGTCCGGCGACCGGACGAAGGCCATGTGACCGTCGCGCGGCGGACGGTTGATCGTCACGCCTCCGGCCCTCAGGCGCTCGCAGGCGGCGTAGATGTCGTCCACGCGATAGGCCAGATGCCCGAAGTTGCGGCCGCCCGTATAAACCTCGGGATCCCAGTTCCAGGTCAGCTCCACTTCCGGCGACCGCTCGGCCGCCGAGCGATCCAGATCCTTCGGCGCCGCGAGGAAGACCAGGGTGAAGCGCCCCGCCTCGTTGTCCATGCGTCGGACTTCCTGGAGGCCCAGCAGATCGCACCAGAAGCGCAGCGAGGCGTCGAGGTCGGTCACGCGGACCATGGTGTGCAGATAGCGCATGAGCTCTTCCGGGGAGGGATGGGCGCAGGACGTGTAGCCGAACCGGGGATTGGTCCCGGTCAAATCATGTGACTCAGTGGTCGCCGAGGTGACGCGGCGACGGATCGTCGTAGTGGGCGTTCACGCCCTTCGGCGCCTTCTTGCCTTCCTGACGCACGAATCGGCGGTCGCAGTAGCCGCAATCGACGAACGGCCTTTCGCCCAGCTCCAGCCAGACCAGGGGGTGGCCCAGCGCGCCGCCGCCGCCGTCGCAGGCGACGCGGTGGCCGGTGACGGCGAACTGCTCCGGCGGGGGCAGGGCCTCGGGAGAGACGGTTGCGGGCACGCGCGCGGTCATTCGGGGCTCACGACTTGGCGGGACGAGGTCGGCGGCATACCTATGCGGCACCCCGCGCGGCGTCAAACGGCCCGGCGGCAGCCCAAGGCCATGATGTCCGACACCTCCGTGCTTCCCGCCGACGCCGTCCGCATTCGCGGCCTCACCAAAACCTATGCGGGGTCGAAGTCGGCGCCGCCGAAGGAGGCGCTGAAGGGCGTCGACCTGACCATTCCGCGCGGTTCCATGTTCGGCCTGCTGGGCCCGAACGGCGCGGGCAAGTCCACGCTGATCAACATCCTGGCCGGCGTGGTGAACAAGTCGGGCGGCGAGGTTTCGGTGTGGGGCCGCGATCTGGACCGCGATCCACGCGGCGTGCGTGCGGCGCTGGGCGTCGTGCCGCAGGAGATTTCGGCCGACGTCTTCTTCACCCCTCGCGAGGCCCTGGAGGTCCAGGCCGGCTTCTACGGCGTGCCGGCGAACCGGCGGCGGTCGGACGAGCTGCTGGCCGCGCTCGGTCTTGCCGACAAGGCCGGGGCCTATGTGCGCGCCCTGTCTGGGGGCATGAAGCGGCGCCTGATGGTGGCCAAGGCGCTGGTGCACAATCCGCCGATCCTGATCCTGGACGAGCCCACCGCCGGGGTGGACGTCGAGCTGCGCCGCCAGCTTTGGGCCTATGTGCGCGAGCTGAACGCCGCGGGCGTCACCGTCATCCTGACCACCCATTATCTGGAGGAGGCGCAGGAGCTCTGCGACACCATCGCCATCGTCAACCGGGGCGAGGTCGTCGCCTGCGAGCCGACGCCGGTCCTGCTGCGCCGTCTGGACACGCGCAACGTCGTGGTCGTGCCGGAGGGCGAGCTGGCGGCCGTGCCTGAGCTGGAGGGTTTCGAAGCGTCCGCCCGACCCGGCGGCGCCTTCGCGGTGACGTATCGCAAGGGGCATGGCTCGGTCGAACAGGTGCTGGCGGCCGTGCGCGCGGCCGGGGTGACGATCCAGGACGTGTCGACCGAGGATCCCGATCTGGAAGACGTCTTCGTCGCCCTGACCTACGGCGACGCGTCGCGGCCGGATCCGACTCGGGACTGACGCGCGTCGTCCTGCTTGTGTCGCTTGTCACGATCGAGGGAAGGCGAATGTCCCTCATTTGTGTCCGCCAATGTGGTTGGCGGAAGTCTCCGTCAGACGATCATCACCGTGCCGAGCAGCACCCGCGCCCCGGCCCGTCCCAATGTGCGGTCGGTGACCGCCTGAAGCTCGCGCGCCAGTCGCTCGACGTCCGGCGGCGCGCCCGGCAGCATGGCGGACGCCGCCTGCTGCACGACGGTGTTATAGGCGGAACGAAGACGCGGGGCCGACTGGGTCGCGCGCGTCCGAAGCGCGGCGTCAGGAACGTCCACACCGGTTTCCACGGTCATTACGCCGGTGGCGCCGCCGGGGCGTCTGGCGTTCGCCGTGACCGTCGCCAATCGCACATAGGTGGCGGGCCCACCGCCACCTCCGCCGCCGCCGCCGGCCACGTCGCGTTTCAGTCCGAGAAGGGCGCGTCTGTCCATGACGGCACACTGCACGGCGCCGCTTGACGCCCGGTTAAGCTGCGGCGTCCGTGGTCACCATGGGCTTCAGGTCCAGCCGCGCGAACAGCGCCGCGTCCGCGTCGTCTTCGGGATTCGGCGTGGTCAGCAGACGTCCGCCCACGAAGATGGAGTTTGCGCCGGCCAGGAAGCAAAGCGCCTGCATCTCCGCGCTCATCGCCTCGCGGCCGGCCGACAGGCGGACGATCGACTTCGGACAGACCAGCCGCGCGACGGCCACGGTCCGCACGAACTCGATCGGGTCGATCGTCCCCTGAGCCGCCACCCGGTCGCCCAGCGGCGTGCCGACGATGGGCGCCAGCGCATTGACCGGCAGGCTGTCGGGATGCACCGGCAGGGTCGCCAGCGCATGCAGCAGGCCGATCCGGTCCTCGCGGCCCTCGCCCATGCCCACGATGCCGCCGCAGCAGGTCGCCAGGCCCGCCTCGCGCACGTGCTCCAGCGTGTCCAGCCGATCCTGCCAGGTCCGCGTCGTCACGACCTCGCCGTAGAACTCCGGCGACGTGTCGAGATTGTGATTGTAGAAATCCAGCCCCGCCGCCTTCAGCGCCCGCGCCTGCTCCGCCGTCAGCATGCCGAGCGTCGCGCAAGTCTGCAGGCCCAGAGCCTTCACCCCGGCGATCATGGTCGCGAGCTTCGGCAGGTCGCGATCCTTCAGCTCGCGCCAGGCGGCGCCCATGCAGAAGCGGTCGGCGCCGCCGGCCTTGGCCGCCATGGCCTCGGCCAGCACGGCCTGGGCCTCCATCAGCTTTTCGGCCTTCAGCCCGGTGTCGAAATGGGCGGATTGGGAGCAGTAGCCGCAGTTCTCGGCGCAGCCGCCCGTCTTGATCGACAGCAGGCGGCTCTTCTGGATCGCCGACGGATCGAAGTTCGCGCGATGCACTTCCGCCGCGCGGAAGACCAGGTCCATGAACGGCAGGTCGAACAGGGCCGCGACCCGGTCGCGGGTCCAGTCGTGGCGGGGGGCGGCGGATTCGATCGACATGGCCGCTTCCTGCGACGGGCGGCGCTTCCGGGCAAGCCTCAGATCTCCAGGATCAGCTCGCCGCGATCCAGATCGATGACCACGCCCTCGAAGACGCCCAGGACGTCGACGCCGATGAGCATGGCGGGCTCGTCGGCCAGACCCAGGTGTCGGAAGATGTGGAAATCGCCCATCAGGACGCCCAGCCGGTCCATCAGCATGCCGCCCATCCGCACGGAGTTGACCGACATGGGCTGGGCGGCGATGGACGCGCCCGTGGGCGACTGCACCACATGTCCATCCTCTGCGCCCACAACGGCCAGCGGCCGGGCCTGCGCCGCCTCCGCCAGAGCCGGATTTATCAGACTGACGGCCGCGCCGGTGTCGACGACGCCCTTGGCCGGGCGCCCCCTGGCCAGCATCTGCAGAGTGATCAGACCCCGCGCCGGGGCGTCCGGAGGCGCCGGGGGCGGCGAGAAGGTGATGCGCGGACGCTCCGCCTGAAGGAAGGAGTCGTCGTCGAGACGTGAGCGGCCGATCGAAGTGCCCCGACGGCCCCTCAAGCGGAGATCCACCCGCTGCCCGGCCAGAAGGTCCAGGCCCAGAAGGCCGTCCAGCCCGATCAACCCCCGCCTGTCTCCGACCGCGAGACGGACGTCCGATCGATTCAGCGCGCCGCTCGACAGGGTCGCCGCGCGGACCAGGTCGACCGGCTCGGCGCCGACGATGGTGTGCATGACAGCCGCGCCCGCCGGGCTCAGCTCCAGCTGTCCGACCAGGTCCGAGGCGACGACCGAGGCCGTCGCGGCGGTGTCCAGGGCGAAGATCAGATCCCGGCCGTTCAGGCGGACGGGAACGGTCGACCGGCCCACGCGATCGAGGGCGTCCTGCGTCCGTCCCGGCCCGGCGCCGACCGCAAGCGCGGCCAGGCCCGTCAGCCCGCCCAGAACCGTTCGGCGATCCGAAATCGTCATGCGCGTCCCTCCCGACGGGACGATGGCACGCCTGTGACGCGACGGCGAGGGCATCATATAAGGATATCCTTATGCGACATTGCCCCTTGGCGGCTGAAGGTCTATAGGCGCGCGACCTTCCTCCTCGCGAAAGCAGAGCCATGACCGACTACATCGTCCGCGACGTCTCTCTCGCCGCCTATGGCGACAAGGAAATCGCCATCGCCGAGACCGAGATGCCCGGTCTGATGGCCCTGCGCGACGAGTTCGGCGCGGCCCAGCCGCTGAAGGGCGCGCGCATCGCCGGGTCGCTGCACATGACGATCCAGACGGCGGTGCTGATCCAGACGCTGGAAGCGCTGGGCGCCGAAGTGCGCTGGGCGTCGTGCAACATCTTCTCGACCCAGGACCACGCCGCGGCCGCCATCGCCGCCGCCGGCACGCCGGTGTTCGCCGTCAAGGGCGAGACGCTGGAGGAATACTGGGACTACGCCCACAAGATCTTCGAATGGGCGGACGGCGGCTATCCGAACCTGATCCTGGACGACGGCGGCGACGCCACCCTGCTGTGCGTGCTCGGACCCAAGGCCGAAAAGGACCCGTCGGTCCTGAACAACCCGACCAACGAGGAGGAAGAAGCCCTCTACAAGGTCATGAAGCGCTATCTGGCCGAGAAGCCCGGCTTCTATTCGGCCATCCGCGACGCCATCGGCGGCGTGTCTGAGGAAACCACCACGGGCGTGCACCGTCTGTATCAGATGGCCGAGCGCGGCGAGCTGCCCTTCCCCGCCATCAACGTCAACGACAGCGTCACCAAGTCCAAGTTCGACAACCTGTACGGCTGCCGCGAGAGCCTGGTCGATGCGATCCGTCGCGGCACCGACGTCATGCTGTCGGGCAAGGTCGCGGTGGTCTGCGGCTACGGCGACGTGGGCAAGGGCTCGGCCGCGTCGTTGCGCCAGGGCGGCGCCCGGGTGAAGGTCACCGAGATCGACCCCATCTGCGCGCTCCAGGCCGCCATGGAAGGCTATGAGGTCGTCACGCTGGAGGACGCCGCGTCCGAGGCCGACATCTTCGTCACCGCCACGGGCAACAAGGACGTCATCACCGTCGACCACATGCGGGCGATGAAGAACAACGCCATCGTCTGCAACATCGGCCACTTCGACTCGGAGATTCAGGTCGCGGGCCTGAAGAACTTCAAGTGGGACGAGATCAAGCCGCAGGTCCACCACATCGAGTTCCCGGACGGCAAGAAGATCATCCTTCTGTCGGAAGGCCGGCTGGTGAACCTGGGCAACGCCACGGGCCACCCCTCGTTCGTGATGTCGGCCAGCTTCACCAACCAGACGCTGGCCCAGATCGAACTGTGGACCAACAAGTCCAAGTACGAGAACAAGGTCTACGTCCTGCCCAAGCACCTGGACGAAAAGGTCGCGCGCCTGCACCTCGACAAGCTGGGCGCCAAGCTGACGCAACTCAAGCCGGACCAGGCCGACTACATCTCCGTGCCGGTGCAGGGGCCCTTCAAGCCCGAGCACTACCGCTATTGATCGTGCCGCCTGGTGCGGCGGGAGCCCTCAGTTCCCGCCCGCCGGACGCGCCCCGCGCTGGCCCGCCTCCAGGATCGGCATGCCGGCCTCGGTGGGGATGTAGATGATCTGGCGGTCCTGCTGATCCGCCGTCTCCTTCAGCATGTCGATGTAGGCCCACCGGAGATAGTTCTCCGGCCCGCCCAGGCTCTGGGCCATGATGCGGTTGGCCTCGTCGGTGCCGCGGGCGCGGGCCACTTCCGCCTGGGCCGTCAGCTGGGCCGAATCCAGCGCCGCCTGCGCTTCCAGCACCCGGATGCGGCGGTCCTGCACCGCCTGCTCATAGGCGGCCTTGCCCGCCATCTGCTTGCGATAGACGTTGTAGGTCGGCAGGCCGACCATCACGCCCACCACGACGATCAGCACGCCGACGATCCCCGCCAGAGTGGTTCCGAATCCGCGCATGTCTCAGCTCCCTTGATGCGCCGCCGAGGCCATCAGGCGCGCGAGGTGAAGTCAACCGGACACGATCGCGCTGGACAGAACCCGGCGGCCCGGCCCACGTTCGGAGGGCCATGAACGCCAATCTCCTCGCCCTGATCGCCGTCTTCGCCGCAGGGGCGGCCGCCGCCATCCAGGGACCGACCAACGCGCGCCTGGCCCAGGGCGTCGGCACGCCGCTGAACGCCGCCCTGGTGTCCTTCGCCGTCGGCACGATCACCCTGATGATCCTAGCCGTCGCCATGAATCACCGACCGGAGGGGCAGGCCGTGCGCGACGTGCCGGCTTGGGCCTGGATCGGCGGGCTGTACGGCGCGCTGTTCGTCTTCGTCCTGGCCTGGGCGACGCCGAAACTTGGGGTGGCGACGTCGCTGGCGGCGGTGGTGGCGGGTCAGCTGGTGCTGGGCCTGCTGATCGACCACTTCGGCCTGATGGGCGTGCCGCGCCAGCCGATCAGCCTGGCCCGGCTGGGCGGCACGGCCATGGTGATCGGCGGCATGCTGCTGGTGCGGCGCGGCTGACGTCGGCCTATATTCGCCCACGATGACCGAGGCGATTCCGGCCCCCGAAACCGATCTGAAGGCCGCCGAGCTGATCCGCGACGAGGCGCGTCGGGCGCCGGACAGGCCGGGCGTCTATCGCATGTACGGCGAGGACGGGGCGTGCCTGTACGTCGGCAAGGCGCGATCGCTGAAGAAGCGCATCGTTCAGTACGCGCAAGGGCGGTTCCACACCCAGCGCATCGCCCACATGGTCAGCCTGACCCGCGCGATGGAGCTGGTCGTCACGGCGACCGAGACCGAGGCGCTGCTGCTGGAATCCAACTTCATCAAGAAGCTGAAGCCGCGGTTCAACGTCGTCCTGCGCGACGACAAGTCGTTCGCCGAGCTGATGATCCGGCGCGACCACCGGGCGCCCCAGGTGAGGAAGCATCGCGGGGCGCACACGATCAAGGGCGACTATTTCGGGCCGTTCGCCTCGACCTGGGCGGTGAACCGCACCCTGACCACGCTGCAGAAGGCCTTTTTGTTGCGATCGTGCTCGGACAGCGTCTACGAAAGCCGGACGCGGCCCTGCATGCTGCACCAGATCAAGCGCTGCTCGGCGCCGTGCACGGGGCTGATCTCGCTGGAGGACTACGCGGAGCTGGTGGACGAGGCCGAGGCGTTTCTCCGCGGCAAGTCGCGGGCGGTGATCGGGCGGCTGTCGCAGGAGATGCAGGCCGCCAGCGACGGCATGGACTTCGAGACCGCCGCGCGCGTGCGCGACCGCATCCGGGCCCTGTCGGCGATCTCGATGGAGAACTCGGTCAGCGCCGAAGGGGTGGCGGAGGCCGACGTCTTCGCCCTGCATTCCGACGGCGGGCAGGCGTGCGTGCAGGTGTTCTTCTATCGCGGAGGCCAGAATTGGGGCGGACGGGCCTACTTTCCGCGCGTCGACAAGTCTGACGCCGACGCAGACATCCTGGGGGCGTTCCTGGGGCAGTTCTATGAGGACAAGCCGGTCCCGCGCGAGATTCTGTCCAACGTGGTCCCGTTCGAGAAGGAGCTGCTGGAAGAGGCCTTCTCGATGATGGCCAAGCGGACCGACGGGCGGCGCGTCGTCTCGATCGAGCGGCCGCAGCGCGGCGACCGCAAGGCGCTGGTGGACCATGCCCTGACCAATGCGCGCGAGGCGCTGGGGCGGCGGCTGGCCGAGAACTCGGCGCAGGGGAAGATCCTCGACGAGGTGGTCGAGGCCTTCGGGCTGGAGGGACGGCCGGAGCGGATCGAGATCTACGACAACGCCCACATCCAGGGCTCGAACCCCGTGGGGGCCATGGTCGTCGCGGGGCCCGAAGGCTTCCGCAAGACCCAGTACCGGAAGTTCAACATCCGCGGTGAGGACCTCACCCCCGGCGACGATTTCGGCATGATGCGCGAGGTCATGCGCCGCCGGTTCGGCCGACTGGTCAAGGAAGAGGACGAGGGCGAGGCGCCGGAGCGGCCGGACCTGCTGCTGATCGACGGCGGCCTGGGCCAGCTGTCGGCTGTGCGATCGGTGCTGGACGAGCTGGGTCTGGAGGACATCCTGGCCGTCGGCGTGGCCAAGGGGCCGGACCGGGACGCGGGGTTGGAGAAGTTCATCATCCCCGGCAGGCCGCCCTTCATGCTGCCGCTGAAGTCGCCGGCGCTCTACTACATCCAGCGGCTGCGCGACGAGGCCCACCGCTTCGCCAACGGCGCCCACGCCAAGCGCCGGTCGATGGACATCAAGAAGAATCCGCTGGACGAGATCGAGGGCGTCGGGCCGGGGCGGAAGAAGGCCCTGCTGCACGCTTTCGGATCGGCCAAGGGCGTGGGCCGGGCCTCGGTGGTGGATCTGGAAAAGGTCGAGGGCATCAACCGGGCGCTGGCCGTGCGCATCCACGCCTTCTTCCATCCGGCCGGCCGGGTCTAGGGTGCGCGCATGAGCGACTTCGCGGAAGGCACGGTGCATCGGGCGGCGGACGACCTGAAGGCGGCGATCCGCGCGGACGCCGACGTGCTGGCGCTGTGGCAGGGGCTGACGCCGCTGGGCCGCAACGAGTTCATCTGCTGGGTCGAGGACGCGAAGCAGGCGCCGACGCGCGAACGCCGCATCCGCCGCACGATCGAGGAGATGAAGGAGGGCAAGCGTCGTCCCTGCTGTTGGCCGGGCTGCCCGCATCGCGACGACAAGCCGCCCAGCCGCTGGCAGCAGGCGATGGCCGCCAAGAAGAACGCGAAATGACCGACGCCGACCCCAGGCGTCGCGATTTTCTGGCCCGGCGGATCGGGAAACGCGAGGCGGCCGGTGAACGGGAACTGGTCGGCCTGCATTTCGGCGCCGCCGAAGGGCTGCTGCGCAGACTGACGGGTGCGGGGCCTTTCCAGCCGCTCGCCTGAACGGAGAAAGCGTGGCATCTCAGGCCATCAGCCCGAGGACGCCATGACCACCGCCCCGCATCCCCACGCCAATCCCATCCCCAACATCCTGACGGGCCTGCGACTGGCGGCGGGGGTGGTGATGTTCCTGATCCTGGCGGGGGCGACGGGCGGCATCCCCTATCTGTCCAGCTATCTGAGCCCGGAGGATCAGTTCGCGCTCTATCGCGCGGCCTTCTTCATCTTTGTGGTGGCGGCGTCGACGGACTGGATCGACGGCTATCTGGCGCGGCGCTGGCACGCGACGACGCGGTGGGGCGCCATCCTCGACCCGATCGCGGACAAGGTGCTGGTGACCGGCGCCATCCTGGGCGTGCTGACGAGCGGCTCGGTGCCCCAGATCGCCATCCCCTGCGGCCTGATCCTGTTCCGGGAGTTCGCGGTGTCGGCCCTGCGCGAGACCGTGGCCGGCAAGGTCAAGCTGCCGGTCACCCTGCTGGCCAAGTGGAAGACGACGCTGCAGCTGGTGGCCCTGGGCGCCCAGCTGTTCGCGCGCAACTGGGACGGCTTCGGACTGGAGTTCGACTGGCTGCCGCACTTCCAGCTGTTCGCCGACGTCCTGATCTGGGCCGCCGCCGTGATCACCGTCTGGACCGGCTGGCAGTATTTCGAGAAGGCGCGGCAGAAGATGAGCCAGATCTGAGGGGTTAGGCAGTAGGCAGTAGGCAGTAGGCAGTAGGCAGTAGGGAAGTGTCTCGCGCGACTGGCTGAGGGAATGGATCAGATCAAAAGCTACCGCGACCTCAAGGTCTGGCCGCGAGCGATGGACTTGGCGCAGGCCGTCTACGAGCTCACCAGGTCCTTTCCGAAGGAAGAACAGTTCGGCCTGACCGCTCAAGCAAGGCGTGCTGCCGCATCGGTGGCTGCCAACATTGTGGAGGGCTATGGGCGGTCTTCAAAGGGTTCGTATTTGAACTTTCTCAGGATCGCTCAAGGCTCGCTCAAAGAGGCTGAGACCCACCTGCTGCTCGCCGTCAGAGTGGGGCTGGCAAGCGACGCGGCGTCGGTCCCCATTCTTTCTGAGGCCGACGAGCTCGGGAAAATGCTGCGCGCCCTCATCGTTCGGCTTGAAGCGCACGGCTCGGATTGAACCACATCCGCCTACTGCCTACTCACTACTGCCTACTGCCTCGCTTCAGACCCCCAGCTCTTCCAGCAGGTGATCCATCCCGTAGACGTCGCGGAGCGCGACCGTCACCGCGCCCGTCGTCACGATCACCGAGCGATTCACGTTCGGATCGTACCCATAGGCGTTGCGCTGGGTCAGGATGGTGGAGTCGAAATTGGCCCCCACGATCTCGCCCGCCGCATTTACCGCCGGCGAGCCCGACGAGCCGCCGATGGTGTCGGTGGACACGGCCATGTTCAGCACGGTGTCGGCCGGGATGCGGTCGCGCGCGGCCAGCAGCCTGGGCGCGACGTCGAAGGGCGCGGCGCCCGTCATGCGGTCCCACAGGCCGGCGAAGGTGGTGAAGGCCGGCACGGTCTGGCCTTGATAGGTCCAGCCCTCGACGCGTCCCCAGGTCAGCCGCAGGGTGCCGGTCGCGTCCGGATAGACGCTGTCGCCATAGGCGCCGAAGCGGGCGCGGGCCAGGGTTTCCGAGGCGCGGTCGGTCGGGCCGACGACGCGCTCCTCCCACTCCGCGCGGGCGGCGCGGCTCTCGTCCTGGATCGACAGGACCCACTGGATCAGGGGGTCGTCGGAGGCCTCGATCGCCTCCAGCCCGCCGTCCCACAGGGCGCGGCGCACCGCCGGGTCGGCCAGTTTCGTGCCGCCGATGACGCGCGCCGCAAGACCCTCGGGCGACTCCCGACCCAGCAATCCCCGAACCCGGGGATCGTCGACCGTCAGCCATTCGCGCGTCTTTGACAGCCACCAGCTGACCTGCATCTCTTCCAATTCGGGATAGATCGGCCGTTCGGCGGCGATGCGGCTCTGGGCGGCGCCCAGGCGGCCGTCGACGTATTCCGGCAGGCGCTCGCCCGAAGGCTTTGCCCGCTCCTGCGCCGCGCGGACCAGGGTCCAGGCATAGCCGAACAACACCGAGCCGCCCCCGGCCCGCGCCTCAAGCATCGTGTACGAAGGATACAGCGCCCGCTGGATCGGCTGGATCGCGGCCAGCTCGCCCCAGGGGTCGCCGACGTCGGCGGCCAGCGCCGGATTGGCGGCCACGCGCGCCCGGAAGTCGGCCTCGTCCGCCGCCCGCTTGGCCATGAAGTCGACGTCGATCAGGGCCCGCATGCGGCCGATGCCGCGCTTGTAGGTGTTCTCCAGCGACACCAGCGGGTCCATCACCTCGAAGGCGCGCTGGGGGCTTTCCTCGCCATAGCGGATCATGCGGCCGCGCAGCTCCGACGTGATCAGCTGATCCATCGGCAGGATGACGTCGCGGACGGTGTACAGCTGGTCCTGGGTCAGCAGGCGCTGGGTCGCGCCGGGGCTGCCGGTGACGAAGATGGGCTGGCCCTCGACGGGCTTGGACGCATTCCACGTGAAATGGATCGGCGTCGCCGCCGGTTGGCCGTTCTCGTACAGGCGGATGAAGGCCGCATCGATGGCGAAGCGCGGGAAGTTGAAGTTGTCCAGATCGCCGCCGAAGGTCGCGGCGCGATCCTCCGGCGCCCAGGCCAGGCGCACGTCGGCATAGCGCTTGTAGGTGTACAGCTTGAACTGGCCGCCCCGGTACAGGGTCACGACCTGGCAGCGGCTGTCGGTCTTGCCGGCGCAGGCCTCGGCCTCGATCGCGGCGGCTTCCGCGTCGCGGGCGCGGACGAAGGCGGCCCCCGACTGGCCGGCGCCGGCGGCCTGCATGCGCTGGGTCACGTCGGCGATGTCGGTCAGGATCTCGGCCGAGCCGCCGGGGCAGCGCTTCTCCTCGGCGCGGCTGGCGGGCAGGAAACCGGTGGCGGCGTAGTTCACCTCCGGCGTCGACAGCTGCGCCACGCAACTGGCGACGCAGTGGTTGTTGGTCATCACCAGCCCCTCGGGCGAGACCACGCCCGCCGAACAGCCGCCGAACTTGACCGACGACAGCCGCACCCTGTCCAGCCACGCCTGGTCGATGTTGGTGCCCAGCGTCGCGTTGACCCGCGCGATGGGGAAGTTGTCGAACGTCCACATCCCCTCGCCCGCCTGCACGGCGGGGGCGGCGATCAGGGTGAGGGCGGTCGCGGCGGCGACGATGCGGCGGCCGAGGGTCATGGGCGAGGCTCCGACACGAAAACTGACGCGGCGGACATTGGCGGGGGGAGGGGGTGGTGGCAAGCGGGGAGCTCCCGCCGTCACATCAGGCCTCGGCAGGAACGTGCGGATACAGCGCTGTCGCCATCAACTGCCGCCGACCTTCGTGGTCAGCCCGTTGGTACTCCGGCAGGGACGTGATCCGATGGCGCACCCTCGGCAGATGATGGGTGACGACCCACTCGGAATAGTGCTCCGCGGCCGTGCCACGGTCCGCTTCCAGTGCCGCCATCGCCGCGCGGAGAATCTCGTTGATGGGCGGGCTCAGGAGCCCCGTCGCCGTCTCGTCATCGAAGAACTTGGCCCTTAGCGCCAGCTGAAGGCAAAGCGCCACGTCACCGGACCCCTCGAAGGTGAGCGAGACCCGTCGGTCCCCGGATTGGACGTCCATCACGATCTCCTCAAGCCGTCTTTCGCAGGGAGTGGGAAGTCGCCTCCCGCATCACCGCCGCATAGCCCGGCGCGACCTCCATCCGCCGCCCCGGCTCCGTCGCCCGGACCGCGCGGTGAAGGGCCGGAAGCTTCCAGCAGGGAACGTGCATGAACAGGTGGTGCTCGGCGTGGAAGTTGACCCAGTAGGGGGCGATGAAGGCGCGTTCCCACCAGCCGGCGCGGGTGGTGCGGGCGGCGCGGAAGGGGTCGGTGGCGGAGCCCTCGACGCAGGCGTGCTCGGCGATGTTCCTCAGCCGCGTGACCATCGGGAACCAGGTCGCCAGCGGCAGCAGCCACAGGGCGAACCACGCCCACCAAACCCCGGCCAGCGCCATGACGGCGAACAGGGCGGCGTTGACCAGCAGGAACGGGGGCGCCGACTTGCCGGTGACCACCGCCCCCTCCGCCATGTCGGCGTCGCGTGAGGTGCCGAACGCCTTCAAGGCGAACAGCACCCGCTGCTTGAAGAAGGTCTGGCCGGTCAGGTCGCGGATGATCTTGCGGCGCAGGGACGCGCGGCTGACCGGGAACGGCGCCGACAGGACCAGATCGGGGTCCTCGGCCTGCTGGGCGTATTTGTGGTGGGCCAGGTGATAGGGCCGATAGGCGTCCAGGCTCGCGCCCACCGGCACGGCGCACAGCCAGTGACCCAGAAAGTCGTTCACCCGCCGGTTCGGCGACAGGCCGCCATGCGCCGCCTCGTGCATCAGGATGGCCAGCCCCAGCTGCCGCGTGCCGATGACCATGACGCAGACGGGGATCAGGATGGGCCAAATGACGCCCGCAGCGACGGCCAGCGCGATCACGCCCCAGCAGTGCGCCACAAGCAGCGGCCCGACCCAGCCGGCGCGGGTCTGGAACGGCGCCCATTCCTCGGGCGTGAAGACGTCGGCGGCGCGGACGCGCGGGGCGGCGGGCATGGCTCGACGATACCCCTGAACCGGATCAGGATGAAGCCGCGCGCGTTCAGGCGTCGGGCCGGAGACACGACATGGACGGGGTTTCGATCGAGGCGGCGCGCGAAACGCTGGCGGGCCTGTGGGGTCAGGCGGGCGTGACCTGGGTGCTGCCGGTGCTGCTGGGCCTCGGCCTGGCGGCGGCGACGGGGCTGCGGACCTTCCTGCCGCTGCTGATGATGGCGGGCGCCGAGCGGCTGAACCTGTTCGGCCTGCAGCTGAACGACAGCTGGAGCTGGGTCACGTCGGACGCGGCGATGATCGCGCTGGGCGTCGCGGCGGTGATCGAGTTCGTCGGCGACAAGATCCCGGGCGTGGACCACGCCCTGCATTCGCTGGGTCTGGTGGCGCGGCCGGTGGCGGCGGCGGTGGCGGCGGGCGGCCTGTTCGCCGGCGTCGATCCGACCACCGCCGCGGTGGCCGGGGTGATCGTGGGGGCCCCGACGGCGCTGGCCTTCAACGCGGCGCAGAGCGGGGCTCGGGTGGCCTCCACCGCGACGACGGCGGGGCTCGGCAATCCGGTGCTGAGCCTGCTGGAGGACGTGCTGGCGGTCTTCACCGTGATCCTGGCGTTTCTCGCCCCGATCCTGATCCCGGTTCTGCTGGTCGTGCTGGCGGTGGTCGTCTTCCGGCTGGCGCGGCGGCTGCGACGGCGCCGGGAAGCTCGCGCGCGGTCGGCCTGACGCGCCCGCGCCTCAGCCCTTCGACGGCAGGAAGGGCGAGAAGGTGATGACGGTGAAGGTGTCGCGGATGTGCGGCCGCGTCTGCACCGACTTCGTCACGAAGGCGCCGATGTCCATGTCCTTGGGCAGGTTGAACTTGGCCAGAAGGTCGTACTGGCCCGAGGTCGAATAGACCTCCGACACGTGCTCGACCTCGTCCACGACGTCGGCCGCCACGTCGTTGGCGTGGCCCAGCTCGCATTTGATGAAGACGAAGATGGCGGTCATCATGGGGCTGTTTCCACAGGCAGTAGGCAATAGGCAGTAGGCAGTAGGGCGTTCGAGCCCGATCGTCGAGCCGCGCGCCGTCCCACTGCCTACTGCCTACTGCCTACTGCCTCTCCCTCCGGAGCCCTGCCCTGGACCTCGAAGCCGAATACAACAACCGCGCCCGCGTGCCCGACCATCAGACGGTCATGCTGCGCTGGAAGGCCGGGAGCGAGGCGGCGCGGGCGGCGCTTCCGCCGGTCGAGCTGCGCTATGGGTCGGGGGCGCGGGAGGTGATGGATCTGTTCGAGGCGGGACCGGAGTCGCCGATCGCGGTCTTCCTGCACGGCGGCTACTGGCAGGCGCTGGACCGCAGCTGGTTCAGCTGGATCGCGCCGGCGCTGGTGAGCCGCGGCGTGAGCGTGGCCATTCCCTCCTACGACCTCGCCCCCTCGGTACGGCTGGGGCGCATCCTCATGCAGGCGCGTGACGCCGTGGAGGCGGTGCGGGCCAGGACCGGCGCGCGGCCCGTGGTCTTCGGCCACTCCGCCGGCGGGCACATGGCGTCGGCCATGTTGTCCGAGGGCCGAGCGTCGGCGGCGCTGGCCATCAGCGGCGTCTTCGATCTGGAGCCCCTGATCCCGACCTCGCTCAATGTGGCGCTGGGGCTGGACGTCTCGGAGGCCCGTGCGCTGAGCGTCACGAACTGGCCCGTGCCGGACGGCTCCACCCCCGGCGGCACGACGCTGGACTGCTGGGTCGGCGGCGAGGAGAGCCCGGAGTTCATCCGCCAGTCGCGCGACATGGCCGCCCTGTGGGGCGCGAGGGGTGTGGAGACGCGGGTCGAGGTGGTCGCGGGCGCCGACCACTTCACCGTGCTGGATCCGCTGGCGGATGCAGGGAGCGGGATGGTTAGAAGGATTGTGGAGATACCCCATGCGACCTGACCCAGGCGAGATCGTACTGGCCTGCGCCCACGTGCTCCGGGAAGAGAGATCGGTGGCCCTCGTCGTCCATCACCGCGACGGCATGTGGCAGTTCACGTGTGGGGAAGGTGACCACGAAGAGGTTGATGGTGCAGGCGGCGTTCACGCGGGACACCTGATCGCGCGCCAAACCAACCTTCGGCTCCTGCCCAACATACCCGCCGGCAAGATGGCCGAGAGTCTTGATGGTGCGTGGCGATTGCTTGATCACGATGACTGAGTCCATGCGTCATCCTCGGGCTTGACCCGAGGATCGGACGATCCGACACGCTTGGTGTGCGCCGTCCTCTACGGAGCGCGCCGCCGCCTCTGGTCCTCGGGTCGAGCCCGAGGATGACGGAGCTTTGGAGAATGGAATGCCCCACGACCGTCTGAGCGTGCTGACCGGCCTGGAGGCGCAGGGCGTGTGCCCGGTCTTCTATCATGCGGACCCCGAAGTCTGCCTGAACGTGATCCGGGCCTGCGGGCGGGGTGGGGCGCCGGTGGTGGAGTTCACCAACCGGGGCGACTTCGCCGTCGACCTGTTCGGAGAGATCGCGCGCGAGCTGCAGAAGACCGACCCCGGCGTCGTGCTCGGCATCGGCTCGGTGATCGACGCGGGCACGGCCTCGACCTTCCTGAACCGGGGCGCGCGTTTCGTGGTCAGCCCGGGGCTGGTCGAGGAGGTGGCGGTCGTCTGCAACCGGCGCATGACGGCCTATTTCCCGGGCTGCGGCTCGGTGACCGACATCATCCGCGCGCATGAGCTGGGCTGCGAGATCGTGAAGCTGTTCCCCGGCGCCTCGGTCGGCGGGCCGGACTTCGTCAAGGCGGTGCTGGGCCCCATGCCCTGGACCAAGATCATGCCGACGGGCGGCGTCGATCCGGACGCGGCGTCGATCGCCCGATGGTTCGGCAGCGGCATCGTCGCCGCCGGCATGGGTTCGAAGCTGATCACCGACGCGGCGGTGAAGGCCGGCGACTGGGGCGCGATCGAAGCCGAGGTGAGGAAGGCCGTCGACGCGGTGAAGGCGTTCCGGAAGGGCTGACGCCCTCCCGGATCACTCGATCCCCAGGTCGGCGCGGTTCAGGTCGACGTCCTCCGCCTTGATCACCACCAGGTCCGGATAGGCGGCGCGCATGCCGTCCAGGAACTGGGAGGCGTCGCCGACCACGACCACATAGGCGCGCTCGCGTCCCAACCAGCGGCCCGCGACGGCCGAGACGGCGGCGGGGTCGGTGGCGCGCAGGCGCTGCGGATAGGTCTGCATCTCCGACAGCGGCAGGCCCAGCACGACGGTGTCGGCGATGAAGCCGCCCAGGCCGCCCGTGGTCTCGATGGAACGCGAGAAGCCGCCCAGGACGAAGCTTTCGCGATCGGTCACCGCCTGGTCGGTCACAGTCTCCGTCGTCAGGCGGTCGATCTGATCCAGGACCAGCCCCACGACTTCGACCGCGCTCTCGTTCTTGGTCTGGGTCTGCGCGGACAGGGCCGTGGCCTCCGTGCGGGTCGCCAGGCCCGAGTAGGCGCCGTAGCTCAGGCCGCGCTTGTTGCGGATCTCGTTGAACAGGTGCCCGCCGCTGCCGCCGCCGATCACGGCGTTGGCCACGGCCATCGGATACCAGTCGTCGTCCTGACGCTCCGGACCGCGAACGGCGGCGGCGATGGCGGCCTGGCCGGCGCCCGGCATGTCGATCACCACCACCCGCGGCGGCGGCGGGGTTCCGGCGCGGTCGCCCGCGGTGGGCGCCGCGCCGCCGGGCCGGACCCAGTCACCGAACGTCGCCTCCGCGAAGGCGAAGGCGGATTCCGGCGACATGCCGCCGGTGATGACCAGGGCGGCGTTGTCGGGCCGCCACCAACGGGCGTGGTGGGCGACCACGTCGTCGCGGGTCATGGCGGCGAGGCTTTCGGCCGTGCCCGAGGTCGGCGCGCCGTAGGGAGAGCCGCCGTAAACCAGCCGACCGAGGGCGGCGGAGGCCAGGTTGGCGGGGTCGCGCAGGGCGACGCGCAGGCCGTTGATCCCCCGCGTGCGCTGGCGGTCCAGCTCCGCCGCCGGAAAGTCGGGACGCATCACGACGTCGGCGAAGATCGGCCCGGCCCGGTCCAGCGATGCGATGGGCGCCGACAGGCTGACGGAGGTCGAGTCCGCGCCCGCTCCGGCGCCGATCGATGCGCCGAGGGATTCCAACGAGGCGGCGATCTGCGGCGCGGTGCGTCCTCCGGCGCCTTCACGCGCCAGATTCGCCGTGCTGGAGGCGAGGCCCATCCGGCCCTCGGGGTCGCCCGACGCGCCGCCGCCGATGATCAGCTGGGCGTTCATGATCGGCAGGTCGGTGGACCTGGCCACGATGACGCGCAGACCGTTGGGCAGGGTGCGCTCGGCCACCGCAGGCACGGCGGCGACGCGCGCGGCGCCGGGCACGGGCGGGGCCATCCGCCGGCCCTCGGGCAGCAGTTCGTTCGGCGGCAGGATCGCCGGCGGCACGGAGACGAAGGTCGGGACCGGGGCGGGGTTGCGCCAGCTGTCCTCCGGCACGCCTTCGGGGCGTTGCGACTCGTCCAGATAGCGGACGCGCACGACGGCGTCGTCGCGCAGATAGGTGCGGGCGACGCGCAGCACGTCGTCGGCGGTCACGGCCTGGACGGCCGCCAGGCGGGCGTCTGGGGCCGCGGGGTCGCCTTCGGACACCAGGGCCTGGCCCAGGATGAAGGCGCGGCCGGACGCCGTCTCGCGCTGGCGCAGCTCTGAGGAGACGATCTCCATCTTGGCCTCGTCCAGCTCGGCCTGGGTGACGGGGGTGGTGCGGACGTCCGCGATCACGGCGTCATAGGCGGCCTCCGCCGCCTCCATCGACTTGCCCTGGGCGACGATGACCGTGCCGGAGATCACGCCGTCTTCTTCCATCAGATTGGCGCCGATCGAGGCCCCGGTGGCCAGCTGGTCGGCATAAATCAGCCGCTGGTACAGCCGGCTGTTCTGGCCCCGCGACAGGATGCCTTGCAGAACGTCCAGCGCCGCCGCGTCGGGATGGGTCGCCGGCACGCCCGGCCAGATCCGGCCGATCGCGGGCAGGGGCACGTTGGGCGCATAGGACACCACGTCGCGCGGCTGGGTGCGCGGCGTCTCGACCGGCCGCTGGAACGCCGGCACGGGACGTTCCGGGTTCGCAATGCCCCCGAAATACTGATCGACCCAGCGGTCCAGCTGGGCCGGATCGAAATTGCCCGACACGATCAGCGTCGCGGTGGCCGGGCGGTAGTAGGCCTCGTGGAAGGCCCGGGCGTCGTCGATGGTCGCGGCGTCCAGCTCTTCGATCGATCCGATCACGCTGCGCCGATAGATGCTCTCGTCGAAGCTGTTGTCGCCGATGACGAACCGGCCCAACCGTCCGTAGGGCGGGGCGTAGACCCTCTGGCGCAGCTCCTCCTTCACGATCGACCGCTCGGCGTCGAAGACGGCCTGGTCGACCACGGGCCGCGCCATCCGCTCGGCGTGCGTCCAGAGCATCATCTCCAGATACTCGGGCGGCACGGTCTCGTAATAGTTGGTGAAGTCCTGGCCGGTGGAGGCGTTGCGGCCGCCGCCCGCGTTCTCGACCCAGGTCGAGATCTGGCCATAGGGGATGTTGACCGTCTTGCGGCTCAGGATGTGTTCGAACAGATGGGCGAAGCCGCTGCGGCCCTCCGGATCGTCCTTGCCGCCGACGTCGTACCAGACCTGCACCGTCACCGTGCCCGCCGTGGGATCCGGCATGGCGTAGACGTCCAGGCCGTTGGGCAGTTCTCTATGCGTGTACTGCAGCGGCGGCACGGCGATGGCCGAGGCGTCCTGGGCCTGGGCCAGCCCTGGGGCGGCGGCGGTCAGAGCCAGGACGGAAGCGGCGGCCAGGGCGGCGCGCAGGGGAAGAAGACGGGACATTGGCGAAAGCTCCTCGACGGGTCGGCGGACCCTATCAGGGCGGGACTGGGGCGAAAGTTACGGTGCGTTAATGGGGCAGGATGGGCTCGGATCAGGAGCGCGGACGTCCACGTCCGCGTCTTGCGGTTGGGAGGTGTTTCGCGGACCTGGAGGTCCGCGCTCCTTTGAACGTGCGCACGCGTCTTCGCTCCGTCGTTTTTCGCGCGGAGTTGGGAAGGGCGGGCGGAGCGCCGGGCGCGGAGCCCGGATGAGGATGAGTTTACCGTTTCGGCTTCGCGACGACGCTCCGCGCGGCTCGTCTGATCAGGAGCTGTCCGAGGTGGCCGGAACCACCGCATAGGGCCGCTGCTTGGCGACTAACGGACGCGCCCCTGGCGGGCGGGCGGGAGACTTGC
>NZ_DASYGX010000016.1:62500-283169 GCF_035999125.1 Brevundimonas sp. | reverse complement strand
CCGGAACCACCGCATAGGGCCGCTGCTTGGCGACTAACGGACGCGCCCCTGGCGGGCGGGCGGGAGACTTGCGAACCCCGGACCCGGACGCGCGCCTTCCCGTGACGCGCCATGATGCTCTTTTTTGGCCCTATCGCTCGGCCCGCGGGGCCTCGCTGCTTGAGGGCAGGAAGACCGCGGAACCCGCGTCGAGACCAGCACCGGCCGCTCAGGAACATAGGAGTTCCCGACGCAGCCCCCGCTCGAACCGCTCCCGCCGCGACAAGCTCGCAAGGCCTTGCGCCCTCCCCCGCGACGGAACCCCCAGATGCTGCCGCACGCCCCAACCGACGTCGGAAAGTCGCGGATGGAAAAACGCACCGCGTTGAAAGGGCAAAGAAAGACGGGAGAAGTCGTCACAACTTCCCGACCCAAGTCGCCGTTCCCTCTCCCGGCGGGAGAGGGTGCGCGGGGGGAGGATTTGGGAGCCCGTGCCTCACAAGTAAGGGACGGCTCAGACGGGCTCCATGAACGCGAGCCGGACGGCGATCGAGGTCGCGGTCCACCTTAAAGGATGTATCGCCCCAGGTCGGCGTCGTTGGCCAGGTCGGAGACGCTGGCGCGGACCAGGTCGGCGTCGACGACGAAGGGGCCGGGGCGGTCGGGGGCCGTGAAGCTGAGCTCTTCCAGCACGCGCTCGACCACGGTCTGAAGGCGACGGGCGCCGATGTTCTCGACCGCCGTGTTGGCGGCGACGGCGGCGTCGGCCAAAGCCTGGATCGCCTCGTCGGTGAAAGTCAGATCGACGCCCTCGGTTTCCATCAGGGCCTGGTTCTGGCGGATCAGGTTGGCCTCGGGCTCGGTCAGGATGCGGGCGAAGTCCTCGCGCGTCAGGGCCTTGAGCTCGACCCGGATCGGCAGGCGGCCCTGCAGTTCGGGCAGGAGGTCCGACGGCTTGGCGACGTGGAAGGCGCCCGAGGCGATGAACAGCACGTGGTCCGACTTCACCGGGCCATACTTGGTCGAGACCGTCGTGCCCTCGATCAGGGGCAGCAGGTCGCGCTGGACGCCCTCGCGCGACACGTCGGCGCCGCGCGCCTCCGACCGGGCGGCGACCTTGTCGATCTCGTCGAGGAAGACGATGCCTTCCTGCTCGGCCAGCGTCACCGCCTCGCGCGTCAGGCCGTCCTGATCCAGCAGCTTGTCGGCTTCCTCCGACGTCAGCGGGGCCACGGCCTCGCGCACGGTGGTGCGGACGGTCTTGGTGCGGCCTCCGCCCAGCTTGCCCAGCATTTCCGACAGGTTCAGCAGGCCGACGTTCCCGCCGGGCAGATCCATGCCCTGGATCGGGGACGTGGTGTCGGCCAGGGCGATCTCGATCTCCTTGTCGTCCATCTGGCCGGCGCGCAGTTTGGTGCGGAAGCTGTCGCGCGTCGCCGGCTGGGCGCCCGGCCCGACCAGGGCGTCGAGGATGCGCTCCTCGGCCGCCGCTTCGGCCTTGGCCCGGACGTCGGCGCGGCGGCGGTCGCGCACCATGACAAGGGCGGCCTCGACCAGGTCGCGTATGATCTGGTCCACGTCGCGGCCGACGTAGCCGACCTCGGTGAACTTGGTGGCCTCGACCTTGAGGAAGGGCGCGCCGGACAGCTTCGCCAGACGGCGGGCGATCTCGGTCTTGCCGACGCCGGTGGGGCCGATCATCAGGATGTTCTTGGGCGTCACCTCGTCGCGCAGCCCCTCGGGCACGCGCTTGCGCCGCCACCGGTTGCGCAGGGCCACGGCCACGGCGCGCTTGGCGTCGGCCTGACCGACGATGTGGCGATCCAGTTCGGAGACGATTTCGCGGGGTGAAAGATCTGTCATGGAGGCCGTTAGGTGGGTCGGCGTCTGGCGTTGGCGAGGCTTGGTTCATCACCAAGGGCACCAAGGACCACCAAGGACACCAAGGACACCAAGGGTTCAGAGGGCGAGTCGGCGGATGCCGTTCTTGAGAAGCACAATATTGAAATTGATCAGATAGCCGAGCCGAACACGGGAGAAGCGAAGGTAGGTCAAAACCTGGGCCGTATGGATCGACGCCAAGGCGTCGATCGATTTGATTTCCACGACGACCGCGTCGTTCACCAGCAAATCAAGGCGGAACCCCACGTCGATGCGAACGTCACCATAGATCACCGGCACGCTGACCTGGCGCTGCACCCGTAGGCCCCTTTTGGTGAGCTCTTCGGCGAGGCAGGCTTCGTAGACGGACTCCAGCAGCCCAGGGCCCAAGGCTCTATGGACGGTGAGCGCGGCATCGACGACGGTACGGCCGACTTGGTCAACGGCGTTCGTCACGGGCTCGGTCTCTTGGTGTCCTTCGTGCATCCTTGGTGTCCTTGGTGATGAACCAGCAGACATCGACATCGAGGAGCGACGTCTACTCCAGCGTCTCCACCGTCAGATTGCCGTTGGTGTAGACGCAGACCTCGGCGGCGATGGCCATGGACTTGCGCGCGATGGCTTCGGCGTCGAGGTCGGAGTTGTCGATCAGGGCGCGGGCGGCGGCGAGGGCGAAATTGCCGCCGGAGCCGACGGCGGCCACGCCGTGCTCGGGCTCCAGCACGTCGCCGACGCCCGTGACGGTGTAGATCGAGGCCCGGTCCGCCACCAGCAGCATGGCCTCCAGCCGGCGCAGGTAGCGGTCGGTGCGCCAGTCCTTGGCCAGGTCGACGCAGGCGCGGGCCAGCTGGTCCGGAAACTGCTCCAGCTTGGCCTCAAGCCGTTCGATCAGAGTCAGGGCGTCCGCCGTGGCGCCGGCGAAGCCCGCCAGCACCTTGCCGCCGGCCAGTACCCGCACCTTGCGCGCGGATCCTTTGACGATGGTCGGGCCCATCGAGACCTGGCCGTCGCCGGCGATCACCGTGCGGCCGTTCTTGCGCACGGCGAGGATGGTCGTGCCATGCCAGTCGGGAAAGGTGGAATTCATCATCCGTTGCAGATGGCGACGGAAATGCGGCGCGGCAAGCGAAAGGTGAGCGATTTCAAGGTCACCGAAGAGTCACATTTTGACCAATGTAACCCGTTACAACGACACAATCTACCCAAGATTACGCCGCTATGGGGAATCTCAGTGCTACGTCGCGTCGTTTTCATCAGCCGGACGCTCAGCCCCGCGGGCCTCAGCACCATGGCGCTGGCCCACATCCTCGGCGCCGCCGAGCGGAACAACCGTCAGGCCGACGTCACGGCGGGCATGGTTCTGCACGGCGATCGGGTGGTCGAGGCCATGGAGGGCCCCGATCACGTGATCGCGCGGGCGCTGGAGCGGATCCACGCCGATCCCCGGCATACGGACGTCGAGGTGATCCTCGACGCGCCGGTGACCTCCCGTGCGCTGAATGAGCCCATGGCCGTCTGCGACGACCCCGAGGCCTTTCTGCGGGCGGTGGGCGTCCCGTGCCTGTCCCTGCTGACCGCGGAGATGGCCCAGGACGTCCTGGAGCGCCGCCTCGCCGCGTGACGGCGGTCGCTTCGGATCCTATGTCGAGGGCGTGACCCTCTCCGACGACGAGATCGAGCGCTATGCGCGCCACCTGATGCTGGCCGAGGTCGGCGGCGTGGGCCAGCGGCGGCTGAAGGCCGCGCGCGTGGCCGTGGTCGGCGTGGGCGGCGTGGGCGGCCCGGCGGCGCTGGATTTGGCCGCGGCGGGGGTGGGCGCCCTGAGGCTGGTCGACCCGGACGTCGTGTCCCTGTCCAATCTTCAGCGTCAGGTGCAGTTCGCCAGCGCCGACGTCGGTCGGCTCAAGGTCGAGGCTGCGGCGGAGCGGTTGGTGGCGCTGAACCCTCATGCGTCGATCGAGGCGCGGCCCGAGGCGGCGACGCCCGCGACGGCCGGCGACCTGCTGGCCGGCTGCGACGTGGTGATCGACGGCACCGACGACTTCGACGCGCGCCGGGCGGTGAATGCGGCGTGTCTGGCGTTGGGCGTGCCGCTGGTGTCCGGGGCGCTGGGGCGATGGAGCGGTCAGGTCGGCGTGTTCACGGGCCGCCCCTGCTGGGCCTGCCTGGTGCCCGAGACCCCGCCCGAGGTCGAGACCTGCGCCCGCGTGGGCGTGATCGGGGCCCTGGCCGGGCTGGTCGGCAGCCTGTGCGCGCTGGAGGCGGTCAAGCTGATCGCCGGAGCGGGCGAGCCGCTGAGCGGGCGACTGCTGGTCTTCGACGGCCTGAGCGGACAGGCGCGGACCGTGAAGGTCGCCGCCGACCCCGCCTGCTCCGACTGCGGTCAGGCGAAGGCGGTGCGGAACAGGTCGACGTAGCGCCGCATGAGGGCCATCTCCTGGTCGTCCTCCCAGTCCGCGTGGCCGAATTCCGGGATCTCCACGTATTCCACCGGCTTGCGGGCGGCGCGCAGGGCGTCGCGCATCCGGTGGGACTGGGCCACCGGCACGACCCCGTCCTCGACGCCGTGGACCAGCAGGACCGGACAGCCGACCTCGGCCGCGCGCCGGCGGGGCGAGGCCGCCTCCAGACGGGGCCCGTCCATCCGCACGTCGCCGATCCGGCGGGTCCAGAACTCCACGATCTGGGCGCCCGGCGTGTCGTCCAGCCGACGCTCCCATTCCATCATGTCGGGCAGGTCGTAGACGCCGCAAATGCCGACGGCGGCCTTGTAGAGGTCTGGCCTCAGCACCGCCCCCATCAGGGCCGCATAGCCGCCGTAGCTGACGCCCATGATGCCGACGCGGGCCGCGTCCAGCCCCCTGGCCGAGATGGCGTGCGCCACGGCGTCCTCGACGTCGTGCTGCATCAGGTCGCCCCAGCGACGCCACCCCTGTTCGGCGAAAGCGCGGCCATAGCCGCCTGAGCCGCGGAAATTGGGCTGCAGAACCCACCAGCCCTGGGCGGCGAGGATCTGGGCCTGACGGTCCCAGACGCGATGGTCCCTGACCTCGGGTCCGCCGTGGACCAGGACGACCAGCGGGCCCGGTCTCGCGTCCGGCGGCGCGGTCAGATAGGCCTCGATGCCCGCTCCGTCGCGCGTGGCGACCTTCAGCGTTTCCGCATCGCCCAGTCTTTCCGGCTCCAGATCGCGCCGCCAGCCGACGTTGGTGACGGCGCGAGCCGCCCGGTCGTAAAGCCACCAGCTGCCGGGTTCCCGCGGGCCGACGGCATAGGCGAGGAAACGGTTGCGGGCGGCGTCCACGGCCTGGATCGCCACGTCGCAAGCGCCGTCGAAGAACCGGTCCAGCGCGCGGTGGTGGGCCGCCAGCCCTTCTTCGACGAAGGCGTACTCCAGACGGTCGCCATAAAAGGCCGCCCCGACGTGCCGGCCGGAGGAATCCGTCAGGCCGCCCAGCACATCCCGCCCTTCGCGGGATTGGAGGGGCGGTCCGAAGGCGAGGGTGGCGAGGTCCAGCTCCCGCAGAGATTCCACGTCCTCCCCTTCCTGACGGGCGGTGACGAGGACCACGCCCGGTCGGTCGGTTTCGGCGACCCAGGAGAAGTCGGGGGCGTCCGCGATCCAGTTGCGCCGGAGGAAGCGCCATTCGCTCTCGCCCGGAGCCCGGCCGTAGACCGTCTCGACGTTGCCGCGCGCATTGACGTCGTGCCGCAGGACCGCGACGCCGCCCTGGGTTCTCCAGGCATAGGTGCCGCTCGCGCCGCGCTCGATGCGCACCGCCGACCCGTCGCGCACGTCGACGCGGTGCAGGCCCAGCACGCCGTCGTTCTCGCGCGCGGTCATCAAGACATGGTCGGGCTCCGCCGGCAGCATGTCGACGATGCGGCCGAGGTCGAAATTCTGGCGCATGCGACGGCGCTGGTCCTGGAAAAGGACGACGGGCGGCGACGCTCCGGAAACGTCCAGGGACAGAATCCGCCGCTGGACCAGCTCCAGATCGTCCGACCTGATGTTGCTGCCGGTGGGGGCTCGCCCGCTGGCGGTCGTGCGCAGGAGGACGCGCACCAGAAGGCGCTCGTCGTTGGCCCAGGTGACGCTCTGGACCTCCAGGGGCCCGATGTCGATTCGGCTGCGGGCGCCTTCGGGATCGGAGGCGTCCACGATGTCGATCGCGCCTTGCGGCGCGGCGGCCGTGCCCAGCTGTTCGAGGCAGGCGAGCCGGGCTCCGTTAGGCGACAGGGCCACTCCCACAGTTCGCTCGGGACGGAAAAACGCCTCTATCGGATATGCCGTGCGGCGGGCCCAGGCCGGGCCGGCTCCCACGACCAGTCCCAGCGCCGTCGCGCCCACCATCATCCGTCGCCGCGTGGTCACCGGACCGACGCGACGCCTGAACGTTCCGCTCATGCCTGAACTCCCCCGAACTGCCCCGATCACAACCTGAGGGCCTGCGAGGGGTCAAGGGTTCAGGCTGCAGGCAGTACCCGATCGGGCGGCCTGTGTCCGCCGGCGAAGGTCATGACGTTCAGGATGACCCGGTCGCCCATGTCCTGACGCGACTCGACCGTGGCCGACCCGAGGTGGGGCAGGAGGACGGCCTTGGGGCTGTGCAGCAGGTCGGGGTGGACCGCCGGCTCGTGCTCGAAGACGTCGAGGCCGGCGCCGCCGAGGCGGTTCTCGTTCAACGCCTTCGCCAAAGACGCCTCGTCGATCAGTTCGCCGCGCGCGGTGTTGATGACGATGGCGTGCGGTTGCAGGCGGGACAGGCGCTGGGCCGACAGGATGTGATGCGTCTCCGGCGTGGCCGGGGTGTTCAGGGAGACCAGGTCCATGCGGGGCAGCATGGCGTCCAGGTCGTCCCAGTAGGTCGCGCCCAGTTCCTCTTCGATCATCGGGCTGAGCGGCTTGCGGTTGTGATAGTGGACCTGGATGCCGAAGGCACGGGCGCGCCGGGCCAGGGCCTGGCCGATGCGGCCCATGCCGACGATGCCCAGCCGCTTGCCCCACAGCTTGCGCCCCATCATCCAGGTGGGGGTCCAGCCGGCGAACTGACCGGCGCGCAGGGCCTCTGCCCCTTCGACCACGCGGCGCGAGACGGCCAGGATCAGGGTCATGGCCAGGTCGGCGGTGTCCTCGGTCAGGACGCCGGGCGTGTTGGTGACCAGGATGCCGCGCGCCTGGGCGGCCGCCACGTCGATGTGTTCGGTCCCCGCGCCGAAGTTGGCGATCATCTTCAACGCGTCGGGCGCGCCGGCGATCAGGTCGGCGTCGATGCGGTCGGTGATGGTGGGCACCAGCACGTCGCTGGTCGCCATGGCCTGGGCCAGCTCCTCGCGCGTCATCGGTCGGTCGGTCAGGTTCAGCCGCGCGTCGAACAGCTCGCGCATGCGGGTCTCGACCGCGTCCGGCAGGCGTCTGGTTAAGGTGACCTTAAGGCTGCGGGCCGACATCTGACGGCGGAATCCCTTCGTCCGGAGCGCGCCGGTGTCGCCCCCCACGCTTAGCAAAGCCCTCGGCGCGATCAAACGTCCGCTGCTGCTGACCGGCGTCGCCCTGGTGCTGGGCGCCGGCACGACCATGCCCGACGGGCGGCCGACGCCGACGGGTTTCGAGGTGCCGCGCTGGATCGCGCTGAGCTCGAAAGAGGTCCACGCCCGTCGCGGGCCCGGCGCAGATCAGCCGATCCTGTGGAAATACACGGCGCGGGGTCTGCCGGTTCAGGTGATCGCCGAGACGCGCGAGTGGCGGAAGGTCTGCGACCCGGAAGGCTCCGTCGCCTGGATCCACCGCACGGTGACCAGCGGCCGGCGTCGGGTGTTCAACATGGGCGCCGAGGCCGTGTCGATCCATTCGAGCCGGGACGCGAATTCGTCGGTCAAGGCGCGGTTGGGTCCGCGCAGCCTGATCTCGGCCGAGGACTGCGCGGACGGCTGGTGCAAGGTGCGCGACGGGCGGCTTAGGGGGTGGGTGAAGGAAAGCGCCGTCCATGGCACGGCGGCCAAGGCCCAGTGCGACTGGCGCCGCCCGGCGGGGCCCGCCGCCGGTTGACCGCATGCGCGCCGGGGTGCAATCCCCGCGCATGAGCATTTCGACCCCCATGTCGGACCCGGCCAACCGCCGCTCCAGCTACGACTACGATCAACTGCTGGCCTCGGGCCGCGGCGAGCTGTTCGGCCCGGGCAACGCCCAGTTGCCGGCTCCGCCGATGCTGATGTTCGACCGCATCGTCCACATCGACGGCGACGGCGGCGCGCACGGCAAGGGCCGGATCGAGGCCGAGCTGGACGTCGATCCGTCGCTCTGGTTCTTCCAGTGCCACTTCATCGGCGACCCGGTGATGCCGGGCTGCCTGGGGCTGGACGCCATGTGGCAGCTGGTGGGGTTCTACCTCGGCTGGATCGGCGGGCCGGGAAAAGGGCGCGCGCTGGGCGTGGGCGAGGTGAAGTTCACCGGCCAGGTCCTGCCGGACGTGAAGAAGGTCACCTACAAGATCGAGCTGAAGCGGGTGATCAACCGCAAGCTGGTCATGGGCATCGCCGACGGGGTTCTCGAAGCCGACGGCGTCCCCATCTATACGGCCACCGACATGCGGGTGGGCCTGTTCGGCGCGTCCGGACAGGGCTGAGCGCGTTCTAAGGTCAGCCGACCGAAGAGCGGCGATCGAAGCTGAAGACAAGGGACTGAAACATGCGGCGCGTCGTCGTCACCGGACTGGGCATCGTCTCCTCCATCGGCACCGGCCAGGACGAGGTCGCGGCCTCGCTGAAATCGGCGAAGTCGGGCGTGAAGTTCGCTCAGGATCACGCCGACCACGGCTTCCGCTCGCAAGTCTGGGCCCCGCCCGCGCTTGGGCATACGGCAGAGGACTGGGCGCCGCACGTCGACCGCCGCGCCGCCCGCTTCCTGGCCAACGGCACGGCCTGGGGGCACATCGCCTTCGAGGAGGCGCTGAAGGACTCCGGCCTGACCGCCGAGGAGATCAAGGATGAGCGCATCGGCCTGATCGTCGGCGAGGGAGGTCCCTCGACCCAGGTGATCCTGCAGGCGGCCGAGACCACCAAGGAGAAGGGTTCGCCCAAGCGCATCGGCCCGTTCGCCGTGCCCAAGGCCATGGCCTCGGGGCCGTCGGCGGTGCTGGCGACGTGGTTCGAGCTGAAGGGCATCAACTATTCGATCAGCTCGGCCTGCGCGACCAGCGCCCACTGCATCGGCGCGGCGGCGGAACAGATCGCCTGGGGCAAGCAGGACGTCGTGTTCGCCGGCGGGGTCGAGGACATCGACTGGTCGATGTCCAACATGTTCGACGCCATGGGCGCCATGTCGTCCAACTTCAACGAGACGCCGTCGGTCGCCAGCCGCGCCTATGACAAGGATCGCGACGGGTTCGTCATCGCCGGCGGCGCGGGCATCGTGGTGCTGGAAGAATACGAGCGGGCCAAGGCGCGTGGCGCGACCATCTATGCCGAGGTCACCGGCTACGGCGCCAACTCCGACGGCTACGACATGGTGGCGCCGTCGGGCGAGGGGGCGGCGCGCTGCATGCGGATCGCCCTGGAAATGGCCGGCAATCCGAAGATCGACTATCTGAACCCGCACGGCACCTCCACGCCGGTGGGCGACAGCAAGGAGATGGGCGCGGTGCGCGAGGTCTTCGGCGACGCCCTGCCGATGATCAGCTCCACCAAGTCCCTGACCGGCCATTCGCTAGGCGCGGCGGGCGCGCAGGAGGCGATCTATTGCCTGCTGATGATGAAGCACGGCTTCGCCGCCGAGAGCGCCCACATCGAAAACCTGGACCCCGAGTTCGAGGGCATGCCGATCCTGCGCCAGCGGCACGACGGCGAGCTGACGCACGTCATGTCCAACAGCTTCGGCTTCGGCGGCACCAACGGATGCCTGATCCTGTCGAAGGTTTAGGTGAAGCCGACGTCAGGCTCCGGCCCTTGTCATCCCGGCCCTCCCCCGGCGAAGGCCGGGGGAGGGCCGGGACGCCGACGCTGAGACCGCAAGCTCCCGGAAATCGCGTCGGCGATTGTCCGGGAGGCTGCCGGACGCGCCCTTGACCTTCCCCCGGACAGACGCTTCGTGTCTTCCGGGGTCTCGAACACTTGCATGACCCGTCCCGGATAATCGCTGGCGCGATTTCCGGGATGACAATGCGTAATCGTGCCTGACCTAGCGCCTTCAAAGGAGCGCGGACCTCCAGGTCCGCGGTTGGATGGTCGACGATTTCGCGGACCTGGAGGTCCGCGCTCCTCCTGCTTCACGCCGCCGCCCGCGCGGCGTCTTCCGACGGCGTCAGCACCCGTCGGATGGCGTTCAGCAGGACGTCGGGCTGGATCGGTTTCTGGACCACGCCGTCCATGCCGGCGGCCAGATAGGTCTCGGCGTCGCGGTCGTCGGCGTTGGCGGTCAGCGCCAGGATGGGCAGGCGGCCGATCGGGCCGGGCAGGGCGCGGATGGCGCGCGTGGCCTCCACCCCGTCCATGACCGGCATCTTGATGTCCATGAGGATCAGGTCGTAGGACCGCGCCTGCGCCGCCTCGACCGCCGCGCGGCCGTCCTCGACCATGTCGGCGGTGCAGCCGAACATCTCCAGCAGCTTGCACGCCAGGAAGCGGTTGGTGGCGTTGTCGTCGGCGACCAGCACGTGGAGGGTGTCGTGCGGCGTGGGCTCGGCCATGGCGGGGCCGGCGGCGCCTTCGACCTGAACGGCCGGGACCGTGACGTGGAAGCTGAAGCGCGCGCCGCCGGACGAGGCGGCCGCCAGCGCGATCTGTCCGCCCATCCGCTCCACGATCTGGCGGCAGATGGCCAGGCCCAGCCCGGCGCCCGCGCTGGATCGGCCTGCATTGCCGGTGTTGAAGGGCTCGAAGATGGTGGCGGCGGCCGAGGCCGGGACGCCCGGCCCGCTGTCGTCCACCGTGCCCGTGACGCGGACGCCGTCGGGCGTCGAGCCCGTGGTCAGCGACACCTGGATGCCGCCCGTGTCCGTGAACTTGATGGCGTTGCCGATCAGGTTGTTGAACAGCTGCTTCAGCCGCACGGCGTCGGCCATGACGCCCGTGGCACCGACAAGGTCCGTATGGACGGTGAGGGAGAGGCCCTTCTCTTCCGCGCGCGGACGCCACAGCCGATCCAGATCCTGGGCCAGTTCGGCCAGGCTCAGCGGCGCGGGTTCCAGCGCCAGAAGTCCCGCCTCGGCGCGCGACATGTCGAGCGCGTCTGTCAGCAGGCGCAGCAGCCCCTGGCCGGACTGCACGATGGTGTCGACGTGCGGACGCAGCTCCTCCTGCGTCAGCAGGCGCTGCATCAGGGCGGCGACGCCCAGGACGCCGTTCAGGGGCGTGCGGATCTCGTGGCTCATGACCGCCAGAAACTCGGACTTGGCGCGGCTGGAGGCGCGGGCGCGGGCCTCGGCGGCGGCCAGGCCGCGGGCCAGCTCGCCCATCTCCTCGGCGCGGCGTTTGTAGAGGGCGCTGCCGGCCTGGAGCACCTGCAGGATCGCCCCGACGCCGACGTAGCGGCCGTCGCCGTCGACCGCGATGAAGCCGCCCAGCAGGGACGCCGCCTCGCTGGAATCGATCGTGGCGAAGAAGGCCTCGGCGCCGTCTGCGGCGCGGGCGATCGTCGGGCGATCGTTCATCAGCGCCGACACCGGACGCTTGGCGTACAGCTCGCGGCCGAAGGCGCCGGCCATGGTCAGGGTGAAGGCGTTGCGCTCGATCAGGCCCAGTGGGCGGCGGTCGTCGTCGACAACGGCGACGACCAGGGTGTTGGGCTCGGCCAGGAAGCGCTCATAGACCTCGGCGCCCCGCGTGGTGGGGCTGACCGGCGCCGCCGCCTCGATGTAGTCGCCGATCCGCGCCATGCGCCCTCCCGGCCCCAAGACGCGGGCCCACGGGCGAGAGGCTTAGCCGTGGGCGCTTAACGACCGGTTGGTCGAATGTGAAACTTTTCCAATGAATACAGCAAAGTAAGTCCGAACCCGGACGACTTTCGAGGCTCAGTCCACATCGGGCTGACGCAGGCCGGTGAAGGGCTCCGACGCCGCGGCGCGGATGCAGTCGGCCAAGGCGGCCCGGTCCCGTTCCAGGTCGCGCATGCCGTGCATGCGCGCCGCGTCGGGCCACAGCCAGGTGTCCTGGGCCGCCGGATCGGCGGCGGCCACGCCGCGGCCGAAGCAGGTGACGCGCAGCGCGCCGTCGCCGCGACCGCCGTCCCGACCGGCGGGCCAGTCGTCGAAGGCCACCACCACCGTCGCCGTTCCCGGCGCGGGCTCGGCCCGCGTGACGTAAAAGCGCACGCAATAGTCCAGGCGCAGGCCCATCCGATCTTCGGCGCAGTCGCGCTCCACCGTCGCGGGCAGGAGGCCGGGCACGAGGCCCAGTTCGTCGCCGACGGCGGCCAGGGTCGAGCGGGCATAGGCCTCCTGCCCCCGGCGCAGCTCGTCCAGCGGCAGGACGGCGACCGCGATCGGTTGAGACGCCGTCTGGGCCAGGGCCGGCGACGCGGGGCCGGCGGCGGCGGCGAGGGCAAGGCTGAGGACGAGGGTGCGCATCGAACGGCTCCTGCGGGCGTTTGAGCCATCCTTGCGCGGATTCCGACGCAAGCCTAACCGTTCGAACCTGACGACGCGCGGAGCCCGCCCTGACCGCAGATCCCTACATCCTGTTCCTGCTGGGCCTCGGGCTGGTGGTGCTGCTGGTCAGCTGGGCGCCGGTCGGGCTGAAGAGGCTGCCGCTGACGCTGGCGATCCTGTGCGTCGCGATCGGGGTGGGCGTGTTCTCGACCGGTCTGCTGGCGTTCGACCCGGATCCGCGCACCTGGGACACGGCGACCGAGAAGCTGACCGAGCTGGTGGTGATCATCAGCCTGATGGGCTGTGGGCTGAAGCTGGACCGGAAGCTGGGGTGGAAGACCTGGGGCGTCACCTGGCGGCTGCTGGCCATCGCCATGCCGCTGACCATCGCGGCGGTGGCGGTGCTGGGCGTGTGGGGTCTGGGGTTCGCCCTGCCCATGGCGATGCTGCTGGGCGCGGCCATGGCGCCGACGGATCCGGTGCTGGCCTCCGACGTGCAGGTGGGGCCGCCCGGCTCGGGCGAGGAGGACGAGGTGCGGTTCGGCCTGACGTCGGAGGCGGGTCTGAACGACGCCCTGGCCTTTCCCTTCGTGCACCTGGCCATACTGGCGTCGCTGGGCGGGCTGGCGTCGCAGCAGGCGCTGATGGACTGGGGCCTGGTCAAGGTCGGGTGGAAGATCGCGGCGGGCCTGGGCGTGGGCGCCTTGGTGGGCGCGGCGTTCGGCTGGCTGCTGTTCCGGGATTCCGACCGCAAGCTGTCGCATCTGGGCGACGGGCTGATCGCGCTGGCGGCGACCTTCATCGCCTATGCGGCCACCGAGCTGGCGCATGGCTACGGCTTCCTGGCGGTGTTCGTCGCGGCCGTGACCATCCGCAACTGGGAGCGCGACCACGACTTCCACGAGGAGATGCACGACCTGTCCGACCAGATCGAGCGTCTGCTGATGATGCTGCTGCTGGTGCTGTTCGGCGGGGCGCTGGCGAACGGGCTGCTGGCGAGCCTGACGTGGATTGACGCGGCGGTGGCGCTGGTGATCCTGCTGGTCGTGCGGCCGGTCGCGGGTCTGCTGTCGCTGGTCGGCGCGCCCCAGCCGTTCCGGGAGAAGCTGCTGCTGGCCTTCCTGGGCATCCGGGGCGTGGGGTCGGTCTACTATGTCGCCTACGGCATCAATCACGGCCAGTTCGGCGACAGCGAGCGGCTGTGGTCCGTGGTCGGTTTCATCGTGCTGGCCTCCATCGTCATCCACGGCGTGACGGCCACGCCCCTGCTGGAGCGGCTGGCCCGGTGGCGAACGGCCAAGGCGGCCTGACTTTCGCGTCGCCGCGCGGGCTGCTACCCCTCGCCGCCTGATTTTCGAGGAGAAGACCTATGGCGTCGGAGTCCGGCTGGAACATGCCCGCGGGCGAGCTGATGAAGGGCAAGAAGGGCCTGATCATGGGGGTGGCGAACGCCAACTCCATCGCCTGGGGCATCGCCCAGCAGCTGGCCGCGCAGGGGGCCGAACTGGCCTTCACCTATCTGGGCGAGGGGCTGGAGCGCCGCGTGCGCCCGCTGGCCGAAAGCGTGAATGCGAAACTGATCCTGCCCGCCGACGTCACCGACGACGCGAGCATGGACGCCCTGTTCGCCGAGCTGGAAAAGACCTTCGGCGCCCTGGACTTCGTGGTCCACTCCGTCGCCTTCGCCAACAAGAACGAGCTTCAGGGGTCGTTCGTCGACAACACCACGCGCGACAGCTTTCTTCTGGCCATGAACATCTCGGTGTTCAGCTTCGTGGACGTATCGAAGCGCGCGGCGAAGCTGATGCCGAACGGCGGGTCGATCGTGACCATGACCTATCTGGGCTCGGAACGCGCCATCCCGAACTACAACACCATGGGCGTGGCCAAGGCCGGGCTTGAAGCCGCCACCCGCTACGTCGCGCGCGACCTGGGGCCCAAGGGCATCCGCGTCAACGCCATCTCGGCCGGCGCCATGCGGACCCTGTCGCTGGCGGGGATCTCGGGCGGACGCGGCATGCTGTCCAAGGGCCGCGAGATGAGCGCGATGAAGGAGGACACCAGCATGGAGGGCGTCGCCGGCTGCGCCCTGTGGCTGTGCTCGGATCTCGGCCTGTCGACGACCGGCGAAGTCATCCACGTCGACGCCGGCTTCCACATGATGGGCATGGCGGCGGAGGAGTGAGTGGCAGAGACGCGCCCCCCTTCCCCTAGGAGCGACGTCGAGGGCGACGCGAAGCTTCACAGAAACGGCAGCTGGGCGATATTCGTAGCCCTGCTTCTAAGTGCGCTCCTGCCGGAAAAGTACACGCTGTTTACGTTCGCTTGGCCATTCGGCGTGGTCGCTACGGCAGCATACTATGCGAGGTTTCATAGAATAGCTGATATTGAACGCGGCGTCTTAATTCTTGGGGGCATAATCGTTATTCAAGCAGGATACAGTTTGAACGAGCGATTTCAGCTGCGAGATGCATACGAAGAAATCGAGAATCTAGCCTGTAGGAGCGATTACGCCAAAAGGGCGGGCGAAGGGCTATGCGAAGAGGTCTACGGACTTCTGTATCCGGAACCAGACTCGTTCGAATACGAGTAGTTGCAGCTGAATGCCTCAGCGTGTTGCTGGCGGACCCGTGCGCCAGCGCTGGCCCGCCACAACACGTCAGGCCAGCGACGCATCCGCCACTTTGCAGGCCTCGATCAGCCCCTGAACCGAGGCCACGGACTTCCCGAGCATTTCTTTCTCGGCGTCGTCGGTGGTGAACTCCACGATCTTCTCGACGCCGCCGGCGCCGATCAGGGCGGGCAGGCCGACGTAGAGGTCGTTCAGGCCGTATTCGCCGGACGCCCAGACGGCGCAGGGCAGGACGCGCTTCTGGTCTAGAAGGTAGGAGCGGGCCATGGCCACGGCGCTTTCGGCCGGGGCATAGAAGGCCGAGCCGGTCTTCAGCAGGGCCACGATCTCTCCGCCGCCCTTGCGGGTGCGTTCGACGATCGAGTCCAGATCGGCCTGCGACAGGAAGCCCGCCTTGACCGCGTCGGGCAGGCTGAGGCCGCCGACGGTGGAGTGGCGCACCATCGGCACCATGTCGTCGCCGTGGCCGCCCAGGGTCCAGGCGTGGACGTCCTGGATCGACACGCCGGTCTTCTCGGCCAGGAAGGCGGCGAAGCGCGCGGAGTCCAGCACGCCGGCCATGCCGACGACCATCTCCTTCGGCAGGCCCGAGAATTTCTGCAGGGCCCAGACCATGGCGTCGAGCGGGTTGGTGATGCAGATGACGAAGGCGTTCGGGGCGTGCGCCTTGATGCCCTCGCCCACGGCCTTCATGACCTTCAGATTGATGCCGATCAGGTCGTCGCGGCTCATGCCCGGCTTGCGCGGCACGCCGGCGGTGACGATGCAGACGTCGGCCCCCGCGATGTCGGCATAGTCGTTCGCGCCCTTCAGCGACACGTCCTGACCGAAGACGGCCGAGCCCTGGAAGATGTCCAGCGCCTTGCCCTGGGGCGTGCCCTCGGCGATGTCGAACAGGATCACGTCGCCCAGCGCCTCGCGCGCGCAGACGTGGGCCAGGGTGCCGCCGATCATGCCGGCGCCGATGAGGGCGATCTTGGCGCGTGCCATCAGGTGGTTCTCCGAAGGTTCGATGGGGAGGAGGATGGGCGCGGGTCTAGACCCCGTGCGGCGTGGCTGCAACCCGACCAGAGCGGCGAGTCTTGCTGGTTCATCACAAAGGACACCAAGGGTCCACGAAGGACACGAAGGGATCGGGCGCGAGGCGCCGCAGGCGGTCAACTCCTTGCAGAAGTGAGGCGCTGCGCGCGGCTTCGAGGCTCGGACCGCTTGGTGTCCTTGGTGACTTCCTTCCTTGGTGTCCTTGGTGATGAACCCGCCCTTGCTGAACCCGTGCCCCTTGGGCCCCGCCAACGCCGCAGGTTCACGCGGCTGTGTCCGCTGGCCGACGTTTGCCGCCTTGTCCCGCCCGCGCCCCGCGTGTCAGCGTCGCCGTGGCCATGGCGGCCGAGGGAGCGAGCGAATGGCGCACAGGTTCGAGGTCTACAAGGACAAGGCCGGCGAGTTTCGGGTCCGATTCAAATACAACTCCGAAGTCATCTTCTCGACCGAGGGATACTCCGACAAGTCGGGGGCCAAGCGGGCGATCGAGTCGATCAGGAAGCACGTCGGCGACGCCGAGGTCGTCGACGTCGATTGACCGGCCAGGGCGGCGAACTGGTTCCCCCGGACGCGGTCCCCGCCGACCTCGTCCGGGTCGCCGACGCGCGCGCCGTGCGGGCCGAGGTGGAGGCCTGGCGGGCGCGGCTGCTGCGGCCGCCGGGGCTGTGGGACCGGGCGACCCGGGGCACGCAGGACCGCATCAATCGGGTGATCCCGGAGCGCGTGCACGCGGCGATCACGGCCGGGGTCGAGGCCATGACCAAGGGCATCCTGACCGGCGCCGACGTGCTGGCCCGGCCGGCGCCTCGCGGCTCGCTGGCGGCGGCCGAGGCGCGGTCGCGGGCGGTCCTGAAGGCGCACCGGAACGCCGCCAGCGTCGAGGGCGGCGTGGCCGGGGCCGGGGGCTTCCTGCTGGCCGCGGCGGACTTCCCCGCCCTGATGGCCATCAAGGTGCGGATGCTGGCCGAGATCGTGGCCGCACACGGCTGGGGCGGCGGCTCGGCGCGGGAGCGGCTGTTCCTGCTGCACGTCTTCCATCTGGCCTTCGCCGGCGCGCGGCGACGGCCGGAGGCGCTGCGGGCGCTGGACGACTGGATCGCGGGCGTGAACCAGCCGGATCTGGTGGCCGACTACGACTGGCGCACCTTCCAGATCGAGTATCGCGACCACATCGACCTGGCCAAGCTGGCGCAGATGCTGCCGGTGGTGGGGGCGCCCGTGGGAGCCGTGGTCAACTGGCGCCTGACCGAACGGCTGGGTGAGACGGCGATCATGGCCTGCCGGATGCGGTGGCTGGCGGAGGGCCCTTAGGCCCGCACCGGTGCGGGCGGGCGGAGGCGCTGGTTCGTCACCAAGGACACCAAGAACCCACGAAGGACACGAAGAGACTTGGCGTGGCGGCGCCGCAGGCGACCCAACCCCGCAGAGAATGAAGGCGCTGCGCGCGGCCAGGGTCGCCTCCCCCTTCGTGTTCTTGGTGGCTTTCCTTCCTTGGTGTCCTTCGTGAAGAACCAACATTTGGAGACGGCCGCGCCGGACGCCGCGAGAAGGGCTCAGTCCCGCTCGTCCACCTCGGCCGGGCGGATGGCGCGCAGCCAGCCGTCGGCCAGGCGCACATCGGGCACGGCGTCGCGGGTGAAGGGCAGGTACCAGGTGGGGCCGCCCTCGGCCGGAGCTATCTCCAGCATGTCGCCGGCGCCGAAATTGGGAACGGACTTCACCGTGCCGATCACGCGGTCTTCGGCGTCGCGGGCGGTCAGGCCGATCAGGTCGGTCAGATAGAACTCGTCCTCGTCCTCGGGCGGCGGCAGGCGGTCGCGGGGGACGAACAGCTTCAGCCCGCGCAGGGCGTCGGCCTGTTCCTTGGTGGCGATCTCCTTCGCCCGGCCGACGATCGCCGTCTTCTCGGGCCGGCCGGAGGTCAGGGTCAGGCCGACGGAGCCGTCGGCGCGCAGCAGGGGGCCATAGGCCAGCAGCGCCATGGGATCGGCCGTCCAGGCGGTGACGCGCACCTCCCCCTTCACGCCGAACCCGCCGGCGACCTGGGCGACGAGGATGAGGTTTTCAGGCACGTCCTTCTCCCCTTGGGGGAGAAGGTGGCTCGCGGAGCGAGACGGATGAGGGGGCCGGTCGGGCCAGGCCCACCCCATCCGTTCGTCATGCGGCCAACAGCCCCCTCATCCGAGCGGCTCCGCCGCCCACCTTCTCCCCCGAGGGGAGAAGGGTTCAAGGTCAGGCTTCGGTCTTCTCTTCCTCGGTCGCCTCGGCGGCCGGGGCTTCTTCGGTCGCTTCCGCGGCCGGAGCTTCCTCGGCGGCGGCTTCGGCCGGGGCCTCTTCCGCGGCGGCTTCGGCGGCCGGGGCCTCCTCGGTCACTTCGGGCTCGGGCTCGGGGGCCGGAGCGTTCTTGGCGGCTTCGGCGGCGGCGGCGGCTTCTTCCTTGGCGCGGGCGGCGGCTTCGGCGGCGTCGGCCTTGGCCTGGGCTTCGGCCTCCAGACGGTCGGCTTCGCGCTGGGCGCGCTCGGCGGCGCGTTCCTGGGCCTTCTTGCCCGGCTCGGCCTTCTTCATGTTCTGGCCCTGGGTCCACTTGACCTTGGCGCCGAGCGTCTCGTCCTGGCTCAGGAAGCGGGCGACGCGGTCGGTCGGCTGGGCGCCCTTGCCCAGCCATTCGGCGATGCGGTCGACCTTCAGGGCAACGCGCTTCTGCTCGCCGTCGCGCGGCAGCATCGGGTTGTAGGTGCCGACGCGCTCGATGAACTTGCCGTCGCGCGGCGAGTGGGAGTCGGCGACGACGATGTAGTAGTAGGGGCGCTTCTTGGCGCCGCCGCGGGCCAGACGGATCTTCAGCATTTTCGGTCTCTTTCTCTAGTCGGTCTTATTTCTTGGGAGGGAAGCCCGGCAGACCCGGAAGGCCCCCCGGAAGTTGTCCGCCGCCCAGCCCGGCGAGCCGGTCCTGGATGGCTTTCAGGTCGTCGGCCGAGGGCTCGGGCATCTTGCCGCCGCCCATCGCCTTCAGGCGCGCCATGTCGGGGCCGCCCATGCCGCCGGGGCCGCCGCCGAGGCCGCCCAGCATGGCGGCCATCTGCTGCATCTTCTTCGGTCCGCCGCGCGACAGGGACTTCACCATGTCGGCCATCTGGCGGTGCTGCTTCAGGACCCGGTTGACCTCCTGCACCTCCACGCCGGCGCCGGCGGCGATGCGGCGCTTGCGGCTGGCGTTCAGCAGGTCGGGCTTCTTGCGCTCCTGTTTGGTCATCGAGGAGATGATGGCTTCCTGACGCGCGATCATGCGGTCGTCGACGCCGCTGTCGGCCATCTGGGCCTTCATCTTCGCCACGCCGGGCAGCATGCCCATGATGCCCTGCAGCCCGCCCATGCGCTTCATCTGCTGCAGCTGGCCCATCAGGTCGTCCAGGTCGAACTGGCCCTTGGCCAGCTTTCTGGCCATCTTCTCGGCCTTGGCCTGGTCCAGCTCCTGACTGGCCTTTTCGACCAGGGCGACGATGTCCCCCTGACCCAGGATCCGTCCGGCGACGCGGCGGGCGTCGAAAACGTCCAGCGCGTCGACCTTCTCGCCCGCGCCCAGATACTTGATCGGCAGGCCGGTCACCGCCCGCATCGACAGCATGGCCCCGCCGCGCCCGTCGCCGTCGGCGCGCGTCAGCACCAGACCCGTCAGCGGCAGCCGCTCGTGGAAGGCCTTGGCGGTCCGCACCGCGTCCTGGCCGGTCAGGCTGTCGGCGACCAGAAGGGTCTCGACCGGCTTGGCGATCGCGGCGACCTCGGCCACCTCGGCCATCAGCCCTTCGTCCAGCGTGATGCGCCCGGCGGTGTCCAGGATCAGGACGTCGAAACCCTGAAGTTTCGCCGACTGCAGCGCGCGCCGCGTGATCTGGACAGCGCTCTCGCCCTGGACGATCGGCAGCGTCGCGACCTCGATCTGCTGACCCAGCGTCGCCAGCTGTTCCATCGCCGCCGGACGACGCGTGTCCAGCGAGGCCATCATGACCTTCTTGCGGTCGAACTTCGTGAGGCGCAGCGCCAGCTTGGCCGAGGTCGTCGTCTTGCCCGAGCCCTGCAGGCCGGCCATCAGCACGACGGCGGGCGGGGTGGCGTTGACGTTGAGCGGGACCGGCTCCTCGCCGCCCAGCATTTCGATCAGGCCGTCATAGACGATCTTGACCACCTGATCGGCGGGCTTGACGGAGCGGATCACCTCTTCGCCCGTGGCGCGCTCGGTGGCGAAGGCGATGAAGTCCTTGACGACCGGCAGGGCGACGTCGGCCTCCAGCAGGGCCACGCGCACCTCGCGCATCGCCTCGGCAACGTCCTTTTCGGACAGGGCGCCGCGACCGGTGATCCGGTCGAAGACGCCTGTCAGCCGCTCGTTCAGAGCCTCGAACATTCAAATCCCTCGCCCATTCCCGGGTCAGGTCGAAGACCTGATCTCAGGGCAATGGGCAAACCCAAACAGCGGGCGCAAAACGACCTCAGCCCCAGTGGACGTATGACGTCGACTGGGGTCCTCTCCCGGCTCGTCCTGACGTGATGCAGGGGTCGTCCGGGAGGAGGCGCGAGGAAGATTGCGCCGGAAGCGGCGGCTTATGGCGGAAAAGGGGGGCGGAGGCAAGGCGGCGCCCTGGCACGCGTCGCCGGGCGTGGCGACGCGGATGTCCATGTTGTCGCCGTTGTGGCGGGCGGTGTGCCTGCGAAAGTCCCTGGATTGTCTCTGCCGATGTGTCGCTCGCGGGGCCCGGCGCGGCGCGGCGTCTGTCCTCGAATTCACGCGGCGTCACCATTCCGCCTTCGGTTTCGCAACGTCCTGCAACGAAGCGTCGCCATTAGGGCGGGGTCGCCGGCAAGAGCGACGATTCCTCCTCAGGAGACCCCGATGAAGACGCTGATCCTGGCCGCCTCCGCGGCCCTTTCGATGGCGGCTCCGGCCGTCGCCGCCGACCCGCTGCGCATCTCGCTGGCCGACCTCGACCTGGGCACCGTCCAGGGAGCCGCCGCGCTGGACGCCCGCATCGACGCCGCCGCCGACGCCCTGTGCCGCGACGCGCGCCGCCCCGGCAGCCGCCTGTCGGACCGCGCCTGGTGCGAGGCCGGCGTGCGCGCCGAGGTCATGGACGCCCTGCCGCGTCGCGCCCGCGCCGATTACGTCCGCGCCACGGACCTGCTGACGGCCCGCGCGCCCGCCGCCGAACGGTGATCGGGTCGACGGACGTGAAAAGGCCCCGGCGGGAAACCGCCGGGGCCTTCTTGTTTGCGCTGCCGCTCGGCTCGCGGAGCCTTGCTGCTTGAGCGCGTTCAGCGCGGCGCCCTCAAGCAGCGAGCGACCGCGTCGCGAGCGCTAGGGCCACTCAGGAGGTCGGGAAGCCCCGGACCTTCAGCAGCGCCGTCACGTCCGGGTCGCGGCCGCGGAAGCGGCGGTAGGCCTCGGCGCGGTCGGTGGTGTTGCCCTCCGCCAGGATGATCTCCTTGTAGCGGCGGCCGATCTCCGGATTGAAGACGTCGCCCGACTCCTCGAAATAGGCCCAGGTGTCGGCGTCCATGACCTCGGACCACAGATAGCTGTAATAGCCGGCCGAATAGGCGTCCGACGTGAACAGGTGATTGAACTGCGGCAGGCGGTGCCGCATCACGATCTCCTTCGGCATGCCGTAGCGCGCCAGGCTTTCGCGTTCGAAGGCGTCGACGTCGGTCGGCGGCGTCGCCTGGGTGTGCAGGTCCATGTCGACCAGCGCCGACGACAGATAGCTGACCGTCGCATAGCCCTGGTTGAAGGTGGCCGCCGCCTCGATCTTGTCGACCAGCGACTGCGGCATCGGCCGGCCGGTCTCCACGTGCTTCATGTAGCCGTCCAGGATCGGCCGGCTCAGCACCCAGTGCTCGTGCACCTGCGACGGATATTCGACGTAGTCGCGCGGCGTGCCGGCCAGCGACGGATAGGTCACCTTCGACGACAGGCTGTGCAAGGCGTGGCCGAACTCGTGGAACAGGGTCTCGGCGTCGTCCAGCGAGATGAGCAGCGGCGCGCCGCCCTCGGCCTTGATGAAGTTGTTGTTGTTCGACGACAGGACGTTCTTGACGCCATCGTACGTCGAATAGCTGCGGTAGGTCGTGGCCCAGGCGCCCGAACGCTTGCCCGTGCGGGCGAAGTCGTCGGAATAGAACAGGCCCACGTGGCGCCCGTCGGACTTGGTCTTGACCTCGAACACCTCGACGTCGGGATGGAAGCCCGGCACCGACCCGGCCGGGACCGGCGTGAACTCGAAGTCGTACAGCCGGCCCGCCATGTAGAAGGCGCCCTGCTTGACGGCGTTCAGCTCGAAATACGGTTTGATCTCGTTCTGATCCAGGTCGTACTTCGCCTTGCGGACCTTCTCGGCGAAATACAGATAGTCCCACGGCTCGATGTCGTGACCGGCGATGGCGCGCATGTCGGCGACCTCCTCGGCCACGCGGGCGACGGCCGGACGCCAGACGCGCATCATCAGGTCCATGGCCGCCGCAGGCGTCTTGGCCATGGTGTCCTGCATCCGCCATTCGGCGTGGTTGGCGTAGCCCAGGAGCTTCGCCCGCTGGGCGCGCAGACGCACGATCTCGGCGATCGTCGCATTGGTGTCGTTTCCGTCGCCGTTGTCGCCGCGGTTGACGAACTTGCGCCACACCGCTTCCCGCAGGGCGCGGTCGTCGGCCGTGGTCAGGAAGGGATCGACGCTGGAGCGGGTGTTGACGACGGCCCAGCCTTGCAGATTGCGGGCGCGGGCGGCCGCGGCGGCGGCGGCCTTGTCGGAGGCGGTCAGGCCGGCGACGCCGCTTTCGTTCGGGATGTGGGTCCAGGTCTTCTCGTCCTCGACCACCTTCTGGCCGAAGCTGGTGAAGGCCTGGGACAGGGCGGTGTTGATGCGGCCCAGCTCGGCCTTGCCGGCGGCGTCCAACTGGGCGCCCGACCGGATGAAGCCGTCGCGGCTGCGCTCGGCCAGGCGCTTCTGCTCGGCCGTCAGCCCCAGAGCGTCGGCATCGTCGGCCACCGTCTTGATGCGCTGGAACAGCCTCTCATTGAAGGTGATCTCGTTCGACGCCTGGGTCAGCAGCGGCGAGACCTCGCGTTGCAGGGCCTGATAGTCTGCCGAACCGATGTTGCCGGTCATCACGCCGAACAGGGCCAGGGCGCGGCCCAGCGGCTCGCCCGCCATCTGGTTGGCGACCAGGGTGTTGCCGAAGGTCGGCGGGGCCGCATTGTTCGCGATGGCCAGGTACTCGGCGCGCTGCAGCTCGATGCCCTCGACGATGGCGACCTTCAGCTTCTCGGCCGTGACCTTGTCCCATGGGGGCACGCCGTCGTACGGACCGGTCCATTCCTGAAGCAGTTCGGCGCGCGGCGTCTGGACCGGCAGGATCGCCTTGGCCTCGGCGGCGTCGGCCTCCAGGGTGGCGGCCGGGACGGAGCCGGAGGCCCCCGCCGTGGCGCAGCCGGCCAGGGCGAACAGGCTGCCGCCGGCGATCAGGAAATGGCGTCTTTGCATGACGAAGGGGCTCCGTGTGTCGAAATCGGTCGCGGACCTTGGACCGTAGCCGCCTGACTGTCACCTGAACGGGCCGTAATGTTCGGCCATGGCGCCTGCGGCCGTCGGTCGCTAAAGGGGCGGCCATGGCCATGGGCGTATTCGATTCCGGCGTGGGCGGGCTGACCGTCCATCGCGAGCTGACCCGGCGGTTTCCGACCGCGGACTTCGTCTATCTGGCCGACCAGGCCATGGCCCCCTACGGCGGCCGCGGCGGCGAGGAGATCGTCGATCTGACCCGCGCGGGCTGCGAGCGGCTGGTGCAGGCGGGGGCCAGCCTGATCGTGCTGGCCTGCAACACCGCCTCGGCCATCGCGCTGCGCCGTCTGCAGCAGACCTGGGTTCCGGTCGTGCGCGAGCGGACGGGCCGGCCGATCAACGTGCTGGGCATCATCGTGCCGACGATCGAGGCGGCGACCGGCCTGCCCTGGACCTATGAGGCCGAAAGCCTGCGCGAGGAGGGCGAGAAGCGCGAGGCGATCGAGATCACCGGCGTCTTCTGCACCGCCGCCACGGCGATGAGCCGGGTCTATGAGATCGAGATCGACAAGCGCCGCGACGACCTGGCGGTCTTTTCCGAGCCCTGTCCCGGTCTGGCCGGCCTGATCGAACTGGGCGCGCCGGACGACGAGCTGGAGGTGGTGGTCCGCGACCACGTCGACGCCCTGCGCCGCCGCGTCGGCCGCCATCCGGACAAGGCCATCCTGGGCTGCACCCACTACGAGATCGTCGCCGACGTCTTCGCCCGCGCGCTGCCGGAGGGGACGCCGCTGATCCATCAGCCGTCGGCGGTGGCGGACGCGCTGGATCGCTACGTGGCCCATCACCCGGAGTACGGTCTGGGCACGAGCGCGGGGCGGGTGTTCCTGACGACCGGGCAGGCGGGGCCGCAAAGCGACCGCGTCGCCCGCTTCTGGGGCGCGCCGCTGACCTTCGATCCGGCTTGACGGGTCGCCTCGCCGGGCGCTGGATCGGCGCCCATGTCGAAGGGAGGTCGCCATGCGCGCCATTCTGATCGCCGTCGCCGCGTCGTTCGCCTTCGCCGCACCCGCCGCGGCCGAGATCGTGTCGCGGAGCGAGAACGGCTTCACCTTGAAGTTCGTGTCATCGACGGACATCGATCCCGCCGACATTCCGACGGCGCTTGAGGACGTGGCCCTGTGGTGGGACGGGGACCACAGCTACACCGGCGACGCGGCCAATCTGAGCCTGGATCTGAGCCCCGGCGGGTGCTGGTGCGAGAAGATGCCGGACGGCACGGCTTTCGATCATGGCCGCACGGTCTCGGTCGCGGCGGATCGCATTAAGTTCAGCGCGCCGTTCGGGCCCCTGCGCGGCAAGGCGACGACGGCGGACCTGATCGTGACCTGGCCCGGCGCCAACCGGGGCTGGGACGTGACCTGGACCATGGTTGTGGAGGGACCGGGCGTCGGTGCGATGGCCGATGCCGTCCACGGCGTCATGGAGGCGGGGTTCCAGCGCTGGGTCCGGTTCCTGGAGTACGGCGAGCCGCACCCGGAGTGATGTCGTAGCGCGGATCTAAGGAGCGCGGACGTCCACGTCCGCGTCTTGCGGCGAAGGGATTTCGCGGACCTGGAGGTCCGCGCTCCTTTCTCATGTGCGATAACCTCAGCCATGGTCGGCGACAAGGTTTATCGATTTTCCTTTTGGGCCGTTCGGGCCTAGAAGGCGGGCCTCACCTTTCACAATGAGGCCAGTCATGGACGGAAACGACCGCAGCCCGCTCAGCGATCCCAGCAAGAAGTCCGCCGCTCTGCGGTCCCTTCTGGGCCGGACCAACCGCGACTGGTGGCCCAACACCCTGTCCGTCGACATCCTGCACCAGCAGGGCCGGACCGGCGATCCGATGGGCGACGGCTTCGACTATGCCGAGGCGTTCAAGAAGCTGGACCACGCCGCGGTCAAGCGCGACCTGCACGCCCTGATGACCGACAGCCAGCCGTGGTGGCCGGCGGACTACGGCCACTATGGCCCCTTCTTCATCCGCATGGCCTGGCACGCGGCGGGCACCTATCGCACCGGCGACGGCCGCGGCGGCGCCAACTCGGGCCAGCAGCGGTTCGCCCCGCTGAACTCGTGGCCGGACAACGGCAACCTGGACAAGGCGCGCCGCCTGCTGTGGCCGATCAAGGCCAAGTACGGCGCCGCCCTCAGCTGGGCCGACCTGTTCATCCTGGCCGGCAACGTGGCGATCGAATCGATGGGCGGGCCGGTGTTCGGCTTCGGCGGCGGCCGCGCCGACGTCTGGGAGCCGGAAAAGGACGTCTACTGGGGCACCGAAGAGAATTGGGTGAAGGGCGAGGAGACCCGCATCCAGCCCGACAAGGAGATGGCGCTGGAAGAGCCGCTGGCCGCCATCCAGATGGGCCTGATCTACGTCAATCCGGAAGGGCCCGGCGGTCACCCGGACGCGATTCAGTCGGCGCGCGACATCCGCGAGACCTTCGCCCGCATGGGCATGAACGACGTCGAGACGGTCGCCCTGACCGTCGGCGGCCACACCTTCGGCAAGGCGCACGGAAACGGCGACGCCTCGAAGGTCGGCGTCAGCCCTGAAGGCGCCGACATCGCCCAGCAGGGCATGGGCTGGGTCTCGGGCCACGAAAGCGGAATGGGCGACCACACAATCACCTCGGGCATCGAGGGGTCGTGGACGCCGACGCCCATCACCTGGGACATGACCTATTTCGACATGCTGCTGGACCACGAATACGAGCTGGTCCGCTCGCCTGCGGGCGCCAAGCAGTGGCAACCGGTCGGCAATCCGCCGGAAACCCTGGCCCCGGCCGCCCACACCCCGGGCAAGAAGGTGCCGACGATGATGACCACCGCCGACATGGCGATGAAGGTCGACCCGTCGTACCGCAAGGTGCTGGAGCAGTTCCGCGCCGATCCGGCGTACTTCGCCGACCAGTTCGCCCGCGCCTGGTTCAAGCTGTGCCACCGCGACATGGGCCCCAAGGCCCGCTACCTGGGCCCGGACGTTCCGGCCGAGGATCTGATCTGGCAGGATCCGATCCCGGCGCATGTCGGCCCGCAGCTGACCGACGCGGACGTGAAGGCGCTGAAGGACAGGATCGCCGCGTCCGGCCTGTCGGTCGCCGACCTGGTCCGCACGGCCTGGGCCTCGGCCGCCACCTGGCGCGGTTCGGACCACCGCGGCGGCGCCAACGGCGCGCGCATCCGACTGGCCCCGCAGAAGGACTGGGACGTCAATGAGCCGGCCAAGCTGGCCAAGGTCCTGGCCGTCTATGAGGACGTCAAGGCGTCGTCGGGCCTCAACGTCTCGATCGCCGACCTGATCGTGCTGGGCGGCGGCGTGGGCGTGGAGCAGGCGGCCAAGGCCGCCGGTCACGACGTGGTGGTGCCCTTCACCCCGGGCCGAACCGACGCGACGGCCGAACAGACCGACGTCGACGGCTTCAAGGTGCTGGAACCCCGCGCCGACGGCTTCCGCAACTATCTGCAGGTCAAGTTCAACGTCCCGACCGAGGAACTGCTGATCGATCGGGCTCAACTGCTGGGCCTCAGCGCCCCGCAGATGACCGTCCTGGTCGGCGGCCTGCGCGTGCTGGGCGTCAACCACGGCGACGGCGCCCACGGCGTCTTCACCGAGCGCAAGGGCCAGCTGACCAACGACTTCTTCGTCAACCTGCTGGACATGCGAACGGGCTGGAAACAGGTCGACGACTCCGGCGACGAGACGTTCGTCGGCACGGACCGCGTCACGGGCGAGCAGCGCTGGACCGCGACGCGGACCGACCTGGTGTTCGGCTCGAACTCCCTGCTGCGCGCCCTGGCCGAGGTCTACGCCTCGTCCGACGCGACGGAAAAGTTCGTGCGCGACTTCGTGGCCGCCTGGGTCAAGGTCATGGAGAACGACCGCTACGACCTGCCGCGCGCCCGCAAGGCCGCCAAGGAAGCGGGTCAGGTCTGATCGCCCGATCCGATCGGTCGGCGCGGCGTCGGGCATAGGGGATCCCCATGTCCGGCGCCGTGCTGCCCACCCTTCGACAGCTGCAGTATCTGAAGCTGCTGGCCGAGCACGGCTCATTCAGTCGGGCGGCCGAGGCCGCGCACGTCAGCCAGCCGGCCCTGTCCAGCGGGGTGCAGGAGCTTGAGCGCATCCTGGGCGCCCCGGTCGTGGAACGCACCCGGGGCCGCGTGACCCTGACCGCCGTCGGCGCCGAGGCCGTGCGCCGGGCCGAGGACGTGCTGGCCCGCACCGAGGATCTTGTCGAGGCCGCGCGCAACGCCGGCAAGCCGCTGTCGGGCAGGTTCCGCCTCGGCGTGATCCCGACCATCGCGCCCTTCCTGCTGCCCGCGCGCCTGCCCGCGCTGAAGACGGCGCATCCGGAACTGAAGCTGTTCATCCGCGAGGACCTGACGCCCCGGCTGGTCGGCGAGCTGAAGGGCGGGCGGCTGGACGCCGCGGTGATAGCCCTGCCGTATTCCGCGTCGGGACTGGATCACGCCCGCATCGGGGACGACGCCATCCTGGCCGCCGCCCCGGCGGGACACCGGCTGGCGGGCGAGGGGCCGGTCAGGTCCGGCGCCCTGACGTCGGACGACCTGATCCTGCTGGAAGACGGCCACTGCCTGCGCGATCAGGCGCTGGCCGCCCTCTCGCTGGAGGCGCCCAAGGGCGACGACGTCTTCGCCGCGACCAGCCTGCACACCCTGGTTCAGATGATCTCGTCCGGCCTCGGCGTCAGCTTCCTGCCCGAAATGGCGGTGCGGGCCGGTCTGGCCGACATGCCCGGCGTCGTGGTCCGGCCGCTGGCCGGAGGCGAGGGCCGCGCGCCCAGCCGCGAGATCGTGGTCGCCTGGCGCAAGGGCTCCAGCCGCGCGGCGGAGGCGCGGCTGCTGGCCGAGGAACTGCGGCTGGATTGAAATCGGTCAATCGAACAACCGCGCGTCCCACCAAACCGGCGTCTCCAGACCGGGCGCGACGCCCGCGAAGTCGGGATGGGCGGTGTTGAAGACGAAATTGCGCTCCATCCGCGCGACGACCGAGGGAACGATCAGAACGGCTGAACGTCCCTGGGCGCACCAGGCGCGTCCGAAGGCGCGCGACGCGCCGCCACCGGCCTCGGCCCAGCCGGCGAGCAGATCCGGATTGACGACTTCGTAGGACGTGCCGGCCGGGATGTGAATGCGGACGAAATGCTGGCCGCTCGGCAGGGCGCCGGAGAAATGCACCAGTTTCTCCAGCATGGCGGTGGAATAGTGCTCCGATGCATAGATCACGCGATCGCCCGCCTCGTGCCATCGACCCGAAGCGTTGCGTGCGCCCCCGTCGCTCCAGATCGGAAACTCGCCCAGGGGATCGCCTATGCGGTGGCCGACGAGGGAATCGTCCAGCCGGCGGATCATGTCAGACCGCGAAACCCGCCGAGGCGCGCCGCACCAGATTGATCACGGCGTCGGCGCCGGCCGAACTTGACCGGGCCATGTCCAGCGGCGTGCGTCCCCCCAACAGCGGATGCGGGTCGCCCAGAAAACGGGACACCAGCGCCGCGTCGCCGTGATAGGCCCGGCCGACGGCATCGACCACGCGACCGACCTCATACAGCCGCTCGCTCATCTCTCGCGACAGGGGTTTCCGGGCTTTGCGGGCACGCCGCAGCGTCGCCTCGGGGATGACCCGCCCGATCACCTGGGGCATGCCGATGACGTCGCCCAAGGCTGCCGCCGACGCGGGGCGGAGTCCGCTCGCCACCCGATCCGCCAGGGTCACGTCATTCAGAGCCGGCCCGTCGTCGAGTCCCAGCAGGCGGCCTATGCGTGCGGCGTCGCCGCTCGGTAGAGTTTGAGGCTCCGAATAGATGTCCAGGGCGGTCATCGTTGTCTCCGTCGCATGACGACATAATGGGCGTCATATGGCGCGTGCACAACATGGGGCACGAAAAAGGCCGGCGGGGTCTCCGCCGGCCTTGATCGTGTTGGATTGTGCCTTCAGCCCGCCGCCAGGTTCCTCAGCACGTAGGGCATGACGCCGCCGGCGCGGAAGTAGTCGAGCTCGGTCTGGTTGTCGATGCGGCAGCGGACCGGGAAGCGGGCCATCTTGCCGTCCGAGGCGCGGAACAGCTCGACCCACAGGTCCTGACGCGGCTTCAGCTTGCCGACGTTGGCGTCGGACAGTCCGCGGATGGTGACGATCTCCTCGCCGGTCAGGCCCAGACGGGTCCAGCCCTCCTGCTTGAACTGCAGCGGGACCACGCCCATGCCGATCAGGTTGGAGCGGTGGATGCGCTCATAGGACTCCGCGATCACCGCGCGAACGCCCAAGAGACGCGTGCCCTTGGCCGCCCAGTCGCGCGACGAGCCCGTGCCGTATTCCTTGCCCGCGAACACCACCAGCGGACGGCCCTCGGCCTGATAGCGCATGGCCGCGTCGTAGATCGACATGACCTCGCCGGACGGGAAGTGCTTCGTCACCCCGCCCTCGATCTCGGGCGTGATCCTGTTGCGGATGCGGATGTTGGCGAAGGTGCCGCGCATCATGACTTCGTGGTTGCCGCGGCGCGCGCCGTAGCTGTTGAAGTCCAGCGGGTCGACGCCGTGGTCGACCAGATACTTGCCGGCCGGCGACGACGCCTTGATCGAGCCTGCGGGGCTGATGTGGTCGGTGGTGATGCTGTCGCCGAAGATGCCCAGGATGCGGGCCTCGACCACGTCCTTGACCGGCGCGGCCTCCATCGACATGCCGTCGAAATAGGGCGGGTTCTGCACATAGGTGGAGGCGCCGTCCCACTGATAGGTCTGGCCGCCCTCGACCGAGATCGCCTGCCAGTGTTTGTCGCCCTTGAAGACGTCCTTGTAGCGCTTGGCGAACATGGCCGGGGTGACCGACTTCTTCTGGATGTCGGCGATCTCCTGCGACGTCGGCCAGACGTCCTTCAGGAAGACGTCCTTGCCCTTCTTGTCCTGGCCGATCGGCTGGGTGGCCAGGTCGATGCGCATCGAGCCGGCCAAGGCATAGGCGACCACCAGCGGCGGCGAGGCCAGGTAGTTGGCCTGCACGTCCGGATTCACCCGACCCTCGAAGTTCCGGTTGCCCGACAGCACGCTGGTGGCGACCAGCCCGTTCTCGTTGATGGCCTTCGAGATCGCCGGATCCAGCGGGCCGGAGTTGCCGATGCAGGTTGTGCAGCCGTAGCCGACAAGGTTGAAGCCGAGCGCGTCCAGATCCTTGGTCAGGCCGGCGTCGGTCAGATAGTCGGTCACGACTTGCGAACCGGGCGCCAGCGAGGTCTTGACCCACGGCTTGGGCTTCAGGCCCAGGGCGTTGGCCTTGCGCGCCACCAGGCCGGCGGCGATCAGGACCGAGGGGTTGGACGTGTTGGTGCAGCTGGTGATGGCGGCGATCACCACGTCGCCGTCACCGACGTCGAACTTCTGACCCTCGATCGCGACGCGCGCGGCGTCGGCCGGGCGGGCGAAGGTCCCGGTCAGGTGCGCCTCGAACTCGGCGGCGGCCGAGGTCAGCTCGACCTTGTCCTGCGGGCGCTTCGGACCGGCCAGCGACGGCACGACGGAGCCCAGGTCCAGTTCCAGCACGTCGCTGAACACCGGCTCCTCCGAGCCCGGCTCGATCCACAGTCCTTGCGCCTTCGCATAGGCTTCGACCAGGGCGACGCGCGCTTTGTCGCGGCCGGTGGCGGTCAGATAGTCAATCGTCGCCTGCGAGGTCGGGAAAAAGCCGCAGGTCGCGCCGTATTCCGGGGCCATGTTGGCGATGGTGGCCTGGTCTTCCAGCGTCATGCCGGCCAGGGCGTCGCCGAAGAACTCCACGAACTTGCCGACCACGCCCTTCTTGCGCAGCATCTGGGTGACGGTCAGCACCAGATCGGTGGCCGTGGCGCCCTCGGGCAGCTTGCCGGTCAGTTTGAAGCCGACGATCTCGGGGATCAGCATCGGGATCGGCTGGCCCAGCATGGCGGCCTCAGCCTCGATGCCGCCGACCCCCCAGCCCAGAACGGCCAGGCCGTTGATCATGGTGGTGTGGCTGTCGGTGCCCACGACGGTGTCGGGATAGGCGATGGTCGCCTTCCCTTCCGCGTCCGTCCACACGGTCTGGGCCAGGTTCTCCAGGTTGACCTGGTGGCAGATGCCGGTGCCGGGCGGCACGACGCGGAAGTTGTTGAAGGCCGACGAGCCCCAACGCAGGAATTTGTAGCGCTCGATGTTGCGCTCGTACTCCCGCTCGACGTTGGCTTCGAAGGCGCCCGGCGTGCCGAAGTGGTCGACCATCACCGAGTGGTCGATGACCAGGTCGACGGGGTTCAGCGGATTGATCTTCGAAGGATCGGCGCCAAGGCCGGTCATGGCGTCGCGCATGGCCGCCAGGTCGACGACTGCCGGCACGCCGGTGAAGTCCTGCATCAGGACGCGCGCGGGGCGGAAGGCGATCTCGTGCTCGACCGAGCCCTTGTTCTCGATCCAGGCGGCCACGGCCTTGAGATCGGCCTCGGTGACCGAGACGCCGTCCTCGTTGCGCAGCAGGTTCTCCAGCAGCACCTTCATGGAGCGCGGCAGACGCGAGATGCCGGTCAGACCGGCTTCCTCGGCGGCGGGAAGGCTGTAATAGGCGTATTTCTTGCGCCCGACGGTCATGTCCCGGCGGGTTTTCAGGCTGTCGACTGACGGCATGGGAGGCTTCCTCTGGTCATCGCCGCCCGAACATCCGGTCGCACCCTCCCGCGCATATCGACGGGGCGCACAGGTCCCCGCCGCGCGCGCTCAGGGCCTGCTGCGGCTGCGGCGGTCATAATCCCCCCGCGCGCGCCCGTCCATGAGTCCCCGACGCCGTCATGGACATTGAGAAGGGTTCTCATTTCTTCTCTCCCTCCCCTTCATGGGGAGGGAAGATCGCGCAGCGATCAGGGTGGGGCGATGTCTGTGTACCCCACCCGGGCTCGCCAAGGCTCGCCGTCCCTCCCCATGAAGGGGAGGGAGATATCGTGATCACCGCCCTGCACATCACCAACCTGTCCATCACGCGCGGCGAGCGGCGACTGTTCGAGGGACTGTCGTTCGACCTGAAAGCCGGCGAGGCGGCGCAGCTGACCGGGGCCAACGGGGCGGGCAAGACGTCGCTGCTGCGCGCCGTCGCGGGCCTGCTGCGGCCGGACGCGGGGCAGGTGAGGTTCGACGGCGCCGCCGGTGCGATCGATCCCGGCACGGCGCGGGCGTCGGCCGTGCAGATGCTGGCGCATCAGGAGGGATTCCGGCCCGGCCGCACGGCCCGGGCGGAGCTGGCGTTTCAGGCGCGGTGGTTCGGCGCGACGGAAGCCGCGGTGACGGCGGCGGCGAAGCGACTGGACCTGATCCCCCTCCTCGATCTCGAGGTTCGGGTGCTGTCGGCAGGGCAGAGGCGCCGGCTGGCGCTGGCCTCGCTGGTGGCGGCGAACCGGCCGCTGTGGCTGCTGGACGAGCCGCTGGCCCCGCTGGACGCGCGGCGCCGGGCGCAGGCCGCGGAGATCATGGCCGAGCATCTGAACGGCGGCGGAATGATCCTGGCCGCCGTGCACGATCCCCTGCCCGTCGCGGCGCGCGAGATCGTGGTGGGGGCGCCGGCATGAGCGCGCTGTCGCTGCTGTATCGGCGCGAGGTCGCGCTGCTGTGGGCCGGGGGCGGGGGGCCGCTGCTGGCGTGTGGATTCGCGCTGGCGGTGACCGCGGCCCTGCCGCTGGCCATCGGGTCGGAGCCGGTGCGGCTGGTCCCGATCGCGGCGGGGGCGACGTGGATCGTGCTGGCGCTGGCGTCGCTGCTTTCCCTTGAGCGCCTGTTCGAGCGGGATCACGAGGACGGGGCCCTCGACCTGCTGGCGCTGGGCCCGCTGACGCTGGAAGCTGTGTTCGCGCTCAAGACGGCGGCTCAGTGGACGGCCGTCGGCCTGCCGCTGGCGCTGGCGGCGCCGGTCGCGGCCCTGTCGCTGGGGCTGGAGCCGGCGCTGGCCCCGCTGACGGCCGGGGCGGCGGCGCTGGCGGGGCTGGCGTTCGCGGCCGTGGGCGCCCTGGCGGCGGCCCTGTCGCTGGGGTCCAAGCGCGGCGGCCTGCTGGTCGCCGTGATCGCCCTGCCGCTGTACGCGCCGCCGGTGATCTTCGGCGCCGGCGCGGTGACGGCGGCGCAGGAGGGCACGCCGGTCGGCCCGGCGCTGGCGCTTCTTGCGGCCTATGCCCTGTTCGCCTGCGCCCTGGCCCCGTTCGCCGGCGCGGCGGCCATCCGCAACGCGCAAGGGTAGTGGAATGACGACCAAGCAAACATTCTCGTCTGAGGTTGCCGAACGACTTGGCTATTACGTCTACCGACTGATCGACCCCCGAAACGGCGAGACATTCTATGTGGGGAAAGGCCAGGGGGATCGAGTCTTCCATCACGCTGCGGGTGACTTGGGATCCCAGGGAGACGAGACCGCGGAAAAGCTGGCCCGCATCCGCAAAATCCGGCTCGCTGGCTTTGATGTCGCCCACGTGATTCACCGGCATGGCTTGGCGAATGAGGTAGCCCTAGAGGTCGAGGCGGCGGTGATGGACGCCTACCCCGGCTTGACTAATCAGCAAGGCGGCCATGGATCTTCGGATTTCGGGGTCGCTCATGCGGACGAGATAATCGAACGATATGCAGCTCCCGAAGTGGTTTTCGGGCACCGTGTCGTCATGATCACCATTAACCAGACTGCGGCCGACCAGTCGGTTTATGAGGCCGTCCGGTTTGCATGGAAGATCAGCCGCTCGAAGGCGGAGGCTGCCGAGTATGTCCTTGCAGTGGTGAAGGGGATGGTCGTCGGTGCGTTCGTCGCGGATCGATGGCTACCTGCCACTTCGGCAAACTTCCTAAACAAACCCGACCGTCCCGATCGCCTTGGCTTCTACGGTCGGGAAGCGCCGGCCGACATCCGCAAACTCTACGAGCGAAAGCGCGTACCGGATCGATTCCGGCAGAAGGGTGCGGCAAATCCGATCAAGTATGCTGGGTCCGACTTGACGACGCTTGAGCCTGACAAGGCCGGGCGGTAAGGCGCGATCATGTTCGGTCTGGCCAATCCCGAGCGCTTCATGCGCTTTTCGGCGCCGCTGGTCGGGCCGCTGTGGATCGCGGCCGGGCTGCTGCTGACCGTGGGGGCCTGGCTGTCGCTGACGGCGCCGCCCGACTATCAGCAGGGCGACAGCGTGCGGATCATGTTCGTGCACGTGCCGGCCGCCTCGATGGGGCTGATGGCCTATGCGGCGCTGGGGATCAGCTGCCTGTTCTCGCTGGTGTGGCGTCACCCGCTGGCCGACGCCGCGGCGCGCGCCGCGGCCGTGCCAGGCGCGGCCTATACCGGGCTGGCGCTGATCACCGGGGCGGTGTGGGGCAAGCCGATGTGGGGCACCTGGTGGACCTGGGGCGACGCGCGGCTGGTGTCGGTGCTGGTGCTGTTCCTGTTCTATCTGGCCTGGCTGGCGCTGAGGGCCGCGATCGAGGACGAGGCCAAGGCCGCGCGCGCCGCCGCCGTGCTGGGCCTCGTCGGCCTGATCAACCTGCCGATCGTGAAGTTCTCGGTCGACTGGTGGAACACCCTGCATCAGCCCGCCAGCCTGCTGCGGGCCGACGGGCCCGCCATGACGGCCACCTATCTGACGCCGCTGCTGACGATGATGGCGGCCTATGGCGTCCTGTTCGCGGCGGTGTGGATCACCGGCATCCGGACCGAGGTGTTGAACCGCCGCCTGCGGACCCTGCGCGCCCGCCGCGCGATGGAGGCCTGATGCCCGAGATCGCCCGCAGCTATGTCGAGTACGTCGCCGTCGCTTGGGGCGTCAGCGCGGTCGTGCTGGCCGTCGTCGCGGGGCGGGCGGTCCTGGCCGCGCGTCGGGTGCGGGCGCGGCTGAAGGAACTGGAGGACGGCGAATGAGCCGCTGGCTGGCCTTCCTGCCGCTGGTCGTGCTGGCGGCGCTGGCGGCCCTGTTCATCGGCTGGTCGCTGAAGCGCGATCCGGACGTGAAGCCCGCCGCCCTGGTCGGCCGGCCCGTGCCGGAGACGGTGCTGCCGATGCTCGCGGCCGACGGCACGGGCGCGGTGCTGGACCTGAAGACCGCCGGGCGCGGGCGGCCGATGCTGATCAACGTCTTCGCCAGCTGGTGCGCGCCTTGCCGAGTGGAGCACCCGAAACTGCTGGCGCTCAAGGAACAGGGCGTCACCGTGATCGGCGTCGCCTACAAGGACCGGCCGGAAGACACGCGCGCCTTCCTGACCGAGCTGGGCGACCCCTTCGCCTTCGTGCTGGTGGACGCGGACGGCCAGGCGGGTCTGGACCTGGGCATCACCGGCGCGCCCGAGACCTTCGCGGTCAACGCCATGGGCACGGTCACGGCCAAGCATTCCGGCGCCCTGGTCGAGGACGCCGAAGTGGCGCGGCTGGTCGCGGCGATGCAGGACGTCGCGCCCCAGGCGCGGCGTTAACCGTTCCGCGACGGATTTCGTTAACCCTGCGGGCATGACCGCCATCGGACCCGGCTTCGCCCCCGTCGTCACTCCCGTCCAGACCGGCGCGGCCCCCGGCGCGCGCGCCGCCCAGGCCGCCTTCTTCCGCACCGCCATGGCGGCCGCCCAGACGATCCAGCCGATCGCGCCCGTGCCGGCGCCGGCGCCTCAGGTGAGGACCGCGCCCACGGACGAGGCCGAACAGATCCGACCCACCCGGCCCGGCGCGCTGCTGGACATCCGCGTCTGACCCCTTCGCAGGCGACGCCGTTCGTGGTTTCAACGCGATCATGAGCCAGGCCGACGTTCCCGCACCCGCCCCCCGGCCGCGCGCCGACATGTGGAAGGGGTTGCTGGTGGCAGGGGTCGCCGGCGTCGTCTTGGCGGTCATGGGGGCGTTCGAGACGACCGACGCGCCTCTGATGCAGAGGCTGGGCTATTGGGTCTTCGTCATGCTGTCGGGCGGGCTGTGGGGGCATTTGGCTTCACGCATCGTCGACCGCGTCGTGGACATGTACGAGCGGCCGTGGCTGACCATCGCCCTGCTGACCGCGCTGATCACCGGGCCGATGTGCGTCTACGTCTGGGCGGCCACCGGGCTGATCTTCGAGGGAGAGGTCTATCCGCTCAGGGTTCTGCCCCAGCTGCTGGTCCCCGTGCTGACCATCACGGCGACGATCAGCACGCTGAACGTCTTCCTGGGGCGGGGGCGAGTGGTGCAGACGCACCAGCGCGCCGAGCCGCAGGCCGCGCCGGCCCGGTTCCTGGACAGGCTGCCGCCCAAGCTGTGCGGAGCGCGGCTGATCGCCGTGCAGGCCGAGGATCACTATCTGCGTCTGCACACCGACCGGGGCTCGGACCTGATCCTGATGCGCCTGACCGACGCCCTGGCCGAGCTGGAGGGGCTGGAGGGCGCCCAGACCCACCGCAGCTGGTGGGTGGCGAAGGACGCCGTCCGCGACGTCGACCGGGGCGACGGCCGCGCCAGCCTGACGCTGGACGGCGGCTTGACCGCGCCGGTCAGCCGACGGCACGCGCGGGCGCTGAGGGCGGCGGGGTGGTGGTGAAGGGGAGGGCTTAGGGCTTAGGAATTAGGGCTTAGGGGCGATGCGGCCACATCCTTACTAGCCCTAAGCCCTAAGCCCTAAGCCCTAAGCCCTCCACGTCCCGTGGAACCCCGCCGGCAGGGCGACGTCGGCGCGCCAGCTGACGACCGGACCGTCGGCAATCCGGGCGGCGTCCAGCACGTGCAGTTCGGTGCGGGCGGCGGTCAGGTCGATCGAGGGCACGACCAGCCAGGCGTCGCGCTCGGCCGAGCGGCCCGGCTTGGGCACGAAGATCGCCTCCTCCACCACCTGGCGGTCGCCGAAGACGAAGGTCTCGGTCTCGCCTCGGCCCCAGTCGCGCAGCGCGACGGCGTTGGGCAGCGGCCGCTCGCGTCCGTCGCCGGTGAGGTGAACCGACAGATCGCGGCTCAGGCCCTCGCGTCGTGGATCGCCCTTGACGAACTCCGCCACCGTCTCCGTCTGATCGAAGTCCGCGCGGCCGTCGGCATGTAGCGTGACCATGGCCAGCCGGTTCGGCTCGCCGGGCACCGTCCCATGTCCCTGCACGATCACGCGCGCGCCCTCGATCGCGAAGGTCACGTCCGGGCCGGCGGAGACGTCGAAACGGATCGTGCCGTCCGCCTCCTCCCAGGCGTCGCCCAGATGGAAATGGCTGAACGACGGCAGGTCGAAGATGCGGGTACGGGTCACGTCGTCCTTGTCCACCACGAACACCTGCGTCCCCATCTCGGGGCGCCAGTCCAGCCGCGCGGTGAACGGCATGGTCTCGCGCGCGAAGACCCATGGCTGAAGCACGAAGATCAGGTGACGGTGCGTGGCGGTGAAGTCGTGCATGTAGCTGGCGCGCGGCAGGGCGACCACGCGCGCGTCGATCAGGCCGCCGTCGGGCCGCAGCGCCCAGATCACCGCCCGGTCGCCGGCGGAGCCGACGCACCAGACCGTGCCGTCCGGGGCCCGGCGCGGATGGGCCTGGAACGGCATGCCCTTCAGGTCGTCGCGCAGGGTGACGAACCCTTCGGTGGCCAGGTCGTCGCCGCTCATGGCCATCGGCGAGCCGCCTTCCCACAGGGCCCAGACCTTGTCGCCCACGGCCATGACCGAGGTGTTGGCCGCGTTGGCGTCGTCGTTGGACCCCAGTCGCGCGCGGGCGTCGCCGACCGTGCCGAAGCCGGGCGTGACGACGGCGTCCATCTCCGTCTCCCAGCGGCGCTTGGGCGTGTCGGCGAAGCGGGCCTCCAACGTCGCGCGGCCGTCGGAGACGCGGAAGGCCCGCATCAGGCCGTCGCCGTCGAACCAGTGGGTGGCGCTGCCGCCCGCGCGCCGGAACTTGCCCGGCCCGTTGCGGAACAGCGTGCCCTCGAGCCCCGCAGGCGCGCGGCCCCGCAGCCGCGTCATGGCGTGGCGGGCGACGTCGCCCTCCAGGTCGCGGCTGGCCAGGCTCCAGTCCTGGGCGGCCTGGCCCAGGGCGGCGGCGCGGACGATCTCGGGCGTGATCACGGCGGCCGACAGGGCGGCGCAGCCGGTCAGGAAGGAACGGCGACTGGTCATCACTTCAGCTCGATGGCTTGGGTGACCGCGCCTTCGACGCGGAAGTGGGCGCGGTCCCAGCCGGCCGGGCCCATGTTGCCCACGGCGTTGTTGGAGAAGGCATAGGGTTCCGTCGGCATGCCGAACGGATTGGCGTCCATCTCCCCGTCGCCGTCCAGATCCTGCATGGCCTTCATGGCATAGTCGCCGACGGGCAGGTTCTCGAACACCACCGCGGTCGTGTCGCCGACCACGGGCACGGCCTGCGTCGCCACCGGAGCGCCGCGGCCGGCATAGGCGTCGGGACCGTCGAACAGGGCGACCATGACGGTCCCGCGGGTCTGGGCGGTCTGGAACTCGAACGTGATCTTGCCGGGGTCCTGGGCCTGGGCGGCGCCGGCGGTCAGCAGCAGGGCGGCGGCGGTGAGCAGGGTCTTCATGAGTGCGTCCTCCAGAGGCGGCGCCGGGTCGGCGTGCGTCGATGGGGCGACCTTGTCCCGGGCCCCGCCGCGCCGCCAGCGGACATGCGCCGCCGACCGTCCGGATTTCGCCGACGACCGCGCCCGTCCGTTCGCGCTTCGCCGACGACCGCTTCAGTCGGCCTCGATCTCGTCGATGTCGTCGTCGGTGAGGCCGAAGTGGTGGCCGATCTCGTGGATCAGGACGTGGGCGATCAGATCGCCCAGGGCGACGTCGCCGCGTTCGGCCCATTCGTCCAGGATCGGCCGGCGATACAGGAAGATTCGCGACGGTTCGGCCGCCGGCCCCATCTCGTCGCGCCGCCCGACGTCGACGCCGTGATAGAGGCCGGTCAGCTCGAACGGATCCTCCATCTCCATCAGGGCCAGCGTCTCCTCGTCGGCGAAGTCGTCCACGCGGATCACGACGTCGCCCGCCAGCCCCTTGAAGGGTTCCGGCAGGGCGTCGAACGCCGCGCGCGCCAGGGCGGCGAAGTCGTCGAGCGACGGGGCGGGGGCGTGGATCCAGTCCATGGCGTCCGAGGCAGTAGGCAGTAGGCAGTAGGCAGTAGGCAGTAGGCAGTAGGGGAGGTCGAGCGTCGGACAAAGCGGTTCGTCGCGGCCGCCGACCGATCAAGGCGCCCGCGTCCCGCCGTCCCACCACCCTACTGCCTACTGCCTACTGCCTAACCCCTCCCCCTGCGTTATGGTTACCGAATCAGGATGGGAGCTGATCGAGGGGCATGGCCGACGCCGACATGGCCTATTGGGCGACCGCGGGGGCGGCCGGGCTGGCGCTGGCGGTCGGCGCCTGGTCGTGGCGTTTCGCGGCCCGCAGCCGCGATCGCATGGCCGCCCTCGGTCGAGTCCTCGAGGAAGAGCGCCGCCGGATGGGGCTGATCGGGTCGGCTCTGGCCGGCGCGGGCGACCTGCGGATCGGGCCGATGGGCGAACTGGACGCGCCGATGGCGTTCGGCGCCCACGACACCGCCCGCGCGCTGGCCGGCGGCGACGTCGCCGGTCCCGATCAGGTCGTTGAGCGGCTGCGTCAGGATCTCGCCGCCCAGATCGACGCCCTGATCGCCGAGGGGCGCGGATTCGAAGCGACCGTCCATGCCGACGACCAGACCTGGCGCGTGGCCGGCCACGTCGACGGCGGGCAATCCTGGCTGGCGGTTTCGCCCGCGCCGGCGACGGCCCGACCGGTGGAGGGCGCAGCCGGCTTCGTGGCGGAGGCCTCTCCCGTGCCGACCTGGGCGCTGGACGGCGCGGGGCGTCTGGTCTGGGCCAACCGCGCCTGGCTGGCGGCGGTGCGGGCGGCCGATCTGAACGATGCCGTGGCGCGGGGCCTCAGTTTCGACCGCGGCGCCGACGCCCTCGCGCTGGAGGCCGCGCGTCTGGGCCAGAGACAGGAGGGGTTCCGCTGGACCGCCGCCGACGGGCGCCGCCGGGCCTGGCGGGTGGTGGCCGAGCCCACGCCCGGCGGCGCCGCCACCGTCTATGCTCTGGACGTGACGGAGGCGGAGGAGACGCGCGACACCCTGCGGCGTCACGTCACCGCCCACGACGAGACGCTGAACCACCTGGCCGACGCGGTCGCCATCTTCGGTCCGTCCAAGAAGCTGGCCTTTCACAACATCGCCTTCCAGCAGCTGTTCGATCTGGACGCGGCCTGGCTGAACGACCGGCCGACGCATGGAGAGCTGCTGGACAGTCTGCGGCAACGTCGCCAGCTGCCGGAAGTGATCGACTACGCCGGCTGGAAGGCGGCGGAGCTGGAGTTCTACGGCGCCGCCGAGGCCAGCCCGGACGACAGCTGGTCCCTGCCGGACGGCCGCACCCTACGCGTCGTGCGTCAGCCGCATCCGCTGGGCGGCCTGCTCCTGCTGTTCACCGACATCACCGACGAGCTGAAGCTGCGCAGCCGGTTCAACGCCCAGCTTCAGGTGCAGACGGCGACGCTGGACAAGCTGAACGACGCCGTCGCCGTGTTCGGCTCGGACGGACGGATGCGCCTGCACAACGAGGCTTTCGAGACCTTCTGGGGCCTGGACGCCGAGGCGCTGAAGGGCGCCGGCGACTTCGACGCCGTGGCCGAGCTGTGCCGCCGCGTCATGCCGGACCCCGGCCTGTGGCTGGGGCTGAAGGCGCGGATCGCCGACCCCGATCCCGAAAGCCGCGTGCCCATCTCGGGCGAGGCGGCGACCGCCGACGGCCGCCGCGCCGCGTGGCAGACGCGTCCCCTTCCGGACGGCGCGACCTTGGTGGCCTTCTCCGACGTCACGGCCCGGCGGGGCCTGGAGCGGGCGCTGCAGGACCGCGAGGCGGCGCTGGAGGCCAGCCAGGCGCTGAAGCGCGAGTTCGTGGGCAGCGTCAGCTATGAGCTGCGCACGCCTCTGACGACGATCGTCGGCTATTCCGAACTGCTGGAGATCGCGACGGACCTGTCGGAGCGGGGGCGCCAGCATGCGGGAGCCATCCGCACCGCGGCCCAGCAGTTGGCCCGCTCGATCGACGACGTGCTGGACATGGCCCAGATCGATGCGGGCGAGATGGAGCTGGTCCACGCCGACACCTCGGTGAAGGTTCTGATCGAGGATGCGGCCGAGCGCATCCGCGCGCGGGTCGAGGGGCGCGGCGCGCATCTGACGGTGGTGATCGACCCTGCCGCCGGCGCCGTCCAGGCCGACGGACGGCGGGTCGCCCAAGCGCTTGATCACCTGCTGGAGAACGCCGCCCGAGCCGTGGCCGAAGGCGGCGAGGTCAAGCTGGAAGCCCAGGCCGGATCGGAGGAGGTGCGCCTGCGCGTCTCCGACACCGGGCGCGGCATCCCCTACCACCTGCAGGCGCACGTCTTCGACCGCTTCGTCCGGCGCGAGCGGGGCGGGCCGGGCGTGGGGCTGGCGCTGGTCAAGGCGCTGGTCGAACTGCACGGCGGCTGGGCCGAGGTGGAGAGCGAACCCGGCAAGGGCGCGACCTTCATCCTGCACCTGCCGCGCCGCGCCGCCGGCAAGGTGTCCGCCCCGGAGCTGGAGCTCCGGGCTTAGGCAGTAGGCAGTAGGCAGTAGGTGACGGCGGAGTTGGTCGTGGCTTGAGCCGCAAGGCGTCACTGCCTATTGCCTACTGCCTACTGCCTTCCCCCACCTCGCAAGGCGCACCATGGCCGCCCCCCTCAAGACCGCCCTGATCTACGACTTCGACGGCACGCTCGCGCGCGGCAACATGCAGGAGGTGACCTTCATCCCCTCCGTCGGCATGGGCATCGGCGACTTCTGGGGAGAGGCCGATCGCCTGACGCGCGAGGCCGACGGCGACAACATCCTGATGTACATGCAGCTGATGCTGCAGCGGGCGCGCGAGAACGGCGCGCCGATCACCCGCGCGACCCTGCGCGAGCACGGCCACGACGTGAAGCTGTTCGACGGGCTGAAGACCGACCTGACCGGTCCGGGCTGGTTCGACCGGATCAATGCGCTGGGCGCCGAATGGGGCCTGGAGATCGAGCACTACATCGTCTCCGCCGGGCTGGAGGAGATGATCGAGGGCTGTCCGATCCGCGACGCCTTCACGCACGTCTTCGCCAGCCACTTCGCCTATGACGCCGACGGCGTGGCCGTCTGGCCGGCGGTGGGTGTGAACTACACGACCAAGACCCAGTACCTGTTCCGCATCAACAAGGGCGTGCTGAACCACTATGAGCATGAGGCGATCAACCGCTTCATGCCGGACGACGCCCGCCCGGTCCCGTTCGAGCGCATGATCTTCCTGGGCGACGGCGACACCGACGTGCCGACCATGAAGATGATGCACACCAAGGGCGGCTTCTCGATCGCCGTCTATGACCCGCGCAACTCAGAGCGGGATCAGCAGAAGATCTATTCGCTGATCTCGGAGGACCGGGTGAATTTCGTCGCCGCCGCCGACTATCGCGAGGGCCGGCCTCTGGACCTGATCGTGAAGGGCCTGTTGGGCCGCATCGCGATCACCGCCGGGACGATGCCGGCGGGGGTTTGAACGGCTCCGCAGGCAGAGGCCTCGGGGATGCTCTGGCGACGGCGACATCTCCATGCGCCTGAACGGTCTGGTTGCCTATAGGATGATGTTCCTATATGCTGCTCGCCCGTCTGCCGCTCGGCGAAGCGGCGTGATGGAAATGATAGAAATTTTTTTGTGACTCTCTCACGGCGAACGCGCCAAGGCCGTTGGCTGACGGATCGACTTCACGGGCCGCCGCGTGACGCGCTAGAACCGGTGCAGGGAGATCCAGATGACGCGAACCAACGCGCCCGGCTACATGACCGGCTTCGGCAACCACTTCGCCACCGAGGCGGTGGCCGGAGCCCTGCCCGAAGGCCGCAACTCGCCGCAGCGGCACGCCTTGGGCCTGTATGCCGAGCAGCTGTCGGGCACCGCCTTCACCGCGCCGCGCACCGAGAACCGGCGCAGCTGGCTGTATCGCCTGCGGCCGTCGGCGCAGCATCCGGCGTACAAGCCCTTCGATCAGGGCCGCGTCCGCTCCGGGCCCTTCACCGAGGCGCCGCCCAGCCCGAACCGCATGCGGTGGGATCCGCTGCCGATCCCGACCGAACCGACCGACTGGGTCGAGGGGCTGGTCACCTATGGCGGCAACGGCGACCCCGAGGCGGGGATCGGCACGGGCATCCACCTGTACGCCGCCAATCGGTCGATGACCGACCGCGTCTTCTATTGCGCCGACGGCGAGCTGCTGATCGTGCCGCAGCAGGGCGATCAGACCTTCGTCACCGAAATGGGCCGCATCGACGCCCGTCCTGGCGAGATCGTGCTGATCCCGCGCGGCGTGCGGTTCCGGGTGGAATGCGCCGGGCCGATCCGCGGCTACGTCTGCGAGAACTACGGCGCGGCGTTCCGCCTGCCGGACCTGGGGCCGATCGGGTCGAACGGCCTGGCCAATCCGCGGGACTTCCGCACGCCGGTGGCCGCCTATGAGGACGTCGACCGTCCGACGGAGTGCGTGCAGAAGTTCGGCGGTCGACTGTGGACCACGACCTTCGATCACTCGCCGCTGGACGTGGTCGGCTGGCATGGCAACTATGCGCCCTGCAAATACGACACGGCGAATTTCAACACGATCGGCACGGTCAGCTTCGACCATCCGGACCCGTCGATCTTCACGGTTTTGACGTCGCCCAGCGACACGCCGGGAACGGCCAACTGCGACTTCGTCATCTTCCCGCCACGCTGGATGGTGGCCGAAGACACCTTCCGACCGCCGTGGTTCCACCGGAACGTCATGAGCGAGTTCATGGGGCTGGTGTTCGGCGAGTACGACGCCAAGGAGGGCGGCTTCGCCCCCGGCGGCGCGTCGCTGCACAACTGCATGAGCGGCCACGGCCCGGACCAGGCCAGCTACGACAAGGCGGTGAAGGCCGATCTCAGGCCGGTGAAGATCGAGAACACCCTGGCCTTCATGTTCGAAACCCGCATGCCGATCCGCACCACGCAGTGGGCTCAGTCCAGCCCGACGATGCAGCTGGACTACGACGACGTCTGGACCGGGTTCGACAAGGGAAGGCTGACATGATGCGAGGCGAACTCCTGATGGCGGCGGTGGTCGCCCTGACGCTGGCGGGGGCCTGCACGCCTTCGATGACGCCCCAGCAGCTGGCCGAGCGCGACTGCGCGGCCCAGGGCGGCAAGATGCAGCGCGTCGGCCGGGCCCAGACGCTGCAGTGCGTCATCGCCTATCCGGACGCGGGCAAGACCTGCCGCGACGGCGGCGACTGCCTGGGCGACTGCCGCGTCCCCGGTGGGGTCATCGTCGAAGACGGCCGTTCGGTCGCCGGCCAGTGCGCCGCCACCAGCGACCGTTTCGGCTGCTACACTCGTGTGGAGGACGGCCGGGCCACCGCCGCGATATGCGTCGACTGACCGCGTGGGCGCGCGCATCCGCAAGCGTGGCCATGGCGTTTCTTGAGCCATGATCGACGCGCTGACCCTGATCTCCCTCAACCTCGCCCTCGCCCTGGCCCTCATGGCCGGGTTGTGGCTGGTCGCCCTGCGTCTGAAGGACGTCAGCTTCATCGACGCGGTCTGGCCCATGGCGATGCTGCTGCTGGCGCTGGCGACCTGGCCGCGCACCGACGGCGACGCGACGCGCAAGTTGCTGCTGGTCGGCCTGTGCGCCGTCTGGGCGCTGCGGCTGGGCGGGCACCTGTTCATCCGCTGGCGGGGCCATGGCGAGGACCGGCGCTACAAGACGCTGCTGGACGGCCAGGCCGAGAAGGGCAGGGGGTTCGCCGTGGCCAGCCTGGTCTTCGTCTTCCTGCCCCAGGGCGCGTTCGCCTGGCTGAACAGCCTGCCGGTGCAGCTGGGGCAGGTCGCGGCTACCCCCGCCGTCGGCTGGATCGGCTGGGCGGGCGCGGCCCTGGCGGTGTTCGGCATCGTCTTCGAGGCGGTGGCCGACGCCCAGCTGGCGGCCTTCCGCAAGGATCCCGCGAACAAGGGCCAGGTCATGGACCGCGGCCTGTGGCGCTGGTCGCGCCATCCCAACTACTTCGGCGAAGCCTGCGTCTGGTGGGGGCTGTATGCGCTGGCCGCCGAGACCACGCCGGGCCTGTGGTCGGCCGCCGGGCCGATCTTCCTGACCTTCACACTGACGAAATGGTCGGGCATTGGCCTGACTGAGAAGGGCATGAGCGACAGCCGGCCCGGCTATGCCGACTATGTGCGGCGCACGTCGGCCTTCATCCCGCTGCCGCCGAAGAAGGCCTGAGCCTCAGGCGCGGGGCAGGGAGGCGAGCGCGGCCTGGGCGACGTTGCGGATCGTGCGGGCGTCGGCGGCGGCTCGGCCCAGCGTCATCAGGCTGATCACCGTGCCGGTCAGGGAGTCGGCCCACAGGTCCGGATCGGCGCAGGGCGCCAGTTCGCCCGCCTCCACCGCCTGCGTGAGAGCGTTCCGGAAGAAGGCGCGGATCTCGTCCAGCCGGGCCTGGGCCAGGGCCTGCGTCTCCGCTGAGTGCGCCTGACGCTCCGCCACGGTGTTGACGATCAGGCATCCGCGCCGCTCCGGATCCTCGATCGCCAGATCGGCCTGCACCCCGATCCACGCCTCGATCGCCGCCAGCCCGGTCAGCCCCTCGGGCAGGGTGGCGCGGAAATGGGCGGCATAGGTTTCGAAGGCGCGGCGGAACAGCCCCTCTTTGTCGCCGAAGGCGGCGTAGACGCTGCCGGGCTTCAGTCCGGTGGCGGCATACAGGTCCGCCATCGACGCGACGGCATAGCCGGATTTCCAGAAGACGCCCATCGCCTGTTCGGCGGCGACGTCGGGATCGAAGGTGCGCGGTCGGCTCATGCGAACAAGATAGTGGATCGTGCGATCAAAAAAAGTGGTCGCCGCCTCTTGTTATTGATCGAACGATCAACAAATAGGCCGGGTCGCGGCCGTTCGCGACGATCCATGAGGACCGACGACCATGCTGAAAGTGCTTCTCTCGGGGGCCGTCCTGGCCGTGACGCTGTATGCCAGCCAGGCCACCGCCCAGTCTCTGACCCCGCCCGCGCCCGAAGGCACCGTGGCCTACAACGAATGGCTGGGCCGCACCTTTTCGGAGGTGCTGCTGAACGAGCGGTCGCAGGACCGCCGCATCGAAATCCTGAACGTCATCGTCGCCGAGGACTACATTCAGCACAATCCGCTGGTGCCCGAGGGCCGGCAGGGGCTGATCGACTTCATCCCGGTGATCTATCAGGCCATGCCCGACGCCCGGTTCACGCTGCACGACGTCTTCGCCACTGAGGACCGGGTGGTCACGCGCTGGACTTGGACCGGCACCCTGACGGGCGAGGGCTTCCTGGGCATCGCGCCGCGCGGCCAGAAGGTCGAGTTCGACGTCATCGACGTCTGGTCGGTGCGCGACGGCCAGCTGTACGAGCACTGGGACCAGTTCGACTGGCCGCGCGCCTTCGTCCAGTTGGGCGTGCAGGGCCTGCCCCAGCCCTTCGTCGACGTCGCCGCGCGTCCCTACGACCGCTGACCCCCCTCCGGGCGGGGCCGTCGCGCCCCGCCCGCCACTTAACCCGGAGACACTCCATGACCGTGACCGTCCATGGCTGGGCGTTCAGCCCGTATGTCCGCGCCGTGCGCATCGCCCTGAACGAAAAAGGCGTCGCACATGAGCATCGCCCGCTTTCCCCACCCGATCTGGCCACGCCGGAAGGGCGTGAGCTCAGCCCCTTCGGCCGCATTCCGGTGTTCGAGCACGGCGACGTACGTCTCCGTGAGACGCCGGCGATCCTGCGCTACATCGACGGCGCCTTCGACGGGCCGCGTCTGCACGCCGACGATCCTCTGGCGGACGCCCTGTCCACCGCCGTCGTCTCGGCCGCCTCCGCCTATCTCTATCCGACGGCGGTGATGGGGGTGTTCTTCAATCAGGCCTATGTGCTGGCCAATGGCGGAACCCCGATCGACGCCGCCGTGGCCGAGGCCGCGACCGCCGCCGATCCGGTGCTGGGGGCAATGGACGATCTGGTGGCGCAGCTGCTGGCGGCCACGAAGGGGCCGTGGCTGCACGGCGAGAGGTTCGGCGCCGCCGACGCGGTGCTGGCGCCCATGATCCAGAACCTGGCCATGGTGGAGGCCGGGCAGGCGCTGTTGGCGCGTCGGCCGGCGCTTTCGGACTGGTTCGCGCGCGCGTCGCAGCGGCCCAGTCTGGTCGCGACCCAGGCGCCGGTGCCGAACTTCGGCCTGCCGCCGGGCACGTGAGCCGCAAAGGAAAACCCCCGCCGCGTTCGCGACGGGGGTCCATCCTCTGTGTCTCCTTTCCGAGGGTCATGACCCCTCGGAATGGAATCACATCGACTTGTCGGCCGTCGTCGGCGAGGTGTTCGGCGTGTTCTCGGTGGTCGCGCCGCCGTCGGCGTTGCCGGCTTCCTGCTCGATCATGTCGGCCTTTTCGTTCAGGGCCTGTTCCTGAGCTTCGGTCGGCGCGGCGGCGGCCTGTTCTTCCAGGGCGTCGGCCTGCTTCTCGGCGGCGGCGTCCTCGGGGCTCTCGCAGGCGGCCAGGCCGGCCAGGGCGAAGGCGGCGACGGAGGCGATCATCAGTTTACGCATAGTGGGGGTGCTCCCTTCCAGAGTGGAGCATGGACAATGCGCCGCAGGCGGATCGGTTCACGTCCGCGTGAGAATTCCGTGAACCGTCAAGCTTGTAGCCCGAACGCCACCCTGGCCGCGCCGAGCAGAGCGGCGTGCTCGTGCGTGATGACGCGCGTGGGAATGGCACGGACGTAGTCGGCGAAGCGTCCTTTGCGCTCGAAGCGCTCGCGGAACGGGCTGGCCTGAAGGAAGGACAGGATGCGCGGCGCGATGCCGCCGGCGACATAGATCCCGCCCCGCGCTCCGGTGGTCAGGGCGATGTCCCCAGCGACGGCCCCAAGGATGGCGCAGAACCTGGCCAAGGTCGCGCCGCATGGGCTGTTGGGGTTCTCCAGCGCCTCCTTCGTGATCTGAGCGGGGTCGTCGATGTGCGTCTCACGCCCGTCGATCTCGGCGAGGGCGCGGTGCATGTTCAGCAGGCCGGGCCCGCAGATCAGCCGCTCGATCGAAACGCGCTCATAGCGGCGGCGCAGGATTCGCAGGATCTCGTCCTCCACCGCGTCGCCCGGCGCGAAGCAGGCGTGGCCGCCTTCGGACGGCATGGCCATCTCGCCGCCGCGCCCATCGCGCACCAAGGCGGACATGCCGAAGCCGGTTCCGGGTCCGAGCACGGCGATCGTCGCGTCCGGGTCTCCGTCCACCGGCCCCCCCAGCCAGGCCAGGTCTTCCTCCGGCACGGCCGGGGCGCCCCAGGCCAGGGCTTCGAAGTCGTTGATCAGACGAACGGGGTTCAGGCCCAGGGTCTGAAGTTCCGCCTCCGACACGCGCCACGGCGAGTTGGTCAGGTCGATGGCCCCGTCGGTCACCGGCCCGGCCACGGCGATCACGCCTCCCGTCGGCTTTTCCTCGCAGCCGTCGATGAAGGCCTTCACCCCTCCCAGGAACGTCGGATGGTCGACCCCCTTGAAACTGCGGTGGTGCTCGAGAACCGGCCGACCCTCGATCATGTGCGCCAGGGCGAAGCGGGCGTTGGTGCCGCCCACGTCCCCGACCAGCAGGGTCTTGTCCCAGTGTATCGTCATGGCGGTCTCCTCAGGCGTCCACGGCACGGTCGACCAGGTTCGGATCCGGCGGGACGTCGTGGCGCTGCGGGGCATGGGTCGGCGCGGCGAAGCAGACCGAGGCGCCCTCTTCCGCCGTCGACACCGACTGCCGGAAGGCGCCGAACAGTTCGCGCCCATAGCCCCACGCCGAGCCCAGGGCGTGGTCCGGCGACCGTTCCGCGGCCGGCCGGATGAGCAGATCGCCCGCGTCGACCGTGCTTAAGGTTCCGGCCACGGCGTCGAGCCGGATCACGTCGCCGTCGCGCACGTGCGCCAGCGGCCCGCCGGCCAGCGCCTCGGGGCTGACGTGGATGGCCGCGGGCGTCTTGCCCGAGGCGCCGGACATGCGACCGTCGGTCACGAAGGCGACCTTGAACCCCTTGTCCTGCAGCACGCTGAGCGCCGGCGACAGGCTGTGCAGTTCCGGCATGCCGTTGGCGCGCGGACCCTGGAAGCGCAGCACCACGACGACGTCACGGTCCAGCTCGCCGTCCTTGAAGGCCTGCAGCGCCGCCTCCTGGCTCTCGAAGACGGCGGCGGGGGCCTCGATGATCCGGTGCTCCGGCTTGACGGCCGACACCTTGATCACCGCGCGGCCCAGATCGCCCTGCAGCAGACGCAGGCCGCCGTCCGGCTGGAACGGGTCCGAGGCGGGGCGCAGGATGTCGAGGTCCAGGCTTTCGCGCACGCCGTCGATCCAGACCAGTTCGCCGTCCTGCAGGGTGGGCTCCTTGAAATAGGCCTGGACGCCGTCGCCCATGATGGTGGTGACGTCGGCGTGCATGTGGCCGTTCTCGGCCAGTTCGCGGATCACGAAGGCGACGCCGCCCGCCGCCTGGAAGGCATTCACGTCGGCCGAGCCGTTCGGATAGACCCGCGCCAGCAGGGGCGTGACCGAACTCAGCCGATCCATGTCGGTCCAGTCGATCAGGACGCCGGCGGCGCGCGCCATGGCGACCAGATGGATGGCGTGGTTGGTCGATCCGCCGGTGGCCAGCAGGGCCACGATCATGTTCACGATGGTCCGCTCGTCGATCACGTCGGCCATGCGGCCGCGCCCCTCCTGCGCCAGCAGGATCGCCTGCTTGGCCGCCGCGGCCGTCAGGGCGTCGCGCAGGCCCGTCTCGGGGTGGACGAAGGCGGTCGAGGGCATGTGCAGTCCCGCCGTCTCCATCATCATCTGGTTGGAGTTGGCCGTGCCGTAGAAGGTGCAGGTGCCGGGCGAGTGATAGCTGCCGATCTCGCTCTCCAGCAGGGTCTGGCGATCGACCTTGCCCTGGGCGTACTCGGCCCGGACGCGGGCCTTTTCGGCGTTCGGGATGCCGCTGGGCATGGGCCCGGCGGGCGCGAAGACGACGGGCAGGTGGCCGAACGCCAGCGCCCCCATGAACAGGCCCGGCACGATCTTGTCGCAGACGCCCAGCATCAGGGCGGCGTCGAAGGCGTCGTGCGTCAGGGCCACGCCGGTGGACATGGCGATGACGTCGCGGCTGAACAGCGACAGCTCCATCCCCGGCCTCCCCTGGGTGACGCCGTCGCACATGGCGGGCGTGCCCCCGGCGACCTGGGCGGTGGCGCCCATCTCGCGCGCCGCCTTGCGGATCACCTCGGGGAAGCGCTCGAACGGCTGATGCGCCGACAGCATGTCGTTGTAGGCGGTGACCACACCCAGGTTCGGCGCCTTGCCGCCCATCATGGTCAGCTTGTCGGCGATCGTCTGACCCGCGAAGGCATGGGCCCAGTTGGCGCAGGACAGCTTGGCCCGGCCCGGCTCGTGGCCCGAGGCGGCGTCCATGCGGCGCAGATAGTCGGCCCGGGTTGCGGCGCTGCGCTCGCGGATGCGGTCCGTGACCTCCGCGACCACGGGGTTGAGCGGCTTCATTTCGCGGCCTCCGTCCAGACGACGTCGAGCGGGACGTTCGCGGCCAGCAGCGCGGCGATCGGCGTGACCTTCGGATCGCCGGCCGCGTCGCGCTCGAACACGGCGCGCTTCTGCCTGCCGGTGATGGCCAGCACCACGCGCCGCGCGGTCATCAGCCAGGGCAGGTTCATCGACAGCCGCTCGCGGCTTGGCGCCAGGCCGTCGCGACCCGGCGGGACGCCGAGGATCGCGGGCTTCAGCGTGGGGGTCAGCAGGGTCTTCAGCGTCGGGCTTTCAGGAAACATGGAACAGATATGGCCATCCTCCCCCATGCCGAGAAGGACGGCGTCCAAAGGCCGGCCGTCCAGTTCGACGGCGAGACGCCGCGTGGCGACGGCGGCGGCACGATCGACCGTCACCTCCGGGCTGAACAGCGGCAAGAACTCCGCGTGGGCGGCCGCCCCGGTCAGCAGCGCACTACGGATCAGGGCCGCGTTCGAGTCCGGGTGGTTTTCGGGCACGTAGCGCTCATCGACCAAAGTCACGGTCGTGTGCTGCCAGTCCTGCGCGGATCGAAGGTCCGACAGCCGACGATACACCGGCTCCGGCGTCGACCCGCCGGAGCCGGCAAGGGAGGACAGGCCCCCGGCCTCCCGCGCGCCGCTCTCCAGCGCATCCGCCAGCCGGGCCGCGCAGACGTCGGCCCAGGCGTCGCGGGTTGCGAAGGTCTCGACCTCACTCATCGCCGACGTTCCAGCCTCGGCCGGTGCGGCCCAGCAGGTAGGACGCCTCGCGCGGCCCCCACGTTCCCGCGGCGTATTCGATGGGCTTCACCTGACCCTCGGCCCAGGCTTCGGACACCTCGTCCACCCACTTCCAGGCCTGCTCCGCTTCGTCGCGGCGGACGAACAGCGTGGAGTCGCCGTTCAGCGCGTCCAGCAGCAGCCGCTCATAGGCGATGCGGCGTCGGGGCGGCTTGGCCGTCTTGTCCTCCTGCCCCCAGGACAGGGACATGCGGATGGGCTGCAGCTGCATCTTCTGGTCCAGCCCCGGCCGCTTGTTCATGACCGACAGGCTGATGTCCTCCTCGGGCTGCAGCTCGATCACCAGCCGGTTCGCCTGGATCAGGCCGCGCCCGCCGTCGAAGATGCTGTGCGGCACCTCCTTGAACTGGATCACGATCTCGGTCCGCTTCTCCGGCAGGCGCTTGCCCGTGCGCATGAAGAACGGCACCCCGGCCCAACGCCAGTTGTCGACGTCAGCCCGGATGGCGACGAAGGTCTCGGTGTCCGAGGCCTGGCCCCGCTCCTCGTCGTAGCCGGTGACCGGCTTGCCGTCCGACGTCCCCGCCACGTACTGGCCGCGCACCGTGACGCGCTCGGCCTCCTCCGGCGTGATCCGGCGCAGCGACCGCAGCACCTTCACCTTCTCATTGCGCACCGAGTCCGGCTCCAGATCGCTGGGCGGCTCCATCGCGACCAGGCACAGCAGCTGCAGCATGTGGTTCTGCAGCATGTCACGCAAAGCGCCGTACTCGTCGTAGTATGGCCAGCGGTCGCCGACGCCGACGGTCTCGCCCACCGTGATCTGCACGTGGTCGATGTTCTGACTGTTCCACAGCGGTTCGAACACCGTGTTGCCGAAGCGCAGCGCGATCAGGTTCTGGACCGTCTCCTTGCCCAGATAGTGATCGATCCGGAACACCTGCTGTTCGGAGAAGGCGTCCGACACCGCGTCGTCGATCTCACGGAAGCTTTCCAGATCGCGGCCGACGGGCTTTTCCAGCACCACCCGGTCGCCGGCCTCGGCCAGACCGGCGGCGCGCATGGCGGTGACGATGCGGGCGTACAGCGACGGCGAAACGGCCAGGAAGCTGGTGCAGGTTCCCGATCCGACCTTGTCCTTCAGCGGCTTCAGACTCTCGGCGGAAGTGGCGTCTACGGCCAGATAGTCCAGCCGCGCGGCGAACCGCTCCCAGACCTGGTCCGACCATGCCTCGTCGGCCTTCGCCTTGCCCTCGACGGACGACTTCACTTTGGCGACGTATTCGGCGGGCGTCTCTTCGGAGCGGGCGGCGCCGATGATCTTGAGGCCGTCGGGCAGCAGGCCGTCGTGCTCAAGGAAGTAGAGCGAGGGCAGCAGCATCCGCATGGCCAGATCGCCGCCGCCGCCGAACAGCACCAGGGCCGCCATGCACGCTCCTTTCCCTCGGTTCCTGTAAGCCTGTTAGGCCGCGAAGCCCCGTCCCGCCAAGCTTTCGCCGATCGGTGAAACAGCAAGTGACGGCCGCCGGCCTGCAAAGCCAACGTGGCGCCGGTCCATCCGTTGCTTGGCGTGGGGGCGCGCGGCGCCCTATCTGCGGCACATGACCAAGGTTCTGATCGTCGGCGCAGGACATGCGGGGGGCTCGGCCGCCGCTTTCCTGAGGCAGTACGGGTTCGAGGGGGAGATCGTTCTGGCCGGCGCCGAACCGGTAGCCCCCTATCAGCGGCCGCCCCTGTCCAAAGCCTGGCTTAAGGGCGAGGCGGGCGAGGAGGCGTTGCTGCTCCGCGCCGACGACTTCTATGCCGAACAATCCATCGACCTGCGTCGGGGCGCCGTCGCCACCGCGATCGACCGGGCGGAGAAAACCGTCGCCTTCGCCGACGGCACGACTGAGGCCTATGACCACCTGATTCTGGCGCTGGGGGCCGAAGCGCGAAGGCTGCACGGCCCCGGCTGGGACGACCCGCGCGTCCGTGTGCTGCGCGACATGGCCGATGCGGAGGCGCTGAAGACGGAGCTGAAGCCGGATCGGCGTCTGGTCGTCGTCGGCGCGGGCTACGTGGGGCTGGAGGTGGCGGCCTCGGCCCGCTCGTTGGGGGCGCAGGTCGTGGTGCTGGAGCGCGAGAGCCGCGCCCTGTCGCGCGTGGCGTCCGACGTCGTCGGGAACTTCCTGTCCGCCTATCACCACCGGCGCGGGGTCGAGGTTCTGCCCTTCACCGAGGTGCGAGGCGTGCATGTCTATCCCGACGGCAAGGGCGCCGACGTGCGCACCGACGGCGCGGCCGTCCATCCGTTCGACGTCTGTCTGGTCGGCGTCGGGGCCCGTCCCGCGACCGAGTTGGCCGAGGCGGCGGGGCTGGCTTGCCGCGACGGCGTGATCGTCGACGATCAGGCGCGGACCGGCGACCCCGCGATCTTCGCCATCGGCGACATTACGCGGCGGCCCGTGCCGGCCCTGGGTCTGACCGACGTCCGGCTGGAGAGCGTCCCCAGCGCGCTGGAGCAGGCCAAGCAGGCCGCCGCCGCCATCGTCGGCCGGCCCGCGCCGCCTGCGGAAGTGCCGTGGTTCTGGTCCGATCAGTACGACCTGAAGATCCAGATCGCGGGCCTGCCGGTGGGCGCCGACTCGCGCGTGGTGCGCGGCGAGGTCGATCCGTCGAAGATCGGCGGCGGCTTCGCGGTCTTCCACCTGAAGGGCGACCGCATCGTCTGCGTCGAGGCCGTGAACGCCGGCGCCGAGTTCATGGGCGGGCGGATGCTGATCCAGAAGGGTCAGGCCGTGGACGCGGCGAAACTGGCCGATCCGTCCGTGCCTATGAAGGCGGTCGGGGTCGCCTAGGCGACGGCGCTGGCCGAGCCGCCGTTCGTGCCGACGTCGTCCTGAAGCCGCGTGATCAGGTCGTTCAGCGGCATCGGGCGGCCGATGAAGTACCCCTGCGCCATGTCGCAGCCCATGCCGCTGAGCAGGGCCAGCGCCGTCTCGGTCTCCACGCCCTCGGCCGTGACCTTCATGCCCAGGCCGTGGGCCAGGTCGATGGTCGACTTGACCAGCAGGGCGTCGCGCGAAGACTGGTCCAGTCCCATGACGAACGCCTTGTCGATTTTCAGTTCGTCGGCCTGGATCCGCTTCAGGTAGGCCAGCGAAGACAGGCCTGATCCGTAATCGTCAAGCGACACGGAAACCCCTGCGTCGGCGAAGCGCGAGATCATCCGCAGGGCCGCCTCGGAATCGTGCATCACCGCGGTCTCGGTGATCTCCAGACACAGGCGGCCGGCCGCGCCGCGCGTGGCGTCCAGCACCACGTCCACGAAGCTTTCGTCCGACAGCAGGCGTCCCGACAGGTTCACCGACATGGTGACTTGATGCCCCGCCTCGGCAAGGGCGCGCTGGTCGTCCAGAGCGCGTCGCACGGCCCACTCCGTCAGGGCCCGGATGTGGCCCGTCTCCTCGGCCATGCCGATGAAGAGGTCCGGCGGCACGAAGCCGCGGCGCGGGTGGGTCCAGCGCATCAAGGCCTCGACGCCGGTGATCTTCCGCGCGCGATAGTCGTGCTTGGGCTGATAGGAGAGGGTGACCTGGCCCTGGTTCAAGGCCGTCATCAGCTCGCTGATCAGCGACAGGTTGCCGCCCGGGTCGCCATACGCCGTCTCGTCGAAGAGCATCCAGGGACGACGCGCGGCGCGGGCCTGATCCACCGCCACGGCGGCCCGGTCGATGGCGGAATCGATGTGGGCGCCGGGGCCCCCGCGGTCGGCCACCCCTATCGTCAGGGCCACGTCGATGGGGGCGCCGTTGACGACGACCGGCGTGCCGGCGGCTTCCAGCAAGCGCTCCATGGTCATCTGGATGCGCCCGGCATCGGATCCTGCGAGCACCAGACCGAGGGCGTCGACGCCCACGCGCGATATGGTCTCGCCCGCCGCCAGGGCAGACAGGCGCATGCCCAGAACCTGGATCATCTGGGACATGGCGTCGTGGCCGATGGCGTTGCGCACCACTTCATAGCGATCGACGCCGACCAGCAGCACATGGGCCTTGGGTGTGCGGGCGACCTGGCGCTCCAGCATCCGCCGATTGGGCAGTCCCGTCTCCTGATCGTGCAAGGCGAGGTGGGTCAGGCGCGCTTCCCGGTCCTTCAATCCGCCGACCATGGCGTTGAAGCCGGCGGCCAGGCGACCGATCTCGTCCTGGGAAGTGACGGGCACCAGGGCGTGTTCGCCACGCTCCAGCGCGTGGACGGCCTGATCCAGCTCCGAGATGGGGCGCGTCACCGACCGGGAGAGGGCCCAGGCGCCGCAGCCCAACAGCGCCGCGCTGGCCGCGCCGATCATGGCCAGCCAGAAGAACAAGTCGCCGTAGGGCGCAAGCGCCAGTCTGAGGGGATAGGTCAGGGCCAGAGCGGCCGGGCGTCGAGCGTCGAAGCTGGGCAGGGGCCGCGCAAGGGTCATCGACTCGCCCGCCGGCGCGTCGTGGGTGACCGGTCCGGCGTCCTTTTCGGCCAGGGAGCCGGTGACGGCGTTGGCGACCGAGGCGGGCAGGGCGACGCCGGCGCCGTCGCGCCAGACGCCGTCTTCCCGGCTGACGACCGAGGCCGTCAGCGGAATGGCCGACAAATCCTGAAGACCGGTCATTTCCGCCTGGTCCAGACGATCGACGAAGATGACCCAACCGATCAGCGTCGGGGCCATGATCGGCGCCGCGACGGCCTGGAAGGGGCGACCGGAGGCAGTCAGCACGCCCGCTTCCGTGCCGGCGTTCAAGCCGGTCCACAGCGAGTCGGCCGCCGCGTCGTCCAGCGGGGCCCCGGCGGCGGTGACGTAGCCGTCCGTCGCCATCATGAGGGCGCCGTCAACGCCCTGACGCGCCCTCAGATTGTCCAGCGCGGACTTGACCGTGGCCTCGTCCGCTGTGGCCACGGCCTCGCGGAAGCCGAAGTCCTGAGCCAGGACGCCCGCACCTTGGCGCAGTTGGTCGGTGCGGGTGGACCAGATTTTCTCATACACCGCGCCCGTTGCGGCGAGTTCATCCCGAACCACAGTGCGCGCGCCGCCGCTGATCGCAGCCGTCACCGCCACGCCGACCACGGCCATGGCGAAGACGAACAGCGCCACGAAGACGACCGTCAGCCGTGTCCGCAGGCTGCGGAAGCGGATCACCGGACGGCGGCCCGGGCGGAGAAGTCGCCGCTGAAGGTGCGCCGGCCCGCTGCGGCCGCGACGGTGATCGCCGTCGCCGTCTCGTTGCCGCGTACGTTGAGCTGAGGATGCCAGACGCGCATCGTCGCGCCGCCCGCGGGCACGTCGTTGAGGGTCACGTTCCCGTCTGTGCCGGACTTGGCCGCCCAAGGCGTGTCGACCACCTTGATGTAGCCGACCATCTGATCGTGGATGTTGCAGCCGATGGCGGCGACGCCGACGGTGCGGAAGGTGTGACTGCGCGTTTCGTCGCGGCCGTACAGCTCGATCTCGAACCGCTGCCCGCGCGAGAAGGAATAGACATGGTGGCGCACCCGATCCAGGTTCGGGAAGGCCACCGTGCCGCCGACCGGCACGACCAGGACGTAGGGCTGGAACTGAACGTCCTGCTGGGCGATCCGCAGCGCCCACGGGAAGCGGATCGGGCCGCGGGGCACGCCGGCGGCGGGGTGGACGGTCACGACCGCGTCGCGCACGGGCCGCCCCTGGGCGTCTCGCACGGACACCGTCAGGTCGCCGGCAAAAGCCGGCGTCCAGGTCAGCATCAGGGCGGCCAAGACTGAAAGAAAGCGCATGATGCCCGTCTTAACGCGAGTGAATGAAGTCAGGGTAAACTGAAACTCCCGTCCTAGTTGTTTTATCAAGTTACAGAAATCTCGGGAAGAAAGCGCGTTGGCCATCGCCAATTTAGTCAACCATTAACCATAACCCGACAGTGTTCGCTGAACGGTGGGGGTGCGAATGCTGAAACCTTTGAGCATGGGTCTGGTGCTGGCGATGTGCGCGAACGTCGCGCACGCGCAATCCTGGATTCCGGAAAGTCGGCCGGGCGGCAAGCTCCTGCTCACCGGAGGCGTGTCCACGATCGAGGGCTCCGGCGGTGGGGGTTTGGCCACATGGGCCACCACCACGGGCTACGGGAATCGGGACGGCATCGGCGCGAACCTGCATGCCACCTGGGTCGATCTGCCGGACTATGAGTTCCGCACCTGGGGCCTCGCCGTCGGCCTGTGGGACAGGGTCGAGCTGTCGGTGGCCCGGCAGGAGTTCGACACCGGGGCCACCGGAGCCCTGCTGGGGGTGGGCTCCGGCTTCACCTTCGGCCAGGACGTCTATGGCTTGAAGGTCCGGCTGACCGGCGACGCCGTCTACGACCAGGACACCTGGATGCCCCAGATCTCGGTCGGGGTTCAGCACAAGGTCGCGGACCAGGGCTTAGTGATCGGCCTGCTGGGCGGTCAGCACGACGAGGGCACCGACGTCTACGTCGCCGCGACCAAGCTGTTCCTGGCGGAAAGTCTGCTGGTGTCCGGCACGGTGCGCTGGACCGAGGCCAACCAGACCGGCCTTCTGGGCTTCGGCGGCGACGCCGAGGGCGACGCCACGGCCCAGTTCGAGGGCTCGGTGGGATACCTGCTCAGTCCCAATCTGGTGATCGGCGCCGAATATCGGACCAAGCCCGACAACCTGTCCTTCGCAGGCGAGGACGACTGGATGGACGTCTACGCCGCCTGGGCGATCAACAAGAACATTTCGGTGACGGCCGCCTGGGTCGATCTGGGCTCCATCGCCACCTTCGAAGACCAGCGCGGGTTGTACCTGTCGCTGCAAGCGGGATTCTGACCCATGCGCCTGCTCGCCCTGACCCTGGCCCTGTCCGCCTTCGCCGTGCCGGCCCTGGCCCAGAACGCGCCGCATCACCGTGCGGGAGAGGAAGCCGTCGACCCCTATGAGGCCAGCCCGGCCAACGCCGGCGCGGAACCCTTCGAAGGCGACGAAATGTGGACGGCCTTCGGCGGCGCCGAGGGCGTCAGCCGCATCGTCGACGGCATGCTGGAGCGCTCCACCACCGACCCGCGCACCGCCGACATCTTCCGCGCCACCGACATGGTCCGCCTGCGCCGCACGCTGAGGGAACAGTTCTGCTTCATCCTGGGCGGGGGCTGCATCTACACCGGCCGGTCGATGGCCGACGCCCACGACGAGATCGGGCTCCAGGCGTCGGATTTCGGCGCGCTGGTCGAGCATCTGCAGGCGGCGATGCGGGACGAGAGCATCCCGTTCCACGTGCAGAACCGGTTCCTGGCCAAGCTCGCCCCGATGCACCGGGACACTGTGACGCGCTAGCGACCCTCTCCCGGCGGGAGAGGGCTTGAGCGCCCGAGAGCCCGGCAGGGCGATCGGACTTGCGCGAAAGGGTGAGGGGCTACGAGCGACAGGGAGCCCCTCTCCCTTTCGGCTTAGCGCATCGCTGACGCTCTGCGAGCCTCAAGCCCTCTCCCGCCGGGAGAGGGGCGCGATCCTTCCGCTTCAAACAGCGCGGCCAGGTTCTCGACCATGGCGCCGCCCAGCTGTTCCACGTCCGCCAGGGTCACCGCGCGGCGGTACCAGCGGGTCACGTCGTGGCCGATGCCGATGGCCAGCAGTTCGACGGGGGACCGAGTCTCGACCTCGGCGATCACCTCGCGCAGGTGCCGGTCCAGATACAGCGGCTGATTGGCCGACTGTGTGGAGTCGTCCACCGGCGAACCGTCGGAGATGACCATCAGGATGCGCCGCTGCTCCGGGCGCGCCATCAGCCGGTCGTGGGCCCACATCAGGGCCTCGCCGTCGATGTTCTCCTTCAGCAGTCCCTCGCGCATCATCAGGCCCAGGTTCTTCTTGGCCCGGCGCCACGGCGCGTCAGCGGCCTTGAAGACGATGTGGCGCAGGTCGTTCAGGCGGCCCGGATTGGCCGGCTTTCCGGCCGTGATCCACGCTTCGCGCGCCTGACCGCCCTTCCAGGCGCGGGTGGTGAAGCCCAGGATCTCCACCTTCACGCCGCAGCGTTCCAGCGTCCGCGCCAGGATGTCGGCGCAGACCGCCGCCACCATGATCGGCCGCCCGCGCATGGAGCCGGAGTTGTCCAGCAGCAGGGTCACCACCGTGTCGCGGAAGGGGCTGTCGCTCTCGGCCTTGAACAGAAGCGGGCTGGTCGGATCGACGATGACCCGGCTCAGGCGCGCGGCGTCCAGCACGCCCTCTTCCAGGTCGAAGGTCCAGCTGCGGCTCTGCTGCGCCATCAGGCGGCGTTGCAGCCTGTTCGCCAGTCGGGCCACGACCGACGACAGGGCCGACAGCTGCTGGTCCAGCAGGGCGCGCAGCCGCCCCAGCTCGACCGGGTCGCACAGATCGGCCGCGTCGATCGTCTCGTCGAAGGCGACAGTGAAGACGCGATAGGCGGCGGGGTCCGGCCCGTTCGCCCCCTTGCCCGACCGCTGGGGCGGGGCGTCGGGCATCTCCTCGCCCATGTCCGAGGCGTCGCCGTCGCTCTCCACCGGGCTGCCGTCCGGACGGGACTGCCGTTCCTGATCGGACTGTTCGTCGTCGGCCGTGCCCTCCATCGACTGGCCGTCGCCGCCGCCGGGATCTTCGTCCTCCTCGTCCTGATCGTCGGCCGCGTCCGGGTCTTGGGGGTCCGGCTCGTCGTCGCCCACGTCGTCCGACGCGTCGTCGCCCTGACCGTCGCCGGGATCGAGGTCCAGCGCGCGCAGCACCGCCTTCATCCGCTCGGTGAAGACCGTCTGGTCGTCGGCGGCGTCGACCAGGGCGTCCAGCTCCCTGCCCGCTCGCGTCTCCAGCCCGTCGCGGACCAGGTCCAGCAGGGCGCCCGCCCCATCCGGCGCCCGCGTGCCGGTCAGGCGCTCGCGCACCATCAGGGCCACGGCCTCGTTGACGGGCACGCGCTCCGCATCCGTAACCCGCAGCGCCCCGGTCCGCTCCAGCCGGGTCAGGGTGGCGGCGTCCAGATTGGCCCGCACCCCGGCCATCACCCGCGCGCCCAGCCCCTCGACCCGCGCCTGTTCCAGCGCGTCATAGACCTCGGCCGCCTGCGGATTGGACGGCCGCGACCGGCCGTGCAGAGCCTCGTCGTGATTGGCCAGGCGCAGGGCCATGCGGTCGGCTTGCCCGCGCAGGTTCGCCGCCTCCGGCCCCGACGGATCGCGCGGCGGATGCGGCAGGATCAGCCCGTCGGCGGTCAGCCGCGGCCCGTCGGAGCCGTAGCTGACCTCCAGCTCCGCCCGCTCGGCCAGAGCGCGCGCGGCATGGGCCAGCGCGCGCTTGAAGACCTCCTGCGGGCTGTCGTCGGCCATGGGCGTCTAGACCCTTCGTCTCTGGAGTCGGCGCGTCACGGAGCGCGGACCTCTAGGTCCGCGACTTGCGGCCGCCTGCGCGGTCGCGGACCTGGAGGTCCGCGCTCCTCTGTGGCGGCGGGCCTGTCTCGTGGCCGAACGCACTAGGCGGCCTTCCGCGCGTCCAGCCACCGCACGGCGTCGGCGTCGCGCGCGCTGAGCTCGGGGTAATCGGAATCCGAGCCGACGTCCGGCACGCGCCGCCAGGAGCGGGCGCATTTGGGGTGGTCAGCCGTCGACACCCGCACTCCAACGAAGTCGGTGTTCGGCAAATCAACGTTCACTCCCGGCTTCAGCGTCGCCAAACTTGTCCGGAAGACTTCCGCAGCGTCGAGGCCTTCAAAAGCCGCCAAGCTTGTGGAGTCGAGATCGACTTCCACGGCTGCGTCCAAGGCTCCGCCGATGACCTTATCCCGTCGTTTAAGCTCCAGCTCGTCATTGACTGCTGAGATGACGCGCTCGACTTTGGTCCACCGTTCCGCCTCCGCCGCGTTCTCCCACGCCGCAGGCGTCTCCGGGATCACCCGGGCGCAGTTCGAGCCGCCCTCCGGCGCGAACGTGCCCCAGGCCTCTTCCATCGTGAACGGCGTCAGCGGGGCCAGCCAGGCGGTGAGGCGCAGGAAGACCTCGTGCATCACCGTGCGGCAGGCGCGGCGGCGGATCGCGTCGGGGCGGTCGCAATACAGGCTGTCCTTGCGGACGTCGAAATAAAGCGCCGACAGGTCGCCGGAACAGAACTCCAGCACCGGCCGCACCACGTCCTGGAAGCGGTACTCGGCATAGGCCGTCCGCACCTGCCCATCCAGCTCCCACAGGCGGTGCAGGATGAACTTCTCCAGCGGCGGGAACTGCTCGTAGTCGGTGATCCGCTCAGCCTCGTCGAAGCCGTTCAGCGCGCCCAGCAGATAGCGGACGGTGTTCCTCAGCTTGCGATAGGCGTCGACCGTGGTCTGCAGGATCTGCTTCCCGATCCGCTGGTCCTCGGCATAGTCCACCAGCGCCACCCACAGGCGCAGGATGTCGGCGCCGGACTCCTTGATGACGGTCGCGGGGTCGGTGGTGTTGCCCTTCGACTTGGACATCTTCTCCCCGTTCTCGTCCTGGGTGAAGCCGTGGGTCAGGACGGCGCGATACGGCGCGCGGCCGCGGGTGCCGCAGCCTTCCAGCAGGTTGGACTGGAACCAGCCGCGATGCTGGTCCGACCCCTCCAGATACAGATCGGCCGGCCAGTGACTGTCGGCCCGTCCCTCCAGCGTGAAGGCGTGGGTGCAGCCGCTGTCGAACCAGACGTCCAGGATGTCGGTGATCTTCTCGTAGTTGGCCGGGTCGTGGACGCCCAGGAAGTCGGCGTCGGGCCGCTCGAACCAGGCGTCGGCCCCGCCTTCGCGCACGGCGGCCAGGATGCGGGCGTCCACCTCCGGATCATGCAGCGGCTGGCCCGTGTGCTTGTCGACGTACATGGCCAGGGGCGTGCCCCAGGCGCGCTGGCGGCTGATCAGCCAGTCGGGCCGGCCCTCGACCATCGACCGGATGCGGTTCTTGCCCGCCGACGGGTGGAAGGCGGTGTCGTCGATGGCGCTCAGCGCCAGTTCGCGCAGGGTCTCACCCGCCTTTAGGGGCTTGTCCATGCGGATGAACCACTGCGGCGTGTTGCGGAAGATCACCGGCGCCTTGGAGCGCCAGCTGTGCGGATAGCTGTGCTCCAGCCGCCCGCGCGCCAGCAGGTTCCCCGCCTGGATCAGGGCCTCGGTCACCGCCTTGTTGGCCGGGCCGAACTTGCCGATCTTGTCCTTCTTGCCCTCGGTTTCGATGACCTTCAGGCCCGCGAACAGCGGCACGGAGGGATAGTAGGCGCCGTCCGGATCGACGGTGTCGGGCACCTCGTGATGACCGTGCGCCTTCCACACCTCATAGTCGTCGGCGCCGTGGCCGGGCGCGGTGTGCACGAAGCCCGTGCCCGCGTCGTCCGTCACGTGGTCGCCGGCCAGCAGCGGCACGGAGAAGCCGTAGCCGGAGTGCAGCTCCGCCAGCGGATGGGCGCATTCCAGACCCGAAGGGTTCAGGTCGCCCACGCGGGTCCAGCTCGCGATCTTCGCCGCCTTGAACACCTCTTGCGCCAGCTTGTCGGCCAGGATCAGCCGGTCGCCCGCCTTGGCCCAGGGCTCGAACTCCAGCCCCGTCTCCATGGCCGCGACCTCATAGAGGCCATAGCTGATCTCCGGGCCATAGCTGATCGCCCGGTTGGCCGGGATGGTCCACGGCGTGGTGGTCCAGATCACCACCGACGGCGTCGCGTGGCGGAAGGCCAGCAGGTCGTCGTCGTGGTCGTCGCTCATGCCCGTGACCGGGAACTTGACCCAGACGGTCGGGCTGACGTGGTCGTGGTACTCGATCTCGGCGTCGGCCAGGGCGGTGCGCTCGACCGGCGACCACATCACCGGCTTGGAGCCGCGATACAGCTGGCCCGAATTCTTGAACTTGTGGAACTCCGCGACGATCGCCGCCTCGGTGGAGAAGTCCATGGTGGCGTAACGGTTCGCCCAGTCGCCCAGCACGCCCAGCCGCTTGAACTGCGCCACCTGCACGTCGATCCAGCCCGTCGCATACTCGCGGCAGGCGGCGCGGAAGGCGGCCTTGGACACCTCGTCCTTGCGCTTGCCCTCGGACCGGAACCGCTCCTCGATCTTCCACTCGATCGGCAGGCCGTGGCAGTCCCAGCCGGGGACATAGTCGACGTCCTTGCCCAGCAGGAACTGCGACCTGACCACGAAGTCCTTCAGCGTCTTGTTCAGAGCATGGCCGATGTGGATGTCGCCGTTGGCATAGGGCGGGCCGTCGTGCAGCACGAACAGTGGCGCGCCCTGCGACTGACGAAGCTTGCGCAGGTCGCCGTAGAGGTCTCCCCATTTCGCCAGGATCTCCGGCTCCTTCTGGGGCAGGCCGCCGCGCATGGGAAACGGCGTCTCCGGCAGGAAGACGGTCTCGCGCCAGTCGCGCGTGGAGGGGGCAGCAGTGTCGCCGGCGTCGGCCATGAGTCTCTCGTCGTTCGATCGTTCGCGTGGTTCGTTTCCGCTACCGCTCGCCTCGCGGAGGCTCGCTGCTTGAGCGGAGGTCCCGGCGTGCGCGGGGAAAGCCCCTGCGGCGCTACGCCGGGCGGCTAATCGAAATCACACGGATCACGCGGACGGTCATGGTGCAGTCGGTCTATCAGCCGCGCGGGGCGTTCGCCAGTGCAGACCGCGCCGCGGCGGCGTCCGCCTCGATCTGCGCCTTGAGCGCGTCGAGCCCCTCGAAGCTCATCTCCGGCCGCAGGAAGGCGACCAGTTCCGTCTCGATCGTCTGGCCGTACAAGTCGCCGTCGACGTCGAACAGCCAGACTTCCAGCAGCGGCTCCTCCAGTCGCCACATGGGGCGCAGGCCGAGGTTGGCGACCCCGTCGACGACGCGGCCGTCCGCCAGCCGGGTCCGTGTCGCATAGACGCCGAAGGCCGTCCGCATGTAGTCGCCCAGCGGCACGTTGGCGGTCGGCACGCCGATCGTGCGGCCCCGCTTGTCGCCGTGGATCACCTCGCCCTGGATCGCGAACGGCCGGCCCAGGATGGCGGCGGCGCGCGCCATGTCGCCGGCGTTCAGCGCCTCGCGCACGGCCGAGGACGACAGTTTCAGCCCGCCGGCGTCGTCGATCCGGTCGACGGTCGAGACGGTGAAGCCCAGCCGTTCCCCCAACTCTCTCAGTGCCTCGGGCGATCCAGTGCGCCCCTTGCCGAAGGTGAAGTCGAAGCCCACGGCGGCGTGGCGAATGCCGAGACCGTCCGCCAGAACCTCTTCGGCGAACCGCTCATGGCTCATCGCCGCCATCTCGCCGTCGAATGGTAGGAGATGCAGGGTCTCGACGCCCAGATCGCCCAGCGCGCGCGCCATCTGGTCGGCGGTCATCAGGCGGAAGGGGGCCGCGTCAGGCTGGAACCAGCGGCGGGGATGGGGATCGAAGCTGACGACGGCCAGCGGCGCGCCGATCGCCTCCGCCGCCTTGCGCGCCCGGCCGATCACCGCCTGATGTCCGCGGTGGACGCCGTCGAAGGCGCCCAGCGCCACGGCCGCACCCCTAAGCTCAGCCGGCAGGTCCCGCCAGGCCCGGACGATGCGGGCGGCCATGCTCAGTCCTTCGCCGGCCGCCGGCGTCGCGGCACGCGCACTGTGGCCTCGCCGTCCAGCACGACGTCGTCGCCCACCAGCCCCTCGCACTTCAGGGTGACCCGCGCGCTCTCCGGATCAATCGCCGCCACCGTGACGCGCGCCGTCACGACGTCGCCGATGCGGACGGGTTTGTGGAAGCTGGTGTTCTGGCTCAAGAAGATCGATCCGGCGCCCGGCAGGATCATCCCCACCACCGCCGACCCGAACGAGGCCGACAGCAGGCCGTGGGCGATCCGCCCCCGATAGGCGGTCTTGGACGCGAACGCCTCGTCGACGTGCAGCGGATTGAAGTCGTCGGAGGCTTCCGCGAACTGCAGGATGCGCGCCGCGTCGACGGGCACGGCCTTTTCGGCGGTCATGCCGACGTGGAGTTCATCGAGAATGTAGCCGCCCGACGGGTGAGCTTGAACGCTGTGGGTCATGAGGCGGGCTTAGACCGAGCTGCGCCGCTTGCAAACCGTCGTCGGCTCGGGGCAGAGGGCGGCCCACGATCCGGGCCGCCCTCTCTCGACGTCAGAGGCCGACGACGCCGCCGTCGTTCTTGGTGATCACGATGGTCGCCGAGCGCGGACGGGCCGTGCTGGCCGTCCCCGACTGATTCGACGGCCAGTTCGAACTGGGCGTGGCCGTGGGGCCGCCTTCGCCCGGGTGCTGGATGTTGACGAAGACGGTGCGGCCGTCCGGCGTTGAGTCGATGCCGGTGATCTCGGAGTTGCGCGGACCGGTCAGGAAGCGGCGCAGGGTCATTCCCGGGGCGCGGCCGACGATGGTGGCCTGGGTGCGGGTGGCGCCGCCGGCGTCCGTGTTGGTGATGGTTCGGGCGCCGCCGTCCCCGACCCGGCCCGGCATGGCCAGCAGCATCTGGTTGTGCGTCTGGTCGGTGAAGGCGCCGTCGTCGGTCTGGATCCACAGCAGCGGATTGATCTGGCCGCCGACGTTGGTCGGGCGCGAGAACCACAGGCCGTCCGGGCTGGAGAAGTCGTTGGTGGCGTCCAGAGAGGACAGGTTGATGTTTGTGGCGTCGAGGTCCGACCCCGCTCCGAACAGATAGATGTCCCAGGTGAAGCTGGTCGAGGTCGGGTTGTCCCCGGTCTCGCGCAGGCGGATGATGTGGCCGTTCGGATTGCCGCGCTGGGCCGTGGCGCCGCGCGGGTCGTTGTAGTGGCGCGGATTGGCCGCATCCGTGCCGGCCAGCGGCCGCGAGCTGGCGTTGCCGTTGGTCAGGGTCAGATAGACCTCGCCGTTGGCCGGGTTGACGCCCGCCCATTCCGGCCGGTCCATCTTCGTGCCGCCCGACACGTCGGCGGCCAGGCGCGTGTTGATCAGGACGTCGGCCTGGTCCTCGAAGGCATAGGTCGGATTGGTCGCGGTGATGGCCCCCGTCCCGAAGGTCAGCGGGATCCAGGCGCCCGAGCCCGAGGCGTCGAAGCGCGCGACGTACAGCGTGCCGGCGTCCAGATACTTGTCGCCGACGGCCAGGCGGTCCGACCGGTTGGCGTCGGCCGCGACCCAGGGCGTGGCCGAGACGAACTTGTAGAAATACTCGCCGCGAGAGTCGTCGCCCATGTAGTAGACCGGCGGCCGGCCGGCGACGAAGTTCGCCGGCCAGGCGCCTTCGTGAGCCATGCGGCCCATCGCCGTGCGCTTGCGCGGCGTCGAAGTGCGGTCATAGGGGTCGATCTCGACGATCCAGCCGTACTGGTTCGGCTCGTAGCGGAAGTCCCCGGTGCCGTCGGCGGGGCCGGCGACGACCGAGGCGTTCCACTTGGCATAGGTCGTGTTGGCGGGGTCGGCGACCGCCAGGGTGCCCCAGTTCAGGCCGGCCACTGGGCCGCCCGCCACGCCGTAACGGCCGTAGGCGACGCCTTCCTTGGCCGGACGCAGGGCGTTGTCGCCGGCGTTGCGGTTGAAGTAACCGGCCCAGTTCTCTTCGCAGGTCAGATAGGTGCCCCACGGCGCATAGCCGTTGGCGCAGTTGTTGACCGTGCCGCGACCCGCTGTGCCGGTCGGCGAGAAGCGGGTGCGCATCCGCGCCGCGCCTCGCGCCGGCCCGTTGAAGGCCATGGGCGTGTTGGGCGTGATGCGGCGGTTGAAAGTCGAGTTCTGGTCATAGGCCCAGGCCCCGGTGGCGGCGTTGCGGGCCACCTCGACTATGCCCACGCCATGGCAATCGATCTCTTTGTCGACCTCCGACTGCACGGTACGGACCCCGCCGACGAAGGTCAGGGTTCCGTTCACGTGCAGGTACTGCTCGGTGATGTTCTCGTGGTTCACGCACAGCAGGCCGCGGGTGTTGGACGAGTCGTCCCGCGCCGAGCCGGTGGCGGCCAGGCCGAAGAAGTACATGCCGTCGTGGTGATCGCCCGCGCGCTGGGCATAGTTGGTGTCGGTGCCGTTGTTCGCCGAAGGGGCCACGCCCGGCGCGATGGGGTCACCCAACGCGTAAAGCACGCTGACGGTATAGCCGTCGGGCACGGTCACGCGGTCGTTCAGGTTCTTGGCCACGGCCGTGAAGCCGAGCGTCGCCGGGTTCAGCGTCACGGTGGTGCGTGAGGTCTGTGTGCGTCGCCCGGCGGTCAGCGCCTGGAACTCGAACACCAGCTGCGTCGCCGCGGCCACGGCGGGCGCAAGGAAGGTCACCACCGGACCGGAGGCCGGGCTCAAGGTCACCGGCGGGCCCGAGATCTGGACCCACTGTGCGCTGACGATGCCCTCGCCGCTGCCCGACAGGGTCACGACCTTGCCTGAGCTGCTCGCGCCGTCGGCGCCGGCGGAAATGGTAGCGGCGGCCGCGTCGTCGTCGTCGTCGAAACAGCCCGCCAGGCTGAAGGCGCCTGCCAAGGCGAACATGCCGCCCAGGACCGTGCGGCGCGAGCCCCCGCGCGCCTCGACCAGGCTTTCCAGCGTCGGGTTGTCCGACGTGTTCATGACGATGTCGCCGTCGCTGTGCTTGCCGGTCAGGATGTAGTCGCTCACGTCGCATCTCCCCGCTGTGCGTATGGAGAAGCGATAGCCGGGTCGACCCGTCGGGAACGACGTCGCAACGGCGACGGTTCGGACATAGTTATCGGAACGTTCCGAGTCGGAGCCGCGTCAGTTGATCCGGTCGCAGATCAGCCCGACGGCGGTCACCACGCGAGGTCGAGCGCCGCGTACTTTGCCGTCAGTCCCTCGGCGTCCAGCAGGGCGCGCGCCCGCGCCGGATCCAGCATGCCATCGTCGCCTGCCGCCGCGTCGTGGATGCCGGCGGCCACGAACAGGCAGTCCAGACCCTGATCGTTCGCGCCCTTCACGTCGGTGACGACGCCGTCCCCGACGCACAGCACGCGCGCCCGATCGACCGGGCGGCCCAGCAGCCGCTCCGCCTCGATCATCGACAGGTCGTAGATCGGCGCGAACGGCTTGCCCGCCAGCGTCACCGGCCCGCCCAGCTCGGCGTACAGGTCCGCCAGCGCTCCGCCGCAATAGATGAGGTCGTCGCCCTTGCGCACCACCTTGTCCGGATTGGCGCAGATCATCTCGATCCCCCGCGCGGCGGCCGGCAGGAAACGCTCGCGATAGTCCTCGGGCGTCTCGATGGCGTCGTCATAGGGGCCGGTCACCGAGATGAAGGCCGCGTCCTCAGCCCCGTGCGCCGTCTCCAGGCCCAGCCCTTCGTACAGCGGCCAGTCGCGGTCGGGGCCGATGACCCAGGCCGGCCCCGGCGCGCGCTCGGCCAGAACCATGCGGGTGGCGTCGCCGGAGGTGACGAAGGCGTCCCAGCTCTCGCGCGGCACGCCCAGCCGGTCCAACTGGGCGATCACGTCCGACGAGGGTCGCGGCGAGTTCGACACCAGCACCACCCGGCCGCCGTCCTCGCGGAACCGCGTCAGCGCCGCCAGCGGCCCCGGCCAGCTTTCGCGGCCGTTGTGGATCACGCCCCAGACGTCGCAGAACAGGACGTCGTAATCGCCCGCGACCGCTTCCAGATGGGGCAGGGGCGCGGGCGGCACGGTCATCGGCTCAGGCCGCGTTGGCCGCGCCGGACTTGCCGGCGGCCTTGAGCTTGTCCTGATGGGCGCGGATGCCCTGGGCGATCAGTTCCGCGGCCTCGCCGGCGTCGCCCCAGCGCTTGACCGCGGTCTCCTTGTTCTTCTCCAGATCCTTGTAGCGGGTGAAGAAGTGCTGGATCTGCTCGATCATGATCGCCGGCAACTGACGATAGCTGGCGATGTCGGTGTAGTAGGGATGCAGGGCGTCCACCGGCACGGCCAGGATCTTCTCGTCCATGCCCTTCTCGTCTTCCATGATCAGCACGCCGATCGGGCGCGAGCGGATCACGCAGCCGGGCACCACCGGCGTCGGGTTCAGCACCAGAACGTCGCACGGGTCGCCGTCGGCCGACAGGGTATGCGGCACGAAGCCGTAGTTGGCCGGATAGTACATGGCCGTGTGCAGGAAGCGGTCGACGAACAGGGCGCCCGACGCCTTGTCCATCTCGTATTTGACCGGCAGGCCCCCTTGCGGGATCTCGATGATGACGTTCAGGTCCCAGGGCGGATTGGGGCCGACGGGAATGGCGTCGATGTTCATGAGTCTATTGTGCGGCTGCGAAGGGGAGGCGGGCGTGATAGGCCCGCGTCGTGGCGGAGGCAAGGCGGGGAGGGACTGGGGATTGGGGACTGGGGATTAGTGAAGCGAGTCCGGTCCCCTTAATGTGCCCCAAGACGCGGAGGCCCAGATGAACCCAGCCCCCAATCCCCAGTCCCCAATTCCCTGCAGATGACCCTCCTCGACGCCCTCGCCCTTTCGCTCTTCGCCCTGTGCTGGCTCGGCTACGGACCGCTGCTGGAGGTGCTGGCGCGGCGCACCGGCACGCTGAACGACGACATGATGGTCATCCGACGCGTCTGGATGACGGCCATGAGCCACCGCGAGGCGCCGCGTCTGGTCGACAGCCAGCTGATGGGCCACACCATCAATTCCGGAGGCTTCTTCGCCTCCACCAACCTGCTGCTGATCGCGGCCGTGGCCGGCATCCTGTTCGGCGGGCAGCAGGCGCTGGACGGGTTCGCGGCCGTCGGCGCGGAGGGCGTGCCGCGCCGCCTGCTGGAGATCAAGCTGGGGCTGATCCTGCTGTGCCTGGTGCGGGGTCTGCTCGACTTCATCTGGTCGATCCGTCAGATGAACTATGCCCTGGCGCTGATCGGGGCCTCGCCGGAAGCGCACACCGAGGCGGACCGCATGGCCTTGGGGCGGGCGGCGGCGGATCTTCTGAACCCCGCCCTGTCGGCCTTCAGCCAGGGTGTGCGGGCCTACTACTTCGCCTTGGCGGCCGCGGCGTGGCTGTTCGGGCCGCTGTGGCTGGCGGGAGGAGCGCTGCTGGCGTTCGGGCTTCTGTTGTGGCGGCAGGCGGGCTCACCGGCGGCGCGTGCGATCCGACAGGCTCGGCGGCTTTTGGACCCTGACGCGGGCCGCTGATTTCGCATGCGCAGCAAGAACGCACGAAGATCGCAGATGAAATCGGTTACAGGTGCCGATCGCGCAAGCTTTTGCCGTAACTTAGCGTGAACGGCGGTCGCAGCTTGCGCCTTGACGGATTGTGCATTGCACCCTAACTTGAGGGTGACGCCTTCGGGCGTCATGCCCTTCCTGGGCGTTTCCTCCCTATAGACTTTCAAGGCCGCGCCTCCGGGCGCGGCCCTTTTTTCATCCCGCCAGCAGGGCGGCGATCACCCGCTCCACGCCTGCCTTGCAGCGGTCCCAGCCCAGGCCTGGCCGCAGGGTGGCGGCGTCGAGATACAGCCCGCGATCAAGCTCTATCTGAACCGCTTCGAACTTTTCGGCGGGGCGGCCCCAGCGGATCGTCGACCAGCCGCCGGCATAAGGGACGTTCAGCGCCACCCGCCAGCCTTCCGCCTCGAAAAGGGTCTGAAGCCGTCGGGTCAGCGCCGGCGAGCAGGTCTCGCCGTGGCGATCGCCGATCACGACTTGGGGCGCGTCGCGGCCGCGCGCGGCGGGCATCGAGTGCCAGTCGATCAGAAAACCCCGGCCGTGCGCCGCACGGGCAGTGTCCATGAGGGTCGCCAGCTTCGCGTGATAGGGCGCATGGTGAGCCGCGATCCGGGCCTCGACCTCGACCTGCGACAGCCGCCGGGCATAGAGCGGACGGCCGTCACCCGTCAGGCGTGGCACGATGCCGTAGCCCGCCGCTGCCCGAGGTGAGACGGGCCCTTCGTCCATGCCCTCGACAAGCAAGGGGTCCAGTTCCGCCGGATCGCGATTCAGATCCAGGTAGGCGCGGCTGACCGTGCCGCGCAGCAGCGCCGCCCCTCGCGCCTCCGCGCCCTCGATCAGGCGATCGACCAGAGCGTCCTCCGCACTCCTCAGGCTGCGTCGAGACAGGCCGGCCGCCGGGCGCATGTCGGACGGGAGGTCGGCGCCGGAATGAGGAGAGGCGAACACCCACGGCGTGGCCGGCGTCCGGCCGACGCCGGCGGCGTCTTCCGCCCGTCCTTCCGTCTCGCTCATGCTCTTGGAACCAAGCCTTTCGAATCCGCTGGTTTTCATGGCCGGTTTACGCCTGTGGGGCTAGGGTGGGGACCAAGATCGGGGACCAAGAACGACATGGCGCGCATCCTTCTGGCCGAAGACGATTCCTCCCTGCGCGGCTTCCTGACCCGCGCGTTGGAGCGGGCGGGCCATTCCGTGGTCGATTGCGAGAACGGCGACGACGCCATCGACGCCCTGGAGCATGGCCCCTACGACCTCTTGCTGACGGACATCGTCATGCCCGGCGCCGACGGCATCGAGGTGGCGCGCGTCGCCGCTCAGCGCCAGCCGGGCCTGCGCATCATGTTCATCACGGGCTTCGCCGCCGTCGCCCTTTCCGCCGCCCAGGCAACGCCGCAGGCCAAGGTGCTGTCCAAGCCCGTCCATCTGCGGGACCTGGTGGGCGAGGTCGAGAAGATGATCGCGGCATAGTTTCGGCGCCGCCGCTCGCCGCACGGCGGCTCGCTGCTTGAGGGCAGGCGGGGCTTGCGGCCTTCGACCGGCCGGGTTATGGACCCCGCCTTCCCGTCCGGACCCGTTCCGGACCGTCACGGCGGACGCGTAGCTCAGCGGGAGAGCACTACGTTGACATCGTAGGGGTCACAGGTTCAATCCCTGTCGCGTCCACCATTCTTTCGGCAGCTTGAGCGTCATCCATGCGCGGCTGACTGCAGGCCGTTCCTGCTTGTCAGGCGGAGCTTCAGAGAGCAGGGTTGCCGCTTCCGGACGGAGCCGACCCGATGCTCGCCCTGGCACTGACCTTGATGCTCGCCTTGCCGGTGCAGGATGCGGACCCAGGAACGCGCACCGAGCCGCAGGATCCGCCGACAGGCGCCGCTCAGCCTGCTCAACCGCCCGGTTCCGGGTCCACGGCGAGTGGGACGACGGAAGGTTCCGCGGTCGCCACCCTTCAAGGCTGCGCCATGGAGGACGGCCGCTGGGTCTGTCGCTATCAGATGCCGGAGATCCGGGTGGTGGAGGAGGCGCCGACGCGGCTGAGCGTCGTTCCAGCCGCCGGAGGGTCGGGAAGCCCGTCCGACGTCGGGGTGCTCACCGACGCGGATCGCGCCCTGGTCGCCCGCTGTGCCGACGCGGGCTGGCTGTCGCTCTGTTTGCCGGGAGATCGGCGCCGGGCGCGTGAACTTCGTGAGGCCTCGACCGCATACGAGACGGTCAGGCGTGAGGTCACGGCCTCTCTCGCCCAGGGAAGATGCGATTTGGCGGTCACCAGCGCGCTCGAGGCCGGGCATCTGAACCTGGCGCGCGAGGCCCGCACCTTCTGCGGCGAATAGATTTCCGTCCACGAAAAAGGCGCCGGTTTCCCGGCGCCTGTTCCGCGATCAGATCCGGATCATTCCGGCGCGACGCAGACCGGACCTCCCGGGCCGCCGACGCGCACGTCACGACAGTCGCCGAAGCGCACTTCCGGCGGATCGATGATGACTTCCGAAGGCCGCACGATCACCTCGGGACGGTCGATCACGATCTGGGCCGGACGCACGCGAACCGGCGGCGCATCGACGTAGACCGGCGGGCCGGCGATGTGGATCACCGGACCTGCGACCTCGACCGGACGACCGACCACTCGGATGCCCGGCGGCGTGATGCGGATCGGCGGACCGCCGGGAGCCGTGGGGCGGTAGAAGTCCACCACACGCACACAGGTGCAGTCCGGGTCATAAACCGTGACGGGATCAGGGGCGGTCGCCGCCATGCCCGCCGTCAGCGAAAACGTAAGCGCCGTCGAAATCAACTCGATCATGGGCATCCCCTCCAGCCGAACCCCGGTATCCGAGGCATGGTTAACGAGCACAGGGTTACGCCGATCGTCAATCGTTCGTTCCAGCTTTCGCCTGAGGGGCGAGCGGTTTATTCAGCATGTTGCGAAGGGGCGACTGAGCCAAGCGGAGCCGGCCTCTCCCCAGCGACGCGGCAGGTCGACCGCGCGGCTGATGCCGATGCGAGCCCCCCTCACGACGGGAACGGGCGCCGCCGGCGCCGTCAGGGTGAAGGGCGTCCGCAACATGGACAGATGATTCAGACGATCGTCGACGCCCAGCGCCTGGCAAAGGCGCGCGGGACCCGAGCAGAGGGCGCTCGAAGCCTCCATCCCTCGGCGTGCCCGCATCACGTCAAGGCCGCTGACCGGCTCCAGGGCCCGGATCAGCACCGCCCCGCCCGGCGCGTCGCCACACACAAGATTCAGGCACCAGTGAAGCCCATAGATGCGGTAGACGTAGGCATGGCCGACGGGGCCGAACATGGCCGCATTGCGCGACGTGGGGCCCCGAAAACTGTGAGACGCGGGGTCGCCGGCGTCGTAGGCTTCGGTCTCGACGATGCGCCCGCCGGCCCCGTCGACCGTCAGCAGCGCCCCGATCAGCGATCGGGCGACCACATCGACGGGGCGGCCGAACAAGGCGTCATCGGGAGCATGGCCAGTCATGTCCGGCTGCTGCCGTTCGGACGGACGTCGGTCAAGCGCCGTTCACATGGAAAAGGCATGGTGCGTCGATCTTGGGAAGCCCATGTAGCTGTGATGACGACGCGACGGACACTGTTGACCATGGCGCCCCTGCTGACGTTCGGCATGGCCGGACGGGTCAAGGCGAACCCGACCGTGCTGCGGCCGGAGGCGTTCGGCGCCGGTCGCGGCGACGTGGCCCGGGACACCGCCGGGTGGGCCGCCCTCGCCGCCGCGGCTCGGGGGGTGCCGGAAGTGATGGTCGAGGCTCAGGGACAGTACCGCATCAGCGGATCTTCCGTCGTCTTCAAAGACGTCCGTGTGATCCAAGCGCGCCTGGCGGGCGCCAGATTTCAGCAGACGGCGAGACTTTCGCGGACCCTGTCGTTCGAACGGTGTGGCTCGGTCGAGGTCAACGACGGCAGTTTTCAGGGCCTGGGCGGCGGCGCCGGCGAATTCGCAGGGGCGAGCTCGTCCTGGAACGGGGTCGCCGCCGTATTGTTCGACGACTGCGACGTCGTACGCGTCCGCCGCACTCAGGAGTTTCAGCACGCCGGTGGTGGCTTCGTGGTTCGGGGCGGGCGGGTTCGCGATTTCGAGGGCGTGGTGTCGCAGGGGATCGGCTCGCCCTGGATCGATCCGATCCGGCAGTCGAACCAGGGCAACGGATCGGATTTCTCGATCATGTGCCTGCCCGGGAACGCCGCCGCGGGCTGGATCCACGAGCATCGCTTCGTGAACAATCGCTGCCGGGACCACGCGTTCGGCATCCAGGTGGTCCAGTCACGGACCTGCCTGCTTCAGGGCAATGAGATCGGACCCTGTCCCGGGCAGCACGGGGTCTACGGCATCGAGAACGATGATCTGGTCGCGACGGGAAATGTCTTCATCGGCACGCGGCAACTGGCGTTCAAGGAACAGCTGGAGAACTATGCGGGACAATACATCGGCGCGCTTTGGAGGACGGGGGTCGGCTATGCCGTCGGCGATCTGGTCCGGCATCAAGATCGTCTGCTGGAATGCGTCCGCTCCCACCGGTCGGGTCGGAATCCGGTGAGCGCGAACTGGCGCGTCTCACCACTGAACACGCGCAAGGGCGGCCTGTTCGAGAACAACCGGATCGAGGATTGCGGACACGGCTTCGGCCATATGTCCACCGTCATGGTCGATGGGCGAGAGATCGTCACCGAGGGCTGGCGAGTTCAGGACAACGCCTTCGACGGCGTCCGTGCGGAATCGATCTACATGCAACGCGCCTTGAGAGCCGAGGTTTTGCGCAATCGAATCGACACTCGGGGGCGATCCACCACGGCGGCGGTGTTCCTGACCGACTTCGGCGGCGTCGTGCGTGGGAACCGGATCATGGGCGCCGGCCATGCGGGCATCCTGTGCAGCGTGGCCACTTCGGCGACGATTGAGGACAACGTCATCGTGGATCCCGGAGGACGGGGCGTCGGCGTCGATCAACAAACTGGCGTCACGCTGTTCGCGCCGGACGCGCGCACGACTCTGCCCAGCGTGCGGCGCGGCGGACCACGACGGGCGATCGTGCAGGGCAATTCGGTCAGCTGGTCGCGGGCCAGGCCGCCACGGGCCGCTGCGACCCTTTCCACCGATCGAGGACTAGGCGTCGAGGGAGCCGATCGCCCCTGATGGCGGACGGGCTGGACCGGGGACGCAGGGCGAGGCATCACCCCCGCATGTCCATGTTGAACGACAGGCCGACTCCGGATCAGTGGCGGTCCCTTGCGCTTCGTGCCCTGAAGGATCGGCCGCTGGAAAGCCTGATCCATCTGGACGCCGACGGCCTCGCGGTGCGGCCGCTCTATGCCGCCGCGACCGGGGTGACGCCGGTGTTCGCGCCACGGCCCTCCCACGCCGACGGCCGCGCCTGGGACCTGCGCGCACAGGTCGAGGCGGACGATCCGGCGGAAGCTAACCGGCAGGTGCTGGCGGAGCTGCAAGGTGGCGCCGCCTCGGTGATCCTGTCGGGCGCCGTGCTGACCGACAGCGCGCCGCTGGGCCGGGCGCTGGACGGCGTGACGCTGGAGCTGGCGCCCGTCGGGTTGGACGCCGGGCTGGCTGGGCCGGACGCGGCCAATGCCCTGGCGGTGGCGGCCAAGGGCGCGCCGCGCGCGAAGCTGATGTTCCACATGGATCCGGCGTCGGCCTTCGCCGCTACGGGAGCCGCGTCGCGGTCTATGGAGGAACACCTGACCTTGGCGGCCAACACGGCCGCGCGGCATGCGGGCGCCTATCCGGAGGCGCGGTTCTTCATGGCGTCGGGACGGGTCGTGCATGAAGCCGGCGGGTCGATCGTTCAGGAGCTGGCGTTCGCGACGGCGAACGCCTTGGCCTTGGTGCAGGCGGCCGTCGGCGCCGGCATGTCGGCGGAGCAGGCGCTGCGGGGCACGGTCCTCAGCGTCGTGGTGGACCAGGAGTATTTCGACGGCCTGGCCAAGGTGAGGGCGCTGCGGCTGATGTGGCGCTCGATCTGTTCGGCCTATGGCGTCGAGGCTGACGCCGTGATCGAAGCCCGGTCGTCGCGGCGCATTCTGGCGGCGCGCGATTCCTGGCCGAACCTGCTGCGGCTGACGGCGGCCGGTTTCGCCGGGGCCGTCGGCGGGGCGGACGCGATGGTGCTCGACGCCTTCACGCGGGCCGCAGGCCTGCCTGACGACTTCGCCCGGCGGCAGGCCCGCAACACCCAGCTGGTGCTCATGGAAGAGGCGAACCTGGGTCGGGTCGACGATCCGGCGGCCGGCAGCTGGTATCTGGACCAGCGCACGCGGGAGCTGGCCGAGGCGGCATGGACCGAGTTCCAGTGGATCCAGTCCGAAGGCGGGGTCGTGGAGTGCCTGCGCGGCCATCTGATCCAGCCGCGTGTGGCGCGGGCGCGTCAGGCGATGGAGGAGGCCTTCGCTGCCGGCGACTTACACTTGATCGGGGTGACGAAATTCGTCGATCCGGAACCTAGACCCGTCGGCGCCACGCAGCGCCAGCCTGCGCCCGCCGAGGGTGGCGGCGACGCCTGCGTGCCGTTGACGCCTGTCCGGCTTGCGGCCTCGATCGAGGAAGGAGCCACCCGATGAGCGCGCCGGACTTCTCCAAGATCATGCTGGATCTGTCGCCCGTCGGCGCCGGCCTCGCGCGCGAAGCCTGGACCACGCCCGAGGGGATCAAGGTCGCGACGACCTATGAAGCGTCGACGCTGGACGGGCTGGATTTCATCCACGGCCTGCCCGGCATGGCGCCCTATCATCGCGGGCCGTATCCGACGATGTATGCCCAGAACCCATGGACGGTGCGTCAGTACGCGGGCTTCTCCACCGCCGAGGAATCCAACGCCTTCTACCGCCGCAATCTGGCCGCCGGTCAGAAGGGGCTGTCGATCGCCTTCGATCTGGCCACGCACCGCGGATACGACAGCGACCATCCGCGCGTGAAGGGCGACGTCGGCATGGCCGGGGTGGCCATCGACAGCATCTACGACATGCGGACCCTGTTCGACGGCATCCCGCTGGACCAGATGTCGGTGTCGATGACGATGAACGGCGCCGTGCTGCCGATCTTGGCGCTGTATGTCGTGGCGGCGGAAGAGCAGGGCGTCTCGCCCGCCCAGCTGACCGGGACCATCCAGAACGACATCCTCAAGGAGTTCATGGTCAGGAACACCTACATCTATCCGCCCCAGCCCAGCATGCGGATCATTTCGGACATCTTCGCCTGGACCGCGGAGCATGCGCCCAAGTTCAACTCCATCTCGATCAGCGGCTATCACATGCAGGAGGCCGGGGCCTCGGCCGACCTTGAACTGGCCTACACCCTGGCCGACGGGATCGAGTATCTGAAGGCGGGCGTGGACGCCGGCATGGATGTGGACCGGTTCGCGCCGCGCCTGTCGTTCTTCTGGGCCGTCGGCATGAACTATTTCATGGAGGTGGCCAAGCTGCGCGCCGGCCGCCTGCTGTGGGCCGAGGCGGTCGCGAAATTCGGCGCCAAGGATCCCAAGTCGCTGGCGCTCCGCGCCCATTGCCAGACCTCGGGGTGGTCGCTGGCGGCGCAGGACGTGTTCAACAACGTGCCCCGGACCATGGTCGAGGCCATGGCCGCCACGGCGGGTGGGACCCAAAGCCTGCACACCAATTCGCTGGACGAGGCCCTGGCCCTGCCGACCGACTTCTCCGCTCGGATCGCGCGGAACACACAGCTGCTGCTGCAGATGGAGACGGGCATGACCCGGGTCATCGATCCCTGGGGCGGCAGCTATTACGTCGAACGCCTGACCCACGATCTGGCGGAAAAGGCCCGCGCCCACATGGCCGAGGTCGAGGCCCTGGGCGGCATGGCCAAGGCCATCGAGGCCGGTGTGCCCAAGCTGCGCATCGAGGAATCCGCCGCCCGCACCCAGGCCCGGATCGACACGGGCCAGCAGACGGTGGTGGGGGTGAACCGCTATCTGTCCGACCAGATCGACGACATCCCGGTGCTGAAGGTCGACAACGCCGCCGTCCTGACCGCCCAGCTAGACAAGCTGAAGCGGCTTCGCACCCAGCGCGACGAGGCGGTCACCCAGGCCGCCCTGGACACCCTGACGGTGGGTGCCCAAGGGGACGCCAACCTGCTGGCCCTGGCCATAGACGCGGCGCGCGCCAAGGCCACCGTGGGCGAAATCTCCGACGCGCTGGAGGCCGCCTTCGGACGTCACGTCGCGACGGTCCAGACCGTCTCGGGCGTCTATGCCCGAGAAGCCGGGGCCGATCCGAAGATCAGCCGCGCCCGCGACATGGTCGCCGCCTTCGTCGAGAACGACGGCGGCCCGCCGCGCATCCTGATCGCCAAACTGGGCCAGGACGGCCATGACCGAGGCCAGAAGGTCGTCGCCACCGCCTATGGCGACTTGGGCTTCGACGCCACCGCCGGGTCGCTGTTCCAGACCCCGGCCGAGGCGGCCCTCGAGGCCGTGGAGAAAGGCGTTCACGCCGTGGGCGCGTCATCCCTGGCGGCGGGTCATCTCACCCTCGCGCCGGAACTGCTGGCCGAACTGAAAAAATTGGGCCGCGAAGACATCATGGTCGTGGTGGGCGGCGTGATCCCGCCGGCCGACGTGCAGCCGCTGTTGGATGCAGGGGTGGCCGCCGTCTATCCGCCCGGTTCGGTCATCGCCGACACTGCGGTGGACCTGATCGAGAAGCTGAACCGTCGTTTGGGCTACGCCCAAAGCGGACCAGACTGCTGACGGTCAGGGACGCTCGCGGCTGGGCAGGGCGGCCACCTCGGCCTCGGTCAATCGGCGGGTGACGCGCGCCCGGCAGACGTCGGTCGACGTGGTCGATCCCGGGACCGCGATGCGGACGGCGTCGGAGGTGCAGACTCGCCCTCCCGCCAGTCCCGCCCCGTCCGGCAGAATCGCCAGCCGCTGGGCGAACCCGAGATCCTGGCATCCGCCGGCCGAATCGAGTTGGAAAACATCGCCCCCTGCGGCTCGGACATAAACCTGTCCCACGCCGCCCTGTCTGAAGTTACGGACCTGATCGACGCTGAAGCAGGCCCGCTCCGGGCGGCTCGCGGTCTGCGTCGCGCCGTCACCTCCTGGGGTGGGCGCGCAACCTGCGGCGAGCAGGGCGAGGGCGGCGGCAAGGGGCAGCGACCGGATCATGGCGAGCTCCATTTTTCGTCAGGTCGAACGTTCGGCCGCGTGGGCACGTTCCGCAAGTCTTGACGGATCGACGCGCGAGGCGAGATCGATGGGAAGCGGAGAGGGCGCGGCCATGATCTGTGCCGCGACGTGTTCGGCGAGGAGCGGGGCCAAGGCGAAACCGCGCGACCCCAGCCCGCCTATGACCCAGGTCCGGTCGCCGAGCCGTCCAGCAAGGGGCAGGCGGTCGGGCGTGGTGGCCCGGATGGCGGCTCGGCTTTTCAGCTTTGACGCCTTCACCCTTCGGGCCAGGGTCGGCAGGCGACTCGCCAGGGTCGCCAGGTTGCGCCGCATGTCGGCCGGGTCCGAGACGACGTCGATCCGGTCACGGTCGTGGGTGGCGCCGAACAGGGCGCCCCCGTCCGTCGGAACGACATAGCCACCCCAGGCGGCGGCCGGCGCGGCGACGCCTTCCGCCCAATCGGCCTGACCGCGGACGGGGCGCAAGCCCAGTTCTGGGGCCAGGACGGCAGTGCCCCAGCCTGCCGTCAGGATCACCGCTTCGGCTTCCAGGATGGTGGCGCCGCCGGCGTCGATCAGTCGGACGCCGGAGGGCGTCGCGTCGATTCCGCCGACGGCGGCCTTCAAAACCTCGACGCCCCGCATCCAGGCCTCTCGGATGACGGCGGGAGCCACCACGCGAGCGCCGCGTATCTCAAGGCCGCCCATTCCCACGGTCTCGCCCAGCGCCTCGCTCGCGCCGGAGGCGTCGAGCCGTCGCATGGCGCCGTGCGGCCAGACGGTCTGTTCGGCGATCCGACGAAAGCGGGCTGCATCTCGGGCGGTCTGCTCCAATTGCGTCACGCCTCGCGCCGTCACCGCGCCCGGAATGACGTCATAGAGCCCTGCCGCCCGCTCCAGCGCTTGGGCGAACAGGGCGGCCAGGCCGGGGTCGCCGACGTCCAGTCGGGGCGTGACCAGGGCGGCCGGGAAGCCGGAGGCCCCGGCCCCGGGCGCTTCGCCGTCGATCAGAACGGGTTGGGCCCCCAAAGCCAGCAGCGCGCGCGCCGTCGCCTGCCCGGCGATGCCCGCCCCCACCACCGCGATGCGACGGCACGAAGTCTCAGGCGGCGAGGTTCCGGGAAGCGTGGCCTCCAGCCGCTCGCGCTTGCGCCCATGGCCCGGCTTTTTCTCGACCCTGAACCCCGCGTCGGTCAGACCGCGTCGCACGGCGCCGGCGACGGTGAAGGTCGCTATGCGGGCGCCGGGCCGGGATCGCTCGGCCACGCCCGCCAGAACCGTCGGGCTCCACATGTCCGGATTGGTCGCGGGCGCGAACCCGTCCAGGAACCAGGCGTCGGCTTGCCCCTGCCAACGACTCAGCATCGACGCCACCGGCCCGATGGCGAGGTCCAGCGTCACCCGCCAGTCGGGGGGCAGGTCCAATCGGTGAAAGCCGGGCGTCGGCGCGGGCCAGGCGGCGATCAGGGCGGCGACTTCTTCCCCCAGTTCAGGCCATGCCGACAAGGCGCGCGCCGCTTCTTCGCCAGTCAGCGGAAATCCTTCGACGCTGAAGACGTGCAGCCGTCCGTTCGGCGGTCCTTCCCGACGCCACAGCGCGATGAGGGCCGCGACGTTCAGTCCGGTTCCGAATCCCAGCTCTCCGACCACGATCCGAGATCGGCCCCTCCAGGCTCCCGGCAGGCCGCAGCCGGTCAGGAAGACGGCGCGCGCTTCCGCCAGTCCATCCTCTTTCGAATAATAGACGTCGCCGAACCGGCCGGAGGCGGGCGCGCCGGCGTCGCTCCAGGTCAGGTGTGGGGATCGGTCTTCGCTCACCGCCCGGCCGTGCCATCGGCGACGGGCGTCGCGCAACGAAAAAGGGCCGCTCCTTTCGGAGCGACCCTTTCCGTCAGAACCCCGAGGGGTTCGTCAGCTCATTACTGAGCGGCCGGGGCCTCGGCGGCCGGGGCAGCGGCGGCGCCTTCGGCGGCCGGAGCCATCGCGCCGGCTTCGGCGGCGGCGCCTTCGGCGGTCGCGGCGGCGGCGCCGGCTTCAGCAGCGGCGGTTTCGGCCGTGGCGGCGGCTTCGGTGGCTTCGCCGGCGGCGGCTTCGGCCTCGGCGGCCTTGTCTTCGGCGGCGGGCTGGCAAGCGGCCAGAGCCAGGGCGGCGGCCGAAGCCACGATCAGAGCGGTGATGCGCATTGGAAATTTCCTTGCAGGAGGATCACGGGGTCATGAATCCCCGCACCCCTGCAATAACGGAATCGTGAGCCGCTCCGCAAGCGAATTCTCACGGCTTCGTGATCACCTTTTTTGCTTCACTGCGGAGGCGGAGACGTTGGCTCCGTCGGCAGGGTCGGCGGCGGGTCGCCAGGGCCGGGATTGATCTGGGGCGGCGGCTGCGTGCCCGGCGAGGGCGCGTCGACGGGCGGGGTCGCCGACGGCGTTTCGGCCATCGCGGAGGTCTCGGCCTCGGGAACGGCGGCGGCTTCGGACGTCGTGGGTTCCTCGGCCGGCCGACCGCAGGCGCTCAAGGCCAGCGTCGAAGCGACGAGAACGAAGGCGGTCTTCATCGTCGACCTCATTGCACGGTGCGTTGCTGCGGATCGGAATCCGGCGTGGCCGACGGCGGAGTCTCGTTCGTCGTGGGCGCCGGCGCTTCGCCGGGCTGAACGTCGGCGACGGCGTCGTTGGTCGTCGGATCCATCTCCGGCTGTGGCTCCATGACCGGCGCGGTCTCCGCCGGAACGGGCTCTTCCGCGGAGGGCTGGCAGGCGGTCAGCGCCGTCGCGACGGCCGTGAGGGCCAGCGGGCTGAGGAACTTCAAGCTCATGTCTGCGGTCTCCCGTCGTGTGGACGGGTGAACGGCCGGACGGCTTGACCGTTCCCGGCCTCAGGCTTCGGTCGGCGCGTTGGACAGGGTCTCTTCCATCTCGACGAAGCTCGGCTGGGCTCCGGAAGGGATGTCGCCGCGGCCGATCTCGACGGAAATCTGCGCCGCATTGCCGTGCAGGTGCGCGACCAGCACAGACTGGATGATCTTGTAGAAGGCGCCGTCGCCGTCGACGATCTCCTTCAGGCGGCTGGCCATCGGCCCGACCAGACCATAGGCCAGGAACACGCCCAGGAAGGTGCCGACCAGCGCGCCGCCGATCATCCCGCCCAGAACCTCCGGCGGCTCGGTGATCGAGCCCATGGTCTTGATGACCCCCAGCACGGCGGCGACGATGCCCAGCGCCGGCAGGCCGTCGGCCATGGTCTGCAGCGCATGCGCCCCGGCCAGACCCTCGTGGTGGTGCTTCTCCAGCTGCTTCTCCATGGCGTCCTCGATCTGGTGCGGATCCTCGAGGTTCATGGTCATCATGCGCAGCGTGTCGCAGATGAAGTCGGTGGCGAAGTGGTCCTTCAGGATCTTCGGATACTTCTGGAAGATCGTGGATTCCGCCGGCTTCTCGATGTGGCTCTCTAGAGCGATGACGCCCTTGGACTTCATCGTCTTGGTCAGCTGGAACAGCAGCGACAGCAGATCCTTATAGTCCTGCCGCTTCCACTTCGGCCCCGCGAACACCTTGCCGAAGCCGCCCAGGGTCGCCTTGATCGTGCCCACCGAGTTGCCGATAAGAAACGCCGCCACCCCCGCGCCCAGGATGGCCATCAGCTCGTACGGCAGGGAGTGGAGGATCACCTCCATCTTGCCCCCGGCCAGGATGTAGCTGCCGAACACCATGGCGAACAACAGGACGATGCCGATGATCTGAAACATGGTCGCGGGTGAGCCTTCGGCCGGGAAAAGGACGTCCGTCGAACATTGGCCCGTTAATGCTTAATCCGGAGTTGCCGCGAGGGCTTACAGCCGCGTCTCGCCCGTCAAAATCGCGTCGCGCGTCTTGGCCGACAGCTTCGTGTAGCCGTTCTTGCCGCCCTTGACCCAGACGCCGCCAGGCACCTTGTCCGGGTCGAAGCCGTCGGCGACCAGGTCGGACTTGCGGTACTTGAACGTGCCGGTGGTGTCGGCCGACTTAAGCTGACGCACGAAGCAGGGGCGGGCATAGGGCGGCAGTTCCCGGTCCACCCATTCGGCGAAGGCGGCGGGTTCGAACTTGCCGTCGGTGACCAGGGCGACCATGCCGGCCTTGCCCTCCTGCCCCGGCACGGGGACGCCGTAGGCCACCACCTCCTTCACGCCCGGCGCGTCGGCCAGGCGCTGCTCGACCTCGGCGGTCGAGACGTTCTCGCCCTTCCAGCGGAAGGTGTCGCCGATGCGGTCGACGAAATAGAAATAGCCCTGCCGGTCCTGCCGCATCAGATCGCCGGTGCGGAACCAGCGGTCGCCCGTCTTGAAGACGTCGGTCAGGACCTTCTTCTGGCTGGCGGCCTTGTCGGCATAGCCGGAAAAGTCGTGCCGGTTGTCGTCGGCGATCAGGCCGATCGCCTCGCCGATCTCGCCCGGCCGCGCCAGGCGGCACAGGCCGTCGTTCCCCCGGACCGGCAGCTCGGTGTCCAGGTCGAACTCCACCAGGCGGATGTTGATCTGCTTCTTCAGGAAGCCCGGCACGCGACCGATCGCCCCCATCTTTCCGTCGAAGTTGAAGACCGAGACGTTGCCCTCGGTCGAGCCGTAGAACTCCAGCACGCGCGGGATGCCGAAGCGGGGCTGGAACTCCTCCCACACGTCCGGGCGCATGCCGTTGCCATAGGCCAGGCGCAGGCTGTGGTCCTTCTCCGCCGGCTGGGCGGGCGCGTTGACCAGATAGCGGCACAGCTCGCCGATGTAGACGAACAGGGTGGCGCCCGAGCTCTTCACATCGGCCCAGAAGTTGGTGCTGGAGAAGCGCTTGCGCAGCACCAGCCGACCGCCGTTCAGCAGGGCCGGCCCCACCCCCACCAAGCCGCCGGTGGAGTGATACAGCGGCAGGACGTTGAAGGTGACGTCCTTGTCCGTGGCCTCCGTGCAGCCGGCGAAGGCGCGCATGTAGGTGCGGGCCCGCGCATGGGTGATCCGCGCCGCCTTGGGCAGGCCTGTGGTGCCGGAGGTGTAGATCAGCAGCGCCGTCGACCGGTTGGTCAGCCCCTGACGCAGGTTGCGCGGCGGGCGCACGGAACTGGCGCCGCGCACGGGCTTGTCCAGATCCCGCCGGTCGCTGGTCTCGTCGGCGTCGTTCAGGCCCATGACCCACAGCATCAGGTGCCGGTCCACGTGGGCGCGGGCGTCCTCGACCTTTCGCCAGCAGTCCTCGTCGGCGACGATCTGGCTGGTGTTGGCGATGGCGATGCAGTGGGCCAGCGCCTGGCCCGTCAGGTTGGTGTTGATCAGGGCCGTGGTCACCCCGACCTTCGAGAAGCCGTACCAGGCCGCCAGATACTCGACCCGGTTGGCCATCATCAGGGCCACGACGTCGCCGCGCTTCAGATTGCGCCCGCGCGCCCAGTGGCCGAAGCGGTTGGCCAGCTGGTCGAACTCCCGATAGGTCAGGCTGCGGCGCTCGTCCTCGACCGCGACGCGGTCGCCGAACTTGTCCACCGCCTCTTCGAGGTCGTCGCAGACCAGGTCCAGCCCGTCCAGGTTGACCGGCTTGATGCGCTTGAGCAGGCGGCCCAGCCCCTTCGCGAACCGCAGGTCGCGCCGGATGTCCGCGATCAGGCCCATCGGTCGGTGATTCCTCGCAGCAATAGACGCCTCGCCTCGGTAGTGGCGGGCCCGGAGCGGGCGGTCAACCGTCAGGGGAATGCCTCGGCGCGGATGTCACGACCCTGTGGCCGCATCGGCACGTCCCAGAACGAGACTTACGCAAGGTAAACCTCCAAAAGGCCGCGACATTTATGGTCACGTTTCCGACGTTATGTACCGACGCTCAGTCGTTTCAAGATGATCGATCCGCCGCATGGCCGCCTTGACTGTGGCGACGCCAAGGTAACTTGGCGGCTGTCCTGGTTCCGGCGGAACGGAGGTCCGATATCGGGGTTGTCTCAACCACCGCAAGGAGGACTGATCATGAGCGTCACCTATACCGACCACGAAATGACCCATGCCGAAACCGAGGCTTATGTGCCCGTCTATGCCCGCAAACGCCGCACGGGCGGCGCGGCCGGTCGCGGCGGCTTCAAGGCCTGGATGGTGCTGGCCCCGCTGGGCGTCCTGACCGTCGGCGGCGTCGCCGCGGCCATGATGATGGCTCCGGCCGAAGAGGCCGCTCCGGCCGTCGAGACGGCGGAGATGACCTCGGCCCCGCTTCCGGCCGCCCCGCTGACTCCGCTGGTCGCGGAGACCTCGTCGCTGGCGACGCCCGCGCCGGTGGAAGCCGTCCCCGCGCCTGCGGCCGCTCCGGCTTCGGTCCGCGCCGCCCCGGCCGAGCGCCGCGCCGCGCCGGTCCGCCGCGCGACCGTCGCCACGGCTCCCGCCGCCGCGCCTGCCGAAGATACGGGCGACGAGGCGACCGCCGAACTGAACCGAGCGCAGGCCCAGGCCACCTCGCCCGCCCCGACCACCACCCCGGGGCCGACCCCCATGGTCACGCCGTCGGCCCCGACCATTCAGGTTCAGCCCTTCACCGGCCAGTGATCTGAGTGACGTCTGACGAAGAGAGCCCCGGCTTCGGCCGGGGTTCTTTTTTGGCTCAGGCGGCGGGCGACACGCGCCAGATGACGTTGCCCACGTCGTCCGCGACCAGCAGGGCCCCCTGGCCGTCGAAGGCCACGCCGACCGGCCGGCCCATGGCGCGGCCCTCCTCGTCCAGGAAGCCGGTCAGCACCGGGATCGGCATGCCGTTGGGCATGGCCCCGGCGAACGGCACGAAGATCACCTGATAGCCGTTGGCCGGCTTGCGGTTCCACGACCCATGCTGGCCCACGAAGGCGCCGCTGCGAAACCGCTGGGGCAGCAACGTCCCCTGCGAGAAGGCCAGGCCCAGCGAGGCGGTGTGGGCTCCCAGCGCATAGTCGGGCTTCAACGCGCGGGCGACCATGTCCGGATTGGCCGGCTTCACCCGCTCGTCGACGATCTGGCCGTAATAGCTCCACGGCCAGCCGTAGAAACCGCCGGGCCGGACCGACGTCATATAGTCCGGCACCAGGTCGGGCCCCAGCTCGTCCCGCTCGTTGACCGCCACCCACAGGGCGCCCGACGCCGGGTTCCAGTCGATGCCGACGGGGTTGCGCAGCCCCGAGGCATAGACGCGCCGCGCGCCGGTCGCCGGATCGATCTCCAGCACCGCGGCGCGCTCGACCTCCTCCTCCATGCCGTTTTCGGCGATGTTGGAGTTGGAGCCGACGCCGACGTACAGCCGCGACCCGTCGGGCGAGGCGACCAGGCTCTTGGTCCAGTGGTGGTTCCGGCTGGCAGGCAGGTCGGCGACCTTTTGCGCCGGCGCGTCGATCCGCGTCTGGCCGGTCTGATAGGGGAAGGCCACCACCGCGTCGGCATTGGCGACGTACAGCGTCGACCCCACCAGAGCCATCCCGAACGGCGAGGTCAGGTCTGTCAGGAACGGCGTCTTCACCTCCGCCACGCCGTCGCCGTCGGCGTCGCGCAGCAGGGTGATCCGGTTGGCGCTGGGCACGACGGAGCCAGCCCTGGACATGAACATCTTCTGGAACCAACCGCGGATGCCGCCCTGTTTGTCCTCCGGCTTAGGCGGCGCGGCGCTCTCGGCCACCAGGACGTCGCCGTTGGGCAGGCGGTACAGCCACCGGGGATGGTCCAGCCCCGTCGCGAACGCCTGAACGCTCAGGCCCGCGGCCGGCGTCGGCGCCCGCCCGGTCGGCCATCCGACGGCCTCGGCGATCTTGATCGACGGGATGCGCTCCGGCGCGGGCTCCGGCAGGGTGGGGCTGGGCCCATATCCCGCCTCGGGCGGCAGTGCCCGCGGCCCACCGCACGCGGAGACGGCGAGGGACAGCGACAGGCAGGCTGCGGCGGCGACGGGGCGCATGGCGAACCTCATGGGGTTTCGGGGAACTCCAGCCGGGTCACGTCATACCCCAGCTCGCCCAACCGGCGGACCAGGGCGTCGCGCTCGGCCCGGCCGGGAACCTCGCGCGTGTAGATGAAGGCCTTGTCCAGGGTCGGGCTGGCGGCGATGAACCAGGAATAGTCGTCGGCCCGGTCCAGCACCCAATAGTCCCAGGTCACGAAGCCCCAGAAGTACTTCACCCTCAGCTTGGCGTTCGTGCCGGGGTCCAGGATCTCGCCGCGCCCCTCGACCGCCACCTCGCGGCCCGTCGGCGTGTCCCGCTGACAGGTGTCGCGCACCGCGACCCGCGTCGAAGCGGTCAGGCGATAATTCGAGGCTCCGGCCACGCAGCCGTCGGTGATCGACATCGGCGTGCGCGCGATCTCCAGCCAGCGGCCCGACCACAAGCGCTCGGCGTCGACCGGCTTGGTGGGTTGGGGCGCGCGATATTGCGACGGAGATGGGGCGGTGACGCAGGCCCCCAGCGTCATGGCCAGGGCGAGGGCAGCGAGGGCGGACAGGCGCATGCGACGGCTCCGTTTGCAGTTCAGCGCCAAGATACGGCCAAGGTTCCGCGCGGGAGGCGCGTCAAAGCACCTCACGCGGCGGCCGGATCCGGCGCCAGCGCGCCTCGATGAAGGAAAAGACGCCGAACGCCATCAGCCCCGTCGCCATGGCCGTCAGAGCCCACGGCCCCGCCGGCTGGCGCTCCACCGCTTCCAGCGCCGCGCCCAGGCTGGTGACGTCCGACGCCTGGGCGTGCAGTCCGGCCAGCACCACGATGACCCCCAGCGGCAGATAGGCGAGGCCGCGCGCCATGTGGCCCCAGCGCGCGAGCGGGGCGACCTTGCGGCACAGACTCTCGGAACAGGCCAGGTGTTCGGTGAAATCCTCGCGCCAGGCCCGCACGACGTTGGCGATGCCGATGCCCAGGATGGCCAGCCCGCCCGCCGCCAGCAGCCAGTTCCCCCACGGCAAGGCCATCACCGTCTCGGCCGTCTCGCGGCTGGAGGTCATGCCCTCCATGCGCGCGTTCTCCGGCTTGTCGATCAGCAGCCCGGCGGCGCCCCAGGCCATGGCGGCATAGCCGAGGCCGCTGATGAACTGACCGACGCGGGTCATCAGACCCTCGCGGTCCCTGCCCTCATTGTCCGCGTCGAACACCGCCTGCATCAGCCGCCACATCACGAAGGCCGCCAGCCCCAGGATGACCAGGATCAGCCAGACCCGCCCGAACGGGCGCGTCACCAGCCAGGCCAGCGCCCCGCCGGTCCCCACCGCCTCGCCCGCCACGTCGAACACGCCCAGCAGCGTCAGCGCCCCGACCGACAGATAGACGAACCCCCGCGCCCCGAACCCGACCCGCGCCGCCCATTCGATCCAGTGCTTCAGTTCCGGCGTCCGCGCCAGGAAAGGGAACCGCCGGCGCGACCACGCCCCCAGCCGGGCGAGGCGCGAACGGACGGGCAGGGGGATCATGGTCATGCCGGGCCAGAACGCATCGAGCCTCCAACGGCTCCGCTTGCCCTTGCGGAAGATCGCAGGCGGCATATGTGGGCCGCACCGCGGGGGAGGAGCTTTTGGCCGACGTCATCGAGATCAAGGGTCTGACCAAGACCTACAAGTCCGGGCTGAAGGCCCTGGACGCGGTCGATCTGTCGATCTCCAGGGGTGAGATCTTCGCCCTGCTGGGTCCCAACGGCGCGGGCAAGACGACGATGATCTCCATCGTCTGCGGCATCGTCACGCCGACGTCCGGCACGGTCGCCGCCGCCGGACACGACATTCAGTCGGACTATCGCAAGGCGCGCTCCGCCATCGGCCTGGTGCCGCAGGAACTGACCACCGACGCGTTCGAGACCGTGTGGGCCACCGTCACCCTCAGCCGCGGTCTGTTCGGCAAGGCCCCCAACAAGGCTTTCATCGAGCAGCTGCTGAAGGATCTGTCGCTCTGGGACAAGAAGGACAGCAAGATCATGACGCTGTCAGGCGGCATGAAGCGCCGGGTCATGATCGCCAAGGCGCTGAGCCACGAGCCCGACATCCTGTTCCTGGACGAACCCACCGCCGGCGTGGACGTCGAGCTGCGCAAGGACATGTGGGCCATGGTCAGGAAGCTGCGCGAGCGCGGCGTGACCATCATCCTGACCACCCACTACATCGAGGAGGCCGAGGAGATGGCCGACCGGGTGGGCGTGATCCTGAAGGGGCGCCTGGTGCTGGTCGAGGAGAAGACCGCCCTGATGAAGAAGCTGGGGCGCAAGACCCTGACGCTTCAGCTGCAGGAGCCGCTTGCCGCCCTGCCGCCCGAGCTGTCGGAGTGGACGCTTGAGCTGAAGGCCGACGGGTCCGAGCTGGAATACGTCTTCGACTCCAACGCCGAGAAGACTGGCGTGCCTTCGCTGATGCGGCGCCTGTCCGACCTCGGCATCGGCTTCAAGGACCTGTCCACGCGCCAGTCCAGCCTGGAGGACATCTTCGTCGGCCTGGTCCACCAGTCGAGGGAGGCCGCCTGATGGGCTTCAACGGTCACGGCGTCTGGGCTCTGTACAGGTTCGAAATGGCGCGCAGCCTGCGCACCGTCTGGCAGTCGCTGATCACCCCTGTGGTGACGACGGCGCTGTACTTCGTCGTCTTCGGCTCGGCCATCGGCAGCCGCATGGGGGGCGTCAGCGAAGTGCCCTACGGCGCTTTCATCGTTCCCGGCCTGATCATGCTCAGCCTGTTCACCAACTCCATCTTCAACGGCAGCTTCGGCATCTATTTCCCGAAGTTCACCGGCACGATCTACGAACTGCTGTCGGCGCCCATCTCGCCTTTCGAGACGGTGCTCGCCTACGTCGGCGCGGCGGCGACCAAGTCGGTGGTGCTGGGGCTGGTGATCCTGGCCACGGCGGCCCTGTTCGTGCCGCTGGAGATCCTGCACCCGTTCTGGATGCTGGCCTTCCTGGTGCTGATCTCGGCGACCTTCGCCCTGTTCGGCTTCATCATCGGCGTCTGGGCGCAGAGCTTCGAACAGCTGAATTTCATCCCCATGCTGATCGTGACGCCGCTGACCTTTCTGGGCGGCGCCTTCTACTCGATCGACATGCTGCCGCCCGCCTGGCAGACGGTCAGCCTGTTCAATCCGGTGGTCTATCTGATCAGCGGCTTCCGCTGGGCCTTCTTCGGCGTCGGCGACGTGCCTGTGGCGATCAGCCTGACCGCCACGCTGGGCTTCTTCCTGATCCTGCTGGCCTTCGTCGGCTGGATTTTCAAGACGGGCTGGCGCCTGAAAAACTGACCCGAAAGGAGCGCGGACCTCCAGGTCCGCGACCCCGGCAACCGTGCATGTCGCGGACCTGGAGGTCCGCGCTCCAAACGAAGCGGCCCCGAAATCGTCGGGATCGGGCGGCACGCTCGCGCGCTTTCAGTTCGCGTCCCCGCTTCGAGTGCCCCATGTCCGACGATGATCGCCGCCCGCCGTCCCCCGCGCCCATCGACTGGCGCCGGTCCGCGGCCCCCGTCTTCCGCGCCGGCCCGCTGCCGACTGGCGAGCGGCTGGACCCGATCCCTACGCCGCCCCGACCCCGGGCCGCCGCGCCGCCCGCGCCCCAGCGACCGGTGAACCTGTTCCGCGACTCCCTCGTGCCGGTCGCGCCGCGAGTGCCGACGCCCGAACCGCGAACTGTGCCTGAGCCGATCCGTCCACCCGATCCCGACGCCACGGTCCGGCCACTCCCCACACCAGTCGCGGCGCCGCCGGTCGAGGGTTCGGACTTCCCGATTCCGGCCAAGCCGACCACACGTGCTGAGCCGGAATCGGAAACCTTGGTCGTGCCGGCCTTCGCCCCGCCTGCGCGGCGCGCCGGACCGTCCCGTCAGCTGATCGTCGGCGGCGCGCTGGCCGCGGTTCTGGCCGTCGGCGTGGGCGTCTGGGCCCTCGCGCCGCGCCCCATGGAGACGCCGGCGGAAGCGTCGCAGCCCTCGGTTCTGCTCGCGACGGCGCCGGACGAGGCCGCTTCCGTTCCCGCCCCTCTCGTCGAGGCCGTGCCGGTCGACGCGACCCCGGTTCCCGTCGAAACCGCTGCGCCGGAGCCCTCTTCCACGCGGACGCCTGCGCCCGCGGTCGCGGCAGCGCCTCGCGCCGAACGTTCGGCGCCTGAGCCCCAAACGGACGCCACGCCGGTCGCCGAGGCTTCGCCTCCCGCTCCCGCGATCGACGCCGCACCGCTGGTTCAGCAGCCGGCCCCCGCCGTGACCGAAGGCCCGCCGCCTCCGGCCGAGCCCACGCCGCGCACCCAAGGCGACACCATCGTGACGGGCCCGCGCTGAGGCGGCGTCAGCCCTTCAGCGTGACGTAGCCGCGTTCGACCATGCGGCGCAGGCCCTCATAGGCCTCCGCCAGCTCCTCGTACGCCGCGCGGGCCGAGGCCAGGCGGGCGATCTGGTCAGGCGTGGACGGCGCGCCGGACTCGGACTGACGCAGCGCTTCCCCCGCCCAGCGCGCCCGAGCCGTGGCGGTCAGCACGGCCAGCCGTTGAAAGCTGGCGGGCTCGACCCCCTGGAGGGCTTGGCCAATCACCTCGCGGTTGGCCACGAAGGCGGCATAGTCGATCTGCTCCAACTGACCGCGCAGGCGGCGCTGCTCCTGCGGATCGATGTCCTGCGGCTCGAAGTGGTCGCGCGCGCGGCGATAGCTCTGGGTCTGGATCGTGGACATGGCGGCCTTCCGAACTCCGACTGAGCGGAGGGTGCGCCGCGTCGCTTAACGGGGGGTTGCGGTCTTGGCGTTGGGCGGGCCAAGTGCGGCCATGAGCTTCACCCTCTGGCACCACCCCTATTCCGCCTACGGCCAGAAGGCGTCGACCGCCGCCTATGAACTGGATCTCCCATTCACCCTGAGGATCGTCGATCACGCAGACGCTGAGGCGATGGCCGAGTTCGCCCGTCTGTCGCCCTTCGCCAAGATGCCGGTGCTGGTCGACGCCGACGGCCGCGTCTTCCTGGAATCCAGCATCGTCGTGGAATGGATGGACCGGCACGCCGGCGGTGGCCGCCTGATCCCCGTCGATCCGGACGCGGCGCTGGAGACGCGGTTCATGGACCGGGTGCTGGACTTCTACGTCGGCGTTCCGATGAACCGCCTCGTCTTCAACCGCCTGGGCCGCGCGGGCACCCCTGATCCGGTGGCCATGCGGCAGGACGAGGAGCTGCTGACCACGGCCTGGGACATGCTGGAGGACCGGCTGTCGGACGGCCGTCAATGGGGCGCGGGCTCGACCTTCACCCTGGCCGACTGCGCCGCCGCCCCGCTGATGACCTATGCCCGCCGGCTGGTCCCGTTCGGCGACCGTTCCCGGCTGCGGGCCTGGCACGCGCGCCTGATGGCGCGACCGTCGTTCAAGCGCACGCTGGAGGACGCGGCGCCCTATGGCGACCTCATGCCGGCCCCCCCGGCGGAGGACTGACGCGATGTCCGTCTCCGGGAACGGCTGGCCGTATCATCTCACCACCCTGACTCGCGCCGCCGCCTCTCTCGCGCGCTCGCGGGCCTGATCGGTCGTCTCGCCGCGCGCCGTGGCGACGCCCATGCGGCGACGCTCGAAGGCTTCGGGCTTGCCGAACAGGCGCAGGTCGGCGGTCGGGACCGACAGGGCCTCGGCGACGCCCTCATAGGCGACGCCGACCGCGTCCATGCCGCCATAGATCACCGCGCTGGCGCCGACGTCGCGGCGGGTCACGTCTACCGGCAGACCCAGGATGGCGCGGGCGTGCAGGGCGAACTCCGACTGGACCTGCGTGGCCAGCGTCACCAGCCCGGTGTCGTGCGGACGCGGACTGACCTCGCTGAACCAGACCCGGTCGCCCTTCACGAACAGCTCGACGCCGAACACTCCCAGCCCGCCCAGCGCCTCGGTGACCTTGCCGGCGATGTCCTGCGACGCGGCCAGCGCCGCCGCCGACATGGCCTGCGGCTGCCAGCTCTCGACGTAGTCGCCCTTCACCTGACGATGGCCGATGGGATCGCAGAAATCGGTCACGACCTGACCGTCGCGCATCGACCGCACCGTCAGCAGGGTGATCTCGAAGTCGAAGTCGATGCGGCCCTCGACGATGACCCGCGCGGTCTCCACGCGCCCGCCGGACTGGGCGTAGGTCCAGGCGTTCCCGGCGTCCTCCAGGGCGTCGATCATCGACTGGCCCTTGCCGGACGACGACATCACCGGCTTGACGAAGACCGGCAGGCCGATCCGGTGCGCGGCCTCAGCCAGTTCCGCCGCCGATCCGGCGAAGGCATAGGGGGACGTCGGCAAGCCCAGCTCCTCCGCCGCCAGCCTGCGGATGCCCTCGCGGTTCATGGTCAGTTGCGTCGCTCGTGCGGTGGGGATCACGGTCGCCAGACCCGCCGCCTCGATCTCGGCCAGCACGTCGGTGGCGATGGCCTCGATTTCGGGCACGATGATGTGCGGCGCCTCGGCCAGGATGACGCCGTTCAGCACATTCGGATCCGTCATCGGGATCACATGGCTGCGATGCGCCACCTGCATGGCGGGGGCGTTGGGGTATCGATCGACCGCGATCACCTCGGCGCCCAGGCGCTGCAGTTCGATCGCCACCTCCTTGCCCAGTTCGCCGGCGCCCAGAAGCATGACGCGGACGGCGGTGTCGGACAGGGGGGTGCCGAGGCGGTTCATCGCGGCATTTCGGAATAGTCGAAGGCCGCCGGCGCGGCGCGGACCTCGCGCAGCAGCGCATCGCTTGCGCCCAGCCGCGCCATCTCGTCGGCCGGCATGACCTGCACGAACCCGCAGGCCTTCACGGCGTGAGGCAGGTCGGTCAGCTTCATGCCCAGACCCCCGGAGGCGCCGTCGAGCCAGATGGCCAGATCCTCACCCTCCGGCGCCGGACCGAGCCGATCCATGCACATCCGCTTCAGCTCGGGATCGATGGAAGCGTCGCGCCGCACCGCGTCGACGTACCAGGTCCACAGGGCGGGCGAGCCGGTCCGCGCAGCAAGTCCGCCAGCGCCGATCCCCCTGGCCGCAATGCCGGAGCCCGGCCACAGGGTCGCCCAGTCGGGCACGTCGTCCAGCGTCCGGTCGAACGTGTAGTAGGCGATGTCGCCGCCGGGATGGGCGCCGCCGCAGTTCATCTGGTCGCTGACGGCCACGGTCAGGAACCGAGGGCCGACATAAGGCGTCCAGACCGTCCGGATCCACGACCCCAGATCGCCCGCCGCGGCCAGGCAGTCGGCGCGCTGGGCCTGGGCCTGCCCATCGATGGCTTCGAGGGCGGAATTGATCCCGTCTACGCCCGGTCCCGCCAGCCGGGGGCCCAGCGCGAAGTCCATGTGCGGTTCCGGCGTCCAGATCAGATCGCTGGTCCCGCCCGTTTGGGCGCACCCACCGATCAAACTCGCCGCGCCGAGCAGGCAGGCGACCACTCCGATCACGCCTGAACGCTTCGTCATCGTCACCCCTCCGAAACCGACGCTAGCACTCAGGCTAGCTTGGCCTCACGGCGTTCGTCAAAGACGCGCCTTGACCGCTTCGACCACCGCCTCCGCCGTGATGCCGAATTTCTCGTACAGCACCTCGGCCGGGGCGCTCGCGCCGAAGCCGGTCATGCCGACGAAGCCGCCGTCCTCGCCGATGAAGCGCTCCCAGCCCTGCTTGATGCCGGCCTCGACGGCCACGCGCACCGTGCCGCGACCGATGACCGAGGCCTGATAGACGGCGTCCTGCCGCTCGAAGAGCTCGACGCACGGGACCGAGACGACGCGGGTGGGCAGGCCCTCGGCCTCCAGCGCGTCGGCCGCCTTCAGCGCGACAGGCACTTCGGTGCCGGTGGCGAACAGGGTCGCCTTGGCGTCTCCCGACGCGCCGCGCAGCTCATAGGCGCCCTTGGCCGACAGGTTCTCCGACGCGGCCGTGGTCCGCACGGCGTCGGTCTTTTGTCGCGACAGGGCCAGGGCCGAGGGCGCGGCCTTCGTCTCCAGCGCTACGCGCCAGCATTCGAATGCCTCGACCGTGTCGGCGGGGCGGAAGACCAGCAGGTTGGGGATGGCGCGCAAGGCGGCCAGATGCTCGACCGGCTGGTGCGTCGGTCCGTCCTCGCCCACGCCGATCGAGTCGTGCGTCAGCACGTGGATCACGCGGATGCCCATCAGGGCGGCCAGGCGGATCGACGGGCGGCTGTAGTCCGAGAACACCATGAAGGTGCCGCCGTACGGGATCACCCCGCCGTGCAGCGCCATGCCGTTCATGGCCGCGGCCATGCCGTGCTCGCGGATGCCCCAGTTGACGTAGCGCCCCTCATAGGTCGGCGCGTCCAGGATCGGCGTGCCCGCCACGAAGGTGTTGTTGGACCCGGTCAGGTCGGCCGAGCCGCCGATCATCTCCGGCACGGCGTCGAACAGCTTGGCCAGGGCCGCGCCGGACGAGGCGCGCGTCGCTTGCGCAGGCCGGGTCTCGACCAGCTCGGCGATCCCGGCGTCCAGCGCCTTGAAGGCGTCGGCCGGCAGGTCGCCGTTCATGGCCCGGGTGAAGTCGGCGCCCTGCGGGTGGGCGGCCAGCTTCGTCTCCCACGCCTTGCGCACCTTGGCGCCGCGCCGTCCTACCTTGCGCCACGCCTTCTCGACCGCCTCAGGCAGCTCGAACGGATCGTGCGTCCAGCTGAGGCCCAGCCGGGTGGCGGCGATCTCGGCCGCGCCCAGGGCCGCGCCGTGGGTCTTGTGGCTGCCTTCCATCGTCGCGGCGCCCTTGCCGATCTTGGTCTTGCAGGCGATCAGGGTGGGCTTGTCCTGCCTGATCGCCCACTTCAGCGCCGCGCGGACGGCGTGCATGTCGTGGCCGTCGACGGCCTTCACTGCCCAGCCGGCGGACTTGAACCGGCCCTTCTGGTCCGTGGCGTCCGACAGGCCGACCTTGCCGTCGATGGTGATCTCGTTGTCGTCCCACAACACCGTCAGCTTGTTCAGCCGATAGCGGCCCGCCAAGGTGATCGCCTCCTGGCTGATGCCCTCCATCAGGCAGCCGTCACCGGCGATCACCCAGGTGCGGTGGTCGACCAGATCGGGGCCGTACTTCGCCGCTAGGTGACGCTCCGCCATGGCGAAGCCGACGGCGTTGGCCAGTCCCTGACCCAGCGGGCCGGTGGTCGTCTCCACGCCCGGCATGTGGCCGAACTCGGGGTGGCCGGCGGTCTTCGATCCCCACTGGCGGAAGTTCGACAGCTGATCCTTCGTGGCCGCCTTGTATCCCGTCAGATGCAGCAGGGCGTAGATCAGCATCGAGCCGTGCCCGGCCGACAGGATGAACCGGTCGCGGTCGGCCCAGTCGGGGCGGCCGGCGTCGAATTTCAGGAAGCGGCTGAACAGCACGGTCGCCACGTCGGCCATGCCCATCGGCATGCCGGGGTGACCGGATTTCGCCTTCTCGACCCCGTCCATCGCGAGCACGCGAACGGCGTCGGCCATCTGCTTCGGGGTGGCCTTGGATGCGGTTTTGGGATCGGCCACGGGCACGCTCTTTCGTCGGAAGGCGGAAAAAAGGGAGGCGGCGGCGCTTTACCGCGCGGGCGTGGCGGGTTCTATACGGATTCTGAAAGGAGGGCACATGGCCGACGCCGCCGCCGCCGCCCGGGAACGGGTCGATCGCGCCCTTTCCCTGATCGAGCGCAGGGTCCTGGACCTGAAGGCCCGCCCCGCCGTCGCCCGCCCCGTGAGCGACGACGACCTGTTCGCCCCCCGCCCGGATCCCGCCCGCACCGCCGAGCTGGAAGCCGCGGGCCGGGAGGCGTCCGAAGCCCTGGCCCTCGCCGCCCAGGCCATCCGCCAGGTGCTTGGCGAAGACGAAACGGAGGCCGGCTGATGGCCACCGTCACCGTCGAGGTCAACGGCCGCCCCTACGCCGTCGGATGCGCCGACGGCCAGGAGGACCGCGTGCGCATGCTGGCCCGCCAGTTCGACGACCACGTGCGCAACGTGGCGTCGGAGGTCGGCCACGTCGGCGACATCCGCCTGTTCCTGATGGCCGCGCTGCTGCTGGCCGACGACCTGCACGAGACGCGGCTTGCCGCAGGCTCCGTCACCCTCGCCGGCGACCCGCCCGCGCCCGCCAACGACGGCGTGGCGGAGGCGCTGAACGCCGTCGCGGCGCGACTGGAAAAACTGGCGCAGACGATTTGAGAACCGGCAGCCCTCTCCCAACGGGAGAGGGACGCATCTTCCGCCATTGTTCCGCCCCGCGTCCGCGCCTATCTTCTTCCCCGGCGGGTCGGCTGCGGCTCTCGTCGAAGGCAACACATCCCAGCGACCTTAATCGTCTCTAAGGGAGCTGTCCCTGTCCGGGCTCGTGGGCCTGGGCACCACGGCGCCCACCTGGTTCGCCAGGTCGAGGGGATTGAACCGTCCTTCACGGCCCTCGCGGCCCCCGCCACCCCGCCCCTTCCTCCGCGTCATGGCTTGCGTGCCCGGGATGGGTCACGGTCGACCGTCCCACTCCGCCACTTGTCCTCGTCGTCGTGCTTGTGGCGGGAGCGATCGAGGCGGTTGTCCTCGTTTTGTGTCGCTCGATGTCCTGGTCGCGCCGTCCGTGCCGGACGGCTCCTCTACCCCTCTCCGGTCTTCGCGCCTAAGTGTGATGGGATGAGCTCTCGACCCCTCGAAAAGCGCGAACTGCGCGCCGCGATGCGGGCCGAGCGCAAGCGGCTGAGCGGGCTGGACCCCACTGTCGCCCACCGCGTGGCCGATCACGCCGGGGACCTGCCGCCCGCCGCCGTCGTCGCCGTCTATCGCGCCATCGGCACCGAACTGGACGCGGCGCCTCTGGCGAGCGCTCTCGCCACCGCCGGCCGCCGGCTATGCCTGCCGGTCGTGGTCGAGCCCGACGCGCCGATGATCTTCCGCCGCTGGGCGCCGGGCGAGCCGCTGGAGCCCGATCTGGTCGGCGTGCCGGCGCCCTTGCCGCTGGCCGAGACGGTCGAGCCGGAACTGATCGTCACGCCCATGCTCGCCTACGACGCGCGCGGCTGGCGCCTGGGGCAGGGCGGGGGGCACTACGACCGCACCTTCGCCGCCCTGCCGGCCGCTTTGCGCGTCGGCCTGGCCTATGCGGGGCAAGAGGTCGCCGGCCTGCCGGTCGAACCCCACGACGTACGGCTGCATGGCGTTCTGACCGAGGTCGGCTATAGGCCCTTCGCATGAGGTTGGCATTCTTCGGCGACGTGGTGGGCAAGTCGGGCAGGGATGGGATCACCGATCACCTGCCGGGGCTGAAGCGCGACCTGAAGCTCGATTTCGTCGTGGTCAACGCCGAGAACGCCGCCGGCGGCTTCGGCATCACCGAGCACACGGCCAATGAGCTGTTCATGGCCGGCGCCGACTGCCTGACCCTGGGCAATCACAGCTGGGACCAGCGCGAGGCCCTGACCTACATCGTGCGCGAGCCGCGCCTGATCCGGCCGCTGAACTACCCGCGCCTGATGGACGCGCCGGGCGCCGGCGCCAATCTGTTCGAGACCCATTCGGGCCGGACGGTTTTGGTCATGAACGTGCTGGGCCGCGTCCACATGGACCCGATGGACGACCCCTTCAGCGCCGTGGAGAAGGAACTGGCCGCCTGTCCCCTGGGCGTCGCCGCCGACGCGGTCATCGTCGACATGCACTGCGAGGCGACGTCCGAGAAGATGGCCATGGGCCACTTCTGCGACGGCCGCGCGTCGCTGGTGGTCGGCACCCACACCCACGTGCCGACCGCCGACTGCCAGATCCTGCCCGGCGGCACGGCTTACCAGACCGACGCCGGAGGCTGCTGCGACTACGACAGCGTCATCGGCAACGAGAAGGAAGAGCCCCTGCGCCGCTTCACCACGCGGATTTCCGGCGGCCGCTACAGCCCGGCCAGCGGTCCGGCCACGATCTGCGGCGTCTACGTCGAGACGGACGACCGCACGGGACTGGCCACCCGGATCGAGCCGATCCGGGTGGGCGGGCGGCTCAGACAGACGGTGCCTGCCGCCTCTTGACCCTGAATATTACACATGTAATCTGACTGGACTACAACCGTAATCCGGAGGTCGTTGTGCGTCTGATCAATACCTTGGCCGTCGCCGCCGCCTTGGCCGCGGCGCCCACCCTGGCGCTCGCCGCTCCGCGCCTGACCCTCGGCGGGGTCTTCGCCGAAGCCGACGAGACGATGAAGGCGGTCATGATCCTTCTGGTGCTCTCGGCCGTCGCCGCCGTCGTCGTCACGCTCATCAAACTGGCGTCCGGCCGGCGTCTGTCCGGCGGGTCGGCCTATGTCTCGGCCTTGCGCCTCGGCGGACCCCTGATCGGCCTGCTGGGCGCGGTCTTCGTCCTGCTGATGGGCTTCATCGGCATGGCCAACTACGGGCAGCCCGTGCCGATGCCGGTCCTGGCGCCCGGCTATGCCGAGGCGGCCCTGATCTTCTTCCTGGGTCTGGTCGCCGGAGTGGTCGGCGTGGTCTGCCACTGGATCATCGAGGCCCGCATCGACCGCACGGTGCTGTCATCCTGAAGCCCGCCCGCATCGCCGTCACCCAGGCCGAGAGCGCCGTCCTGGCCGCGCTCTGGGCCCAGGGGCCGCTGTCCTTCGCCAGCCTGATCGAGGCGGTGAAGGCGACGCAGCCTTGGGGCGACGCCACCATCAAGACCCTGCTGCACCGGCTCGTTCAGAAGGGGGCGGTGCGGTCCGTTAAGGAGGACGGGCGGCAACGGTACCATGCCCTGCTGGATCGCGACGCCTATGTGGCGGGCGAGGTGGGCGACCTGGTCGACCGCCTGTTCGGCGGGGACGCGGCGGCGTTGAAGGCGTTCCTGAGCCGGTAGGTTTCAGGCCGCCACCACGCGCGCGTCGCCCGACTGCACCGCCAGCGTCGTCCGTGTCGACAGCGTGCCCTCCTTGTCCGACACCTTGTCCAACACCTTGAACTCGGCCTTCCAGGCTTCCGGCGTCACGTCGCAGACGACGTAGCCGCGCTGGGCGTTGTTGAACTTCAGCTGGGGGTTGGCGGACTGGATGCGGGCCATGTCCGGGCGCTGGTCCTGGCCGTTGCCCGACGAGCTGATCGAGGTCGTGACGAACTCCGAGCCGATCGGCGCGCCCTCCGGGTTGCGGCCGTCCAGGTGCAGCTCGCCGGCATAGTTCTGATGCTCGTCGCCGGTCAGGACGACGACGTTCCGGATGCGGCGATCCTTGATCCGCTTGAGCAGGCGGCCGCGCGGGATGCGGTATCCGGCCCAGGTGTCGACGTTGTAGCCGACGTCGGGCCCCTCGCGCCGGTCCAGGTCCATGACCATGACCTGTTGCGCCAGCACGTTCCAGCGCGCCTCGGACCGGTCCAGATTGCGGTACAGCCACTGCTCCTGCGCCTCGCCCAGGACCTGGGCCTCGGCCGCGTCCACGGCGGCGCAGGTGGTGGCCCAGGCGTCGCCGCAGGGCTGGTCGCTGCGGTACTGGCGGGTGTCGAGGAAGTTCAGGTCCAGCAGGTTCCCCCAGGTCGCGTGGCGATACAGCTGCAGCGCCGATCCCTTGGGGAAGGCCGAGCGGCGCACCGGCATGTTCTCGTACCAGGCCTGCATCGCCGCCTGCTGGCGCAGCATGAAGACGGCCGGATCGGTGCCGTCCTGGTCCAGGGCCGAGACCCAGTTGTTGTCGATCTCGTGATCGTCCCAGGTGCAGAACCACGCCGTCGAGGCGTGGGCCGACTGCAGGTCGGCGTCCATCTTGTACTGGGCGTACCGACGCCGATAGTCGTCCAGGCTGTAGACCTCGCCGCCCATGTGCATGCGCGGGTTCTCGGACGTGCCGCCGGAGCCGGTGTAGGTGCGATTGCCGCGCCCCTCGTAGATGTAGTCGCCGTAGCAGTAGATGAAGTCCAGGTTCTCCTCCGCCGCCCTGCGGTGCGCGGTGTAGAAGCCCTGCTCCCAGGCCTGGCAGCCGACGACGCCGAAGCGGGCGCGGGCGACCTGGCTGCCGGCGGCCGGCGCGGTCACGGCGCGGCCCGACGGGGTGCGCTCGCGGCCCGAGGAAAAGCGGTAAAAGTACTCGCGCCCGGGCTCCAGCCCCGTCACCTCGACGTGAACGGCGTGCGCCAGTTCGGGCCGCGCGACGAACTCGCCGGAGCGGGCGACGGTCGAGAAGCCGCGGTCGGTCGCCACCTCCCACTTCACCGGCACGGGGGCGGACGGCATGCCGGCGCCGATCTCGAACGGCTTCGGCGCCAGTCGGGTCCAGATCACGAAGCCGTCCGGCGTCGGGTCGCCGGCGGCGATGCCCAGCTGGAACGGGTATTCGGCCCACACCGGATCCGCCATGGCGCCACGCGCCAGGCCGGACGCGGCCACCCCGCCCCCCAGGGCCAGGATCAGCGAACGACGCGAGGGGACGGGCAGGCGCATGGGACGATCTCCGAAAACTGCGCCCGGATTAGCGACGGAATGTGACGGTGATGTCTAGGCCCGCGCTCTCAGCTTCAGCCGGATCGGCTGGGCGCTGCGCAGGGTGATCTGGTGCACCGGGCGGGGTTCCGCGGGCGCGATCGGCTCCACCTCGGCCGCCCTCAGGATGGTCGCAAGCGCGATCATGGCCTCGTTCAGGGCGAACGTCGCGCCGATGCAGACGCGGGGCCCGGCGCTGAAGGGGATCCAGGCCCAGCGGTCCACCGACTTGCGGTTCTCGGGCAGGAAGCGTTCGGGCCGGAATTCCTCAGGCGCATCCCATAGCCGTTCATGCCGGTGCAGCACCCAGGGCGAGATCAGCACCGTCGCCCCGACCCCGATGGCCTGACCGCCGATCACGTCCGGTCCCAGCGCGCGGCGGGCCAGGGTCGGCGCGGGCGGGAACAGGCGCATGGCCTCCTCGATCACCGCCCGCGTCCACGGCAGCCGCTCGGCCCAGTCGGCGGCGTCGGGATCGAAGGCGTCGGCCTCGTCCCGCAGGCGCGCGGCCACGTCCGGGGTCCGGCTGATCAGGTGCAGGGCCCAGCCCAGGGTCCGTGCCGTGGTCTCGTGCCCGGCCAGGATGAAGGTCAGGACGTTCGACGCGACCTCGTGGTCGGACAGACCTTCGCCGCCCTCCTCGTCGCGCGCGGTCAGAAGGGCGGTCAGCAGGTCGTCGGCGACGGGCTCGCCCGCCTCGATCTGCGCCCGGCGGCGTGCGACCAGTGTGGACACCCGGCTTTCGAAGAACCGACCCGCCCCCGCGCCGGTCACCCGGCCAAGCCGCGGGATCCAGTCCGGAGCCGCCAGCACGTCCAGCGGATCGATCCGCGCGGCCAGCGACAGAAAGCCGTTCAGGGCCTTCTCGAAGCCCTCGGCGTCTCCATCCAGCTGGTCGGAGAACAGCGTCGCCGACAGGATGTCGAACGTCAGGCCCGACATCTCCGTGTCCATGTTCAGCACGCGCGGCCCCAGGTCCAGCCGCCAGCCCTCGACCCGCCGCCGCGAGCGGTCGACCATGCGGCCGGTCATGGTCGCGGTGCGCGCCGGGGTGAACAGCGGCGCCAGGATGCGCCGCACACGACGCCACGCCTCGCCCTCAGTCAGCAGCAGGCCGTCGGCCAGCATGGGGCCCAGCACGCGGCGCTGAAGCGCGCCCTTCTCATAGTTCGTGGCGTTGGCCGACAGGACTTGGCGCACGCCCTCCGGATGGCTGACGACCAGAATCTCGCCCAGCCGGGAGCGGCCGTAGAGCTGCGGTTCCTTGAAGTGGCGCTCCGACCACATGCCCAGCGGATCGCGCCAACTGACCCAGAGAAAGGGGATCAGGCCCAGCGGCTTGGTGCGCCGGGCGGGGGTCCAGGGGCGGAACGTCGGGGAGCCGTCGGCCATGGCCGAAACCTAGGCCCGATCGGCGGCGGGAGTAAGTCGCCGCGTCAGTTCGCCGCCGGCTTCCACGCCCGCATCTCCGCGATCTCGCGGGTCTGGGTGTCCACGACCGTCTGCGCCATGCGGCGCACTTCGGGGTCCTTGGACTGCGCCAGGGCGACCTCGGCCATTTCGACGGCGCCCTCGTGGTGGGCGATCATCTTGGCGACGTAGGCCTCGTCCACGGTGGCCCCGGTGGCCGCAGCCATCTTGCTGTGCATCGACGCCTCCGGCGCCGCGAAAGCCGCGTCGCCTGCGCCCGCCGACCCGGCGCCATGGCCCATGGCGGCGTGGTCGGGGCCGGAGACCTCGCCGTCCTTCACCGTCGCGGCGTGCCGCTCGGCCGAGGCGTCGCGCATCGCCTGCTCCACCGGATCGCCCCCGCCCTCGCACGCGGCGAGCAGCAGGACGGGCAGGGCGATCAGGGCGGCGCGCATCAGGCTTTTCCTTCGATCCAGGTCGGCATCCAGCTTTCGTGCATCTCGCGCAGGTGATCCAGCGGGATGCGGAACAGCTCGCCCTTCTCGCCGGCGGAGGCGAAATCCTTGCCCTTGGCCCTACCGACGACGCTGGCATGCAGGCCGGCCTGCTGGGCCCGGGCGATCACCTCGACCGGGTCGGCCACGGCGGTCAGATAGCGGGCCTGGTCCTCGGCGAAGAGAAGGACGTGGGCGTGGGCTTCGCTGGTGGCGTCCAGCTCGACCCCGCAGTCGCTGGCCAGGGCCATGTCGGCCGCCGCGCCGATCAGGCCGCCGTCCGACAGGTCGTGAACGCAGGTCAGCTGGCCCGCCTCGATCAGGTCGCGCACGAAGTCGCCGGTCTTGCGCTCCAGCGCCAGATCGACCGGCGGGGGCGCCCCGTCCTCGCGGCCCAGCACCTCGCGCAGGTAGATGGAGGCGCCCAGCTCGCCGTGCGTCTCGCCGATCAGCACCAGCACGTCGCCCTCGACCATGCCGCCGAAGCCGACGACCACGTCGTAGTTCGGAAGCAGGCCCACGCCGCCCACCGTCGGCGTTGGCGGGATCGCCGCGCCGTTGGTCTCGTTGTAGAGGCTGACGTTGCCGCTCACGACCGGGAAGTCCAGCGCGCGACACGCCTCGGCCATGCCGTCGATGGCGCGCACGATCTGGCCCATGATCTCCGGCCGCTGCGGATTGCCGAAATTCAGGTTGTCGGTGATGGCGATGGGCCGGCTGCCCACGGCCGTCAGGTTGCGCCACGCTTCGGCGACGCACTGCTTGCCGCCCTCGTAGGGATCGTTCTGGACGTAGCGGGGGGTGCAGTCGCTGGTGACCGCCAGACCCTTGTCCGTGCCGTGCACCCGGACTACGCCCGCGTCCGCGCCGGTGGCCGAGTCGTGCAAGGTGTCGGCCATGACGTGGCGGTCGTACTGCTCCCAGATCCAGCGCTTGGACGCCATGTCGGGGCAGCAAACGACGCTCAGCACCGCGTCGGCCCAGCTTTCGGGCGCTGGCACGTCCTTGGGATCAAGCCGTGGCTGCAACTCGGGCTGGACCCAGGGCCGGTCGTAAAGCGGCGCGTCGTCGAACAGCGGGGCCAAGGGCACGTCGCACACCGTCTCGCCGTGATGCTTCAGCACCAGCCGGCCTGTGTCGGTGGTGACGCCGATGGTCGCGGCGTCCAGGCCCCATTTCTTGAAGATGCGCTCGCCGTCGGCCTCGCGGCCCGGCTTCAGCACCGCCAGCATGCGCTCCTGCGATTCCGACAGCATCATCTCATAGGCCGTCATGCCCTCTTCGCGCTGAGGCACCGCGTCCATGTTCAGCTCGATGCCGACGCCGCCCTTGCCCGCCATCTCGACCGAGGAGGAGGTCAGGCCGGCCGCGCCCATGTCCTGGATCGCGGCGACGGCGCCGGAGGCCATCAGCTCCAGCGTCGCCTCGATCAGCAGCTTCTCGGCGAACGGATCGCCGACCTGCACGGTCGGGCGCTTCTCGTCGGAATCCTCGTCGAACTCCGCACTGGCCATGGTCGCGCCGTGGATGCCGTCGCGGCCGGTCTTGGAGCCGAAATAGACCACGCTGAACCCGGCGGCCGGAGCGGCCGAGTAGAAGATGGCGTCCGCCTTCGCCAGGCCCACGCACATGGCGTTGACCAGGATGTTGCCGTTGTAGCCGCGGTGGAAATTCGTCTCGCCCGCCACGGTCGGCACGCCGACGCAGTTGCCGTAGCCGCCGATGCCGGAGACCACGCCGGACACCAGACGCCGCGTCTTCTCATGCTCGGGGTCGCCGAAGCGCAGGGCGTTCAGCAGGGCCACGGGCCGCGCGCCCATGGTGAAGACGTCGCGCATGATGCCGCCCACGCCGGTCGCCGCACCCTGATAGGGCTCGATGAAGCTGGGATGGTTGTGCGACTCCATCTTGAATATGCAGGCGTCGCCGTCGTCGATGTCGATCACCCCCGCGTTCTCGCCCGGGCCGCAGATGACGCGCGGCCCCTTGGTCGGGAACTTGCCGAGGTGAATCTTCGACGACTTGTAGCTGCAGTGCTCGGACCACATCACCGAGAAGACGCCCAGCTCGACCTGGTTGGGCTCGCGCCCCAGCCGGTCCAGCACGACCTGATATTCGTTGGGGGCCAGGCCGTAGTCGGCGGCCAGTTCGGCCATGGTCTTTTGGGGCGCGCTCATGGGCGGGCCTTCTAGCCCGCGTCGCCCCGCCTGTCAGCCGGGCACGGTCGCGTCGTCGCGCTCCACGCCCCGCTTCAGTCCGAAGGCCAGGATCACGGCGCCGACCAGAACCAGGCCCGCCGCGGCCAGGGCCGCGAACGCCAGCGTCGGATTTCGCTCCTGCTCTGCCACGAAGACGCCGACCAGACCCCAGGAGACGGGCAGCGGATATGCCAGGGTCCGCGTCCGCTCGGTGACCCACAAAGCCAGCAGCGTCACACCAGCCACCGCCAGCAGGGACCAGACGACCGCGGGCGCCCCGGCGGGCAGGTCGCCGTTGCCGGTCGCCACGGTCAGCAGGTTCACCGGAGACGCCACCGTAAGCCACCCCGCCAGCGCCGCCAGCGGCCAGACCACCGTCATGCGGTCGCGCTCGAACCGGCCCAGCCGGCGGATCAGACCGGCGTTGCGGATCAGCGGGATCAGCAGCACGCTCAGCGCACCGAAGATCAGGACGATGGTGACGACCTCGGCGTCCACGGCCGCCGCGGCGGTCCACCAGCCGATGGCCAGCAGGGCCAGGACCGACGGCCAGCCCATGCGCCGGATCAGATCGCTCTCGCCCGTCTGCGGCAGCACCTGACGCACGGCGTAGATCAGCAAGCCCAGGAAGATCGGACCCCAGATGGAGAAGGCATAGGTCGCGACGCGCAGGTTCTCGTCCGAGTCGCGCGAGAACTCCGCCGGGCTCTGGCCCCAACCCAGCGCATTGATCCCATAGTTGACCGCGATGGCGAACAGGGTCGCGGCCAGCACGACCAGGCGACGGGTCTTCTGGGCGGGGGTCGGTCGGACGATGGAGGACATTCACGGCTCCGCTTGGATGGTCGTCATGGATACGCGCGGGACCGGACGCGGGTTCAGATTTGTTTGCGGTGACGCTGGAACGAGGGCGATTCGCCGCGGTTCTCGCCTCGACGCCCGCACCTCCCCAAGGGCGCTTTCAGGAGAGAGACGAGAGATGGCCCAGGAAACCCTGACCCCGCAATCCCAGCCTCAGCCAGAACGCGACGGCATGCTGGCCGCCCAGACCGACGCCGGCACGCTGAACAGCCAGTACGACGACGACGAGACCGCCGGTCTCGACCAGACGGTCGAGGCCAACCGCGGCCGCGAGCAGGGCCTCGGCCTGGGCGCCCGCGAGCTGAACGCCCAGGCCGATCCGGGCGTCGACATGGCCGCCGACGAGGACGAGGTGACCGACGTCGACGACGAGGACGAAGAAGACGACGTCGAACCTCTGGACGGCGACGTGGCCGTGCAGGGCGACGAAGACGAGGAAGACGGCGCCGGCGTCTGACGCCCGGTTCCATCGGACTTCACGAACGGGCGGCCCTCGGGTCGCCCGTTTTCGCGTCAGGCCGCGTTCAGCACGCTCTGGAACAGCACCGCCCCGTCGGCGGAGCCCAGCTCGGCTTCGAAGGCGCGGTCGGGGTGGGGCATCATGCCCAGCACGTTGCCGCGCGCGTTCTGGATGCCGGCGATGTCGGCGACCGAGCCGTTGGGGTTGTCGACGTAGCGGAACACCACCTGGCCCTCGCCCTCCAGCCGGGCCAGCGTCTCGGCGTCGGCGAAGTAGTTTCCGTCGCCGTTGCCCTGGGTCATGATCACCTCGCGCTGGCCCAGATAGCCCGAGGTGAAACGCGTCTGGCCGTTGGCGACCTGAAGCGTGATGGGCTTGCAGACGTACTTCAGTCCCGCGTTCCGCAGCAGGGCGCCCGGCAGCATCCCGGCCTCGCACAGGATCTGGAAGCCGTTGCAGATGCCGACCACGGCGACCCCGTCGTCGGCCGCCTGCTTCACCGCCCGCATGATGGGCGACTGCGCCGCCATGGCCCCGCAGCGCAGATAGTCGCCGTAGGAAAAGCCGCCCGGCAGGACGATCAGGTCGAGGCCTTGGGGCAGCTCGGTCTCGCCGTGCCAGACCATTTCCACCTTCTCGCCGGTGGACCTTTCGACGGCCACCTTGCAGTCGCGATCGCAGTTGGACCCGGGGAAGACGATGACGGCGGCGCTCATGGCGCGGGCGTTTAGCAGGGTTCGGAAATTAAGTCAGCGTTTCCGATCGAATCTTGATCGCCTCGATGCGCCGGCGCCCACGTTCCGCTTCAAGGCTCGTCAGATGTGCCTCGGCCAATACCGTCTCCACGTGCAAGCGGAGGTCCTCGACGCGCTCGGCCAGCCGATGAACTTCGATGAGCAGGTCTTGGTCGCTGACGGCCATCCCTCAGCCCTTATTCTCATAGGTCGCCGTGATCGACGCCTTGGCCAGGGTGTGGAAGTGCAGGTTGAAGCCGAACTTGGCGCCGGAGTCCTCCGGTGTGACCGGCAGCGCGTCCACGTCGACTGCGAACACGGTGAACACATAGCGGTGCGGGCCGTGACCCGGCGGCGGAGCGGCGCCGCCGAAGCCGGGCTCGCCATAGTCGGTGCGCCCCTCGACCGCACCGTGCGGCACGGGGCCGCCGGTGGGAATCTCGCTCACGTTCGCCGGGATGTTCGCCACCGTCCAGTGCCAGAAGCCGCTGCCCGTCGGCGCGTCGGGATCGAAACAGGTGATCGCGAACGACTTCGTCCCCCCGGGCGCGCCGGACCAGGCCAGATGCGGGCTGGTGTTCCCCTTCGCCTGCACCTGCGCGTCGGGCAGCGTGCCGCCGTCGGTCAGGTCGTTCGAGGTGAGGGTGAAGGTCATGGCGCGCTCCCGGCTTCGAGTGTCCGGGATCAACGTGCCTCAGCCCACCTCGATCCGGTAGCTCTCGATCACCGTGTTCGCCAGCAGGGTCTCGCACATGCGCTTGACCTCGGCCTCGTCCGGTTCGGCCATGTCGAACTCGATCAGCTTGCCGACGCGGGCGTTCGAGACGCCGGTCCAGCCCAGACCGTTCAAGGCGCCCTCGACGGCTTTCCCTTGCACGTCCAGCACGCCGGGCTTCAGGAAGACGTGAACCCGAACCTTGGCCATCAGTGCAGCCCTCCCTGAATCACCGTCGGCATGCCCTTCATGATGCCCAGGCGCCGCGCCACCTCGGTGTAGCTTTCGATCACGTCGCCCAGGTCGCGGCGGAAGCGGTCCTTGTCCAGCTTGTTGCCGGTCGCCGTGTCCCACAGCCTGCAGCTGTCCGGGCTGATCTCGTCGGCCAGGATGATGCGGCTGAAGTCGTTCTCCCACACCCGTCCGAACTCGATCTTGAAGTCCACCAGGGTGATCCCGACCCCGGCGAACAGGCCCGACAGATAGTCGTTGACCCGCACCGTCATGGCCAGGATGTCGTCCAACTCCTGGGTGTTGGCCCAGTTGAAGGCGGTGATGTGCTCCTCGGTGACCATCGGGTCGTTGAGCTCGTCCTTCTTGTAATAGAATTCGATGATCGAGCGGGGCAGGGGCGTGCCCTCCTCGATCCCCAGCCGCTGGCTCATGGAGCCGGCCACCACGTTGCGGCACACGACCTCCAGCGGGATGATCTCGCACTCGCGGATCAGCTGCTCGCGCAGGTTCAGGCGCTTGATGAAGTGGTTGGTGACGCCGATCCCGTTCAGCTTGCTCATGATGAACTCGCTGATCTGGTTGTTGATGACGCCCTTGCCCTCCAGCGTCGCCTTCTTCTGGGCGTTGAAGGCGGTGGCGTCGTCCTTGAAGTACTGGATGATCGTGCCCGGCTCCGGACCCTCGTAGAGGATCTTGGCCTTGCCTTCGTACAGCTTCTTGCGTTTCACGTTCATGGCGGTCCCGATCGGACTGGTCGGCCCGGAAAATGCGGATCGCGCGCCGCCGAAGGTGGGGCGAGGGCGGCGCGGAGCAGATTCGGGCTGGGGGAGAATAAGTCGCCGCCTCCCTTAAACGAAGCGGCCCTGCGACACAATTCCGCGCTTTTCCGGAGCCGCGCCGACTTCGGTTGCGTTGGTCCCGGGACGGGCTATAGACGCCCCATCGCGCGGCGTCGTCCGCGCCTGAGGAGCTTGCGGACGCGGATGACCACCTTCGACGATCGGGAAAAGGGCTTCGAGACCAAGTTCGCCCTCGATCAGGAGCAGGAATTCAAGGCCATGGCCCGGCGCAACAAGCTGCTGGGCCTGTGGGCGGCCGAGAAGATGGGCCTGTCGCCGGAAAGCGCCGAGGACTACGCCAAGGCGGTGGTCCGCGCCGACTTCGAACAGCCGGGCGACGAGGACGTGTTCCGCAAGATCGCCGGCGACTTCAAGGGCGCGGGCATCACGGCGTCCGAGGGCGAGATACGCTCCAAAATGGACGAACTGGCTTCCATCGCCCGCGATGAGATCCGCGCCGGCGCCTGACGGTTGGTCACGTCAGAAATCGAAAAGGCCGCGGTCGGCGTGACCGCGGCCTTTTCTTTTGGCGCGAGGGAGGGGCGCGCCCGGTCCGGGACCGCCTCCTCCTCAGGAGCGGCCCCGGACGAACGCCGTCAGTTCGGCATCACCACCGTGTCGACCACGTGGACCACGCCGTTCGACTGATAGACGTCGGCCTGGGTGACGGTGGAGGTCCCGCCATTCTCGTCCGTCAGCGTGATCCCGCCGCCGGCCGCGGCCCGAGCCGTCAGCGTGCCGCCCTCGACGGTGGTCAGAGTGGCCGATCCGCCGCCGGCCTGAATCTGCTGCATCAGCGCCGCCGCGTCGAGGCGACCCGGAACGACGTGGTAGGTCAGGATTTTGGTCAGGTCGGCCTTGCCGGCAGGGGCCATCAGGGCCTCGCGCGTGGCGGCCGGCACCTTCTCGAACGCGGCGTTGTCGGGCGCGAACACGGTGAAGGGCCCCGTGCCCGACAGGGTCTCGGCCAAGCCGGCGGCCTGTACGGCGGCGACCAGAGTGGTCAGGTTTGAAGCCTTGGCGGCGTTGGCCACGATGGTCTCGTTCGGGCTCATGGCGGCTCCGCCGACCATGGGATCGCCGGCGGCGGGGGCCATGGCGCCTTCGGCCGGAGCGGCGTCGGTGGCGGGGGCTTCTTCGGTCGAGGGGGAGCAGGCGGCCACCAGCAGGGCGGCGGCGGACACGGCGGCGAAGCCGGCGAAACGGAAGGTCATCGTCATCTCCTGGGCAAGGCCGCGTTCGTTCGCGGCTCGAAGGAGATACTGACGGCGACCGAAAAGGATGCGCCGGGGATCACGCAATCCGGCGCGGCATGTGACCGCATGGTCGGCTCAGGTCGCGCCGAACACGCGACTGAACACCGTGTCCACGTGCTTGGTGTGGTAGCCGAGGTCGAACAGGGCCTCCAGCTCCGCCGCCGGCAGCATCACCCGCGAATCGGCTTTCAGGAAGTCGAGGAAGACGCCCTCGCCGCGCCACACCTTCATGGCGTTCTCCTGCACGGCGGCATAGGCGTCTTCACGCGAAACGCCCGCCTGCGTCAGCGCCAGCATGACCCGCTGGGAGAAGACCAACCCGCCCAGGCGGTCGAGGTTCTTCCTCATGTTCTCCGGATAGATGTTCAGCCGCTCGATCACGCCGGCCAGACGGTGCAGGGCGAAATCCAGATGGATGCTGGCGTCTGGCCCGATGCCGCGCTCGACCGAGGAATGGCTGATGTCCCGCTCGTGCCACAGGGCGACGTTCTCCATCGCCGGCACCACGGCAGAGCGCACCAGACGCGCCAGACCGGTCAGATTCTCCGTCAGGATCGGGTTGCGCTTGTGCGGCATGGCCGAGGAGCCCTTCTGGCCCTTGTCGAAGAACTCCTCGGCCTCCAGCACCTCGGTGCGTTGCAGGTGACGGATCTCGGTGGCCAGCCGCTCGATGGAGGAGGCGACGACGCCCAGGGCGGCGAAATAGGCGGCATGGCGGTCACGCGGAATGACCTGGGTCGAGACGGGCTCGACGGCCAGGCCCATCTTCTCGGCCACATAGACTTCCACGGCCGGATCGACATTGGCGAAGGTGCCGACGGCGCCGGAGATGGCGCAGGTGGCGATCTCTTCGCGCGCCGTGACCAGGCGGCGGCGGGCGCGCTGGAACTCGGCGTGATAGCCGGCCAGTTTGAGGCCGAAGGTCACCGGCTCGGCATGGATGCCGTGGCTGCGGCCGACCGTGACGGTGTATTTGTGCTCCTTGGCCCGCGTCTCCAGCGCCGCCAGCACGCGGTCGACGCCGCCCTGCAGCAGGTCGGTGGAGCGCGCCAGCTGGACGGCGAAACAGGTGTCCAGCACGTCCGACGACGTCATGCCCTGGTGCAGAAAGCGCGCCTCCTCGCCGACCGTCTCCGACACATGCGTCAGAAAGGCGATGACGTCGTGCTTCGTCGTGCGCTCGATCTCGTCGATGCGGTCGGCGTCCCAGACGACGTCCTTGCCCTTGGCCCAGATCGCCGCGGCCGCCTCCGTGGGGATCACGCCGAGTTCGGCCATCTTCGTCGCGGCGTGCGCCTCGATCTCGAACCAGATCGAGTACTTGGTCTCCTGCGACCAGATGGCGACGGCTTCGGGGCGGGAGTATCGGCTGATCATGGGCCGTGCGTGTCGGAGCGTGGGCCCCTTGAGTCAAGCGCCGCTTGTGGATCGGAGGCGCGATCTCGGGCTTCGACGGATGGCGCGGTCGCGACGGCGAAGCTATGCCGGACGCACATCGGCAGGAGGCGCACCCATGGAACTCATTCTCGGCAATCTGGAGTTCTCGACCTGGTCGCTCCGGCCGTGGCTGGTGCTGAAGCGCTGCGGCGCGGACTTCACCATCACCGAAATCCCGCTCTACGGCGGCGACTGGAAGGAGCGGCTGGCCGAGGTGTCGCCTTCGGGCAAGGTGCCGCTGCTCAAGGTGGACGGGGAGACGATCTGGGACTCCCTGTCGATCTCCGTCTGGGCCGCCGAGCGATATCCTGACGCCAAACTGTGGCCCGCCGACGCCCACGCCCGGTGGCTGGCGCGGTCGGTGACCTGCGAGATGCATTCCGGCTTCGCGGCGTTGCGCACGGACTGCTCCATGGGCCCCGACGCCGAGGGGGTGATCCACACTATGGTCGGCCCCGACCGCGCTCCGCAGCCGACCGACGAGGCGGTGGCCGCCGACGTGCGCCGCCTGGTCCAGATCTTCCGCGAGATGCGCGCCCGGTTCGGCGCCGGGAAGCCTTACCTGTTCGGCGAGTGGTCGATCCCCGACGCCTTCTTCACCCCGGTGGCCACGCGCTTCCGTCACTATCAGATGGACCTGGCGGCGCATGGCGACGACGGGACGGCCCAAGCCTATTGCGACGCCTTGCTGGACCAGCCCGACTTCCACGAGTGGGTCCGCCAGGCCACGGCGGCGCGTTAACCGCTTCGCCGAACGCCGTTTTAAGGGAGCGGCCCCCAACATGCCGCATTGAGGGGGCGATCCTCGCCGCCCGTCACCGGATTTTCGCCATGCGTCCGCCGCACGACACTCGCAGCGCCTCTCCCGCCGCCTCGGCCGGCATGAGCGTGGTCGTGGCCCTTCTGGTGGCCTGCTGCCTGTCGGCCACGCTGTTGGCCAGCCTGATCTGACCTGGCTCTAGAACCTCAGCGTCGGCTGGGTCGGCGCAGGCTGTTCCGCCGCTGGCGTCTCGCCCGGAGGCGTCGCCGGGGCAGGCGGCTCGGGCACGAAGTCCAAAGACAGCGGCACGCCATCCGCGCCGGAGGCCAAGGCGTCCAGCGTGTTCAACGGTCGCCCCTGAATCCGCTGGTAGACCCAGTAGGCGGCGACGACCTTCTCGACGTAGTCGCGGGCCTGGGGCACGTCGATCGTCTCGATCAGCAGCAGGGGATCGGCGTCCGGCCCCAGCTTGCGCACCGCGCCCAGCATCGGCCCCGGCCCGGCGTTGTAGCTGGGCACCACGCGCAGCAGGTCGCCCTCGAACGCCGCCAGCGCCAGCATGCGCAGGATGTAGCCCTGGCCCAGGCGCATGTTGACCGGCGCCTCGAACAGCCTCTGCGGATCGGTCACGAAGCCCCGGTCGCCCGTCATCTCGGCCGCCGTCGTCGGCATCACCTGCATCATGCCGTAGGCGCCGGCGCTGGACACCGCGCGCGGGTTGAAGCCGGTCTCCTTGCGCGCGATGGCGTAGACCAGCGAGCGCTCGATGGTGAAGCCGCCCTGAGGCTGAATGTCCGGGATGGGATAGCGGCGGGCGTCGATGCGTTCGGCCTCGCTGTTGCGCGGCGTCAGCTCGGTGGCCAGGGCGCGGCCCAGACCGCGCCACATCAGAGCGGCGGCCGGATCGCGCGCGTCGCGCCAGCCGCGGGTGTATTCTACCCGCGCGTCCGCCGTGCGGCCGACCTCCAGCAGGGCGACAGTCCGCCGCGCCTGCGGGTCGCGCTCCACGAACGCCTGCAGGTCGTTGATCGACAGGCCCTCGGGCAAGCCTTCGAACTCCGGCGCGGCCACGACCTGTCCGGAATAAGGCTGGGGTCCCGTGCCCAGGTTCTCGATGACCGGCTCGACCCCCAGTCGGCGCAGGGCGATCTGGCCATAGAAAGTCGCGGGCCAACGCGCCGCCAGTCTCAGGAACGGCTGCACCATATGCGGCCGGCCCGCGCGTTCCGCCGCGCGCGACGCCCAGAACGCGGCTCCTGAGCGCACCCAGGCGTCCTCGACCGGGTTTTCCGCCACCCGCTCGAAGGCCAGATAGGATTCCTCGAACCGCCCCAGCCGCCAGGCGGACAGTCCGGCGGTCCACCAGTCGCCGATCGCGACCCCGGTGTCATAGGCGCCGGTCAGGTTCTCGGCGTTGAAGGCGATGCGCGCCGCCTTTCCCGCGTCGGAGCCGACCTCGGAGTCCACGCCGCGCGGACGTCGCGGCTCCGGCGCTCCGTCCGGCCTGCGCCGCATGGCCAAGGCATAGGCGCGCGGCGCCTCCGGCAGGTCGGCGTACGCCTCCAGCCAAGCGCTCAGTTCCTCGAAGGTGGCCGCGTGGTCGGCGTGGAACAGGCGCTCGAACTCGATCGTGCCCAGCAGGATGCGGTCGCCCGCCTCGCGTGCCGTGTCCCGCGCCCGGTCCAGATCGCCGCGTCGCAGGTGGTCGAAGGCCGTGGTGTAGTTCAGTCGGTCCGACGGGCTCAGCGCGCGGATCTGCGCGGCGGCGGGCAGGGCGGTCGCCGTCAGGATCGCGGCGATCAGGCCGGCGACGAGGCGTCGGATCATGTCGGCCCTCCCCGGCGCGGCGTCCCGAAACGGACCCTCCCGCGCGTGATCTTCGGCTTTGCGGCAAGCGCGGCGCCACCCGCAGCACGGACCCGAGATTCCGTTCCAATGGGGCGGTTTTGAGTCACGCCCCGGCTTCGAGCCGCGCCGCGAGCTCCAGCAGGTCGGTCCAGACCTCGCGCTTGGCCTGCGGTTGCCGCAGCAGAAAGGCGGGATGCAGGGTCGGCATGACCGGCGCGGACACGTCGCCTTCCGCCAGTCGCCACTCGCCCCATGTGCCGCGCGCCCTGGTGATCCCCTCGTCGATCTTCAGCACCTGCCGCGCCGCGGCGGCTCCCAGGGTCAGCACGGCCTTCGGCCGGATGAGTTCGAACGTCCGCTCCAGAAACGGCGCGCAGACCGCCTGCTCCTCGGGCGTCGGGGTCCGGTTGCCGGGCGGTCGCCAATAGACGGTGTTGGTGATGAAGGCCGTGTCCGTGAGCCCCGCCGCCGCCAGCATGCGGTCCAGCAACTGCCCCGCCTTGCCGACGAAGGGTTCGCCGCGCGCATCCTCCTCCGCGCCCGGCCCCTCGCCGACGACCAGCAGGCCGCCGGCCGGGTCGCCGCGCCCGAACACGGCCTGGCGCGCGCCCAGCGTCGACAGCGGGCATCCCTGAAACGCGGCGATCGCGGCCTGCAGCTGATCCAGGTCCAGCGCCGCAGCCGCCGCGCGGCGCGCCTCGGCCACCGCTTCCGCGACGCCGCCTCCGGACGCCACGATCCGAACGGGCGGCGCGCCGGCCGGCCGGGCCTGCGGCTGCGTCGGCGGCGCGATCGGCCGCAGCCGATCCACCGGCGCGTCCTCGAAACAGGCCTCGACTCCGGCGTCGGCCCAGAAGGCCATCAACGCTTCGGCGGCGCGCGAGTCGGCGGCGGGGGCGATCATCGGCCTCAGGACTAATCCTTGACCGTCCTTGCGTCACCTCCCGATAAGGGGCGAAAGACCACGACGACGACCGGGAAACCTCACGAATGACCGAAGACGTGCGCGAAGGCGGGGCGAAGACGGCCTGGCAGGACGCGGTGATCGACCGCCTGCCGCCGCTGGAGGCGCTGAACGGCGTCGAGCGCGAGGTCATGGAGTACGACGTGGTGATCGTCGGCGCCGGCCCCGCGGGCCTGGCAGCGGCCATCCGTCTGAAGCAACGAGCGGCGTCCGAGGGACGCGACGTCTCGGTGGCCGTGCTGGAGAAGGGATCCGAGGTCGGGGCCCACATTCTGTCGGGCGCGGTCATCGACCCGTCGGGGCTGGAGGCCATCTTCCCGGATTGGAAGGCGCGGGGCGCCCCGATGGAAACGCCGGTCACCGAGGACCGCTTCCTGGTGCTGGGCCCGTCAGGACAGGTGGACATAAGCTGGCTGCCCCAGCCGCCTTATATGAAAAACCACGGCTGTTACGCCGGCTCTCTGGGCAATCTGACGCGTTGGATGGCCGAGCAGGCTGAGGGCCTGGGCGTCGAGGTCTATCCCGGCATGGCCGCCAGCCACGTGGTCTGGGACGAGCCTTCGGGCACGGTGAAGGGCGTCGTCGCCGGCATCTTCGGCGTGGACCGCGAGGGCAAGCCGACCGACGACTTCCAGCCCGGCATCGAGCTGCACGGCAAATACGTGTTCATCGCCGAGGGCGTGCGCGGGTCGCTGGCCAAGACCATCATGGCCCGACACGGTCTGTGCGCCGACGCGGAGCCGCAGAAGTTCGGCATCGGCGTCAAGGAGCTGTGGCAGGTGCCGGCCGAGAAGCACCGCCCGGGCTACGTCCAGCACACCCTGGGTTGGCCGCTGGACGACAAGACCGGCGGCGGATCGTGGATGTACCACTTCGGCGACCGCTACGTGTCCGTCGGCTTCGTGGTGCACCTGAACTACAAGAACCCGTGGCTGTCGCCGTTCGACGAGTTCCAGCGCTTCAAGCACCACCCCGCCATCGCCGAACATCTGGAAGGCGGCACGCGCATCTCTTACGGCGCGCGGGCCATCACCGAAGGCGGATTCCAGTCGGTGCCGAGGCTGGCCTTTCCGGGCGGCGCCCTGATCGGCTGCTCGGCCGGCTTCGTGAACGTGCCGCGCATCAAGGGCAGTCACAACGCCATCAAGACCGGCGTCATGGCCGCCGACGCCGCCTTCGACGCCGTGGTGGCCGGGCGGTCCGGCGACGTGCTGAACGCCTATCAGGAGGCCTATGACGCGTCGGACGTGGCGAAGGAGCTGAAGCTGGTCCGCAACGTGAAGCCGTTGCTGGCGAGGTGGGGCACCACGATGGGGACGTTGCTGGGCGGAATCGACATGCACCTGACGCGCCTGTTCGGCGGCTGGTCGCCGTTCGGCACCATGGGCCACGAAAAGACCGATGCGGCGGCCACCGGCCTGGCGAAGGACCACAAGCCGATCGCCTATCCCAAGCCGGACGGGAAGCTGTCGTTCGACAAGCTGAGTTCCGTCTTCATCTCCAACACCAACCACGCCGAGGAGCAGCCGGCGCACCTGAAGCTGCTGGACCCCTCGATTCCGATCCGGGTCAACCTGCCGAAGTACGGCGAGCCGGCTCGCCTCTATTGCCCGGCCGGCGTGTACGAGGTGCTGTACGACGAGGACGGCACGTCCAATCCGCGCTTCCAGATCAACGCCCAGAACTGCGTCCACTGCAAAACCTGCGACATCAAGGACCCGTCGCAGAACATCGTCTGGACCACGCCCGAGGGCGGCGGCGGGCCGAATTATCCGAACATGTGACGCGGGCGCGGAGCCCGACCTTGCGGTCGCCGCGGAAAGGCGGTTCGGTGCGGCCATGACCACGCGCGCCCTGCTTCTCGCCTTCGTCTCCGCTCTAGCCTTCACGGGGCCGGCAGCGGCTCAGGATCCCGCGCCCGGCGTAGGCGCTCCGGATCTGTCGCCGCCTGAAGTGCAGGATCAGCCGCGTCCGCGTCCGGCTTTGATCGACGAGGAAGCGCCGCCGGCCATTCCCGAGATTTGGGAGCCGGCTCCGGTCGACGATCAGGGACGGTCCGCCTACGGCCTGTTTCTGGCCGGACGCCTCGCCGCGGCCCGCGGCGACGCCGGCGAGGGCGCCGTCTACCTGCGGCGTGCCCTGATGCTGACGCCGGAGCAGCCCGCCGTCCGCGATCAGGCCTTCGCCACGAACCTGCTCGGCGGCGATTTGGCCTTCGCCGCCCGCGTGACGCCTGAAGGAGAGGACGTCCCCGCCCTGGTGACCGAGGCGGGCCGGCTCGTATCGGTCGTCGGCATCGCGGACCGCGGCGATCCGCGTGCCGCCCTGGCGATCCTGGACGCCCGCCCGATAGGACGACCGCATCAGCGTGCGGGGCGACTGCTGACGCCCTGGCTGGCCGCGCTTTCCGGCGACTGGGACCGCGCTCTGGCCCCGGTCACCGGCCTGGGTCCGGACACCACCGCCCTGTTCCAAAGGGCCGATCGCGCGCGCCTTTTGGAGCGTCGCCGCCGGCATGAAGAGGCTGAGGCCGAGTGGCTGGTCGTCCTGCGCTCTTCCTTGGGACGTCGGCTGTTCTCGCTCGACTATGGCCTCTTCCTGGAGCGCCGGGGACGGCGACAGGAGGCGGTGACCCACTACGATCAGGCCGTCGCGCAAGGGGTGACCGACGACCGCCTGGCTCCCGCGCGGGCTCGAGCCGCCGAGCGGAGCCGCGCACCTGCTCAGGTCGAGCTCCGGCAAGGCGCGGCCGACGCCCTCAGCGCGGCGGCGCTTCAGGCGTCGTCGGAAGGGCAGCATGAGTCCGCCGCAGTCTATCTGAGACTGGCCCAGGATCTTGCTCCTTCCGATCTGACGCTTCTGAACCTTGGCGACGCGCTCATCGCGGCAGGGCTGGAAGGCCCCGGCCGAGACGTCCTCGCCGGCGTGACGCCTGCCGACGCAGGAACCTATGCGGCGGCCCAACTGGCGATCGGCCAAAGTCTTGAACGCGAGGGAGAGGTCGATGCGGCCTTGGCGCCTTTGCGCCGCGCCGCGTCCGCGTCGCAGGGCTCACCCGTCGCTTCGGTCGCGCTGGCAGAACGACTGAGCGAACTCGGGCGACATGAAGAGGCGTTGGCCGCCGTCTCGGACGCCGCTTTCAGAGGAACCCTCGTTCCCCCGGAAGCCCTGCGGGTCCGAGCCGTGGCGCTGCGCGCCCTGGGCCGGGAAACGGAGGCCGAGACGGCTCTTGAGGGAGTCCTGGCGGTCAAACCCGACGATCCCGAGGCGCTCAGCCTGCTGGGCGCCCTGTGGCTGGACGCCGGTCGGGTGCAGGAAGGCGCCGCCCTGATCGCGCGCGCCGCGGAGGCCAGTCCCGACGACGCCGAGGTACAAGGCGCTCTGGGTTGGTCACAGTATCGCCAAGGCCTATTCGACCAGGCCGTGACGACGCTGGAGGCCGTCGTCGACGCCCAGCCCGCCGACGCAGTGGTCAACGACCACCTCGGCGACGCCTACTGGCAGGTCGGACGTCGGCGAGAGGCGCGGTTCCAGTGGTCCCGCGCGCTGACGCTGATGCCTGGGGCGGCTCTGGAGGCGTCGCTGCGGCGCAAGCTGGAGGTCGGCCTGACCGAGCCCGCGACCGGCGGGACCTGACGGCGTGCGCCTGACCGCCTTCGCGCCGGCCAAGATCAACCTGTTCCTGCACGTCGGCGGCCCCCGAGCGGACGGCATGCACCCGCTGGTCGGCCTGTCGGCCTTCGCCGATGTCGGCGACCGGCTGACGCTGGACGCCGAGGGGGCGCCCGGCCTGACCGTGACCGGGCCGTTCGCATCTGGCGTCCCCTCGGGGTCGGAAAACCTGGTGCTCCGCGCGCTCGACGCCTTCGGACGGCGGGTGAAGGCCGACGTCTCTGGCCTGTCCCTGATGCTGGACAAGCGCCTTCCGCCCGCTTCCGGGGTCGGTGGGGGCAGCTCCGACGCGGGGGCAGCGCTGCGGCTGGCGCGTGCCGTCCTGGCGCCTGATCTGCCCGACGCGGACCTGCTGGCGGTGGCGCGGGAGATCGGCGCCGACGGCCCGATGTGCCTGTTCCCCCGCGTGGCCTGGACCACGGGGCTGGGGGACGTCCTGACGCCCGAACCCCGCCTGCCGCCTCTGCCCGCCGTCATGGTGAACCCCGGCGTCCCGACGCCGACCGGAGCGGTCTTCCGCGCTTACGACGCCGACGGCGCACGGGGGGCCGACCTGCCGCCTCCACCCGACGATTGGTCGGTCGCGGGCGTGGTCGGCTGGCTGGCCGATCAGAGAAACGACCTGGAAACGCCGGCGGCGCGTCTGACGCCGGAGATTGCCGACGTCCGCAAGCATTTGGAGGCCGTCGGCGAGGCTAGGCTGGTTCGCATGAGCGGCTCGGGCGCCACTCTGTTCGCTCTTTATGAGGACAGGTCGTCGGCCGACGTCGTCGCCGCCAACTTGAGACGCCAACATCCCGAATGGTGGTCGGTCTCAACATCTCTTGACAGTCAAGCTGACGACTCTTCTGGACATTGACCAAATAACGTCAGTCGTTGGTCGCCAGCGCCGCTCAATGGTCGCGATCAAGGCCAGATAAAGGTCATGCCGTGCCGCCTGAAGATGGCCCGGAACTAAACGGAAAGTCACCGCATTGCTTCAGCACGGTCCCTGACAGGGGGCTGACCTCGCCTTCCTCCCCGAAAGGCGTGGCTTTTCAACTTCGAAAAGGAGATCGAGATGCTGAAGACCCGCCTCATGACCGCCGCCGCCATGGTGGCCTTGTTCGCCGCGCCCGCCGCCTTCGCGCAAGAGGCTCCGACGCCGGAAACCACCCCGCCCGCGCCCGCCGAGGCGACCACCGCCACCGTCGAGGCCCCTCAGGCGCAGGAGAACTCCGTCGTCGCCGTGCTGCGCGCCGACGGCCGCTTCACGACCCTGCTGTCCGCGCTGGACGCGGCCCAACTGACGACGGTTCTGGAGGCGCAACCGGCGGTGTCGATCTTCGCTCCGACGGACGAGGCCTTCGCCGCCCTGCCCGAGGCTGACCGCACCCGGCTGATGGACCCGGCCAACGTCGAGGAACTGCGGGCGCTGCTGCTCTACCACGTGATCGCGGCCGACGTTCAGTCCAGCCAGATCACCGGCGCCCGCGGCGGCGTGCCCACCGCGGGCGGCGCTCAGGTCCAGCTGGACGGCACCGGCGACGCCATCAAGATCGACGGCGCCACGGTGGTGACGGCCGACATCGACGCCTCGAACGGCGCGGTTTTCGCCATCGACAAGGTGCTGACGCCGTCGGCCAGCCAGGCCGCCATGGGCGACGAGCAGTCCGTCACGCCGGCCGAACCGGCCCAGCCGGCTCCGGCGGCTGAAGACGCCGCCCCGCCGGCCCAGACCACGGCCGAGGGCCAGGAGCAGGCCCCCACGACCGCCGAACCGATCGATGAGGACCAGCCGGTCGAGGCCGCGCCCCCGGCGGGTGAAGACGAGGAGCAGACCGACCCTCAGGCGTAAGTCCGTCTTCGGTCCTTCGTCCTCGGGCCATCGGTTGAGTTGGGAAGCGGCGGGCCCTATCAGGGTCCGCCGTTTCCGCATGCCCGCTCCCAGAGGTTCCGTGGCCGCCGACAGACCCCTCTCGTTCCAGGACCTGATCCTGACGCTCCAGCGCTACTGGGGCGCGCAGGGCTGCGCCCTGCTGCAGCCCTATGACGTCGAGGTCGGCGCCGGCACCCTGCATCCCGCCACCGTCCTGCGCGCGCTGGGCCCCCGCCCGTGGAAAGCCGCCTACGTCCAGCCCAGCCGCCGCCCCGGCGACGGCCGCTATGGCGAAAACCCCAATCGGCTCCAGCATTACTACCAATTCCAGGTCATCCTGAAGCCGAACCCGGAGAACCTGCAGAACCTCTATCTCGGCTCGCTGAAAGAGATCGGCATCGACCCGAAACTGCACGACGTGCGCTTCGTCGAGGACGACTGGGAGAACCCCACCGTCGGCGCCTGGGGCCTGGGCTGGGAAGTCTGGTGCGACGGCATGGAGGTGACGCAGTTCACCTATTTCCAGGGCGTCGGCGGCATAGAGGTGGACGTCGTCTCCGGCGAACTGACCTATGGGCTGGAGCGTCTGGCCATGTACGTGCAGGGCGTCGACGACGTCTATGACCTGCGTTTCAATGACGAGGGCCTCAGCTACGGCGACGTCTTCCTGGAGAACGAGCGCCAGCAGTCCCAGGCCAATTTCCACGGCTATGACGTCGACGGGCTGAAACGCCGGTTCGAGGACATGGTGACCGAGGTCGGCCGCCTGCTGGAGATGCGCGGGCCGCAGGACCAGCGCCTGGTCCTGCCCGCCTATGACCAGGTGCTGAAGGCTTCGCACCTGTTCAACCTGATGGACGCTCGCGGCGCCATCGCCGTCGCCGAACGCCAGAGCTACATCGGCCGCATCCGCGACCTGTGCAAAGCCTGCGCGACGGAGTGGGTCGAACAGGAAAGGGCGCGGGCGTGATGCGCCTCATTCTTCTGGTCGCCGCCGTTCTGATGGGCGTGGGCGCCGCCGGCGGCGCGCGCGCTCAGTCCGACAACGTCATCGACTACAGCGCCGACGACGCCGCCATGAACGCCGCGATCAGGGAAGCGCAGGCGACGTTGCCGGTGTTCTGGCGCCGCGTGGGGGACGAAGGCGTTCGGCATCCTGCCGTCAAGGTCGCCTTGGACGCCGACAGCGGAGCTGTTGAGCATATATGGGTGGCCGAAGTGCGTTCGCAGGGCACGGGATTCGCAGGCGTCCTGATTAACGAGCCGCGCGACATTCGGGCGTTGCGGGCCGGCTCGCCCGTCATATTCGACGCCGACCGGATCACCGACTGGACCTATGAGTTCAAGGGCAGGCTTTGGGGCGGCCACACTCTGCGGGTGATGTTGCCGGACATTCCGAAGGCCGACGCCGCCGAACTGCGTCAGTACTTGTCCGACACGCCTCTTGAGCCTGCATCACGATAAATGCCCCAACTCCTTCTCGAACTGTTCTCCGAAGAGATCCCCGCCCGCATGCAGGCGGGCGCCGCGCGCGATCTGGAGCGGATGGCGACCGACCGGCTGAAGGCCGCCGGGCTGACCTTCGACGCCCTGACCACCTACGCCGGGCCGCGCCGCCTGACGCTGGTCGTCGATGGCCTGCCCGCCGCCACGCCCGACCGCGAAGAGGAACTGAAGGGGCCCAAGGCGACCGCGCCCGAACCGGCGCTGGAAGGCTTCCTGCGCAAGACCGGCCTGACCCGCGACCAGCTGGTCGAACGCGACGGCGTCCTGTTCGCCGTCATCAGCCAGAAGGGCCGGGCCACCGCAGACCTGATCCCCGCCATGGTCGACGAGATCGTGCGCGGCTTCCCCTGGCCGAAGTCGATGCGCTGGGGCACCGGCACGCTGCGCTGGGTGCGGCCGCTGAAGCGGATCGTCTGCCTGTTCGACGGCGAGGTCGTGCCGTTCGACGTGGACGGCGTCGCGTCCGGCGAAGTCACCGAGGGGCACCGGTTCATGGCGCGAGATCCCGCCGATCTTGCCCCTTTCAGCGTGACCGACTTCGCCAGCTATCGGGAAGGTCTCGCCCGCCGGTTCGTGACGATCGACGCGGCTGAGCGTCGCCGCCAGATTCTGGAGGTCGGCCGTGCCAACTGCGCCATGCTTGGCCTCGAACTGGTGGAGGACGAGGGACTGGCCGACGAGGTCGCGGGCCTAGTCGAGTTTCCTGTGCCCACGGTCGGGGATATGGACCCCGCATTCCTCGACCTGCCGCCGGAGGTGATCCGGCTGTCGATGAAGACACACCAGAAGTACTTCGCCGTCCGCGATCCGAAGTCGGGCAATCTGGCTCCCCACTTCGTCGTGGTGGCCAATGTCCAGACGACCGATGAGAACCGCACGCTGGCCGCCGGCAACAGCCGCGTCCTTTCCGCACGACTGAACGACGCCCGCTTCTTCTGGGACGAGGACCGCAAGACCGGCTTCGACGCCTGGCTGAAGAAGCTGGAGGGCGTCACCTTCCACGCGAAGCTGGGCACGATGGCCGATCGCGTCGAGCGCATCGCCGCCCTCGCCCGCGAGATCGCGCCGCTGGTGGGTGCCGATCCCGACGAAGCGGCGCTCGTGGCTCGTCTTGCCAAGGCCGACTTGGCCAGCGGCATGGTCGGCGAGTTCCCCGAACTTCAAGGCATCATGGGCGGCTACTACGCGGGCGGGCTTGCTGAACTGCCCGAGTCGCTCAGAGGCTCGGTGACTTGGACCAATGATCTACGCGAGCGAACCGCTTGGGCTGTCCGCGAACAATACCGTCCGCAGGGTCCTTCTGACGCCGTTCCGACCGCGCCGCTCACGGTCGCCGTCGCCCTGGCCGACAAGCTGGACACCCTGGTCGGCTTCTTCGCCATCGACGAAAAGCCGACGGGATCGAAGGACCCGTTCGCCCTCCGCCGCGCCGCGCTAGGGGTGATCAGGATTCTCCTAGAATCGGGTTCTCGCGCTCCGATGCGCCTGCTACTCGGCGCTCCTGCCGCACGCATCATGTTCCAGCAGCAGCGGATGCAGATCGATGAGCACGACAGGCTAGCGGCGGAGCTATCGGACGCTGGCCTTCAGCGGGCCGCTGAGGCGATCTGGCGAGAGACCGATACGGCCTTCGACCGACCCAAGGCCCTCGCGTTTCTCCGCACGAACACGCCTCGAGCCATCACCCTTTTCAGTGACCTCCTCGCCTTCTTCGCCGACCGCCTGAAGGTCCTCCTCCGCGATCAGGGCAAGCGCCACGACCTTGTCGACGCCGTGTTCGCGCTGGGCGACGACGATCTGGTCCGCATCGTGCGGCGGGTCGAGGCGCTGGACGCCTTCCTGGCGACCGACGACGGGGCCAACCTGCTGGCCGGGCACCGCCGCGCCTCGAACATCCTCAAGGCCGAGGCGAAGAAGGGCGACGTTCCCACGGGCATGGTCCAGACCGGCCTGCCCAACCAGCCGGCCGAGGAGACCGCGCTGGCCTTCGCCGCCGCCGCCGCCCAGACCGCGGTGGATCAGGCGCTGGAGACCGAGGATTTCGCCGCCGCCATGCGCGCCCTGTCGGCCCTGCGCGCGCCCGTCGACGCCTTCTTCGAGGCCGTGCTGGTCAACTCCGACGTCCCCGCCGAACGCGACAACCGCCTGAAGCTGCTCGGCCAGATCCGCGCGGTGATGGGCCGCGTGGCGGATTTCGACCGGATCAGCGGCTGATTTCCTTCCCCGGCAAGCGGGGAAGGCAGGAAGCAAGCCGGCAGACATCAACGCTGAAGATCATACACCCCGGTCACGTCGATCCGGACCGTCAGCTCGCCCGGGGCGACCGAGGTGGCCATGCCGTCGGCGGCCATTTCGGTGCGGGCGTACATCGGCATCGGCGGGCGCGGGACGTAGCCGCCGCCCTCGGTCAGATTGCGGATGCCGCCCAAGGGCACGCCCAGGGCCTGGGCGTACAGCGCCGCCTTTTCCTGCAGCGCGCGCACGGCCAGCACCCGCGCCTCGTTCTCGGCCGCCGACGGATCCTTCAGGCCGAAGCCTATGCCGTCGATCTGGTTGACGCCGGCGGCCACCACGGCGTCCACGACCTGACCGGTGCGTGCCAGATCCTCGACGCGCACGGTGACGCGGTTCGACGCCTGATAGCCGCGCAGGCGCGGCGGGTTGTTCTCGACGTAGTCGTATTGCGCCGACAGGTTCAGGCCCGAGGTCTGGACCAGACGCGGGTCGATGCCGGCGCGGCGCAGAGCGGCGGTGACCTCGGCCATGCGGGCGGCGTTCTGGGCCATGGCCTCTTGCGCCGTCGGGGCCTCGGTGACGACGCCGAAGTTCACCGTCGCCATGTCGGGCGCCACCTTGACCTCGCCATGGGCGGCCAGCGTCAGCGCCGGCCGATCGACCACGGCCTGCACCACGATCGGCGCGCCGCCGCCGCCGGGCTGGGACTGGGCCAGGGCGGCCGGGGCGAAGGTCAGGGCGGCGAGGGCGACGCCGAGCGCCAGGGCTTTTGAAGTCATTTGGAAAGGCTCCGGAGAGAGAGTTTGGACCGACCGCACCTTGGCCGTTCCGGCCTGAACGGGAGCGTCGGGCGCCGGTGCAGGTTCCGTTCATCCGGTGTGCGACCGCCGCCAAATCAGTCCACAGCTCTGTGGATACTCATATGTTCCAGTATTGTTCCGGCGCGCAGAGGTCGAAGAGGTAAAAATCCGTCAACCAATCCCATTGTGACCCATCTGATCCCATGATATCCCATAAACCTTGATCGAGGCAGGGCGGACGCGCGGGGCGCGTTCGAGGGATTTCAGGGCGGACCTTCGGGTCTTTCAGTGGGGCGGGGCGTGTTTCTCTCGACGTTCGAGAAACAATTGGACGGCAAGCGCCGCCTGCTGATCCCGCAGGAGTTCCGCACCGCCGACAACGGCGCCGAGCACCGCGTCTTCTGCTTCCCCTCCATCGAGGCCGACTGCCTGGAGGCGGGGGGCGACCACCTGTTCGCCGTCTACGTCGAGATGATCCAGTCGCTGCCGTTCGGCTCGGCCCAGCGGTCGGCGCTGGAATGGCAGGTGCTGGGCGAGCAGAACCGCCTCGCGTTCGACGGCGGCGGCCGCATCACCCTGCCGGAGAGCCTGGTGGCCGAGGCGGGTCTGGGCGACAGCGTGATGATCGTGGGGCTGGGCGACCGGTTCCAGATCTGGAGCAAGGAGGCCTGGGCCGCCCGCCGTGCCGAACAGCGCAAGGTCGCGCGCGAAGGTCTGGCCGAACTGGGCGCCCTGCGGCTAGCGGCGCAGCTGAAGACGCAGGGCGGCCAATGAGCGCCGCGCCTCATGTTCCTGTCCTGATCGATCAGGTGCTCGACGCGCTGACACCGAAGGCCGGCGACGTGATGGTCGACGCCACCTTCGGCGCCGGCGGCTACACCCGCGCCATCCTGGCGACGGGGGCTGAGGTGATCGGCCTGGACCGCGATCCGACCGTGCGCCCGCACGCGGCAGCCGTGGCCAACGACTTCCCTGGCCGCTTCCGCCTGGTCGAGACGGCCTTCGGCGATCTGGCCGAAGCGGTCGACCAGCCCCTGGACGGCGTCGTTTTCGACATCGGCGTCTCATCGATGCAGCTCGACGAGGCCGGGCGCGGCTTTTCCTTCCTGCGCGACGGGCCGTTGGACATGCGGATGTCGGGGCAAGGCCCGACGGCGGCGGACGTCGTCAATACGTGGGACCATGGGCCGTTGGCGCATGTCCTGAAGCAGTACGGCGAGGAGCGGCAGTCGGGCCGGGTCGCCACGGCCATCCTGCGCCGCCGGACGGAACGCCCCTTCGAGCGCACGCTGGACCTGGCCGAGGTGGTGGAGAAGGCGCTGGGCGGGCGGCGCGGCGCGCCGATCCATCCGGCCACGCGCACCTTTCAGGCCCTGCGCATCGCCGTGAACGACGAGCTGGGCGAGCTGGAGCGCGGACTGGCGGCGGCGGAGGCGCGCCTGAAGCCCGGCGGACGGCTGGCGGTGGTGACCTTCCACTCGTTGGAAGACCGGATCGTGAAAGCCTTTCTGGCCGAGCGCAGCGGCAATGCGCCCGGGGGGTCGCGCCACCTGCCGCAGGCGGCCTCGACCCGTGCGCCGACCTTCACCCTGCTGTTCAAGGGCGCGCGCGAGGGGACGGATGCCGAGATCGCCGCCAATCCCCGCGCCCGCTCGGCCAAGCTGCGCGCCGCCGTCCGCACCGACGCCCCGGCCTGGGGGATGGCCGCATGAAGACGCCCGCCGTCGTCCGCCGACTGTTCGACTGGAAGATCCGCGGCGTCCGCTGGATCGAGATCATCGGCGTGGTCTGCGTCGGCGCCATGCTGTGTTCGGTCTATCTGGTGAAGGCCGGCGCCCAACGCGAGGCGACGCGCATCGCCGAGCTGGAGGCCGAGATCGCCCAGGACCGCCAGCGCGTGCGCCTGCTGCGCGCCGAGGCCGCCCGGCTGGAAAGCCCCGCCCGGCTGGACGCCCTGTCGAAGAGCTTGGGCCTGGCCCCTATCGACGCCGACCAGCGCGTGGAGGAGACCGAGCTGGACGAGGTCGAGCCCGCGCCCGTGCCCGTCCCGGTCGTCGCGCCCGCCGACGAGGCCGCGCCGGCCCTCGTTCCGGTCGAGGGGGCGGCGCAGTGACGGTCACCCCGCATCACCGCCCGGGTCCCGCGCCACGTCTGCCGCGTCCGCCGTCGTGGCGTCGCCTGACTGCCGTCCTCTGGTGGATCGAGCACGCCTTCGAGCGGTCGCGGGCGCAGGCCCGACCGGAGGAGGACACGCGGGTCCGCATCTTCCTGATCCTTGCCGTGTTCGGCGTCGTCTTCGCCTGTCTGGGCCTGCGCGCGGCCTGGTCCGCGCTGGCCGCGCCGGTGCTGGACGGCGCGGGCGGCGGCGTGGAGCGTCAGCTGACGCGCGGCGATCTGGTCGACCGCAACGGCCGGCTGCTGGCCACCAACGTCGTCTTCTGGGGCCTGTACGTCGATCCGGCCGAGGTGTGGGACAAGGACTTCGCCTTCACCCAGATCCGCCGCGCCCTGCCGGAGGTCGACGCCCGCCGCCTGCGTCGCGCGCTGGACGGCGACCGTCGCGTGCTGGTCATGGGCGCCATGACGCCCCAGCAGAAGGCGCGGGTGCACGCCCTGGGCCTGGGCGGGGTCGACTTCGAGCAGGAGGACGGCCGGGTCTATCCGCTGGGCGGATCGGCGCGGCACGTGATCGGGGTGTCGGACGCCTGGGGCAAGGGTCTGACGGGCGCGGAGCTGGCTCTGGACGGCGAGCTGAAACAGGCCGGAATCGACGGCTCGGCCGTGCCCCTGTCGATCGATCTGCGCATCCAGGGCATCGTCGAGAGCGAACTGGCCGCCGCCATGGACCAGACGGGCGCCAAGGCCGGCGTCGCGGTGGTGGCCGACGTCCACACCGGCGAGATCCTGGCCATGGCCAGCTGGCCCTTCGACCAGCCCAAGAATCTGGCGACGTCCGGCCACTACGAGATGGGATCGGTGTTCAAGAGCTTCACCGTGGCGGCGGGCGTCGACCGCGGCCTGGCCGACATGACGACCCTGTTCGACGCGTCCGAGACCTTCATGATCGGCAATCGCGCGATCGACGACTTCCATGCGCAAAACCGGGTCATGACGCTGGAGGACGTCTATCTGAAGTCGTCCAACATCGGCACGTCGCGGCTGGCCGTTCAGGTCGGGCCGGCCGGGATGAGGGACTATTTCACCCGACTGGGCCTGTTGGACGCCGCGCCGCTGGAGCTGAAGGAGTCCGCCGCGCCGGTCCTGCCGCGCGAGTGGTCGGATTCGACGCTGGCGTCGCTGTCGTTCGGCTACGGCATCATGGTGACGCCGGTTCAGGCGGTGACCGCCATGTTGCCCCTGACCAACGGCGGGTTCCACGTGCCGCTGTCGATCCGCAAGGGCGGGGCGGGGGCCGAGCCGCGTCGGGTGCTGCAGGCGTCGACGTCGATCCTGCTGCTGGACCTGATGCGGCGCAACGTCGTGCGGGGATCGGGCGGCGCCGCCGACGCGCCGGGCCTGCGCGTCGGGGGCAAGACCGGCTCGGCCAACAAATGGACCGGGACGCGCTACGATCCCGCCCTCGGCATCGGCAGTTTCGCCGCCGTCTTCCCCACCGACGGGCCGCTGGACGGCCCCCGCTACGCCATCTTCGTGCTGGTGGACGAGCCGTCGGCCGGGTCACGGCTGGGCGGCGCGGTGGCGGCGCCGGCGGTGGGCCGCATCGCCGACCGCATCGCGCCGCTGGTGGGCGTGGAGCGCCGCGCCGACCGCTGGCGCACCGCCGACGGCGAGAAGATCCCGACGCTCGCAGACATGGAGCGCGACCTGGGATGAGCGCGCTGCGTCTGTCCGACATCCTGCGCCGAGACGTGCCCGCCGACCCGGTCATCACCGGGGTGACGGCCGACAGCCGGCGCGTGGACGCCGGATCGCTGTTCGTGGCGCTGCCGGGCACGGCGGCGGACGGTCGAGCCTTCATTCCGCAGGCGCTGGCCAAGGGGGCTGCGGCCGTGCTGGCGCCGTCCGGCACGCCGAAGGAAGCCGCGCCGGTGCTGGTCACCTCGGCCGACGTGCGTCGCGCCTATGCGCTGGCGGCCCGTGGCTTCTACGGCGCCCAGCCTAAGACCTGCGTCGCCGTGACGGGCACCAACGGCAAGACCTCGGTCGCCGCCTTCTGCCGCCAGATCTGGGCCACCTTGGGCCACGCCTCGGCCAGCATGGGCACGCTCGGCACGGTGATGCAGACGGGCGCGGGCGTCGAGACCCTGACGCCTCCCGGTCTGACCAGCCCCGACGCCGGCGACGCGGCGCGCCTGACGGCGGAGCTGGCCGGGCGAGGCGTGACCCATCTGGCGCTGGAAGCCAGCAGCCACGGCATCGACCAGCGCCGTATCGACGGCATCCGGCTGACGGCCGCCGGCTTCACCAACCTGAGCCAGGACCATCTCGACTACCACGGCGACATGGAGGCCTATCGCGCCGCCAAGCTGAGGCTGTTCGAGACCCTGCTGCCGCGCGGGCGGACCGCGGTGCTGAACGCCGACTCGGACGCCTATTCCCGCTTCGCCGCGGCCGGCCTGATGTCGGGTCTGGGCATCTACGGCGTGGGCCAGCGCGGCCGCGACCTCACCCTGATCGGACGCGAGGCCGTGCCTGAGGGGCAGCGGCTGACGATCGACGCCGGGGGCGTGACGCGTGAAGTGCTGCTGCCGCTGGCCGGCGCCTTCCAGGCCTCGAACGCCTTGGTGGCGGCGGGCCTGTGCGTGGCTTCCGGCTCGAAGGTGGAGGACGTGCTGGCGGCGCTGGAGACGATCCAGGGCGCCGAGGGCCGGCTGCAGCGCGTGGCCGGACCGGCGGGCGGGCCCGAGGTCTACGTCGACTACGCCCACACGCCCGACGGGCTGGAGACGGTGCTGACGGCGCTGCGCCCCCATGCGCGCGGGCGGCTGATCGTCGTCTTCGGGGCGGGCGGCGATCGGGACAAGGGCAAGCGCCCCCTGATGGGCGAGGTCGCGGCGCGGCTGGCCGACGTGGCGGTGGTCACCGACGACAATCCCCGCTCGGAAGACCCGGCCGCGATCCGCGCGGAGGTGCTGAAGGGCGCGGTCGGCGCCGAGGAAGTCGGCGACCGGCGCAAGGCCATCTTTCACGCCGTTGAAATGGGCCGCGCGGGGGATGTGGTCGTCGTCGCCGGAAAGGGGCATGAGAGGGGTCAGATCGTGGGTTCCACGACTCATCCCTTCGACGACGTCGCCGTCGCAGCCGAGGCCCTGAGGGAAGCGCATGCGTGAGTTCGCCGTCATCTCCTTCCCCCCTTGCGGGGGAAGGTGGCTCGCGGAGCGAGACGGATGGGGGGTGAAACGCGGTCGGAGCCGGTCGGCTCGCCTTTCGCCCAACAGGCCGTCGTTGGCAGCCACCCCATCCGTCAGGCTCCGCCTGCCACCTTCCCCGGCGAGCGGGGAAGGGTGATGGCCGTTCTGTGGACCGCCACGGAGATCGCGCTGGCGACCGGCGGACGGATCGAGGGCGGGGCGTTCGAAGCGACCGGCGTGACCTTCAACAGCAAGGAGGTCGAACCCGGCGACCTGTTCGTGGCGCTCCGCGGCGTGCGCGACGGGCACGAGTTCGCGGGGAGCGCCTTCGCGGTGGGCGCGGCGGGCGCGCTGGTCGAGCGGCCGGTCGACGGCAGGCCCTGCATCGTCGTCGATGACGCGCTCAAGGCGCTGGAGCGGCTGGGCGCGGCGGCGCGCGACCGGGCGCCTCAGGTCCGACGTGGCGCGGTGACCGGCAGCGTCGGCAAGACCAGCGTGACCCAGGCGATCAAGGCGGGTCTCGATCTGGCGGGGCCGGCGCACGGCTCGGTGAAGAGCTTCAACAACCACATCGGCGTGCCGCTGACGCTGGCCCGCATGCCCGCGAGGGTGCAGCGCGCCGTCTTCGAGATCGGCATGAACGCGCCGGGCGAGATCGGCCCGCTGGCCCGTATTGTCCAGCCGCACGCCGCCTGCGTGACCACTGTCGGTCCCGTCCACATCGAGGCCTTCGACGACGGCGAGGCCGGGGTGGCGCGCGAGAAGGCGGCGATCTTCGAAGGCCTGGGCCCGGGCGGCACGGCGGTGATCAACGCCGACAACGCCTGGCTGGAGGTCCTGCGCGGCGCTGCGCTGCGCAAGGGCGCGCGGGTGCTGACCTTCGGCACGTCGCAGGACGACGCCGCGCGCCTGATCGACTTCACGCCCGACGCCGACGGCGCCCGGGTCGAGGCGACCGTGCTGGGCCGCGACCACGTCTTCCGCCTCAGACAGTCCGGCTTCCACTGGGGACTCAACAGTCTGGCAGTGCTGCTGATGCTGGACGCCCTGGACGTGCCGGTGGACGTCGGGCTGGAGGCGCTGGCGAACTTCTCGCCGCTGGCCGGCCGCGGCCAAGTGCGGACCGTGCGCCTGCCGCGCGGCGCCTTCACCCTGATCGACGAGAGCTACAACGCCAATCCGCTGTCGATGAAGGCCGGCTTCGCCAGTCTGGGCGCGCGAGCGGTGGAGCCGGGCGGCCGGCGCATCGTCATGCTGACCGACATGCTGGAACTGGGCGGCCAGTCGCGGGCCCTGCATGCCGGCCTGGCCGAGGCGATCGAGGCGGCGGGCCTGGACGTGGTGCACACCGCCGGGCCGGCGATGCGGGCCCTGCACGAGGCGATCGCGCCCGAGCGGCGCGGCGAATGGCGCGAGACCGCCGCGGATCTGGCCGACGCGGTCGGCGATCTGGTCGCGCCGCGCGACGTGGTGATGGTCAAGGGATCGAACGGGTCGAAGGCGTCGCAGATCGCGCGCGCCCTGGCGGATCTGGATCGGACGGATGAGGGGGCCGCCTGATGTTCTACCTGCTGTATCTCTATTACGCCGACGTGGCGCAGGATTATCCGCTGCTGAACCTGGTCCAGTACCAGACGGTGCGCGTGGCCTTGGCCATGGCGACGGCCATGATCGTGGCGGTGGCCATGGGCAGTCGCTTCATCAGCTGGATGCGCCAGAAGCAGGGCAAGGGCCAGCCGATCCGCGACGACGGCCCGGTCAGCCACCTGTCCAAGGTCGGCACCCCGACCATGGGCGGTCTGATGATCCTGGCGGGCATCGCCGTGGCGGTGTTCCTGTGGGGCGACCTGACCAATCCGTACATCTGGATCGTGTCGCTGGTGACCGCCGCCTTCGCCGTGCTGGGCTTCATCGACGACTACGCCAAAGTCACCAAACAGACCTCGGCCGGGCTGACGTCGAAGCAAAAGCTGTTCTGGCAGGTCATCGTGGCGGTGGTCGCCGGCGTGCTGACGGTGCTGTGGATGACGGTGTCCCCCACCTCGCCAGGTCTGGAGACGTCGATCGCCTTCCCCTTCTTCAAGGACGTGCTGCTGAACGTCGGCTGGTTCTACGTGGCCTTCGCGGCCTTCACGATCGTGGGCTTCTCCAACGCCGTGAACCTGACCGACGGGCTGGACGGCCTGGCCATCGTGCCGGTGATGATGGCGTCCGCGGCGTTCGGCGTGATCGCCTATCTGACCGGCAACTTCGTCTTTTCCGACTATCTGGGCGTCCACCATGTGCCGGGCGCAGGCGAGCTGGCGGTGTTCCTGGCGGCCATCATCGGCGGGGGGACGGGATTCCTGTGGTACAACGCCCCGCCGGCCAAGATCTTCATGGGCGACACCGGCTCGCTGGCGCTGGGCGGCGCGCTGGGCGCCGTGGCTGTGATGACCAAGCACGAGCTGGTGCTGGGCATCGTCGGCGGCCTGTTCGTGCTGGAGGCCGCCTCGGTGATGATCCAGGTCGGCTACTTCAAGGCGACCAAGAAGCGGGTCTTCCTCATGGCGCCGATCCACCATCACTTTGAAAAGATGGGCTGGCCGGAATCCACGGTGGTCATCCGCTTCTGGATCGTGTCGGCCATGCTGGCGCTGGCGGGCCTGGCGACGCTGAAGCTGCGCTGAGATGATCGCGGTCCCGGGCTTCGAGGGGCGGCGCGTCGCGGTCTTCGGCCTGGGTCGGTCGGGGCTGACGGCGGCCCGCGCGCTGAAGGCGGGGGGCGCCGAACCGGTCCTGTGGGACGACGGCATCTCCAGCCGCATGCAGGCCGAGGCCGAGGGGTTCGCCGTCGAAGACCTGACGACCGCCGACTGGTCGCAGTTCGCGGCGCTCGTGCTGTCCCCCGGCGTGCCGCTGACGCATCCCAAGCCGCACTGGACGGTCGACAAGGCCAAGGCCGCGGGCGTCGAGATCGTCGGCGACGTGGAGCTGTTCGCGCGGGCGATCGCGGCGCTGCCGGAGGGGGAGCGGCCAGCCGTCATCGCGATTACCGGCACCAACGGAAAATCCACGACCACGGCCCTGATTGGCTGGGTGCTGAAACAGGCGGGATGGACCGTCCACGTCGGCGGCAACATCGGCATCGGCGTCCTCGCCTTGCCCGCTCCGACTGCAGGGGCGACCTACGTTATCGAAGTCTCCAGCTATCAACTGGATCTGACGACCTCATTCGCGCCAACCGTCGCGATCCTAACGAACATCAGTCCGGACCACTTGGACCGCCATGGCGGCATGGAGGGCTACGTCGCCGCAAAGGCGCGTATGTTCAATCAAGCGTGGCTCTCGCTGGTGGGCGTCGACGATCAGTGGGGCCGGTCCATCGCGACGTCTCTGGCCGCGGAGGGGCGTGAAGTCCGGGAAATCGTGACCTTTGACAGCGAAGTGGAGTTGCAGCCTGGGGACCAATACGAGGAGGATCATCCCAGCCACTGGGTTCCCGGCGGCCGCGTGGAAGCCATGGGTCGGAAGATCGTCTTCGACCATATCGAGCTGGTCGACCTGACGCCCGCCATTTCGCTGCCGGGGCGGCACAACGCGCAGAACGCTGCGTTCGCCTTCATGGCGGCGCGAAATCTCGGGCTGGAACATGAAGCAGTCATCGAAGGGCTCCTCACCTTTCCAGGCCTCGCCCACCGCATGGAAACCGTCGGCCGTCTCGGCAAAGTGTCCTTCGTCAACGACTCCAAGGCCACCAACGCCGACGCGGCGCGGCAGGCGCTCTCATCTTACGACCGGGTCTTCTGGATCGCTGGCGGCCGGGCCAAGGCGGGCGGCATCGACGACCTCGACGACCTGTTCCCCCGCGTGCAGGAGGCCTTCCTGATCGGCGAGGCGGCGGGCCCCTTCGCCGCCGCGCTGGGCGACACGCCGCACCGGATCAGCGGCGACATGGCGACCGCCGTCGGTCAGGCCTACCACGCGGCCGCCGCGACCGGGCGCGACGAGGTGGTGCTGCTCAGCCCCGCCGCCGCCAGCTTCGACCAGTTCCCCGATTTCGAGGCGCGGGGAGAGGCGTTCCGCGCCGCGGTGCTTAACCTCGGGGCCACACCTTTCGGACATGGTTGACCAATCATGACCAGCCAGGCCTACACGCCCGCCTTTTCCAGGTCCGACCAGAGCGCCGTCGCCAAATGGTTCTGGACGGTGGATCGCGGCCTGCTGGGCGCGGCGCTGGCGCTGATGGCCGTCGGGGTGTCGCTGTCGTTCGCCTCCAGCCCGGCGGCGATTTTGGCCGAGGACGGGATCACCGACCCCTTCCACTATTCGATCCGGATGATCGTCTTCGTCGCTTTGGGCCTGGGCGCCATGCTGACCACCTCGCTGCTCAGCCCGCGGGGCGTGCGGCGGATCGCCGTGCTGGCTCTGCTGGGCGCGATCGGGGTGATGATCCTGCTGCCGTTCATCGGGCACGAGGCCAAGGGCGCGGCGCGGTGGATCAACATCGGCCCCTTCGGCCTGCAGCCCTCGGAGTTCGCCAAGCCGGCCATCATCGTCTTCTCCGCCTGGATGTTCGCCGAGGCGCAGAAGGGGCAGGGGGTGCCGGGCGTGACCATCGCCTTCGTCGCCTACGCCCTGACCGTGGGGCTGTTGCTGCTGCAGCCGGACATCGGCCAGACCCTGCTGATCACGACGACCTTCATGGCCGTGTTCTTCATGGCCGGGGTGCCTTTCAAGTGGATGGCGGCGCTGGGCGGCATGGTGCTGGCGGGGGTGTTCGGCCTGTATTTCGCCTTCGACCACGTGCGGGCGCGGGTGGCCAAGTTCGTTTCGCCGGGCGTGGAGGACACCCACCAGATCGACCGGGCGTCGGAGGCCATCCGCGCCGGCGGCTTGGTCGGGCGCGGCGTGGGCGAGGGCGTCATGAAGCGCCACGTGCCCGACCTGCACACCGACTTCATCTACTCCGTCGGCGCCGAGGAGTTCGGCCTGATGCTGTCGCTGCTGATCATCGGTCTGTACGCCTTCATCGTCGTGCGGGGGCTCAGCCGGGCGCTGCGGCTGCGCGACCCCTACGAGCAGACGGCGGCGGCGGGCTTGTTCATGCTGATCGGGCTGCAGGCCTGCATCAACGTGGCGGTGAACCTGAACGTCATCCCGACCAAGGGCATGACCCTGCCCTTCATAAGCTACGGCGGCTCGTCCATGCTGGCCATGGGCCTGACCATGGGCCTGGCGCTGGCGCTGACCCGCAAACGGCCGGGGGCGTATGAGCCGGGGCCGATGCAGTGGCCGTGGGACGAGATGACCAAGCGGATGCGCCGGGCATGAGCCGCACCTGCGTCGTCGCCGCCGGGGGCACCGGCGGCCATATGTTCCCGGCCGAGGCGTTGGCGCGCGAGATGTCCGCGCGGGGCTGGCGCGTCATCCTGGCCACCGACCATCGCGGCGAGAAGTTCGCGCATGGCTTCCCCGCCGACGACCGGCTGTTCCTGGACGCGGCGACCGGGCGGGGGCCGGTGGGTTTGATGAAGGCGGGGCTGGCGATCCTGAGAGGCGCCCGTCAAGCGCGGACGGCCTTCCGTGAAGCCGAGGCACGGGTGGTCGTCGGCTTCGGCGGCTATCCATCGGCGCCGGCGCTGATCGCCGCCCTCATGGATCGAAGGCCGACCGTGATCCATGAGCAAAACGCGGTGCTGGGGCGCACCAACCGCATGCTGGCCGAGCGGGTGAACGCGGTGGCCTCGACCTTTTCGATCAGAGGACGTGCGGGGGTGCATGTCGTCGGCAGTCCCGTGCGGCCGGAGATCCGACCTCTTTTCGACCGCGCCTATTCTCCGCCGACGGGCGACGCTCCGATCCGCGTTCTGGTGACGGGGGGCAGCCAAGGCGCGCGGCTGCTGTCCGAGGCCGTGCCGCACGCCCTGGCAGCCCTTCCTGCGACGCTGAGGTCGCGGCTGGAGGTCTTCCAACAGTCGAGAACCGAGAGCCTGGAGGCGGCGCGGCAGGTCTATCTTGAGGCGGGGATCAAGGCCGAGGTCGCGCCCTTCTTCCGGGACATGGCAGCACTGCTGGCCACTACGCACCTTCTGATCGGTCGCGCCGGCGCCTCGACGTGCGCCGAACTGGCGGTCGCGGCCATGCCCTCCGTTTTGATTCCCTTGGCCATCGCCACCGACGACCACCAGACGCTGAACGCCCGATCTCTCGTGGACGTGGGCGCAGCCGTCAGCCTGCCGGAAGGACAAGCGACGCCGAGACGGCTGACCTCGATCCTGGAGGACATTCTCGGCGACCCGTCGCGCCTGACCGCCATGTCGGCGGGGGCACGGTCGGTCGCCATACCGGACGCGGCGGCCCGCTTGGCCGATCTGGTGGAGGCGACTGCGGCGGCCTGAACCTCAGCGTTCGGTCAGAACTTCGTCCAGGCAGGCGTCGATGCCCGGCCCGTGCGAGCGGACGCGGTCGTCCCGCGCCGCGCCGGACAGGCTGGCGATGGCGTCTTCAAGGCCGACCGACTCGATCGCGGCGTCCTCTACGACCTGATCCTGGGTTTTGCCCTTCGCCTCGCCCAGCGGGGTGGCGCGGACCAGCATGACGCCGACGGCGGATTCCAGCGCCTCCTTCAGTTCGGCGTCCTGGGTGTCGGCGGCGACCTGGAAAAACAGGGCGGCGCAAGAGACGTAGTTCTCGTACGTCAGCGGATCCTGCGCCAGCGCGGAGGCGGGCGGGGGTCCGAAGGCGAGTGCGGAGGCCAGGGCGGCGGCCGTCAGGGACATGTCGATCGTTCCCGTCTTCGGTCAGGCCAGGACGGCGTCGATGCAGGCCACCATGCCGGGGCCCCAGTTGACGATGACGCCGGCCTTGGCATCGGCGTCCGAGGCGGCATCGATCCGCATCATCATGTCGTCGGCTTGGATGGCCGCCTGCTCGATGATCTGATCCTGAGTCAGGCCGGAGTTCATGCCCTCCGCGCGAGTGATCATCTCAACCATGCCCATTTCGAAGGCCTCGACCTCCTCCGGCACGGTCAACTGCTTGGACTGGACGAAGAACATGGCGGCGCAGCTGACGGTCTGGTCGAACGTCAGTGGATCCTGCACGGCAGCGAGCGGGGCGGGCGCCGACAGCGCGGCGGCGGCGAGGGCGGCGAGGATCATGGTCGTCTCTTTCGATGATGCGGGCCCTTGGGGCGTCTGACGCCACCATGGCGCCTTGGTGAGCTTCTGCCCAGCAGCGTGGCTGTTGAGACGCGCCGACTGTGTCTTCGCCGTCGCGCTCCTGAAGACCCGCATACCCGTACCGCGTCGCGACCGACACTGATCTGATCTGACGACGATCCGTTAACCGCGTCCGGGAACCCGACCTTCAGCGCCGCGTGGCAGGGTTCGGCCATGTTTGAGGAAACTCTCGCCCTCACCGTCGCCGCCGCGGCTCCGGATCGTCGCCGCCGGGCGCGCACGCCGCATCGTCAGGAACGGCGGCCAGAGGAGCGCGTCGCCATCCTGGGCGAGGCCATGGACTTGGTCCGACCTGAAGAGGTCATGCTGTGGCTGCGCCGTTGGATCCAGGAAGGGCGCAAGGCGGTCGTCGCCAACCACAACCTGCACAGCCTGGCCCTGGTGCGGTCCAGGCCCGAGCTTCGCCGCTTCTATGGGCGCGCGGACTTGATCGAGGTGGATTCCCGCCCCCTGCTGGCCTTTGCGCGCCTGCTGAAGCTGTCGGCCCGGCCGATGCACCGGTGCACCTATCTGGACTGGCGCGACCATTTCTGGAGCCTGGCCGACCGCGAGGGTTGGCGGGTCTTCTATCTGGGCGGCGCACCCGGCGTGGCGGAAGAGGCGGCGCAGAGGATCGGCAGGCGGCGTCCCCGCGCGCGTATCTGGACCCGTCACGGCCATTTCGATGCGACCGCGGGATCGGCCGACAATGCGGAGATCCTGCGCGAGATCGCGGCGTTCAAACCGAACGTGCTGATGGTCGGAATGGGCATGCCGCGCCAGGAGCTGTGGATCGCCGACCACCTCGACGCCTTGCCGGACTGCGTGGTGCTGAACGTCGGCGCGGCCTTCGACTATGAGGCGGGGGTGCAGAAGGCCGCCCCGCGCTGGATGGGGCGGCTGGGGCTGGAATGGCTGTTCCGCCTGGTCGCCGATCCGAAGCGACTGTTTCACCGATATGTGGTTGAGCCGTGGGCGCTGGCGGGGCCGGCGCTGGCTGACGTGCGTCGGGCGCTGGGGCGCTAGGCTACAAGCGTCTCGGCCTGTTTCAGGTCGACGCCCACAAGCTGGCTGACTCCCCGCTCGGGCATGGTGACGCCGTACAGGCGATCCATGCGGCTCATGGTCACCGGGTTGTGGGTGATGACGATGAAGCGGGTGTCGGTCCGTTTCCGCATCTCGTTCAGCATGCGGCAGAAGCGATCGACGTTGGCGTCGTCCAGCGGGGCGTCGACCTCGTCCAGCACGCATACGGGCGCCGGATTGGCCAGGAAGACGGCGAAGATCAGGGCCGCCGCCGTCAGGGCCTGCTCGCCGCCCGACATTAGGCTCATGACCGCCAGACGCTTGCCCGGCGGGCAGGCGAAGATCTCCAGCCCCGCCTCCAGCGGATCGTCGCTTTCGACCAGCTTCAGCTCGGCCTGACCGCCGTCGAACAGGGCCTCGAACAGGGTCTTGAAGTTCTCGTTGATGACGTCGAAAGCGGCCAGCAGGCGCTCGCGCCCCTCGGCGTTCAGCTCGTCGATGCCGTCGCGCAGCTTGGCGATGGCTTGGGTCAGGTCGGCGCGTTCGCCGCGCATGGTCTGCAGCCGGTCCTCGCTCTCTCGCGCCTCCTCCTCGGCCAGCAGGTTGACCGCGCCCAACGCCTCGCGCTCCCGCTCCAGACCGTACAGCAGGCTCTCCGCCCCGGCGGCGTCGGGCGGGCGGGCCACCGCCTCGTCGGTCAGCTTCTGGCCCAGCTCTTCCGGCGACGTCTGGGCCGTTTCGTGCACCTTCTGGTCGGCCTCGGCCAGGCGGGCGGCTGCGGCCTCGGCATGGGCGGCCAGACCGGCGCGGACCTCGCGCGCCTTGCCGGCTTCGGCCTCGGCGGCACGGGCGGCGCGATCCGCCTCTTGGGCCGCGCCCTCGGCCACGGACAGGGCGTCGGCGGCGGCCTTGCGGCGCGTTTCGGCCGAGGTCAGTGCGTCCATCAGGCCCGCCCGCTTCTGGGCCAAGGCCTCCGGCGCCGCGCGGGCGGTCTCCAGCAGCGACAGGGCGCGGGCGGCGTCGGCCTCCAGCGCCTTGATCCGCCCCGCGCCGTCCTTGGACCGGGCGGCCCAGCCGTCGCGGGCGCGCTCCAGGCCCGTCAGGCGTTGCTCGCGCGAGGCATGGTCGCGGGCCTCCGCGTCGCGCGCGGCGCGCGCGGCGGACGCCGCCTGCCGCGCGGCCTCGGCGGCGGTCCGGGCCTCGGCGAGTTCGGCGCGCAGGGCGTCCAGCGTCTCGGAGGGGGCATCGCCCGATCGCGCGGCCGCCAATGCGGCCTCCGCCTCGGCCAGTTCTGCCTCCAGTCGAGCGGTCGTCTCCGTCAGGGCTTGGGCGCGGGCCTCGCGGCGGGCCTGGTCGCGGTTCAGGCTCTCGGCGCGATCGCGCGCGGCGGCCAGCGCCTTGTCGGCAACGAAAGGCGCCTGGCGCACGGTCTTCAGCTCTTCCTCGGCTGCGCGGAAGGCGTCGGCCGCAGCCCTGAGCTCGGCCTGAAGGGTTTCCAGCGCCGGCTTGCCCGCGTCGATCTCGGCTTCCAGCTCCGACAGACGGGTGCGCTGGGCCAGACGGACGGCGGCGGGGCGCGGCGCCTCGGCGCGGGCGACGAAGCCGTCCCAGCGGAAGAGGTCGCCCTCGCGCGTGACCAGCCGGGCGCCGACGGGCAGGGACTTCGCCAGCGCGGCCGCTTCGCTCGTGTCGGCCACGCCGCACAGGGCCAGCCGGGCCGCGAGTTGCGGCGGGGCCGTCACGTGCTTCGCCAGCGGCTCGACGCCGGCGGGCCAGACGGGCGCCGTCGGCTCGGCTCCGGCCCAGTGGACGGCGGCCTTCGGGTCCAGCGCGGCGTCCAGATCGTCGCCCAGCACGGCGGCCAGGGCGGCCTCATAGCCCTTGTCGGCCGTGACCTGATCCAGCGCCGGGGCGTGGTCTCGCCGGGCGGAGGTCAGCAACTGCGCCAGGCCGCGCGCCTCCGTCTGCAGGCGGCCCAGCCGGTCCTCGGCCGCGCGGGCGGCAGTACGCGCCTCCTGCTCGGCCCGGGCCAGGTCGCCGCGCCGAGCCTCGGCGGCCTCCACGGCGGCGCGGGCAGCGGTCAGCTCGGCCTGGGCGGTCCCGACGGCGGCGCGGGCCTCGGCCAATTCCGGCGTCTCCAGCGGGCCCAAAGCCTCCTGCTCGCGCGTCGTTTGCTCCAACTGGCCGCGCACCCGGGCCACCCGCGCCTCGGCGTCGCGCAGGCGGGCGGTCTCTGCGGCGACCCGCGCCTCGGTGGCGGCGACGGCCCCGGCGCGGCGCTCGACCTGGGCGTCTGCCTCGGCGCGGGCGCTTTCGGCTTGCGACAGAGCGGCTTCCAGCTCCGGCCCCCGCTGCGGTGCGGCGGCGATTTCGGCCTTCAGGGCGCTCAGCGTCTCGTCCAGCCGCGCCAGCTCGGCCTGCGCGTCGCGGGCCAGGCCTTCCTCCCGCTCCACGTCGGCCGCGATGCGGGCGCGCTCGGACGTCAGCCGATCGATCTCCGCCTTCGCCGCCTGCTCGGCCATGTCCAGCCGGTCGCGTTCCAGCGTCGCGCGGTGCAGGAGCGCCGCCGCCACCGCGTCCTCCTCCCGCGCCGGCTTCATTGCCTCCTGCGCGTTCAGCGCGGCCGTCTGGGCCCGAACCGTAGCCGACGCCGTCTCGGCTACGGCTCGGTCCGCCTGGCCCAGATCCTCGCGCGCCTGCTCGTCGGCCAGACGGGCGTCGTTCCAGCGCACCCAGACCAAGGCGGACTGCAGGGCGCGGATCTCGGCGCTGATCTTCTTGTATTTCTCCGCCTGCCGCGCCTCGCGCTTCAGCCGGGACAGATTCCCCTCGATCTCGCGGCCGATGTCCTCCAGTCGCTCGAGGTTGGTCTCGGCCGCGCGCAGCCTCAGCTCCGCCTCGTGCCGGCGGGTGTGCAGACCGGCCACGCCGCCGGCCTCCTCCAGAATGCGGCGGCGGTTCTGCGGCTTGGCGGCGATCAGCTCGCTGATCTGGCCCTGACGGACCAGCGCCGGAGAGTTCGCCCCGGTCGAGGCGTCGGCGAACAGCAGCTGGACGTCGCGCGCCCGAACCTCCTTGCCGTTGATGCGATAGGTCGAGCCCTGGCCGCGGTCGATGCGACGCGACACCTCGATCACCGCGCTGTCGGTGAAGGGCTGGGGCGCCTTTCGCTGGGCGTTGTCGATGGTCAGCTGGACCTCGGCCCAGTTCCGCGCCGGGCGGTCGCTGGCCCCAGCGAAGATCACGTCCTCCATGCCCTGGCCGCGCATGGCCTTGGCGGAGTTGGCGCCCATGACCCAGCGCATGGATTCCAGCACGTTGGACTTGCCGCAGCCGTTGGGCCCGACGATGCCGGTCAGCCCGGGCTCGATGAAGACCTCCGTCGGATCGACGAAGGACTTGAAGCCGACGAGCCGGAGGCGCTGGAACTGCATCGGGTCTGGATGCGCCTCCGGACCGGGTCTTACTTCGCCAGTTCGGCGTCGATGGCGGCCGACAGGCCTTCGACCGAGCGGTCGGCCACGACCGTGCCGTTGACCATGAAGGTCGGGGTGCCGGTCACGCCCGCCGCCTGGCCGGCGCGGATTCGCTCCTCCATCTGGGCGATGGCGGCCTCGTCGGTGACGCAGGTCAGATACTCTTCCTGACTGAAGCCCAAGCCGGTGCGGATGCGCTGCAGCGTCTCGGCGAAGCCCGGCTGGCCGGGCGTCAGGCCCGGATGGCTGGCCAGCATGTCGTCGACGACCTTGAAATAGTCTTCGCTGTTGCCCGACTTGGCGGCAGCGCAGCGGCCCAGCAGGAAGCCGGCCACGGCCACGTCCTGCGGGGGGGTCGGGAACTCGCGGAAGACGAAGCGGATCTGATTGGTGTCGACGTATTTCGACTTGATCTGCGGCCAGACGTCCCGCTGCCAGGCGGCGCAGCCGACGCAGGTGACCGAGGCGTATTCGACCACGGTGACCTTGGCGCCTTCGGCGGCGCCCTTGGCCATGTCGCCCTCGGCCGCGCCCGCGCCCCCGCCCGATCCTCCGCACGCCGACAGGGCCATGGCGGCCAGAGCCGCGCCGGTGATGGCCGCCCGGCGGCTCATGGCGGCGAAGCGGAAGGAGGAGCGCGAGGTCATGGCGGGGTTCCCGTGATGCGGACGAGGATCGTCGCGCGATTCCCGACGAAGCGCGCGACCCGACCATGTCGAGAACAGGTGCGGCGAAGTTTTGTCAACGGCGAACGGCGGCGTCCGGGGTTTCCCTCCCCGTCAGAGAAGGGTGGCTGATGCGCAGCATCGGACGGGTGGGAGGGCCGCAGCGACCATGGCGCAGGTCCGAGGGTCGATCGCCCGGCCCTTCCCACCCTGTCGTCGCTGCGCGCCGACATCCCTCCCCTGATGGGGAATGAGAGGCGTTGCGCTAGACTCTGACCGCGCGACCCAGCTTGGCGAGCGCCTCTGCCAGAGGGCCGGAGGCGGCGGCCACCGACGCCTTCAGTTCGGCCTCCTCGCCGGCGCTCAGCGGCGGCGGGCCTTTCGGGCGGGCGGGACGGGCGGTCGGTTCGGGCAGGGGGGGCACAGGGCCCTGGGCGATGCGCAGCTTCTCGACCGAGCCGGCGCCTAGGAACAGGTTCACCTTGCCCAGGATCTCTTCCGCCTGGTGCTGGACCAGCAGGGCGGCGGCGCCGGCGACGCGCAGCTCGAGCACGCCGCCCTTGCCGTCGCGGCCGCGGCTCAGCTTTTGCGGGCGGCAGACGCGGGCCAGCCGTTCGCCGACGATCTCGCGCCAGCGGGGCTCCAGCGCGCCGGCGCCGCGGCCGAACCGCTGGTCCATCTCCTTGATGAAGTCCTGCAAGGCCCGGCCGGCGCGGGGCGCGGGCCTGGGCGCCGGGCGCGTGCGGCGCCGCGCCAGAATCTCGCGCGCTTCGGCATCGGTCGGCAGGGGACGGCGCATGCCGCTTCATACCCGTCATCGCCGGGCTTGTCCCGGCGATCCATGAAAACGGTCGGTGACTCCGATCCTGGATGGCCGGGACAAGCCCGGCCATGACGGGATATGGGGGAGGAGATGACTGGCCTGCGCCGCGCCTTGCTGGACTGGTACGACGCCCATGCGCGCACCCTGCCGTGGCGGGCGCCGCCGGGCTCGACTGAGGCGATCGATCCCTATCGGGTCTGGCTGTCTGAAGTGATGCTGCAGCAGACCACGACGGTGCACGCCGCCCCCTATTTCGAGGCCTTCACCCGGCGTTGGCCGACCGTCTCCGATCTGGCGGCCGCCGACGACGCGGACGTCATGAGCGCCTGGGCCGGGCTCGGCTACTACGCCCGCGCCCGCAACCTGCTGGCCTGCGCGCGGGCGGTGGCGCGGGAGCACGGCGGCGTCTTTCCGGACACGGAGGAGGGACTGCGCGCCCTGCCGGGGCTGGGGCCCTACACGGCGGCGGCGGTCGCCGCCATCGCCTTCGGCCGCGCGACGAACGTGGTGGACGGCAACGTGGAGCGGGTCATGTCCCGGCTGTTCGTGGTGGAGACGCCGCTGCCCGCCGCCCGACCGGAACTGCGGAGCCTCGCGGCCTCTCTGGTCGCCGACGATCGACCCGGCGACTGGGCCCAGGCGCTGATGGACCTCGGCGCGACGGTGTGCCGCCCCCGCTCGCCGGATTGCCCCCGCTGCCCGGTGTCAGGGTGGTGCGCGGGTCTCGCTTCGGAGGCGCCGGAGCGGTTTCCGGTCAAGGCGGCGAAGGCGGCCAAGCCGGAGCGAACGGGCGTCGTCTGGGTGGCGCTGGACGCGACGGGCCGCGTCGGGCTGGTGCGCCGGCCGGACAAGGGGTTGCTGGGCGGCATGCTGGGCTTGCCCACCGCCGGCTGGGGCGGGGGAGAGGACGCGCCGCCGGGCTCTGGGCCGTGGCGCGACGCGGGGTCGGTGGCCCACGTCTTCACCCACTTCAGTCTGACGCTGGAGGTGCAGGTGGGGCGGGACGGGGGCGACCTGATCTGGACCGAGGCTGAGGCGGCGCGGGCCGTTTTGCCGACGGTGTTCAGGAAAGCCCTGGAGCGAGCGCTGGTCTGACCTTGCTGGACGCCGTCCTAGACGGCGGCCAGACTGCCTAATCCTTCAGTTTCAGCGTGCCATGATGATCGACCAGGAAGAGACCCGTTCCAAGCGGACTGTGCGAAAACGTGCCGATGAGATCAAGCCGTTCCGCTGCAAGAACCTCATAGCCGTCATCGAAGACCCTGCGGACATCGGCAACATCGGCACGGTGATCAGGAACGTTAATGCCCTGGGCGTCGAGAAAGTCTACGTCGTAGATCCGCGCAAAACCCTTCCTGACGAATGGCAGGATCTTCGTGAAAACCGCGTCATGTCCAAGACGTCCGTATCGGCCGTGAAGTGGACCTTCGTGCGGCGGTTCGACAGCACGGACGAGTGCTTCGACTACCTGGAGAGCAAGAATTTCAGGTCGATCGTCACCTCGCCTCATGTGAAAGGCAAGGCCAGCATCTATCTCCACGAGGGTGACTTTACGACCCACGCCAAGCTGGCCGTGTGGTTTGGCAGCGAGAACACGGGCATCAGCGACCGCGCCGTGGAACGCGCGGAAATGTGCGTCTCCGTCCCGATGTTCGGCATGGTCGAAAGCCTGAATCTGGGCACCAGTTCGGGTATCGTTCTGTACGAGGTGGCAAAGCAGCGCCGGGAGTATCAGAGCCAGTATCGCAAGCGGAACCAGCGCAGCGCCCGGGAGGAGCCGCTGCCCACCGTCTTGCCGCCGCGCGAAGGGCGATGAGCGTCAGCGGGCACTTCGGACCCGCACGTCGCCGACCTTGTTGCGGCTGGTGACGACCGTATGGTCGTCCAGGCGGCGGAAGGCGAGGTCGAGCGTGGCGTCGCCCACCTTCAGGTTCCAGACGTTCAGCCGCTCGATGCCCGGTGGCAGGACGGGATCGTCCACGTCGACGCGGCCGTCGAAGGCGTCGATGGACACGCCCAGCGCGGCCTGGAGCATCAGGAAGACCGAACCCGCCGCCCAGGCCTGGGGCAGGCAGGCGACGGGATAGGCGATGGGCGGCTCGCCCGTCTGGCGCTCGAAGCCGCAGAACAGTTCGGGCAGGCGCAGGTGGAAATGGGCGGCGGCGGCGTAGATCTCGCTGAGCAGCAGGGCCACGGCGTGGCGTTCGCCGTACTGGGCCATGCCGGCGGCGCACAGCGAGGTGTCGTGCGGCCAGACCGAGCCGTTGTGGTAGCTCATCGGATTGAACCGCGCCTGACCGGTCGCCAGGGTTCGCACGCCCCAGCCGGAGCGGAAGCGGGCGCTCATCAGCTGTTTCGTCACGGCGTGGGCGCGCACTTTCGAAGGCAGGCCGCAGAACAGCAGGTGGCCCGGATTGGAACCGATGGCCCGGCACGGCGCCCCCGCGCCGTCGAGGGCGATCGCGTAGAATCCCAGGTCCTCCTGCCAGAAGGCCTTCTCGACCCGGGTCCGCAGGGCTTCGGCGCGGTCGTGCCATCGCGTGGCGTCCGGCAGGCCCAGCAACTGCGACAGGTCGGCCAGGGCCCGGAAGGCGGCGAAGGCGTAGCCCTGAACCTCGACAAGAGCGACCGGCCCGTCCGGGAAGCGGCCGTCGGCGTGGAAAATGGAGTCGAAACTGTCCTTCCAGCCCTGGTTCGACAGGCCCGTCTCGGCGGCGCGGGCGTAGCGGACGAAGCCGTCGCCGGTCATGTCCGCCGGGCCGGTGATCCAGCCCGCGGCCGCGATCAGGTTCGGCCAGATGGCGCGGATCAGGTTTAGGTCGCCGGTGCGCCGGGCATAGGCGCCGGCCAGGGCCACGAACAGGCAGGTGGTGTCGACCCCGCCGTAGTAGAGGCCGAACGGCACCTCTCCCAAGGCGCTCATCTCGCCGCGCCGGGTTTCGTGCATGATCTTGCCGGGCTCGGCGTCCTGAAAGGCCGAGCGCTCGGTCGCCTGACGCGCGGCCAGATAGGTCAGCACGCCCTTGGCCAGGCTGGGGTCCAGCCACAGCATCTGCCAGGCCGTGATGATGCCGTCGCGACCGAACGGCGTCGAGAACCAGGGCGTTCCCGCATAGGGATAGGGCCCGGTCGACAGGTCGGTGGTCAGCAGCGCCACGTCGGCGCGGCTCTGGTCCAGCCAGTCGTTGAAGCGCGGACTGCGCGGGCCGCGCACCGAGGCGCCGCGGCGGCGCTTGGACCGCATGGCCAACCGGGCCTGCATCGCGTTGCGGCGGAAGCGGTCCTCCGACGGGGTGTCGCAGGCCACGGCGCCGCATTCCAGGAACAGATCGACCGTGCGTCCTGTGCGCAGGGTCAGCATGAAGTCTGCGCGTGCGTCGGTCATGCGGTGCGGCGGCTCGGAGAAGGACAGGCAGGCCGTCCGCGTCACCGCATCCAGGCCGTCGTAGGCGAACCGCGCGTGGCGGCCGTCGGTCCGGATGGGCCGCATGCGGCCCATCTTCTCCCGCGCGGTGCCGCGCACCTGGAATATGTCGACGAAGTCGGCGGCGTAGTCGACCTCCAGCGGCAGCATGACGTCCTCGCCGCCGTGATTGGTCACGCGGACGCGCTCGAACAGGCGGCGGTCGTGCAGGAACCGCCGCCGCTCGATGTGCAGGATGCCGGCCGGGGCGGTTCGTCCGCCCATCGGCGGCAGGGGCCGGTTGGTGCCGTGGAAGGTGAAGAAGACGTTGTCCTGGCTGACGCCCGACGAAAGCCGGGAAGGGCGACGCCCGCCCAGGGTCAGGACCAGCCGCGACAGGATGCGCGTGTCGTCGTCGAACAGGCCGTCGGCCCCGGACCGCACGTCGCCGAAGGCGTCGGCCACCAGGAAGGCGTCGCCGGACTTCAGCGCCTGAAGCTGCTCCACCGGCTCCGGCTCGCCGGCGTCGAGGGCGGTCGTCTGTACCGAATAGGCGTCGTCCATGGGCTTCCCGACTGCTGGCGCGAGCGGCGCGTCTTCACCGCACAATGCGGAGGTCGTGAGGCGACCTTCGACAGAATGCGGCGAAGCTTGGTCGGTTTCAGGCCGTCGCCAGCATTTCGGGCGCGACGGCGCCGTTCAGCATGAAGGCGTCGGGCGCGGGCACGGGCTTGCCGAACGGACGGCGCGCCAGCAACTCGCCGTAGACGTCCAGATAGCGCCGCGCCATCGCCGTCGCCGACCAGCGCAGCTCGAACCGGGCGCGGATGGCGTCGCGGTCCAGCAGATGGGCGCGACCCGCGGCCGACACCGCATCCTCCATCGTGTCGACGATGAAGCCCGTGGCGCCGTCCTCGATCACCTCGGGCGTCGAGCCGCAGCGGAAGGCGATCACCGGCGTGCCGCAGGCCATGGCCTCGATCATCACCAGGCCGAAGGGCTCGGGCCAGTCGATGGGGAACAGCAGCGCCTCGGCCCCGCCGAGAAAGGCCGACTTCTGGTGATCGCCGATCTCGCCGACGAACTCGACCAGCGGGTTGGCGTCGACCATCGGCTTGATGACCGTCTCCCAATAGACCTTGTCGGCGGCGTCGACCTTGGCCGCGATCTTGAGCGGGCGGCCCAGGCGCGTCGCGATCTCGATGGCGCGGTCTGGGCGCTTCTCCGGCGAGATGCGGCCCAAGAAGGCGAAATAGCCCTGGCTCTGCGGCGAATGCACGTACAGCTCGGACGGCATGCCGTGGTGAACGGTCGCGGCATAGTTGGCGAACGGCAGGGGCCGACGCTGGTCATCCGAGATCGACACCAGCGAAAACTCGTTCCAGCGCGAATAGACGCCGGGCAGATCCTTCAGATCCAACCGCCCGTGCAGGGTCGTCACCGTCTTGTCCGCGCATTTCGAAAAGAACGGGAAATGGATCATGTCGGTGTGGAAGTGGATCAGGTCGAACTGATCGGCGCGGGCCAGCACCTCCGACAGCAGGGTCATGTGCGCCGCCAGATCGGACTTCAGCGGCGCGGGGTCCAGACGTATGGCCTGATCGCGCACGGGCACCAGGCGCGCCTTCGTCTCCGCGTCGGCCGAGGCGAACAGGGTGACGTCATGACCCAGATCGACCAGGGCGTCGGTCAGGTGCGCCACCACGCGCTCCGTTCCGCCGTACAGCCTGGGCGGCACGGCTTCGTACAGAGGGGTGACCTGGGCGATCTTCATGATGGGGGCGTCCGGAGCGCGGAAATGCGGCGCTGCAATAAGGCGCGAAAGGGCCTCCGCGTTCCCGGGCGCGGGATCACTTTTTCGGTCGAGAGTTCAGCCGCTTATGGCGAAGCTGCTATATCGGCTGGCCGTCATTGCATCCCGGCGCGGATCTCGGCCCTCAGAGCGTCGATCGGCTTCAGGCCCTGGTCGGTCTTGAAGCGCCAGTAGGTCCAGCCGTTGCAGGCCGGGGCGTTCTCCATCAGGGCGCCCAGCTTGTGGATCGAGCCGGTCAGTGAGCCGGCGATCAGGGAGCCGTCGGCCCGCACGCGCGCCTCGCGCTCGCCTTTTGGGCAATACAGCCGGTCGCCCGGCCGCAGCAGGCCGGCCTCGACCAAGGCGCCGAACGGCACCTTGGGCTCCTGCTTCTTGGAGCCCATCACGGCCAGGTCCTCCGGCGCGGCGGGCACCACGGCGGCGATGCGGTCCTCGGCGACCTTCGCGTAGGTCGGATCGCGCTCGATGCCGATCCAGCGGCGCCCCAGGCGCCTGGCGGCCGCTCCGGTGGTGCCGGTGCCGAAGAAGGGGTCCAGGATCACCTCGCCGGGCTTCGACGCCGCCAGAAGGACGCGGTGCAGCAGCGCTTCGGGCTTCTGGGTCGGATGCGCCTTCTTGCCGTCCTCGCCCTTGATGCGCTCCTCGCCGGTGCACAGGGCCAGTGTCCAGTCGGACCGCATCTGGACGTCCTCGTTGAAAGCCTTCAGCGCGTCGTAGTTGAAAGTGTAGCGCTTCTGGTCCCGCGACCGCGCGGCCCAGATCAGGGTCTCGTGCGCATTGGTGAAGCGCGTGCCCTTGAAGTTCGGCATGGGATTGGACTTGCGCCACACCACGTCGTTCAGCACCCAGAACCCCAGGTCCTGGATCGCCGTGCCCAGGCGGAAGACGTTGTGATAGCTGCCGATCACCCAGATCGTGCCCTCGGGCTTCAGCACGCGGCGGCACTCGGTCATCCAGGCGCGCGTGAAGGCGTCATAGGCGGCGAAGTCCGAGAACTTGTCCCAGTCGTCGTCGACGGCGTCGACCTTCGAATTGTCCGGCCGCAACAGGTCGCCGCCCAGCTGCAGGTTATAGGGCGGGTCGGCGAAGACCATGTCGACCGACGCGTCCGGCAGGGTCCGCAGCACCGCCAGGCAATCGCCGCGCAGGACCTGATCGACGGGAAGTTCGGACATGACGGCCCCGGAAGGAAACTGAGCCGTCAGTCCTGAATCATCACGGTTAAGGCGGGGTTTAGCCTCAGCGCAGAGTCGCGAAGTAGCCGGCCACGGAGGTGCGCACGGCGCGGGAGCCGCGGCGATCCACCGGCATGTTCGACTGGAAGGTCGGGTCGCACGCGGTCTTCAGCGCGAAATCGTCCATGGATCCGTCCGCCGGCGCCGCAGCGGCCTCCGCCGGGGCCTCCATCTCATGGATCAGGGTCTCGCCCTCGTAGAACTGCATCCGCAGGGCGCGGCGCGTGCCGGCGGCGCAATCGTATTGCGTCAGGACGGCCACCCCGTTCCAGGCGCCGTCCGGGCCTGGCCGCATCTGTTTGGTGAAGGTCCACGTCCACGCTTCGAACGGCGAGGTCGGCGCGCGACCGTCGTCCGGAACCTCGACGAAACCGAGCGCTTCTCCGGTTTCGGCCGTCGGCTTCAGCGGCGCCTGACGGTCCATGGCCCAGCCGGACGCATCGGACGCCACCTCGCTCCAGAACCGCTGCACCTGGCGACGGACCCCCCGCGCGCCGTTCGGGTATACGGCGGATTCGGGCTGGAACGTCGGCTCACAGACGGTCCGCAGGGCGGCGGCCTCGGGAGAGCCCGCAACCGGCCGGGCCGGCGCTTCGTCGTGGCCCGTGTCGTTCACCGCCACCTCGCCCAGATAGAACTCGTACCTGAGGCGCTGACGCGTGCCGGCGCGGCAGTCGAACCGGGTGAGGACGGCGCTGGCGTCGAAGCGGGCGGCGCCCGACAGCTGCGGCGCCCGCATGAAGGTCCAGACCCAGGAGTCGAAGGGCGCGGTCGGCGCCTGCCCGCCGGGCGCGATCTGGGCCAGGGTCACGAACTCATCCGTGTCGCCCACGACCTTCAGCGGCACGCGCTGGTCGATGGCGAAGACCTGGGCGGAGGCGGGCGCGGCGAACAGGGCGGCGAGGGCGGCGAGGGCAATGAGACGCATGGAAGTCCCCGGATGGCGTGATGCGACCAGAGGTAGCTGAAATGGGCCGCCGGTCCAGCGGGCCCGGCCTGACCGGACCTGATCGTCAGGCCGGGACGACGGGAAGCCAGATCTCGACGCCGCCGCCGGACGGGTCGAAGTCGGGGCCGTAGCGTTCGAAGTCGGGCGTGGCTCCGTCCCTCCAGACGCCGTTGGCGGCCAGCCAGCCGTGGGCGGCCTGGATCGTCTCGCGGATGGCTTCGATCGGGCCGGGGTGGACGAAGACCGCATAATGCGCCTGCGGCACGCGCATGCGGCCCCATTTCTGGTCCAGATCGTCGAAGGTCCCGACCTCCACCGCCGGCATATAGACGAAGGTCTCGGCCGCCATGTCGACGCCGAACATGGCGCCGTAGCTGAAATCGCCCACCTCGCCCGGGACGGGTCGATCGGCGGTGAAGGCGGCCCAGTCGCGGGGAATTTCCTCATGGGCGGTCCGGAAGGGGTAGGTCGCCTTGCGGCCGGCCAGCAGCATGGGCCGGTGATCCTGAAAGCGGTCGGGTTCGCGCATGGGGACGCCTCGTTTCCGGGTGATGCAATCCTGCACGTCCCTTGCTAAGGCGCCAGCATGATCGCCCGCCTTCGTCCCGTCCCGTTCCAGCTCGGCCCCGTCCACTTCGTCGGCATCGGCGGCATCGGCATGAGCGGCATCGCCGAGATCATGCTGAAGATCGGCTATCAGGTGCAGGGCTCGGACGCGAAACACAGCGCCAACACCGAGCGGTTGGAGAAGCTGGGCGCGCGCGTCTTCATCGGCCACGATGCGGAGAACGTCGGCGAGGGCGTCTCGGCCGTGGTGCATTCCACGGCGGTGAAGGCCGACAATCCGGAGATGCGGGCCGCGCGCGAGCGGCGCATCCCCGTGGTGCGCCGCGCCGAGATGCTGGCCGAGCTGATGCGGCTGCAGTTCTCGATCGCGGTCGGCGGCACGCACGGCAAGACCACGACCACCAGCATGGTGGCGGCCATCCTGGATGCCGGGGGGCTGGACCCGACGGTGGTCAACGGCGGGATCATCAACGCCTACGGCACCAACGCCAAGGTCGGCGATGGCGACTGGATCGTGGTCGAGGCCGACGAAAGCGACGGCAGCTTCCTGCGCCTGAAGTCGACGGTGGCCATCGTCACCAACATCGACCCGGAGCACCTGGATCACTGGGGCGACTTCGAGGGCGTGCGCAAGGCGTTCTGCGACTTCGTGGAGAACATCCCCTTCTACGGTTTCGCCGCGGTGTGCCTGGACCATCCGGAGGTGCAGCGGCTTGTCGCCTCGATCGACAACCGGCGGCTGGTCACCTACGGCCTGAACCCGCAGGCCATGGTGCGCGCCGACGCCTGCGACATGGGCCCGGACGGCTGCCGCTTCGACGTGCTGATCCAGCGGCCGGGCGTCGCCGCGCTGGACGAGCCGGAGCGGATCGAGGCCCTGCACCTGCCGATGGCGGGCTGGCACAACGTCTCGAACGCCTTGGCCGCGATCGCCGTCGCGCTGGAGCTCGACGTGTCGCACGAGGCGATCCGCGAGGGTCTGGCCGGCTTCGGCGGGGTCAAGCGTCGGTTCACCACCACCGGCGTCGTCAACGGGGTGCGCGTGGTCGACGACTACGGTCACCACCCGGTCGAGATCGCCGCCGTGCTGAAGGCCGCGCGGCAGGTGGCGAACCGGGGCGAGGACTCCGGCCGCGTGATCGCCGTGGTCCAGCCGCACCGCTATACCCGCCTGAGGGACCTGATGGAGGACTTCTCCACCTGCTTCAGCGACGCCGATGCGGTCATCGTGGCCGACGTCTATCCGGCGGGCGAACAGCCTCTTGAGGGCATCGACAAGCACGCCCTGGTCGACGGCATCCGCCGCTTCGGCCACCGCTCGGTGCAGGTGCTGGAGGGGCCGGACGCGTTGGCCGGCGTAATCGGAGCCGAGGCGAAGCCGGGCGACCTAGTCGTCCTGCTGGGCGCCGGCGACATCACCCAGTGGGCCTACGCCCTGCCCGGACAGCTGGCGGCCTTGTCCTGAGGTACGGCTTGCTTGTCGGCTTAAGCGGTATATAATCGTCGCATATCTAAATATACCAGAGGGCTGTCATGGCTCTGTATGTGAAGGACGCCGAAGTCGATCGGATGGCCGAACGCCTGAGCCGCATCGGCCGGATCAGCAAGACCGAGGCGGTCCGTCGCGCCCTTCGTCGCGAACTTGAGCACGTTGAGGCGCCGTCCGAGTTCGTGGAGCGAGGTTTGGCGTTCACCCGCGCCCTGATCGCACGGGGAAATCCTGAACATGGCCAGCCCGTGGACAAGGCTTGGGTCGACAGCCTTTATGAGGACTCCTGATGTTCGTGGACGCTTCGGCGCTCACGGCCATCCTGACCGACGAGGACGATGCCGCCGAGCTTTACGCGCGGATGGAGGCCTACCCGCGCCGAGTCACTTCCCCCATGGCCGTGTGGGAAGCGACGTTGGCCGTCACCCGCCGCCTCAAGCTGGAGCTAGGTGAAAGTGAGGCGTCCGTTGAGGCGTTTCTTCAGGCCTTCGGCATCGAAGTTCTTGCCGTTCCGGCGGAGGCGCGACGCGAAGCGCTCTCGGCCCATGCCCGCTTCGGCAAGGGTCGCCATCCGGCCGCACTGAACTTCGGCGACTGCTTCGCCTACGCCTGCGCCCGGCACGCTCGAGCCCCCATGCTCTACAAGGGCAGTGACTTCCCTCGAACCGACATCGAAGCCGCATGACGCCGACCGACCTTCCTCCCGTCCGCGGCAAGCTGCTGCTCAACGAGCTGCTGGGGCCCTACACTTGGTTCCGCGTGGGCGGGGCGGCGGACGCGCTGTTCATTCCGGCGGACGCCGAGGATCTGGCCGACTTTCTGAAGGCCCTGGACCCCGCCCTGCCCGTGACGGTGCTGGGCGTCGGCTCGAACGTGATCGTCCGCGACGGCGGGGTCGAGGGCGTGGTGATCCGCTTGGCTGGCCGGGCTTGGGGTCAGGTGACGGCGGACGGCCCGACCATCACGGCAGGCGCGGGCGCGCTCGACGCCATGGTGGCGAAGGCCAGTGCGAAGGCGGGGATCGCGGGCCTTGAGTTCTACGCCGGCATTCCCGGCACGATCGGCGGCGCCTTGACCATGAACGCCGGCTGCTACGGCGCGGAGACGAAGGACGTGCTGGTCTCGGCCTGGGGGCTGACCCGGCGCGGCGAGCGGGTCGACTATTCGCTCGCCGACTTCGGCTACACCTATCGACACTCGGTCGTCCCGGAGAACGAGATCATCTGGGTCGAGGCGACCTTCCGCGGCACGCCGGACGCGCCGGAGGCCGTGCAGGCGCGCATCGACGAAATCACCAGCCGGCGCGAGCAGACCCAGCCGATCCGCGAGAAGACCGGCGGCTCGACTTTCAAGAATCCGCCCGGCCATTCCTCGTGGAAGCTGGTCGACGAGGCGGGCTGGCGCGGGAAACTGCACGCCGTCACGGGCGGCGGGGCCAAGTTCAGCGAGCTGCATTCCAATTTCATGATCAATCCCGGCGAGGCGACCGCGGCGGACATCGAGGGCCTGGGCGAGGCCGTGCGCGCCGACGTGCTGGCCAAGACGGGCGTCCAGCTGGACTGGGAGATCAAGCGCATCGGGCGGCAGGGCTGACCCGAGCTGGATTCACGGAATCTTCGGCTCGGTAAACCGGGCGTAAACCAAGCCGGGTCGAAACAGGCGCTTCGCCCGCGCCCGAGTGTTCCGCCATGTCCCGCAATCCCGCCGACACCCACGTCGCCGTCCTTATGGGCGGGCTGTCGTCCGAGCGTGAGGTGTCGCTGGTTTCCGGCCGGGAATGCGCCGCCGCCCTGCGCCGCGCGGGCTTCCAGGTCACCGAGGTCGTCGCCGGCCGCGACCTTTCGAACGTGCTGTCGGGGCTGATCCGGCCCGACGTCGTCTTCAACGCCCTGCATGGGGAGTGGGGCGAGGACGGCTGTGTCCAGGGCATCCTTGAAACGCTCCAGATCCCCTACACCCACTCCGGCGTCCTGCCGTCCGCGCTCACCATGGACAAGGACAAGTCCAAGGCGGTGTTGAAGGCCGCGGGCGTGCCGGTGCCGGGCGGCGGCCTGTTCGACCGGCGCGCGGTCGGGGCCGGCCACGTGATCCCGCCCCCCTATGTGATCAAGCCGAACGCCGAGGGGTCGTCGGTCGGCGTCCATCTGGTGCGCGAGGGCGACGCTCCGGTGGCAGAGGTCGGCGCCGACGGCTGGACCTGGGGCGAGCAGGTGATGGTCGAGCCCTTCATCGCCGGCAAGGAGCTGTGCGTCACCGTGCTGGATGAGGCCTCGGGCCCCCGCGCCCTGACGGTCACCGACATCACGCCGGCCAAGGGATTCTACGACTACGAGGCGAAGTATGCGCCCGGCGGCTCGACGCATCAGCTGCCGGCCGATCTGCCGCCGTCGGTGTTCGAGGCCTGCCTGCGGCAGGCGGAGAAGGCGCACGCGGCGCTGGGCTGTCGGGGGGTGACCCGGGCCGACTTTCGTTATGACGGCGTTAAGGACGATCTGGTCCTTCTGGAGGTCAACACCCAGCCCGGCATGACGCCGACCTCGCTCGTTCCCGAGCAGGCCGCGTACGTCGGGATCGGGTTCGAAGACCTTGTGACCTGGATGGTGGAGGACGCCTCATGCCCGCGGTAGTTCGCGGCGGTCGGCGGCAGGAAGGGCGTGGCGGCGGCCGGAGCGGCGCGCCGCGCGGACCCGCGCCCAAGCGTGGGCGCGGACAAGGATCGGCCGGCGGCGTCCCGGGCAAGCTGGCGGCCATCGGACGGCTGGACCTCTCGCCGCGCGCGGTGGTGATCTCCATCGCGGCCGGCGTGGCCGTGCTGGCGCTCGTCATGGCGACGGGCTCGCGGGCCGAGAAGCTGGGCGAGGCCGCTTCCGGCGCCTACGGCGACGCGACCGCGGCGATGGGACTCAAGCTCAAGCGCGTGCGGATCGAGGGCGCCAGCGAGGCCGTGCGGCCCCAGGTGCAGGCGGCGCTGGACCTGACGCTGGATGCGCCGATGACGACGCTGGATCTGGACGCGGTCGCGGACCGCGTGCGCACCGTCGGCTGGGTGCGGGACGTGCGGGTGGTGCGTCTGTATCCCGATCTGCTGATGGTGCAGGTCGCCGAGCACGACCGTCTGGCCGTCTGGCAGGACGGAGAGCGGGCCTGGGTCATCGACGGCTCGGGCCGACCGATTCCCGGCGCCGACGCCGGCGCCCACGCCGAGCTGCCGCTGGTGGTGGGGCAGGGCGCGGACGTCGCCGCCCCGTCCATCCTGCCGCTGATCGCCGAACGTCCGAGACTGGCCGCGCGGGTCGACGCCCTGATCCGGGTGGACGAGCGCCGCTGGGACGTGCGGCTGAAGGACGGCGCGCTGATCCGTTTGCCGGCGCAGGACGAGGAGGCGGCCCTGATCGCGCTGGACGGCCTGGACGCCCGGCGCGGTCTGTTCGAGCGCGGCTTCGATCTGGTGGATATGCGCACGGCGGGCGCGGTGGTGGTTCGCGACGGCGCGGCGGGGGCCGTTCCGTCGGAAGAGGGAGCGTCGGGTGCGTCCGCGTAAGGGTCTGGAACTCGAGGGAACGGCCGGCCGCGCGCCGGTGACGGCGGCGCTGGACCTGGGCCAGTCGAAGGTCGCCTGCTTCATCATGAAGCCCGAGGGCGCGCGCCACGCCGACCGCACGGTCCGCGTCGCCGGCTTCGGCCATGTGCAGTCGCGCGGGGTGCAGGGCGGCGCTCTGATCAACATGGAGGAGGCGGCCCAGGCCGTGTGCCGCGCCGTCGAACGCGCCGAAAGGGCCGCCGCCTCGCCGGTGTCGGGCGTGGTGGTGACCACCTCGATCGGTCAGATGCGCAGCCGCCGGGTGCAGACCCGCGTGTCGCTGGGCGCCCATCCGGTGGGCGACGCCGATCTGGCGCGGGCCATCGCCCTGGCGCTGGACGAGATCCACATGCCGGACCGCCGGCCGATCCACGTCATGCCGGTGGCCTGGTCGGTCGACGGCGCACGCGGCCTGCGCGACCCGCGCAACATGAAGGGCCGCACGCTGGGGCTGGACCTGCTGGTCGTGTCGATGGCCGAGGCGACCTTCGCGGCGCTGAGCCACTGCATGGAGCTGGCGCACCTCGATCTGCAAGGCGTGGTGGCCGCCCCGCTGGCGTCGTCGCTGGCCGCGCTGGAAGAAGACGAGATGGACCTGGGCTGCGTGTGCGTCGACATGGGTGCGGGCGTGACCTCGGCGGCGGTGTGGGGCGGGCGCAGCCTGCTGCACGTCGACGGCCTGAACGTCGGCGGCGACCATGTGACGGCGGACGTCGCACGGGGCCTGTCGACGTCGCGTGCCGGGGCCGAGCGGCTGAAGACGTTGCACGGCTCGGCCATGGCGTCGGCGAACGAGGACCGTGAGATGCTGGAGGCCCCGCAGCGGGGCGAGGATCCGGACGCCGCCACGGTGCACGTGCCGCGCGCCATGCTGAAGACCGTGATCGCCCCGCGCGTGGAAGAGACGCTGGAGCTGATCCGCGACCGACTTAAGGCCGCCGGCGTGGGCCCTGAGCCGGGGGCCGGGGTGGTCCTGACCGGTGGGGCCAGCCAGTTGAACGGGGTGCGCGAGCTGGCTCTGAGGGTGTTCGACCGTCCGGTCCGCCTGGCCCGTCCGTTCCGCGCGCCTCACCTGGCGGACGCCGCTTCGGGGCCGGCGTTTTGCGCCGCCGCCGGCGTGCTGCTGCGCGCCGCCTACGGTCCGCGCGAGTCGGTCTCCGCCCGCAAACTGATGGCGCGGCGCATCGGCGCAGGCGACGCACCGCGCGCTCAGGCCGTGGGGTTCACTGCGCGCGTCGCCGGCTGGCTCCGCGACAACTTGTGAAGCGCCACGCCGCGAATGCGGGAAAGTTTCGCTCCCGTGGCGAGAGTGTGTCCGGATTGTAACATCCCGCGGGCTCAATGGTCATGTTCGGGCCACAAACCCTTGTGGTGCGGTTCGTTGCTGCTAGCGTGATCGATGGGGACGCAGCCTGCGGGAGCAGGTGCGCGTCGTTGCATTCTCATTGCTGATTGGGGCCAGACTCATGCTGTTGAAGCGCAAGCATCTCTTCGGAACGACGATCCTCGCGGGCGTCATGGCTATCGCGGCGGCTCCGGCCTACGCGCAGGACGCTCAAGACCCGGAAGTCACCGAGGTCGAGGAAATCGTCGTCACCGGTTCGCGCATCCGCCGCGACCCGGCCACGGCCCCCACGCCGCTGATCCAGGTCAATCGTGAGGAACTGCTGACCACCGGTCAGTCGACCGTGATCGACTACCTGGCCACCATCCCGGCCCTGTCGAACTCGGTCGTTCCGTCGGACACGACCGGTTCGAACCTTAACGACGGCGGTCTGTCGCTGCCGAACCTGCGCTCGCTGGGCACCGGCCGCACTCTGACGCTGGTCGACGGTCGCCGCCACGTGGGCGCCGCCCAGGGCAGCCTGTCGGTCGACATCGACTCCATCCCCCGCCTGCTGATCGAGAACATCGAGATCGTCACCGGCGGCGCCTCGTCGGTGTACGGCGCGGACGCCGTCTCGGGCGTGCTGAACTTCATTCTGCGCGACGATTTCGAAGGCCTCGAGATCGACGGCAACCTGGGCATGATCAACCAGAACGGCGAGCTGACCCGCCGCATCTCGGTTCTGGCCGGCGCCAACTTCCTCGACGACCGCCTGAACTTCTACGTCCACGGCGAATACGAGAAGCTGGACGAGGTCACGACGCTTGACGTCGACTGGCTGCGTGACGCCTGGGTTCTGGCCGGCACCGACGCCGACCCGGCCGCCACGCCGAACGACGGCATTCTGGACGCCGGCATCTTCTCGGGCGTGCGCACCCTGTCGCGTCCGCGCTGGGGTCAGACCACCCTGGCCAACAACCAGCCGGGCAGCGCCCTTAACGATCCGGACATCGCTTACGCCACCTGCTTGGCCCCGGCGACGACGGCCAACATCACCAACGCCAACTGCTACAACCTCGCCCCCGGCTCGACCTGGGTGTTCGACGGCCCGACCGCGCGTCTGGCCGACTTCGGCACCCGCGTCGGCTCGACGGGCCTGAACCGCACGCTGAACGTCAACGGCGACGGTGAAAACCCGAACTTCTTCGGCCAGGAATCGCGCGTTCCGCAGTCGGAATCCAAGCGCTTCCAGGTGGGCTCGACCTTCGACGTCCTGTCGAACGTCTCGCTCTACGCCGAGGCCAAGTACATCGAGGAAGACACCTTCGACGTCTCGCAGCCGACCTTCTTCGACGTCTTCCTGCTGGGCACCGGTCAGGAAACCTACACGGCCGCCCAGTCGAACGTGGTTCGTTCGACGTCGCAGTTCGACCTGCGGATCGCCGACAATGCCTTCCTGCCGGCCAACCTGCGCGCCGCGATCAACGCCAACACGGCGATCACCTACGCGCCGCCGACCGCGACGGCTCCGTCTGTGGCCGGCGCTCCGGTTTCCATTCCGCGCGCCCGCCACGCCATGTTCGGCCCGCAGCGGACCCAGGACAACCACCGCGAGATCGAGCGTTACGTCGCGGCCCTGACCGGCAACTTCGACCGCTTCCTGTTCGTCGACAACATCGACTGGGAACTCTCCTACGTCCGCGGTGAGGCCCGCAACCAGAACATCGAGCGCGGCGTCGACGTGATGCGCTTCGCCTACGGCGCCGACGCCGTGGTCGACACCGCCGGCGCCGTCAACGGCCGTCCGGGCGAGGTCGTCTGCCGCATCCGCCTGCTGGCCGCCACCGGCACGCCGTTGATCTCCGACCGCCTGCGCGGCGGCGATCTGCGGGCCACGGTGGAAGGCCGCCGTGAGCTGAACGAGTGCCAGCCGCTGAACGTCTTCGGCGCCGGCAACCAGTCGCAAGCTGCGCTCGACTACGTGGATGCGGCGATTTTCGTGGCCCACACCAACGAGCAGGAGCAGGGCTTGGCCGTCGTTTCCGGCCAGCTGTGGGACTTCTTCGGCGCCGGCCCGATCGGCGTCGCCCTGGGCGCCGAATACCGTCGTGAATACGCCGAAGGCGTCGGCCGCTCGGCCTCCACCGGCAACCGCCTGCTGTTCCTGAACACCGGCGCGGACTTCCCGGGCGCGGAGTATGAGTCGGAAGAACTGTTCGCCGAACTCTCGCTGCCGCTGCTGCGGGACTCGTGGCTGGGCCAGTACGCCGAGCTGTCTGGCTCTTACCGCACCGCCGACTACACCACGGTGGGCGAGCAGGACGTCTACGGCATCAACTTCGTCTACCGTCCGATCGAGGACATCGCGTTCAAGACCAGCTTCAACACCTCGATCCGCGTGCCGAACCTGGCCGAGAACTTCTCTCCGTTCTCCCAGACCTTCGCCAACGGCTTCGTCGACCCCTGCGCCACCGCCAACATCGTGGGCCAGACCAACACGGAGATCCGCAACAACCGGATCGCCAACTGCTCGGCTCTGCTGTCGCAGTACAACACGGCGAACGGCACGACGCTGGCCTATGACTTCGCCGGCGCCACTGCGACCAACGTCGACGACTTCGTTCCGGTCTACACCTCGGGCATCGCCGGCGTGAACGGCGGCAACCCGTTCCTGCAGCCGGAAGAGTCCGAGTCCTTCACCTTCTCGACGGTCCTCACGCCCCGGTTCTTCCCGGACCTGACGATCATCCTCGACTACTACGAGATCGAGCTTGAGAACGTGATCGCGGCCGTGACGGCCCAGGCGGCGGCCAACAACTGCGTGAACGGGACCACCCTGAACAGCGCGGCCTGCGCCACCATCTTCCGTCGTGACCCGACCGCCGGCCGCCAGTTCTACGTCGGCGCTCCGGCTGGCGACCCGATCGGCGGCTTCATCCAGGGCTCGATCAACTACGCGGCCCTGACCACCCGCGGCCTGGACTTCACCGTCCGCTATGGCCTGGACCTGGAAGAGGCCTTCGGTCTCGCCTGGGGCCGTTTGGACTACTCCGTCGGCGGCCTGTGGCTGATCGAGCAGGAGCAGTTCCTGAACTCGGCGGATCCGACGGACGGAACGGAGCTGTCCTCGGGCGTCTTCTTCCCGCGGGTTCGTCTGACGTCGTCGCTGACCTACACGCCGAACGACACCTGGAGCGTGAACTGGACCATGGACTGGCAGACCGCCCAGGACATCGTCTCGCCGCGCGACTTCCTGAACAACCTGGACAGCCGTCCGTACGACACGATCGACACCGGCGACTTCGCCCGTCACGACTTCACGGTCCGCTACAACGTGACCGACGAGCTGACGGCCCGCCTCGGCGTCACCAACGCCTTCGACGCAGAGCAGAAGCCCTACCTCGGCTTCGCGTCGAACTTCGACCCGTACGGCACCCGCTTCTTCTTCGGGTTCAACTACCGTCCGTACTGATCGGTCCGGACACCGTCGAAACGGGAAGGGCGGCTCGAAAGAGCCGCCCTTTCTGCATTTCCGCCCTTGCCGCGCTTGGCCTTCGCGCGACTCGCGCTAAGCGGAGTAACACTCCGTTAACGGCTCGGGGTGTTTCCTTAACGCGCTCATAACCAATGCGAATCGGCGGGGATCGCTTGGCGGGTCGGGCAGGGTCCAAGAGGTCGGAAGAAACAACATGTCGCTGTCGCTGGTGCGCCCCCAAGCCACGGAACTGAAGCCCCGGATCGTCGTCTTCGGCGTCGGCGGCGCCGGCGGGAACGCCGTCAACAACATGATCGACGCCGGTCTGGAAGGCGTCGAGTTCGTGGTGGCCAACACCGACGCCCAGCACCTGGGCTTCGCCAAGACCGACCGCCGCATCCAGTTGGGCGAGACGATCACCCAAGGCCTGGGCGCCGGCGCCCACCCCGAAGTCGGCATGAACGCCGCCGAGGAATCCGCCGAGACGATCGCCGGGCACCTGGAAGGCGCCCACATGGTCTTCATCACCGCCGGCATGGGCGGCGGCACCGGCACCGGTGCGGCGCCGGTCATCGCCAAGGCGGCGCGCGACCGCGGCATCCTGACCGTCGGCGTCGTCACCAAGCCCTTCACCTTCGAAGGCCGCCACCGCATGCGTCTGGCCGACGCCGGCATCGCCGAGCTTCAGCGCTACGTCGACACCCTGATCGTCATTCCGAACCAGAACCTGTTCCGCGTCGCCAACGAGCGCACGACCTTCGCCGACGCCTTCGGCATGGCCGATCAGGTGCTGCATTCGGGCGTGCGGTCGATCACCGACCTGATGATCCTGCCGGGCCTGATCAACCTGGATTTCGCCGACGTGCGCGCCGTCATGTCCGAGATGGGCAAGGCCATGATGGGCACGGGCGAGGCGGCGGGCGAGGACCGCGCCCTGCAGGCCGCCCAGAACGCCATCGCCAACCCCCTGCTGGACGAGACCAGCCTGAAGGGCGCCAAGGCCGTGCTGGTGAACATCACCGGCGGCATGGACATGACCCTGCTGGAGGTCGACGAGGCCGCCAACGCCATCTCGGCCGAGGTGGACGCCGACGCCAACATCATCTTCGGCGCCGCCTTCGACCCGGCCCTGGACGGCAAGATCCGCGTCTCGGTCGTGGCCACCGGCATGGACGAGGCGATCAAGCAGACCATCGAACCCACCGCCGCTCGCGGCGGTCTGGGCCTGGGCCGCGTCCAGCCGGTTCAGCCGCCGCGCATGGAGGCCCCGGCCCCGCGCGTCGAGCCGCGTCCCGAGCCGATCATCCGCCCGGCCGAGCCGCGCCGCGAGCCCGTCGTCCCGACCTTCGCCGCCGCTCCGGTTCCCCAGCCGGCGCCCGTCGCCCGTGAGGAGGCTCCCCGCGAGCTGGAGCCCATCGTCGATCCGTGGGTGGAGGAGTACGAGGCCCGCCCCGCCGTGGCCCAGGCCGCGCCGGTCGCCGCCGTCGCCCAGGGCGATCTGTACATGGACGCGGCCGCTCCGCAGGCCCGACCGGAGCCCCAGCCCGAACCGCAGGCCCGCGACGAGGACGACTGGGACGACCGCGATCACCACCGCAAGTCGGGCTGGAGCCTGTTCGGCAAGAAGCGCGCCCAGCCCCAGACCTCGAGCTACGGCGCTCCGACCCGCACGACCTCGCAGTACGCCGACGCGCCGACCCGCGGCGCTGTGGCGATGCAGCCGGCCTATGAGCCCGAGCCGGAAAGCGACGACGACCTGCAGATCCCGTCGTTCCTGCGGCGACTGGCGAACTGACGCCGATCAGCAAGGCAGTAGGCAATAGGCAGTAGGGCCGTCCGAAAGGGCGGCCCTTTTCGCGTTCGTGATCCCGCGCTCCCTACTGCCTGACGCCTACCGCCTACCGCCTTCCCTCCCGAAACAATCCGAAACCGGACTTTGGTTACCGGCTGGACCCGCTTCGACTAGGAAGGCTTGGGGCGAAATTCCGCACGCAGAGGCGGTGTCGCGCAGTCGAAGAGAAACCTGGTGGCGGTCGTCGAGGACCATAGCGAAAAGACCCTGGTGGGCCCCGCGATCATCGCGGGCGTGGGCGTGCACACCGGCCGTCGCGTGCGCCTGGCCGTGCGTCCCGCGCCGACCGGGACCGGCATCGTCTTCGTCCGCACCGACGTGTCCGACGTGGACAACCGCATCCCCGTGTCGGGCGAGGCGGTCGTCGACGCCCGCCTGAACACCATGATCGCCAATGCGGCGGGTACTTCCCTGTCGACCATCGAGCATCTGATGGCGGCGTTCGCTGCGCTGGGCGTGTCGAACGCGGTCGTGGAGGTCGACGGGCCGGAACTGCCCATCCTCGACGGCTCGGCCCTGCCGTTCGTCCAGCTGCTGGACCGCGCGGGCTTCCGCCGCCAGCCGCGCGCCGTGCGCTACGTCGAAATCCTGGAGCCTGTGCGGGTGACTGACGGCGACAAGTCGGCCGCGCTCCTGCCTTGCGACCGCTACGAGATGCGGTTCGAGATCGACTTCCCGTCCAAGGTCATCGGCAATCAGGTCGTCGATTTCGTCGTGAACGAAGAGACGTTCCGCCGCGACATCATGGCTGCCCGCACCTTCGGCTTCGCGCACGAGGTCGAGGCCCTGCGTCAGGCCGGCCTGGCCCGTGGCGGTTCGCTGGAGAACGCGGTCGTCATCGACGGCGACCAGATCCTGAACCCCGGCGGTCTGCGCATGGACCGCGAGTTCGTGAAGCACAAGGCGCTGGACGCCATCGGCGACCTGTACGTGCTCGGCGCGCCGATCCTGGGCCGGTACGAGGGCGTGAAGGCGGGCCACGCCATCAACAACAAACTGGTCCGCGCCCTTCTGGCCGCACCCCACGCCTGGCGCGAGGTCGAACGCGTGCCGGAACTGGCGATGGCGGGATAAGGATCACCTCTCCGCGCGCGAAGGCGCGTGGGGAGGACAGACGCTCGCAGAGCGTCAGGAGGGGGCGACGCCGACCTCACGCATGGCCGACAGCATCAGTTACATCCGGGCCAAGGCCATGCGGAGGCGGATGACGCCGCCGGAGGCCCGCTTCTGGAGCGCGGTCCGCGCCGGCCGGCTGAACGGCCTGAAGTGGAAGCGACAGCACCCGATCGGACCTTACATCCTGGATTTCTACTGCGCGGTCGCCTCATTGGCTTTGGAGATCGACGGAGCGTTTCATGACGATCCGGCGCAGGCCGCTCACGACCAAAGGCGGACGGCTTGGCTTCAGGCTAGGGGTCTGCGCGTGATCCGTGTCGCGGCTACGGACGTGCGGGACGATCTGGAAGGTGTTCTGGACTTCGTCTTGCGAGTGGTTCGGGCACGACGGGCCGCGACGGAGCCGCCCCCTCCTGGCCGCTGACGCGGCCTGTCCTCCCCACGCGCCTTCGCGCGCGGAGAGGTGATCGACCGTCCTCACCCCAACCTGATCGCGCTCAGCATCCGCCCGAAATCCGGCTCGCCGTTCAGGAAGGCGTGGCGGTTGGAATAGAAGCGGCCGGCGTCCGCGCGCGTGTCGTGGCCGGTCCAGGCGGCCTCGCCGACGTCGGCCTGTTCCAGCCGCCACAGGACGAAGCCGGGCAGGTCGAACAGGCGGCGGTCCTCGCGGGCGCCGAGGCGGAAGAATCGCCCGCTGCCGGGGGCCTCGACCAGGAACCGGCGCTCGAACGCCTCGTCCACCTCATAGCTGTCCTGCGCGATGCAGGGGCCGACCACGGCGACGATGCGGGCCGGGTCGGAGCCGGCCGCCGTCATCAGGTCGACGGTGGACTGGATCACGCCGCCCAGTGCGCCCTTCCACCCCGCGTGGGTGGCGGCGACGACTCCGGCGACCGGATCGGCCAGCAAGACCGGGGCGCAGTCGGCGGTCAGGACGCCGCAGATGACGCCGGGCGTGCTCGTGACCACGGCGTCCGCCTTCGGCCGATCGGCGGGCCAGCCGGTCTGCGCCAGAACGGCGACGGCCGAGTGGATCTGATACGGCCCCGCCAGATCGTCAGGCTGGCCGCCCAGCGCGCGAGCCACCCTGCCGCGGTTCTGGCGGACCTTGTCCGGATCGTCCGACGAGCCCAGGCCGCAGTTCAGGCCTTCATAGATGCCCGTCGAGACCCCGCCTTCGCGCGTGAAGAAGCCGTGCCGGACGCCGGCCCGGTCGAGCAGGGGGTGGGTGATGGCCGGCGGCGTCGACATGTCTTGATCGTGCTCCGATGACCGCCGTGGGTCGTCTGCGACCGTAGCTGACGCAGGCGTCCGCCAGAATGCCTTGCATCGACGCCGGGCCCGATCGGAAGAGAGAATCCAAATCGCCTTGACCGCAAAACAAGGGGTTATCCCCTGGAAATGGACTCGATGGACTCTCTGGACTGGTTTTTCAGGTCTCGAAACCCGGCACGGCCAGACTTCGCGGGGCGAAGATGGCGCAGGCCTTGAACAGTTCGCCCATCTGGTCGGGCGCGGTCAGGCGGGCCAGCTGACGCGCGACGACGGGCGCCGCCTCCGGGCGCGCGGCCGACAGAGATCGGGCCCGCGCCTCGATGCCCAGACGGCGCAGGAGCTCGCCTTGCGGCAGACAGCCGGTGACGTCGGCGCCGGTGTGCAGCGCGGCCTCCAGCACCGTCGGAAAGTCGGCCCACTGGGTCACGTCGGCGGCGCCGGGCTCGGCCAGCGGATCGACCTTCTGGTGTCGCGACAGGGCCTGCAGCGTGTCGCCCGGGCCGGGTCGGTCCCGCCCGTAATCGATCAGCAGGGCGGCCCCGGTCGCGGCGGCGACCAGTTCGGCCACCGCACGGCCGAAGCCCTCCTGCGCCGCCGAAATCTCCACCGTCTGCCCGTCGGCGACGTCGAAGGTCGGCCGGCGGAAGCCGCCGGCGATCGCCGAAAGGGTGAAGCCCAGCTCGCCGTCCTCCGTCGCCGCGACGCACCGCTCGCGCCAGGCGTCGCCGTCGCGCACGAACTGGCGCGCGGGCAGGCAGTCCAGCACCTCGTTGGCGATCAGGATCACCGGGGCGTCGGTCTCGACCCGTCCCAGATCGGCGACCCAGCGGGGGTGGACGTCGGCCTCGGCCAGCATCCGGGCCTGCGCCTGCCGCAGGGGCGCGCTGGGTTCGATCAGGATCAGATCGACGGCTTCCAGGAAGGCCGGATCGACGCGGGCGGCGCGCAGGGCGTCGGCGATCAGGGCGCCGTCGCCGGGCCCGACCTCGACGAGGCGCAACCGCTCCGGCGCGCCCAGCCGGCGCCAGGTCTCGACCGCCCACAGGCCGATCAACTCGCCGAACATCTGGCTGACCATCGGCGCGGTGATGAAGTCGCCCGTGGCGCCCAAGGCCGGCCGCGTCGCGTAATAGCCGCCCTGGGGATCGTGCAGGCAGCGGGTCACGAAGGCGTCGATCGGCATGGGCCCGGTCAGCGAGATCTCGCGCGCCAGCCGGGCCTTCAGCGTCTCGGTCATTCGGCCGGGGCGACCACCGGCGGCCGCGACCGCGCCCGCCAGATCAGCCAGACGCCGATCAGGATCATCGGGATCGACAGAAGCATGCCCATGGTCACCGTGCCGCGCAGCAGCTCGGGCATATGCGAATCCGGCTCCCGCACCGTCTCCAGCACGGCGCGGCTGAGCCCGTATCCGGTCAGGAACAGGCCGGTGACGTATCCGGGCTTGGACAGCAGCCGCCACTTCCAGACCGCCAGCCACAGGACGGCGAACAGCAGCAGCCCCTCCAGCCCCGCCTCATATAGCTGGCTGGGGTGACGCGGCACGTCCCCGGCGGGGCAGAAGCCGTAGGTCTGCAAGATCCGCTCGTTGCAGAAGCGGACGGCCCACGGCACGTCGGTGGGCCGGCCCCACAGCTCGCCGTTGATGAAGTTCGCCATGCGGCCGAAGAACAGGCCGATCGGCACCGCCGGCGCCACCAGATCGCCGACGCTGAGCAGCGGCGCCTTGATCGCCCGAGAATGGAAGAAGATGGCCAGGCAGACCCCGATCAGGCCGCCGTGGAAGCTCATGCCGCCGTCCCAAAGGCGGAACAGGGCCAGATTGTCCGGCCCCGTGAACAGCTGGGCGTACAGCTCCGGCTTGTAGAACAGGGCGAAGCCAAGGCGCCCGCCGCCGATCACGCCCAGCGCCACCCACATGACCAGATCGTCCAGCTGGGCGGAGGTCAGCGGCGGCCGGTTCGGGGTCCAGGCCGCGACGCTCTTCGCCAGCCGCGCGGCGTACCACCAGCCGAGGCCCAGGCCGGCGACGTAGGCCAGCGCGTACCAACGAATCGGCAGGGGGCCGATGTTGATCAGGACCGGGTCGAACTCGGGAAAGACCAAGGGAAGCCTCCGCTGCGGTGTCTCGTCCGGGCTTTAGCAAGCGGAGCGGGCGGCGTCGCCTGCCGATCGACGTGCGGCGTCACGCCGCCGCCATCTTCGGCTGGGAACACCCGTGTGCGGCAAGGTTTCGTTTACCATATGGCAACCGACGCGCCGGACCTTCGAGGGCAGGAGACGACACATGCAGACCCGCAATCCCCTGCTGGACGAGTTCGCCAAGCTGACCACCGGCGCCATGGGCCTGGCCCAGGCCGCAGGGGAGGAGGCCAAATCCGCCATGCGCGCCCAGACCGACCGCATGGTGGCCGAGCTGGATCTGGTCCGCCGCGACGAGTTCGACGTGCTGAAGGCCGAGATCGCCGCCCTGCGCGCCGAGCTGGCCGCGCTGAAGACGCCGTCCGCCGCCGGACGAAAGAAGCCTGAGACGGGAAGGTCCACAGGCGCGGTTCCCCCTGAGGACGCAGCCGGTTGAGCCGAATCCGACGCCCCGCCTACGGTCCCCCTGTCGGGCGCGAGTCGCGCCCGTCGCCGCTGATGATCGGAAACGCCTGAATGGACGCCGCAAGACCCGATGAGGTCGACGTCGCCTTCGACCCGCTGGACGTGGTCGAGCACGTGCTGAACGCGGAGAACCTGCCGTTCGACCGGACGGATGAGGGCGATCTGGCCTTCTCCCTGGCCGGCGACTGGCGGGACTATGAGCTGTGGTTCGCCTGGCGGCCCGAGGGCGACTGCCTGCAACTATGCTGCTCGCTGGACCTGCGGGCGTCCAGGAGCCGGCGCAACGCGGCGAACGAGCTGATCGGCCTGGTCAACCAGCGCACCTGGATCGGCCATTTCGAACTGTGGCCCGAGGACGGGGAGATCGTGTTCCGCACGGCCCTGGCCCTGCCGATGGGCGACCGCCCGACCTTGGCCCAGGCGGCGACCATGATCGACGCGGCCGTCGAAGCCGCCGACCGCTATTTCCCCGCCTTCGACTTCATGATCCGCGGGATGAAGAAGCCGGCCGACGCCATCGCGGCCTGCATGTTCGAGACCGTCGGCTCGGCCTGATGATCCGGCCGGTCGTCCTGGTCGGCTGCGGCCGCCTGGGCTCGGCCCTCGTCGAGGGCTGGATGCGGGCGGGGCCGGTGACGCCGGCCGAGCTGATCATACTGACGCCTTCGTCCAAGCCGGTCGCCGACGCGGCGCGGGACGCGGGCGCGAGGGTCAATCCCGACGTCGAAGCCCTGCGCACGGCGCGTGCGATCGTGCTGGCGGTCAAGCCCGCGGCCTGGCGCGCCGCAACCACGCCTTTGACCGGCGCGCTGGCGGAGGACGCCGTGGTGATTTCGCTGATGGCGGGCGTCGGTGCTCAGGCGATCCGGGGCGCGCTGGCTCGACCCGTTGCGCGGGTCATGCCGACCACGGGCGTGGCGCAGGCGCAGGGAGTGGCCGCAGTCTGGTCCGACGATGCCCGCGCCCGGTTTGTGTCGGGGGAACTGTTCGGAGCCGTGGCGGAAGTCGTGGATCTGGATGAAGAGGCCCTGATGAACGCCGCGACCGCCACGGCGGGATCGGCGCCCGCCTTCATCCTGGACTTCGTTCAGGCGCTGGCGGCGGCGGGGACTGCACGGGGGTTGCCGTCGGAGGCTGCGCTGGCGCTGGCGCGCGGGGCCCTGCGGTCGGCCGCGGCCGGGGTGGGGGGCGGCGAGACGCTGGAGGCTTTGGTCGCGCGCGTGGCCTCACCCGGCGGCACGACCCGGGCCGGGCTCGACGCGTCGCATGACGCCGTCAGACGGGCGGCGCGGGCGGCGATCGACGCGGCGGTCGATCGCGCCCGCGAACTGGGCTCAGAGAAGCCGGCCTGAGGCCACGCCGGCGGCGAAGCGGGAGTAGGCCCGCTCGGCGTCCTGCCAGGTGGTGAAGCCCCTCACCTCGGCGATGGAGTGGCTGTACCAGTCCCAGCGTCCAATGGGGCGGACCGAGCCGTCGGCCATGACGATCTCGCCCCGGATCTCGGCCCCGCCGATCGAGACGCTGCGGTGCGCGTCCAGACCCGGTCGGTCGACGAGTTGCTGGAAGGTGGGCCTGTTGGGGCGCACGTCCAGCAGTTCCAGGTTCACGGTCGCGCCTTCGAACCCGCCCTGACGGACCAAGGCGCGGTGGACGACCTCCCCAAGACGATCAGCCTGTTTCTGCACGTCGCGCTCGCCCAGTTCGAGGGCGTCGCGGCGCAGTTCGCCGCCGATCTGGACGTTGACGGTCTGGGCCTGGGCGGCGCCGGCCAGAGCGGCGGCGGCGGTGAGGGACGCGAGGAAGGTGAACTTAAGCACGGCGACCTCCTGAAGCTGTTGCCGGACGACTATGCGCCCGAAATGGGAAATCGCGAAGAAGCGTCAACCGGGGAGCCGCAGGGTCGCCTTCAGGCCCCCCAGATCGCTGCGGTCCAGGGTGATGTCGCCGCCGTGCCCGCGCGCCACGTCGCGGGCGATGGCCAGACCCAGCCCCACGCCCTTGCGGTTCTGGTTGCGGGAGGGATCTAGGCGGGAGAAAGGGCGGAACGCTTCCTCATGCATCTCCGGCGGGATGCCGGGACCGTCGTCCTCCACCGCGATCTCGACGAAGCCGGAGGCCAGAGGACGGGCAGACAGGCGCACGGTCTCGCCGTGCGCGGCGGCGTTGTCGGCGAGGTTCGCCAGGGCGCGTCGGAAGGCCAGCGGGCGCACTGTGATCGACAGGTCCGAAGGGGCGTCGACCTCGACGCCGGCGCCCGACCGGCTCGCGTCCTCGGCGACGCGCGCCAGCAGGTCGGACACCGACAGCGCCTGCGCCGTCTCCCCCGCCTCGCCCCGCGCGAAGGCCAGATACTCGTCGATCATGTGCTCCATCTCGTCCAAATCGGCGCGCATGGCGTCGGACCGCTTGAAGGCGGGGGCCAGCGCCAGTTCCAGCCGCAGCCGAGTCAAGGGCGTGCGCAGATCGTGGCTGACCGAGGCGAGCAGGGCGGTGCGCTGCTCGATGTGACGCTGGATCCGTTCGCGCATGGCCAGGAAGGCCTGGGCTGCGGCGCGGACCTCACGCGCGCCGTGGGGCTTGAACCGCCCGTCGCTCTCGCCCCGACCGAAGGCCTCCGCCGCGTCGGCCAGCCGCTCGATGGCGCGCACCTGGTTGCGGATGAACAGAACCGCCACGCCCAGCAGCAGCGCCGTCGCTCCCAGCAGCCAGAAGACGAAGATGTGCGCCTGGGTCGCCACCGCCCGTTCCCGCGGCGCGATGATGCGCAGGACGCCGCCCGGCTGCCGCACCTGGATGTCGACGTACGCGGGGTAGCGGGTGGTGTCGAACCAGAAGGGGTCGTCCAGCTTGGCCGCCAGCGCGGACTCCAGCGCGCGGTCCACGACGCCGATCGGGCCACGCCGCGCCTCGGCGGGCAGGTCGCGGTCGGGCTGGAAGGCGACCGACAGGGACATGAACCGCTCGGCCCGCGCGGCGACCGCGGCCAGCCCCTCCGGCGTGGGATCGCGGCCATAGGCCTCAGCCGCCCAGGCCACGTCGCCGGCCAGTCCCTCGGACAGGCGCGCGTTCACGGTCTGCCAGTGGGCGTCGAAGAAGGCCCAGGTGACGGCGCCCTGCATGATCATCACCGGCACGACGATGATCAGCAGAGATCGGCCCCACAGCGTCTTGGGCAGCCGCCGCTTGAGCAGCCGCTTCAGGACGGGCGGGGAGGGGATCTTCATCTCAGTCCGGCGCCAGCATGTAGCCGACGCCGCGCACGGTCTGCAGATAGCGCGGGTTCTTGGGGTCCGCCTCCAGCTTGCGGCGCAGGCGGGTCACCTGCACGTCGACGGCGCGGCCGGTGACGTCGGCCGTGTCGGGCGACAGGCTCATGCGCTCGACCGGAGCGTGGGCGTGGATGGCCAGGGTCTTGAGCAGCTGGGCCTCGGCCTCAGTCAGGCGCTGGGGCTTGCCGTCGCGCAGCAGCTCCAGCCGCTCCATGTCGAAGACCGCGTCGCCCAGCTTGATCTCGCGTGGGGTCAGGGGCTTGCCGCCCGTGCGACGCAGGATGGCGTCGATCCGCAGGGCCAACTCGCGCGGTTCGAACGGCTTGGACATGTAGTCGTCGGCGCCGCGGGACAGGCCTTCGATCCGGTCGCCGGGGTCGCCGCGAGCGGTCAGCAGCAGCACGGGCGTGGCCGAGGTCGCGGCCTGGGCGCGGATCCAGGTGGTCAGGTCGAAGCCGCTTTCGCCGGGCATCATGACGTCCAGCACGATGAGATCGAACTCGATCAGCTCGACCAGGCGGCGGGCGGCCGCGGCATGGGCCGCGCCGGTGACGCGATAGCCCTCGCGCGCCAGAAACTCCTTGAGCAATTCGCGGATCCTGTCGTCGTCGTCGACGACGAGCAGGTGACGGCCCACGCCCGGCCCGGCGACCGGGCCCGAGCGGCCGTGCAGGCGCTCGGTCAGGCTCACCGCCCCGCTCCGACGTTGACGCGGGCCCGGTCGGCCGCTCTAACCCGCATCTGCATTCTGGAGACGACGTTCAATGGCCTTCGTTCCTTTCGACGATCGTGACGGCTGGATCTGGATGGACGGCGATTTCGTGTCCTGGCGGGACGCAAAGACGCACGTTCTGACCCATGCCCTGCACTACGGTTCGTCCGTGTTCGAGGGTGAGCGTATGTACGCAGGCGAAATCTTCAAGCTGACCGAGCATTCCCAGCGCCTGGCCCGCTCGGCGAACCTGCTGGATTTCGACCTTCCGTACAGCGTGGCCGAGATCGATCAAGCCTGCAAGGAAACCTGCGAGAAGATGGGGTTGTCGGACTGCTACGTCCGCCCCGTCGCCTATCGCGGGCCCGAGCAGGTCAGCGTGACCGCCGGCGCCACGAAGATCCACGTCGCCATCGCCGTGTGGGACTGGCCCAGCTATTTCGACGCCGAGACCAAGGCCAAGGGCATCCGGCTGGAGTGGGCCAAGTGGCGCCGCCCCGATCCGGCCACGGCGCCGTCGGCGGCCAAGGCGGCGGGCCTTTACATGATCTGCACCCTGTCGAAGACGGCGGCGGAGAAGCGCGGCTTCGCCGACGCCATGATGCTGGACTGGCGCGGTTATGTGGCCGAGGCGACCGGGGCCAACGTCTTCTTCGTGCAGGACGGCGTGATCCACACCCCGCCTGTCGACGCCATCCTGGACGGCATCACACGCCAGACGGTGATCGCCCTGGCCGAGGCCAAGGGCATCGAGGTCGTGGTCCGCCACATCCGGCCGGAAGAGCTGTCGGGCTTCACCGAATGCTGGCTGACCGGCACGGCGGCCGAGGTGACGCCGGTCAGCGAGATCGGCGAGTACCGCTTCACGCCGGGCACGATCAGCCTGGGGCTGATGGAGGACTATTCACGGCTGGTGCGGCGGGAGGGGTGACAATCTTTGGAGCGCGGACCTCCAGGTCCGCGTCTTGGTGCGGACACGCGGACCTGGAGGTCCGCGCTCCTGACGCCCGCCGCCTCTGCCGTCACGCCGCCTTCACCCGCCTGCGTCCCCGCACCGCCCACCAGGTGACGCCGGCGATGGCCGCGACCGGCAGCAGGATCGATCCGGCCGTGATCAGGAAGGCCAGCATGCCCATGGACAGGCCGAAGGCGTCCTGAAGCGCCTGGAGCACCGGCCGGGTCGGGCTGTCGGCGGCCAGGGCGCCGCCCTGGCGGTAGTCGATCGTCAGGGTGGCGGTCCGCACCCTGGTGTCCAGCTGGCGCGCTTCGAGGGCCAGCGCATCCTGACGACGCCTCAGATCGGCAAGTTCCTTCTCGATGGCCAGCCGCTGTTCCAGCGTGCCGCCGCGGCGGGCCTGCAGGTCGCGAATCCGGGCGGCGAGGTCGGCCTCGGTGCGGACCCCTTGATCCGCCGCGTCGATCCGGGTCGTGAGGTCTTCGCCTTCGGTGACGGCGGTCTCCAGCCGGCCGCCGGCGTCGCGCGCGTCGGCGGCCAGGCCCGCGCGGAAGCGGTTGATCCAGTCCGGCTGGCCCCGCAGCTCCAGCCGCCCGCCGGGTCGGCGCCCCACCCAGTCGGCTTGGGCCGAGATCACTTGGCAGAAGCCCGGACCCGCGGCGGCGCAGGTCAGCTCGTGCCGGCTCATCAGTTCGGCGCCGCGGTCGCGCGGCACGGACAGAGCATAGACGAAGCCGTAGGCGATGCGGGCGACCGGGGCGGGGGCCACATCTTGCGGCGTACGGACGTCGGCCTGCTCGGCGGAGGGCGAAGTCTGGGCCGCCGGCTCCGTAGGGGCCGTGGGCACGGCCTCGGCCGCCATCTCGAAAGCTTGATCTTCTGCGGCCTGCTGGCATCCGGCCAGCACCAGAACGCCCGCCGCGGCGAGCAAAAGTCCCTTGTGCATCGTCGTCTCTCCCTGTCCCGTGCCGATCACGGTTTCGTGATGGCGCGCCCGGATCGGGCCGGATTCAGGGCGACGGGAAAGCGGAAGCGGGGCCGTTTGCGCGCGGTTTGAAGGCGCTCACCACCGCAGGGCGAAGCGGCCGACCGCGGCTCCCAGGGCGGCCACGGCGGCGACGCCGAGCGTATACCAGACGGCGACGAAGGCGGCGGTGGCCTCGGGGCAATGCAGGCCGTAGACGGTGGCCGCCAAGGCTCCGGTCAGCGCGCCCATGGCGGCGCCCGACAGGGTCGGCCGGGTGGGCGCCAAACGCCGGGCCGACAGCCAGACCAGCGGCGCGGCCGCCGTGGCGGCCATGACGATGTTGCGGCTGCATTCGCGCCAGCTCCAGCCCAGCAGGTCGTCCAGCCGAAGCTCTGGCGGCAGGCGCAGCAGTTCGATCGCACCGGCGGCGGCCGCGACGCCGACGACGCCCGCGACGGCCAGGGCGGGGCGACGGGCGGAAGCTCCCGGTCGGCCAAGCCGGTCCACCCACCATAGCGCCGCGCCGGCCAGGGCGACGGTGTAGGCCGCCTTGAGCCAGAAGGTCGGGCCCTGAATGGCTTCGGCCAGATCGCTCCGTACCCCCAGCACGGCCAGGACGAGGGCGGCCGAGGCCGCGGCAGCCAGCAGCAGCCACGGCAGGCCCGGCCGCGCCGGGCGGGCGGGCTCCAGTCCCAAGGCCAGGGCCTCGATCAGGTCGTCGGTCTTCATGGACGCATGCTCACTCTCTCCATCAGGGCTTTCAGCCCCCGATGGACGCTCACCTTGGCCGCCCCCTCGGTCATGCCGTGACGCTCTGCCGCCTCGGCCATGCTGAGGCCGTGGACGCGCACGTCCTCGATCAACCGCCGCTGGCGCATGGGCAGAAGCGACAGCACGCGCGACAGGTCGCGGCGCATGGCCCCGTCCTCGACCGTGTGCTCGCCCGCCGGATCCCCCGCCGCCTCCAGAGGGGCGATCGGACGACGCGCCTCGCGCCGAAGGCCGTCGATCATCTTGTGGCGCGCGACGGCGTGCACCCAGGCAGTGAAGGGCAGGGTGGGGTCATAGGTGGCGCGCTTGGCGTGCACGGCGATCAAAGTCTCCTGGATCAGGTCCTCGACGTCGACCCGGTCGCCCATCCGTCGGCGGAAGAAGGCGCCCAGCGGCGCGCGAAGTTCCGACAGCAGGGCGCGCCAAGCCGCGGCGTCGCCGCTCAGGCCGCCGATCATCAAGCTTCTGAGATGGGCTTCCCGTTCGATCACGCCGACCCCGACTACGCCGCGTCCCGGGGCGACGTTACAGGCGGATGGGGCCAGGGCGACGGGTTTATTTTTGGTCGGGCGCCGTAACCGCAGGAACCGCTCCGCCGAACTTCTCCTCGACCCGCCGACGAGCGGGCAGCCCCTCGAAGGAGACGTCCCATGAAGACCCTCGCCCTCACCGCCGCCGGCCTTTCGCTGGCCGGCATCGCCGCCGGCGCCGCCGTGGCCCAACCGGTCGCCCAGGACCGCCCCAACGCCGACAAGGAGCGCTGCTACGGCGTGTCGCGCGCCGGCCAGAACGACTGCGCCGCCGGCCCCGGCACCTCGTGCGCCGGCACCTCGACCCGCGACTGGCAGGGCAACGCCTGGAAGTACGTGACCAAGGGCACCTGCACCCAGATCCAGACCCCGCGTGGGAACGGCTCGCTGACCGTCATCGCTGGCCGCTGAACCCGGCGATGACGCCCCGACCGACCGCCGCATCCATGCCGCAAGCGAGTTCCCCCTCCGCCGGCGTCGGGTTGAAGCCGCAACACTATGCGGACGCCTTGGCCCATGCGGCGGCCGGTCGGGATCCCGGCCTGTGGTTCGAGGTCCACCCCGAGAACTACATGGTCCCGGGAGGGCCGCGCCTGAAATGGCTGGAGGCGATCCGCGCCGAGGCGCCGCTGTCGCTGCATGGCGTCGGCCTGTCGCTGGCCGGGCCGGAGCGGCCGGATCGGGAGCATCTGGCGCGGTTCCGTGCCCTGATCGACCGATACGAGCCCTTCGTCGTCTCCGAACACCTCGCCTGGTCGCGGGCCGACGGGATCTACATGCCCGACCTGCTGCCCGTGCCGCGGATCGACGCGGTCCTGACGCTGATGGTCGACCACGTCGTCGAGGCGCAGGAGGCGCTGGGGCGGCGGCTGCTGATCGAGAACCCGAGCGCTTACCTCGCGCTCGACCACGACTGGGACGAGGTCGAGTTTCTGGCCGAGCTGGCGCGCCGAAGCGGCTGCGGCCTGCTGGTCGATGTGAACAACGTCTTCGTCTCGGCCCGCAACATGGGCGGGGACGCCGACGCCTGGATCGACCGCGTGCCCGGGGATCTGGTGGGCGAGGTCCATGTGGCCGGGCACCGGCCTGATCCGCATCTGGGCGAGGCGCTGCTGATCGATTCCCACGACGCGCCGGTCGACGCGGCGGTCTGGGCTTTGCACGCGCGGCTGACGGCCCGCATCGGCCCGCGCCCCACGCTGCTGGAACGGGACGGCGAGGTGCCCGCCTTCGATGACCTGATGGCCGAGCGGCACGTGGCCGAAGCGGGTCTGCGCGGCGCGGCGCTGGAGATTGCGGCGTGACAGACTTTCATACGGATTTCGTGGCCGACCTGCTCAAGAGCCCTGCGGCCGGACCGATGGCGGTCTACGCCAACGGCGTGATCCTGGGCGCGGTCCGGGCCCTCGCCGACAACTATCCGACCATCGTGGCCATGCTGGGCGAAGAGGCGTTCGAGGCGACGGCGGTCGAGCATGTGCGCGCCCATCCTCCGACCGATCCGGTGCTGACGCTCTACGGCGCCGACTTTCCGGACTGGCTGGCGCGGTTCCCGCCCCTGACCGACTGGCCGTGGCTGGGGCCCGTGGCGCGGCTGGACCGGGCGTGGACCGAGGCGCATCTGGCGCCCGACGCGCTGGTTTTGACGGTCGCCGATCTGGCCCGGACCGGGGCGACCGCCATGGTCCGGCCGCTGAGGCCGCACCCCAGTCTGCGGGTCTTTCTGTTCGACTGGACGGCCCCCTCTTTGTGGCGGGGCCATCGGGAAGAGGGGGCTGGCGACCTGGTCTGGGACCGTCGGACCGAAGGACTTGCGATCTGGCGGCCGGACGACGTGGTCCGGCATCGCGCCCTGACGCCCGACGAGCACGCCCTTCTGGTCGACTGCGGCCGCGGCCGGCCGCTGGCGGTGGCGATGAGCGCGGCCGTCGCGCGCGGCGTCGACGCTTCCGCCCTGGTGTCCGGCCTCGTCGAGGCCGGTCTGTTCATCCCTGATCCGACGGAGATCCCGTGACCGCCATCCGCACCCTGCACGAGTACTTGACCCGGGCCGTGCCCGAAGCCGCGATCGCCCTGCTGCTGCGCCTCGGGATCGCCGCGCCCTTCCTGCTGTCCGGCCGGACCAAGGTGGAGGGGGCGCTGACGCTGACGGACACCACCTTCTTCCTGTTTCAGGAAGACTATCGCCTGCCGTTCCTGGCGCCCGAGCCGGCCGCCTATCTGGCCACCTACGCCGAGCACCTGTTCCCGATCCTGATCATCCTGGGGTTGGCGACGCGGCTTTCGGCCGTGGCGCTGCTGGGGATGACGATCGTCATCCAGATCTTCGTCGTGCCCCTGGGCTGGCCGACCCACCTGCTGTGGGCCGGGCCGCTGATTTATCTGATCGCGCGGGGGCCGGGCGCCTGGAGCCTGGACCGCGCGCTCAGGCTGGACTGAGCGCCGTCACCCCCGCGCCACGCGCACCACGACGTCGTCGACCTGGACACCACCGCGCTCGACCACCAGGTTCTGGTAGCTGCGCTGACCGTCGATGGTCTGGGTGCGGACGTCCGCGACGTCGACGGCATAGCGGCGGCGCAGGTACTGGGTCAGTTCGCCGGCGGTGATCATGTCGTCGCCGTCGGCGTTCGCCTCTCCGCCCAGGCCGGTGCGCAGGAAGTGGGACAGGTAGCCGCCCGCCTGGAATTTGCCGGCGACCTGGCTGGTCAGGTCTTCCTCCGACGAGAACATGCCCATGATCCCGGGGCGGGTCACGACGTTGCGGGCGAAGCCGCCGGAGAAGCAGCTGTCCATCACGATCATGGCCAGCCGGGCGTCCACCGAGGCGAACATCTCGCCCATCTCCGCGTCGCTGATCTGGCCGTCGACCATGACGATGGTCTCGGTCATGCCGTCGGGCTCGAACGGGCTGACGACGCCGCGGTTCTGGGCCCCGTGGCCCGAATAGAAGAACAGGAAGATGTCCTCCGGCCCCGCCTGGGCCGCGACCTGGGCGAAGGCGGCCTTGACCCCCGCGACCGTGGCGTCGGCGTCGGTCAGCACGACGCTGGCGGGGTTCAGCAGGCCGTCGCGGCGCAGATCCTCGGCCAGCTTGATCGCGTCCTCGTCGGTGTAGGGCAGGTTGGACGAATAGCCCTGATAGTCCGAGATGCCGACCATGACGGCGAAGATGCGCGGGCCGCCCGGTACGCCGGCCTGGCGCGGCGTGCCCAGACTGAGTCCGGCGGTCAAGCGATAGGGGCCGGTCTCACCGCCGTCATACGAGGAGACGGCGACGTCGTAGGTTCCGTCCTGGGGCAGGACGAAATCGATGCGGCTGTTCGTGCCGTCCGGGCCGTCGTCGTTGTTTTCGGAGACGTCGCCGGGGCCGAGCAGGAAAAGGTTGGTGTCGAACGCCGCGCTCTCGGCGGTCAGGGCGATGCGCGTGCCGCGACGGCCGGTGAACTGGTACATGTCGACGAACTGGCCGTCGTCCAGAGTGTCGTCGCCGAGCGACAGGCTTCCCTGTCGCACCACGCCGTCCTCGAAGGCGGCGAGGGTGGTCGAGGCGCCGGTGGGCGCGGCCTCTTCGCCCGCGCGGTCGACCGCCAGGATGAAGTCGCCGGTTTCGCCGGGTTCGAAGCTGGTGGCGACCAGCTGGTATTCTCCGTCGGCGGGCAGGGTGACGATCAGGCGGCTGTTGGTGCCGTCCTCGCCGCTTTCGTCGTCGTCGTTGGCGGCGGAGAACTCTCCCGGACCGGTCAGGAAGACGTAGGGGTCGAAACCGCTGGAGCGCATACGGACGTCCAGACGATCGCCCGCGCGGCCGGCCAGGGTGTAGGCCCTCATGTATTCGCCGGAGCGCAGGGTGGCGTCGCCGTCACCCAGGCTGCCGGACAGGGAGTCGCCGGGCGCGATGGAGGCCGAGGCGGTCAGGACGGGCGCGGGGCCCACGTCCTCGCCGGGCCGGGAGAGAGTCAGGGCGTACTCGCCGGTCTCGTCGGCCTGATAGCTGGTGGCGTAGATGCGCACCTCGCCGTCGGCCGGCATGACGAACTCCAGCCGGCTGTCGACCGAGCCGCGACCGGGCTCGTCGTCGTTGTCGGCTTCCAGGTCCGTGCCGCGCACCAGCAGATAGGAGTCGAAGGCCCCGGAGTTCAGGCGCACCTCGTAGGTCTGTCCCGGCTGTCCCCGGAAGGTCCAGCGATCGACGAACTCGCCCGCGTCCAGGCGGTCGTCGCCGAGCGCCAGGCGGCCCGCGCCGGTCTGGCCCAGCTGGATGTCGCCGCCGCCTTCGCGGCCCGATGCGGGACCGGCGCCTTCCACCAGGCTGATCAGATACTCGCCGCTCTCGCCGGGCTCATAGCTGGTGGCGCTGATGCGATAGAGCCCGTCGGCGGGCAGGCGCACGGTGATGCGGGCGTTGGCCTCGCCCGTGGCGCGGTCGTCGTTCCATTCGGACAGGCCGCCGGGCCCGCGCAGCATCAGATAGGCGTCGATCTGGGTCGAGCTCATGTTGATGGTGACCTGCTGGCCCGCACGACCCTGGAAGGTCCAGACGTCGACGTATTCTCCGGAATCCAGCTGCTGGTCGCCGTTTCGCAGGCTGCCCGCCGCCTCCCCGCCGACCGACAGGCGTTGCTGGGCCCGGGCTTCGCCGCCGGCCAGCGCGAGCGCGGCCAGGGCCGCGGCGATGGTCAGGAAGATGGTGCGGACGGTGCTCATCGACGGCTCCCCCAAGCTGTGCGTAACGACGCTACTCCAGTGCGACGGCGGATGAAAAGCCGACTGAATCTGACGCCCCTTGCCAAGGGGCCGGGCGCGGCGCTCTAAGGCCATGTCGCCTTTCGGGAGGGGCCGCGCCGCATGTTCTCCACGCTGAACGCCCAGGCCTTGACAGGCATCGTGTTCGTGATCGCCGTCTGCTGGCTGCTGTCGGAGAACCGCAAGCGGTTTCCGTGGCGGTTGGCGCTCGGCGCCGTGGCGGTGCAGGCGGGGCTGGTGTTGGCCCTGTTCGCCATCCCCGGCTCGCAGGGCGTGCTGGCGGCCATCACCGGCGCGGTGGACGGCCTGGCGCGGGCGACCAACGAGGGGGCCAAGTTCGTCTTCGGCTATCTGGCCGGCGGCGACCAGCCTTATGGCGTCACGAACGAGCCGGCGCTGTTCACCTTCGCCTTCCAGGTGCTGCCGCTGATCCTGGTGATCTCGGCGCTGTCGGCGCTGCTGTGGCACTGGAAGATCCTGAAGTGGATCACCTACGGCTTCGGCCTCTTGTTCCAGCGGACGATGGGCCTGGGCGGGGCGTCGGCGCTGGCGGTGGCGGCCAACATCTTTCTGGGCATGATCGAGAGCCCGATCGTGATCCGCGCCTATCTGGACAAGCTGACCCGGTCCGAGATCTTCCTGATGATGGTGGTCGGCCTGGCGACGGTCGCAGGATCCACCATGGTGGCCTATGCCGCGATCCTGTCGCCGGTGCTGCCCAATGCGGCGGGCCATGTGCTGGTGGCCTCGATCGTGTCGGCGCCGGCGGGCGTGCTGCTGGCCCGGATCCTGATCCCGGAGACGCCGGGTGAGGGCGGGGAGGTGGCGGACTATCGCTCCACCCTGAAGTACGACAGCGGCATAGACGCCCTGGTGAAGGGCACCGCGGACGGCCTGATGGTGGTGCTGAACATCTCGGCGGTGCTGATCGTCTTCGTGGCGCTGGTGGCTCTGGTGAACGTGATGCTGGGCGGCTTCTGGCTGTTCGACGGGCCGGTGACGGTGGAGCGGGTGCTGGGCTGGCTGTTCATGCCGATCGCCTGGCTGACCGGGGTCGAGTGGTCGGAGGCCGGGATCGCCGGGCGGCTGTTGGGGGTCAAGCTGACGCTGACGGAGTTCGTGGCCTTCATCCAGCTGGGCGCCGTGCCCGAGGGCGAGATGAGCGAACGGACGCGGATGCTGATGACCTACGCCCTGTGCGGCTTCGCCAACATCGGCTCGGTGGGGATCACGGTGACCGGCCTGTCGGTGCTGATCCCCGAGCGGCGGCAAGAGGTCTTGGGCATGGTGTGGAAGGCGCTGTTCGGCGGCTTCATGGCCACGGTGATGACGGCGTCGGTGGTGGGCGCGATGCCGATGGGAGTTTTCGGATCATGAAGCTGTTCACCTCCCAACGCGCGCCCAATCCGCGCCGGGTCCGCTGGGTCATGGCCGAGAAGGGCCTGACCGACGTGGAGATCGTGGAGGTCGATCTGCTGTCGGGGCAGCACCGGACGCCGGAGTACCGCGCCAAGGTGGGCGTGCCGCATGTGCCCGCGCTGGAGCTGGACGACGGCACGACGATTTCGGAATCGGTGGCCATCTGCCGCTATCTGGAGGCCCTGCATCCCGAGCCGAACCTGTTCGGGCGCGACGCGCGGGAGCAGGCGGTGATCGAGATGTGGACGCGCCGGTGCGAGATGTATCTGGCCAATCCGATGATGCTGAACGTGCGCTTCAGCCACCCGGCGCTGGCCGCGCTTGAGGCTCCCCAGCCCCACGTGGCGGAGTGGAGCCGGGTCGGCGCCGAGAAGTTCATGAAGACGTTGGACCGCCGCCTGGCCGACCACGAATGGATCGCCGAAGACCGGTTCACCATCGCCGACGTGGTGGCGGTGGTCGGCCTGGATTTCGCCAGGCTGATCAAATACCGGCCGCCGGCCGAGCTGGAGAACCTGGCGCGCTGGCTGGAGGCCTGTCGCGCCCGGCCGGCGGCCCAGGCGGGCTTCTGACGTCCCACTCAGCGCAGGGCGCCGGTTCGGTGCAGGCGCCAGGCGGCGCCGAACAGGGCCGCGGCCACGACGACGACGAAGGTCAGCACCGCCACCTGGGAGGCGCCGAAGGCCGCGAAGACGCCGTAGGCGACGTCGCCGGCATAGAGCGCCACATAGCCGGCCAGAGACGCGGCCAGGACCGGCAGGGACCAACGCCGGCCGAAGAACAGCAGCGCCGAGCCGACCACGCCGCCGAACACGCCGACGGCGAAGACGATCGTCATCCAGACCGGGAGGCCGGCGTAGAGCTGGGCCTGGGCCTCGGTCATGCCGCGGCCCATCAGGGTCGCCTCGGAGGCCAGCGACGAGCCGGCGAACTGGAACACGCCGTACAGGCTCCACAGCACGCCGAAGGCGGCGAGACCGCGCGCCCACAGGGGCACGGCGGAGCGGGAGGGGGCGGCAGGCAGGGTGGAAACGGTCATGGCCGAAGCCCTTTCGGTTCGAGCGCGCCGGACCCATTCCGCGCGTCTTGAACGGAAGACGCGCGGCCCACGCCGGATTCGACGCCGACCGGAAGAAAATCGCTCAGCGCTTCTCGAACTTCCGGATCACGCCGGAGTAGGTCATCAGCACGCGGTCGCCGGTGGTGATCTGGCCGCGGGCGAAGATCAGGCTCTTGCCCGCCTTGACCACCTCGCCGGTCGCCTCGATCAGCTCGCCGACGTAGGCGCCGTCGACGAAGGTGGAGTCGAGCGACACGGTCACGCCCGAGGCCCCCTCCATCTCCTGATAGGCGGTCTGGAACAGGGCGATGTCGGCGAAGGTCATCAGGCAGCCGCCGTGCATGCGGTCGCCGGCGTTCATGTGCTTGGGCTCGGCGCGGAAGGCGCAGCGCATGCGGCCGTCGGGATCGGGCCGGAAATAGAAGGGGCCGACCACCTGATCGAAGGTGCCGTGCAGGTCATAGGTCCGCCAGCCGGCGAACTCGCCTTCGGTGACGGTGATCTTGGCGACCATCAAGGCCCCTTCTGCTGCGCCGGGGAGTGGCGGAAAAAAAGCGAGTCGATCGAGTCGATTTCGGAGAATGTGCACTCCGAAAAAACAGAGTGCACATAGTGCACATCCGTCGGACGCGGCCTCGTCGTCGAGCACAATATAGGACGCCTGCGGGTGGGCGCAGGCGCCGCCGTGCTTTTTTCTTTCGCGCCGATGCGGGATAGAGGCGCGATGAGCGATCCGATCGAAACCGAGATCTTCGACCTTCTGGCCAAGCGCGACCCCGGCAAGAGCATCTGTCCGTCCGAAGTGGCAAAGATCATCGCCCCCGACCGCTGGCAGCGGGAAATGGGCAAGGTCCGCGCCGTGGCGACCGGACTGGCGCGCCAGGGGCGATTGGTCATCACCAAGAAGGGCAAGCCGGTGAACCCCGAGGCGTTCAAGGGCGTGATCCGCCTGATGTTGCCGGAAAGCCCGCCGAAGTGAGGGCGGCGGCGGCCCTGTTCGCCGCTCTGGCGCTGACGGCCTGCGCGTCGCCGCGGGTGCAGGCGCCTCTGACGCCACCGGCAGGGTTCGCGGGGCCGAGCATCGAGGCGGACGCCTTCGTGGTGCGCGACGGCGCGCGGCTGGCCATGCGGCGCTGGGCGCCGCTGGAGCGGGCGCCGGACGTGGCGATCGTGGCGCTGCACGGGGTCAACGACAGTTCCGCGGCGTGGCGTCTGGCGGGGCCTTGGTGGGCCGAGCGGGGCGCGGTGACCTATGCTTATGACCAGCGGGGGTTCGGGCGGTCGCCGGGGCGGGGCGTCTGGCCGGGCGACCTGATGCAGGACGACCTGCGCGACGTCGTCGATCTGGTGCGCGCGCGTCATCCCGGACTGCCGGTCGTGGTGGTGGGCGAGAGCATGGGCGGCGCGGTGGGCATCGCCGCCTTCGCCTCGGACGGTCCGCCCCAGGCCGACGGGCTGGTGCTGCTGGGGCCGGCGGTGTGGGGCTGGTCCAGCCAAAACCTGCTGAACCGGGCCTCGCTGTGGGTCACGGCGCGGGTGGCGGGGGCGTATGCCGTGGAGCCGCCGGAGTGGGCGACGCGGGACGTGCTGGCCTCGGACAACTGGATCGAGCTGATCCGCAGCGGGCGCGACCCGGCCTTCATCACGGCCACGCGGTTCGACGTGGTGCACGGTCTGGTCGATCTGATGGAGATCGCGTCTCGCGATCTGGGGCGGACGCGCGTGCCGACGCTGCTGCTGTACGGCGCGCACGACGATCTGGTGCCCAAGCGGGCGATGCGGCGCGCACTGGAGCGCGCGGGCGAGGCGCCGAACCTGCGCACCGGATGGTACGAGGACGGCCGGCACCTGCTGAACCGCGACCTGTTCGCCGTCGCCGTCTTCGCCGACGTCCTGGACTTCGCCCGCGATCCTTCGGCGCCGTTGCCGTCGGGCGCGCCGCCCGTTCTACCCCGCCTGACCTCGCGGTGACGTGAGGGAAAGGCGCCTTGTTCCGAACCCAAGACCCGCGTATGGGCCCCGCAACAAAAATACCCAGGAAAGGCTCGAACAGGGCATGACGCTGTTTGATTCCCCGTCGTTCGCGAACCACGAAGGCGTTCACGCCTTCTCCGACGAAAAGACCGGCCTCAAGGCGATTGTTGCGGTGCACTCCACCGCGCGAGGCGCGGCCGTGGGCGGCACGCGGATGTGGAATTACGCCTCCGCCGCCGAGGCGCTGGAGGACGTGCTGCGTCTGTCCAAGGGCATGAGCTACAAGAATGCGGTCGCCGATCTGGAGATGGGCGGCGGCAAGTCGGTGATCATCGGCGACTCCAAGACCCAGAAGACGCCGGAGCTGTTCCGCGCCTTCGGCCGCGCGGTCGATCAACTGGGCGGCGCCTATTACGCGGCCGAGGACGTCGGCGTGTCGGTCGAGGACATCGCCCAGGCGCGGACGCAGACCGAGTACGTGGTCGGCCTGTCGGGCGGCAAGGAAGGCTCGGGCGACCCCAGCCCGGTGACCGCCGAGGGCGTGTTCCGTTCGACACTGCTGGTCGCGCGCCGTCTGTGGAACCAGGACGACCTGACCGGGCTGACGATCGCGGTGCAGGGCATCGGACACGTCGGCGGCTACTTGGCCGACAAGCTGCACGCCGCGGGCGCCAAGCTGATCGTCACGGACGTGAACGTGCCGCTGCTGGAAGAGGTCGCGGCGAGGACCGGCGCGGAGATCGTGGCGCCCGACGCCATCTATGACGCCAAGGCCGACATCTATGCGCCGTGCGCGCTGGGCGCGACGCTGAACCCGCAGACGCTGGACCGGCTGACGGTCAAGGCGGTGGTGGGCGCCGCCAACAACCAGCTGGCGACGCCGGAGATCGGGCGCATCCTGTTCGATCGCGGCGTGCTGTACGCGCCGGACTACGTCGCCAACGGCGGCGGCATCATCAACGTGGCGTCCGAGCTGAAGGCCCGCCAGACGGGCGGCGCCTATGACCCGGCCTGGGTCGAGGGCAAGCTGAGCCGCCTGATGGAGACGCTGGAAGAGGTTCTGGACCGCTCCGCGTCGGAGAACCGCCCGACCCACGAGATCGCCGACGCGATCGCCGAGGCGCGGATCCAGAAGGCGGCGGAGCTGAAGCTGGCGGCGTAATCCCTCATTTTCCCTCCCCTTCTGGGGAGGGACCGCTCCGCGCAGCGGAGCGAGGGTGGGGCTGAGCCGAGTTCAGCGCATGGTCGATCCCGTCCATGACGTCCGGCAGGTGATCCCGGATCGCGGTTGCGGGAAATCGGAGCACGACGTAGCCCTCGCGCCTTAGAACTGCATCCCGCGTCATGTCGTGGGCGGCGGTGAGATCGTGATGGGCTCCGTCGACTTCGACGACCAGACGACGCGAATGGCAGACGAAGTCGAGGAAATAGCCCCGGAACGGGGCCTGACGGCGGAAGTGGAAGCCGTTGCTCCGGAGCGTCTTCAGGCTGGCCCAAAGACGCGCCTCGGGCGGCGTGAGGGCTTTCCGCATTTCGCGGGAACGTGCGTTCGCGGCGGCGTTCGCCATGACTTAGCCCCACCCTGTCGTCGCTTCGCGTCGACGTCCCTCCCCATGAGGGGAGGGAGAACGGCGTGTCGATCTCCTTCCCCTTAACGCCGCATTTACCACGCTCCCGGCAGTTTCTGCCTAGCGGGCGCGTTCGGATGTCCCGCCGGTGGTTCAGGGCGGGTGCGCGTGGGCGGCTTCACGGCGGCGGTGCAGAGATTCGGGATCGGTCGCCTGGCGGCCGTGCTGGGCGTGGCGGCGGGCGTCGCGGCGGTGCTGGTCGCCGTCATGATGCGCATCGGCCAGGCGCCGGACGCGCTGCTGTATTCCAACCTGGACCTGCGCGAGGCGTCGGAGATCACGACGGCGCTGGACGCGGCGGGCATCAAACATTCGGCCAAAGGCGACGGCTCGACCATCTTCGTCAGCCGCGACGAGGTCGGCACCGCGCGGATGCTGCTGGCCGGCAAGGGGCTCGTGACCCAAGGGTCGGTCGGCTATGAAATCTTCGACGAGCAGTCGGTGCTGGGCCAGACGGAGTTCCAGCAGAACCTGAACGCCAAACGCGCGCTGGAAGGCGAGCTGGCGCGGGACATCATGTCCCTGCGCGGGGTGTCGATGGCGCGGGTGCGCATCGCCCTGCCGGAGCGGGCGCTGTTCCAGGCGGACGCGGCGGAGCCGACGGCCTCGGTCGTGGTCGGTCTGGGCGGGCGCGAGATGACGGCCGAGAACGTGCGGGCGATCCGCAACCTGGTCGCCTCGGCCGTGCCGAACCTGAAGCCGAACCGCGTCACGGTCGTGGACGACATGAACCGCACCCTGGCGGCGGGCGGCGAGGACGACGGCTTCGGCGCCGGGGCGGAGCAGGCCAAGGCCGGCACCGAACGCCAGCTGCAGGCGCGGATCATGGACATCGTCGAGGGCGTGGTGGGCCCCGGCGCGGCGCGGGTGCAGGTCACCGCCGAGATCGACCACAGCCGCCAGACGACGCAGGAGCTGCGCTACGACCCGGACGGTCAGGTGGTGCGCTCGACGGCCACGAACGGCTCGACGGCCCAGGACACCAGCGCCCAGTCGCTGGGCGGGGCGACGGCGACGGAGAACATCCCCGGCGGCGAGGGGCCGGAGACGGCGCAGGTCGGGTCCAGCCAGCAGGACACCTCCGAGACCATCAACTACGAGATCTCGAACACCACCACGACCACGGTGAAGGAGCCGGGCGAGGTGCGTCGTCTGGCGGTCGCCGTGGCGGTCGACGGCAAGTGGACGCCCGGCGCCGACGGCGCGGAGGCGACCTATGCCCCGCGCACGCCGGAGGAGATCGCCCAGATCAAGGCCCTGGTGGGCGCCGCGGTCGGCATCGACGAGACGCGCGGCGACAAGCTGGAGGTGACCAACGTCCGGTTCGACCGGGCCGCCCTGCCGGACGGCGGGACCGAGGCCGGCGGCGGCATGTTCGACTTCGGCAAGAACGACGTCATGCGCGGGGTCGAACTGCTGATCCTGCTGATCACGGGCGTGCTGCTGATCTTCTTCGTGCTGCGTCCGCTGCTGAAGGCGGCGACCAGCGGCGGCGCGGCGCAGGCTGCGGGCGGGGGGGCGGTCCTGCCCGCAGGCCCCGGCGTGACGCAGTTGCAGACGGTCACGGTCGGCGGCGGCGGCGGAATCGCCGGCCAGCTGACCGGGCCGACCGAGATGGAGCAGCGGCTCGACATCGCCCGCATCGAGGGACAGGTGAAGGCGTCGTCGGTGCGCAAGGTCGCCGACTTCGTCGAGAAGCACCCGGAGGAATCGACCTCGATCCTCCGCAGCTGGGTGCATGAGGGCTGATGGCCAGGCTGCTGACCAAGAAGGCGGCGGTCGAGGACGCCCGCAAGCTGACGGGGCCGGAGAAGGCCGCGGTGATCCTGCTGTCGCTGGGCGAAGAGCACGTGCGCCTGTGGCAGGGGCTGGACGAGGACGAGATCAAGGAGATCTCCCAGGCCATGGCGACGCTGGGCACGGTGACGTCCAGCGTGGTCGAGGAGCTGCTGCTGGAGTTCGTGTCGGGGATGAGCGGCTCCGGCACGGTCATGGGCAGTTTCGAGCAGACGCAGAAACTGCTGACCGCCTTCATGCCGCCGGATCGCGTCGACGCGATGATGGAGGAGATCCGCGGGCCCGCCGGCCGGACCATGTGGGACAAGCTGGGCAACGTGAACGAGGCGGTTCTGGCGAACTACCTCAAGAACGAATACCCCCAGACGGTCGCGGTGGTGCTGTCCAAGATCAAGCCGGACCATGCGGCGCGGGTGCTGACGTCGCTGCCGGAAGACTTCGCCCTGGAGTGCGTGCAGCGGATGCTGCGCATGGAGCCGGTGCAGCGCGAAATCCTGGACAAGATCGAGCAGACGCTGCGCACCGAGTTCATGTCGAACCTGGCGCGCACCTCGAAGCGCGACAGCCACGAGATGATGGCCGACATCTTCAACAGCTTCGACCGCCAGACCGAGGCGCGCTTCATCGGCGCCCTGGAAGAGCGCAACCGCGAGAGCGCCGAGCGCATCCGCGCCCTGATGTTCGTGTTCGAGGATCTGGCCAAGCTGGACCCCGGCGGCATCCAGACGCTGTTGCGCGCGGTCGAGAAGGATCAGCTGGGTCTGGCCCTGAAGGGAGCGTCGGAGAGCCTGCGCGAGCTGTTCTTCTCCAACATGTCGGAACGCGCCGCCAAGATCATGCGCGAGGACATGGAGAGCATGGGGCCGGTGCGTCTGAAGGACGTCGATCAGGCGCAGATGACGATGGTGCAGGTCGCCAAGGACCTGGCCGCCAAGGGCGAGATCATGCTGGTCGGCCAGGGCGGCGACGACGAGTTGATCTACTGACATGAGCGCCGCACGCCCTTTCATTTTCGATCAGGAGTTCGCCGAGGACGGCCGGGTCGTCCGCGCGTCGGACTGGCGCCCGGCGCGCCGGGCCTATCTGCCGGCCGAGGTCGAGGCTCTGGTCGCCCAGGCCGCGGCCGAGGCGCGGGCGCAGGCGCTGGCGGAAGCGGAGGGGCAGAGGGCCGCCGCTCTGGCGGTCGTCGCCGACGCCGTGGCGCGGGGTCTGCCCGCGCTGTCGGAGGTGGCGCGCCGGCATCGGGAGGAATCCGCCGAGTTGGCCCTGGCCTGCGGTCGTGCGCTGGCGTCGGCGGCCTTGGCGCGGTTCCCGGCCGGCGCGGTGGCCGCCGCTCTGGAAGCGCTGGGGCGCGAGATCGAGGCGCAGGGCCGGCTGACGATCCGCGCGGGCGGGCTGGACGAGGCGGCGCGAGGCCTGATCCAGGACGCCTGCGCGCAAGCCGGGCATGCCGGGGGCGTGGCCTTCCGCGACGACCCGTCGATGGCCCCCGCCGCCTTCGAACTGACCTGGGCCGACGGGCGCGCGGAGTTCGATCTGGACGCCGCCGCCGCGCGGCTGGCCGACGCCCTGAATTCCGCCCTGGCCGCCGAGGCCGGGCACGCCGAACCGCTTGATCTGGGAGCCTGACCATGGCCGCCGACCTGCCCCTCGAAGAGTTTCCCGACGGCACGGCGCTGGTGACCGCCGACGATGCGGCCGACAAGTCCGCCGCCGACCTGGCGCCGGTGTTCGACGTGCCGGTCAACATCGCCGCCGTGCTGGGCAAGTCGCACATGTCGGTGGCGCAGCTGCTGAAGCTGGGGGCCGGGTCGGTGCTGGAGCTGGACCGAAAGGTCGGCGAGGCGATCGACATCTTCGTCAACAACCGGCTGGTCGCGCGCGGGGAGGTCGTCGTCGTCGAGGACCGGCTGGGCGTGACCATGACGGAAATCATCAAGACCGAGGACGCGGGCGCCTGACCGGCGACCGCACGTAGGATTTAGGGAGGACGACCCATGCGGCTTTTGGTGGTCGGCAGACTGAGCGGACAGCTCGCCACGGCGGTGAAGATGGCCATGGCCCACGGGGCCAAGGTCCAGCACGTCGAGCGCGGCGACCAGGCGACGGAGCAGCTGCGCCGGGGGCAGGGCGCCGACCTGCTGATGGTCGACTGGCGCATCGACATCGCCGCCCTGATCGCGGCCAACGAGGCCGAGCGCATCCATGTGCCGGTGGTGGCCTGCGGCGTCGACGCCGGCCCCAGCGAGGCGGCGGCGGCGATCCGGGCCGGGGCCAAGGAGTTCATCCCCCTGCCGCCCGAGGCGGACCTGATCGCGGCGGTGCTGTCGGCGGTGGCGGACGACGAGCGGCCGATGATCTCGGCCGACCCGGCGATGAAGGCCGTGATCCAGCTGGCCGACCAGGTGGCGCGGTCCGAGGCCAGCATCCTGATCACAGGCGAGAGCGGCGTCGGCAAGGAGGTGATGGCGCGCTATCTGCACCAGAAGTCCAAGCGCGCCGAGCGGCCCTTCATCAGCGTCAACTGTGCGGCGATCCCGGACAATCTGCTGGAATCCGAGCTGTTCGGGCACGAGAAGGGCGCCTTCACCGGCGCGGTGGCGCGGCGGATCGGCAAGTTCGAGGAGGCCGACGGCGGCACGCTGCTGCTGGACGAAATCTCGGAGATGGACGTGCGGCTGCAGGCCAAGCTGCTGCGCGCGATCCAGGAGCGGGTCATCGACCGCGTCGGCGGCGGCAAGCCGGTGCCGGTCAACATCCGCATCATCGCCACGTCGAACCGCGACCTGGCCAAGTCGGTGGCGGAAGGGACCTTCCGCGAAGACCTGCTGTATAGGCTGAACGTCGTGAACCTGAAGCTGCCGGCGCTGCGTGAGCGCCCGGCGGACGTGGTCGCCCTGGCCGATCATTTCGTGAAGAAGTACGCCGCCGCCAACGGCGTGCCGGCGCGGCCGGTGTCGGAGGCCGCGCGACGCGCCATCTCCGGCCATCGCTGGACCGGCAACGTGCGCGAGCTGGAGAACGCCATGCACCGCGCGGTGCTGCTGGCGACCGGCGTGGAGATCGACGTCGACGCCATCCGCCTGCCGGACGGGCAGCCGCTGACCGGAGGCGCGACCTATGACGCGGGTCCGGCCGGTCGCGCGGCCCAGACCGCCGACGCGGTGTCGCGCGCTCAGGTCGGCCAGACGGTGGCGCAGATGGAGAAGGCGCTGATTCTCGACACCCTGACCCATTGCCTGGGCAACCGCACCCATGCGGCCAACATCCTGGGCATCTCGATCCGGACCCTGCGCAACAAGCTGAACGAATACGCCGACGAGGGCACGGCGATCCCGGCGCCCCAGTCCGGCGTCGCCGCCGGCTACGCGGCCTGAAAGGACCCCGCGCCATGGACCGCAGAAGCGTCCTGACCGGCCTGTCGGCTCTGGGCCTGACCGCCTGCGGTCGTGCGCCCCAAATCTCGTCCGAGCCCGCTCCGTCGCTGCCCGAAATGTTCGACCTGTCGGCGCTGGAGGCGCGGGACGGCGGGCGGCTGGGCTTCGTCGCCCATGATCTGGGTTCCGGCCGGATGCTGGCGTGGCGGGGCGAAGAGCGTTTCGTCTATTGCTCCACCTTCAAGATGTTCCTGGCCGCCGCGACCTTCCTGCGGGTGCAGGAGGGCGAGGAGCGGCTGGACCGGATGATCCCGGTCACGCGAGCGGACATGGTCAATCATGCGCCGATCACCGAGCCCGCCATCGGCGGCGCGCTGAGCGTCGAGGCCTTGATGAAGGGCACGGTGGAGGTCAGCGACAACCCGGCCGCCAACCTGCTGCTGAAGGCGATGGGCGGGCTGGAGCCGATGCGCGCCTTCTACCGGAGGATGGGCGACGCGGACACCACGGTCGATCGCTTCGAGCCCGAGATGAACCGACTGGACGGCGACAAGGACACGATCAGGCCGCTGAGTTCGGCGGCGAACCTGAAGCGCCTGCTGATCGACGCGGACACGCCGCTGACCGCGCCGCACAAGGACACGCTGCTGCGCTGGATGATCGACACGCCGACGGGACCCGCGCGCATCAAGGCGGGCGTCCCCGCTGGATGGACGGTGGCGCACAAGACCGGGACCGGCGGGTATGGTCCAACCAACGACATCGGCGTGCTGTATCCGCCGTCCGGCGCGCCGGTCATCGTCGCCGCCTATCACCACGGCGCGCGCGAAGCGGCGCCTGAGCGGAACGAGGCGGTGATCGCCGAGGCGACGCGTCTGGCCCTGGCCGAACTGGGTCGGACATGACCGACGCCCCGATGATGATGCGCGACGGCATGGCGCGACCGACCGGGCGGGACGTGCGCGGTTGGTTCGCGCGCGGCGAGGTGCTGATGGCGATGGGCGTCATCGGCATCGTCATGCTGCTGATCCTGCCGATCCCACCGTTCCTGCTGGATCTGCTGCTGGCCATCTCGCTGGTGTCCAGCGTGCTGATCCTGATGACGGCGCTGCTGATGAAGCGGCCGCTGGACTTCGCCATCTTCCCGACGGTGCTGCTGGTCTCGACCCTGTTCCGGCTGGGCCTGAATCTGGCGTCCACCCGCCTGGTGCTCAGTCACGGTCATGAGGGACCGGACGGCGCCGGTCAGGTGATCCAGGCGTTCGGCAGCCTGATGATGGGCGGCAGCTTCATCATCGGCATCATCATCTTCATCATCCTGCTGGTGGTGAACTTCGTCGTCATCACCAAGGGTTCGACCCGCATCGCCGAGGTGTCGGCCCGCTTCACCCTGGACTCCATGCCGGGCAAGCAGATGGCGATCGACGCCGACCTGTCTTCCGGCCTGATCGACGAGGACACGGCCAAGCTGCGCCGCAAGGAGCTGGAGCAGGAATCGACCTTCTTCGGGGCCATGGACGGCGCGTCGAAGTTCGTGCGCGGCGACGCCGTGGCGGGCCTGATCATCACGGCCATCAACGCCATCGGCGGCATTCTGATCGGCGTGCTGTCGCACGGCATGGCGGCGGGCGACGCGGCGAACAGCTATGTCCTGCTGACGGTCGGCGACGGTCTGGTGACCCAGGTGCCGGCCCTGATCGTGTCGATCGCCGCGGGCTTCCTGGTGTCCAAGGCGGGCGTCGAGGGGTCGGCGGACAAGGCGCTGGTCCAGCAACTCGCAACCAATCCGGTGTCGCTGGGCGTGGTGTCGGGCGCGGCGGGCCTGATCGGCCTGATCCCGGGCATGCCGCTGCTACCGTTCGCGGCCCTGTCGATCGGGGCTGGCTTCATGGCGTGGAAGCTGGGGCGCGAGAAGCTGAGGCCCAAGCCGGTCGAGACGGACGCTGGGGCGACCAAGCCGCGCGAGGACGTCGAGGAGCCGATCGCGACGGCCCTGAACATCGACGAGGTGAAGATCGAGCTGGGCTATTCGCTGCTGTCGCTGATCAACGAGCTGGAGGGGCGGCGGCTTACGGACCAGGTGCGGGCGCTTCGGCGCTCGCTGGCCCAGGAGTACGGCTTCGTCATGCCGGCGGTGCGCATCCTGGACAACATGCGGCTGGGCACCCAGGGCTACGCCATCCGCATCAAGGAGATGGAGGCCGGGACCGGCGAGGTGCGGCTGGGTCAGCTGCTGGCCATGGACCCGGCCGGGCGTCAGGTGGAGCTGCCGGGCGAGCACACGCGGGAGCCGGCCTTCGGCCTGCCGGCCACCTGGATCGACGAGGGCTTGCGGGAAGAGGCGACGTTCCGCGGCTACACCATCGTGGACCCGTCGACGGTGCTGACCACGCACCTGACGGAGATACTGAAGGAGAACATGGCCGACCTCTTGTCCTACGCCGAAGTGCAGAAACTGCTGAACGGGCTGGAGGGCGAGGAGAAGAAGCTGGTCGACGAGCTGATCCCGACGGTCGTGACGGTGACGACGCTGCAACGCGTTCTGCAGACCTTGCTGCGCGAGAAGGTGTCGATCCGCGACCTGGCTTCGATCCTCGAAGGCCTGGCGGAGGCCGCGCCGCACACCGCGTCGGTGACCGGACTGGTCGAGCATGTCCGCACGCGGCTGGCGCGTCAGCTGTGCTGGCAGCATCGCGGCGACGACGGCGCCCTGCCGATCGTCACCCTGTCGCCGGAATGGGAGCAGGCCTTCGCCGAGAGCCTGGTCGGGCAGGGCGAGGACCGGCAGCTGGCCATGGCGCCGTCGCGGCTGCAGGACTTCATCCGGGCCGTGCGCGACACCTTCGAGCGGGCGGCGATGGCGGGCGAGACGGCGGTGCTGCTGACCGGGCCGCAGATCCGGCCCTACGTCCGGTCGATCATCGAACGCTTTCGCGGCCAGACGACGGTGATGAGCCAGAACGAGGTGCATCCCCGCGCACGGTTGCGGACGGTGGGGAGCGTCTAGGCCGCCGGGCTCACTCCACCTCCGTCCACCCCCCCGACGACGCCGTGCGCGCCGCGGCGTTGGTGGGGCGGGCGATCAGGCCGGACTGGGTGATCCAGACTTCGTACTCGGCCCCGTCGGCCATCGGCATGTAGGCGCCGCCGCCGTACAGGGTGTCCACCGGATCCACCCAGCGCCGGTATTTGCGCGCCGTGTCCCAGGCGCTGAGCGACCACGGCACGTCCACCTGGGGCGCGCCGCCCTCGATCTCGTGCACGCTGCGGATCGCCGTGCGCTCCTGCTCGGCGGTCTGATAGCGGCCGGACAGGCGGTCGAGGCGATACTGGGTGTCGAGGCCCAGCACGTTGGCCCAAGGCTTCCAGCGCAGAACCTGCGCCTCCAGCCGCCATTCGTCGCCGTGCATGGGATAGACGCCGACGACCGGTTCGGCCGCCTCGCCCGCGGCGGGCTGGGTGACGGTCGCCTCGAAATACTGGGGGCCCAGCTGCTTGGTGCGGATGACGGCGACGGGGCGTTCGTAGGTCAGGCGCGAATAGGTCTGGACGTTCAGGCCCAGCAGGGTCGCGATCGCCGCGGCGGCCAGCAGGCCCCCGCCGCCCACGGCGCCGAGGCCGCCCGAGATGAAGCGCCCGCGGAACAGAGAGCCCAGGCCGCTGAACAGAAAGATCACGCCCAGAACCGCCGCCGCCGACGGGACGATCCACCACCACCAGACCATGCCGTCGCTCCCCAGTGCCTCGGACTTTACGGTTCTATAGGCTTAATCCCGGCGTTCGGCGAAGGTTCACCGTTCAGGCGACTGGACTTCGCGCGTCGCGGCGACGATCTTCCGCCGCCATGTCCGCCGACCTCCGCGCCAGACTCGACGCCTTTCGGCACTTCCTGAACACCCCCGGCTTCGGCCGCCGGGTCGTGTTGCTGTTGATGGCGGCGCTCGCGCTGATGCTGGCGGTGAACGTGACGGCGCTTGTCCTCATCGACCGGGCCGAGAAGTTCGACGGCGAAGTGCAAAGGGCCCAAGCTGTCCGGCGCGCCGCGCGAAGCGTTCTGATCGACGTTCTGGCTGCGGAAACGGCGCAGCGGGCGCATCTGCTGACGGGCGATCCCCTGGCCCTGGATGCGTCCGTGGAGTCCATCGCGGCGGTGACGCAAGGCGTGTCGGCTCTGGCGCTCGACGCCGGGACCGATCCCGAACTGGCGCCTCACGTGGCCGAGATCGTCGATGCGGTGCGGGGCAAGACTTCGGAGCTCGGCGTCACCTTGGACCTGGCGCGAAACGGGCGCGTCGCGGACGCCGTCAGGATCGTGTCGACTGGGCAAGGGCAGGCATTGACCGATCGGCTGGAGACCGCGGTGAACGCCGTGGACGGAATATCCGGCGATCGGTTGACCGCCGCGGAGGCCCGGGCGGGCGGCGCCTTGCGGACGATCGCGCTTATGAACGGGGTCTCCAGCGTGATGATCATCGCCCTGGCGCTGGTCATCGGCTGGCTGGTGCGGACCTACATCGCCGAAATGCGCGGCAAGCAGATGGAACTGGATCGACTGAACGCCGGGCTGGAGAACGAGGTGCGGGACCGGACCCTGGCCCTGACGCGGGCCAATGAGGAGATCCAGCGCTTCGCCTACATCGTCAGCCACGACCTGCGCGCGCCGCTGGTGAACGTCATGGGCTACACCTCCGAACTGCAGCAGGCGGGGCTGGTGATCGACCGGCAGATGACGCTGGTGGAGAGCAAATCGCCGAAGCTGATCGAGAGAGAGGCGCTGGTCGCGGTCCGGGAGGACGTGCCCGAGGCGATCGGCTTCATCCGCGCCTCGACGGAGAAGATGGACCGGCTGATAAACGCCATCCTGCGCCTGTCGCGCGACGGGCGCAGGGCGCTGCATCCGGAACGCCTGGACCTGAAGGCGCTGGCCGAGCAGGCCGCCAAGGCCGTGCATCATCAGACGGACGCCCAGGGCGCCCAGATCGAGGTCGGAGACATGCCGCCGGTGGACAGCGACCGTCTGACCGTCGAGCAGCTGATCGGCAATCTGATCGACAACGCCGTCAAGTATCTGGATCCTGCGAGGCCGGGCCGAATCCGCGTCGAGGGTCGGATCCGCCCCGACGGCATGGTGCAGATCGACGTGGTGGACAACGGGCGGGGCATCGCCGAGCGCGATCTAGAGCGCATCTTCGAGCTGTTCCGCCGCGCCGGGAAGCAGGACCGCCCGGGCGAGGGGCTGGGCCTGGCTTTCGTCCGCAACGGCGCGCGCCGCCTGGGCGGCGACGTGCAGGTGAAGAGCGTCGCCGGAGAGGGCTCGACCTTTTCGCTGATATTGCCCAGAAGGCTTGCAGTGACCGCGTCCGGAGACCTCGCATGAACAGCCCCGTCAGGATCGTGATGGTCGAGGACGACCACGGCCATGCCCGGCTCATCGAGAAGAACATCCGGCGGGCCAACATCTCCAACGAGATCGCCCATTTCGACGACGGCGGTTCGGCGCTGGACTATCTGTTCTCGGACGAGGTGAAGGCCAACGGGCCGCTGCTGATTCTGCTGGACCTGAACCTGCCGGACATGTCGGGCACCGACATCCTGCAGAAGGTGAAGGGCGACGAGCGCCTGAAGCGCGCGCCGGTCGTGATCCTGACGACCACGGACGACAAGGTGGAAATCCAGCGCTGCTACGACCTCGGCTGCAACGTCTACATCACAAAGCCCGTGGACTATGAGAGCTTCGCGGACGCGATCCGGCAGCTGGGGCTGTTCCTGTCGGTGATGCAGGCGCCGGAGATCGAGTGATCGAGCTGAAGCGCCCAATAAGGCTGCTCTACATCGACGACGACCGCGCGCTGGCGCGGCTCGTGCAGAAGGAGCTGGGCCGTCACGGATACGACGTCGTCTGCGCGGGCGACGGCGACGAGGGCCTACGCCTGATGGCCGAGGGCGGCTGGGACGTCTGCGCCCTGGACCACTACATGCCTGGCCGGGACGGGATCGACGTCCTTCCGGAAATGATCGCACTGCCGGACGCGCCGCCGGTGGTCTACGTCACGGGCGCCCAGGAAGGGGCCCTGGCGGTCGCCGCGTTGCGCGCCGGCGCCGCCGACTACGTCATCAAGGACGTGTCGGAGGACTTCACGTCGTTGCTGCGGAACGCCGCCGACGACGCGCTGAACCGGCGACGATTGCAGCGAGAGAACGAGCAGGCCCAGGCCGAGGTGGCCGCCGCGCGCGACCGGGCCGAGGCCATGCTGCGTGAGGTGAACCACCGCGTCGGCAACTCGCTGCAGCTGGTGTCCAGCTTCATCTCGCTTCAGGCCCGGCAGCTGAAGGACGAGGGCGCGCGGACCGCATTGCGCGAGGCGCAGGTGCGGATCGAGGCCGTGGCCCACGTGCACCGCCGCCTCTACACCTCGGGCGACATGGCGACGGTGGCGCTGGACGAATACCTGCGCGGGCTGATCGACGAACTCTCCAAGTCGCTGGGGCCGGACGGGACCTCGCCGGACCTGAGGCTGGAGGTCGAGCCGATCACGGTCTCGACCGACCAGGCGGTGTCGCTGGGCGTCATCGTGTCGGAACTGGTCACCAACGCCGCCAAGTACGCCTATGCCCCCGGGCAGGGCGGCGAGATCCGCGTCATCCTGGCCAAGGCCGGGGACGGGCGGGCCCTGCTGACGGTCGAGGACGACGGGCCGGGCATCCCCGCCGACGACAAGCCCAAGGGCACGGGCCTGGGCCGCAAGATCATCGCCGCCATGGCCGGCGGGCTGAAGAGCGCGCTGGAGTTCGACGCCGAGCACAAGGGCGTGCGCGCGCGGCTGGCCTTCGACCTTTGACGCCTCGGCTGCAGTTCGGACAGGCGGAGCCGGGTCTGTCGTACCGCGAGCGGCCGACGGCCTTCGGCATCGTGGAGCGCGACGGGCTGATCGCCTGCGTGCGCGTGGACCGCGGCGAGGCCAGCTATTTCGACCTGCCGGGCGGCGCGGTGGACGGCGACGAGACCGAGGCCGAGGCGCTTGCGCGAGAGTTCGTGGAGGAGACGGGGCTCTCGGTCGACCCCGGCGAGCGCTTCGCCGAGGCGGGCCAGCTTTTCCGTAAGTCGGACGGCGGGCCGGTGCACAACGTCGGCGGCTTCTGGACGGCGTCGGTGGTCGCGGAGAACCCCTCGGCGAAAGTAGAGGCGGATCATGAGCTGGTCTGGCTGGACCCCGCTCGCGCGTTGAGCGAGTTGAGGCACGACGCCCACGCCTGGGCGGTGGCGAAGTGGCTGAGAAACCGGAACAAGCGCGGCCATATGGAACGATGAAGGCAAGCGACACGCTTTCCTTGCCGAAGCGGCGCCTTGTTGGCGCCGTCAGACAGGGAGCTCCCCATGCCCGATCATGACCGCGTCGAAGGCGCCGCCAAGCAGGCCGGCGGCAACATCAAGGAAGCCGTCGGCAAGATGACCGGCGACGAGAAGCTGAAGGCCGAGGGTCGCGCCGATCAGGTGGAAGGCAAGGTCCAGAACACCGTCGGCGGCGTCAAGGACGCCCTGCGCGACAAGCACTGAGCCTCAGTCGAAATCCAAGAGGTCGTCGAGCAGGGTAGGATCGCCCGTGCCGACGGAACAGCGGCCGGACGTCGACGACGTCCGGCCGTCGTCGCTTCGGGACTGGGTGTTCTCGCAGAGGACGCGCGGGCGCTGGGATGCGGCGCGACGGTCCTGCTCATCCCGCACCGCGCGGTCGATGCGGTCGAAGCAGTCGGCGACGTCCTCGTCCGCTGGCCGGACGTCAGGCCGACATTTCTGGGCGGCGTAGGGGACGGGGTCGGACAAGGCCTCCTCCGGCAGAGGCCTGGCTTCGGCGTGCTGACCAAAGGCCAACCGGCCCCGCGGTGCAGGGGCGCCGACGGCTTCGTCGAAGGCGTCCCAAAGATCATCGCCGACGTCGCGGGACTCGTCGTCAGCCGGCGTTGCGAGCGGGCTGGGGCCGAACACCGCTTCGTAACTTCCTTGATCGATCGCCGACCTTGGCGGCTCCGGCCTCGATGAAGGCGGGAGCGGGATCCCCGTCGCCGGGCGCGGCGGGGCGGTGGCGATCACCTCTCCCGTCGGCGGATCCTGTACGGCCAGGAGAAGCGCGGCGATCAGCAGGATCATGGTTCAACCTCCCGACGTCACCATAGGCGCAACGCGGTCCATGCCCACTGACGCGACCTGACGATCAGCGCGACAGAGCGCGCATGGCCTTGTCCAACCCGTCGAGCGTCAGAGGATACATGCGCTCGTCCACCAGTTCGCGGATCATCCCGATGGAGGCGGAATAGCCCCAGTAGCGCTCCGGCGAGGGGTTCAGCCAGGCGATGCGGTCCCACTGCTGCGTCGCCCGCTTCAGCCAGACGGCTCCCGCCTCCTCGTTCCAGTGCTCGACCGAGCCGCCGGGCATGGTGACCTCATACGGGCTCATCGTCGCGTCGCCGACGAAGATGGCGCGCCAGTCGGCGGGGTATTTGTTCAGCACTTCCCACGTCGGCGTCTTTTCCGAATGACGCCGCCGGTTGTCCTTCCAGACGCCCTCGTAAAGGCAGTTGTGGAAGTAGAAGAACTCCAGGTGCCGGAACTCGGTGCGGGCGGCGGAGAACAGCTCCTCGCAGAGCTTGATGTGACCGTCCATCGACCCGCCGACGTCGAGGAACAGCAGCACCTTGATCGTGTTGCGCCGCTCCGGCCGCATGTGGATGTCCAGCCAGCCCTGGCGCGCCGTGCCGTCGATCGTGGCGTCCATGTCCAGCTCGTCGGGCGTGCCCTGGCGCGCGAAGCGGCGCAGGCGGCGCAGCGCCACCTTGATGTTGCGGGTGCCCAGTTCGACGGAGTCGTCGAGGTTGCGGTACTCGCGCTTCTCCCAGACCTTGACCGCGCGGCCGTGACGCCCGGGGCCGCCGATGCGGACCCCCTCGGGATTGTAGCCGCCGTGGCCGAAGGGGCTGGTGCCGCCGGTGCCGATCCACTTGCTGCCGCCCTGGTGCCGGCCCTGCTGTTCCTCCAGCCGCTTGCGCAGGGTGTCCATCAGGGCGTCGAGACCGCCCAACGCCTGGATCTGCGCCTTCTCCTCGTCGGTGAGGTATTTTTCCGTGAGCAGCTTCAGCCAGTCCTCGGGAATCTCCGCCGGGGCCAACTCGTCGGGGCCGACCGTCTCGACGCCGGCGAACACCTTGGCGAAGACCTGGTCGAAGCGGTCGTAGTGCTTCTCGTCCTTCACCAGCACCGCGCGCGACAGGTGGTAGAAGTCGTCGACCCGGCCCGACGCCACGCCCCGGTCCATGGCCTGCATGAGATGCAGCCACTCCTTCATCGACACGGGCACCTTGGCGTCGCGCAGGGCGGTGAAGAAGGGGAGGAGCATCAGAACAGCTCGGACGGCGGCGGCGGCTTCGGAAGCGCATCGCGCAACTGCGGCACGTGGACGGTCGCGATTGTCCAGAGCTCTGCGTGATCGACGATCTTGTACTCGTGGGCGATCAGATGCCGCAGGTTCGCCATCTTCTGCCAAGCGATCTGGGGGTAGGCCGACCATGTATCGCGACCGACCCGGTTCGCCGCCTCTCCAAGGCGAATGAAGTGCATCGCCAGCGCGTGGGGTCGCGAGATGTCGGCGAGAAAGGCGTCGCGATCCTGATCTTCGATCAAGGCCGAGATGTCGGCGAGCACGCCATGCATTTCGTGCACATGGGCAGCATCGCGGGGATCAGACCACAACGGCGTCGCGCTCCGCCGTGTGCCGGATGTATGGATTGGTCAGTCTGTCCTCAAAAACCAGTTGCACCTTTAGGCCTAGGCTGCGGGCCAGCATTTCCTCGACGTCGTAGACGCCCCAAGTCTGAGACAGCGGCCGGCTGACCTCCACCAAGAGATCGACGTCGCTCGCAGGGCCCGCCTCGTCGCGTGCGTAGCTCCCGAAAAGTCTGACGCGGGAAAGACCCTGGTCCTCCAACCAAGGCTTCAACGCGCGCAACTTCGCCAGAAGTTCGTCTCGGGTCATGGTCCGAGAATAACTCAGACCCGGCGCAGAATGAACTCGTCATCCAGCCAGGCGCCGACGGGATACTGATACTCCCCCGCCTTTTCGAACCCATGGGCGGCGTAGAGCTTCTGAGCCTTCAGATTGCCGCTCCAGACCCCGATCCACAGGGGGCCGTCTGTGTGGGCCTGCATCCAGTCCAGAGCGCGGGTCAGGAGCGCCGTGCCGAGGCCCAGACCCTGAGCGGAGCGGTCGACGTAGAGGCGGCGCAGTTCGGCGTGGGTCGGCCGCGCGTCTGGATGCGGCAGTCCGTTGGGACCCGCGTTGGCGAAGGCCAGCAGGTCGCCCTCGCGGTCGGCCACCCACCAGGCGGCGCCGGGCTCGGCCAGGGCGGTGCGGGTGGCCTCGACGCCGAAGGTCTTGTCGAGGTGCGCCGCCAGATCCGCCTGCGGATAGGGAATGCCGAAGCCCGTGACGAAGGTGTCGATGAAGGTGCGCCGTCCCAGCCGGGCCAGGGCCTCGGCGTCTTCGGGGCGGGCGGGGCGGATCAGGGCGTCGGCGGGCATGGCGGCGCTTTAGCCGGAACACGTGAGGCGCGACAGGGGGGCGAGTCGGCGCCTATGCTGGCGCGATGGCCGTGCCGATCTTCACCCACCCGGACATGATCCGCCATGCGACGGGCGAGGGGCACCCGGAGCGGCCCGCCCGCCTGACCGCCGTGCTGGACGCCCTGGCCGACGCCGGGCTGGACCGCGACCGCCGCGCGGCGACGGAGGCGGCGGTCGCCGATCTGGAGCGGGTGCATCCGGCCGATTTCGTGCGAGGGATTCTGGACGCCTCGCCCGACGACGGCATGCGGGCGCTGGACCCGGACACGGTGCTGTCGCCCGGCAGCGTGCGCGCGGCGCGGCTGGCGGCGGGCGCGGTCATCGACGCAGTGCGGGGTGTGGCTGTGGGAGAGATCACGCGCGCCTTCTGCGCCGTGCGGCCGCCGGGACATCATGCGGAGCCGGACCGGGCCATGGGGTTCTGCCTGTTCTCCAGCGTCGCGGTCGCTGCGCGGGCGGCGCAGGCGGCGGGACTGGGGCGGGTGGCGATCGTCGACTTCGACGTCCACCATGGCAACGGCACCCAGGCGGCGGTGGAGGCCGATCCGACGCTGTTCCTGGGCTCGATCCACCAGATGCCGCTCTATCCCGGCACCGGGGCGGCGTCGGAGACCGGGGTCGGCAATGTGGTCAACGTGCCGGTCGCCCCGCATGAGGCCCGCGAGTCGTGGCGGGCATCTTTCCAAGGCGGGCTGATGCCGGCGCTGGAGGCGCTCGGGCCGGACCTGATCCTGATTTCCGCGGGCTTCGACGCCCATCGGCGCGATCCGCTGGCGCACCAGAGCCTGGAGGCGGAGGACTTCGCCTGGGCCACCCGGGCGGTGGCGGAGGTGGCGCGGCGCGTCTGCGGCGGCAGGATTGTGTCGTCGCTCGAGGGCGGTTACGACCTTGAGGGACTGGGCCGGTCCGCCGTCGCCCACGTCCAGGCTCTGGGGGAGGAATGAGGATGCGCGCCGACCGGCCTGACGCCGGCCCCGTCGCCGTCCGCGGATCATGACCGTGCAGGAGCCGATCGCCCGCCCCGTCGCCGCGCCCACGCCCGCCGTTCCGACGGCGTCGGCGCCGCCGCGACCGGGCTCGATCACCCTGACCCGACACGGCGAGCCGGCCCTGTCGCGCAAGTGTCTGATCACGGCGCGCCAGTACAAGGACTGGTGGGCCAAGTATGAGGTGGGCGGCCTGCTGGCCGGCCAGACGCCGCCCGCGGAACTGGTCGCCGCCGCCGAGGGCGCGGGGGCCATCTACGCCTCCACGCGCCAGCGCGCGCAGGAGACCGCCGCCGCCGTCGCGGCCGGGCGGGAGGTGATGTCCGACGCCCTGTTCATCGAGGCGCCCCTGCCGCCGCCGGACCTGCCCGACGCGATCAAACTGTCGCCGCGCTGGTGGGGCGTGGTGTCGCGCATCTGGTGGCGCCTGTCGGACCGGCACCACCAGGAAGAGACGCACCGCGAGGCCAAGGTCCGCGCCGACCAGGCCGCCCGCAAGCTGATCGCGCGAGCCGAGGCGGGCGAGGACGTGCTGGTGCTCGCCCACGGATACTTCAACCATATGGTCGGCAAACGGCTGAAGGCCAACGGCTGGGTGCTGGTCCACAACCAGGGCTTCAAATACTGGAGCCAGCGTCGCTACGAGCGGCGGGGATGACGTGGCAGGAGCGCGAGCGGCGCAAGAACCAGGCGCGACAGACGGCCTTTGCGAAGATCATCACGGCCTATGGTTACGGCTGTTTGGCCGCCGGAGCCGGCATCGGCGCGCTGGACGGCCGCTTTCAACTCTCTGAGATCAACGCCCTGCTGTTCGCCGTCGGTCTGGCGCTGCATGCCCTAGCGATCTATATTGCGCCTGAAGGATCCGACGATGCAGATCAACACTGAAGCCCTGACCTTTTTCGGCTACATGCTGGCTGCGGGCGGCTTCGTGTTCGCTTTTTTCGGGGTGCTGACCAAGCGGCGCGTCGATCGGTTGACCGCCGAGATCGACGCCATGAAGGAAGCCGAACGACTGTCCAAGGCGAAGTGACGCTTCGCCGTTGAAGCGATCGCGGGCGGGCTCTAGGTTCCGACGCGATGACCGATCCGATCCCTGCCGACGCCGACCTGTCGTTCGAAGCCGCGCTGACGCGTCTGGAATCGCTGGTGCAGCGGCTGGAGTCCGGCCAGGCTCCGCTGGAGGAGGCCGTGTCCCTGTACGAAGAGGGCGCGCGGCTGAAGGCGCTGTGCGAGTCGCGCCTGAAGGAGGCGCAGCTGCGCGTCGAAAAGGTCGTGCTGGGCGCCGACGGCCGCCCAACCGGCACGGCCCCGGCCGACTTCGGCCAATGACCACGCCGGCCGCCTTGATCGACTACGACGACTTTCTGAAGGTCGACGTCCGCGTCGGTCGGGTGCTGGAGGCCGAGCCGTTTCCGGAGGCCCGCAAGCCGGCGTTCAAGCTGAAGATCGACTTCGGTCCCGACGTCGGGGTCAGGAAGTCCTCAGCCCAGATCACGCGCCATTATGCGGTCGAGGAGCTGCGCGGGCGGCTGGTGGCGGCGGTGGTGAACTTTCCGCCGCGCCAGATCGGGCCGTTCATGTCCGAGGTTCTGACCCTGGGCTTTCCCGACGCCGACGGCGAGGTGGTTCTGGTCGGGGTGGACCGTGACGCCGTGGTGGGCGGGGAGCTGTTTTGACCGCGCTGGCCGCCAACTCGCCCGAGCAGGGGGTGCTGGATCGGGTGGCCGAGGTGGCCGACCTGGTCACCGTGGCGCTCGATGAGCTGCTGCCGCGCGCCGACGGGCCGGAATCCCGCCTGACGGAGGCGATGCGCTATGCGGCGCTGGGGCCGGGCAAGCGTCTGCGGCCCTTCTTCGCGCTGGAGGCGTCGCGGCTGTTCGACCTGGAGGAACGGCCGGTTCTGCGGGCCGCCTGTGCGCTGGAATGCGTGCACGCCTATTCCCTGGTCCACGACGATCTGCCGTGCATGGACGATGACGATCTGCGTCGCGGGCGTCCGACCCTGCATCGCGCCTACGACGAGGCGACGGCGGTGCTGGCCGGCGACGCCTTGCAGACCGCCGCCTTCGACATCCTGCTGGACGAGGACACCCACGACGATCCGGCCATCCGGTGTGAGCTGGCGGCGCGGCTGTCGCTGGCGTCGGGCGCGCGGGGCATGGCAGGCGGCCAGATGATCGACCTGCTTGGCGTCCGCGACGACCTGGGCGGCGTGGCCCGCATGCAGCGTCTGAAGACCGGCGCCCTGTTCGCCTATGCGTTCGAGATCCCGCTGATCCTTGCCCAGGCCGGCGAGACGCCCAGCCACGCCCTGCTCAGCTTCGCCCACGACGTGGGTCTGGCCTACCAGATCGTCGACGACTTGCTGGACGTGGAGGGCGATCCCGAAGCCCTGGGCAAGGCCGCTGGCGGCAAGGACGCGGCCTTGGGCAAGACCAATTTCGTGACCTTGCTGGGGGTGGATCAGGCCCGCACTCGGGTGGCGCATCTGGCGGATCAGGCGCGGTCGCACCTCGAGGTCTTCGGCCACGACGCCGAGATCCTGAGGGCCAGCGTGGACCATGTGCTGACGCGCAGCCGCTGACGGCGCTGCGGTTCCCCCTCGCGCGCCGCCAAATCCCGCACTAAGAATGGGGAATGTCCGACACGCCTCTGCTCGACAAAGTCCGAATTCCCGCCGACATGCGCGGCTTCGACGCCGCCCAGTTGCGGCAGTTGGCGGCGGAGCTGCGGGCCGAGACGATCGACGCCGTGTCCGTCACGGGCGGGCATCTGGGCGCGGGACTGGGCGTGGTCGAGCTGACCGTCGCTCTGCATCACGTCTTCGAGACGCCGAAGGACATCCTGATCTGGGACGTCGGGCATCAGTGCTATCCGCACAAGATACTGACCGGACGCCGCGACCGCATCCGCACCTTACGCCAGGGCGGCGGCCTGTCCGGATTCACCAAGCGGGCCGAGAGCGAATACGACCCGTTCGGCGCCGCACATGCTTCGACGTCCATCTCCGCCGCTCTCGGGTTCGCGGCCGCGCGCGATCAGAAGGGCGACAGCAACAGGATCGTCGCCGTCATCGGCGACGGCTCCATGAGCGCGGGCATGGCCTATGAGGCCATGAACAACGCCGTTGAGGCCACCTCGGGCCAGCTGATGGTGGTCCTGAACGACAACGACATGTCGATCGCCCCGCCGGTCGGCGGCATGAGCGCCTATCTGGCCGGCCTGGTCGCGGGCGGCGCCTATCAGGGCATGCGCAAGCTCGGCAAGCGGGTCGCCGAGCACCTGCCGCGCCCGTTCAAGACCGTCGCCAAGAAGGCCGAGGAGTACGCCCGCGGCATGGTCACCGGCGGCACCTTCTTCGAGGAACTGGGCTTCTATTACGTCGGGCCGATCGATGGGCACGACCTGGATAACCTGGTCCCCATTCTGAAGAGCGCCGCCGCCATCACCGACAAGCCCGTGCTGGTCCATGTCGTGACCCAGAAGGGCAAGGGCTACGCGCCCGCGGAGTCCAGCGCCGACAAGCTGCACGCCGTGGTCAAGTTCGACGTGGTGTCGGGCAAGCAGTCCAAGGCCGTCTCCAACGCTCCCAGCTACACCAAGGTGTTCGGCACCGAGCTGATCAAGCGGGCGGAGCGCGACCCCAAGGTGGTGGCCATCACGGCCGCCATGCCGTCGGGCACGGGGCTTGACCTGTTCGGCCAGGCCTTCCCCGAGCGGACCTATGACGTCGGCATCGCCGAGCAGCACGCCGTCACCTTCGCCGCGGGCCTGGCGGCGGACGGGATGAAGCCGGTCTGCGCCATCTATTCGACCTTCCTGCAGCGCGGCTACGATCAGGTGGTGCACGACGTGGCGATCCAGTCGCTGCCAGTCCGCTTCGCCATGGACCGGGCTGGCCTGGTAGGCGCCGACGGCTGCACCCATGCGGGCTCGTTCGACGTCGGCTACATGGGCGCTCTGCCGGGCATGGTGCTGATGGCGCCGTCGGACGAGGCGGAGTTGGCGGCGATGATCGCGACCTCGCTGGAGATCGACGATCGGCCCTCGGCCTTCCGTTATCCGCGCGGCGACGGCGTGGGCGTGGAGATTCCGGAGCTGGCCGCGCCTCTGGAGATCGGTCGCGGCCGCATCGTGCGCGAAGGCACTGCGGTGGCGATCCTGAGCCTGGGCACCCGACTGCAGGAATCGCTGAAGGCGGCCGACCTGCTGGCGGCCAGGGGCATTTCCGCGACCGTGGCGGACGCCCGCTTCGCCAAGCCGCTGGACGTCGACCTGATCCTGCGGCTGGCGCGCCAGCACGAGGCGCTGATCACGGTCGAGGAGGGCGCCATGGGCGGCTTCGGCGCCTTCGTTCTGCAGGCTCTGGCCGAGCACGGCGCGCTGGACGCGGGGCTGAAGATCCGCACCCTGCACCTGCCCGACGTGTTCCAGGACCAGGATGCGCCGGCGAAGCAGTACGATCAGGCCGGGCTCAACGCCGACCACATCGCCGGCGCGGCCATGTCGGCGCTGGGAGTCGCGAAGGGCGCCGCAAGGGCCTGATTTCGGGCCTGAAAGCCTTGCCGTCCTGAGAGTCAGGCCCCAGTTAGGGTGCACCCCGAAACGGAGCCTTCCCTCCCGACGCCGCAGGAGCGCCGATGCCGCACGCCGACACCCTGATCTCCACTCTGGTCGGGGGCTTCGTGCTGGCCTTCGTGTTCGGGATGCTGGCGAACCGACTGAAGCTGTCGCCGCTGGTCGGATATCTGCTGGCGGGCGTGGCCGTGGGCCCGTTCACGCCGGGCTTCGTGGCCGACACCGCCCTGGCGCCGCAGCTGGCGGAGATCGGCGTCATCCTGCTGATGTTCGGGGTCGGCCTGCATTTTTCGCCCAAGGACCTGATGCAGGTCCGCAAGGTCGCCGTCCCGGGCGCCTTGGTCCAGGTGGCGGCCGCTACGGCCATGGGCTGGCTGCTGGGGCGGTTCGTCCTCGGGTTGGGCGACGTCGAGGCGGCGCTGATGGGCTTCGCCCTGTCGGTCGCGTCCACCGTTGTGCTGATGCGCGCCTTGGAGGAGCGCAGGCAAAACAAGGGCGAGGTCGGACGCGTGGCCGTCGGCTGGCTGATCGTCGAGGATCTGGTGATCGTCATCGCCCTGGTGCTTCTGCCCATGCTGCTGGCGCCGGCGGGCGAGGCGACGGGCGCCGCGGACATGGCGGTGGGCGCAGGGCTGACCCTGCTGAAGGTGGCGCTGTTCGTGGCCTTCATGCTGGTGGTGGGGGGCCGTGTCCTGCCGTGGCTGCTGGTCCGCATCGCCCACACCAAGTCGCGCGAGCTGTTCACCTTGGGCGTGCTGGCGATCGCCCTGGGCATCGCCTGGATCGCCTATCAGCTGTTCCACTCGTTCGCATTGGGGGCCTTCCTGGCCGGTCTGGTGCTGAACGGGACGCCGCTGGGCCACAATGCGGCGGAGCGCAGCCTGCCGCTGCGCGACGCCTTCGCGGTGCTGTTCTTCGTCTCGGTCGGCATGCTCTTCGACCCGATGATCCTGATCGAACAGCCGCTGGCGGTGCTGATCGCCGTGGGCATCGTGATCGTGGGCAAGACGCTTGCCGCCCTGGCCATCACCACGGCGTTTCGGCTGGACCGCGCGACCAGCCTGACGGTCGGGGCGTCATTGGCCCAGATCGGGGAGTTCAGCTTCATCCTGGCGGCGCTGGGCGTGTCGATGGGCGCGATGAGCCAGACGACGCACGATCTGATCCTGGCTGCGGCTCTGCTGTCGATCTCTCTGAACCCGTTCGTGTTCAAGCTGATCGACCGGATGGGGGCCAAGCCGCAAACGCCCCCGGCCAAGGCCGAAGGCGTCGCGGTTCGAGATCTGATCTAGGAGGCTACAGAACCCCGATCATGCTGGCGACCAGCGGGTGGCGGACGATGTCGCGCTCGGCCAGCTGGACCACGCCGATGTCCGGAACCGCCGAAAGCTTTTCGGCGATGTCCGACAGGCCGGAGACGCCGGGCAGCAGGTCCGACTGGTGCGGGTCGCCGGTGACGACCATGGTCGAGTGCCAGCCCAGGCGGGTCAGCAGCATCTTCAGCTGCACGTAGGTGCAGTTCTGGGCCTCGTCGACGACGATGAAGGCGTTGTTCAAAGTACGGCCCCGCATGTAGCCGATCGGGGCGATCTCGATCAGGCCCTCGGCCATCAAGGCCTTGACCCGCTTCATCGACAACCGATCCGACAGGGCGTCGTAGAGGGGCCGCAGATAAGGGGCCAGCTTGTCCTCCATGTCGCCGGGCAGAAAGCCGATGGATTCGCCGGCCTCGACCGCCGGTCGGGACAGCACGATCCGCCCGACCTTGCCCGCCTCCAGCGCCTCCACGGCCTTGGCCACCGCCAGATAGGTCTTGCCGGTGCCGGCCGGGCCCAAGGCCAGAACCAGATTGTGATGATCGATCATGGTCATCAGTTCGGCCTGACCGTCGGACTTGGGCTTCAGCGTCTTCAGATAGCCCTGGTCCCGCTCGTCGTTGGACGGATGGGGCGACCACCCGCGTTGGCTTTGACTTGTTTGCTGGCCGGCGTGGTGCGGCAGGCGACGCACCTTGGCGTCCTCGATGAACTGGCTGGAGTCGAGCACGCCGAATTCGCGCGACATCTCACGGGTCTGACGCTTCAGGGCCGAACGCTTGGTCATTTTTGGCTCCAGGCAGGCATGAAAAAAGGCGATGCTGCGAAAGCATCGCCTCGAACGAGAGCGGGGAGGGAGGATGCGGAGACGACGTGTCCGCCCGGGTCGGTGGAGGCCTCATGCTCCAGCGGGAGAACCCGCCGACCGGAACGCAGCACGCGCGTTCTCCTTGGGCTGACCGGACCGGGCTTGATCCGGCTTCGGATCCGGGGCCGAAATGGCGGCCTCGAATCGCACTTGCATCATGATGCTAGCGTGGTTTCCAAACGCTTAAAGAGCGGATTTCGCTGAGTTTTGGAGGGGTTCGGATGAATGTTCACGCGCTCGGAGACAAGTCTCCGCGCCTGCCGGCCAAGGGTGAATACTGGATCGCTCCGAATGCGACGCTGGTAGGAGACGTGATTCTGAAGCCCGGCGCCAGCGTCTGGTTCGGCGCCGTGCTGCGCGGCGACAACGAGCCGATCACGGTGGGCGAGGACACCAACATTCAGGAAAATTCGGTTTTGCACACCGATATGGGAGAGCCGCTGACGCTGGGGCGAGGCGTGACGGTGGGGCACATGGCGATGCTGCACGGCTGCACGGTCGGCGACTACAGCCTGATCGGCATCCAAGCGGTGGTGCTGGGGCGGGCGAAGATCGGCGCGAACTGCCTGGTTGGGGCGGGCGCCCTGATCACGGAAGGCAAGGAGTTCCCAGACGGCTCGCTGATCGTCGGCAGTCCGGCGCGCGTCGTGCGCCAGTTGGAGCCGGGCCAGATCGCGGCGCTGAAGGGGTCGGCCGAACACTATGTGCAGAACTGGAAGCGGTTCGCCCGCGATCTCAAGTCTCTCTGAGCGGGCTTTCCGCAGCCTGCAGCCGCTTCAGCCGCGGCGTGACGATCGGGATCGTCAGCATGGTCGATCCCACCGCCATGAGCAGCAAGGCGGTGAAGGCGGCGTTGGTGATGACGCCCTTGTCCAGCAGGATGTTGGCGAAGATGATCATGATCAGCGCCTTGGTCTGCAGCAGCCAGCCGATCACCGACGCCTCGCCCGGTCGCCACTTGAGCAAGCGCCCGGCCAAGTGAACGCCCGCCAGCTTGCCCGCCACCGAGGCGACCAGCAGCAGGGCGGCGGCTCCGAACACCGCCAGGCCGCCCATGTCCCACTGCGTCCGCAGGCCCGTCGACAGGAAGAACACCGGCATGAAGGCGATCAGCACGGCGTCACGGAACCGGTCCATCCGCTCTCGGTCGAACCAGTGCGCGTCCAGCACGGCGCCGGAAAGGAAGGCGCCCACCATGAAGTGCAGTCCCGCCCAGTCGGCCGCGAATCCGCAGCCGGCGAGCCAGATCAAGGCCACGAACCAGCGGTCACGCTCCGGGATGCGCCGCATCAAGGCGCGCACCGCCAAGGTCAGCACGGCGAAACCGAGCAGAAAGCCCCCCTGCCGGCCGATCCGCTCCCAATCCAGAAGGATCAGCGCCAGCACCCCCCAAATCGCGACGTCGTCCAGGCTGGCGTAGCGCAGGACCCGCTGACCGAGCGGGCGGCGCAGGATGTCCAGCTTCTCCATGAACAGCATCAGGATCGGCAGGGCCGTGACGGCGCAGGCCATGCCGATCCCCAGCACCACCTGCCAAGTCTGACCGTCCTCGCCGGCCCACCCCGGCCAGCGCAGCATGACCAGCGCCGCGAGGCTGCCCAGAGCCAGGGGGGCCACAAGGGCCAGCCCTGCGGTCACGCCCGTTTCTTCCCGTTTCGCCCAGGCCTGGCGCAGGTCCAGCTCCAAACCGGCGATGAAGACGAAGATCATCACCGCCCACCACGCCACGCCGTTCAGCGCGGCGATGACCGGCGGAGAGAAGATCGTCGCATAGTAGGCGGGGAAAGCCGCGCCCAGCACGCCCGGCCCCAAGAGAATGCCGCCGACGATCTGGACGACGACCAGCGGCGCCCAGTGCTCGGTCCTGAACAGCCGCCAGATCAGATAGGGCACGCTGAAGATGATCAGCATGGCGATCAGGAACAGCTCTGTGATCGTGACGGCGTGCCCCATGCGCCGGAAATGGCACAGCTTAAACGATGACGCTAGGCGATGCGCCGTCCGTCCAGGGCCGCCAGAGCCAGGCGTGGCCGGGCAGGTTCGCCCACGGCCATGGACACCCGTGCGGTCAGACGGTGCGGCGTGCGGGCGGGCAATGTCAGGGTGGCGACGGGCGCGACGAGGCCTAGGATCAGTTCCCGGCCCGCCGCTTCGCCCTGAAATGCCGCCAGAGTGACCTCCACCGGCGCATTGCCTGCACCTACGGCGGCGACGACGACGACCGGCCGCGCTTCCCGCACCGTCTGGCGCACGGCGGCGGCGGCCATGGCGATGGAGGGCGGACGCCACATCGCCGACAGCGACGCCCCCGTCAGAGGCATGTCGTGAAAGGCTTCCAGCCAGTCGCCGGCCAGGCGGAGTCGGACGTCGTCGCCCGCACGCTCGGCCAGGAAGGTGCGCGTCAGGCGCCCCCCCAGAGCGTCGGGCCGCAGGGCCGCGCGCGGCGGCAACCCCGCGCGCGCCACGCCATCCCGGCTCAGCGCGGTCCAATGATCGATCAGGGCCTGCGTGTCAGGATGAAACATCGTCCCGGTCTCCGACCCATGCGGCGCAAGACCGGGGCCGATCTCAACGGAATCGAAAGGCCCGGCATGGTCCGGTGGGCGGAATGCGGCCCGTTTCTTGCTGGGCCCGGCGTGACTGAACCAAGTGGAGGCGCCCCATGGGGTTGCGAGCGATCACCTGGCTGCCGGCGGCGGTGACCCTTTTCGCCGTCGCGGCCTTTGCCGAGAAGGCGGCGGCCCAATGCGGGCCGGTCTGCCCGCCGCCGCCTCCGCCGTGCTGCGAGCCCCCGCCCCCGCCTCCTCCGCCGCCGCCTCCCCCGGGACCGTGCTGCGACCAACCGCCCCCGCCCCCCTGCTGCGGTGGCGGCGGCAATCTGAACGTCAACGTCAATGTGAACGCCAATGCCTCGGCCAGCGCTTCGGCCCGCGGCGGAGCGACCGTGATCGTGGCGGGCGGCGGCGGCGCCTACGTCAATGTGGAGCAGCCCTATCCGACGACGATCAGCGGTTTGCACGTCGGCGGCGGCATGGTCCGCGAAATCATCAAGGTTCCGTTCGAATCGCGCCGTCGCATCGAGCGCCGCGTGGTGATCCGGGCCGTCTGCATGGACGACCGCGGCCGGCCGCATCCGGCGGCCCAGGTGCGCCCGGACCGCGACGTCTGGGGCGACTATGACGGCGAGCTGTTCCGCTGCTTGGCCGGCACCTACATGCAGGTCACCATCGCCGACTGGGAGGGCTCCGAGCGCTTCGAGCACGGCGAGACCACCACCTGCCGCAAGGGCGACAGCCTGTGGCACGCGCCGGGCGGCACCGTGGAATGCAAGCCGCAAAAGCCGGAGCGCGACTGCAACGAGCGTTCGCTGCTGCGCCGCTACGGCGCCGGGGTGAAGGTCCTGACCATGTGGTACGAGGAAACCTACACCGAGTACCGCGAAGAGGTCGTGGTGCGCGAAGGCTGGGCCGTGCAGGGCGGGGCGATCACGCTCGACGGCGGCGTCGGCGGCCGCGTCTTCTGAAGACGTCGTTCAGCCGCCCGTCAGGCGGCGTGAGACAGATTGCGGGCTCGTCGCTCCGTCGACGATCCTGAGAGAGACTGGCCCCGGCGCATCCCCTTCGCGTCGGGGCCTTTTTTGTCATTCGGCGGCGGGCGTCGCCGCAGCGCGGGGCGTCACCGTGATGCGGTAGGCAGTGGAGGGGATCAGGTATCTCGCCGCCGCCGCCTGGACCTCGGCCGCGGTGATCGACTGCAGATCCGATTCGACCGAGCGCAGGGCGGGCAGGCGGTTGGGGTCGGTCTGGGCCTCGGCCAGTTCGCTGAGCCAGAACTCGTTGGACGCCTGGCTGCGGCGCAGGGCCTCCACGCGGGGCTGACGGGCGCGGTTCAGCTCGTCCTCGGTGATCGGGTTCGTGCCCATGGAGGCGGCGATCCGGTCCACGTCGGCGAAGAAGCCGGGCAGTTTCTCGGGCGGCGCCTCGATCAGGGCCGAGACGTAGCCGTAGCCGGAGAAGTTGCCCGACGCCTGGGCTCCCACATTGGGCGAATAGGTCACGGCCTGCCCCTCGCGCAGCTCTTCGATCAGACGCAGGCGCAGGACGTCGGCCAGCAGGCGCACGACCCGGGCCTCGCGCGTGTCGGTGAAGTTGTCGACGGCGGGCCAGGCGACGAAGCCCAGGGCCTGATCCGGACGGCCGCCGTGCTTGAAGTCCAGCTGCTCGGGCGTGCCGGCGGGGAAGCGGGCGCTGCGCTGGGCCTCGGTCAGCGGAGCGGCGGCGGCGCGGGGCGGCAGGGCGCCGAAGGTCGAGGCGACCGAGGCGATGGCGGCGTCCACGTCCACGTCGCCCACAATCACGATCTCGATCGGCCCCTGTTCCAGCTTGGGCTGAACCACGGAGCGCAGGTCGTCGATCGACCAGGTCGCGATGTCTTGGGCGGTCGGGAAGGCGAAGCGCGCGTCGCCGGGGCGCAGGCGGCTGAGCGATTCCTTCAGGAAGACGCCCTGGGTCTGGGCGTCGAGCACCGGCAGGACGCTGCGGAACTGGGCGCGGGCGCGCTCGAAGGGCTCCGGGCGCCAGGCGGCGTCGGTGGCGTAGGCGGCCAGCACCTGCATCTGCACGTCCAGATCGGCCGGCTTGGTCGCACCGGTCAAAATGAAGGCGTCCTCTCCGGCGGCGAGCCCCGCGGAATAGGTCCGGCCGGTCAGCACTTCCTCCAACTGTTGGGCGGTCAGACGGCCCAGGCCGCCCTCGGCATAGACCTGGCCCAGAGCCAGAACCGGCAGAGCGCGGTCGGTCGGCAACTCCAGCACGCCCTGACCGATGCGGACCGAGACCAGCACCTGCTCGTCGCGGAACGTCGTCGGCTTCACCGTCAGGCGCACGCCGTTCTCGAAGGTGACGAAGGTGGTGTCGATGTCCTGGACGACCGAGCGCTCGGCCACCGTGCCGGCCGGGCCGAAGTCGGTGTAGTCCCAGTTCAGGGCGGCCGCCGCCTCTGGCGCGGTGACCGGGACGGCCTCGGACGCCGCCAAGGCGGCCAGCAGGGCCTCTTCGCCGCCCTCAGGCGCGGTCGGGGCGGTCAGATAGACCAGGGGGCCGCCGCCGGTGAACGTGGTTTTCAGCACGCGGTTGACCTCGTCCGCCGTGAGGCTCGCGACGGCCTCTTCGAACAGGGCCAGGTTGGTCGCTGGCGAGGTGAAGACGACGTCCTCGTTGACCGTGCCGACGATGCCGTTGGCCAGCGCGGGCGTGCGGCGGGTCGCGGCGCCGGCGACGGAGTTGGTCAGGCCGGTGCGCGCCTCGGTGATCTCACGGTCAAGTTCGGCCTGGGTGATGCCGAACTCGGCGATGCGGCGCGTCTCCTGCTCGATGGCGCCCAGGGCCGGCTGCCAGGCGTCGCCGTCATAGGAGGCCGTGACGTTGGCCAGCAGCACGCTGTCGAACAGGTTCGACCGGCCCGCGCCGGCGTTGATGAAGGGCGGATTGGCCCCGCGTCCGATCACGCCCAGGCGGCGGTTCAGCACCGCCAGGCCCAGACCGCGGACGGTGTTCTCGCGCCGCAGGGCGCGGGTGTCGGGGCGCTGATCCGGCGCGCCCAGCCAGGCGATCTGGATCGACGGCGTCAGGCCGGCCTCGACGTACATCCCGGCCTCGCGACCGCGCGGGCGGACCGTGCCCAGATCCGGCTCGGCGCCTGAGGGAGCGGTGGTCGTCCAGTCGCCGAAGGTGGAGACGACCTTGGCCTCCATCTCCGCCACGTCGAAGTCGCCGACCACGACCACGGTCGCGCGCTCAGGCCGGTAGTAGCCTTCGTAGAATTCGACGAAGCGTTCGCGGGGGGCGTTGGCCAGGACCGAGGTCGAGCCGATGGGCAGGCGCGTCGGCACAAGCTGGCCGGGCATCAGGAAGTCGAGCTGGGCCATCAGGGATCGCAGGCTCGGATTGGCGCGGGTGCGCTCTTCCGACAGGACGATGCCGCGCTCGCGGTCGATGGCGGCGGTTTCCAGCGTCGCCTCGCCCAGCATCTGGCGCAGGATGAACAGGCTCTCGTCCACCGTGGCGGCCTGGGTGTTCGGCAGGTCCAGCTGATAGACGGTCGCGTCGAAGCCGGTGGAGGCGTTGGTGTCGGCGCCGAAGGCCAGGCCCAGACGCTCCAAGCGCTTGGTCAGTTCGCCCTCGGGAATCTCGGTAGAGCCGTTGAAGGCCATGTGCTCCATGAAGTGGGCCAGGCCCAGCTGGTCGTCGCGCTCCATCAGGGAGCCGGCGTCGATGCGCACCCGGATCGACGCCTGGCCGGGCGGGGTGGCATTGCGCATGACGGCGTAACGCAGGCCGTTCGGCAGCTGGCCGAAGCGCACGTCCTCGGCCGCCGGCACGTCGCTGGCCGCCTGGGGCCAGGGGTCCGACGGGGCGACGCCGGTGGATGCGGCGTGCGCGGCGTCCTGGGCCATCGAGGCGGCGGGAACGGCGACGCAAAGGGCCAGAGCGGATGCGGCAAGCAGCAACGGGCGGCGGATACGCATGGACGGCACTCCGGGAGGATGGGAGCGAACTCGTGCCCGCCGCCGTTCCGCCTCACAAGTTACAAAGCCGTCAGCTAATCCAAGGAACGCGGACGTCCACGTCCGCGACGGACGGCGACCCGTGTCGCGAACCTGGAGGTCCGCGCTCCCCCGTCTTTCACTGACCTGGGCGCGTGACGTAGAAATTCGCCGCATTGCCGACTGCGTTCGTGCCCGTGATCACGGCGCGGCCGTCGCCGCCGATCGTGGTGCGGGCGGTGGCGGAGACGTCGCCCTCATTGGTCTGGACGTTGTCGGCCTGGAGCGTCGCCCCACATTCTGCGCAGGCATAGCCGGTGACGCTGTTGCCCACGGCGTCGGCCCCGACGTAGGCGTCATAGCCGTAAGCGCCCGAGAAGCTGGCGTCGGCCTGGACCCCCCCGGAGTTGAACTGGGCGTTGTCGATGCGGACGTAGATGTCGTCGTTGCCGACCGACAGCGAGTTGCCCGACGCTTGAGCGTGGCTGGTCACGCGGCCGTAGTCGTAGCTGGTGACGATCGATTCCGCCCAGACTCGCGCCGAGTTGTCCTGCCGGGCCTCCACGACGGACGAGCCGCCGGCGTTGGCGAAGACGGCCTGGTTGCCGCCGGCGCGGGCGCGTCCGGCCAGATCCCAGGCGTTGCCGGCGTTGGCGCTGGTTCCCGCCTGCACCAGGGCGCCGGTGTTGGACTGGTTCAGGCTGAGGTTCTGACTGGCGGGCGCGATGCCGGTGTAGGCGACGACGTTGCCCAAGGCCTGGCTGCTCACCTCGGTCGCGCCGGGCGCGTACTGGACGGCGACGTAGTTGGACGAGAACAGGGTGGCGGCCGTGTCCTGACGGATCGCGCCGTCGACATGGCCGTCCTGCGCCGCCAGGGCGACGGTGTTGGCGACGGCGAAAGTCTCGATCCTGCCGCCGCCGATCAGGCGCGCCGTGCCGCCCGACAGGTCGGAGATCGCCTCGATCCGCACGTCGCCGACGGTCTGGGTCGCGTTCAGCGTCAGGTCGCCGCCATAGGCGCCGCCGGCCAGATAGTTGCCGTTGGCCTGGGTGACGGAGGTGACGTAGCCGTCGGTGTCGCCGTTCAGGACCAGGGTGGTCTCGGCCGAGACCTCGCCCTGAAGTTCCTGCTCCGAATCCACGGTCAGATGGCCGGTCTCGACCGCGCCGGAAAGGGTGTTGCCGGTCGCGGAGGTGGAGACGGTGACCTGATCGTCGGCGTCATTGGCCGTCACGGTCTGGCGCGCGGCGACGGCCCCGCCCTGGAACTGGCGGTTCAGGACGATCGGCGCGTCGGGATCCTGGGCCTGGGCCTCAGTACCGGCTGCGACGCACGTCGCCGTCGCGGCGATCATGCCAGCGAGTCGGATCAGCGCGGGTCTGGCCATTGTTGGTGTCCGTGTTGGGGTACGCCGGGTAAAAGCCCCCCGTGGGCCCGTAGGTGTCGCGCAGCAGCTCGTTGCGCGTGTCCAGGCAGATTTCCGGCCCGGGCGCGCCGTACAGGTTGGCCATGAACTCGACCGTGGCGCGCTCCACCAGGGCGCGGACCGCCAGCTGGACCGGCTCGAACCCGCCTTCGCCCGCCGAGATGTCGAAGACGTTGCCGTTCAGGAAGTCGAAGACGCCGGCCGAAATCTCGCGGCCGATGATCTGCTTCTGGTAGGAGACGACGTCGACGACCTCCAGCGTGGTGGTCTGGACCATCCGCAGGTCGATGGCGACGTTCATGACGTAATAGCGCCCGGCGAAGGTGCCCGACAGCGGGGTGTTGGTGTCCGCCTCTCCGCCCAGGAAGTCCCAGCCTGCGGAACGGATGTTGTAGTTCACCTCGGTGATGCCGCCGACGATGTAGAAGTCGGAGCCCGGCACCTGTCCGGCCAAAATCTGGCGATAGGCGACGTCCTCGCCTTCGCGGCCGGGATCGCCGATCAGCTTGTTGTTGGCGTAGCGCAGCTCCAGCTCCGACACCGACGTGTCGTAGCGTTCGACGATCTGGGCGCCGGACTTGGCCAGCGCGGAATAGGCCATCAGCGAGGCCCCGCCCGTGATCTGGCGTCCGCCGTCCGAAGAAACCGTGCCGGTGTAGTCGCTGATCCGGCCCACGGCGATGCGCGGCGACGGCAGGTCGTAACGCCGGGCGTAGTCGGCCAGGCAATACAGCGCGGTGGAGTAAGGCGTCGGGTTGGCCGTCACCGGGGCGTTGCCGATCGGCTGGGCGTATCTGCCGTCGGAGCCCGCCACGGGCGCGATGCAGCCCCCCAGCAGGGCCACGGCCGAACCGACCGTTCCGAGGATGCGCAGACGGCGCAGAAGGGGGCTCATGGCAGATCCAGCGTTCCGTTGAGCGAGGTTCCGGCCCGCACGTCGCCGGTGTTGGTCTGGGTCGAGTTGACGATGACGGTGTTGTGGTTGCCCTGGACGACCACGTTCAGCTGGTTGCCGATGGCGGTGGAGCCG
>NZ_DASYGX010000016.1:0-57500 GCF_035999125.1 Brevundimonas sp. | reverse complement strand
GCGAAAGCGAGTCTGAACAGGGCGCTAAGTTCGACGTATGACGACCCGAAACCAGGTGATCTATCCATGAGCAGGATGAAGGTTGGGTAACACCAACTGGAGGTCCGAACCGGTGACTGTTGAAAAAGCCTCGGATGACTTGTGGATAGGGGTGAAAGGCCAATCAAACCTGGACATAGCTGGTTCTCCGCGAAATCTATTTAGGTAGAGCGTCCGACGAATTCCCTAGGGGGTAGAGCACTGGATGGTTGCGGGCTGCGCGAGCGGTACCAATACTAACCAAACTCCGAATACCTAGGAGAACTATCGGGCAGACACACGGCGGGTGCTAACGTCCGTCGTGAAAAGGGAAACAACCCTAACCATCATCTAAGGCCCCCAAGTGACGGCTAAGTGGGAAACGATGTGGGATTGCTTTGACAATCAGGAGGTTGGCTTAGAAGCAGCCATCCTTTAAAGAAAGCGTAACAGCTCACTGATCAAGCGATCCTGCGCGGAAAATGTAACGGGGCTTAAGCCGTCCGCCGAAGGTATGGGTTTGCACTTTGTGCAAGCGGTAGCGGAGCGTTCCGTAAGCCGGTGAAGGTCGATCGCGAGGTCGGCTGGAGGTATCGGAAGTGAGAATGCTGACATGAGTAACGATAAACAGTGTGAGAAACACTGTCGCCGAAAGACCAAGGGTTCCTGCGTAAAGCTAATCTGCGCAGGGTTAGTCGGCCCCTAAGGCGAGGCTGAAAAGCGTAGTCGATGGGAAGCAGGTAAACATTCCTGCACCAGCTGGAAGTGACGGATGACGTAAGTTGTCAGGGCTTATTGGATTGTCCTGGCAGCGAAGTTGTCCCTGGAAATAACTCCAGCAGAGACCGTACCCGAAACCGACACAGGTGGTCAGGTAGAGCATACCAAGGCGCTTGAGAGAACTGTGCTGAAGGAACTCGGCAAATTGCACGCGTAACTTCGGAATAAGCGTGACTCACCTAGGGCAACCTAGAATGAGTGGCACAAGCCAGGGGGTAGCGACTGTTTAGCAAAAACACAGGGCTCTGCGAAGCAGCAATGCGACGTATAGGGTCTGACGCCTGCCCGGTGCCTGAAGGTTAAAGGGAGATGTGAAAGCGTCGAACTGAAGCCCAGGTAAACGGCGGCCGTAACTATAACGGTCCTAAGGTAGCGAAATTCCTTGTCGGGTAAGTTCCGACCTGCACGAATGGCGTAACGACTTCCCCACTGTCTCCAGCACAGGCTCAGTGAAATTGAATTCCCCGTGAAGATGCGGGGTTCCCGCGGTCAGACGGAAAGACCCTATGAACCTTTACTATAGCTTCGCCTTGGCGTTAGCGACCGTATGTGTAGGATAGGTGGGAGGCTATGAAGCCGGGGCGCCAGCTCTGGTGGAGCCATCCTTGAAATACCACCCTTACTGTCGTTGACGTCTAACCGAGATCCGTCATCCGGGTCCGGGACATGGCGTGGTGGGTAGTTTGACTGGGGCGGTCGCCTCCCAAAGTGTAACGGAGGCGCGCGATGGTGAGCTCAGAGCGGTCGGAAATCGCTCGTCGAGTGCAATGGCATAAGCTCGCCTGACTGAGAGACTGACAAGTCGATCAGAGACGAAAGTCGGCCATAGTGATCCGGTGGTCCCGCATGGAAGGGCCATCGCTCAACGGATAAAAGGTACTCTAGGGATAACAGGCTGATTTTCCCCAAGCGTCCACAGCGACGGGAAAGTTTGGCACCTCGATGTCGGCTCATCACATCCTGGGGCTGGAGCAGGTCCCAAGGGTATGGCTGTTCGCCATTTAAAGTGGTACGTGAGCTGGGTTCAGAACGTCGTGAGACAGTTTGGTCCCTATCTGCCGTGGGTGTTCGAAGCTTGAGAGGATCTGTCCCTAGTACGAGAGGACCGGGATGGACGTACCTCTGGTGGACCTGTCGTGGCGCCAGCCGCGCAGCAGGGTAGCTATGTACGGAATAGATAACCGCTGAAAGCATCTAAGCGGGAAACTAACCTCAAAACAAGGCTTCGCTGAGGATCGTGGAAGACTACCACGTCGATAGGCCGGGTGTGGAAGTGCGGCGACGCATGAAGCTTACCGGTACTAATAATCCGATCGGTTTGATCGTTTCTCAGCAAAACTCATGAATACTGGTCCTCTTGCCGGACATGACGATGTCTTCTCATTCTGTGCGCCCGGTTGACCCGGTGACTATGTCGGAGGTTCCCCACCCGATCCCATTCCGAACTCGGTCGTTAAGCCCTCCAGAGCCGATGGTACTTCGTCTTAAGGCGCGGGAGAGTAGGTCGTCGCCGGGTCTACCGGTCGCACAGAGTGATTTCGCCCTAATGGGCGCTTCTCGAACATTTCTTCCTTCACGCTCAGGTTCGCCGCGGGATGGAGCAGCCCGGTAGCTCGTCAGGCTCATAACCTGAAGGTCGCAGGTTCAAATCCTGCTCCCGCACCCAAGATCAAAAGCCCCGCCGGCATAAGCCGCGGGGCTTTTCGCTTTGTAAGCACACGGCTGAGCAACCCATTCGCCCGCGCCGCATGCGGCGCGTATCAACATTGGGGCTTGCACGCTTTCTCGGCCGTGAGGGCTGCAGAAGGAAAATCAGCCTTTGCGAAGATCCGGGACCGGAATCGCGTCTCCCATGCGATTTCACGTCGCAAATGTTCCCCAAATGTTCTATTTGACGTCATGGCCACCATGTTTTCCTTCGACCTGGAGATCGAACGGTTCGAATCCGTACGTCGCCGTTTGTCCGCGAAATGCGGATCGGTTTTTTGGAACGAACGGTTGGACCCGCTGAGCCAGCTTGTCCGCTCATGCCTCGGTGCGAGAACATACGACGCCGTGTCGTGGAAGGCCTTCTTCACCCTTACCGACGCTTTTCCCGACTGGAACGCCTTGGTGGCCGCCACGCCCGATCAGGTGCTGTCACACATCCAGGAGGTCACGTTCGCTGAGGACAAGGCTCGGCATCTGGTCTCCGCATTTCGGATGATCAAGGCGCGGACCGGCGGATTGTCGTTGGAGTTTCTGTCGACGTGGCCGATCGAGGCCGCGCACATCTGGCTTGAAGGCTTGCCGAACGTCGGGCCGAAGGTGGCGGCGGCGGTTCTGAACTTCAGCACTCTCGAGCGCCGGTCGATGGTGATCGACACTCATGTCCTGAGGGTCACGGCTCGCTACGGACTGGTCGCCCGTGATGCGGACATCCGATCGGCATGGGGAAGTCTGATGGAAATGCTTCCGGAACATTGGACGTCACGGGACTTGGCGAATTTTCATGTTCAGTTGAAAAACCTGGGTCAGACCCACTGTCGACCCGTGGGTCCAGATTGTGGTCGTTGCCCCCTCGCCGACGATTGCGCCGCCAAGCGGAGCCATTAGCGTCAGCGGACGTTGATCGGCCGACCGCATCATCCCGGATCCTGCCATGAGTTTTCGTCGTTTAACCGCCGTTTCGGCCGCTCTGGGCCTGGTGACCGCCTGCAGCCAGCCCGCCGAGGAGCCGACGGTCGCACCGGTCGAGCCGTCGGCGACACAGCCGGCGCCCTCGACCGTGCCGGTGGTCGGCTACGCCTGTGAGAGCGGCCAGACCGTGAATGTCCAGTACACCGACGACGCCACCGCCCGGGTGAGCTACAAAGGCGCGACGGCGGATCTGCGTCTGACGCCGTCGGGCAGCGGCGCGCGCTATTCCGGCGCCGAGTGGGAGTGGTGGTCGGCCAGCCGCGACGGGCAGGAGCAAGCGACGCTGGGCCGCGTCGGGCCCAACACCGAGGTTGGCGTCACCATCCTGGAGCGCTGCACCCGCCCGACCTCGGGCGGATCGCCGCCGGGGCCACAGCCGGCCGCGCCGGGCCTGCCCAGACCGGCGCCCGTCGCCGGCGCGCCCTGCCGCGGGCCGCAGCTTCAACTGGCCGCCGAGGCGTCGGACGCCGGGGCGGGGAGTCGCGAAACCGTCTTCTCTCTGAGGAATGTCGGAACCCAGGCTTGCACCCTTCAGGGCCATGTCGGGCTGACGCTGCAGGACGCTCAGGGCCGCAATCTGACCGCCGTGCGGACCGATCGCATCGACGCCGGCGGCGGCTCATTCCCGGGAACGGCGGCCCCTGTCGTCCTGCCGCCGCAGGGCAAGGCCTTCTTCGGGCTGCGCTGGAACGTCGTGCCGAACGAGGCGTCGGGGCAGCGGACCTGCCCGACGGCCACGCGCGTCTCAGTGACGGCGCCTAGCGACACCTCTCCGGTTTTTGTGGATCAGACGCTGACGCCCTGCGGCGACCGTGTCCGGATCACGGTTCTGCGCCCCGACCTTTCGGCCGAGGCTCGCTGAAGGCAGACTGCGCAGAGAACCGTGGGCGTCGGCTGGACATTCAATCGACGATCCCGGAATAACCTCTCGGCGACACTCACCGCCTGAAGATCTCCAAGGACAAGCCATGGTGCTCGTGTTTGAAAGGAAGCGGGTTTCTGTCGTCCCGAACTGTAAGTCATGGATGGCTGTCGCGCCGTTCGCGGAGACCGCAAAATGATCGGCGCAAAGGTCTGGGTGACCTTGATGATCATCGCTGCTGTGAGCGCATTCATCTCCTTCGGGGTCGTCCTGTCCCGCACCGATGAGGCCAGAAGGTACGCCGCTGTGGTGCTGGCTTTCAGTCTCGTGGGTTTGGCGTTGAGCTGGGCGGGCCATGCTGACGCCACACGCGGCATGAAGCCGCTTCCCCGCGGACCGACGGCGTTCGGCTGAGGCCTCTAGACGCGATCGTCTTCCATACTAGGCCGCCGGCAAATCCATTGCTTACTCGCGCGGCAACGCGGCGTGATCTCCCGGGCTTCAAACCGGCGGCGAAAGCGCGTAGCGGATGCCGCCATGACCGCGACCTTCCATGACCGCATCGCCGCCGAACTGGCCGACATCGACGCCCAGGGCCTGACCAAGCCCGAACGCGTGATCCAGTCCCGCCAGGGGCCGGTGATCGAGGTGGGCGGGCGTCAGGTGCTGAACTTCTGCGCCAACAACTACCTTGGCCTGGCCGGCGACGAGCGCGTCGTTCAGGCGGGCATCAAGGCGCAGCAGCAGTGGGGCGCCGGCACCGCCTCGGTGCGCTTCATCTGCGGCACCCTGGGCATCCACAAGGAGCTGGAGCGCGCGATCGCCGACTGGCTCGGCTTCGAGGACGCCATCCTGTTCGCCGCCGCCTTCGACGCCAACGGCGGCATCTTCGAACCCCTGTTCGGCGCCGAGGATGCGATCGTGTCCGACAGCCTGAACCACGCCTCGATCATCGACGGGGTGCGGCTGTGCAAGGCCAAGCGGTACCGCTTCGCCACCTCCGACATGGCCGATCTGGAGGCCCAGCTGAAGCAGGCCCGGGCCGACGGCGTGCGCGAGATCGTCATCGCCACCGACGGCGCCTTCTCCATGGACGGCTACGTCGCCAAGCTGGCCAAGATCCGCGCCCTGGCCGACCGGTACGGCGCCCTGATCATGGTCGACGACTGCCACGTCACCGGCTTCATGGGCGAGCGGGGGCGCGGCTCGTTTTCGCACTGCGGGGTCAAGGTCGACTTCGTGACCGGCACCTTCGGCAAGGCGCTGGGCGGGGCCATGGGCGGCTTCATCTGCGCCACCGGGCCGGTCGTGCAGCTGCTGAAGCAGCGGGCGCGGCCGTATCTGTTCTCCAACGCTCTCAGCCCTGCGGTCTGCGGCTCGTCGCTGGAGGCCATCCGCATCGCGAGCGGGGAGGAGGGCGACGCCCTGCGGACCCAGCTGTTCGCCAACGCCCGCCGCTTCCGCGCGGCGATGACCGAGGCGGGCTTCGACCTGCTGCCCGGCGAGCACCCGATCATCCCCGTCATGCTGGGCGACGCCAAACTGGCGCAGGACATGGCCGCGCGCATGCTGGAGCTCGGCGTCTACGTCATCGGTTTCAGCTTCCCCGTGGTGCCGCGCGGCCAAGCCCGCATCCGCACCCAGATGTCGGCGGCGCACACCTTCGAACAGATCGATCAAGCGGTCGCGGCGTTCACGACGGCCGGCAAGGAACTGGGAGTAATCTGATGACCGACACAATGAAGGCCCTGGCCAAGACCAAGCCGGCCGAAGGCCTAGAGCTGATCACCGCGCCGATCCCCCAGCCGGGCGACGAGGACGTGCTGATCAAGGTGCACCGCGCCGCCGTCTGCGGCACCGACATCCACATCTGGAACTGGGACGAGTGGTCCCAGAAGAACGTGCCGGTGCCGATGATCACCGGGCACGAGTTCTCCGGCGAGATCGTCGCGATCGGCAAGGAGGTGGATCGCCGCCTGAAGGTCGGTCAGCGCGTCTCGGCCGAGGGGCATGTGATCGACCTGAACTCCGAGGCGGCGCGGGCGGGCCACTTCCATCTGGATCCGGCCACCAAGGGCATCGGCGTGAACCGCCAGGGCGCCTTCGCCGAATATGTCGTGGCTCCGGCCTTCAACGTGATCGAACTGCCCGACGACGTGCCCTACGAGATCGGTTCGATCCTGGATCCGTTCGGCAACGCGGTGCACACGGCGCAGCAGTTCGACCTGCTGGGCGAGGACGTGCTGGTCACCGGGGCCGGGCCCATCGGCATGATGGCCGCCGCCGTGGCGCGTCACGCCGGCGCGCGTACCGTCGTCCTGACCGACATCAACGACTTCCGCTTGGAGCTGGCCCAGAAGGTCGCGCCGGGCGTGCGCACGGTGAACACCACGCGCGAGGACCTGCACGACGTCATGCACGAGCTGGGTCTGAAGGTCGGCTTCGACGTGGCGCTGGAGATGTCGGGCAGCCCAATCGCCTTCAGGCAGTGCGTCGACACCCTGATCATGGGCGGCGGCCTGGCGCTGCTGGGCATTCCGTCCAAGCCCATGGAGACGGACTGGGGCGCCATCATTCTGAAGGCCCTGACCATCAAAGGCGTCTACGGCCGCGAGATGTTCACAACCTGGAGGAAGATGCTGGGTCTGCTGAAGGCGGGCCTGGACCTGACCCCGCTGATCACCCACCAGTTCCCCTATGACCAGTACCGCGAAGGCTTTGAGGTCATGAAGGCCGGCAAGTCGGGCAAGGTCGTGCTGGACTGGTCGAAGGCGGCCTGACCATCAGATATGTGGCGGCGCGCCTAACGCGTGACCGCCAGCTTCGCCTTGGATGCGGCGGCGACCAGGGGGCCGGCGTCGTGGCTCAAGGCCTGCGGCCGCTTCGCCGTCGGATAGGCGGCGGCCAGCAGCTGCAGCGCCTGATCGATCGCCGCCAGCGCCTGCGGCTGCTCGCGACCCAGCAGGGCGGCGTGCTCGTCGCGCATGGCCCTGGCGGTCACGTAGAAGCCGTAGCCGTCCAGATAGGGCTCATAGGCGTCGGATCCCTTGGCGGTGCCGTACTGCATCGCCGCGCGGTCGATCTGGTCGGCGATGACGCCCGCCAGCACCGCCGAACTCGCGGCGCCGCCCGGGGCCTTGGCCGCGGCCTGGTCCAGCGTCGTCAGGATGCCGTCGGCGCGGGTCTTCAGCGCGGAGGCGTCCGCGCCTTCGAAGGTGGCGGTGGAGGCGGCCATCAACTGGGCGTCGAACGGGGCGACGCCCAGCGCCTGAAACGTCGGCGCCATGTCGATCAGAATTTCGCTGACCGGGTGGGCGAACATCTCTCCCGCGGCCTGACGCTCGCCGGCCTCGGCGGCGGCCGACGCGGCGCGGATGTGGGCCTCGACCACGGCCAGGGCGGACAGGTAGACCGTGGCGTCGGTCGCGGCGGCCGCGACGTTCACGCCGCCCTCGCCGGACTCGCCGCCTTCGCCCTCGCCGCTTTCGCCGGGGCCGGCGCCCATCTGACGGGCCTGGGGCTGGTCGGCGGCCTTGTCGGCATCGGCGGGCTGGCCGCAGCCGGCGATCAGGGCGGCGCCCAGCCCAAGGGCGGTCCAGCGCTTCAGGGTCGACATCGGAAATCCTCGCTGCGAAGTGTGCGACTGGTCTATAGGGCGGGACATGCGCTTGCAACTTGATCGCAACTGGAGCGGACGATGCGGCTGATCGCCGGCGGCGTGCTGGACGCCCAGACGCTGGCCTGGGCCCGCGCCCAGATCGACGTCCTGTCCTGGCGCGACGGAGCCACGACCGCCGGCCCGGCCGCGCGCGGGGTCAAGCGCAACGAACAGGCCGACCTGTCGACCCGCGCGGGGCAGGGGCTGGAGACCCTGCTGCGCGAGCGCATCCTGGCCCATCCGGTGATCGCCTCGGCGGCCCGGCCGCATAAGGTCAGCCGCCTGCTGATCAGCCGCACGCCGGTGGGCGGCGGCTATGGCGACCACGTCGACAACGCCTTGATGGGGCCGGAGGGCGCGCGCCTGCGCACCGACCTCAGCTTCACCCTGTTCCTGTCGGAGCCCGACGCCTACGACGGCGGCGGCCTGACGATCGAGGACGCGCTGGAGGACCGCACCGTGCGCCTGCCGGCCGGCGACCTGATCCTCTATCCCTCCGGCGCCCCGCACCGGGTCGAGCCGGTGACGCGGGGCACGCGCCTGGTCTGCGTCGGCTGGATCCAGAGCCACGTCCGCGACGCGTCGGCACGCGAGGTGCTGTGGGATCTGGAGCGCGTGCGCGCCGCCTGGCCGGATGAGGCCGATGCGTCGGCGCGCCTGACGCTCGACAAGGCGATCGGCGCCCTGCTGCGCCGCTGGGCGGAGACCTAGGCTTCGAGCATCCGGATCAGCTTCATCTCGAACGCCTTGGCGTCCGGCCCCGGCAGCAGCTCCGGCAACCGGCCCGCCTCGAACGCCTCGAACACCTTGGGGTGCACATAGGACGAGCGGCAGACCGTCGGCGTGTTGCCCAGCAGGCCGGACACCGCCTTCACGCAGGTGGTGATCTTGCGCTTCGCGTCCGTGGCGCTGGTCGGCGGCTCCATCTCACGCAGGGCCCGCGCGGCCGAGACCGTGCCGGCCCAGGTGCGGAAGTCCTTGGCGGAGAAGTCCTCGCCCATCGCTTCGCGCACGTAGGCGTTCACGTCGTCCGAGGTCAGCGGGCACAGGGTGCCGTCCACCGCCCGCCACTTGAACAGCTGTTGCCCAGGCAGTTCCCTCACCGCCCGGATCACCGTCGCCAGGCGCCGGTCGCGCACGCGCACCTCGTGCTCCACGCCGCTCTTGCCGCGAAAGGCGAAGGTCAGGGCCGTGGCCCCCGCCGCGACGTGCCGCTTGTGAAGGGTGGTCAGGCCATAGGACCGGTTCTGCTTCGCATACTGGGCGTTGCCGACGCGGATCAGAGTGATCTCCAGCAGGCGGACCGCGGTCGCCGTCACCTTTACCCGGCATATGCCGCGTCGCGCCAGGTCGGCCTCGACCTGGTCGCGGAGCCGGGGCAATGCGCGCGCGAAGGCCGGCAGGCGGTCGAACTTGTCGCCCGAGGCGTGGGCCGTCCAGTCGGCGTGATAGCGGTACTGCTTGCGCCCCTTCACGTCGCGGCCGGTGGCCTGGATGTGGCCGGTGGCGCGCGGACAGATCCAGACGTCCGTCCAGGCCGGCGGGATGGCCAGTGCGCGGATGCGGGCCAGCGTCGCCTCATCTCTCACCTTGGCGCCCTTGGCGTCCAGATAGGTGAATCCCGTGCCGGACCTGCGCCGCGTCAGCCCGGCGTGCTCGTCGCTGCACCACGTCAAGCCCGGCGGGGCCTTCAGCGTCTGCGCCAGGTTCGCCGCGCCGTCGGGCAAGTGGGTCGTCTCCGGTTGGGATTTCGGCAACGGCGCCCGCGCCCGCCGGTTCCGGCTTGACCCCCACGCCCGGCCTGCGACACGTCGCCCATGAACTATCGCCACAGCTTCCACGCCGGGAACTTCGCCGACGTCGTCAAGCACGCCCTGCTGCTGCGCCTGCTGGAGCTGCGGCGCGCGGGGGGGCCGGTGACGGTGATCGACACCCACGCCGGCGCGGGGCTGTACGATCTGTCCGGCGACGCGGCGCGGTCGAAGGAGGCGGAGGCCGGGATCGCCCGCCTGATGGCCGCCGACGCCCTGCCGCCCGCGGTCGGCGTCCTGGCCGTGCGGGTGCGTACGCTGAATCCCGAAGGCGGCGCGCGCTTCTATCCGGGATCGCCCAGACTGGTGGTGGACGACATGCGCCCGGACGACCGCTACGTCGGCTTCGAGATGAACCCGCCGGTGATGGAGCTGCTGCGGGCTGCGCTGGTCGAGGCTACCGGCGCGCGTGCCCTCGGCGGCGACGGCTATGATCAGGCGCTGGAGGCAGCGAAGGCCGCGCCGGGCGCCGTCGTGCTGATCGACCCGCCGTTCGAGCGGCCGGACGACTATCTGCGCGCCGCCGACCTCGCCGCCGCCGTCGTGAAGGCCGATCCCACAGCCACGGTCGCGGTCTGGACCCCTCTGAAGGATCTGGAGACCTTCGACGGTTTCTTGCGTCGCCTGGCCTCGGCAGGCGCCCCTGCGCCTCTTGTGGCCGAGGCTCGCCTGCGGCCTCTGACCAACCCCATGAAGATGAACGGCTGCGCCATGGTGTTCCTGAACCCGCCTGACGGGATCGAGGCGGCGGCGCGGGAGGTCTGCGGCTGGGTGGCCGGGGCGCTGGGCGACCCCGGAGCAAGCGCGGAAGTCTGGACCGCCTGAGGAGCGCGGACCTCCAGGTCCGCACTCGCGCAGCGACCGTCAAGGGCGGACCTGGAGGTCCGCGCTCCCTCAAGACATCACGCCTCGATCACTTCGCCGGGCTCATAGAGGTTCGGCTCGAACGTCGCGATGGCCATGATCGGGTCCATCGCCGCGACGACTGAAGGATGGCGCGTCATCGCCTTCCAGTCCTCGCGAGAGCGCCAGACGGCGTGGTTGGCGACCACCTTGCCGTTCACGCCGCGGTGCAGGGCGGCGGAGACGAAGCCCTCCAGCTCCCGCTGCGCCCGCGCCAGGGCGGTGACCAGTTCCATCAGTTCGTCCTGACGCTCCGGCGCGCACTTGAAGACGTTGATCAGGACGACGGGCTCGCTCATGGACGCGCCGTATAGCGCGCGGCGGGCGCGGCTCCTACCTTCGCTCCATGACGAAGATCGCCATCCTGAAGACCGGCGCCCCGCCGCCCGCCCTGGCCGAGGTCCACGGCGACTATCCGGCCATGTTCGGCTCCGTGTTGGGTGAAGGCCTGACGACGTTCGACGTCCAGGCGGGTGAACTGCCCGACCCGGCCGCCTTCGACGGCGCCGTCATCACCGGCTCTTCCGCCGGCGTCTATGAGGACCACGCCTGGCTGCCGCCCCTGTTCGACTGGATCAGGGCGGCGAAGGGCCGGACCCGGCTGGTCGGCGTCTGCTTCGGCCACCAGGCCTTGGCCCAGGCCCTGGGCGGCGAGGTGCGCAAGTCGGAAAAGGGCTGGGGCGTCGGCCTGCACCGCTACGACGTGCTGTCCGCGGAGCCGTGGATGGTCCCGCCGCACCGCAGCGTCGCCGTGCCCGCCTCGCATCAGGACCAGGTACAGACCCTGCCGCCCGGCGCACGCGTGACGATGGCCAGCGCCTTCACCCCCTTCGGCGGCCTGGCCTGGGACGACGACGCGGTCAGCATGCAGTTCCATCCCGAATTCACGCCCGCCTACGCCGCCGACCTGGCGGAGAGCCGACGCGGCCGCATCGACCCGCCGATGGTCGACCGCGCACTGACGTCGCTGGCGGAGCCCAACGACCGCGACCTCGTCGGCGCCTGGCTGCGCGCCTTCCTCGGACTCGACCGCTCGACACGTCCCCGTTGACGCCCGAAGGCGCGGCTCAGTCCGTGTCCGAGAGACGGCAGCCGTCGCCGATGCGCATCGCCTGCGCGCACGGCAGAGTCTCGGCCAGCCGGCCCTCGGGGTCGAAGCGCGCGACCTGCGCTGAGCCGTCCGCGCAGGCGGCCTCGTACCAGTCGCCGCTCGCGCTGGAGCCCATCCATCGCGCCCGATTCGCCACGCATACGGGGGCGAGGCGTCGCACCAGCGCGGCGTCGGCCTCGGCGAGGTCGGTGAACCGGCACTCGCCGCCGCGCCCCACGACCTTCAAACATTCGGTCACGGTCCAGCCGTCGCCAAGGCGCTCGATCCAGGCCCCGGCTTCGTCGGCGCATCCGGCCTCATAGATGATCCCGCCCGACGGGGTGCGTCCCACCAGACGACCCTCGTTCACAGGGCAGGCGAGCCCGGCGTTCGCGGCCAGTCGCGCCACCGCCCGCGCCGGGTCGGCGTTGCCGGGAAGGCGGCACGGCGCGGCGGCGCCCCCGACCAGGGCGAGGCAGTCGACGGCACGGGCCTCCGGTGCGCCGATCACGACATGGCCGTCTCCGGCGGCGCACGCCACCTCCCATTGCATCGCGCCGGACACGTCGCGTCCACGAATGGTCGCGTCCTCGACCTGACAGTCGAGGCCGATCGCGTCGGCCGCCGCCTGGGCCACCTCGCGCGGGGAGCCCGCGGGCGCGAGCCCCTGCGGCGCGCGGTCCATCGTGGCCGGGATCTCGGGGTTCTGCGCCAGGGCCGATCCGGCCGCCGTCAGCACCACGACTAGACCCAGGGCGGAGAGAAGGTTACGTGTCATGACCGGCTCCATGGCGACGAAAATCGGCTGATCCGTGGCGGTCGGATCAGGGCCATTTCACCACCGGCGGCATGGAGCTGAGGATCGACTCCACATTGCCGCCGGTCTTCAGGCCGAAGGTGGTGCCGCGGTCGTAGAGCAGGTTGAACTCGACGTAACGGCCACGGCGCACCAGCTGCTCATTCCGCTCGGCCTCGGTCCACGGCTCATGCATCCGTCCACGCACGATGGCGGAGTAGGTGTCCAGGAAGGCCATGCCGACGTCGCGGGTGAAGGCGAAGTCCTTCTCGAAGTCGCCGGAGTCGTGGTGGTCGTAGAAGATGCCGCCGATGCCGCGCATCTCGTTGCGGTGGGGCAGAAAGAAGTACTCGTCGCACCACGCCTTGTATTTCGCATACCAGCTGGGGTCGTGGGCGTCGCAGGGCGCACGCATGCCGGCATGGAAGGCGATCGTGTCGGGCGCCTCCTGGGTCCGCTCGACGTCCAGCACCGGCGTCAGGTCGGCGCCGCCGCCGAACCAACTTTTCGTCGTCGCGATGAAGCGGGTGTTCATGTGGACGGCCGGCGCCTTGGGGCTGACCGGGTGACAGATCAGGCTGATCCCGGTGGCGTAGAAACGCGGGTCTTCCTCCGCGCCGGGGACGTTCTTCGCATAGTCCGCGGGGAATGTGCCGTGGACGGTCGAAACGTGGACGCCGACCTTCTCGAAAAGCCGGCCGTGCATCATGCCCATGACGCCGCCGCCCCCCTCCGGCCGCTCCCAGGCGGTGCGGACGAACCGCGCCGGCTCGCCGGGAAACAGGTCTTCCGGCGCCTCGTCCTCCAGCGCCTCCAGCCCGGCGTGGATGCGGTCGCGAAGGGTCTCGAACCAGGCCCGCGCGCGGTCTTTGCGATCGTCCAGCATGACCGTGATTAAGCACGGCGGCCGGGGCTTGTAACCCCAAGCGGCGCCTTTCGCGGCGGGCGGCGCTCTGCCACCATCGGCGCAGCAAGGGGAGACCGTTCATGATCCGCGCCGTCCTGTCATCCGCCGCCCTGTCGCTGCTGCTCGCCACGCCCGTCCTGGCCCAGGACCCGACGGACGCCCAGCTGCAGGAACGGGCGCGCCGGGTAATGCAGCGCACGCCGCTGATCGACGGCCACAACGACCTGCCGTGGGCCCTGCGGCAGAACCACGGGTCCGATCCGCACGCCGTGGACCTGGCGACCAATCTGGACGCCACGACCGACCTGCACACCGACATCCCCCGCCTGAAGGCCGGCGGCGTGGGCGGCCAGTTCTGGTCGGTCTACGTCCCCGCCTCCCTGCCGCCGGTCGAGGCGGCCCAGGCCACCTTCGAGCAGATCGACGTGGTCCGCCGCATGGTCGCCGCCCATCCCGAAGCGTTCGAGCTGGCCATGACCGCCGACGACGTCGTCCGCATCCATCGCGGCGGAAAGATCGCCAGCCTGATCGGCATCGAGGGCGGCTATTCGATCAACGATTCGCTCGGCCTGCTGCGCGTTTTCCACGCCATGGGCGTGCGCTACATCACCCTGACCCACTCCACGACCACGACCTGGGCCGACTCGGCCACCGACGCGCCGAAGTGGGGCGGCCTGTCGCCGTTCGGCGAGGCGGTGGTGCGCGAGATGAACCGCCTTGGCATCATGGTCGACCTCAGCCACGTTTCTGAGGAGACCATGCTGGACGCCATGCGCGTGTCGGAGGCGCCGGTGATCTTCTCCCACTCTTCGGCGCGCGGCGTGACGAACCACCCGCGCAACGTGCCCGACTCCGTCCTGCGCCTGCTGCCCGAGGACGGAGGGGTGGTGATGATCACCTTCGTGCCCAGTTTCGTGGCCGAGGACGTCCGCGCCTGGGGCGCCGCCCGCGCGGCCGAGGACGCCCGCTTGAAATCCCTCAATCCCGGCGCGCCGCAGGCCGTGACCGACGGTCTCGCCGCCTGGGTCGCCGCCAATCCGCCGCCGCGCGCCGACATCGCCGACGTCGCCGACCACATCGACCACGTCCGCCGCGTCGCCGGCGTCGACCACGTCGGCCTGGGCGGCGACTTCGACGGCGTCTCGGCCCTGCCCGACGGCCTGGGCGGGGTGGAGACCTATCCGGCGCTGATCGCCGAACTGTACCGCCGCGGCTGGACCGACGCCGACGTGCGCAAGCTGCTGGGCGAAAACGTCCTGCGCGTCATGCGTCAGGTTGAAGCGGTCGCGGCGCGCAAACGGGATCAGCGCCCGGGGCTGGAGCGGCCGTAGTCGCCGCATACACCGCGATCCCCGCGCTGACCGCAAGGTTCAGCGACCGCGCCCCCTGCCGGATGGGGATCACCACGCGGGCGTCCGCGGCCTGGTGCACGAAGTCCGGCGCCCCGGTCGGTTCGGACCCGAACAGCAGCACGTCGCCGGACCGGAAGGCGAAGTCGGGCAGGGGCGTCGCGCCCTTGGTCGTGAACAGGATCAACCGCCCAGGCGGTCGCGCGGCCTGGAAGGCGTCCCAGTCGGCATGGACCGTCAGGTGCGACAGCGGGCCATAGTCCAAAGCCGCGCGCTTCATGGCACGGTCGTCCATGCGAAAGGCGGTGGGACCGACGACGTCGAGCTCCAGCCCGAAACAGGCCGACAGGCGTATGCACGCGCCGACGTTCTGTGGGATGGCCGGTTGAAAAAGGGCGAGACGCATTCTAAGGCCACCCATACGCGCGGGCCGGGGGTCTGTCGCGGCCCTTCGCGCATGCGTTTTCGCCGCCATTTCAGGCGGCCCGACAGAGGTGAGACGTGACCGAGACGGTCGATCATTCCCAAGAGGGCGAGGCCACGCGCCGCGACTTCATCCACATCGCCGCCGGCGCCGCCGCCGTCGGCGCGGGCGTCATGGCCGCCTGGCCGCTGATCAATCAGATGAACCCCGCCGCCGACACCCTGGCGCTGTCGACCATCGAGTTCGACACGTCGAAGGTGATGGAAGGCATGCAGGTCGTCATCAAGTGGCAGGGCAAGCCGGTCTTCGTGCGCAACCGCACTGCGGCGGAACTGCAGCGGGTGAAGGCAGACGATCGTGCTTCCGATCTGAAGGAGCCGCAGACGGACGCCGAGCGCACCAAGCCGGGCCATGAGAACATGCTGGTCGTCATCGGCTCGTGCACCCACCTGGGCTGCGTCCCGACCTTCAACGCCGGCGATTTCGGTGGCTGGTTCTGCCCGTGCCACGGCTCGCACTACGACGCCTCGGGCCGCATCCGCAAAGGTCCCGCGCCGCTGAACCTAGTGGTGCCGGACTATGAATTCACCGCCGGCTCGACCGTGCGCATCGGCTGAGCGGGGGGCAGGACACACATGAGCGACCACGAAAGCACCTACGTCCCCAAGACGGGCATCGAGAAGTGGCTGGACACGCGGCTTCCGATCGTCCGCTTCGGCGCCGACTACATGTCGCTGCCGACGCCGCGGAACCTGAACTACTGGTGGACCTTCGGGGCCATCCTGATGGTTTGCCTGATGACGCAGATCGTCACCGGCATCGTGCTGGCCATGCACTATACGCCCAACGTCGACCTGGCCTTCGCGTCGGTCGAGCGCATCATGCGCGACGTGCCGGGCGGCTGGCTGATCCGCTACGTCCACTCCAACGGCGCGTCGATGTTCTTCATCGCCGTCTACATCCACATGCTGCGCGGCCTCTACTATGGCTCCTACAAGGCGCCGCGTGAGATCATCTGGATCCTGGGCTGCCTGATCTTCTTCCTGATGATCGCCACCGCCTTCCTCGGCTACGTCCTGCCGTGGGGCCAGATGTCGTTCTGGGGCGCCGAGGTGATCACCAATCTGATCGGCGCCATCCCGCTGATCGGCGAGCCGGTTCTGATCTGGCTGCGCGGCGGCCCGGCGATCGACAACGCCACGCTGAACCGCTTCTTCTCGCTGCACTATCTGCTGCCGTTCGTGATCCTGGGCGTCGTGGTGCTGCACCTGTGGGCGCTGCACACAGCCGGGCAGAACAACCCGGTCGGCGTCCTGATCCCCAAGGAGCGGACCGCCAAGGACACCCTGCCGTTCCACCCGTACTACACGGTCAAGGACGGGGTCGCCTTGATCGCCTTCATGATCATGTTCGCCGTGTTCGTGTTCTTCATGCCGAACGCCCTGGGTCACGCCGACAACTACATCCCGGCCAATCCGCTGGTGACGCCGGCGCACATCGTGCCCGAGTGGTACATGCTGCCGTTCTACGCCATCCTGCGGGCCGTGCCGGACAAGTTCGGCGGCGTCCTGGCCATGTTCGCCTCCATCGGCATCCTGTTCGTCCTGCCGTGGCTGGACACGTCCAAGGTGCGGTCGATGCGCTATCGCCCGATCATGAAGGTGTTCTTCATCCTGTTCGTCGTGAACGCCTTCATCCTGGGCCTGTGCGGCGCCAAACTGCCCGACGCGCCGGTGATCGGCGAGTTCTCGACCTTCACCCTGATCGACGGCGACCTGAACAGCTTCCTGTGGCTGGGCCGTCTGGCCACGCTCTACTACTTCGCCTTCTTCCTGCTGATCATGCCGATCGTCGGCCTGCGTGAGACGCCCCTGCCGGTCCCGGCCTCGGTGTCGGAGCCGGTGCTGTCGGGCGGGGCGATGCCGGCGGCCGTTCCGGCCCAGGCCGAGAAGCAGGGCTGACCCCGATGGATCGTTCGATGACCCTCTTCAAGACCCTGGTCGCCGCTCTGGCCGCGGCCGTGGCCCTGTCCGCCGCCCCCGCCCTGGCGGCCGGCGGCGAGTCCAAGCACCCCCGCCCAGGCGGCTTCTCGTTCGAAGGCCCCTTCGGCCGCTTCGATCAGGGCCAGCTGCAGCGCGGCTACAAGGTCTACCGCGAGGTCTGCGCCGCCTGCCACAGCATGAGCCTGATGTCCTTCCGGACCCTGGGTCAGCGCGGCGGCCCCTTCTGGGATCCGGAAGCCGAAAGCCCGGCGACCAACCGCTACGTCCGCGCCCTTGCCGCCGAGGTTCAGGTCGCCGACATCGACTCCGAGACGGGCGACCCGATCATGCGTCCGGCCACTGCCGCCGACCGCTTCCCCAGCCCCTATCCGAACGTCACGGCCGCCACGGCCGCGAACGGCGGCGCCTATCCGCCCGACCTCTCGGTCATGGCCAAGGCCCGCCACGACGGCGCCAACTACATCTACTCCCTGCTGAGCGGCTATGAGGAGGCGCCGGCGGGCCTGCAGATCAATCCGGGCCAATACTACAACCCGTACATGGCCGGCGACATGACGCCGTTCTGGACGGGCGATCCGGAGCATGTGCCGTATGGCGGCTTCATCGCCATGCCGCCGCCGCTGATGGACGGCCAGATCACCTATGACGACGACGCGCCCGAGACCGTGGACCAGTACGCGAAGGACGTGGCCGCCTTCATCGCCTGGGCGTCCGAGCCCCACGCCGTGGAGCGCAAGCAGGCCGGCATCGGCGTGCTGATCTTCCTGTTCCTGTTCCTGGGCCTGACCTACGCAAGCTACCGCCGCATCTGGAAGGGCGTGGCGCACTGACGTCTCGTTCGGCCTGACGGCCGAGACGATCGACCCGCCGCGGCCTCGGCCCGGCGGGTTTTTCGTGGCTTGCGTACGCCAATAAAAAGTGCTTTGCTAAACAAAGCAACTCAGGGAGGGCATCATGCTCCGCACCATTCTCGTCGCGTCCGCTGTTTTGTTCCTCGCCTCCGCCGCCCAAGCCCAGGTTCCCATGCCGTCGGCCAACGGGTCCGAGGCCCAGCGCGGGGCCGTCTCGCGCCTCGACTTCATGGACGGGGAGTGGCGGGGCACGGCGGTGATCACCGGCCCGCAGGGGCGCACGGAACTGACCCAGACGGAGCGCGTGGGCTCCCATCTGGGCGGATCGGTCAAGGTGATCGAGGGGCGCGGCTACGACGCCGAGGGCACGACGCAGTTCAACGCCCTGGCCGTCATCTCCTATGACGAACGCGCCGGGCGATACGGCTTCCGCAGCTATGCCCAGGGCTTCTCCGGCGACTACCCGTTCGAACCGACCGAGGACGGTTTCCGCTGGTCCACGCCCGCCGGTCCGAACGCCCGCATCGACTATGTGGCCACGGTCAAGGACGGCGTCTGGCATGAGGTCGGCGACTACGTCGCCGAGGGGCAACCGCCGCGCCGCTACATCGAGATGCGCCTGACGCGCGTCGGAGACACCGACTGGCCTGGCGCGGGAGCCGTGTCGCCGCGCTGATCGTCTCGACAGGCGGCAGCCCGCCTCCTAACGTCCGGCCCTCTTCGCGTCCACAAGAGGGTTCCCGATGCGCCTGACGTCCCTGACCGCCGCCGCCTGCGCGCTGCTCCTGTCCGCCTGCGCCTCCATGGGCGGGGCGGGGGAAGAGGCCGCCGTCTTCGATCCCCAGCGGCTGTCGGATCACGTCAAGGCGTTGTCGGACGACTCGTTCGAGGGACGCGGCATCGCCACGCCTGCCGAGGCCAAGGTCATCGACTATCTGTCACGCGAGTTCGCCGTCGCCGGCTTCCAGCCGGGCGGGGAAAACGGCGGCTGGACCCAGGCGGTCACGCTGAACCGCTTCACCGTGTCGAACCCGACCGCCGTCTTCACCGCCGGCGCCGAGTCCGTGCCGGTGACCCAGGGCGAGCAGATCGTCATCTCCACCCGCCTGCCGGCCGCGCGCCAGACGCTGGACGACGTGCCGCTGGTCTTCGTGGGCTACGGCACGACCGCGCCGGAGCGTCAGTGGGACGACTTCAAGGACGTGGACGTGCGCGGCAAGATCATCGTCGTCTTGGTCAACGACGCCGACTTCGAGCAGCCGGAGCTGAACACCTTCAACGGCCGGGCCATGACCTATTACGGTCGCTGGACCTACAAATACGACGAGGCCGCCCGTCGCGGCGCCGCCGGCGTCCTGGTGGTCCACGAGGCGGCGCCGGCCTCCTACGGCTGGGCCACCGTCAAGAACAGCTGGACCACGCCTCAGTTCGACATCGTGCGCCAAAACGCGGCGGCCGAGCGCGTGCCGCTGGAGGGCTGGATCCAGCGCGACCTGGCCGTCGACCTGTTCCGCCGCGCCGGTCTGGATTTCGAGGCGCAGAAGGTGGCCGCGCGGGGCCGCGACTTCCGGCCCGTGGAGCTGTCCGGGGTCAGCCTGGCCGCCCGCTTCGACGTCTCGACCTCGACCATCACCACGCACAACATCGTCGCTCGCCTGCCGGGCACGACGCACCCGGACGAGACGATCCTCTACACCGGTCACTGGGACCACATCGGCATGGGCGATCCCGACGCCGAGGGCGACCGCATCTTCAACGGGGCCGTCGACAACGCCTCGGGCATCGCCGGCCTGATCGAACTGGCCCACGCCTGGGGCGACGCCCCGGCGCCGGAGCGGTCGGTGGTCATCATCGCCTTCACGGCCGAGGAATCCGGCCTGCTGGGCTCGGAATACTACGCCGCCAATCCCCTCTATCCGCTGGAGACGACGGTGGCCGGGTTCAACCTGGACGCCATGAACGTCTATGGTCGCCTTTCGGGCCTGGGCGTCACCGGCCACGGCCAGTCGGCCGACATGGACGGACGGCTGGAAGCCGTCGCCCGCACGCAGGGCCGGGTGATCGTGCCGGACGCCAACAACGCCGCCGGGACCTATTTCCGCTCCGACCACTTCCCCTTGGCCAAGCGCGGCGTGCCGATGGCCTATCCCAAGGGCTCCGGCGACTTCCTGGACGCGCCCGTCGCCGAGCGCGAGGCCGCCCGCAGCGAGTACGGCGCCCGTCGGTACCACCAGGCGCAGGACGAATGGCTGCCGGTCATGGACTTCCGCGGCGCCGTCCAGGATCTGGAGGCCGTCTACGCCGTCGGCCGCGACCTGGCCTTCTCGCGCGATTGGCCGCAGTGGTCGCCGACGTCGGAGTTCGGACCGGTGCGGGACCGCAGCGCCGCCACACGTCGCTGAGTGCGTATCGACGAGCAATCTTAAGTAGTGCATTCTGACTTCGTGATTCGCGGAGTCAGCGCATGGTCGCCAGCATCGCCTTCCGTCCCGAACCGAACGCCGAAGCCCTGTCGCCCGACCTGGTGCTCGACGCCCTGTACGGCATCGTCGCCGCCGCGGAGACCCTGACGCGACGTTTCGACGCCCGGGTGCCGGGGATGGACGGACACGCCTTCACCCCGTTCGCCCTGCGCCAGCTCGCTGTGGCGGGGCGGCGGGGATTGCCCCAGGTCGAACTGGCCCGCCTGTTGCGCATGTCCCCTTCCAGTGCGACTCGGCTGATCGACGCCCTGGAAGGGCGGGGCGTGGTTCGGCGTGAGCCGCACCCGAACGACCGACGGATCAACCAGATCGTCCTGACCGTCGTCGGCAAGGCCCTGATCGAGGGCCTTCTCGACGATCTCAACCGCCTCGCCGACGGTCTCGATCAGGCGGCGTTGAGTGATTTCACGCGCCGACTGTCGCAGCTCGGCTCCATTCCGATCTGAGGCGATCCCCCGGCGCGACGATCCCGATCGGAACGACGCTTCATCGCCCGGCATTGCGTATGGCGCAACCTGCCCGTGTTCGCCACGGGAAGTCGCCATGTTGTTCCGTCTTCGCCCCGAGGACTTCGATCCCGCCCAACGCCCACAGCCGGCGCGCCGAGCTCCGCCGCCCATCGTGCCCATCATCAGCGACCTTTCCCCCGAGGAATGGCGCGTCGTTCACATGATGCTCTCCGATCATCGGCGGCACGGTGAGTCCTTGGCGAAGGGTGCGGGCCCGGCGGCCGAGCATGCCCGTCGACTGGCCTCGGCGGGCAGGGGGAAGAAGTGAGACCCTCGCCCGCCGATCTCCTTCGCGACCGCAGCGGGGCATCGGCGGTGGAGTTCGCCATCGTCGCCCCCCTGTTCGTGCTGCTGCTGTGCGGCATCTGCGTCTATGCCGTCTGGTTCCTGCTGGCGATCTCCGTGCAGTCATTGGCGACGGAAAGCGCACGGGCCTCGCTGGGCGGCCTGGACGACGCGGAACGCCGGGCGCTGGCCCAGGCCTACGTCGCCGCCCATGCCGCCGACGCCGGTCTGCCTTCCACCCGTCTGTCCCAGACGATCGACGTCGATGCGGACCGCACCCGCGTGACGGTTCGCTTCGACGCGTCGGATCACCCCGTCATGGCCCTGAAGAACCTGATCCCTTCGCCGCCGCCGGTGATCGAACGCTCGGCCGTGGTCGCGGCGGGGGGAGGGGCGCCATGAGCCTGTGGCGCGACCGCCGGGGCGGGGTCGCCGTCATGGCTGCGGCCTCGGCGGGGTTGGTCTGCGCCCTGGCCGCCGCGATCGACGTCGGCTCAGTGGCGCTGGAGGCGCGGCGTCTGCAGGGCGCGGCCGACCTCGCCGCCCTGTCGGCCGCGGCCGACCTGCCCCGCGCCCAGACGATCGCCGCCGAAACGGCCGTCGCGAACGCGCCGAACCTGACCGCCGCCGTGACCGAGATCGGGCTCTACGTCCCCGATCCCGCGCTGGCGCCCGCCGCAAGGTTCCAGCCGGGGGCCGAGACCCCGAACGCCGTCCGCGTCACCCTGACGAAGGAGACGCCGCTGTTCTTCGGCGCCGTGCTTTTGGGCCGACCGACCTTCACCCTGACCCGCACCGCCCGCGCCGCCCGCCCGATGCAGCCGCGCGCGGTCTTTTCCTTGGGCTCCCGTCTGGCGGGGCTGGACGGCGGCGTGGCGAACGTCTTGCTGACGGGGCTGACCGGATCGCAGGTGTCGCTGTCGTTGATGGACTACAACGCTCTCGCCGCCGCCGACGTCGATCTGCTGTCGTGGTGGTCGGCGCTGGCGACGGAAGCGAACGTCTCGGCCGCCGACTTCGACGGCGTGCTGACGTCCCGCATCGACGCCGGCCGAGCCCTGGAACTGGCCGAGCCGCTGTTGGACGGGTCGTCGCGCTCCGCCTTGACGGCCCTGTCGCAGGCCATGGCGGGGCGCCAGATCCGCGTCGGCGACCTGATCGCGCTGGAGCCGGGAGCCGAAGGCCTGCTGGAAGGTGGGCTGAACGCGGGCGTCGCCGCCCTGGACCTGGTCATGGCGACGGCCCAGGTCGCCGGCGGCGATCGACAGGTCGCGCTCGACCTCGGCGCCGACGTGGGTCTGGCTTCGGTCACGGCCGACCTGGCGATCGGAGAGCCGGCCCAGTCCTCGGCCTGGCTGACGATCACCCGCACGGGCCACCCGGTCATCCGCACGCGCCAGACGCGGCTGATCGTGCGCGCCCGCACCTCCACCAAGCTCGCCGGGCTGGCCCAGGTGGATTTGCCGCTGATGGTCGAGCTGGCCCCGGCCGAGGCCCGCCTGGCCGGCGTGGACTGCGGCGCCGGGGCCGTGACGGTCGAGGCGCGTCCGGGATTGGCCCGCGCGGCCGTCGGCGCCGCCTCCGGCGACTTCGACGACTTCTCGCGCGATCTGACGGTGGAGGAGGCGCGCCTGTTGTCCGTCGCCGGCCTGGTGACGGTCCGCGCCCGGGCCGAGGTCGAAGCGGCGCAGACGACCTTCCGGCCCCTGACTTTCGACCGGGCGGAGGTTCAGGCGCGGGCCCGCAAGTCCGTCTCGACGACCACGATCGGGGAATCGCTCGTCGCCAGCCTGCTGCGGAACCTCGACGTCACCGTGTCGGCGCTGGGTCTCGGCCTCGGGCTCGGCGGGCTGGAGGACAAGCTGGCCGCCCTGCTGGCCCCGGTCGGGGCGACGTTGGACGGCTTGCTGAACCCGCTGCTGTCGCTGCTGGGCGTTCGGCTGGGCGAGGCCGACGTGCGGATCGCCGGCCTCGACTGCCGCTCGGGCGCGCCGCGACTGGTGGGCTGAAGGGCTCGTCGAGTTGGAGCGCGGACCTCCAGGTCCGCGAGATCACGCAGTTTCGAAAGTCGCGGACCTGGAGGTCCGCGCTCCCTCCAGGTTCAGCGGCCGGCGGCCAGTGCGATCAGCTCGTCGGCCAGCGCGGCCGTCAGGTGGCCGTCGGGCAGCCGCCCGGTGGCCGTCTGCCAGCGCCGCAGCGCCGCCCGCGTGTTGGCCCCCACGACGCCGTCGATGCCCTGGGTGTCGTAGCCCAGCGCCGTCAGCGCGCGTTGCGCGCCGATGCGCTGGTCGCGGCTGATGGGCGCCTCTTCCGGCCAGGGCGTCACCAGCCCCGGCTTGCCCGCCACCCCGTCGGCCGTCAGCCCGATCGCCAGGGCATAGGAGACGGAGTTGTTGTAGCGCCGGATCACATAGTGATTGGGCAGGGCCAGGAAGGCCGGCCCGCGCGCGCCCTGGGGCAGCAGGATGGTCGCTTCCTCCAGCGCTTCCATTTCGGTGGGCGCCCCACCGCCGGCAAGACGCACGCCCTGCTGGGCCCAGAAGCTCCACGGCCGGCGCTCGCCCTCGGCCAAGGCGTAGTCGAAGCCCGGCGGCAGGATCACCTCGTATCCCCAGGACTGGCCGCGCTTCCACCCCGCCTGCGCCAGCAGGTTGGCGGCCGAGGCCAGGGCGTCGGCGTCCGAGCCCCAGATGTCCACCAGGCCGTCGCCGGTCTGGTCCACGCCCAGGCGCAGATAGTTATCCGGCATGAACTGGGTCTGGCCCATGGCCCCCGCCCAACTGCCCTTCAGCCCCGCGCGCGAGCGGCGGCCGTCGACGACGATGTCCAGCGCGTTCTTCAGCTGCGCTTCGGCCCAGTCGCGGCGCCGGCCGTCATAGGCCAGGGTCGCCAGCGAGCGGATCACGTCCATGTCGCCCTGCACCTGGCCGAACGAACTTTCCTGCGCCCAGATGGCCAGCAGGATCTCGGTCGGCACGCCGAACCGCTGCACCACCTCCCACGGCACCCGGTCGGCGCGCTGCTTGGCCTGCGCGATTCGCGCGGGCGTCACCGCGTTCTGGACATAGGCGCCGGCGGGGCGGCTGAACTCCGGCTGGTTGCGGTCCAGCCGCACGACGGACGGATCGGGCGACAGGCCCTCCAGTTCCCGCGCATACTCGCCACGCCGGGCGCCGCCGTGGCGGGACAGGAAGCCTTCCTTCCAGCCGTCGAACCCGGCCTGATCCACCGCCGGCTCGACCGGGCGCTGCGGCTCGGGCCGCGCGGGCGGGGGCGCGGGCCGTTCCGGCTGCGGCTCGGGCGGCAGGGCCACCGGCATGGGCGGCGTCTCGACCATCGGCGCGCAGGCGGCGACGGTGAGCACCAGCAGAAGTTTCGACGTCAGGCGCATGGCGGGGCGGAAGGTTTTTTCAGTCATGGTTCCGGGCTAAGCGGTGCGGACGAACAAAGCGTTGCACGACTTGGGCCAAACCGAGGCGCGGCGTGGCTTTGCGGCCCCACCCCGGTTGACGTTTCCGTGCGTCGCCTCTATACGCCCCGTTCCCGCCGCGAGCCCCCGTGCCCGCGGCCATTTCATTTCGCTTCACGAGGGCGCGCTCAAGCAGCGAGCCACCGCGTGGCGAGCGGTAGCGCCACTAAGGAAGACTTCCATGAAAGTCCGCAGCTCGATCAAGTCGCTCAAGACCCGCCACCGCGACTGCAAGGTCGTGCGCCGCAAGGGCAAGGTCTTCGTCATCAACAAGACCGACCCGCGCTTCAAGGCCAAGCAGGGCTGAGGCGACGCGCCTCCGCCTGAAGGCGACAAAGCATCCACAGGCCGCGGGCGTTCGTCCGCGGCCTTTTGCTTGCCCGCGGTTGAGCGCGATCGCCGCGCTGATTAAGCCTGTTCGACCTCTTCTCTGATCGCGCTAAAGCAGCGAGCGACCGCGTCGCGAGCGTTAGCGCTAAGGAAACATGATGCCCGACGACGCCGCCTTCGATTCCTCGCCCGACGTCCTGACCTCGACCGCTCAGGGCCGACTGCGCACCCTCGTGGAGCGTCTGGAGCGCCTCGAAGAGGACAAGGCCGCCATCGCCGGCGACATGAAGGAGGTCTTCGCCGAGGCCAAGGGCGAGGGCTACGACGTCAAGACGCTGCGCAAGGTCCTGCGCATCCGCAAGCAGGACAAGGCCAAGCGCCAGGAGGAGGAGGCCATCCTGGACCTCTACCTCTCGGCCCTCGGCGAGATCTGAGTTTTTCTGATCCGCTCATCCCCGCGAAAGCGGGGACCCAGTCCTTTAACGCTTGAGGCGCCTGCCGCTGGACAACCGTCGGCGCCTCGCCTTCACTCGGCCATCGCCCAAGTCACTGGTTCCCCGCTTTCGCGGGGATGAGCGGGAGGTGGGATGCAGCGGAAACCCCCTGCCGATCGGTTTCAGGCCCAGCGCGAGGCGGCCAAACGCGCCGCCCTCAACGCCCTCAAGCGCGCCAAACGCGCCGCCGACAAGGCCGGCGTGACGCTCTCCGAATGGGAGGGCGAGTTCCTCCAGTCGGTCGGCGAGCGCGTGAAGACCCACGGCCGCGCCTTCGCCGACCCCGAGAAGGGCGCGCCGGGTCAGGCGCTGTCGGCGATGCAGGGGCGCAAGCTGAAAGAGATTGCGAAGAAGGCGAAGGGGGAAGGGACTAAACGTCGCTGAGCGATGGAAGGAATCAGCAAGATGTGCTGGTTTTGTTCTCCAAATGGGAGCAAGCGATGATCATCCGCATCTTCGGCGATTACGAGACGTATGAGACCAAGTACGAGGACTACGGGATAGAGAATTTTGGAGGTGTAGTTCCCTCGGTGGGAGACATCATCGTGTCGCCCGGCGTGACACGAGGGGCTGACCGGAATGATCCGGACAATCGTACGCTCTACGTAGTCAAAGAGCGCTACTGGTTACCCTCAACCGGCGAGAAGGATCCAGTGCGCTTAGGGCTCGTCGTGGCGACGAGGACGGGAATGATGAAGGAGGTCAACGTCCTCGGAGACTGACCTCAGCCTCACCCCGCCTCCTTGATCTGCTCCTCCAGTCCCTGCTCCCGCACCTTGCGATAGAGGGTCGAGCGCCCGATCCCGAGCCGCCGCGCGATCTCCGACATGTGGCCGGCATAGACCTCGATGGCGTGCTGGATCAGGTCGCGCTCGATCTCCTCCAGAGTCCGCAGGTGGCCGCGGTCGTCCAGGATGCGGATCGGCACGTCCGGGGCGGGCGGCATCTCGACGCCTGTGTGCTCGACCGTGGGCAGGGGCCCCGACGGCGCGGGCGCGGTCTCCAGCACCGGCATGGCGACGCCCGAGATGGCCGGGAAGTCGTGCGGCTGCAGATAGGGCGCGTCGGCCAGGATGATGGCGCGGTACACGGCGTTCTCCAGCTGGCGCACGTTGCCGGGCCAGTCGAAGGCGGTCAGCAGGGCCAAGGTCTCGGGCGCGCAGCCCATCACCCGCTTGCCCTCCTCAACGTTGAATCGACCCACGAAATGATCCACCAGCGCCGGAATGTCCTCGCGACGCTCGCGCAGGGCCGGCGCCTCGATCGGAAACACGTTCAGGCGATAGAACAGGTCCTCGCGGAAGGCGCCCGTCTTCACCTGCTCGGCCAGATCGCGGTTGGTCGCCGAGACGATGCGCACGTCGATCTTCACGGGGCGCTTCGATCCCACCGGATCGATCTCGCCCTCCTGCAGGGCGCGCAGCAGCTTGACCTGCATGTCCAGCGGCAGCTCGCCGATCTCGTCCAGGAACAGGGTGCCGCCGTCGGCCTCCTTGAACTTGCCCAGATGCTTGTCGGTCGCGCCGGTGAAGCTGCCCTTCTCGTGGCCGAACAGGATCGACTCCACCAGATTGGCGGGCAGCGCGCCGCAGTTCACCGCCACGAACGGCTTGCCGCCGCGGTCGCTGGCGCCGTGCAGGGCGCGGGCGATGACCTCCTTGCCGACGCCGCTCTCGCCGGTGATCAGCACGGGGATGCCCGACTTGGCCGCGCGCGATCCCATGGCCTTCACCTGACGCATCGCCGGGCTGCTGCCGACCAGATCGTCGAAGGTGGTGCGGTTGGCCGCCTGCTTCTTCAGCCGCCCGACCTCGGCCGTCAGCTGGGTCAGCTGCAGGGCGTTGCGCACGCCGACCATCAGGCGTTCCGGAGACACCGGTTTGACGAAGAAGTCCTGGGCCCCAGCCTGCATGGCCCTGACCACGGTCTCGATGCCGCCGTTGGCCGTCAGCACGATCACCGGCGCCGACACGCCCGCCGCGCGCATCTCCGCCAGGCACTCCAGCCCGGTCATGCCCGGCATCACCATATCCAGCAGGATCAGGTCGGCGCCGCCGCCCGCCGTCATCCGGTCGATCGCCTGGCCGCCGCTCTCGGCCTGGGCGACGCCCAGCCCCTCACGCTCCAGCACCGCCTGGATCAGGCGCCGCTGGGTGGGATCGTCGTCCACCACCAGAACCGTCTTGGCCATCGTCAAAGCCCCGTAACCGTCGCCGCCGGCCCAAGCTGGACCGACCCATTTCGGGACGGTTCTACGTCGGACGCGGTGAAGATCGGGTCAGCGCGCGTGGTGTGCGGGCGGTTAACGGGGTTTGGTCTGGGGGGCCCGAGCGGGCTCGATCAGTTCAACCTCGACGGTCTCGCCGGCCTTCGTGACCGCCTCGGTGTCGATCCAATCTTTGCAAGCGCGCCTCAGGTTCACGCTTTCCCCGCCCACGTTCAGTTCCGGCCAGCGAGGCTCTCGTTGCGAGAGACGACCGCTACGCATCAGCTCCATAGCGTTCGGTTGACCGGCGCCCCGACTGCAATCGACGAAGTCCCAGGCGCCTTCCAACGCCCATCTGCCCTGAGAGTCACGTGCGAAGAGATCAACGCCGCCGCCCGTCGCGAGCAGCACTTCATCAGTGCCGTCGCCGTCCAGATCGCGCATTTCAGCCAAGCAGGCTCCGCTGTCTCTGCACTCCCAGCGGGGGTCGCCGGGGGTTACCTCAACAAGAAAATCGGAGGGCAAGTCCGCGCCCTCGGGCCAAGCGCCGATGATGGGCCTCGTGGGGGCCATCGAGCGCTGGCCGCGAAACTCCCAACTCTCTGCTTTCTGCGCCACTCCTGCTCCCCGCGCGATCTCCGCGTTCGTCGAGCCCGCCAGCTTCGCCAGCGCCGCTTCGCCGACGCGCCCGCTTCCAAAGCGGAGAAACTTGTAATCGAACTCCGCCGGGCTCACCGCCCCTCGCGCCAGACGCGCCGTCTGGTCCATCACCGACAGCCGTGCCGGATCCAGAACGGGGCTGAACAGCAGCACGATCAGCGCCGCCGCCAGCATGCCGCCGAAGATGTTGGTCCGCTCCAGCGGCTTCATCCACGGCCCGCCGCGCAGGCCCGACGCCGCCGCCAACGCATAGCCCCCGGCGTGGACCGCCCCCACCAGGATGCAGGCTGCGGCCGTGATCCGGTCGGGCGTAAGCCCATGCTGGCCGATCCTCAGCGCCAGCCCCCAGGTCGCCACGCCGACCAGCGGCACCAGCAACAGGCCGCCGATCATCGCCGCCCAGCGCAGCGCGGCGGGCGGCCGCGTCGCGGGCGTCCCGTCCTGATAGGCCGCGTTGATCAGCACGATGATCGCCGCCGCGGCGACCAGCATCAGCGCGGTGGCCGACCCCTGCTCCCACAGCCCGTCCAGCCCGGTGAAGGGCAGGGCTACAAGGAAGGCCCCGGTCAGTCCCGCGATCACCGGCAGCAGCCAGCTCAGCAGCATCAGCGCGACCGACCGGACGCCCCGGATCAGCCCGTCGCGCACGTCCGTCAGGTGCACGGCGAGCGAGAAGGTCACGGTGGTCAGGGGAATGGCCACCCACGGCTCCTGCAGCAGGTCGCCGAACTGGCGGATCCCGATCAGGCCGAACAGGGCGGCGCCCAGGAACAGCAGCAGCCACAGGGCGCCCGTGAAGGCGATCGACAGCGCCAGCTGCACCCCCGCCTTCCACGCTGTGTCGAAGTATCGGGGGAATGACGCGATCGCCCGCCGCTCCTGATCCGCCGGCACGATCAGGTGATGGAGGATGAAGATCGCCGCCGCCACGAACGGCAGGGGAAACGGCGTCAGGCCCAGCTCGCCGATCCGTTCGGCGGACTGCCGCGCCACGTCGTGCCACCCCACCAGCGCCAGCAGCACCGCCGCCGCCCCGGTCCATGCCGCCAGGGTGAGGACCCGCAACCGGCCCAGTCCGCCCAGCACCACGACCGGTAGGAAAAGGGCCGTCAGCAGCAGCGGGCCGAACAGCTGCGGCGCCGTCGCGGGCCAGGCCTCGGCCTCCGCCGCGCGATACAGGGCGTACAGCGCCAGTCCCTGCGCCAGTCCGACCGCCAGTCGGGTGGGGGCCAGCCCCGCCGACCCCGCGCCCATGCCCGACCGCTCGACGTCCGCTTCGCTCATGACCGTCCTCCCCGACGCCGCCACTCAGCCCCAGCCGGGGACGAAAGGGAAGGGCGTCAGTGTCGGACGGCGCGCGCCAGATAGCAGCCGCGCGGAGCGAAATGCACGTGCACCGTCTCCACCTCGGGCGTCTCGAACCAACGCCGCAGTGCGGCGTCCAGATCGGCGCCGGCGATCACCTCGCCCTGGATCATCATGCTGCGCCGGTCATAGACCCGGATCGACAGCGGCCGGCGGCTCAGCATCTCCGGCACGCACTCCGGCTCAGGCTCCGCCCGCGCCGCGGCCTCGCGGACGAAGATCGGCCCGCTGGCGCGATAGGGAGAGGTCGGATCGGTCAGGTGGGCGTGGTTGACCAGGATCAGCCGTTCGCCGACGTCCGCGTCCCTCAGGCTGACGCGACACGGCGCCATGCCCGGGTGGGTGGCGGTCCAGCGCCGCGCGCCGACGGCGGCCAGCCCCGCGTCGGACAGGTCGAACAGGGGCGCGAACGGCTCCACGGGCAGGGCTTCAATTCGATAGGTCATGACGGCTTTCTCCATGGGCGACGTCCGACCGTCCCATGGCCGCCGCTCTCCGTCTGGCGGTCTTCGGACGCGGCGTCGTGCCCCGCGCCGAACCCTTGCGCGCCCGGCCCCAGTCGCTAGCGTGCGCCGCAGTCTTTCTGGGGGAGTTTCTCATGCGCGCATCGACCTTCGGCCTCGTCTCCGTTCTGGCGCTGCTGGCCGCGGCCGGGCCCGCGCTGGCGCAGCAGACGGGGGCGCCGCCCGCCTATCAGCAGCCGCCCGAGCCGATCGCCGCGATCCTGGACTCCAACCCCAGCCCGACCCCCAGCCTCAGCCCCGATCGCCAGACCGTGGCCCTGTTCGACCGGTCCAACTTGCCGTCGATCGAGGAGCTGGCCGAGCCGATGCTCAAACTGGCGGGCTATCGCATCAACCCGCGCAACAACGGCCCGGCCAACAGCCGGGTGTCCTGGCTGACGGGGCTCAGCTTCCAGGACGTGTCCGGCGGCCCCGCGCGGGCGGTCCAGCTGCCCGACGGCGTCCGCTACACCAGCCCGACCTGGTCGCCGAACGGCAAGTCGGTGGCCTTCCTGGTCGACGAGTCGGAGGGGATGTCTCTGTACGTCGCCTCGACCGAAGGCGGCGCGGCCCGGCGTCTGACCACGGCGCGGGTCAACGCCGCGACCGGCTCGGGCTTCGACTGGCTGCCCGACGGGTCCGGCTTGCTGGTCCGCATGACGCCGGCGAACCGCGGCGCCGCGCCCGACGTCACCCGCCCGCCGACGGGCCCGATCGTGGAGGAGACCGCCGGCCGCGCCGCGCCGGTGCGCACCTATCAGGACCTGCTGGGCTCGCCGGGCGACGAGGCCCTGTTCGACCACTATTTCACCAGCCAGCTGACGCTGGTCGGCCTGGACGGGACCAGCCGCAACGTCGGCGGCCCCGGTGTCATTCTGGGGGCCTCGGTCTCGCCCGACGGCCGCTACGTGCTGCAGACGCGCGCCAAGCGGCCCTGGTCCTACGTCGTGCCCGCCGGCCTGTTCCCGGCCGAAGTCTTCGTCACCGATCTGCAGGGGCGGGTGGTGCACGGCGTCGCCGACCTGCCGCTGCGCGACGACGTGCCGACGCCGTTCGACGCGGTGGCGCCGGGCCCGCGCTCGGTCCAGTGGCGCGCCGACGCGGACGCCACCCTGGCCTGGGTCGAGGCGCAGGACGGCGGCGATCCCCGCAACGCCGCCGAGGTCCGGGACACGGTCTTCACCCTGGCCGCGCCCTTCGACGCCCGCCCGACCAAGCTGATCGACCTGAACGAGCGCTTCTCCGGCATCACCTGGGGCGACGCGGACACCGCGCTGGTCAACAGCCGGTGGTTCAACACCCGGCACGAGACGCGCTGGATCGTCGATCCGTCCACTCCCGGCCAGGGCCGTCTGCTGCTGGAGCGGAACTATCAGGACCGGTACAACGACCCCGGCTTCCCCGTCACCGAGCCCGACGAGCGGGGCCGCGCGCGCGTCCGCTTCGCCGCCGACGGCCGCATCGTCATGGCCGGCGCCGGCGCGACGCGCGAGGGAGAATATCCCTTCGTCTCCCTGATGGACCCGGAGACCGGCCGGTCCGAGATCGTCTGGCGCTCGGCGCCGGGCGAGTATGAGAGCGTGATCGGCTTCCTGGACGAGGCGGGCCGCCGCGTGGTCACCCGGCGCGAGACGCCGACCCTGCCGGCCAATCTGTTCGTGCGCGATCTGGACGCGGCCTCGCTGACGGCGCTGACCGACTTCCCCGATCCGGCGCCGCAACTGGCCGGCGTGACGCGCGAACTGATCACCTATGAGCGTGCCGACGGCGTCATGCTGTCGGGCACGCTGTATCTGCCCGCCGGCTACGACAAGGACCGCGACGGCCCCCTGCCCCTGGTCATGTGGGCCTATCCGGCCGAGTTCACCGACGCCGCCGTGGCGGGCCAGGTGGTCGACACGGCCAACCGCTTCGTTCGTCCGGGCGGATCCAGCCATCTGTTCCTGCTGACCCAGGGCTATGCCGTGTTGGACGATCCCTCGATGCCGATCGTCGGCCGCGACGGGGCCGAGCCGAACGACACCTACATCGAGCAGCTGACCCAGAGCGCCGAGGCGGCGGTGAAGGCGGTGGTCGACCGCGGCGTGGCGGATCCGGACCGGATCGCCGTCGGCGGGCACAGCTACGGCGCCTTCATGACCGCCAACCTGCTGGCGCACACCGACCTGTTCCGCACCGGCGTCGCCCGGTCCGGCGCCTACAACCGGACCCTGACGCCCTTCGGATTCCAGTCGGAGCAACGCACCTACTGGCAGGCGACCGAGACCTATACGGAGATGTCGCCCTTCACCTTCGCCGATCAGGTCAACGAGCCGATCCTGCTGATCCACGGCCAGGACGACGACAACCAGGGCACCTTCCCGGTCCAGTCGGAGCGCTTCTATGCGGCGCTGAAGGGGCACGGCGCCACCGTGCGCTACGTCGTCCTGCCGCTGGAGGCGCACGGCTACCGCGCGCGGGAATCGGTCGGTCACACCCTGTGGGAAATGGTCGGCTGGCTGGACAAGCACGTGAAGAACGCCCCGCCGCGCACGGTGTCGGCCGGGTCGCAGTAACAAGGAGCGCGGACCTCCAGGTCCGCGTCTTGCCGCCCTCGCGGACCTGGAGGTCCGCGCGCCAAAGAAAAGGGGCCCGGCGGAAGCCGGGCCCCTCGTCACGCCGCGATGTGGCGTCAGTGCTTGGCGGGCTTGTCGCCGTGGGCTTCCTTGGCGTGTGCCTGGCTGCCCGTGCCGCCGTCGGTCACGTCGCCGACGACGGAGTTCTCGGCCTGGACCTGCGGCCCGCGACCGTTTCGCCAGCCCTCGAAGTCGGAGGAGAATTTCTGGCGTTTTTCGTTTCGCCAGTCGTGGTAGTCCCGGTCGTAGTTCTGCATCTGCTGTTCGCGCCAGTGCAGATAGTCGGGCTCGAAGTCGTGGTGGGAACCGTAAGCCTGCGATCCCCGCGACCCCTGGTACGAACTGCCTTGAGATCCTTGGGACTGCGACGACTGGCCGTAGCCGCCTTGGACGTAGGGCGATCCGCTCTGGCCGCCCTGGCTCCAGCCGCCGGAGTCCATGCCCTGAGACCGGCCCTGGTCGTAGCCGGAGGACCCCATGTCGGCCTGGCCGTACCACGAGCTCTGTGACCCGGCGCCGGACTGCGCGGTCCAGCGACCGCCGCCGGATTGGCCGTAGCCGGACTGCTGCCCGCCGACCGAGCGGTTGAATTCGTCGTACTGGGACGACTGGCCCATGGCGGCGCCTTGAGCATGGCCGCCCTGGCCCTGGGCATAGGGGCTGCCGCGCATGTCGGAGCGGTCGCGCCCCCAGTTCTGGTCCGGGCGGCCTTGGTCGCGCGATCCGTCGTACCAGCCGCCGGTCTGGCCCTGCTCGGTCCAGCGGCTTCGATCCTGGTCCCGGTCACGGTCGGAGTTGCGGAAGGGATTGTTCATCGGGGCGTCTCCCTGTTGGTGATGCAGGGACAAGCCGCGGCCGGCCCCCGCCGTTCCGCCGCTCCCGATCCTGTGACAGGCGTGGCCGTTCATCAGGTTTCGTCGGATTGCGCATATGCGCGCGAACCGCTGTTCTGCGGCCGTCGCAAGGGAACAGGAGGGCGCGATGAAATCGACGATGCTGATGATGGCGGGGGCCGCCGCCGCGCTGGCGGGGTGCGCCTCGCTGATCACCGGCGGGGACTTGGTTCGGCCGGGGGAGCCGACGGTGCAGTTCACCTTCCAGAACACCTCGAACCAGGTGATCGACACGGTCTTGATCTCGACCTGCGAGGCGTCGTCCTATGGCCTCGATCGGCTGCCGAACGGCGTCGCGGTCGGGCCGGGTCAGTCCTACACCTGGACCATCTCGCCGGGATGCTACGACGTCATGGCCGGCGCCGTCGGCATCGGATCGACGCCGGGCAAGCGGATTCAGGTCGCGTCCGGTCGCCCGACCATCCTGACTTACGACGGGCAGGACTGACGCCCGACCTTCGGCCCACAAAAAAAGCCGCCCCGGTTTCCCCGAGGCGGCTTTTCAATCTCTAGACCGATCAGCGGATCAGCGGCCGCCGGGCACGCGCGGCTTCGGCGCGGGCAGCAGGCCTTCGCGCTGGGCGCGCTTGCGGGCCAGCTTGCGGGCGCGGCGAACGGCCTCGGCCTTCTGGCGGGCGCGCTTCTCCGAGGGCTTCTCGTAGTGCACGTGGCGCTTCATCTCGCGGAAGCTGCCTTCGCGCTGCATCTTCTTCTTCAGGGCCTTCAGCGCCTGATCGACGTTGTTGTCGCGAACGAAAATCTGAACCAGGTTCAACTCTCCTTTGGCCGCCCGCCGCGCACCTCGAAAGGGAGACGGGCAGACAAAACGAAATCGTGCACCGACGGACGGGGTCCGCGGATGAAGGCGGGCTGATACACGACCGGCCGGGGCGTGTCCAGATCGTCGCGCCATGTTCCACAGGCTCGCGCCGCCCTTTTTCCGGGCCTATCATGTCCGCCATGAGCGATCCCGCCGCGCCGCACGACGACTGGGCCTCCCGCATGGAGCAGGCGGTGCTCGACGCCGCGCTGGACCGCGCGCCGACCCTGGGCTGGAACGCCCGCATGGTCGCCTCGGCGTGCAAGGCCTGCGGCCTGTCCGACGGGGATCGGGAGCTGCTGCTGCCCAACGGTCCGCGCGATCTGGCGGCCCTGCTGTGGCGGCGCAACGACGACGCGGCCTTCGCCTCTCTGGCCGACGTCGATCCGACGACGCTGAAGATCCGCGAGCGCATCGCCCGCGCCGTCTCCGCCCGGCTTGAGGCGGCCGCCGCCGACCCGGCGGTGGAGAAGCGCGTGGCCGGCTTCATGGCCCTGCCGACCAACGCCGACCTGGCCCTGAGCCTGACCTGGGCCACCGCCGACCGCATCTGGCGCTGGGCGGGAGACACTGCGACCGACTGGAATCACCAGTCCAAGCGCACCCTCCTGTCGGGCATCCTGATCCCGGCCATGACGCTGCGGCTGTTCGACGGCAGGGAGGCCGCGGACGCCTTCGTCGCCGCGCGGATCGAGAACGTCATGGCCTTTGAGAAATGGAAGGCGGGCAAGGACTTCTACGCCCCGCTTCGTGCCGCGACCGACTTCCTCGCCCGCCTGCGCTACGGCCCGAAGGACGCGGCCTAGAGCGCCGCCTTCAGCAGGGCCGCAAATCCCGCCTCGTCGTCGAATCGCGCCCGCACCGGCCAGTTCGTGACCCGCGCGCGCCATTCCGGCGGCAACCGCACCCAGTCCTTCTCGGTCGTGACCAGTCCCGCGTCGAACACCGCCGCGCGGTCGGCCAGCGCCTTCAGCTCGCCTTCCGAATAGGCGGCGTGGTCGGGGAAGGGGGCGAAGTCCACCAGATCGCACCCCGCCGCCTTCAGCGCCCGTTCCACCTTCCACGGCTTGGCGATCCCCGCGAACCCGACCTGCGGCCCCTCGGGCGGCGGCCCCTCGGGCGCCAGCCGCGCGACGAAGACCGGCAGGCTGCCGAACACGTCGACCAGCTCCGGATCGACCTCCGCGACGTCGGTGGGCAACAGAACGATCACCGCGTCCGCCCGTGCCAGCCCGATCTTCAGCGGCTCGCGCATCGGCCCGGCCGGAAAGACCGCGCCGTCGCCGAACGGCCATTCCTCGTCACGCGTCTCGCCGTCGACGACGACCAGGCTCAACGCCTGCTTCAGCGCCGGATTCTGGTGCGCGTCGTCCAGCACCAGCGCCTCAGCGCCCGCCGACACCGCGGCCCGCGCGCCCGCCACCCGATCCCGCGAAATCCATGCCGGCGCCGCTGCGGCGATCATCAGCGGCTCGTCCCCCACGTCCTCCGCCGTATGCCTCGCAGGATCGACCCGCAGCGGCCCCTCCAGACGCCCGCCGTATCCGCGCGACAGCGCCTGCGCCTCCACCCCCGCCGCGCGCAGCAGCCGCAGCGTCTCCATGGCGACCGGCGTCTTGCCCGATCCGCCGACCGTCAGATTGCCGACCGAGATCACCGGCGCGCCCACGTCTTCCCACGCCCCCCGCGCCAGCCGCCGCCTCGTCGCCGCCGCCCACGCCCACCCGGCGGGCGTCAGCAGCATCCTCAGCACCGTCCCGTGCTTGCGGTCCCGGCGATACCACCAGCGCGGCGTGTTCAGGTTCACGCGTCCTTCTCCCCTTGGGGGAGAAGGTGGGCGCCGCAGGCGCTCGGATGAGGGGGATGCCGCCCCGCGCTCATCACCCACCAGATCATCCTTTCGACAGCCCCCTCATCCGCCATGCTCCGCATGACACCTTCTCCCCCGAGGGGAGAAGGAAGGCAAAGGCCGCTCATCTCTTGGTCCGCGCGGGCAGCAGCGGCCCCAGCGCCGCCGTCACTTGATCGACCACGGCGCCGACCTCGGTCGCCGTGCGCCGCCCGGCCTCGCCCATCCGCTTGGCGGCCGCCGGATCGGTCAGCAGCGGCCCGATCGCCTCGGGCAAGGCGTCGGGCGTCTCCACGACGCGCAGCCCACCTCCGGCCGTCAGCATCTCCGTCACCGCCGCCCAGTTCGTCATGTCCGGCCCGGTGAAGGCCGGCTTGCCCAGCCGCGCCGGTTCCAGAGGATTGTGCCCGCCCACCGGCGGCTGCCCGACCGCCGCGTGGAACGACCCGCCCATGACCACAACGTCGGCAAGCCGCAGGAACAGCCCCATTTCGCCCAGGGTGTCGGCCAGATACAGGTCCGTGCCCCCGTCCAGCCTCTGACCGCGCGACCGCACCGCCAGTCGCCATCCTTCGGCCTCCAGCGCCGCCGCCACGCCCGGCCCCCGCTCCGGATGGCGCGGGACCAGGATCAGGCACACCCGTCCCGTCAGGCGGTCCAGCGTCCGCACGATCGCCGCCTCCTCGCCCTCATGGGTGCTGGCCGCCACGATCACGGGGCGATCTCCCACCGCCGCCGACATCGCGGTGAAGGCCGCCGGATCATGCGGCGGCGCCTCGCCCGCCAGCTTCAGGTTGGCCCGGCCGTCCACGCGCGCGCCCAAGGCCGCCAGCCGCTCCGCCGAGGCGTCGTCCTGCGGCAGCACCCGGTCGAACGCCGCCAGCACCTTGCGCGCCGCCGCCGGAAACCGCGCCCAGCCGTCCGCCGTCTTCTGCGTGATCCGCGCGCTGACCAGGGCCAGCTTCACGCCGCGCGCCTGCGCCGCCAGCAGCAGGTTCGGCCACAGCTCGCTCTCGACCATCACCCCCAGCGTCGGCCGCCAGTGATCGAGGAAGGCCGCTGTCGCCTGCGGTCCGTCAACCGGCGCGTACTGATGGATCACTGCGGCCGGCAGTCGACGCGCCAACAGCTGCGCCGAGGTCACGGTGCCCGAGGTCACCAGCACCGTCAGATCCGGCCGCTCCCGCCGCAGCCGGTCGACCAGCGGCAGCAGCGACAGCGTCTCGCCGACGCTGACGCCGTGCAGCCAGACCAGATCGCCCTCCGGCCGCGCGGCCGAGGCGGCGCCCAGCCGCTCGTCCACCCGCGCGGCGTCCTCCTTGCCCCGCCGCGCGCGCCCGTCCAGAAGACGCGGCGCCAGCGGCTCCAGCAGGCGCGTCGCGGCGCGATAGGTCCACAGCGCGACGCTCACCTCACGCCCGCTCCAGCCCGGTGATCGCGTCCGCCCGCGCCTCGACCGCCGTCAGCCGCGCAGCCCAGTCGCGCGCCACGTCCGCGGGCTCCGCGTCCTCCGGATAGGTCGCCGTCTCGTACACGATCGCCCCCCGCCCGAACGGCAGGGGCACCAGCGCCCGATCCCAGCTGCCCAGCCGGATGGCGGGTCGGCACGACAGGCCCAGAAACACCACCGGCGCACCCGACAGCTTCGCCATCAGCGGCACGCCCTCGCCCATCATGTTCGCCGGGCCGCGCGGCCCGTCCGGCGTCACCGCCAGCCCGCCGACCTTCAGCTGGCGCAGCCCGTCGCGCAGAGCCTGCGACCCGCCCTTGGCCGCCTGCGCCTTGTCCTTGTTGGCGCTGGAGCCGCGGACCGCCGGGAAGCCGATCCGGCCCATCGCCCGCGCGATGAACTGCCCGTCGGGGCTCAGCGAGATCAGCGCCTTGCTGGGCGTCGCCCGGTCCAGCGGCCAGGACGCGGGCGCCAGGGCCAGCCGGGAATGCCAGAAGATCGGGATCACCCCTCCGCCGTGCGCCCAGATCGCCTCGACCTCCGCCTCGCCCTCGCGCGTCCAGCGGATGGTGGCGAAGCAGAACCGCATCCACTGCGCCAGGGTCCAGGCCAGAATCCCCTGGATCACCGGATTCCGAAGCGGCCTCATCGTCCTTCCCCGCTTGCCGGGGAAGGTGGCCGACAGCGTCGGTCGGATGGGGTGGCTGTTTCAACACGCTGAACTGCGAACGATGAGCGTGGCCATTCGAGCCACCCCATCCGTCTCGCTCCGCGAGCCACCTTCCCCGGCGAGCGGGGAAGGAAATCGAGACCGCCCATCAGACGACCTCCTCGACCGCGGGCGTCCCGTCCAGCGACTGGCTGCGCGCCAGCCGGGCATACAGGCCGCCCTTACGCACCAGCTGGGCATGCGTCCCACTCTCGACGATGCGGCCCGCCTCGAGCACGTGGATGGCGTCGGCCTTCATGACGGTGGACAGCCGGTGCGCGATCATCAGCGTCGCCCGCCCGGCCATCAGCCGCTCCAGCGCCGCCTGCACCAGCGCCTCGCTCTCGGTGTCCAGCGCGCTGGTCGCCTCGTCCAGCAGCAGGATCGGCGCGTCCTTCAGGAAGGCGCGGGCGATGGCGATCCGCTGCCTCTGTCCGCCGGACAGCCGCGCCCCCGCCTCGCCCGCCCGCGTGGCATAGCCGTCCGGCAGGGCGGCGATGAAGTCGTGCGCCGCCGCCGCCCGCGCCGCCGCCTCGATCTGATCGTCCGTCGCGTCAGGCCGCGCATAGGCGATGTTGGCGCGGATCGTGTCGTCGAACAGGAACGGCTCCTGCGTCACCAGCGCGATCCGGTCGCGAAGGGCGCTCAGCGACGCCTCGCGCACGTCCACGCCGCCCACCGTCACTCGGCCATTCGTCACGTCGTAGAAGCGCGGCAGCAGGCTCAGGATCGTGCTCTTGCCGCCTCCCGACGGGCCCACCAACGCCACCGTCTGTCCCGGCCGGACCGTCAGCGTCACGTCCGACAGGGTGGGCGACGGCGCGCCCGCATAGGCGAACTCCACGCCCTCAAACGCCACCTCCAGCGGCCCGTCGGGCAGGGCAGTCGGCGCCGCCGCCTCCCGGATCTCCGGCTGAATGTCCAGGGCGTCGAACAGCCGCTCGGCGGCCGTCAGCCCCTCGGCCATCACCGTCTGCAGATTGGTCACCTGCCGCAGGCTCTGCCCCGCCGCCATCAACAGGCCGATGAAGGCCGCGAACGCCCCCACGGTCATCTGCCCCTCGCGCGCCTGCCACCCGGCATAGGCCATCACGGCCGCCACCACGATCATGGCCACCAGATTGGAGAACGGCCCGGCGAAGGCCCGGCTGTCGGCCGACTTGATCACGTGCCGCTGGCGCCGCTCCACCACCTCGCCGACGCGCGCCTCCTCCACCGCCTCGCGGTTCTCGATCTTGACCAGCCGGACCCCGTCCAGGTTTTCCATCAGGGCGGTGGACAGGTTCTCGGTCTCGACCATCGCCCCCGTGGTCGCCTTGCGCATGCGCTTCGAGAAGCGCCGCATGACCCAGCTGATCACCGGCACGGCCAGCAGCACGATCAGCGTCAGCCGCCAGTCGGTGACCGCCATGTAGATCAGCACGGCGATCAGGGTCAGGCTGTGCTGGGTGTAGTTCACCACGCCGTTGGTGAAGGCCTCGCGCACCAGATTGGCGTCGAACAGCACCGACGAGACGAAGCTGCCGGAGTGTTTGCTGCGCAGCCGCGCCAGATCCGCCCGGATCATCGACCCGAACAGCCGCACCTGGATGTCGCCGACGATCCCATGACCGATCCGGTTGACCAGGGCCGCCTGTCCCAGCGCCGCGACGGTCCAGATCACCGCCAGCCCGACGATCAGCAGCGGAATGGTGACCAGCGCCCCCTCCGGCGGAATGCGGATCAGGCCCCAGACCGTCACCGGCCGCTGCAGGAACAGCCCGTCGATCGCCGGCTCCAGCAGCTGCAGCACCGTCGCGGCCATGACGCCGACGACGACCGCGCAGAGGATCGACACCGCCAGCGCGCTCTTCCTCTTCGACAGATGCTCGCGCCAGATCCGCCCCATCAGGGGACGGCGCGCGGTCGTGTCGGCGGCGACTGTCATCGGTCCGAGGTCGGACGGCCGGGCAGCGAAGTCAAGCGACCGCGATCAGTAGTGGCCGCGGCATTGGATGATCTCCAATGTCTGGTCGCGACCTTTCCCGCTGACCCGATAGATCAGGCGGTGTTCCTGGGCGATCCGTCGCGACCACCAGCCTTTGAGCTCGTTCTTCAGGGGTTCGGGTTTTCCGACGCCTCCGAAAGGTGTTCGTCGGCACGACTCGATGAGCTGATTGATTTTGTCCAGAACCGCTCGGTCTTGATCGACCCAGTGCAGATAGTCTTCCCAGCCATCGTCCGAGAAGGCGACGATCAAGGCTTGATCAACTGGCGTTCCACCCCTTTGCCCGCATCCATCTGGGCGATGGAACGCCGCAGGCGCTCGGCGTTCTCGGGGCTGGACAGCAGGCGGGTGGTCGTCTGCATCGCGTTCCAATCGTCCAGTGCGACGACGACCACGGACTGTCCACGACGGCGCGCGATCACCACCGGATCGCGATCCGCGATGACGCGGTCCATCAACGACTTCAGATTCGCCCGGGCTTCCGAATAGGTGGTGACGTCCATCACATGCTCCTCGGGCCCAATATGTACAACATCATGGACAACTTCAATGGGCGCGCGCCTCGGCTCGACCTATTCCCCCGCCAGCGCCGGCGTGCCGCAGCCTTTCCCGAAATACAGGCCGTTCAGATAGTACCAGCGGTTCATGCGGGCCAGGTCCTCGGCCAGCGCCGCCTGCCGCTCGTCCTCGCCCATCGCCTCGACCCCGGCGATGGCCAGGCCGGCGCCCGGAACCAGCATCGACGCTCCGGCCTTCACCACGCCGCCGAACCGACCGAACATGCTCTGCTCGCGGGTCTCGCCCAGCGCCTGGCTGATCTCGGCGCCTGCGGCGACGATCTGCTCGCAGGTCAGGGTCTGGTCGCTCTGGCGGATGATCGCGCCGGCGGACGGCGGGTCCGCGTCCTGCGCATTCGCCGCGCAGGCCGACGAGAGAAGAAATACGAAAGAGACGACGCCGCGCATGGCCGGAACCTCCACATGGGTTCGCTTAGGAACGGCCCCAGGGCTTGGGGGTTGCCGCGACGTGGTCCGTCAACCGCTGTGAATGTCCGACTTCTGCCGCATGTCGCGCCCGGGTGGTCAGGAATGTCCCTGAATTGTGGTCGTCGATGTCCACCTCATCGGCGATGGATTTCGTGGGCGTTCACTTCTATCTCCGCCCCATGTCGCGCTACGACCTCTCCACCCGCGCCGGCCGGTTCAGGGCGCACTGGGACTACGTCTGGGGCGATCACGCCTTTCTGCGGCGATGGTTCCGCAACGCCCACTGGCTGGGCCCCGACCTGGTCCGCACCAACCAGCCCTCGCCGCGTCAGCTGGCGGACTGGAAGGCGAAAGGCATCAAGACGGTCGTCAACCTGCGCGGCGCCCGGGACGAGGCCTATTACGCGCTGGAAAAGGACGCCTGCGCGCGCCTCGGCCTGACCCTGATCGACGCCCCGCTGGACAGCCGCGACCCGCCCCAGCCGGACCGCATCCACCGCGCGCGTCAGCTGTTCCGCACCATCGAATACCCGGCCCTGATCCACTGCAAGTCGGGCGCGGACCGGGCCGGCATGATGGCGGTGCTCTATCGCCACTTCCACCTCGGCGAGCCGATCTCCGAGGCGATCAAGCAGCTCGACAAGAAATACCTGCACCACCGCGAGGGCCTGACCGGCGTTCTGGACTTCACGCTGGAAAAGTACCTCAACGAGGTCGAGCCGACCGGCGTCGGCTTCCTCGAATGGATCAGTTCCCCCGCCTACGACCCCAAGGCCATCCGCGCGGAGTTCAAGGCCCAGTGGTGGGGCACGCTGCTGACCGAGAAGCTGCTCCGGCGCGAGTAGGGGATCAGCCCCAGGGTCCGCCGTGGCTCGGCCCCTGGGGCGCGCGCCGCTCGCCGCTCATCTCGGCCTTGCGCCGCTTGTCTTCCCGCCGCTCGCGCATCTGCCCGCGCAGAACGAACCCCCAGTACACCAGCGCCATCAGCAGGAAGACCAGACCGGCCACCTGCTGGGCGTCGAAGGTGCGGCCGAACAGCTCCATCAGTGCGCGTCGCCGCGCGGGTCGATCAGCCGGTGCGCGTGCAGGATGAAATACCGCATATGGGCGTTGTCGACCGTCGCCTGCGCCCGCGCCTTCCAAGCCTTGCGCGCCTCGGCATAGTTCGGAAAGGCGCCGACGAATTCGACCTGCGACAGGTCGCGGAACACGGGCTGGTCCAGATGACGCAGCTCGCCGCCGATGACGATGTGCAGCAGCTGATCGGGGGAGTCGGAAGCTTCGGTCATCGGGCGTCTCGTCAGGGGAGGTCGGCGGGCAGGGGTATGGACCGCGTGCGGCGCACGATCAACGGCCAAAGGGCCGGCGCGGCGCAGACCAGGCCGGCCTGGCGCGGGTCGGGGCGGTTGAAGACCCAAAGTCGTCCGTGATGATCCGACACCTTCGCCCCGGCCTCCGCGGCGATCAGGGCGCCGGCCGCGACGTCCCAGTCCCATTTCGGCGTCGGCGCGATGGCCGCGTCGAACGCCCCCGCCGCCACCAGCGCCAGGCGATAGGCCAGGGCGTTGCGCTTCTCCCACCGCATCGCCGGCCACGGCTCGGGCCACAGGGCCGCGTCGCCGAACAGCCGCGCGTCGCCCAGCACCGCCGCGTCGTCCAGATCGGCCGTGTCCGACGCCGTGATCGGCCGGCCGTTCAGAAAGGCGCCGCCGCCCGCCGTCGCGGTGAAGGTCTCGTCCAGCGCGGGCGAATGCACCACCGCCGCCACCGGGCGCCCGTCCTCGACGATCGCGATCGGCACGCACCACCACGGCCGGTCCTTCATGTAGGCGACCGTGCCGTCGATCGGATCGACCACGAAGATGCGCCGCTTCGACAGCCGCTCCGGTCCGTCGGCGGTCTCCTCCGACAGCCAGCCATGGTCCGGCCTCGCGCCGAGCAGCCGCGCCTTCAGCAGGGCGTCGACGGCCATGTCGGCGTTCGTCACCGGCGATCCGCCGGTCTTGGACCGGACGTTCAGCCCCTTGGCCCGCTCGCTCAGCGCAAGCTCGCCCGCCTCGCGCGCCGCCTCGACGATCAGATCAAGATCGGCCCGCAACCCGTTCATTTCCCGGCGATGGCCACCGCGTCGAACATCAGGGACGGGCTGTTGAAGCTGCCTCTGAACTCCAGGTCCGACCCGGCGATCAGGCGGGCGTACAGGTCCAGCAAATTGCCCGCCACGGTCACCTCGTTCACCGGATGCGCGATCGCGCCGGCCTCGAACCAGAAGCCCGAGACGCCCGCCGACCAGTCGCCGGTGTCGGCGTTCAGCGACGGCCCGAACATGCTGGTCACCAGCAGCCCGCGATCCGCGTCGGCCATGAGCCCGTCCAGATCCCGCGCGCCCGGGGCCAGGTGCAGGTTGTGCCCCGACACGCCGGCCGGCCCGGCCCCGCCGCGCGAGGCGTGGCCGGTGGACGTCATCCCCAGCTGCGCCGCCGACGACAGGTTCATCAGCCAGGTCGTGATCGCGCCGTCGTCGATCAGCGCCCGCCTCGTCACCGGCAGACCCTCGTCGTCGAACGGAGTGGAGCCCAGGCCGCGAGGGCGGAAAGGGTCATCAATGATTGATTGGTCGGTCGGCAGTACGGCCTTGCCCAGCCGGTCCTTCACGAAGCTCATGCCCCGCGCCACCGATGGTCCCGCCATGGCCGAGATCAGCGGCGACAGCACCTGCGTCGCCACACGGTTCTCGAAGATCACCGGCGCGGTGGTCGAGGCGATCTTGCGCGCCCCCACGCGTCGCACGGCGCGCCGCCCGCCTTCGCGACCGATCTCCTCCGCCGAGGGCAGGTCCGCCAGCCATCTCATGGCGCGGTGCTCGCCACCGCGTTCCATCGCCCCGTCTTTCTCTGCGATGACCGAGGCGCCCAGCGAAAACACGCTGCCCCGGTGCACGCCGTCGAAGCCTTCGGACGTCACCAGCCGCCACCGGCTGGAACTGATCGAGGCGTGCCCGCCCTCGGACTTCGCCACCCCTTCCACGCTCAGCGCCGCCGCCTCGGCCTCCACTGCGGCGCGCTCCAATTCGGCCGGGGTCGGCTCCGAAGGATCGAACAGTTCCAGGTCGGGCAGGGCGCCCCGCGCCAGTTCGTCGGTCGTCGCCAGACGGGCATAAGGGTCTTCCGGCGCCAGCTTCGCCATCGCCACGACGCGTTCGATCAGCCGCGTGCGCGTCCCCGGCGACAGGTCGGACGAGCTGACGGTCGCCTGCCGCCGGCCGACGAAGACCCGCAGCGACAGGTCGCGGCTCTCTTCCCGCTCCACCTCTTCCAGGGCGCCGTTGCGCACGCCGACGGACAGCGACGCCCGCTGCGCCAGAACGGCCTCGGCGGCGTCGGCGCCGGCCTTGCGGGCGGCGGCGATCAGATCGGGCAGAAGGTCGTCGGGGGCGGCGTCGAACATGCCCCGATATGGACGGGGGCGGGCCGACCGGCAACCGGTCTCAGCCCATTCCCGCGACCGCGATCAGGATCACGGCCGCCGCGCCGATCAGCGACAGCCAGGTCAGAACCATCCCTGCCGCCCGCGGCAGGTTGGGCGCCTTCATCGCCATGCCGGGCGCATGCAGCAGCCGACCCAGCAGGAATGCGCCGCCCGCCACGTGGATCTCCGTCGGGCTGGCCCCCAGCTGCGCCATCAGGATCAGCGCCCCGATCATCAGCGGCGCATACTCCGCCGCGTTTCCGAAGGCGCGCGACCGCGTCGTCAGCTCGCCCGCCTTGCCGTCACCAAGCGCGATCCGCATCGTCCGACGGCCGATCATGACCCGCAGCGACAGGGCGACCAGCCACAGGATCAGAAGCGCGGCCCACAGGCCGGCGGCTTGAAGCGCGCTCATCGGGTCTCCCTCGCGATCGGATACAGGCGGAAGCGGTCGTCGAAGAAGGGCGTCCGCTCATAGAACCACTGCAGGCGCGCGTCGCCGTTCGCCGCGAACTCCGGCTCCGCCGCCAGCTTGGCCTCGAACTCCGCCTTCAGCGCGGGATCGGCCGCCAGCATGCGGTCGGCCAGCGGCGCGATGGCGTAGCCTTCGATGTACTCGACCCGGTTCAGCACCTCGGGGATCAGGCCCCAGGCGAAGAAGCTCTCATTGGACTGCGGCTCCAGCAGCAGCACCACCACGTCGCCCAGCGGCTGGTCCGTCGGCACGCGCACCGAGCCTGCGGGGAAGGTCCAGTCGCGCCGCTCCACCTCGACCGTCTTCACCGAAATCGGCACGTGGCCCTCGTTGGTGCGCCCCGCGACCGCCGGATCGATCAGGCGCAGCATGTCGACGTCGACCGTCCGCGGCGCCTCGATCCGCTCCATCCGCACGCCGTGGATGGCCAGCCTGTCGATCAGGTCCGCCCGGTGGCCTGGGACCCAATAGGCCTCGGGCCGGCTCAGCGTCAGCGTCGGGCGCGAGCCGTAGAAGGGCAGGGACCATGCCTCCGGATCGGGCATGCCGAGCCATCTGATTTCCTCTCGGCCCGACGACTCCGATCGATAGGTCTCATAGCGGATGCCTTTGAAGGCGACGGTCCGCTGCGGCGTCGGATCGGGCTCGAAATTGGCCGGAATCTCCGCCGGCCTCAGCGCCGCGTCGGACAGGATCGCCGCCCGCAGCGCGTCGCCGTCCTTCTCCAGCAGATGCATCGCCGTCTCGATGAAGACATAGGTTCCCAGCACCCGCTGGCGATACGGCTTCAGGCTGTGGTTCTCGATCAGGATGGTCGGCACGTGCGCCGCGGCGCCCCATCCGTTGGAGAAGCGCTCGCCCAGCCCTCCGTCCGACATCCCGGCCCTCGGGTTCTCGCCGTCGATCCCGAACACCAGCTCGCCGGGGATGTGCCCTTCGTCTTCCAGCGCCGCGTACATCATCGGCTTGAAGGCGTCGTTCAGCCAGGCCGAGCTGTGCGGGGAGCGGCTGTACGCCCCGCTTTCTCCGTTGAATCCGAAGGTTATGTCGTACTGGTAGTCCATCCCGTCGGTCACGTGCACGTCGACGTACAGGTCCGGCCGGTACTTCAGGATCAGGCCGCGCACGGCCCGCGTCTCTTCCTGATCGACCTTCATGTAGTCGCGGTTCAGGTTCTGATTGGTCGCCGTGTTGCGCCAGCCCTGGATGCGCGGGCCCCGCTGGTTCGGCCGGCTGTAGGGCCCGGCCCGCTCGTGACCGTCGACCGACAGGATCGGGATCAGGATCAGGTTCACCTCGTCCAGCAGGTGCGCCTTGCCGTAATGGGCGATGTCCCGCAGCAGCATCATGCCGGCGTCCTTGCCGTCGATCTCGCCGGGGTGGATGCCCGCCTGGACCATCAACACCGGCTTCGCCGGATCAAGCGTCGCCCCGTCCTTCGACGCGATGACGGCATAGATCGGCCGCCCCTCAGGCGAGACGCCGAACGCCTCGATGCGGATCAGGTCGGATGAGGCGTCCAGCCGGTCGAACCACGCCCGCGTCGCGGCATGATCGGGGCTGAAATTCAGCTCCGGATCCTTCTCGAAATCCGTCGCCCAGGGATCGGTGGACCTTCGGATAAGCGACCGGCTGGCCCCGTTCCACTCCGGCGCGGGCGGCAGGAAGTCCTGGTCCCAAGGGGCGGCGTTCGGAGCGGACTGGCTCATGGCGGGGCTCGCGCTGGCAAGGGCGGCCAGCGCCGCGGAAATCAGGAGAACACGCATGCGTCTTCGTCGGCCGAACGCGGCCGTCTGGCAAGGGTCAGCCGCCGGGCGGCGACCATGCGCCGGCCGCGATCAGCTGCGACCCCGCCCGCACCATGTTCCACAGAGTGTAGAGCAGCACGACCACCAGCGCTCCGATCACCGCCCCCCGCCACGGCGCGAAGGCCGCCGTCGCCGTGCAGACGGCGAACAGGATCACGCCCATGACGATCCGCGGCGTCCAGAACGCGGCCCACGCCGGGTCGCTCAGCGACAGCAGCCCCAACAGGATCCAGACCATGGCGTTGGCCGCCAGCACGCAGCCGAACACCACGCGGCGATGCGCCCAGAAGTGCTCGTCGAGGTCGATGCGCGTCTCGACCCCCTCGGCCGTGACGCGCGGAAAGGTCACGCTGGCGGCGACGTAAAAAGTGGCGGCGATCGTCAGCCCGACCAGCAGCAGGGCCGGATTGAAAGGTGCGTCTCGGAAGAACCGCCACGCCTGGTTCCAGAACGTCGCCAGATCCAGCGCCACGAACAGCGCCAGCAGCGGCGTCAGCCGGCCGAACCGCACCCGATGCCGCTCATGCAGCAGCCGGGCGAACCCGCCGGTCAGCTCCGCCACCGACAGGCCCAGCAGCAGGCCGTAGAAGCTGAAGAAGAACTCGAAGTCGCTCACAGGCCCCCCCGCTGCGGAAGGCGCTTTCACGCTCGCTGCCCCACCGTCCCCTGTGATTTACGGCGCCTGCACCAGCGCTGGGTAGTCACGACAGCGGAATTCTCCCTCAAGGTTGGGGATGCGCAAGACTTCCATTCCCGTGATCCGCGTCTCACCGTTCACCCGCGCGTAGGTCATCCGGACTTCGTAGTCCTGGAAGCCGTCGGCGAAGGTCGCACGCGCCGTGGAGCGGACCATGCCCGGGCGCGCGGGCGCATCGTGATAGCGGTGACAGCCGAAATTCGTGAAGGGCGCCGCCCCCGGCGTCGCCGCCCAGCGGGCCATCCATGAATCCGGATGTTCCAGCTTGGAGGTTCCGCTTCGCACGATGCGTCCGTCTGGGTCCGACACCGTAAGCGGATAATGGAACAGGGTCCGGGCGATCGAATCCAAGCCGGGACGCATTTTCAGGAACAGCACCAGCTTGTCGTAGCTCGTCTCTTCCGCGTCCTCGGGAAGCGGCGCGATCGCCGCCGCGAAGTCGGCCTTGCTCGCCGGTTGGATCGGGTCGGGTTCGGGTTCCGCAGGCGGGTCGCTCAACGTGACTCCAGCGCGCTTCAGCAGGTCTTTTCGGGATTGCAGGCAGCCCGTTTGATCACGCACCGCCGCCGTCAGGCTTCTGCTGGCGTTCTCCGAGATGACGGCCCAGAGGATCAGCGCCTGATCCACCGAGGTGAGCCCCTTGCCGGTGAGTTCGCCCGCGATGACCTGACAGGGATTGTTCAGGGCGCCCGCGTCGCCTGCCGCGCGAATTTGATCGAGCGCCGGCCGGGCTTCGTCATTGAGGAAGCCCGCGACGGTCCTGGCGCTTTGCCCCTCCGAGGACGGGATGATCGTCGTGCTGAGGATGGCGTCGGCTCGGGGGGCCACGGCCCCTGTGGTCGGAAAGGTGGCTCCTTGAACGAAAAGGCTGGCCCGCTGAACCAGCCTTGGTGTGATGGTCACGGATACGGTCGTTCTTCGGAAAACGATCTCGTGCTTGATGGGCGCCAAGGTGGTGGAACCGTCCAGGCGAAGCGGCCCTCCGTCGGTGTGGCTGGTCAGGGTTCCCGTGGTCTGGAGTTGCGTCTTCAGTTCCTCCGACGCCCTCTCGGCGAACGGCGCGGTGGTGCTGCTGGCGCCGACGATCAATCGACCGGCTCGTGAAAGAAGATCGACCGTGGACGCTGTGGGCTGAATCCTCGACGTCGAGGCGGTCCGGACCTGGAAGGCTCGTGAGTCGCCCACGCGAACGAGATGGAGCGGAGAGCGATAGCTTTCGCGATAGAATTCCGTCGTGCAGTCCCGTCTTCCCCATGCGTCCTTGCTGTCGATGACGAACGGCTCGAACCGGATCGGGGCGCCGCCGTCGGGTCCGGTGACGCTGAACCCCACGGTGGCGCGTCGGTCGCCTTGCAGAAAATTGCGCCAGTCGATGCCGGCGCCGCGTTCAGGACAAAGCTGCAGCCTCTTTCCGTTGGCTCCGCCGAAGTCCATTTCCACGGACAGGTACACATAGGTGTCCGGCGTCGCCGTGTAGGCGGCGGTCTGCACCAAGGCTTGCGACTCGACCGCCATTTCTTCGGGAATGTCGATCGCCTCGAGCTGGGCATCGGGCGCGGTCGCGCACGATGCCGCGGTCAGCGCGGCGCAAGCCAGGAAAATGTTTCGTGTGTGCATGCGTCCCTCCGTGTCCTGGACACTAGAGACCGGCGTTCGGCAAAAAATCAACCCTCGCGCGAGTCATTCCCAGATCGGCGTTGCGTCGCCCGGCAATCCCAGTCGGTCCCACATCTCCGACACCCGCTCCACGACGTCCGCGTCCATGCGGATGACCTCGCCCCATTCGCGCTTGGTCTCGGGCTCCAGCTTGTCGGTGGCGTCCAGGCCGATCTTGGAGCCCAGCCCGCTCTCCGGCGACGCGAAGTCCAGATAGTCGATCGGCGTGTTCTCGATCACCGTGACGTCCCGCGCCGGGTCCATCTTCGTCGAGATGGCCCACATCACGTCTTTCCAGTCGCGGGCGTTCACGTCGTGATCCACCACGATGACCCACTTGGTGTACATGAACTGGCGCAGATAGCTCCAGACGCCCAGCATCACCCGCTTGGCGTGACCCGGATAGGCCTTCTTCATCGACACCACGGCGATGCGATAGCTGCACCCCTCGGGCGGCAGCCAGAAGTCGACGATCTCGGGGAACTGCTGCTGCAGCAGGGGGATGAACACCTCGTTCAGCGCCTCGCCCAGCACGCTGGGCTCGTCCGGCGGCCGGCCGGTGAAGGTGGTCAGATAGATCGGGTCGCGCCGCATGGTGATCGCGCTGACCTGGAACACCGGGAAGGTCTCGACCGAGTTGTAGTAGCCGGTGTGATCGCCATACGGCCCCTCGGGCGCGTGTTCGTCCAGCAGGACGTGGCCCTCCAGCACGATCTCGGCTTGGGCGGGGACCATCAGCGGCACGGTCTTGCACGGCACCAGTTCGGCCTTGGCCCCGCGCATCAGCCCGGCGAACTGATACTCCGACAGGGTGTCCGGCACCGGCGTCACCGCCGCCAGGATCGTGCCCGGATCGGCCCCCAGCACCACGGCGCACGGCAGCGGCTCGCGCCTGCCCGCCTTCTTGTGCCGGGCATAATGCTGGGCCCCGCCGCGATGGGCCAGCCAGCGCATGATCGCCCGGTCCTTGCCCAGCACCTGCATGCGATAGATGCCCAGGTTGAAGTCGTCCTCCCGCGCCTCCGACGGCCCCTTGGTGACGACCAGCCCCCAGGTGATCAGCGGCGCGGGCTCGCCGGGCCAGCAGCCCTGGATCGGCAGCTGGGTCAGGTCGATCCGGTCGCCCTTCAGCACCACCTCCTGCACCGGCGCGCGCTTCACGACCTTGGGCCGCATCGCCATGACCGTCTGCGCCAGCGGCAGCATCTCGATCGCGTCGCCCAGCCCCCGCGGCGGCGTCGGATTGCGCAGGAAGGCCAGCAGCTCGCCGACCTCGCGCAGCTCCTCCGGCGTCGTGCGACGCTTCTTCTCCAGCGTCACGCCCATGGCCACGCGCTTCACCGTGCCGAACAGATTGGCCAGGCAGGGGATGGGGCTGATCGACCCGTCCGGCATCACCGGCTGCTCGAACATCACCGCCGGCCCGCCGTTGCGCAGCAGCCGGGTCTGGATTTCGGTCATCTCCAGATGGGTCGACACCGGCTCGCGCACGCGCACCAGCTCGCCCTCGGCTTCCAGCATGTCGATGAAGTCGCGCAGGGACGAATAGGCCATGGCCCGGCTTAGGCGGGGGCGCGCGTCCTGTCACGCCCGGCCAGGCTGCGGTCGATCGCCACGACGGCAAGGCCCACGAGGGCGAAGAAGACCAGCAGGCCTCCGAAATTCACCGCCGCGCCGGCCATTCCCAAGGCGTCCACGTCCACGAACCAGTACGGCCACCACCCGCTGATCGACCCGTGCAACAGCGTCCAGGCGCCGTAGGCCAGCGGGAAGATCTGCCACCTCAGGGGCTCCCGCCAGCCCAGCCGGGTCCGCGGCGTCAGCACCAGCCAGTCGACCAGCATGGCCAGCGGCATGACGGTATGCAGGCCCTGATCGACCCACCACTGCAGCCCCGTCGGCTTCCACGTCGCGGCCAGCAGCAGATGGTAGACCACCCCCACCACCACCGCGAACAGGGTGATCGCGGCCCGCACCGAATTCGAAGCCGCGAAACGCCCGACCGCCGTCCCGGCCACCAGCGGCGCCGTCATCGCCAAGGCCACCAGCAGGTTGGTCAGGATGGTGAAATAGCTGAAGAAGTTCAGCGTGCGTCCCGCGACCTCAGCCGGCGGCACGCCGTCGATCATCAGGACGTACTGTGCCCCCAGCGTCGCCCAGCCCAGGCCGGCGAACGCCCCGCGCCAGATCGCGCCGGCTTTCAGCCCGCCAGCCATGCCACGCAGACCGCCACGCCCGCCGCGACGCCGGCCCACGCTCCGACCTTCAGCGCGCGGCGGTCGCGCCGACCGTCGCGCAGCCCGGCCCTCAGGGCTCTCAGAAAGACGTCGGTCCCCGGTTTCGAGCTCATGCCCATTCGTCGTCCCAACGGAAGTCCTTGTCCAGCCAGTCGCCCAATCGCCCGTCCGGCCGCGCCAGGGCGTGGACGCGGTCCATCTCTTCAGGCGACAGCTCGAAGTCGAAGACGTCGAAGCTCTCCGCCGCCCGGCTCTCCTTGGTCGTGCGCGGAATGGCGATCACGCCCTGCTGGATCAGCCAGCGCAGCGTCACCTGCGCCGCCGTCTTGCCGTGCGCGCGGCCGATCTCGATCAAGGTGGCGTCGTCCGCCACCTGACCCTGCGCCAGCGGCGACCACGCCGTGATCGACGACCCCAGCTCCCGCGCCGTCTCCAGCAGCTTCGTCAGCTTCAGATAGGGGTGGTGCTCGACCTGGTTCGTGACCAGCCGGGCCTCCGACAGCGACTGCGCCCGCCGCCACTCCGCCGACGGGAAGTTCGACAGGCCGATCGACCGCGTCAGCCCCCGCGCCTTGGCCGCGTTCAGCGCCCCCAGCGTCTCCTCCCACGCCGGCGAGGTCTTGGGCCAATGCAGCAGCAACAGGTCCGGCGTCGTCCCCAGGCTGGCGGCGGACTCCTCCGCCTGGCGAAGCAGGGCGTCGTGCCCGAAATGCGCCGTCCAGATCTTGGTCGTCAGCCAGACGTCCTCGCGCCGGACCAGACCCTCGTCGATCGCGTCGCGGATGCCGGCCCCCACCGCCGCCTCGTTCCTGTAGATCCAGGCCGTGTCGATGTGGCGGTATCCGATCCGCAGCGCCGCGCGCACCATCCGCCGCGCGTCGTCCGGCTCCAGCATCCAGGTGCCGAACCCCAGCAGGGGGATGTCGTGGCCGTCCACGTGGGCGGCGGGCTGGTCGGTCATGGGGCGCTCCGGATCGGGGAGAGGAGGGGAACGCCTCAGGTGGGACGCCGCTCCGCCGGTTCAACCAGCCAGTCCGCGATCTCGTCCCACAGCGGCTCCAGCCCGCGCCGGAACGCGCCCTCGTGCCCGATGCGCGCGACCCCGTAGTCGCCGGGCCTTCGCAGCACGATCTCGCTCGGCGCGTGCGGATAGATCGCCAGCATGTCCGGCCCCGTGCGGGGATTGGCGATCGGGTCGTCGGTGAAGATCCAGCTGCGGATCGGCGCCGTCACCTCCGCGAACCGGTTCGGCGCCAGCCGCCCCTCCAGCTCGTCGGCGAAATAGCGGGGGTTCAGGCACCACCGCCGCCAGGTCTCGAACACCCCGCGCGGCAGGTCCGCCCCCCGCCACAGCCGCCCGCTCTTCACATAGCCGCGGCGCGCCAGGTCCAGCGGCCCGAACCCGAACCAGAAGAACAGCTCCAGCGGATTGTAGCTGCGGTGGTGCTTGCCCCAGTAGCCCGAGCCCACCGAGACGAAGGCGTGCCGGTCGATGCGGGCGTGGTTGTCCATGAACCCCGCGAAGTGTCCGCCCACGCTGTGCCCCACGTGCCCGATCGGCAGTCCCGGCGCCGCCTCGGCCAGCGCGTCCAGGGCCGCCGGCATGTCCAGCCGGCCCCAGTCCGGATAGTCCATCTCCATGGCCGCCAGATCGTCCGGCCGCGACCCGGCGATGCCGCGAAAGTCGTAGGTCAGCGCCGTCAGCCCGCGCCCGGCCATGTGCCGCGCGAACCGGTCGTAGAACCCCAGCGGAAACCCGGTGCCCGAACTGATCATCACCGCCGCCCGCGGCCGCTCCGCCGGGAACAGCCGCGCCGCCAGCGGAAACCCGTCTCGAGCCGGGATCGTCAGGTCTTGAGGTTGCGGCGGCATGGGGCCGTCCTTTTCAGCAACGAACTCTTATGCCCGCATGACGCGGCGTCAGGTCAAGTCTGGATGCGCCTTGCGCAGCGCCGCCGGCGCGACCTTGCGCCATCGCGTCTTCAGTTCCGCTTCCAGCCAGCCCCGATCAACCTCGGCGATGCGGATCAGCACATAGGCGTAGCCGCGATAGTGATCCGTCAGGTGAAACGTGGTCGGCTCCATTTCCACCAGCATGTCGCGCCGCTCGATGGAGCCCACGTCCACAGCCAGACTGTCGTCCTCGGACCTCAGCCGGGTGAAGAATTTCCCGGCGATCCGCCAGCACGGCTGGCCATAGGCCGTGCTCTGCTCGGCCCCGGGCAAGGCCATGATCAGGGCGTCGATCTCCTCGGCCGTCATGCCGGTCTCCGGATGCGAAAAGGGCCGCTGCCCGTGCGGGAAGCGGCCCTTGGTCGGTCAGGCGTCGGCCCGATCCTATTCGATGTCTTCGTTCAGCAGGCCGACCTTGAAGAAGCCGTTCTCCTGCAGATTGTTCATCACTTCCATGAAGCTGTTGTACTTCACCTCGGCGTCGGCGCGGATGAACAGGCGCTCCTCGCGGCAGTTCCCGCCGCCCAGGGCCGCGCACACGTCGGCGGGCAGGGTCTCCAGCGTCGTTTGCTGGCTGGCGATGAACAGCGAGCCGGATTCCTGGATGGTGATGTAGACCGGCTCTTCGAAGTCCTCGACCACGCTCGGGTTCGGCGGCGGCAGGTCCAGACGGATCGACACGGTGGCGAGCGGAGCCGCCACCATGAAGATGATCAGCAGCACCAGCATGATGTCCACGAACGGCGTGACGTTGATGTCGCTGTTCTGATCGACCGTCTTGCCGCCGGTCGGTCCGGCCAGTTTCGCGCCCATGCGTCGCGTCTCCATGTCGTGCCCCGCGAAGGGGCGTGCTGAAACTTCCGGACGGCTTTGGCCGACCCGGCGCCGCTTGTAAAGCGGTCTCGGGTCTCCGTCGGTTCCCTTCGACCGGTTTACCCCCAGGGGCGAACTTTCAGCCGCGCGCCAGGCGCAGGAACCGGTCCTTCAGGGCCGGGTCGTCCTTGAAGACGCCAGTGAACCGCGTGGTGATGGTCGAAACGTGGCGATGGTGCACGCCGCGGGTCGTCATGCACTGGTGCTCGGCGTCGATCAGGATGGCCGTGCCCTTGGGCGCCAGATGCGTCTCGATCGCCTCGGCGATCTGATTCGTCAGCACTTCCTGCGTCTGCAGCCGCTTGGAGAAGATCTCCACCACCCGCGCCAGCTTGGAGATGCCGACCACCTTCTCGTCCGGCATGTAGGCGACGTAGGCCTTGCCCAGGAACGGCGCCATGTGGTGCTCGCAGTGGCTCTCCACCTCGATCTCGCGCAGCAGGACCATGTCGTCATAGCCCTGCACGTCCTCGAACGTGCGGCTCAGTTCCTTGCCCGGATCGGCGTCATAGCCCTCGAACCACTCGGCATAGGCGTCGACCACGCGCTTGGGCGTGTCCTTCAGCCCCTCGCGGTCGGGATCGTCCCCGGCCCAGGCCAGCAGGGTCCGCACGGCCTTCAGGGCCTCCTCGCGGCTGGGGCGGGCGGGCGAGTCGTTGACGCTCACCAGAGCGGGGACGACGGGGCTTGAGCTCATGGATCGTTTCAGCGGCCTAGTGGCGCCGGGACGAAGGTCCCGGAAATGACGCGTGCCGCGCTCCCTCAAAGAAGGCGTCGCCCGCCCTTTCGGTCGGCGACGCTGGACCGCTATATGGGCGACCCCCTCCGTCCCGCAAGAAAACCCACGATCGTCGCAACAATATGTCGCTGGTCCTCTACGACACCCTGCACCGCGAAAAGCGCGTCTTCGAACCGCGCGACCCGAACCGGGTGACGCTCTACGTCTGCGGCCCGACCGTCTATGACCACGCCCACATCGGCAACGCCCGCCCGCCGGTGGTGTTCGACGTCCTGGTCCGCCTGCTGCGCCGGGCCTATGGCGCGGACAAGGTGATCTACGCCCGCAACGTCACCGACGTGGACGACAAGATCAACCAGCGCGCCGCCGCCCTGGGCGTGCCGATCGGCCAGATCACCGCGAAGTACGAGGCGCATTATCTTGACGACATGGCGCGCCTGAACGTCGCCCCGCCCGACCTCGCCCCCCACGTCACCGACCACATGGACGCGATCGTGAAGCAGATCGCCGCCATCGTCGACGCCGGCTGCGCCTATGCGGCCGAGGGCCACGTCCTGTTCGACGTCTCCAGCTATCCCAACTACGGCCGTCTGTCGGGCCGCAACCTGGACGACATGATCGCCGGCGCCCGGGTCGAGGTGGCCCCCTACAAGAAGAACGCCCACGACTTCGTCCTGTGGAAACCGTCGAAGGCGGACGAGCCCTCATGGCCCAGCCCTTGGGGGGACGGCCGCCCCGGCTGGCACATCGAATGCTCGGCCATGATCGAGGAGAATCTGGGTCTGCCCATCGACATCCACGGCGGCGGCATCGACCTGGTCTTCCCGCACCATGAGAACGAGATCGCCCAGGGCGTCTGCGCCCACGGCCACGCCCACGGGCCGGATGCGCACGGCGAGTACGCCAGATACTGGATGCACAACGGCTTCCTGACCGTCGACGCCGAGAAGATGTCCAAGTCGATCGGCAACGTCCTTTTGCTGCACGACCTTGTCCAGTCCCTGCCGGGCGAGGTCGTCCGCTGGGCCCTGCTGTCGGCGCACTATCGCCAGCCGCTGGACTGGAACCAGTCGTTGCTCGACCAGTCGAAGAAGAACCTCGACCGCCTCTACGGCGCCTTGCATCGCGCCGTCGCGGTCCAGGCCGACGGCGACGAACCCCCCGCCGACTTCCTCAAGGCGATCCAGGACGACCTGAACACGCCCGGCGCCATGGCCAGCCTGTTCGCCCTGTCCAGCGAGATCGAGCGCGGCATGACTTCCGGCGATCACGCCGCCGTCGCCGTCGCAAAGGGCCAGCTGATCGCCGCGGCCGACCTGCTGGGCGTGCTCCTGTCCGACCCCGCCGCCTGGCTGGAAGGCGACGTCGACGACGCCCTGCGCGCCGAGGTCGAACAGTTGCTGCAGGAACGGGCCGCCGCCCGCGCCGCCAAGGACTGGCCCGCCGCCGACCGCATCCGCGACCGCCTGAACGCCCTCAACGTCGTCGTCATGGACGGCCCCGACGGCGCGACCTGGCGCATGAAGTGACGTCATGGCCGGCGCACCGGCCCACCCTTCCTTCTCCCGGCGGGAGAGGGGCTGAAGCGCTGCCCGTTCTTTCCAGGCGCCCAAAGGAGCGCGGACCTCCAGGTCCGCGAAGCCCTCTCGACCGCAGCACGCGGACCTGGAGGTCCGCGCTCCGATGCGGCGCAATGGGGTACGAAGTCCTGACGACTTCTCCCGTCTTTCTTTGCCCTTTCAACGCCCTGCGTTTTTTCAGCGGCGACTTTCCGACGTCGGTTCGTGCGTGGGGCAGCATTTGGGGGTTCCGTCGCAGGGGAGGGCGCAAGGCCTTGCGAGCTTGTCGCG
>NZ_DASYGX010000007.1:0-505970 GCF_035999125.1 Brevundimonas sp. | reverse complement strand
CCTCGGACAGCTCCTGATCAGACGAGCCGCGCGGAGCGTCGTCGCGAAGCCGAAACGGTAAACTCAATCCTCATCCGGGCTCCGCGCCCGGCGCTCCGCCCGCCCTTCCCACCTTCCGCCATTCGGCCGAGGGCGCTTCCGCTTGCCCGGCGCGGACCGCGCGCCTACCTCGACCGTTCACGCAGCCGGAGCTCCAGCATGACCGCCTTCGACTACGACCTCTTCGTCATCGGCGCCGGCTCGGGCGGGGTGAGGGCGGCGCGGCTGGCGGCGCTGGACGGCAAGCGCGTCGCCGTCGCGGAGGAGCATCGCGCCGGGGGCACCTGCGTGATCCGCGGCTGCGTGCCGAAGAAGTTCATGGTCATGGCCTCGGACTTCGCGCACCAGTTCGAAATCGCCCAGGGCTACGGCTGGACGATCCCCGAGCCGACCTTCGACTGGCCGAAATTCATCGAGACCAAGGACGTCGAGATCGCGCGCCTGTCGGGCATCTACGCCGCCAATCTGGGCAAGGCGGGGGCGGAGCTGATCCATGGCCGCGCCGTCCTGAAGGACGCCCACACCGTCGAGATCGTCGGCAAGGACCGCACCTACACCGCCGACAGGATCCTGATCGCCACCGGCGGCCGGCCGTGGGTGCCGCCGGAACTGCCGGGCGTGGAGCATGCCGTCACCTCGGAACAGGCCTTCCACCTGCCGGAGCTGCCGAAGCGCATCCTGATCGCCGGGGGCGGGTACATCGCGGTGGAGTTCGCCGGCATCTTCGCCGGCCTGGGCGTCGAGACCACCCTGATCTATCGCGGCCCCAACATCCTTCGCGGCTTCGACGACGACGTGCGGGCCCACCTCGCCGCCGAAATCGAGAAGCGCGGCGTGAAGGTGATCCTCGGCTGCCAGCACGACCGCATCGAAAAGACCGCGACCGGCCTGATCAACCACCTCGAGAACGGCCACGCGATCGAGACCGACGTGGTCATGTTCGCCACCGGCCGCATTCCTTACGTCAAGGACCTGGGGCTGGAGACGGCGGGGGTCGAGCTGACCGACGACGGGGCGATCAAGGTCGACGAGTTCTCGCACACGACGGCGGAGAACATCTGGGCCATCGGCGACGTCACCGACCGGATGAACCTGACGCCCGTGGCCATCCGGGAGGCGGTGGCCTTCCACTCCACGGTCTTCCGCGACCGGCCGATGAAGTTCGACTACGAAGCCGTCGCCACCGCCGTCTTCAGCCAGCCGCCGGTCGGCACCGTCGGCCTGTCGGAGGCCGAGGCCCGTCGCGCCTGCGGGGGTGGGGTCGACGTCTACATGACCCGCTTCCGGCCGATGAAATACGCCTTCACCGGCTCGGACGAGCGCATGCTCATGAAGCTGGTCGTGGACAAGGAGAGCCAGCGCGTCGTCGGCGTCCACATCGTCGGCCCAGACGCGCCGGAGATCATCCAGGTCGCGGCCGTCGCCGTGAAGGCCGGACTGACCAAGGCCCAGTGGGACGCGACCTGCGCGGTGCATCCCACCGTGGCCGAGGAGCTGGTGACGATGCGCGAGCCGGTCCGCCCGCACGACGTCATGCTGGGGTGACCGAAACGTCAGCCGCGGTTCTGGATCTGCACGTAGTCCCGCTCGGTCGGGCCGGTGTAGAGCTGGCGGGGGCGGCCGATCTTCTGGGACGGATCTTCCATCATCTCCTGCCACTGGGCGATCCAGCCGACGGTGCGGGCCAGCGAGAACAGCACGGTGAACATCGAGGTGGGGAAGCCCATGGCCGACAGGGTGATGCCCGAATAGAAGTCGACGTTGGGGAACAGCTTGCGCTCGATGAAATACTCGTCGCTCAGCGCGACCTTCTCCAGCTCCATCGCGACCTGGAGCAGGGGATCGTTGGGGTCGCCGACGGCGGCCAGAACCTCGTCGGCGCTTTCCTTCATCACCTTGGCGCGCGGGTCGTAGTTCTTGTAGACCCGGTGGCCGAAGCCCATGAGCTTGTAGCGTCGGTCCTTCACCCCGGCGATGAACTCCGGGATCTTCTCGGGCGAGCCGATCTCCTTGAGCATGTTCAGCGCCTCCTCGTTGGCGCCCCCGTGCGAGGGGCCCCACAGGCAGGCGATGCCCGCCGCGATGCAGGCGAAGGGGTTCGCGCCCGACGATCCGGCCAGACGGACCGTCGAGGTCGAGGCGTTCTGCTCGTGGTCGGCATGCAGGATGAAGATGCGGTCCATGGCTCGGGCCAGGACCGGGTTCACCACATAGTCCTCCGCCGGCACGGCGAAGCACATGCGCAGGAAGTTCTCGGAATAGTTCAGGTCGTTGCGAGGCGACACGAAGGGTTGGCCGATCGAGTATTTGTAGGCGCGCGACGCGATGGTCGGCATCTTGGCGATCAGGCGAATGGCCGAGATGTTGCGCTGGACCGGATCGTGGATGTCCAGGCTGTCGTGATAGAAGGCCGACAGGGCCCCGACGGCCCCGACCATGATGGCCATGGGGTGGGCGTCGCGACGGAACCCCTCGAAGAAGCGGTCGAACTGGGCATGCAGCATGGTGTGCATGGTGACCGAGCGCTCGAACTTCTCGTATTCGGACGCGGTCGGCAGTTCGCCGTGCAGAAGGAGGTGGCAGACCTCGACGAAGTTCGACTTCGACGCCAGTTGGTCGATGGGATAGCCGCGATGCAGCAGCACGCCCGCGTCGCCGTCGATGTAGGTCAGCGCGCTCTCGCAGGCCGCCGTCGAGGTGAAGCCGGGGTCGAAGGTGAAGGCGCCGGTGGCGCCGTACAGCTTGCGGATGTCCACCACGTCAGGACCGGTCGAGCCGGTCAGCACCGGCAACTCCACGCTCTTGTCGCCCAGGGTCAGGGTGGCGGTGCCGGCGGTCTTCACGGTGGCGGTCATGTCGGGCCTTGTTCTGTGCGCGTCACCGCCGCGCGCGGGCGCGGATCGGGAGCGGGAAGCTTGAAGTGAACGTCATTTAGTCTGTTGCAGCGCATCATCCAAGCGCCCGAGACTCTCTTCTCGCCCCAGGGCCGCCAGGGTTTTGGCGATGTCGGGCGAGACGCCGTCCCCGGTCAGGGCGGCGCGGACCGCGGGGCCGACCTTGCCGAAGCCCACCGCCTCCTCTTCGACGAAGGCCTTGAGTTCGGCCTCCAGCGCGAAGACGTCCCAGCTCTCGAACAGGCGCAGGCGGTCGCGCAGGCGGGCGATGCGGTCGCCCGATTCGCCGGCCAGCATCGGCAGGGCCTTTTCGTAGATCGTCAGCGGGCGACGGCGCAGGACGAAGGCGGTCTGGTCGGCGAGTTCCAGCACGGTCTTGGCCCGGTCCTTCACGAAGGCGATGGCGCGGGTCAGGCGCGCCTCGTCGCCCTCGGCCAGGGCGTGGCCGCGCGCCAGATGCACGTCCAGCGCCGCCTTGGCCAACCGGTCGTCGTCGGCCAGGCGGATCCAGTGGGCGTTGACGTGGGCCAGCTTGTCGAAGTCCAGCCGTGCCGGCGCCTTGCCGATGCCGTCGAGGCCGAACCACTCGATCGCCTGGGCGTCGGAGAACAGCTCGTCGTCGCCGTGCGCCCAGCCGAGGCGGGCCAGATAGTTGCGCATGGCCTCGGGCAAGTATCCCATGTCCGCGTACTCATGCACCGCCTGGGCGCCGTGGCGCTTGCTGAGCTTGGCGCCGTCCGGGCCGTGGATCAGCGGGATGTGGGCGAAGGTCGGGCGCGTCCAGCCGAGCGCGTCGTAGATCAGCGACTGGCGCGCGGCGTTGTTCAGATGATCGTCGCCGCGGATCACGTGGGTGACGCCCATGTCGTGGTCGTCGACCACCACGGCGAGGTTGTAGGTCGGCGCCCCGTCCGAGCGGAGGATGACCAGATCGTCCAGCGAGCCGGTGTCCCACCGCACCTCGCCCTGCACCGCGTCGGCGACGACGACGGGGGCGTCCTTGGGCCGTCTGAAGCGGACGGTGTGAGGCGTCATCAGGTCGTCGACTGTCGGTTCGCGGTCGCGCCAGGGACTCTCGAAGGTCCGGCCCTCGGCCTTGGCGGCGTCGCGCAGGGCGCCGGTCTCCTCCGCCGTCAGGAAATCGCGGTAGGCGTGGCCGGTCGCCAGCAGCCGGTCGACGACCTCGCGGTGGCGGTCGGCGCGGCTGAACTGAAAGACGGGCTCCTCGTCAGGAAACAGGCCCAGCCAGTTCAGGCCGTCGAAGATGGCCTTCACGGCGTCGTCGGTGGAGCGTTCGCGGTCGGTGTCCTCGACGCGGACCAGGAACCTGCCGTTGTGGCGTTTTGCAAACAGCCAGTTGAAAAGCGCCGTTCTTGCGCCGCCTATGTGCAGATAGCCGGTGGGAGAGGGGGCGAAGCGGGTGACGACGGGGCCAGAAGGCGTCGAAGCGGAGGAGGTCATGAGGGCGGGGTCCATCAGGGCCGTCCTTATACCGCCCGACGCGCCCAAGCCCAGCCCATGGGCGCGGGCCGCCGCCTTCCTGCGCGGTCAGGCCCAGTCGCAGGCGCTGAGGTGGGGGCTGTGGGCGCCCGTGGCGTTCGGAGGCGGGTGCGCCGTCTACTTCATGTTGAAGGTCGAGCCGTCGGCCTGGCCGCTGGTGCTGGGGGCGGTCGCGGCTACGGGGTTGTGGCTGACGGTGCGGAGGCTGCCGGTGGGCCGGGCCGTGACATGGCCGCTGATGCTGCTGGCCCTCTTCGCCTTGGGCGCGGCCAACGCCAAGCTGAAAAGCGACCGGGTCGCCGCGCCGATCGCGCCGGCGGCGGGGGAGCCGGTACGGATCACCGGCTGGGTGACCGACGTCGAATCGCCGGGGGCAAACGGCGGAGCGCGGGTGATGGTGGCGCCGGTGTGGATCGGCGGGCTGGCGCCGGAGGAGACGCCGCTGCGGGTGCGCGCGACCCTGAGAGGCGCGGCGCCGATCGCGCCGGGGACGCCGGTCGGTCTGTTCGCCCTGCTGAACCCGCCGCCGGCGCCGGCCTCGCCGGGGGCCTACGACTTCGGGCGCGTCGCGTGGTTCCAGCGGATGGGCGGGGTGGCTTTCGTGCTGACCGATCCGCGCCCGGCGTCGCTGGAGCGGCCGCCCTGGCGGCTGCGGCTGACGATGGCGGTCAACGCCGCGCGGGTCGATCTGGCGGCGCGGATCGTGGAGCGGCTGGGGCCGCGCACGGGCGGGATCGCGGCGGCCATGACGACGGGGGTGGAGGCCTGGCTGGACCCGGACGAGGTCGAGCGGATGCGCGACTCGGGGCTGGCGCACATCCTCTCGATCTCGGGCCTGCACATGGCGGTGGTGGGCGGGTTCGCCTTCTTCGCCGCGCGGCTGGGGATCGCGCTCATTCCGCCGCTGGCGCTGAGGATCAACGGAAAGAAGGCGGCGGCGTGTGTCGGGTTGGCGGCGGTCGGAGTCTATCTGGTGATCTCCGGCGCGCCGCCGCCGGCGGTGCGGGCGGCGGTGACGGCGTCGATCGCCTTCGCCGCCATCCTGCTGGACCGGCCGGCGATCACGATGCACGGACTGGCGGTCGCGGCCCTTGTCGTGCTGGCGATCCAGCCGGAGGCGATCGTGACGCCGGGCTTCCAGATGTCGTTCGCGGCGACGGCGGCGCTGGTCGCGCTGGTCGAGGCCTGGCCGCGGCGGCCGAGGGAGATCCAGGCGCCGCTGCCGATCCTGGCGGTGCAGCGGACGGTGCAGTGGATCGCGCTGGCGGCGCTGGCCAGTCTGGTGGCGGGGGCGGCGACTGCGCCGTTCGCCATGCAGCATTTCAACCGCGCGGCCATGTACGGGCTCGTCTCGAACATGACGGTGGCGCCGATCAGCGACTTCCTGATCATGCCGACGCTGGCGCTGGGCGCCCTGCTGGAGCCCGTCGGGCTGGGCGCGCCCTTCCTGTGGCTGGCGGGCGTCGGGATCGAGGGGATGCTGGCGATCGGCGGGTGGACGGCGGGTCTGCCCGGCGCGGTCCGGACCTATGCCAGCGCGCCCACGGCGGCCCTGCCGATCGCCTTCATGGGCGTGATGGTCTGCTGTCTTGTGCGGGGCCCGCTGCGGTGGATCGGCCTGCCGCTGGCCTGCGCGGTGCTGCTCTGGCCGCGGGGGCCGGCGCCCGACGTCTGGATCGGCGACGGCGGGGCCAAGGCGGCGACGGTCGCGGGTGGTCGCGCGACCGTGGTGCGCGGCGGGCTGGACGACTTCGGGGTCGAAGTGTGGAGCCGAAGGCGCGGGCTGACGGTCGAGGCGCGGGCGGAGGACGGCTGGACCTGCGGGCGGACCGACTGTCGGCCGGCGGGGGAGGCGGTGGGCCCTGCGCTGCTGTGGGGGCGACGCGCGCCGGAGATCGAGCGGCTGGCGGCGGCGTGCGCGGCGGCGGAGGTGGTGGCGGTGCGGACGGCGATCGACGTGCTGCCGCCGGAGTGCGCGTCGCGGCTGGTGCTTGACGGGCGGGACTTCGCGGAGAGGGGCGCCGTGGAGCTGTGGCGCGAGGGCGACGGCTGGCGCGCGCTGTGGGTCGCCGACCTGCGCGGCGACCGGCCGTGGGCGCGGTACGGAGAGGGGGAGTGACCCCCTCCGCCGACGTCAGTGGTACCGGCGGATCAGGCCGACCAGCTTGCCCTGGACCTCGACCTGGTCGGGGCCGAAGATGCGGGTTTCGTAGTTGCGGTTGGCGGGCTCCAGCGCGATGGAGGCGCCCTTCTTGCGGAGACGCTTCAGCGTCGCTTCCTCGCCCTCGACCAGGGCCACGACGATGTCGCCGGAGACGGCCGTGTCGGCGGATTTGATGATGACCAGGTCGCCGTTCAGGATTCCGGCCTCGATCATGGAGTCGCCCTCGATCTCCAGAAGGTAGTGTTCGCCGGCCCCCAGCATGGCCTCGGGCACCGGATAGCGGGCGGTCTCGTGCTCGATGGCGGCGATGGGGGTGCCGGCGGCGATCTTGCCCATCAGGGACAGTTCGCGGGTGTCGTTGGCGGGCTCGGCGGCGATGGGGCGACCGCCGCCCTGCACCACCTGCGGCTTGAAGCCTCGCCCGCCGGGGGCGGCGGCGTCGGGCAGCTTGGTCACCTCCAGCGCGCGGGCGCGGTGGGCCAGACGGCGGATGAAGCCCCGCTCCTCCAGCGCCGTGATCAGGCGGTGGATGCCCGACTTGGACGCCAGATCCAGCGCCTCCTTCATCTCGTCGAACGAGGGCGAGACGCCCGTCTCCTTGATCCGCTCATGGATGAACATCAGGAGCTCGTGCTGCTTCTTGGTGAGCATGGCGTCGAATCTTTCAGGAACAAGCCGTGAACCGATGGCGATGTTCTGTAAGTGTTCTTGCCTAATGTCAACTTAACGGGGGAGTGGTGGAAATCGAGCGCGGGTGTAGGCTGAAGGCATGGCGATCGAGACGCTCAAGCTGGATGGCGACACGGCCGACGAACTCGCTGGGGAAGTCGAGGCGGCTTTCGGCGTTCGTTTCGTCAATGAACTGGCTGACGTGGTTACGGTGGGAGACCTGCACGCCCGCTTGATGGATCGTCAGGGCCACGGCGACGGCGCGTGCGCCACGTCGATGTCCTTTTACCGACTACGTGACGCCTTGCGAAAGCACGGCATGGCCGACCCGATCACGCCCTCGTCGCCGTTGTTCACGGGGCGAAGCAGCCCGAGGGCCTTCCTGCGCCAGATTGGGATCGCGAGCGGGCTCAGGTTGGATGGGCCGGCGGGTCTGATCGAGAACATCGGCGTCTGGATCGGAATGGTCGGGTTTGTGGCCATGGTCGTGTCCGGCATCGCCAGATCCGGGGGCCTGCTGGCCGTGGGCATGTTCCTGGTGCTTGTGGCCTTTGGGCTGGGTTGGCTGGACAAGGGGCGGCTGCCGCGCGGTGTTCTGACCGTCGGCGACCTGGCGCGACACGCCGTGTCTCGGAATCACGGCAGCCTGATCGTGCAGGGCGCCGCGGCGCGGGATCGCGAGGTGTGGGCGTCGGTTCAGCGGATCGTGGCTGATGGCACGGGTCGCGATGCCGGCGAGATAATGGCCGAGACCCGGTTTCTAGACTCGAAGGCAAAGCGCGCCGCCTGAAACTTTGTCGGCGTATGCGACTTCCTTCCCCGCTTGCCGGGGAAGGTGGGCGGCGGAGCCGCTCGGATGGGGTGGCTGCGTCCGCACATCCGGTGCTGAGGGTCATGGCCAAGGGCGGTGTTTCACCCCCCATCCGTCTCGCTCCGCGAGCCACCTTCCCCCGCAAGGGGGGAAGGATCACGCTATCAACTCCCGCGTTGCTCCTTCCACGTCGTCCTGACGCATCAGGCTTTCGCCGACCAGCACCGCCTGGGCATGCGCCGCGGAGACGCGGGCGACGTCGTCGGGGGTGAAGATGCCGCTTTCGGCGACCAGCAGGGCGTGGACGGGGCTGAGCAGGGCCAGTTCCTCGACCGTGGCAAGATCGACGTCGAAGGTGCGCAGGCTTCGGGCGTTGACGCCGACCAGCGCCGTGTCGCGATCCTGGACCAGCCGGCAGGCGCGGGCCATCTCGGCCTCGTCGTGGGTCTCGATCAGGGCGTCCATGCCGAAGCGGTCCGCCTCGGCCAGCAGGTCGGCGGCCAGGGCGTCGTCGATCATGGCGAGGATGATCAGGATGCAGTCGGCGCCCAGCGCGCGGCTCTCGGCCACCTGCCAGGGGTCGACGAGGAAGTCCTTGCGAAGGCAGGGCAGGGCGACAGCTTCGCGGGCCTGACCCAGGAAGGCGTCGTCGCCCTGGAAGCTGGGGCCGTCCGTCAGGACGGACAGGCAGGTCGCACCGCCACGCTCATAGGCACGCGCCAGTTCGGGCGGGTCGAAGTCGGGACGGATCAGGCCCTTGGACGGGCTGGCCTTCTTGATCTCGGCGATCAGACCGGGGCGGACGGCGCCATCGAAGCGGGCCTGCAGCGCGGCGTGGAAGCCGCGGGGCGCCGAGGTGAGGGCGGCGCGGGCCTCGACCTGCGTTTGCGATTCGGCGGCCTTTCGGGCGGCGACCTCCTCGCGCTTGTAGGCGGCGATGCGGGCGAGGACGTCGGTCACGGGCACACCAAGAGGAGCGCGGACGTCCACGTCCGCGTCTTGGCTAGGCGACGGTCGCGGACCTGGAGGTCCGCGCTCCTTTGGCAGGTCATTCCTCGTCCTCGATCAGGGTGTTGGTGGCCTCGACGAGGCGGGCCAGCGCCTGCGACGCGCGGCCGTCGTCGATGACCGAGGCGGCCAGTTCGGCGCCTTCGCGCAGGTTCTCGGCGCGGTCGGCGACGATCAGGGCGGCGGCGGCGTTCAGCAGGACGACGTCGCGATAGGCGCCGGGCGCGCCGTCCAGAAGGGCGCGCAGGGCGGCGGCGTTCTCCTCCGCGTCGCCGCCGCGCAGGTCGTCGATCGTGGCCGTCGGCAGGCCGGCGTCGGCGGGGGCGACGGTGAAGCGGCGGACGCCGCCGTCCTTCCACTCCGCGACCTCCGTGGGGCCCGTGGTGGTCAGTTCGTCCAGACCCTGGCCGTGCACGGTCCAGGCGCGGCGGGCGCCGAGCCGACCCAGGACCTCGGCCAGCGGCTCCAGCAGGCGGGGGTCATAGACGCCCATGACCTGACGCCGGGCGCCTGCCGGATTGGACAGCGGGCCCAGCAGGTTGAACACGGTGCGGAAGCCGATTTCGGCCCGCACCGGCCCGACATGGCGCATGGCGCCGTGGTAGTGGGGCGCGAACAGGAAGGCGATGCCCGCCTCGTCCAGCGCCCGGCGCTGCTGATCCGGCGTGGCGGCCAGGTTGACGCCGAGCGCAGCCAGAACGTCCGACGATCCGGACTTCGAGCTGAGCGCCCGGTTGCCGTGCTTGGCGACCTTCAGCCCCGCGCCGGCCAGCACCAGGGCGGCGGCGGTGGAGATGTTGAAGGTGTGCTGGCCGTCGCCGCCGGTGCCGCAGGTGTCGACGGCGTCGTAGGGGTGGTCCAGCGTGCGCGCGGCGTCGCGCATGGCGGTGGCGAAGGCGGCGATCTCGTCCACCGTCTCGCCGCGCACGCGCAGGGCGGTGACGGCGGCGGCGACCTGGGCCGGGGTCGGCTCGCCGCGCAGGCACGCGGCGAAGAAGTCGCGCGCCTCGTCGGTCGACAGGACGCGGCCGTCGACCAGCTTGGCGAGGAGGGGTTTGAAGGAGTCAGCCATGCCGGAGCTCCTTCTCCCCTTGGGGGAGAAGGTGGCTCGCGGAGCGAGTCGGATGAGGGGTAGGTCTACGCACGCACGGGCCTGACGAGCGGGTCGCGAGAGCCCCCTCATCCGAGCGGCTCCGCCGCCCACCTTCTCCCCCAAGGGGAGAAGGAAGAGACGCGGCGACCCTCACACCGTCACCGCGCGCTTGACGTTCGCGAGGTCGAGGAAGTTGGCCAGCATGTCGTGGCCGTGTTCGGTGGCGATCGATTCGGGGTGGAACTGGACGCCGTGGATCGGGCGGGTCCGGTGGGCCAGTCCCATGATCTCGCCGTCGGCGGTCCAGGCGGTGACCTGGAGCGTTTCGGGCAAGGTTTCGCGACGCACGGCCAGCGAGTGATAGCGCGTCGCGGTGAAGGGCGAGGGCAGGCCGCGGAAGACGCTCTGGCCGTCATGCAGGATCGGGCTGGTCTTGCCGTGCATCAGGGTCTTGGCGCGGATCACCTCACCGCCGAAAGCCTGGCCCATGGCCTGATGGCCCAGGCAGACGCCGAAGATCGGCATGTCCTGGGGCGCCGTGGCCAGCAGCGGCAGACAGATGCCGGCCTCGTTCGGCGTGCAAGGGCCGGGCGACAGAAGGACGGCGTCGGGCCGGGACGCCCAGGCCTCGTCCGGCGTGATCTCGTCGTTGCGCACCACGCGCGTCTCGGCGCCCAGTTCCGCCAGGTAGTGGACCAGGTTCCAGGTGAAGCTGTCGTAGTTGTCGACGACGAGGATCATGCGGGCGTCATAGGGCGGTCAGGGGCGACGGCCAAGCGGGGAGGGCGTAGCAACCGTTCGTTAACCGTGTTCGCCGGATCGTCCGCTTCATGAGCGACGCTCGCATCGACACCGCCCGCACCGCCATCGGCCAGGCCAAAGCGCTGCTGACAGAGGTTTCCGCGCCGGACAAGGCGGCGCCGCTGAAGGCGCTGGGGGCCTCGGCGCTGGCGGCGGTGGGCGCGGTGCTGATGGCCGGCGCCTTCATCCTGGGGCCGGGGGCGACTTTCGGGCCCTGAGAGCAGCGGCGGGTTGTCAGGATGTTTGCGCGCCTGCCAGGTCCAGCCGGACGTCAACCTCGCGCTCCACGTAGCGCCATTCCGGCGTGCCTCTGAGACGCTCGAGCAGCCGATCGAAGTCGGCAACATGTTCGGGCGCGAATTCGAACCAGGTAAGGAAGTCGAAGGGTTGCCCCAGGTCGCGGGAGTGGATCAGGCGCCGCGCGATCTGGGGCAGGTATTCAAGACCTATGGCGGTGTGGCGGGACTGCTCTTCCAAGACGTCGCGACGCTCATCCTGTGCCAAGGCCCACCAGGCCTCGGATTTCCGAATGGGTATGAGCGCCGCCCGAGTCGCGGCGGGCCGACCGAGGTCTGCATGGCGGGCGCGCAGCGCGGTGACTTCCGCGCGGTTGGCATAGCGCACATTGCTGGTGAAGCCGGTCAGGGTCCATGCGCCCTCAGCCGGCTCCACCGCGCCGAACGCCGACAATCGCGGCGCCGGTTTCAAGCCCGGGCCTGTGATCGCATCTACGGCGGTGATCGCCCACTGACCCTCAAGGCCGGCGGTGAAGCTCACGGTCGCGGCGATCATCATGGGCGAGACCCCCTCATCTCATACCATACGGTGACTTTGGGACGGATGTTTCATTCAGCCCGGCGAGGCACCCCGGGATCGAACCGCCAAGCCTCTTGCGCCGCGCGCATCGGGGCGCGGGCCTTGGCGAGGGTTTCCTCGTATTCGGCGACGGGATCGCTGTCGGCGACGACGCCGGCGCCCGCCTGCACGTGGATGCGTCCGCGGGCGAACAGGGCGGTGCGCAGCACGATGCAGACGTCGGCCTCCCCCTCGGACGTGATGTAGCCGACGCCGCCGCCGTAACCGACGCCGCGCTTGGTGGGCTCCAGCGCGTCGATGATCTCCATGGCCCGGACCTTGGGCGCACCCGACAGGGTGCCGGCGGGCAGGGCGGCCAGCAGGGTGTCGACGGCGTCCAGATCGGGGTGGGCGTCGCCCTCCACGTTGGAGACGATGTGCATGACCTGGCTGTAGCGTTCGACGGAAAAGCTGTCGGTGACGCGCACGGTGCCGGGCGCGGCGACGCGGCCGACGTCGTTGCGGCCGAGGTCGAGCAGCATCAGGTGCTCGGCCCGCTCCTTGGGATCGGCCAGGAGTTCGGCCTCCAGCGCAGCGTCGGCTTCGGGCGTGTCGCCGCGTGCCCGGGTGCCGGCCAAGGGGCGGATGGTGACGCGGCCGTCCTTGCGTCGGACCAGAATCTCCGGGCTGGAGCCGGCCAGTTGGAAGTCGCCCATGTCGAGGAAGAACAGATAGGGCGAGGGATTCTGGCGGCGGAGCGCCCGGTAGAAGGCGAAGGGGTCGGCCGACCACGGCGCGTCGAACCGGTGGCTGAGCACGACCTGGAAGATGTCGCCCGCCGCGATCCAGTCCTTGGCGCGGGCGACCATGGCGGTGAAGGCGGCCTCGTCGATCGGGGAGGCGAAGTCGACTGCGGCCGGCCGGGCGGCGTCGGGACGCGGCAGAGGCGCACGAAGGGCGGCCTCGAAAGCGTCGGCGCGGGCCTCGGCGGCGGCGCGATCGCCGTCGCGGGCCGGGGCGACGACGACGATCTCGTGCTTCACCGAATCGAAGACGGCGATCAGGCCGGGCCGCGTCAGGACGGCGTCGGGCAGGTCCAGCGGGTCGGGATTGGCCGGGCCCAGCGGCTCCAGCAGGCGGACTAGGTCATAGCCGAAGACGCCGAACAGGCCGGCCGCCATGGGCGGCAGGTCGTCGGGCAGGTCCAGCGCCGATTCGGCGATCAGGGCGCGCAGCGACGCCAGGGCGGGGCGGTCGTCCGGGACGAAGTCTTCGCCGCAGCGCGCCGTCTCCGCTCGGCCGTCGCGGCACCGCCAGACGACGTCGGGATCCATGGTCAGTATGGAGAAGCGGCCGTTGACCGTGCCGCCCTCGACCGATTCCAGCAGCATCGCGTGGGGGCGCCCGTGCCCGACCTTGAGGAAGGCCGAGACGGGCGTCTCCAGGTCGTCGATCAGACGCCGGACGACGAGGGCGTCCGAAACGCCTGCCGTCATTTGGCGGGCGCGGCGGCGGGCTCGCGCGGCAGACCAAGAGCCTCGCGCGCCGCTCCGACGTCGTTCTCCGCCTTCACGCGCGCCCCGCCCGCCGTGATGGCCAGGTCGCCCAGGCCGTTAGTCAGATCCTGGCCGATGCGCGGACGGATGCGCTCAGCCACCGGCGCGACCAGGGCCGGAGCCGGCGCACGGATCGCGTCGGTCACGCCGACGACGAAGGCCGTTTCCGAATCGACTTCGGCGAACACCTGGCCCTTGGCCTGACCGAACAGGCCGTTCAGGGCGCCCGCGCCCAGCGCCGTCTGGGTTTCCTCGTCCTGCTGGACGCCGGTGCGCACGATCAGTTCCGCGCCGACCGATTGCGCCACGACGGCGACGTCCTCGCCCGCCCGGACGCGGCCGGCCAGTTCGTCGGCCTTGGCGCGCAGCAGACGGTTGTTCTCACGCTGGACCCAGGCGCGGGTCAGGTTTTCGCGGACCTCGTCCAGGGGGGGCAGCGAAGGCGGCTTGATGGCGTCGACGCGCACGGCGAAGTACTGGCCGTTGCCGGCGTCGACGACGTCGGAAACGCCGCCCTGGGGCAGGGACCAGGCCGTCTCGAAGACCTGCGGGGGCGCATTGACCTGGTCTCCACCGGCGGTGCGGCCGTCGCGGCCGACGTCGGCTACGGTAAGGACGCGGGCGCCCACCTCCGCGACGGCCTGATCGACGGTGCGTCCGGCGTTGCGGGCGGTTTCGAAGCGCTGGACCCGGTCGAACACCAGCTTGCGCTCGGCCTCGCCACGCAACTCCTGGACGATGGCCTCGCGCACGCCTTCCAGAGTGGCCGGTTCGGCCGGCAGGATCGAGGTGACGGCGACCACGGCGAAGCCGACGCGCGCCTGGACCGGGTTCGACACGCCCGGGCCGGACAGGCCGAAGGCGGCGCCGGCGACGGCCGGATCCGTCACGGCGGCGCGCGGCGTTTCGGCATAGGGGGTGGGCTGCAGGCCGACGGCCTGGGCGGCGGCCTCCGGCGACCGGCCGCCGCGGATGGCCTGGGCGACCGACTGGGCCTGTTGCTGGTTCGACGCCGTGATGACGACGAAGGTGCGACGCTCAGGCAGGGACAGGGCGTCCTTGCGGAACTCGAACCGCTCGCGGACCTGGGCGTCGGTGACCTCGACCGCCTGACCGGGCGCATTGCCGAAGACGATGATCGACAGGGTGCGCAGCTCGGGGCGACGCAACTGCTCCCCGTTCTCGTTCAGAAAGGCCGTCAACTGGGCGTCGGTCGGGGCGCCGGCGCGGCCCGCCATGTCCTGGGTGATGCGGAACCAGCGGCCGTCGCGTTGCTCCAGCGCCTGGGTCGCGATCAGCGCGCCGTAGATGCGGGGCGTGCGGGCGCCGGCGAACAGGGCGGCGGCATAGTGGCGCTGGATGTACTCGTCGCGGAACTCGCTCTCGAGCTGCTCGGGCGTCAGGTTCGCCTGAGCCAGGGCCTGGGCGTAGCGCTCCTCGTCGAACTTGCCGGTGATTTCGCTGAAGAAGGCGGGGATCTGGCGAATCTGCTTGGCGATCACCTCCTTGCCCGGACGGATGCCGGCCTTCCAGGCCCAGGCCAGGAAGCCGAGACGCTGGGTCTGGCTGTCCAGGTATTGGACGTGGACGTTCTCATCCACCAGGTTCTGCAAGGTGACGGGCCGCCCCTGCTGTTGTTCGATGTTCTGGCGGACGCGATCGAAATCGGCCCGGAACTGCGTCTGATCCACGCTGCGGTCGCCGGCCGAGATCACGTGGCGCGGGCCCAGGCTGGCGAACACGTCCATCTGCGATCCGCCGGTGATCAGCAGGCTGAGCGCCAGCAGCACCAGCAGGCCCATCGCCCACTTGGATTTGGCGAAGTTGCGGAACATCGAGATCATGAAACGGTCCGGGATCAGCGCGGCGAGGATCGCCCGTCAGCGCGTATAGGCGGGGCGGCGGCGAGGGGGCAAGGGCACGCGCCGTCTTGAAGTCGCATCCCCGCAGGAAGGGCGGGGATGCGATCCTCATCAGTCGATTTTCAGGCGGACGAAAACCATGCCGCCGTCGGGGTCGCCGCCATAGGCCGACTCCAGCCCTTCGGGCACGCGGTTGACCGCGTAGAGCGCGCCGACGCCGAAGCGGAGGTCGTCCGACAGGCGCCAGTCACGGATCATGCCTACCGACGCCTTGGAGACGGTGAAGAGTTCGCCATGACCGCCGCCGACGGCAGGCAGGAGCTCGTCGGTTTCGGTGCGCTCCAGACGCGCGAAGACGGTCCAGCGGTCGTCGGGGCTGAAGGCCGTTTCGACCAGCCAGGCGTCCTTCGATTCGTCGTGGTCGTTGGTCTTGCGGCCCCAGGCCAAGGTCGAGGCCCACCAGCCGCCGACGCCCACGGGGCGGGCGTGCAGCGCGCTGGCCGACCACTTGGTCTCGTCCTCGTCCGGCTCCAGCTGTTCGGGCGCCGTGACGTCCGCATGGGAGACCTGCAGAGACCATTCGGGCGCCGGGTTCCAGCTGGCACGCACCGCCCAGCTGTCGAACTCCGGACTTTCGATGTCGTACCGGTCCTGGTCGGGTTCCCGGCCTCGGAAGGACGAGGCCTCCAGCTTCACGCCGTCGCGCACCCAACCCAAGGTGGCTACGCCGAAGACGATGTGGGTGGAGTCGAGCCAATGGTGGGTGATGGGCGCCTCGGGGCTGTCCATGGCGCTCATGCGGTGCATGAAGGCCGGCGGGCCGAAAGCGGGCTCGCCCGGCAGGCCGACGTAGCCGAAGACGCTGGAACCGTCGGAGAAGCGGCGCGCGTAGCTGGCCGAAAGTTCCATGACCAGTTCGTGAGGGTGCTGGCGGTCGATCAGGGTGGTGACCCCGTCCGCCGTCTCGCCGGCGGCCAGCAGCAACGGATAGCCGTCCTTGCCCATGAAGGGATCGGGGCTGAACATGGCGCGCAGGTTCAGCGTGGCGCCGTCGGCGAAGTCGCGGCGGGCGGAGCCCATCACCATGCCGGCGACGAAGGTCTCGTCGTCGCCGCGCGGCCCGTTCTGCCGGTCGTAGACCAGGTTCAGCAGGGCGTGGCCCATGAAGGTCCAGTCGCCGCGCGCCCAGTGGACGCCGCCGTGACGGCCCAGATCTGGCTGCCAGCTGGTGCCGGAGGCGTCCCGGCTCATCGACCATGCGCCGAGCGGGCTGGTCATGGCCCCGTGCGCGGCGTGGTCGGCGTGTGGATCCGGGTCGGCCGCCGTCCGGTGGTCGGCGTGTCCGGCCTGGGGATCGGCCGCGGGCTGATGCGTCGCGTGGGGATTGGCCGGCGGCGGCGCTGGCTGGTGGGCGTGGTCCTGCGCCGCCGTGGGAAGCGCGTGCGTGAGCAGGTAGGCGCCGGTCAAGGGCGCGAGGTGTCGAAGGGCCAAGTCGGCCTCCTGTTCAGAGATGTCGGGATCGGGCGCGTGCGCCCGGCGATCAGATCGCGACGTCTCTGGGAGGATGCGGCTCCGGTGAGGGGGTCAGACCGGTCAGCGGGCCGGGCAGGGCGGCGTCGTCTGAGCTTCGCGCGAGGGCGGCGTCAGGCGCGGGCGGAGCCGCGGGCAGGTCGGCGGCGACGCAGGCGACGCAGCAGGCCATGGCTTTCATGTCGTCGAGGTCAGGCTGGTGCGATCCGCCGTCGTTCGGGGTCGCGGGCGACCCATGACAGGGTGGCGCAGCATGGTGCGGCGCGGCGCCCACGGCCGTGCCGACGCCCAGCAGCATAACCGCGAGGACGCCCGCCAGAAGCATGACGGAGCGGATGAAGATCATGGCGCCAGAGTAGGGGCGGGCTTGGGCGGCTTCAAGACGCGCCGATCAGGGCCAGCCATTCGTCCTCTGTGAGGATCGTCACGCCGTGTTTCTGCGCGTCGGCCAGCTTGGAACCGGCGCCGGGTCCGGCGACCAGGAAGTCGGTCTTTTTCGACACGGATCCGGACACCTTGGCGCCCAGGGATTCGGCGCGGGCCTTGGCCTCGTCGCGCGTGAAGCGCTCCAGCGCGCCGGTGAAGACGACGGTCTTGCCGGCGACGACGGTGTCGGTCTTGGGGCGTTCGGCGTCCTCGACGCGGTCCAGCTGGTCGATCAGGGCATCGACGACGGCGCGGTTGTGCGGCTCGTGGAAGAAGGCGGCTATGGCGCGCGCGGCGACGGGGCCGACGCCGGAGATGGCCGCGATCTCTCCCAGGGTCGCGGAGGGTCCGTCCTCGCAAGCGACGCGGGCCAGTTCGACGATCGAGGGCCAGTCGGGCGCGATCTCAGCCAAGGCGCGGCGCGCGGGGGCGGCCACGCCGGGGAAGGCCAGGGCCAGCTTCTGGTCGACGGGGGCCTCCGGCCAGGGATCGGCCGCGGGCAGGTCGGCGGCCGCCATGACCGAAAGGGTCCGAGGCGAGACGCCGTGGCCCTCGGCCAGTCGGGTCCAGGCGGCCGACGGAACGCCCGAAGCGGCCTCCAGCGCGGCGGCATGGAAGGCCGCCCACGATCCGAAATGACGGGCCAGAAGCAGGGACGTCTGCTCGCCGATCTCGCGGATGCCGAGGGCGAAGATCAGGCGGTCGAGCGCGATGGTGCGGCGGGCGTCGATGCCGGCGATCAGATTGGCGACGCTGGTCTCGCCATAGCCGTCCTCAGCGCGCAGGGCGTCCAGCTTTTCGCCGTCGCGGGCCAGGCGGAAGATGTCGGCGGGCTCCTTCAGCCAGCCGCGCTCGTGGAAGGCGATCAGCTGCTTTTCGCCAAGACCTTCAACGTCGAAGGCGCGACGGCCGACGAAGTGCTTGAGGCGTTCGACCAGCTGGGCGTCGCAGATCAGGCCGCCGGTGCAGCGACGGCGCACCTCGCCCTCGGGCCGCTCGGCCTCTGACCCGCAGACGGGGCAAAGGGTGGGGAAGACATAAGGCGCGGCATCCGCCGGACGGCGGTCGATGACCACGCCCACGATCTGGGGGATGACGTCGCCCGCGCGTTGCAGGATCACGACGTCGCCGATGCGCACGTCCTTGCGGGCGATCTCGTCCTCATTGTGCAGGGTGGCGTTGCGGACGACGACGCCGCCGACGGTGACGGGATGCAGGCGGGCGACGGGCGTCAGGGAGCCGGTGCGGCCGACCTGGATGTCGATGCCCTCCAGCACCGTCTGGGCCTGCTGGGCCGGAAACTTGTGCGCGATGGCCCAGCGCGGGGTGCGGGAGACGAAACCCAGACGCTGCTGCCAGTCCAGCCGGTCGACCTTGTAGACGATGCCGTCGATGTCATAGCCGAGCGTGGCGCGGTCGGCCTGGAGCCGGTCGTAGAGGCCGAGCAGGGCCTCGGCGCCCTCGACGCGGGTCGAGCGCGGGTTGACCTGAAAACCCCAGCTTGCCAGCCGTTTCAGCGCCTCGCTTTGGGTGTCGGCGAAAGGCGCGGACGTCTCGCCCCAGGCATAGGCGAAGAACTTCAGCGGCCGGGACGCGGTGATCGCCGGATCCTTCTGGCGCAGCGAGCCGGCGGCGAAGTTGCGGGGGTTGGCGTAGGTGCGCCGGCCCTCGGCCTCGGCGGCGCGGTTGAAGGCGTCGAAGCCGTCGTTGGGGGCGTAGACCTCTCCCCGGATTTCGATCACCGCGGGCCAGCCGGAGCCCCGCAGCGTCTGCGGCACGTCCTTCAGGGTGCGCAGGTTGGCGGTGACGTCCTCGCCCGTCCGGCCGTCGCCGCGCGTGGCGCCGACGGTCAGGACGCCGTCCTCATAGCGCAGGCTGGCGGACAGGCCGTCGATCTTGGGCTCGGCGGCGAAGGCGACAAGTTCGTCGGCCGGCAGCTTCAGGAAACGGCGGACGCGGGCTTCGAAGTCCCGGACCTCCTGGGCGTCGAAGGCGTTGTCGAGCGACAGCATGGGCACGCCGTGGCGCACCTCGGCGAACTGGCTCGAAACGGCGGCGCCGACCACCTGGGAAGGGCTGTCGTCCTGGGTCAGTTCGGGGAAGCGGTCCTCGATCGCCAGGGCCCGACGCTTCAGCGCGTCGTAATCTGCGTCGGAAATTTCGGGCGCATCCTGCTGATGATAAAGCCGATCATGGTGAGCCAGTTCAGCCGTCAGCCGGGCCAGCTCCTCGCGGGCCAGGTCGGGGGTCAGGGCGTCGACGGCGATCTGGCTCATGTGGGGAGCAGTGCCTCAGGGCGAAGCGGCCCGCAACCGGGGTCCGCTCCTTCGCGGCTGAGCGGACGGCGGGGTCTGTTGGTTCTTCACCAAGGACACCAAGAAGAAAATCCACGAAGGACACGAAGCCACCGAGCGCGAGGCGCCGCAGGCGCTCGTCGATACGCTTGGGATCAAGGCGCTGCGCGCGGCTGCGCGGACAGGTCCCTTGGTGTCCTTCGTGTTTCCTTGGTGTCCTTGGTGACGAACCTGCACCGATCACAAGGCATGCGGTCGTGGGCATGACGCGAACTTAAGCTGACGAGGACGTTCGGTCGGGCTAGCCTGCGATGAGTTTTCGAAGGAGCCCGCATGCGCCTGCACGTCTCGTCCGCCGCCCTGATCGCCGCGCTCATCCTGAGCGGCTGCATGACCGCCGCCGAGGCGCCGCCCGCGCCCGCCACGCCGACGGTGGACGCCCAGCTGTGGTCCGATCTGTCGATCCTGGCCGCCGACGACATGCAGGGGCGCGGTCCCTCGACCCCGGGCGGGGAGAAGGCGCGGGCCTACATCGTCTCGCGGTTCGAGGAGATGGGGATCGCGGCCCCGGCCATGGGGCGGCTGCAGCCGTTCCAGGCGACCAGCCGGCGCGGGGCGGCGGTGAACGGGGTCAACGTGCTGGGCGTGATCCCCGGCACGCGGCGCGCCGACCGCTACATCGTCGTGACGGCGCATTACGACCACGTCGGCGCGCCGGACGGGGTGATCCACAACGGGGCCGACGACAATGCCTCGGGCGTGGCGACGATGCTGGCGCTGGCCGCCGAGCTGAAGCGGCAGGCCCCGGAGCACAGCGTGATCTTCGTCGCCTTCGACGCGGAAGAGAGCGGCCTGCTGGGCGCCAAGCACTTCGTCGAGGCGCCGCCGGTGCCGCTGGAATCGATCGCGCTGAACCTGAATTTCGACATGACGGCGCGTGCCGAGACCGACGGCAAGCTGTGGGTCACTGGCACCTATCAGCACCCGAGCTTCCGGCCGCTGCTGGAAGGAATGGCGCCGGTGGGCGGGATCTCGCTGGCGTTCGGCAAGGACACGCCGCAGGACACGGGCGCGAACAACTGGGTCGAGGCGTCGGACCACGGCGCCTTCTTCCGCGCCAACGTGCCGTTCCTGTATCTGGGCGTGGAGTTCCACCCCGACTATCACCAGCCCACCGACGACGTGGAGCGGGTGAGGCCCGAGGTGTTCCAGTCTTCGACGACGCTGGCGATCCAGAGCTTCCGCGCGCTGGACGCCGGCCTGTCGCGCTAGGCGCGGGGGCGACGGTCAGGGCGGGCCACCATCCAGAAGCCGAACCCGCCGGCCGCCCCGGCGCACAGGCCGGTCAGCAGCACCATCCAGCCGTCCGGACGGAGGCCGGAGAACAGCAGGCCGACCAGCAGCCCGGCCACGACGCCGACCAGCACATAGGCGCCGCGCCGGGTCCGGCCCATGCGGCTGAGCACCGCGTGCGCGGGCAATCCCAGCACCAGCGCGGCAGCCAAGCCGTAGAGCGACAGGATGGTGCCGAACACCAGGAAGCCGCTGGTGGCGTCGCCCTCCACGCCCTGGGTGCGCAGCACGGCGTTCAGGGTCATGGATCCGACCAGCCCCGCCAGGATGCCCGACGTCATCGCCGCGAGGATCAGGGTGAGGACGCGCGTCATGCTGGGATCAGCTCACGGTCGCCTTGACGATCTTGCCCGGGCTGCGCGGCGGCTCGCCCTTGGGCAGGGCGTCGACGTGCTCCATGCCGGAGGTGACGTTGCCCCATACCGTATACTGGCGGTCCAGGAAGGTGGCTTCGTCGAAGACGATGAAGAACTGGCTGTTGGCGCTGTTCGGGTCCGAGGTGCGGGCCATTGAGCAGGCGCCGCGGACGTGCGGTTCGGCCGAGAACTCCTGCTTCAGGTTCGGCTTCTTCGATCCGCCCGTGCCGGTGCCGGTCGGATCGCCGCCCTGGGCCATGAAGCCCGGGATGACGCGGTGGAAGACGACGCCGTCGTAGAAGCCTTCCTGGGCCAGTTCCGTGATACGGGCGACGTGTCCGGGGGCCAGGTCGTGACGCAGCGTGATCACCACGTCGCGGGCTTCGCCGTCGCCGACGTCGAGGGTGAGGGTCAGGGTGTCGGCCATGAGGGCGCTCCTTTTCGATTTGCGCGGGTGATAGCCGCTGGCGGCCCGCGAGGCTATGGGGGGGGATGAGCGAGGACGAGAAGCCGCCCCAAGACGCGTCAGGACGCCGCCGCATGGTGCGACCGCCCACGGGCGGGACCGCCGCCGGGCGCGGCATGGGCGGCAAGATCAAGACCGCCGACACCAAGTCGATGTCCAGCCAGCAATGGATCAAGCGGCAGCTGTCGGATCCCTGGTCGGAGCGGGCGCGCGCCGAGGGGTGGCGCAGCCGGGCGGCCTTCAAGCTGATGGAGATCGACGACCGGCTGAACCTGATCCGGCCGGGCTCGCGCGTCATCGATCTGGGCGCGGCGCCCGGCGGCTGGGTGCAGGTGGCCTTGCAGCGAGGGGCGAAAGCGGTGGTCGGCGTCGACCTGCTGATGATCGAGGAGATCCCGGGGGCGGAGCTGATCCAGGCGGACTTCACCCATGCGGGGGTGGATCAACAGCTGATCGAGGCCCTGGGCGGCCCGCCGGACCTGGTGCTGTCGGACATGGCGCACAACACCGTGGGACACCGGCAGACGGACCACCTGAAGATCATCGCCCTGATCGAGATCGCGGCGGACTTCGCCATCCGCACCCTGAAGCCGGGCGGCGCATTCGTGACGAAGAATTTCCAGGGCGGGGACGCCGGGGGCGTGCTGGCGCGGCTGAGGGCCGAGTTCGACGACGTGCGGCCGATCAAGCCCAAAGCCAGCCGGAAGGATTCCTCGGAGGTCTATCTGGTGGCGCGGGGTCGGCGCCCGACGTGAAAAGGCCGGAGCGGCGACGCTCCGGCCTCCTCTGTTCGCTTGGTCTATCGCTCGCGACGCGGTCGCTCGCTGCTTGAGGCCGGTCAGCGCGTGCCGAAGATCATGTCGGCGATCTTGGCGAAGAAGCCCTTGGGCTCGGGCTTCTTCGCCGGGGCGGCGGCCAGAGCCGGGGCAGGCGTTTCGACCGGCTTGGGCGTGGGCGCCGCGGCGGGTTTCGGAGCCGCAGCGGGCTTTGCGGCTGGCTTGGCGGCGGCGGGCTTGGGCGCCGCTGTCTTGGCCGGAGCGGCCTTCACCGCCGGCTTGGGCTTGGCGGCGGCCTTCACGGCGGGGGTCTTGGCCGGAGCCTTGGCGACCGCAGGTTTTGCGGCGGGCTTCTTCGCAGCGACGGGCTTTTTGGCGGCCGCAGGCTTGGCCGCGGCCTTGGGGGCCGACTTCGCGACGGGGGTCGATTTCGGCTTGGCCGGAGCCTTGGCGGCGACCGCCTTCGGCGTGGCTGCGGCCTTGGGCGCGGCCGGCTTCTTGGCCGGGGCGCTCGACTTCGCGGCCGGTTTGGGCTTGGAAGCGGCGGACGCCGGCTTCGACGCTGCGCTGGACTTGGACGGTGCTTTGGCCATGAACTCCCCGACCCCTCGGTTGCGTGTTCGGTCGACGCAAGACCCTGTGCCCCGCGCCCGCTCGATTCGGCATGATAACGAGGTTTGAGAAATGTCCGAGTCCGCCGTTCAGATCGTCGCCCGCGGGCCCCGCGAGGTCGCCGAGGCCGCCGCGGCGGCGCTGGACGCCGATCCGCTGCTGGAAGCGGCGACCTATTCCATCCTGGAGGAGGACGAGGATCGCGGCGCCTGGCGCATCGACGCCTTTCCGACCACGACGGAAGAGGCCGAGGGCATCGCGGCGGCGCTGCGCGCCCACGACGGTCTGGAGGTGGCGGTCGAGAAGCTGGCCGACGCCGACTGGCTGGCCATGTCGCTGTCGGGCCTGCCGCCGGTCGAGGCCGGGCGGTTCTTCGTCTATGGCGCGCACGATCAGGGCAAGGTGCCCGAAGGCCGTGTGACGCTGAAGATCGACGCCGGGGCCGCCTTCGGCACCGGGCATCACGGCACCACGGTCGGATGTCTGGAGGCGTTCGACGAACTGCTGAAGACCGAGACGTTCGACAAGGTTCTGGACGTCGGGTGCGGCACCGGGGTGCTGGCCATCGCGGCGGCGAAGACCGGGTCGGCGGTCGCGGTCGGCACCGACATCGACGAGCCGTCGGCGCGGATCGCCAACGAGAACGCCGAGATCAACGGGGCCAAGTGCGACTTCTACTTCGCCGACGGACTGAGCGATCCCCGCATCGCTCAACACGTGCCGTATGATCTGGTGTTCGCCAACATCCTGGCCGCGCCGCTGGTGGAGCTGGCGCCGGAGATCGCCGGCGCGCTGAAGCCGGGCGGGGTTGCCATCCTGTCGGGCCTGCTGCGGACGCAGGAGGAGCGGGTGCTGGAGGCGTATCGACCGCTGGGCTTCGTGGTCGAGCGGACGATCCATCACGATGCGTGGAGCGCGCTGGCGCTGCGTCTGAAAGGTTAAGGAACGGGGAGGGCAGCGGAGCCGTTTCAGGGCGAACCTGGAAGGACTCCGATGACCTACACCGATCCGAACGACCCGAACCGCCCGACCGTCGTGGTCGATCCGGCGCCCGTCTATACCGAGACGACCGAGACGGTGGTCGTGCGCGAGTCCAACACCGGCTGGTGGATCGCCGGCATCCTGGGCGGGCTGGTCGTCATCGCCGTCATGTTCATCCTGTTCAACCGACAGGCGCCGCAGACCGACGACCAGATACTGGCCGCCGAGGTGGCCGCCGCCGAGGCCGAGGCCCGCGCGCTGGAAGCCGCCGCCGCCGGCCAGATCGCCGGGGCCCAAGCCAGCGTCGAGGTCGCCCGCGCCGACGCCGCGCGCGCCGAGGCCGAGGCCCGCGCCGCCCAGGCCCGCACAGCCGAGCCGGTGGTGATCGAGCGGGAGGTACCGGTGGTGGTGCAGACGCCGGCGCCCGCCCCCTCGACCGGCGGGACCGCCGTGGTGACGCCGACGACGCCGCAGGGGTGAGCGCGGACGAAGGAGCGCGGACGTCCACGTCCGCGTCTTGCGGTGGAGAGGGGTTTCGCGGACCTGGAGGTCCGCGCTCCTTTCGCTGATCCCTCAGCGGGTGTTAAGCCCGCCTCATGCGCCAGTCCTTCGACGAAACCACTCATCCGTCCTTCGGGGCGAAGCACCTTCCGCTGGTCCGCGCCCGCATGGCGGAGCAGGGGTTGGACGGCTTTCTGGTCCCGCACGAGGACGAGCATCAGAACGAGTATCTGCCGGAGGCCAACGAGCGGCTGGCCTGGCTGACGGGGTTCAGCGGCTCGGCCGGGGCGGCGGTGGTGATGAAGGACCGGGCGGCGGTGTTCGCCGACGGGCGCTACACCGTGCAGGTGCGTGCGCAGGTGGATGCGGCGCAGTTCGAGATCCTGGACTTGGTCGAGGGCGGGGTGCCCGCCTACCTCGAGAAGGCTCCGAAAGGATCCGTGATCGGCTATGACCCCCGGCTGCACAGCCCGGACGCGCTGGCGACGCTGAGGCGGGCGGCGGCGAAAGCGGGCGCCGAACTGAAGCCCGTCGACGTCAATCCGCTGGACCTCGCCTGGGGCGACGCCCGGCCGTCGCAGCCGACGGCGTCGGTGGTCTCGCACCCGGATCAGTATGCCGGCGAAAGCGCGGCCTCGAAGCGCAAGCGGATCGGCGCGGCCATCGAGGCGAAGGGGGCGGACTGCGCCGTGCTGACGGCGCCGGCGTCCATCGCCTGGTTGTTCAACATCCGGGGCGGGGACGTGATCCGGACGCCGCTGCCGCTGGGGCAGGCGATCGTCCACGCCAACGGGACGGCCAAGCTGTTTCTCGACCCGCGCAAGATGACGAACGAGTTGCCGGGCTGGCTGGGCGAGGACGTGACGTCTGAGAACCCGGCGACGATCGAGGCGGCGCTGGGCGAGCTGAAGGGCCGGCGCGTGCTGATCGATCCCGCGCAGTCGTCGGCGTGGTGGTTCGACCGGCTGGAGGCGGGTGGTGCAGAGGTCGTGGGCGGCATGGACCCGTGCACCCTGCCGCGCGCGGCCAAGAACCCGGTCGAGATCGAGGGCAGTCGTCAGGCGCACATTCGCGACGGCGCGGCGTTGGCGCGATTCCTCCACTGGGTGAACACGGTCGCGCAGGAGACCCTGCCGGACGAGCGCGAGGTGGCCGAGGCGCTGGAGCGGTTCCGCGAGGAGACCGGCGCGCTGAAGGACCTGTCGTTCGACACGATCGCCGGGGCGGGGCCGAACGGCGCCCTGCCGCACTACAAGCCCGTGACCCGCACCTTGCGGCGGATGGAGAAGGGATCGCTGCTGCTGGTCGACGGCGGCGGCCAGTATCTGGACGGCACCACGGACGTGACGCGGACGGTGGCGGTCGGCGAGCCGTCGGCGGATCAGCGGCGTATGTTCACGCTGGTGCTGAAGGGGCATATCGCGATGGCGGTGGTGCGCTTCCCCGCCGGGACGACGGGGCACCAGCTGGACGCGCTGGCCCGCCTGCCGATGTGGATGCAGGGCTTCGACTACGACCACGGCACGGGGCACGGCGTCGGCAGCTATCTGGGCGTGCACGAGGGGCCGCAGCGGATCGCCAAGATGGTCAACACGCAGCCGTTGCTGACCGGCATGATCCTGTCGAACGAGCCCGGCTACTATCGCGAGGGGCACTGGGGCATCCGCATCGAGACGCTGCAGGTCGTGACCGAGCCGACGGCGATCGAAGGCGGGGAGCGGGCGATGCACGGGTTCGAGCAGCTGACCTTCGCGCCGCTGGACCGGCGGCTGATCGACGTGGACCTGCTGACGGCCGACGAGCGGGCCTACGTCGACGCCTATCACGCCGAGACCATGGCCAAGGTCGGGCCGCTGCTGGACGGCGAGGTCCGGGACTGGCTGGAGCGGCAGTGCGCGCCGCTCTGATCCTGACGCTCGCGCTGGCGGCGACGCCGGCGCAGGCGCAGGTCAACCGCCTGCCGCGCGAGGCGCTGGACGTCATTCCGGCTGAAAGCCGGGTGGAGGGACGGCCGGGGTCCATGCGGATCGTGGAGAACCGGTGCCGGCCCGGCGGCCTGGCGGGCGTCCGCCAGCGGATCGTCGACGTGGCGGCGGGGGAGTGGGGCGTGTTCGGCTTCCAGACCGTGGACGCCACGCAAGTGCAGACCCGGCGGCTGCCCGAGGGAGTGGTGGCCGACGACGCCAATCCGCCTTTGCCCGCGCCGCGTCAGGCCCGGCCGCTGAGCCGCATCGGGCGGTGGGAGAGCGATCCGGCGACCTATGCCGTCGTGGCCGGATACTGGTCGGCGACGCCCGACGGGCCCGACGTTCTGGCGCGGCAGAACCGTCAGTGGCGCGACGGCGACGGCGAGCTGAACTGGGTCGAGCCATGGTCGGCGGCTTTCGTCAGCTGGACGATGTGCGAGTCGGGGCTGGACGCGCCGGACCTGTTCCGGCGCGACGTCTCGCATCGGGTCTATGTCGATCAGGCGATCCGCGCGGCGGATGGGCAGGAGCCCAAGGCGGCATACGAAGCCCACGATCCGGGCGAGCGGCCGCTGCAGCCCGGCGATCTGCTGTGCAACAGCCGCGGGCGCTGGCGTTATGAGACGGTCGCTGACAGGCGCCCCGACGTCGGCGACTATGCCGCCATGCACTGCGACGTGGTGGTGCGGGTGTTCGACGACCGGGTGGCGGTGATCGGCGGCAACGTGATCCAAGGCGTGACCCTGACCCTGATCCCGCTGACGGGGGAGGGGAGCGCGCACCCCCGGCCGGTGGGGGCCGACGACCTGGCCGGAGCGCGGACGCTGTTCGCCCATTTGGCGTTGCGCAGCGATCCGATCCCGGACGACGCTCTGGACCGCACGCCGACCGTGCGCGCGCTTTCCGAACCTTGAGCGCAAGGAAAAACCCCCGGCGGATCGCTCCACCGGGGGCTTCCGGCCCGTCGCCGATCGACAGGGGGGCTGGAAAAGAGCGGCGACGGGATCTCGTCAGTAGCCGTAACCGTAGTCGTCGCAGACCTCGCGGCTGGAGATCACGGTCCGGCCGCGCCAGTCGCGCTCTTGAACCGTGACGGTGCGACACCGGTCGTCTCGGTCGTAGGCGTCATAGCCGTAGCCGGAACGGGCATAGGGGTCGCGGCCATAGTCGTCGCGGTACGGCTGCTGGTAACCGTAGTCTTGGCCGTAGCCGTTTCGACGGTCGTCGTAGCCGTAACGGTCGTCGTAGGCGCGGCAGTCCGAGGAGCTGGACCCGACGCCGGCGCCGATCAGGGCGCCGACCACGCCGCCCAGGACGCTGCCTTCGGTGCGACGGCCGCGGGCGGCCATCTGAGAGCCGGCGACGGCGCCGATGGCGGCGCCGAAGGTGGCTCCAGCGGCCTGACGCTGGCCCCGATCCCGATCGCAGTAGCCCGGCGCGCTGCGCTGGGCGTAATCGGGATCGTAGCCATATCCATAGGCGCGGCCGTAGGGATCGTAGCTCTGGGCCTGCGCCGGGGCGGCGGCGGTCGCCAGCATGCCGGCCGCTGCGGCGGCGGAGGCGAGGGCGACGAGCGGGCGGTTCGGACGGGCCATGAAACTGTCTCGTGTCTGTTGGGCGGGATCGCCAGTGTGACCCTTATGGAGCCCGCGGCCTGAACGGCCGTTGAGCGGGCCGTTCATGTTCGTTCAGGTTTCCGCCTTGCGCGCGCGGGTCGGCCCGGCGAGAAGCCGTCGATGACGATGCGGCTGAACATCGAGCGCGTGGCGGGGCAGGGCGACGGCGTCGCGCGGGGACCCGACGGGCCCGTGTTCGTGCCGCTGACCCTGCCGAGCGAGATCGTCGAAGCCGAGGTGGCGCAGAGTCGGGGCGAACTGGTCGAGGTGATCCAGCAGAGCGCGGAACGCGTCGCGCCGCCATGCCCGCACTTCGGAGCCTGCGGCGGCTGCGCCCTGCAGCACTGGGCGGATGCCCCGTATCTGGACTGGAAGCGGGCACAGGTCGTGCACGCCTTGGCCCGTGAGGGTCTGGAAGCGGAGGTGCCGCCGACGGCGGCGACGCCCCCGGCCAGTCGGCGGCGCGTGGCGTTGCATGCCCGGCGCAGGCCTGACGGGTCCGTGGCGCTGGGGTTCAAGGCGCGACGGTCCTGGCGGCTGGTGGAGATCCGGACCTGCGTCATCGCCGACCCGCGCATCGTCGCCGCCCTGCCGGCGCTGGCCGAGGCGGCCGCCGCGGTCTTTGAGCATCCCAAGTCGGCGCCGACGCTGCACGTGACGGCGACGGAGGCGGGGCTGGACGTCGACGTGACGGGAGTTGAGCGCCGGACCGGCGGGGGACTGTCCGGAGACGCGCGCGCGCGCGCGATCAAGGGGGCGACGCGGGCCGATCTGGCCCGGCTGAGCCTGGCGGGCGAAACGCTGGTCGCGCGGCGACCGTCGATCGTAACCTTCGGCCGGGCCCAGGTGGTGCTGCCGCCAGGGGGCTTCTTGCAGGCGTCGCCCGAGGCGGAGCGGATCATGGTGGCCGAAGTCATGGCCGCCGCGCAGGGCGCCAAGCGGATCGCCGACCTGTTCTGCGGCGCGGGCACCTTCACCTTCCCCTTGGCGGAGATCGCGCCGGTGATGGCCGCAGACGCGGGCGCGGAAGCGGTGGCGGCGCTGAACGCCGGACGGAAGACGGCGACGGGCCTGAAGGGGATCGAGGCGCAGGCCCGCGACTTGTTCCGACGTCCCCTGTCGCCCTTCGATCTAAAAGGCTGCGACGTCGCCGTGCTGGACCCGCCACGGGCCGGGGCGATAGAGCAGACGCGCCAGTTGGTGGACGCGCGAAAGATTGAGCGCGTCGTCTACGTCAGCTGCAATCCGACCACCTTCGCCCGAGACGGCGCCGCGCTGGTGGCCGGCGGGTACCGGTTGGAGCGCGTGCTGCCTGTGGACCAGTTCCTGTGGTCCGGCCATGTGGAGCTGGTGGGCACGTTCAGTCGTTGAGGAAATCCCTCAGGCGCAGCGTCATCTGGAGGGTCTCGCCCCTGCGACGGACGGTCAGCGGGATTTCCGTTCCCGAGGTCCCCCTGAGCGCCGGCAGAGCACGATCAAGCGGGCCGAGATTGGTGATGACGTCGTCCCTCAGCAGCCCGGCCTCCGCCGCCGGAGAGCGCGCCCCGACCACTTCGACGCGCACCGCGTCTCCCGCGGCCTCGACCCAGAGCCCGGAAAGCCCGTACGGCCGATCCACGGGGCGCAAGGCGTTGCGGCGCACGCCGATGCTCCGCCGGCCGTTCGACAACGCGAGGTCGAGACGCCTGAGGACCGGGTAGCCAAGTATCACGGCGCCGGCGGTGTCGTCGGCGATCCGCACGATCATGCGCTCGTCGTCGAACGTCTCCGAGCCGACGGTGAGCGGAGGCGCCTTCATCAAGCGGGCGGGTGCGGCCGCGCGTCCCTGAATCCCGCTGCTGGCAACCGGGGCGAACGGGCGATCCTCATTCATCAAACCCAGACGGTCGGCGACGGCGACGGGGACCGAAAAGGCGTGCGGCGCCCCCGTGTCGAACACCGCATCGACCCTTTGACCTCCCACGTCGACAGGACCGTGGATGCGGGTCGACAGGCCGGCCACGCGGGGGGCTTCCAGCCGCGCTTCGATCGCCTCATAGCCCGGCGGATCGATCAGGCCGTCCGGATGCACACGCCATAGGCCGCTCTCGAACAGCAGTTCGGAATCCAGAGTGGTGACCAAACCCGCCGCCAGCAGGCCGTCGCCGCCAAGATTCGGGGATCGGTCGAGGCCGAACAGAGCCGCGTCCTCCTGTCGGACGGCTCCGCCCAGAACCAGTTCGTCGATGGCATAGAGGTCGAAAGGCCGACCGCCGAGCCGCACCTGGCGCTGAACCGCAAGACCCAGCCTGCGGGCAAGGTCGACCTGGATGCCGGAGATCTCCGCCCCGGTGTCCAGCACGAAAGGGAAGGGACCCTGGCCGTTCAAGGTCACCGCGATCCGCACACGGTGATCGCCGACCTCCATGGCCGCCTCGACGGGACCGGACTGGGCCGAGGCGACCGGGGCCAAGGCGAGGCCGCCGCCTGCCAGAAGAAGGCTCCGTCGATCGAACATCACTCACGCTCACTGACTGCGTCGGCCGAGACCCGGCAACGTGACGGTGAACCGCTTTCGTGACGATCATGCGGCGTCGAACAGGTCCATCTGGGGGCGCATTTCCGGGGGGACGCGGAAGCGGCTGACGTCGAGGTCGTGGCGGGGGCCGTCGAGGCCGAGGCGTTTGACGGCGGCCTTGAAGCGGGCGGCGATCAGGTCGGCGACGGGGCCGGAGCCCTTCATGCGTTGGGACCAGTCGGGGTCGTAGTCGCGTCCGCCGCGCGTCTGGCGCACCAGGGACATCACGCGGGCCGCGCGATCCGGCCGGGCGTCGGCCAGCCACTCGCGGAACAGATCCTTGATCTCCAGAGGCAGACGCAGGGTCACGTACATGGCCGTCGATGCGCCCGCCTTCTTCGCCGCCTCCAGCACCGCCTCCAGTTCATGATCGTTCAGACCGGGGATGACTGGCGCGAAGCCGACGCCGACGGGAATGCCCGCGTCCGCCAGCCGGGAGATCGCCTCCAGCCGCTTGGCGGGCGTCGAGGCGCGGGGCTCCATGGCGCGGGCCAGCGCGCGGTCCAGGGTGGTGATCGACACGAAGGCCGAGGCCAGCCCCTCGCGCCCCATCGGCCCCAGAATATCGAGATCACGGCTGATCAGGACCGACTTGGTGATGATCGACAGCGGATGATTGAAACGCCGCATCACCTCCAGGATCGCCCGCGTCGATTTCAGCTCGCGTTCGACCGGCTGATAGGGGTCGGTGTTGCCGCCTATGTGGATGCGCTTGCAGACGTAGCGGGGCTTGGCGAGCTCCTGTTCCAGGAGACGTGCGGCGTCCGGCTTCCAGAAGATCCGGCTCTCGAAATCCAGGCCCGGGGAAAGGCCCATGAAGGCATGGGACGGACGGGCGTAGCAGTAGATGCAGCCATGTTCGCAGCCCTTGTAGGGGTTGATGGAGCGGTCGAAGCCGACGTCGGGGCTTTGATTGCGGGCGATGATCGTGCGGGCCCGCTCGGGCGTGAGCTGGGTGCGGAGCGGGGCGACCTCCGCGTCCGCGTCGGTCCAGCCGTCATCGACGTCGTGCACGGTCTCGGATTCATATCGTCCGGTCGCATTGGATCTCGCGCCTCTGCCCCTCACCTCGGCCATGGGGGAGAGGCTAGCAGGAAATCGGAACAAAGCAAGAACACTTTAGGCAAGGCGAAGGTCGCGAGGCAAGACCATGGGAGTGAGTGTTTGGGCGGCCCTGCTTCGCTGGCCGTCGGCAGGGCTTGGCCCGCGAAGCCCGTGAGGGCGAAGCAGACTGGTGCGGATGAGAGGACTCGAACCTCCACGCCTCACGGCGCTGGAACCTAAATCCAGTGCGTCTACCAGTTCCGCCACATCCGCAGGTCCGCGCCCCGGATAGGGCGCCGGTCGGAAAAGAGAAAGGCCCGGGATCGCTCCCGGGCCTTTCCAGTTTCGCGTTCGGAGGACCGATCAGGTCGTTCCAGGCGGAGGCGGCAGGTCGGCGTCGCTCTCGTGAACTTCGACCGCGCCCTTGCGCATGTGGCTCTTGTGGACCCCATAAAGCAGGTAGATCACCAGGCCGATCCCGCCCCAGATCGGAAGAACCATCATGGCGTCCGCCGGCAGGTTGAAGAACAGGAACACGCACCCGATGATCGTGGCCGGCGCGACCAGCCACACCAGCGGCGTCTTGAACGGCCGGTGGCGAGTCGGCTCCTTGCGCCGGAGCAGGAGCACGGCGATCGCCACCATCATGAAGGCGTAGAGCGTGCCCGCATTGGCGATGTCGGCCAGCTGTCCGACCGGCAGGAAGGCGGCGGCGAAGGCCACGGCCACGCCCGTCACCATAGTGACGATGTGGGGCGTCTTCCACTTCGGATGGACCTTGCTGAGGAAGCTGGGCAGCAGGCCGTCGCGGCTCATGACGAAGAAGATCCGGGTCTGGCCGAAGATCAGCACCAGGATCACCGATGGCAGGGCCAGGAAGGCGGCGACGCCGAGGGCGTTGCCGATGGGCCCGAAGCCGATTTCACGCAGCACGTGGGCCAGGGCCTCGTTGGAGCAGACCAACTGGTCGGCGTAGGCCGGCAGGGCGCACTGACGAGCCAGTTCCTCGGAACCGGCGGGGAAGGGCACGCCGTTCGGGCCCATGATCGGCTGGCCGCCGATGGCCCCGATCGCGCCGGCCGCCACCAGGATGTAGAACACGGTGCAGATCAGCAGCGAGGCGATCAGGCCGATCGGCACGTTGCGCTGCGGGTTCTTGGTCTCTTCCGCCGCCGTCGAGACGGCGTCGAAGCCCACATAGGCGAAGAAGATGGTCGCCGCCGCGCCCACCGCGCCCAGACCCGTGCCGAAGCCGCCGAACACGCCGGCCGGCAGGAAGGGGTTGAAGCGCGCGGCGTCGAACTGGGGCGACGTCAGGGTCAGCCAGATGAAGGCGGATAGGGCCGTGATCTTGATGGCCACCAGCACCGCGTTGACCTTGGCGCTCTCGCTGGTGCCGAGCACCAGGAGGCCCGTGATCAGCAAGGCGATGACGACCGCCGGCAAGTTGATCAAGCCGCCCTCGGCGCCGCCCAGGGCCAGCGGTCCGGCGGCCAGATAGGCTGGAAGCTGTATCCCCAGGAACTCATTCAATATCGTGCCGGTGAAATAGCCGGACCACCCCACCGACACGGCGGATGCCGCCACGGCGTATTCGAGCACCAGGGCCCAGCCGACGGTCCAGGCCAGAAGCTCGCCCATCACCGCATAACTGTAGGTGTAGGCCGATCCCGCGACGGGGATCATAGCCGCGATCTCGGCGTAGCAGAGCGCCGCGACGATGCAGATCAGGCCGGCGATGGCAAAGGCCAGCATCAGGCCCGGGCCCGCCTTCTGGGCGCCGGCGGCCGTCAGCACGAAGATGCCCGTGCCGATGACGCAGCCGATGCCGAACAGGGTCAGCTGGAACCAGCCCAGCGAACGATGCAGAGACTTCTTTTCGGCCGTGGCCAGAATGGCGTCGAGTGACTTAACGCGCCACATATGAACTCCTCCCCCCAGATGGGCAGCTTGATGCTGGCGCGGACGCTAGCGGCGCCCGGCGCCCGTGGCAACGCGGTTTCCGTTTGATGAAGGCCGTGTGACGGAGCGCGGCGCTTGGCCGTGACCGTGGCGCCGCGCTAGGGACCGACGATGCGTCTGCCCATCCACGACGTTCTGGAGCCGCTGACCGCAGCGCTGGCGGCGTCGAACGTCGCCGTGCTGGCGGCGCCGCCGGGAGCGGGCAAGACCACCGTCGTGCCGCTGACCCTGCTGGACGCGCCGTGGCGGGGCGACGGGCGGGTGCTGGTGCTGGAGCCGCGGCGCCTGGCTGCGCGGGCTGGGGCGGAGCGGATGGCGACGACGCTGCGAGAGGCGTCGGGCGGGCGCGTGGGGTACCGGACGCGGCTGCAGAGCCGGATCGGGCCGGGCACGCGGATCGAGGTGATCACCGAGGGCGTGTTCACGCGGATGATCCTGGACGACCCCGGCCTGGACGGCGTGGCGGCGGTGCTGTTCGACGAGTTCCACGAGCGCAGCCTGGACGCCGATCTGGGGCTGGCGCTGGCGCGGGAAAGCCAGAAGCTGCTGCGCGAGGATCTGCGGCTGCTGGTCATGTCGGCGACGCTGGACGCGGTGGGGGTGTCGAAGCTTTTGGGCGGCGCGCCGGTGATCGAGGCGCAGGGACGAATGTTTCCGGTCGAGACCCGGCATCTGGGCCGCGATCCGCGCGAACGGTTCGAGGAGGCGATGGCGCGGGCGATCCGGACCGCCCTGGCCGAGGAGACGGGATCGATCCTGGCCTTCCTGCCCGGCCAGGGCGAGATCCATCGCGTCGCCCGGCTGCTGGCCGAGCGGGTGCGCGATCCGGCGGTCGAGATCGCGCCGCTGTACGGCGCCATGGACAAGGCGGAGCAGGATCGCGCCATCCAGCCGGCGGGTCCGGGCCGGCGCAAGGTGGTGCTGGCGACCTCGGTGGCCGAGACCAGTCTGACCATCGAGGGGGTGCGCGTGGTCGTGGACGGCGGTCTGTCGCGCGTGCCGCGCTTCGATCCGGCCGGGGGCCTGACGCGGTTGGCGACGGTGCGGGTCAGCCGGTCCTCGGCGGAACAGCGACGCGGGCGGGCCGGCCGGACCGAGCCGGGCGTCTGTCTGAGGCTGTGGGACGAGGAGCAGTCGCGCGGCCTGATCCCGCATCAGCCGCCGGAGATCACGCAGGCCGACCTGACCGGTCTGGCGCTGGATCTGGCGCGATGGGGCGCCCGCGACGCCGAGGGGCTGGACCTGCTGGATCCGCCGCCGAAGGGGGCGTTCGCCGAGGCGCGGGCCGTGTTGACGCGGCTGGGCGCGCTGGATGCGGAGGGGGCGCTGACGGCCCACGGACGCCGGATGGCGGGCATTCCGCTGAGCCCCCGGCTGGCGCACATGGTGGCCGTCGCTTCAGACGCGGGCGATGCCGCGACGGGCGCGCGGATCGCGGCGATCCTGTCGGAGCCGGGGCTGGGCGGGAGCTCGACCGATCTTCGCGACCGCCTGCGCGAGCTGGATCGGGACCGCTCTGCACGGGCGCGGGACGCCGTGAAGCTGGCGGAGCGTTGGGCCCGGTCGGCGGGGGGCGGTGCGGGCGGCGACGTCGAGCCCGGGCGGCTGATGGCGGAGGCGTTTCCGGAGCGGGTGGCGCGTGCGCGCGGCAAGGCAGGAGAGGCGCAGCTCGCCTCGGGCCGGGGCGTGCATCTGGACCCGACGGATCCGCTGGCGCGCGAGCCCTGGCTCGCGGTGGCCGATCTGACGGGGGGCGACGCCGGGGACCACATCCGGCTGGCGGCGCCGGTGGACCCGGCCGACCTGGTGCACCGGGTGGAGGATGAAGATCGGCTGGCGCGGACGCCGGGAGGACGGCTGGAACTACGGCGCGTGCGGCGGATCGGGGCGCTGGTGCTGGACGAGGCCGTGATCGGCGCTCCCAACCGCGCACAGGTCACGGAGGCATTGCGGGCGGAGTTGGAGCGGCGGGGTTTGAAGGATCTGCGCTGGGCCGATCGGGCGTCGGCGCTGCGGGCGCGGTTGGCTTTTCTGGCGAGGTTGGAAGAGGGCTGGCCGGACGTGTCGGAGGCTGGGCTCTTTGAGGCGCGGGAGACCTGGCTGTGGCCGCTGCTGGACGAGGTGCAGGCGCTGGACGCGGTTTCGGACGCGGCGCTCGAGCAGGGGCTGAAGGCGCTCGTGCCTTGGGACCGACAGCGCGATCTGGACCGTCTGGCGCCCGCGCGACTGGAAACGCCGCTGGGATCGGCGGCCATAGACTATGCGGCGGACGGGGGACCGCGTGTGGACGTCAGGGTGCAGGAGCTGTTCGGGGTCACGACGCACCCGACGGTGGGCGGCGGGCGCGTGCCGCTGACGCTGGCCCTGCTGTCGCCGGCGCGGCGGCCGGTGCAGGTGACGAAGGACCTGCCGGGTTTCTGGGCGGGGTCATGGAGCGCCGTCAGGGCCGAGATGCGGGGGCGCTATCCCCGCCACCCATGGCCGGAAGAGCCGTCGAAGGCCGAGGCGACGACGCGGACCAAGCCGCGGGGGACGTGACCGCGACAAGTGGGTCCTCGCCACCGGCGCAGGCCTCAACTAGCGTCCGGACATGGCATTGCTGGTTTATTTCGTCACCTTCGCCGCTTTTGTCGTGGTTTTCACGAGAGAGGTCGTCGCGCCAGCCTCCGGCGCGTCGTGCGACAAGCGTTGGCGGCTGTATGCCGGAGGCCTGAACGCGGCCAATCTGGTAGTAGTCGTCGCCGCGGGATTCCTCTTTGAGGGACGGATATCGGGATCGTCGCTGCTCGGTTTGTCGAGCAAGGTGGACGCGGTGACCGGAGCGGTCCTTACGTTCCTCGTCTCAAGCTTCGTCGCCTACTGGTGGCATCGGCTGATCCACAAGTCCGACCGTCTTTGGCGATGGACGCATCAACTGCACCACAGCCCGTCACGGATCGAAGCCCTGACGGCATTCTATGTGCACCCCTTCGACGCGCTGGCCGCCACGCTGCTGAATGCCTTGGTCGCCTATGGGCTTCTGGGGGTCGGCGGCCTTTCGGCGGGCCTGTCGCTGGTGGGCGTGACCCTGTTCAATCTCATCGCCCATGCGGATCAAAGAACGCCTTGGTGGCTTGGGTTCTTGACCCAGAGGCCGGAGATGCACCGGCTGCACCATGAGCGGGGTGCGCACCGAAACAACTATGGGCTGCCGCTCTGGGACCTGATGCTCGGGACATGGCGCAATCCGCGTGAAGGCCGGGTCGAGTGCGGGTTCGCCCCGGAAAAGGAATCCCAAATCGGTCCGATGCTGATGTGCCGCGACGTCGACGGCTGAGCATGACGCATTCGCTGAGACTGGTGCTGGGGGACCAGCTGTCGGACGGCTTGTCTGCGCTGGCCGATCTCGATCCGGCGCGGGACCTCGTCCTGATGGCCGAGGTGCGGGACGAGGCGACCTATGTCCGGCATCACAAGCAGAAGATCGCCTTGGTCTTCGCCGCCATGCGCAAGTTCGCGGCGCGGCTGGAGGGGCGCGGGGTGCGGGTGCGCTACGTCCGGATCGACGACGCCGGGAACGCGGGCTCGATCGCCGGCGAACTGACCCGAGCCGTCGAGGCGCTGCGGCCCGTGCGCGTCGTCATGACCGAGTGCGGCGAGTGGCGGCTGGCGGAGACGCTGAAGGCTTGGGCAGGGGACGCGGGCGTGCCGGTCGAGGTGCGGGAGGACCGGCGCTTCATCTGCTCCCACGACCGCTTCCGACGCTGGGCGGCGGACAAGAAGCAGCTGCGGATGGAGTTCTTCTATCGCGAGATGCGACGCAAGACCGGCCTGCTGATGGACGGCGACGAGCCCGTGGGCGGGCGATGGAACTTCGACGCCGAGAACCGCAAGAAGCTGCCGAAAGGCATGACGCCGCCGGGCCGGAAGCGGTTTCCGCCGAACGCCGTGACGCAAGAGGCCATGGCGGACGTGGCGCGCCTGTTCGCCGACCATTTCGGCACGCTGGACGCCTTCGACTGGCCGACGACGGCTGAGGAGGCGGAGGTTGCGTTGGCGCATTTCCTGCGCGACTGCCTGCCGGGCTTCGGCGACTGGCAGGACGCGATGAAGCACGGGGCGCCGTGGATGTGGCACTCGCTGACGTCGACGTCGATCAACCTGGGCCTGCTGGACCCGCTGGAGGTCTGCCGCCGGGCCGAGGCGGAGTTCACGGCGGGGCGGGCTCCGCTGAACGCGGTGGAGGGGTTCATCCGCCAGATCCTGGGTTGGCGGGAGTTCGTGCGCGGCGTCTACTGGCTGAAGGTTCCGGAATACCGCGCGCGCAACTTCCTCGACGCCGACCGGACCCTGCCCTGGTTCTACTGGTCCGGCGAGACGAACATGGCCTGCGTCGCCGACGTGGTCGCCCGCACGCGCGACCACGCCTATGCCCACCACATCGAGCGGCTGATGGTCACCGGCAATCTGGCCATGCTGCTGGGCGTGCATCCGGACGAGGTCGACGACTGGTACATGGTCGTCTTCGCCGACGCCTATGAATGGGTCGAGATGCCCAACACGCGCGGCATGGCCACCTTCGCCGACGGCGGGATCGTTGGGTCCAAGCCCTATGCCGCGTCCGGCGCCTACGTCGACCGCATGAGCGACTGGTGCGGCGGCTGCCGCTACGACGTGAAGGCGAAGAGCGGGAAGAGGGCGTGTCCCTTCAACCGCCTGTACTGGGGCTTCCTGGAGCGAAACCGCAAACGCCTGCGCGACAACGTCCGCCTGGCCATGCCCTATCGGACTCTGGACGGCTGGAGCGCCGAGCGTCGGCGCGAAGTCGTGGAGGAGGCGGAGGCCTGTCGACGGATGTTGGGAGCCGTTCCGAAGGCCTAAAGCTCCTCCGTCGCTGCGTAGATCATGATCCCCGTCGCCACCGACAGGTTCAGACTGTCGGCGCGGCCGCGCATGGGGATCTTGACGTTGACGTCGCAGGCGGCGGCCAGCCGGTCGGTCAGGCCGGCCTGTTCGTTGCCCATCAGGATCAGGGCGGGGCGAGTCAGCGCAGCGGCGTAGTGATCCACGGTAGCGTCCAGCCGAGTGCCGACGACGGCGCCGGGCCAGGCGGCGCGCCAGGCCAGGAACTCCTCGACGGTCGCCTTCGAGATCGACACGGCGAAGATCGAGCCCATGGTCGCACGCACGGCCTCGGTGGAGAAGGGATCGACGCAGTCGCCGATCAGGATCACTCCGCCGCATCCCGCCGCGTCGGCGGTGCGGATGATGGTCCCCAGGTTGCCGGGGTCGCGCACCTGCTCCAGCGCGACCCAGCAGGGCGCGCTTTCAGGGCGGATGGAGGTCAGCGGCAGATACTCCTGATCGAAAACGGCGAGCACGGTTTGCGGGTTCTCGCGCCGGCTGATCTTCTCGAGGATGGCGTGGGTGACGATGACCACCTCGCCGCCGACCTTCGTCGTTTCCACACGGGCGCGGTCGAGCAGGGAATGCGGCCGGGCATCCTGGCCGACCAGCAGCAGGCGGGGCGCGCGGCCGAGATCGAGGGCTTCGCCGATGAATTTCAGCCCTTCGGCGAGGAAGCGGCCGGTCTGTTGCCTCTCCTTGCGCATGTGCAGGGCGCGCACGGCCTTGACCGTCTCGTTGGTCAGGCTGGTGATCAGGCGCTCGCTCACGCCGTCCACCGCGAGAAGAAGCTGAGGCCGATGGAGCGGCCGGCGGGGTCGGCCTCGCCCAGCGCCAGTTCGCCCCAGTCGATCGTGCCGGACCGGCCCTTCAGCGCGTCGGCCGCGAGGTGGCCTAGCGACAGGCCCGAGATGCGCGCGGCGTAGGCGTTGAGCAGCAGGAAGTCTGCGTCGTCGGCCAGCAGTTGGGCGCAGTCGGCCATCAGACCGGGCAGGTCCTCGAACAGGCGCCAGACTTCACCCGTCGGGCCCCGGCCGTACTTGGGTGGGTCGAGGATGATGCCGTGGTACTTCGACCCGCGTCGCACCTCGCGCGCCACGTATTTGCGGGCGTCGTCGACGATCCAACGTACTGGAGCCGCCGACAGTCCGGAAAGCTCGGCGTTCTCCCGCGCCCAAGCCACCGATTTCTTGGAGGCATCGACGTGGGTGACCGCCGCCCCGGCGGCGGCGCAGACCAGGCTGGCGACGCCGGTGTAGCCGAACAGGTTCAGGATGCGCGGCCTGTCCAGGGTGCGGATCCGCGCGTCCAGCCACGCCCAGTTCGCGGCCTGTTCAGGGAAGACGGCCAGGTGGCGGAAGGCCGTGAGGCGGGCGGTGAAGCTGACCTCGCGCCAGGACATGACGAACGGATCGATCGGCGCGCGCTTAAAGCGCCAGCGGCCCTCGTCGTCCTCGCCCTGAGGGTCGAACACCGCATCGGCACGGTCGAAATGAACAGCGTCGTGTGGACTCCAAAAGCACTGGGGCTCAGGACGCACCACGGAGATGCGGCCGTAACGTTCCAGCTTCCGACCGTCGCCACAGTCCAGCAGGCCGAAGTCGTCCCACGGGCGGGTGATCAGCGTTATGGGATCGGCGGCAAGGGCGGGGCTCATCGGATGCTGATAGGCCGTGCCGAGCCTTCGGGTCCAGCATCCGGAACGACGTCGGGGCGATGCCGCGTCTTGTCCCAAAGAAACGGCTCACTGATCAGACGCCAGACCGCATGGCCGAAGGCTAGGGTCAGAATGGACCAGTAAGCAGGGGACTCGATCATCGCGCGAAGGCCGCAGCGCAGGCCGGCGCGACGTGCGCCGATACCTATTGTCAGCCAGGCGCAGACCATGCCGCATGTCAGGATCGCCATGGCCCCAGGCGGCGTGGCCGGAGCCAAGCCCATCACCGCCGCCACCAGCACCGACGCCGTGACCCAGGCCACCGAAGGTGCGTGGGCGGCGGCGGCGGCAAGCGCCATGCCCAGCGTCATGACGAGGCTGAGACCGCCCCTTGCGCCCAATGTCCAGGGCCGACGTGTGTGCACGCCCCAGGTTTGCATGAATCCCTTCATCCAGCGCACGCGCTGCGGCAGCCAGTCCTGCAGGTCGCCGGGTGGAGACTCGATCGTCGCACGTGTGATCACGTCCATCCGCCAACCCTCGCGGTGCAGACGGAAACCCAAATCCGCATCCTCAGTGACGTTGTGGGCGTCCCACCCCCCGATCGCCCGTAGGACGTCGGCACGGAAATGATTGCTGGTCCCGCCAAGAGGAAACGGCAAGCCAAGTCTAGCGAGCCCCGGCAGCATGACCTCGAAGAGGGCGGCGTACTCAAGCGCAAACTGGCGGTCGAACATGGGCGACTTCGACGGTCCAACTCGCAAGACACGAAGGGGAGCCTGCAGACAGGCGAGACGTCGGGAGACATCTCCGGAGAAGCGAGCCGCCGCCTCACGCAGTTGCAAAGGATGAGGTCGGTCCTCTGCGTCATAGACGGTCACGAGATCCGCGCGGCAACGGGCAAGCCCGTAGTTCAGCGCGCGTGGTTTTGTCGTCGGGCTTCCTGGCGGAACGACGAGAACACGAAGCCACGCAGGCAATGTCACGGCCTCAATCGCTTCTCGCGTGGCCTGGTCATGGGTTTCGAGGAGAAGAAAGCCTTCCAGAAGATGCCCAGGGTAGTCGATCCGCGACAGTGCCGATACGAGTTGGGGCACGACTTCAGATTCGTCGTGCAGTGCGACCAGGACGGCGTATGACGGAAGTCGCGCGGGTTCAGGGGCGATTGGTGACGGCTTAAGGCTGGCGACGGCCATCACAATGCGCCATGCAGCGCTGAACCCGAAAGCCGTATGCGCGGCGATCAGAGCTGCCGTCCCCACGTGCTCTGCCCGGAACGCCAGACCAAGAGCCACAACCAAACCGAAGACGATGGCGCTTGCCCACTGAAATGAAGAAAGACCACGCATTCGCGCGCTGTCGCGTGTTTCAAGCGCGAAGACATGCAGCCGGCGCTCTTCCCCGTCAGCGCTCAACCATTGGTCTCCGTTAAGCCAAGAAATGCATCGATAGGCTGCATGTCGTTCGGCGACAAGGCGCAGTCTCGCAGTTGTCGAGTGAAGTCGAATGCCGCTATGTCGATAGCCGTCCTGGGAGCCCCGCCTTGTCCGTCGCCGCCACCGCCGTGCGTTCCAGCCGCAAGCCGAAGGGCGAGGGCCACGCGCGGCGCGCCGAAATCCTGTCAGCCGCCGAGCGGATATTCGTCGAGCATGGCTATGAGGGCGCGACGATCCGCAAGATCGCCGACGAGGTCGGGCTGTCGTCCACCGCTCTGTACATGCACTTCGCCGACAAGGCGGAGATCCTGCACGAGATCTGCCGCGAGGCGTTCGAGGCGTTGACGGCCGCCAACGCCGCCGTGATCGGTGAGCCGGAGCCGCCCGTCGTCCGGCTGCGCAAGATGATGCAGGCCTATGTCGATTTCGGCTTCGCAAATCCCAATGCCTATCGCCTGATCTATCTGACCCGCCCTGCTGAGGCGCGAGAGGGCGCTCAGACGGCGGCGCAGGAGGTGGGGCTGGGCCTCTTCAGGGCGTTTGAGGACGTGGTGCGGGAGGCCGAGGCCGCCGGCCAAATGAAGCGTGGAACCCGGGAGACGGCCCAGGCCCTGTGGGCCGGGGGGCACGGCGTCGTGTCGCTGATGATCACCAAGCCCTATTTCGACTGGACCGCGCGCGAGACACTGACCGCCACGGTGCTCGACGGGTTGTTCGAGGGCCTGTTCCGCCCATGATCCGGGGGGCGGCGCTGGTCGCGGCGCTGGCGGTCGGCGGGTGCGTCGCCGCGCCCGAGCGGGACGCCGGCCGCCTGAGAGTCATGTCCCTGGATGGGTGCGCGGACCAGTATGTGCTGGCCATGGTCCCGGAGGCCGAACTGGCGCTGTCGCCGCGCGCGGACGATGCGGACTCCTACTTCGCCGACGAGGCGCGTGGGCGGCGGCGCATCCGACCGGGGCTTGAGGCGGCGGTCGGCTTCCGGCCCGACGTGGTGGTGCGCCAGTGGGGCGGCGACGCCCGGCTGCTGGCCGCGCTTGAGAGGCGTGGGGTCAGGGTCGTGGAGATCGGCGACGCCTCCGACCTGGGCGACGTCCGGGCCAACGTGGTCAGGGTGGCGCGAGAGCTGGGTCGGGCCGAGGTCGGGGAACGCCTGGCGATCGGCATGGACGCGCGATTGGAGGAGGCGCGCGACAGCGCCGGTCTGCGTGAGCCGGCGCTCTATCTGACCGCTTCGGGATGGACGTCGGGGCCCGGAACCCTGGTGGACGCCGTGATGGCCGCAGGCGGGGTGGAGAACGTGACGAAGACGCCAGGCTTCGGTCCGGTCGGGCTTGAGGCGCTGGCCCTGGACCCTCCAGACCGGTTCGTGTTGAGCTTTTTTGATCGTCCGGGCTCGGATCGACACGGCGTGGGGCGACATGAGGTGCTTCGCCGCGCCGTCGCCGCCGAGGAGACGCGAGTGATCCCGGCGGCGCTGCTGTCCTGCCCCGCCTGGTTCACAGTCGAGGCGGTCGAGATCGTGGCCGAATGAACGGATTCGCGCGGCTGAACCTGGCGCTGGGCGGGGCGTGCGCGCTGGCGCTGGTTCTGGCGGCGGCGTTCGGCGAGACGGCGATGACCGGGGCCCAATGGGCGGAAGCGTTCGTCGACCCCACGTCAGGTCCGGCGGATGTGCTGTGGCGCATCCGGGCGCCCCGCGCTCTGTGCGCCCTGACGGTCGGCGCCGCCCTGGGTCTGGGCGGGGCGGTGATGCAGGGGCTGCTGCGCAATCCGCTGGCGGAGCCGGGGGTGCTGGGCGTGTCGGCGGGCGGCGGCGCGGCGGCGGCGCTGGCTATCGTGCTGGGGCTGGCGGCCGTTCCCGGCGCGGTGGAACTGGCGGCCGTTGTGGGGGCGGGGTTGGTCGCCCTGGCGCTGCTGGCCTTCGTCAGCCGCGTGCCGTCGCCGGCCGGGTTGATCCTGTTCGGCGTGGCCCTGTCCGCGCTGGGCGGCGCGGCGACGTCGCTGGTCTTCAATTTGGCGCCCACGCCGCTGGCGGGGGCGGAGGTGATGGCGTGGCTGATGGGGTCGGTGGAGAACCGGGGCTGGACGGAGGTGCTGTGGATCGCCGTGCCGGCGGCGGCCGCGGCCGGGCTGGCGCACGCCTGCGGGCCGGGACTGCGGGCGTTGGCGCTGGGCGAGGACACGGCGCGGACGCTGGGTCTGCCGCTGGAAAGGCTGCGCGTGACGGCCCTTCTGGCCGCGTCGCTGGCGGCCGGCGCGGCGGTGGCGGTGGCCGGGGCGATCGGCTTCGTCGGTCTGGTCGCGCCGCATCTGGTGAGGCGTTTCGTGCGGGACGATCCGGCGCGCATCTGGGCGCCGTCGGCACTGGCCGGAGGGCTGATCCTCGTCGTCGCCGATCTGGCGGTGCGCGTGATCCCGACCGAGCAGGAGTTGAAGCTGGGCGTGCTGACGGCGCTGGTCGGTGCGCCGCTGTTCGCCCTGATCGCCGCCCGCGCGGCGCGGAGCTGGCGGTCGTGAGCGCGCTGGAGCTGAGCGGCGCACGGGCCACCCTGGGCGGCCGGACCGCGCTGGACGGCGTCGATCTTGCCGTCCGGGCGGGCGAACTGGTGGCGCTGTGCGGGCCCAACGGGGCGGGCAAGTCGACGGCGATCCGGGCACTGGCGGGGCCGATCGCGCTGGAAGCGGGCTCGGCGCGGCTGGGGGGCGAAGAGGTGGCCGGGCTGTCGCCGGCGGAACGCGCGCGTCGGGTCGCCTATCTGGCCCAGGAGCGGACGGTGGCGTGGAACCTGCGGGCGGGCGACGTCGCCGCGCTCGGGTCGCCGCCGGGATCGGAGACGCGCGTGGCGGCGGCGCTGTCGGACATGCAGGCGGACGGCTTGGCCGACCGGGGCATAAACGACCTGTCGGGCGGAGAGCGCGCGCGGGTGCTGATCGCGCGGGCCCTGGCGCAGCCGGCGGCGGCCCTGCTGGCGGACGAGCCGACGTCGGGACTGGATCCGGACGGTCAGCTGCTGGTCATGGAGCGGCTGGCGGCGCGGGCGAAGGGCGGGCAGGCGGTGCTGGTCAGCCTGCACGACCTGGACCTTGCGGCCCGGTTCGCGAGCCGGATCGTGGTGCTGCACCACGGGCGTGTGCGCGCCGACGCCGCGCCGCGTCAGGCCCTGGCCGACGAGGTTCTGGCCGCCGTGTTCGGCGTGCGGGCCGACTGGATCGACGGGCGGCCGCGCTTCGACCGCTTCAGGGCGTGAGCTGATCGTAGGGGATCGGGCCCGAGCCCGCCCCGCGCGCCAGATCGTCCGACAGCGTCAGAGGCGCCGAGCCGCCGGCCAGTCGGGCCTTGTACACGCCCATGTTTTCCATGACCCGCATCATGTAGTTGCGCGTCTCGGTGAAGGGCGCGCACTCGATGAAGTCCACCGGATCGACCTGACGTCCGCGCGGGTCGCCGCAGCGGGCGATCCACTGCGGCGGGCGCGCCGGGCCGGCGTTGTAGCCGACGGTGGCCAGCAGCATCGACCCGCCGAACTGGCCGGTCAGCTCGGCCAGATGATAGCTGCCCAGGCTCATGTTGTAGTCCGGGTCCCACAGGCGCTCGGCGGACCAGGGCATGCCCAGACGGCGCGCCACGCCCGAGGCCGTGGACGGCAGGAACTGCATCATGCCGCGTGCGTCGGCCGACGACCGGGCCATGGGGTCGAAGCTGGATTCCTGACGCGTGATGGCCAGGGTGAAGGCCAGCGGGGCGGCGCCCGGCACCTCGGGCGGGATGCGGATCGGGTACTGGCGGTCGGGCATCAGGAAGCCGCGCTGGCTGGCGGCCCGGCCGACCATCATCGAGCCGAAGCGGTCGCCATAGGCCAGGACCATGTCCATCAACTGGGCCAGGTCGGCGGCTTCAGGCAGGCGGTCGTCCAGGTGATAGGCGAAGACCCGCATCAGGCCCTGCTCGTTCATCTCGCCCAGAATGCGCGTGGCGCGGACCACTTCGTCGGCCTCGAACCGGGCGCGGTCGGCGTCGGTGACGACGGGGTCCGCGGGCAGGGCGAGCGTCGTGATGCCGGCCTTCTCGGCGGCCAGCTGGCCATAGAAGGTCTGGATGTGGCGGGCGCCCTGGTCGTACCAGACGCGGGCCCCGGCGGCGTCGCCCCGGGCCTCGGCGGCGCGGCCCAGCCAGTAGAGGGCGCGGCCCTGGGTGATCGGGGTGGAGGAATAGGTCCGCAGGGCCTCGAAATGCCGGGCGGCCAGGGAAGGGTCGTTCAGTTTGGTCAGGGCGACCCAGCCCGCGAAGAACTCGGCGTCGACCTTACGTTCGCCGCCGGGGAAGCCGTGGCCGGCCATGGCGCCGTAGGCTCCCTGCCAGTCGTTGCGCTGGAGCGCGTCGAGGAACCAGTTGCGCCGCTCGGTCCACAATGTGTCCTCACCCGCCTCGTGCGAGGGCGAAGGCGGCAGGCCGGCGAGCAGGGCGAATCCCTCCGACTGGCGGTTCTGTGCACGCAACAGACGCACCTTCTCGAGCACGACGGCCGGGTGCGCCGCCTGCGACGGGCTGAGTCCTGCGACGATCGAATCGGGCGCGTAGGCGGTGCGCAGGCTCATCACGGCCTGGGCGACGGCGCGCATGTCTGGCGAGGCCAGGTCCATCATCGCGCGCGTGGCCGGGCCGTGCGGGCCGAGGATCAGCATGCCCAAGCGCTGGTCATGATCGGAGGTCGTCAGGACGGGGGTCCAGCGGGCGAGCGCGCGGGACTGCAGGTCGGCCTCGAACGACTGGCCGGTCCACCAGCGACGGACCAGCGTCACCGCCTCCTGCTCGCGCCCCGAAGCCGACAGGGCCTCAGCGAGGGCGAAGGCGCCCTGGGCCGTCAGCGGTTCCCGGCCCTCGAAAAAGGCGATCACGGTCTGCGGCGGCGCATAGGCGCGGGCAAGGGCGGTTTCGGCCTCGGTGCGGCGCGACTCGATGCGTGGCCAGGCGGCGAAGGCGCGGTCGGCGACCTCCAGCTCCGCGAAGCTCATGTCGCGGCCGGACACGTCGACGATGGCCCATTCGATCAGCTTGCGCGCCGTGGGGTCGGCCATCTGCTGGGCCAGGGAACGAGCGCCGAAGGCGTCGCGGTTGCGGGCGGCGGCCAGGGCGCGGGGGAATATCTCGGCGTCGGCGGACGACAGGATCCGCACCTGAGGCGCATAGGGTCGTTCCTGCGCCGGCGCGACCGCGGCGGCGATTTTCTCCGGCGCGGGCGCGAACAGCGCCGTGACGGCGGCCAGGATCGAGGCGAGGACGTTCTGAGCCATGCTTCTCCGCACCGGGTTGCGACCGCGCGGGCCCATCCCTAAACCTTCAACCGTTGAGACGGCGGCGCAGCGCCGCCGGACAGGACCCATCGTCACCATGACCGGCCCCTTGTTCAAGGGCGTGATCACCGCCCTGATCACACCTCTTCGTGACGGAAGCGTGGACGAAGCCGCGTTCGTCGGCCTGCTGGAACGCCAGATCGCGGCGGGGGTTCATGGCGTGGTCCCGATGGGCACGACCGGCGAGAGCGCCACTCTGACGGTCGAGGAGCACAAGCGCGTCGTCGAGCTGTGCGTCGAAAAGGCCGCGGGCCGCGTGCGGGTGATCGCCGGCGCCGGCTCGCCGTCGACCGACAAATCGATCGAGCTGGTCCGCCACGCCAAGACCGTCGGCGCGGACGGGGCCCTGGTCGTGACGCCCTATTACAATCGGCCGTCGCAGGCGGGGCTGAAGGCGCATTTCGAGGCTGTGGCCGACGCCGTGCAGCTGCCGATCCTGCTCTACAACGTGCCGGGCCGCACCGGCGTCGACCTGCCGGACGACGTGACCGTCGCCCTGGCGAAGCATCCGAACGTCGTCGGCATCAAGGACGCGACCGGCGACATGGGCCGGGTCAGCCGGATGCGCGCCGAGATCGGCGAGGGCTTCGCCCTGATCAGCGGCGACGACCCCAGCTTCCTGGGATATCTGGCGCACGGCGGCCACGGCGTGATTTCGGTCAGCTCCAACGCCGCGCCGGAGGGCATGGTGGCGCTGTACGACGCGGTCCAGCGCGGCGATCTTGAGTCCGCACGCCTGTGGCAGGATCGACTGATCGCCCTGCACAAGGCGCTGTTCCTCGACAACTCCCCTGCGCCGACGAAGTACGCCTTGGCCAAGCTGGGACTTTGCGGTGAGGATGTCCGCCTGCCGCTGGCGCCGACGAACGAGGCCGCGCGTCCGCTGATCGACCGCGCCATGGCGGCGGCGGGCGTGGCCTGATGGCCGAGAAGACGTCGCAGGCCAAGACGCTTGCGGAGAACCGCCGGGCGCGCTTCGACTATTTCCTGGAAGAGTTCACCGAGGCCGGGATTCAACTGCTGGGGACGGAGATCAAGTCGCTGCGGGAAGGGCGGGCCAACATCGCCGAGAGCTACGTTGCGCCGGAGGGGCGTGAGCTTGTGCTGATCAACGCCGACATCCCCCCCTACAAGCAGGCGTCGCGCTTCAATCACGAGCCGCGCCGGCATAGGAAGCTGTTGCTGCACCGGAAGCAGATCGACCGCATGATCGGGGCGGTCCAGCGCGACGGCCAGACCATCATCCCCGTGCGGCTGTATTTGAACGACGCGGGCAAGGCGAAGATCGAGATCGCCCTGGCCAAGGGCAAGAAGCTGCACGACAAGCGCGAGGCCCAGGCCGACCGCGACTGGGCGCGCGACAAGGCGCGCCTGTTGCGCGACCGGGGCTAGACGGCCTCAGCCCAGCGGCCGAGCCTCGACGACGCCGTCCAGGGTCTGGGACACGCCGGAGTCGGCGTACCAGCCCAGCGACGGTCTCATGAACCGATCCGCCGCGGCGCCCAGCGACGCCACGATCAGGCAGCCGATCACCACCCAAACGGCCGCCCGACGTTCGGACGGCGTGAACACCCCATTCGACCTGCGCATGTGAGCCTCCTCCGGGCCCCAGAACGCGGGATGTCGGAGCCCGGTTGCACGCCCAGTGAGGGTATCACGATCAGGCGAGATTCGCGTGTCCGGAGAGCAACAGCCACGCTGGTCGCCGCTCTTCGGCGATCACGATTCGATGAGGTCTCGCGCGCGAAGGAAGACGTCCCGGAACATCTGCGGCGTCAGGCGTCCCGTGTTCGTGTTCAGGCGTGAGCAGTGATAGCTGTTCAGCAGGATCAAGTCTCCGACGCGTCCCTCGGCGCCATGGCCGGCGGGCATGGCGGAGACGGGCCGGCCCAGAGCCTTGAGCACGTTGCGGCGCGAAACGTCGCCCAGGGTGACGATCACCTTCAGCCGGGGCAGGGCGGCGAGCCGCGAGATCAGGAAGGGGCGGCAGGTGCGCTCCTCCTCCGGCGTCGGCTTGTTGCCCGGCGGGGCGCAGCGGACGGCGTTGGTGATCATGCAGTCGACCAGTTCGAGGCCGTCGCCGGGCCGGGCGTCATAGATCCCGCGCGCGAAGCCGGTCGTGATCAGGGTTTCGTACAGCAGCCAGCCGGCGTGGTCGCCCGTGAACGGGCGGCCAGTGCGATTGGCGCCGGTGCGGCCGGGCGCCAGGCCGGCGATCAGGAGCCGCGCCTGCGGGTCGCCGAAGGAGGGCGCCGGGTCGTTGAACCAGTTCGGCTCCCTGCGCGCATTCTCCTGTCGATAGGCGACCAAGCGGGGGCACAGTGGGCAGCCGCGGGGAGCCTCGGGCGGGACGGCGGTCATGCGCGGGGCCGGGCGATTTCGGGCAGCAGGTCGGCGAGGTCGAGGTAGACGTCGGCCTGACGCCGCAGTTCGTCAGCGACCTGGGGCGGCTGGGTCTTGAGCGTCGAGACCACGGTGACCCGCACGCCCTTGGCCTGCACCGCCTCCACTACGCGGCGGAAATCGCCGTCGCCGGTGAACAGGACGGCATGGTCCAGGCGGGGGGCGAGTTCCAGCAGGTCGACCGCCATCTCCATGTCCATGTTGCCCTTGATGCGCGACCGGCCGTCCGCGTCGGTGAACCGCTTCACCGGCTTCGTCACCACCGAAAAGCCGTTGTAGTCCAGCCAGTCGATCAGGGGTTTGACGGGAGAGAACTCCTCCCCCTCGACCACGGCGGTGTAGTAGATCGCCCGCACCAGCCGTCCACGGCCGGCGAACAGGTCGAGCAGCCTCCGAAAGTCGAGGTCGGCGTGCAACCCCTTGGCCGTGGCGTGCAGATTCGCGCCGTCGATGAAAAGGGCGAGACGTTCTGGCATGATGTCGGTCATGGAAGGCTCATCGGGCGAACATGGCGAGGAGAATGCGCGTCCGGCCGGACCGGAATGCGTGGCCGACCTCGATCTGGATCAGGCCGTCATCGTCGCCCTCGGCTGCAATGACAAGGGCGTCTGGGCCGATTGCGCGCAGGCGCTGGACGCGGCGGTCGCGCGGTTGAGGTACGAGGGCGTGGACGTGGTCGCCCGGTCGTCGTGGTGGCGGTCGGACGCCTGGCCCGACCCCAGCGATCCGTCGTTCCTGAACGGCGTCGTCGTGATCAGGACAGAGCTGGCGCCCAACGACCTGATGGCGGCGCTGGGCCGGATCGAGGACATCTTCGGCCGCGACCGATCGATGCGCCGCAACGGCCCCCGCACCCTGGACCTTGATCTGATCGCCTATGGCCGGCACGCCGGGGACCTTCAGGGCCTGATCCTGCCGCATCCGCGCGCGGCGGAGAGGGGCTTCGTCATGGGACCCCTGGCCGAGATCGCGCCGGGGTGGCGCCATCCGCTGCTCGGGGAGACCGCGGCTACCCTGTCGAAGCACGTCACCGTTGGACTGGACGCGCGGCGACTGTGACCTTTCGACTGTCACGATATTACTGGCTGCGTGTCGTCGAGGCGCGATATGCCGTTCTGGTTGGGCTCCTTACGTTCCTCGCCTTCTCAGCTGTGGCTTGGAGACTGGGTCAGAAATACGGGCCGCAAGGAGACATCTGGGGGTCAGCTGCCTCAACGGATCCCGCAGTGATCTGCCGAAGGCACGGCGAGGGTGCGATCGTTTGTTCGCCCGCTCCGCCGGGAGTCAGGCGATACAGGGAGGAGCGGAAGGCTGAACGCGATGCGGCGAAGCAAGCGCCGTGATTCCGCCTTCGCCGCGTTGCACAACGGTGCGAGAACCGCTATTTTCTGCGGTTCTCCCCGCCGCCCGAGGATTTCATGGCCCGCGTCACCGTCGAAGACTGCATCGAGAAGGTTCCCAATCGCTTCGGCCTGGTGCTGCTGGCGGGGCACCGCGCGCGCAACATCGCCAACGGCGCGCCGCTGATGCTTGACCGCGACAACGACAAGAACCCGGTCGTCGCCCTGCGCGAACTGGCCGAGGACGCGGTCGTGCCGGACGAACTGCGCGAGGCCATCGTCACCACCCTGCAGCGCGTCGACGAGCGCACCGAGGCCGAGGACGAGGCGGAAACCGTCGCCCTGCTGGCCGAGCCGCAGCACATGAACATGGCCGAGGCCGAGCTGATCCGCGCGCTGCAGAGCGACCGGGACGGCGGCCAGGAGGAGCGCTACTGACGCCGGACGGCGACAGCGGCGTCACCATTCTTCCGGCGCGCGATGCCGCGCCGGACCTCCAAGCTGAGACGATCGAGGCGGCGCCTGCGCCCGGGCGCAGCAAGGTCCTGCGTCAGTTCGAGCTGATCGACGCGGTCAAGGCCTATGACCCGTCGGCGGACGAGACCCTGCTGAACCGGGCCTACGTCTACGCCATGAAGATGCATGGCTCGCAGCTGCGAGCCTCGGGCGATCCCTATTTCGCCCATCCTATCCAGGTCGCCGGCATCCTGACCGACTACAAGCTGGACACGGCGACCATCGTGACGGCCCTGCTGCATGACGTGGTGGAGGACACCACGGCCACCCGCGACGACATCGCCGAGCGGTTCGGCGAGGAAGTCGCCAGCCTGGTCGAAGGCGTCACCAAGCTGAGCCGACTTGAACTTCAAGCCGAGCACACGCGTCAGGCCGAAAACCTGCGCAAGTTCATCCTGGCGATCTCCAAGGACGTGCGCGTCTTGTTGGTCAAGCTGGCGGACCGACTGCACAACATGCGCACGCTTCGGTTCGTGAAGCCGGAGAAGCGCGAGCGCATCAGCCGTGAGACGCTGGAGGTCTATGCGCCGCTGGGCCGGTCCATCGGCATCCACTCCATCGCCCAGGAGCTGGAGGAGCTGTCCTTCGAGCACCTGAACCCCGCGGCCCGAAACGCCCTGCAGCGGCGGCTGGACGCGCTGAAGCTGGAGCACGGCGAGGCGCTGGAGAAGGTCACGCGCGAGGTCGGGGCCGTGCTGGCGGACGCCGACATTCAGGCCCAGGTCGCCGGGCGGCAGAAGACGCCCTATTCGATCTGGCGCAAGCTGCAGCGCAAGTCGGTCGGCTTTTCCGCCCTGTCGGACATCTACGCCTTCCGGGTGATCGTGGACGACGACGCGGACTGCTATGCGGCGCTGGGGGTGATCCACCGCCGCTGGCCGATGGTGCCGGATCGGTTCAAGGACTACATCTCCACCCCGAAATCCAACAACTACAGGTCCTTGCATACGACCGTCGTCGGACCCGGCGGCCTGCGCATCGAGATGCAGATCCGCACCGAGGCGATGGACCGCGTGGCCGAGGACGGGGTGGCGGCGCACTGGGCCTACAAGAACCACGCCTATGGCTTCGACCGCGAGGCGATGGAGAAGGACGGTGGGCGCGACCCGCTGCAGAATCTCCGGCACCTGGTGCAGGTCGTCGAGAGCGGCGAGGGGCACGAGGGCAACGACGACTGGGTCGAGCACGCCAAGCTGGAGATGTACCTTGATCAGGTCTTCGTCTTCACGCCGAAAGGGGCGCTGATCACCCTGCCGCGGGGGGCCATGCCGCTGGACTTCGCCTATGCCGTCCACACCGGCATCGGCGAGACGGCCGTGGGCGTGAAGATCAACGGCGAGCTGAAGCCGATGCGCACGCCTCTGGTGAACGGCGACGTCGTGGAGATCGTGCGCGGCGCCAAGCGCGAGGTGCCGTCCGACTGGCGCAGTTTGACCGTCACGGGCCGAGCCCGTTCGGCGATCCGCCGCAACATCCGCTCCACCGAACGCAGCGAGTATCAGAAGCTGGGCAAGGCCACGCTGGAGCAGACGCTGAGCCGCGTGGGCAAGAACCTGAAGGAGGTCGCCCTGGCCCCCGTGCTGGAGACCCTGGCCATCGCCACGGAGGACGATCTGTTCACCGCCATCGGTCAGGGCCGCGTCTCTCCGGCCAAGGTGGCAGAGACGCTGTTCCCGGCGTTGAAGGGCACGGTGACCTCGGTCAAGGCGCGCAAGCGGATCAGCGACGACGAGGCCCGGCTGTTCGTCAACGGCGGCGGCCTGACGCCGGGAGTCAGCATCCATTTCGGGGCCTGCTGCTCGCCGCTGCCGGGAGACCGGATCGTCGGCATCCTGGAGCCGGGCAAGGGGCTGACCGTCCACACCATCGACTGCAACCGGCTGGCCCAGGTCGCCGACGACGACTCCATTTGGCAGGATCTGCAGTGGACGCCGCGGGCGGAAACCAGCGGCCTGGCCGCCACGCGCCTGCGCACCACCATCCAGAACGCGCCGGGGGTCCTGGGCGCCGTCGCCACGGTGATCGGCGAGGCGGGCGGCAACATCCTGAACCTGAGCATGACGCGTCGGCAGCAGGACTTTTTCGACGTCGACATCGACGTGGAGGTCAAGGACGCCAAGCACGCCACCGGCATCATGGCGGCTCTGCGCACCAATCCGTCGGTCGACACCGTGGAGCGCGTGCGCGGGTGAGGCGACCGCGCAGTCCCAACGAAGCCCAGAAGACCGCGCCGTCCTATCGACTGGCGGCGCTGGATTCCGACTTCATGATGGGCGAGACGATGCGCGGCGTCCGCCTGCAGATTGAATACTCGAAGGCCGAGGAGGCGCTGCACGCCTGGGGCGTGCGCTCGACCATCGTGGTGTTCGGCAGTGCGCGGTCGCGCGACGGCGACTCAGAGCCGCACGGCCGCTGGTACGCGCAGGCGCGGGAGTTCGGACGCATCGCCTCGGAGCGCGGCGGCGCCCTGATCGGGGAGGTGGGCCAGCCGAGAGACAACGTCATCGCCACGGGCGGCGGGCCGGGCGTGATGGAGGCGGCCAATCGCGGCGCCGCCGACGCCGGCGCGCCCTCGGTCGGCTTCAACATCACCCTGCCCACGGAGCAGGAGCCGAACGCCTGGTCCACGCCGGACCTGACGTTCCAGTTCCACTATTTCGCCGTGCGCAAGATGCACCTGGCCATGCGGGCCAACGCCCTGGTGGTGTTTCCGGGCGGGTTCGGCACCTTCGACGAACTGTTTGAGATCCTGACGCTGCGCCGCGTGGGTCGGGCGCCGCCGATCCCGATCGTGCTGGTCGACCACGCCTTCTGGACCTCGGTCCTGAACCTCGACGTGCTGGTGAAGACGGAGATGATCCGGCCGTCGGACCTGGAGCTCTACAGCCACGCCGAGACGGCCGAGGAAATCTGGCAATGCCTGCTGGACGGCGGCCTGAAGCCGCACCAGGTCATCGACTGAACGACTTGGCTTGGCGGTCGAAGCGGAGCAAAGGACCGGCATGACTTCCGAAGACGTGCTGAACGAGTTCCGCGCCGCGGGCGCTCTGCGCGAAGGGCATTTCGTGCTCTCGTCGGGCCTGCACAGCCCCGTCTTCCTGCAGAAGAACCTGGTCTTCATGGACGCCGAGCGCTGCGCCCGTCTGTGCAAGGCGTTGGCGGAGAAGATCACGGCGGCGGTCGGCGGCGTGGACGTGGCCATTTCGCCGGCGGTCGGCGGCATCATCCCAGGCTATGAGACGGCGCGCTGGCTCAAGGTTCCCTCGATGTACGTCGAGCGCGAAGGCGGGGCGTTCAAGCTGCGGCGCGGCTTCCATGTCGAGCCCGGCCAGAAGGTCGTTATGGTCGAGGACATCGTCACCACGGGCCTCAGCTCGCGCGAATGCATCGCCGCCATCCGCACGGTGGGCGGCGACGTGGTCGCAGCGGCCTGCATCGTCGATCGCTCGGGTGGGCGCGCCGATGTGGGCGTTCCCCTGGTCGCGCTGGCGACGCTGGACGTGCCTGCCTATCCGGCCGACTCTCTGCCGTCAGAGTTGGCGGCCCTGCCGGTCGAGGATCCCGGCAGCCGTCGGCTGGCGAAATAGGAGGGCAGCGTGGCCGGACACGCCCGACTCGGCGTCAACATCGACCACGTCGCCACGGTGCGGAACGCGCGCGGGGGCTCGCATCCCGATCCTGTGCGCGCGGCGCGCGAGGCGCTGGCCGCCGGCGCGGACGGGATCACCGCCCATCTGCGCGAGGATCGCCGACATATCACGGACGGCGACATCGCCGCGCTGAGCGACCTGTGCGCCGAGGCGGGCCGCCCGCTGAATCTGGAGATGGCGGTCACGGACGAAATGCTTGCCATCGCCCTTCGACACCGGCCGCACGCCGCTTGCCTGGTGCCGGAACGACGCGAGGAGGTGACGACCGAGGGCGGACTCGCGGTCGCGGGCCATGGGGCCCGGATCGCTCCGGTGGTGAAGGCCCTGGCCGACGCCGGGATTCGCGTTTCCCTGTTCATCGAGCCGAGCCCGACTCAGGTCGAAGCCGCGCATGCGGTCGGGGCGCAGGTCGTGGAGTTCCACACCGGACGCTATTGCCACCTGTCCGGCGACGATCGCGCGGTGGAGTTCGACCGGCTGCAGGCGGCGGCGACGCGGGCCGTCGATCTGGGGCTGGAAGTTCATGCGGGTCATGGCCTGGACTACGCAACCGCCGCCGAAATGATGGCGATCCCGGAGGTGCGCGAGCTGAACATCGGCCATTTCCTGATCGGAGAGGCCGTGTTCGTGGGTCTGGCCGAGGCGATCGGGCGGATGCGGGCGGCGATGGACGGAGCGCCTCGGTGATCGTCGGGGTCGGCGCCGACCTGTGCGACATTCGCCGCATCGAGGAGTCGCTGGATCGCTTCGGCGACCGGTTCAAGCGGCGCTGCTTCACCGAGATCGAGCGCACGCGGTCCGACCGCAAGCCGGACGCGGCCTGGAGCTACGCCAAGCGGTTCGCGGCCAAGGAGGCCTGCGCCAAGGCGCTGGGCACCGGCATGCGGCGCGACGTCTACTGGAAGGACATGGGGGTGGTGAACCTGCCCTCGGGCCGACCGACCCTGGCCCTGACGGGTCCGGCGGCGGAGCACCTAAAGCGGCTGACGCCGGTAGGGCATGAGGCGGTCGTGCACCTGACGCTCAGCGACGAGCATCCCTATGCGCTCGCCTTCGTGGTGATCGAAGCCTTGCCCGTCACAAAATGAGACTATACGCCTGCGACGCCATGAAGACCCGCCGACGCGCGGGCGGGGGACGATCGAGATGAGCGAAGCCGAAAAGCCGCACGAGCCCGACGCGCCGGGCCACGAACCGACTGCCGATCCGCATCCGGAGCCGGATCATGCGCCGTCTGCCGAGGCGCACCCGGGGGAGGCTGAGACCCATCCCGCGGAGGAGGCTCACGACGCGCCTGCGCAAGCGGCCGAGGCCCACTCCGACGATCACGCCGAGCCGGCTTCCGAGCCGCACGCCGAAGACGCCGCGGCAGAGCCCGTCGTCGAGGCCCATCCGGAGCCCGCTCCGGAACCCGTGCCCGTGCCCCCGGCCGAGCCGATGGCGGCAGCCGCAGTGGCGGGCGCGACCGTCGCCGCGGCGTCGGGCCGCGTCGACGCCGCCTCGCCGATCTGGAGCGACCACGGCGACGCCCCCGACCATTCCGGCCCGACCCCGGTCTACAAGCCCCGCAAGGAGAAGAAGAAGTCCGGCGGCGGCGGCAACGAGTTCGTCGAGATCCTGAAGACTGTCGTCTTCGCCCTGCTGATCGCCGTCATCCTGCGGATCGTGCTGTTCCAGCCCTTCACCATTCCGTCGGCGTCGATGGAGCCCAACCTGTATGAGGGCGACTACATCGTCGTGACCAAGTGGTCCTACGGCTATTCGAAGCACGCCATCCCGTTCAGCCCGCCTCTGTTCGAGGGCCGCATCATGGGCAAGGCGCCCCAGCGCGGCGACATCGCGGTGTTCAAGCTGCCGCGGGACGACAAGACCGACTACATCAAGCGCGTCATCGGCCTGCCGGGCGACCGGGTGCAGATGATCGAGGGCACGCTGCACATCAACGGCCAGCCGGTTCGCGACGTGGTGATCAGCAACGAGGCCATCGGCGAGGCCTTCGGGGCCCGCCCGGCGACCCAGCTGCGCGAAACCCTGCCCAACGGCCGCAGCTTCGCCATTCAGGACTTCGGCCCCGGCGGCATGCTGGACTCCACGGCGGTGTTCGAGGTGCCCGAGGGCCACTATTTCATGATGGGCGACAATCGCGACAACTCGGTCGACAGCCGCGACCAGTCTTCGCAGGGAGTCGGTCTGGTGCCGGAAGAGAATCTGATCGGCAAGGCCGAGATCATCCTGTTCTCCTGGTCGCCGGGGGCCTCGCTGGTGAACCCCGTCAGCTGGTTCACCAAGGTGCGGCCCAGCCGCTTCTTCACGGTCCTTGACTGAGGCCCGCGGCCAGAACCGGCGCGCGGAAGCCGTCCGTGAGCTGACCGCGCGCCTGGGTCACGCCTTCGCGCGGCCGGAACTGCTGGAGATCGCCCTGACCCACGCCAGCGTGGGGGAGGGGGCCGAGCGCGACGCCCGCGGGCGGCCCTATGCGCATAACCAGCGGCAGGAGTTCCTGGGCGACCGGGTTCTGGGCCTGCTGGTGGCCGAGAGGCTGATGCGCGACCTGCCCGACGCCGACGAGGGCGAGATGTCGTCGCGGCTGCACGCCCTGGTCGACAAGGCCGCCTGCGCCCGTGCCGCCGAACGGCTGGGCGTCGGGCCGGCCATGCGCCTGTCGGGCGGCGAGGCCAAGCAGGGCGGTCGCCGCCGCGAGGGCGTGCTGGGCGACGCCATGGAGGCGGTGCTGGCCGCCGTCTATCTGGACGGAGGATTGGACGCCGCCCGCGCGGTGTTCGAACGCGCCTGGGCCGAGGAACTGGCCGCGCCGGCGCCGCCCGGCGTCAGCAACCCCAAGTCTGCGCTGCAGGAGTGGTCGCTGGCGCGCGGGCGGGGATTGCCCAGCTATCGGGTGGTCCAGCGGACGGGCACGGACCACGCTCCAACGTTCACCGTCGAGGTCGCGGTTTCCGGCGGGGAGCCCTTGACCGCGCAAGGGCGCTCGCGTCAGGAGGCGGAGAAGGCGGCGGCCGTCGCCCTGTTGTCCCGTGAAGGCGTGATTTGACCGATACCGACCCCCAAACCCGCGCCGGCTTCGCCGCCATCATCGGCGCGCCCAACGCCGGCAAGTCCACCCTGGTGAACCGGCTGGCGGGGTCGAAGGTCTCCATCGTCACGCAAAAGGTGCAGACGACCCGCTTCCCCGTGCGCGGCATCGCCATGCACGGCGACGCCCAGATCGTGCTGGTCGACACGCCCGGCATCTTCAGCCCGCGCCGGCGGCTGGACCGGGCCATGGTCGCCTCGGCCTGGGGCGGGGCGGACGACGCGGACGTGGTGGTGCACCTGATCGACGCGGCGTCGCACATCGCGTCGGAGACGAAGGACGGCTCGGCCGCGGATCGGCGGGGGGCCGAGGACACCGAGACGATCGTCAAGGCCCTGACCGAGGCCGGCAAACAGGTGATCCTGGCGCTGAACAAGATCGACGGCATGCGCCGCGACACGCTTCTGGCGCTGGCGCAGAAGCTGGACGCGACGGGCGCCTATTCCGAAGTCTTCATGATCTCCGCGGCGACCGGAGACGGCGTCGACGACCTGAAGGCGCGTCTGGCCGAGGCGATGCCGCAGGGCCCGTGGCTCTATCCGGAAGACCAGGCCGCGGACGTGCCGATGCGCGTGCTGGCGGCCGAAATCACGCGCGAGAAGGTCTATCTGCGCGTCCACGAAGAACTGCCCTATTCGGCGGCGGTGGAGACCACCGCCTTCGACGACCGGCCGGACGGCTCGGCCCGCATCGAGCAGACGATCTACGTCGAGCGCGACAGCCAGCGCCCGATCGTCCTGGGCAAGGGCGGGCAGACGCTGAAGTGGATCGGCCAGAAGGCGCGCGAGGACCTGACCGAGATCCTCGGCCGTCCCGTGCACCTGTTCCTGACGGTGAAGGTCGATCCGAAGTGGCAGGACAGCCGCGCGCTCTACGCCCAGTTCGGTCTGGACTATGACGCCTGAACGCCTCGGATCCGAACGCCGGGTTTCGAGCGGGACAATAGGGACATTTCCCCCCGAGGACATGCGAGATATCCGCGGGCACAAGGGGGACATTTTCGGACACATGCGGGAAGAGCAGGACAATCCGGGTCGCCATGAGGCGTAGGGGCGCCAACTGGACCGGCATGGTCGTGGCGGCCGCGCTGATCATCGGGAGCCTGGGCCTGATCTGGTGGCAGGCCACGACGCAGACGGCCGTAGAACGGCCGTTCGCCCCGACGCGACCGCCGCTGGCGGTCGTCGAGGATTTGCCCCGTCTGAAGGCGGCACTGGAGGATCAGGCCGCGCGTGGGCGGTTCAGCGGTGCGGTTTTGGTGGCGCGTGGCGACCGCATCCTGTTTCGCCAAGTCCACGGCCCAGCGGATCGGGCGACCGGTGAACCGATTCGGCTGAATTCGCGGTTTCGCCTTGCGTCAATCAGCAAGCAGTTCACCGCCGCCGCGATCCTGCGTCTTCAGGACGAAGGCATGCTGTCGGTCGACGATCCGCTGTGCCGCTGGATCCAGCCGTGCCCGGAGGCGTGGGCGCCGATCCGGCTGCGGCACCTCCTGTCGCACACCGCCGGTGTGCCGGATTTGATGGCGCAGGCGAACTGGGGCCGGCGCCGAGTCGCGCCGACGACGCTGGCCGACCTGACGACGGCGTCGAGCTTCTATCGCCTGCAGTTCGAGCCGGGGACGAAGATTCGCTACTCCAACGCGGGCTACAACCTGCTGGCGGCCGTCGTGGAGGCGGCCAGCGGGATGGAGTTCCACGCCTGGCTGCAGGCCAACTTCTTCACGCCGCTGGGCATGCTCGACACCGGCTATGACGGGTCCGGCACGATCGTCATGGGCTACGCCGACCTCGCCGGCGGGGTGACGCCCCAGCCGAACGCCAACGTCAGCGTCATCACGGGCGCGGGCGCGCTCTATTCGACCGCCGACGACCTGCTGGTCTGGAACCGCGCCTTGCACGGCGGGGGCCTGCTGACGGACCAGAGCTACGCCGACATGATCCGGGACCACGGCCCGGCGGACGCGCCGCCCGAGCGCGGCCGACCGCGCCGGGACTGGGGCTATGGTCTGTTCGCCAACCGGCTGGGGGAGCGGGTGACGCCGGGGTTTCCGGACCGCCAGATCTATCACACCGGCAGCTGGTCGGGTTTTCGCAACATGGTGGCGCATCAGCCGGAGGGCGACGTGACGGTGATCGTCCTGTCGAACAACTATCACCGCCAGCCGGAAGTGTTCCTGATCAGCCAGCAGGCGCTGGCCGAAGCGCTGGGACGGCCGTTCCCGACCGCGCTGCTCCGCTAGCCCTCGCGGCGCATCCGCGCCTGTCGAGCCGTCTCGCGGTCGTTCTGGACCTGGGGAGCGATGGCGGCGACCTCGACGGAGCCTGCGCGGACGTACCGGCTGCAGACCACGCCAGACGGGGAGTGGCGCGTCTCAGACATCCGCCAGGCTGTCGCGCCGACCCCATCGCGGAACAGCCGCTTGCCCTGACCGAGCACGATCGGAAACACCATCAGGGTGATCTCGTCGATCACGTCCGCCGCCAACAGCGCCTGCACCAGCTGGCCGCTGCCCTGGATCAGCAGGTCGCGGTCGCCGGAGCTCTTCAGCCGCCGCACCGCCTCGCCGGCCTCGCCGTCCAGCCGGTGGCTGTTGGCCCAGGTCAGGGGCGTGTCTGGTCCCGCGACGACGAACTTGTCGATGGCGTTGAAGACGCGGCCGATCTCGTCGTCCTGTTCCGGCCAGTGGGCGGCGAAGATCTCATAGGTCTTGCGGCCCAGCAGGAGGTCATAGTCGCGGCCGATCCAGCCCTCCATCATCTCGCCGACCGTCTCATCGAAATGCGGGGCCAGCCAGCCGCCGTAGGGAAAGCCGCCGGTCCAGTCCTCGGTCGGACCGCCGGGGGCCTGCATCACGCCGTCGAGCGTCAGGAAGGTCGACAGTCGAACCTTGCGCATGGAGCGTCTCCTCAGGTCTTGGCGGCCTTGGTCGGGTCGCCGAGCTCGGCGTTCAGGGCGACGCCGGCGCGGACCAGGGCGGTCGCCACGGCGGGGTCCAGGGTCTCGCCCTCGGCCAGGCTGATGGAGGCCATCTCATACTGGCCGCCGGGCTTGAGGCGCGGCTCGGTTTCCCGCAGTCGCTGGCCGCGCCACAGGCCGAACAGCACTCGCTTGCCCTCCGCCCGGATCAGGGCGACCGGGCCGTTCGACAGATAGACGAGGTGGCCCCACTTGATGACCTCCTCCACGCCGCCCGCCGCAAGGGCGGCGGCGCGGAGACGGCGCAGTTCCTCGCCGCGCCAGTCGTCGAAGGAGGCGGCGTAGGCGTCGGGCGTCAGCCCGGGCTTGGCCTTCTCCATGTCAGGCCTGGCCCGGCGTCCAGCCTTGCGACGGATTGGTGTTCACCATCCACGGAATGCCGAACTTGTCGGTCAGGCTGCCGTAGCCCGGCGACCAGAAGGTCTCGGAGAAGTCCATGCCGACCTTGCCGCCCTCGGCCAGGGCGCGGAACACGCGACGGCCTTCCTCGATGTCGTCGGTGTGGAAGGTGACGTCGAAGCCGTTCTTGGGCTTGTCGATGTTGGGCGCCCACTGGGCATCCATGTCGGCCCCCATGATCGCCTGGTCGCCGACCTCCAGCCAGCAGTGCATCAGCCAGTCCTTGTAGTGCGGCGGCACCGGCATGTCCGGCGGGCCGTCGCCATAGGGCATGGCGGCGGTGATCTTGCCGCCCAGCACCTCGGCGTAGAACTCGAATGCGGCTCGGCATTCGCCCTTGAAGCTCAGGCTCGTCACGATCTTCATGGTCGTCTCTCCCTTGATTTGGTTTCAGTCCGGATGGGCGGCCAGCCAGGTCTCCAGCCGATCCAGCGTGGAGTTCCAGCCGTATTCGTGGCCGGTCAGGCTGCGTTCGGACTTCAGGCCCTCGTGGGTGAAGTCCATGCGGGTCCGACCGTCGGCGGTCTCGTGCAGCAGGACGGTGACCAGGGTGTCGGCCGGCGGGCCGTCCTCGTGGCTCTCGTCCCAACGGAAGGTGAAGACCAGCCGCTCGGGCTCCACGATCTCGCGATAGTGGCCGCCCTGCCAGAGATCCTCGCCCGTCTCGACCGAGCGCAGGCAGGCCCGCCATTCGCCGCCGACGCGCAGATCGTTGGTTCCGGAGACCATCGGCCAGTCGACCGGCCCCATCCAGTTCACGCGCATCTCAGGCCGGGTCCAGGCCATCCAGACCAGGGCGCGCGGCGCGGCGAAGGTGCGCGTCAGGTCCAACCGGTGCGGCAGGAGCGTCGGCAACTCGGGCAGGGCTGCGGCGACGGCCATGTCAGAGGGTCTTCACGATCTGGTTCAGCTGATCGGCGACCTGGCCCCAGCCGTCGTGAAAGCCCATCTGCTCGTGCTGCTTCATGGCCTCTTCGGTCCAGTGACTGGCGGTGGCCTTGTAGCGGGTCCTGCCGTCGGCCGTCGGTTCCAGGTCGATGCGGGCCACCATGAAGGGGGCGCCGGCGGGTTTCCAGTTCGGCGTCAGGGCGTCGGTCGAGATGATGCGGCGGTTCTCGACGATTTCGAGGTAGATCCCCGAGTTCGGGAAGCGCTCGCCCTCCGGCCCGTGCATGACGAAGTTGAAACGGCCGCCCGGATGGGGCTCCAGCACCATGTCGCTGATGCTCCAGGGCTTGGGCGCGAACCACTGAGACAGGATCGCGGGGTCGGTGTAGGCGCGGAACACCTTCTCCGGCGGCGCGTCGATCGTGCGCTCCAGAACCAGGTCGAAGGTATGGGCGACGCCGTCTGTGTCGCAGGGGTTGGCTTCAATTTCTTTTCCCATCGTCGTTTCCTTTCTGAATGTTGCGAAGGTATTCTTCCAGGCGGTCGAAGCTCTGGTCCCAGTAGCGGCGGTAGTGTTCGATCCACTCCGCGATGCCTTTCAGCCCCATGGGCTCCAGCTTGGCGGGGCGCCACTGCGCCTCGCGGCCGCGACTGATCAGGCCGGCGCGCTCCAGCACCTTGAGATGCTTCGACACGGCCGCCAGGCTCATGTCGAACGGCTCGGCCAGTTCGTTCACCGAGGCCTCACCTTCGCAAAGGCGCGCCAGGATCGCGCGACGCGTCGGATCGGCGAGGGCGGCGAACTTCTGGCTGAGCGGGTCGGTCGACATGGCGAACCTTCATTGAACTGAGAGGTTGAATACGATCCTGCGACGCCGAAGTCAACCGACTAGTTGAATAAAGTGTCGGAACGCCGACCCACGCTCGCCGTTCGTCCCGCTCAACCCGGAGACTTCCATGCGCGCGCTGATCCTGAACTGCACCCTGAAGCCGTCTCCCGAGCCGTCCAGCACGGAGGCTTTGGCGAAGGTCGTTGCCGCGGAGCTCGAGGAGGGCGGGTCGGAGGTCGAGTTCGTCCGGCTGGTCGATCTGAACATCAAGCCGGGCGTCGAGGCCGACATGGGCGATGGCGACGAGTGGCCCGGCGTGCGCGAGAAGATCCTGGCCGCCGACATCCTGATCATGGCGACGCCGATCTGGTTGGGGCAGGCGTCCAGCGTCTGCATGCGCGCGCTGGAGCGGATGGACGCCTTCTTCTCGGAGACCGACGACGACGGCCGGCCGCATCTGTTCGGCAAGGTCGGCGGCATCGTCATCACCGGCAACGAGGACGGCGCGCACCACATCGTCGGAACCGTCGGTCAGTCGCTGATCGACCTGGGCTTCACCCTTCCGGGGCAGAGCTGGACTTATTGGCACCTGGGTCCGGGCCCCGGCCCGGACTACGTCGAGACGGATCAGGGCCACGACTATTCGGACCGCGTCGGCCGCAACGCCGCGCGCAACATGCTGGCCATCGCGGGCGCGATCTCGAAGACCACCTATCCGGTTCCGGAGAGCGACGAAGAGGACTAGGCTCCGGCGATCGTCCGGAGACCGCCATGTTCGCTTCCCTCGCCGTCGCCCTGCTGCTGCCGTTCGGCGGCGATCCCGAGACCGCGGCGGTGGAGGCGACGATCGACCGCATGCACGCCGCCGCCTCGGCGGCCGACGGCGCCGCCTATTTCGCCCAGTTCACGCCGGAGGCGCGCTTCGTCGGCACCGACGCGACCGAGCACTGGCCGCTGGCGGCGTTCCGCGCCTATGCCGAGCCCTATTTCGCGCGGGGGCGCGGCTGGACCTACGTCCCGCGCGACCGAGTGGTGACGATCGCGCCGATCGACTGCCGCTGCGTCGCCTGGTTCGACGAGAAGCTGACCAACGACAGCTACGGCGATCTGCGGGGTTCGGGCGTGCTGCGCCTGACCGAGGACGGCTGGAAGATCGACCAGTACGTGCTCAGCTTGACCGTACCGAACGATCGAGCGGCGCAGGTCGTTCAGGTGATCGCCGCTCCCGCCGAATGAGGGCGCCGTCGGCCTCGTCCTCGATGACGGCGTCGACCGCCGCATTGGTCCGCCGGTCGATGGCCATCAGCTCGCGCTCGATCTCCAGACCTTCGTCTATCAGCTCCATCGACCGCACGCGGCGCGCCTCGAACTGACGGAACACGCCCTGGCTGCGGAACATGAACATGCCGCCCATCGGCTCCCACGCGCCGCGATTGGCCTGAAGCATGTCGAGGTGCTCGCCGACCAGATCCAGCAGCTCGGCTTGGAGCGCCCAATAACGGGCCAGCAGCGGCGCCTTGTCCTGCGCTCCGACGTCGAAGCGGGCCAGGACGGCCTCCCGCGCCTCGCGGTCCATGACGTTGTCGGCCAGCACCTGGCGCGCGGCGGCGTCGGCGGCGGCCAGCTTGCCGGGCGCGGCCTGGATCAGGTCTTCGGCCAGCTTCAATCGCTCCCGCGCCTCGTCGAAGCCGCCGGCGCGGTCCAGTCCACGGGGGCTGAACGAGCTGCGCCCGGCGGCGAAGTTCAGCTCCCGATGCACGGCGGCATAGGCCCACGCCTGCTTGTTGCGGGAGTCCTGCAGAGCCTCCAGCAGCCGGGCGGCATAGCCCGCGCGATCAGCCTCCATCGTGCGCGCCACGGTCTGCGGCGCGCCGGCCACCAGGGCCAATCCGGCCAGCCCGGCGGCGTAGGCCATGCCGTGCCGGCGGTTGGCGGGCTGAAGGATCACGGCGTTGATCAGGCCGCCCACGGCCGCGGCCATCAGCAAGGAGGTCAGGACCAGCGTGCCGACGGTCGTGACCCAGATGTTCAGGCTGCCGCGGTCGGTGCCGTCTCCGAACGCCTCGACGTCCAGGGCGCCGGACGCCCACCAGGCCGCGCCGGCGACGGCGACGGCTCCGACGACCAGAAACGGCCAGCTGGGCACGCGCGATTGCCACGTGCGACGACGCGAGCCTGAAAACTTGTCCATGACGCAACTCCCCCTTGCGCCAGTAAGCTTCAATGCGCCGGTCGCGGCAAGAGGCTTCCCGTGCGAGGCCCGGGCCCCTAAGCCTCGGGCATGGAGATCACCGACGAGGCCTTCGTGCTGGCGGCCCGGGCGCATGGCGACACGGGCGCCGTCGTCGATCTGCTGACGCGGGAGCATGGGCGTCGTCTGGCCTACGTCGCCGGCGGCGCGTCGCGGCGGATGAAGCCGTTCCTGCAGGCCGGGGCGCGCGTGGAGGTGGAGCTGAGGGCACGCACCTCGGATCAACTGGGTTCGGCACGGCTGGAGCCGGTGGGCGAGGGGCCCAGCGCCCTGTTCGACGACCCTCTGGCGCTGGCGGGCCTCTCGGCGGCCGCGGCGGTGGCGCAGGGGGCCCTGCCGGAACGGGAGGCTCATCCGGGCGCCTTCTTCGCGCTGGAGGCCCTGTCGGGCGTCCTGAGCCTGCCGGACGTCTGGCCCGCGGTCTATGTGCGCTACGAGCTGGGTCTGCTGGAGGAGTTGGGCTTCGGGCTGGATCTCAGCGTCTGCGCCGTATCGGGCAGTCGGGACTACCTGACCTGGGTCAGCCCACGCACGGGACGCGCCGTGTCGATGAGCGCGGGCGCGCCCTACATGGATCGCCTGCTGCGGTTGCCGCCTTTCCTGCTGGGCGCCCAGGCGGGGCTGGGGGAGGGCGACGTCCGCGCCGGGCTGGACCTGTCCGGACATTTCCTGACGCGCTGCGTGTTCGATCCGCTGAACCGCCCGTTGCCCGAGGCGCGAGACCGGATGATCGAACGCCTGTGGGCCGCCGGGCTGGCTTGATGACCGAAACGTAATCCGGGCGCGCGTGACTTCGCCGCGGCCGCGATGTTAGCTGCGGCGCATCGAGATCGGGGATACCTCACCATGTTCAAGCGCGTCTTCGTCGCCGGCCTGTCGGCCCTCCTGCTGGCGGGCGCGTCGTCCGCCGCGATGGCACAGAACGTCGACGCCCAACTGGGCGACCGGATGAAGGGCCACATCACCTATTTGGCGTCCGACGAGCTGGAGGGCCGCGACACCGGCTCGGCCGGTCACATCCTGGCCGCCGAATACGTCGAGCGCCACTATGCCGAGTTCGGCCTGAAGCCGTTGGGCAACGCCGAGCGCACCAGCTGGCGCCAGCCGATCACCTTCGCGAACATCACGACCACCGGCGGCACGATGCGGGTCGGCGACCAGGTCTTCAACCAGGCCGAACACGCCGCCCTGTACAGCACCGTGATCGGCGACCAGACCTTCGACGCAGAGATGGTCTTCGTCGGACACGGCGTGGTCGCCCCGACCGAGGGCATCGACGACTATGCCGGGCTGGACGTGCGCGGAAAGGTCGTCGTGGTGCTCTACGACATGCCCCAGGGCCTGCCCAGCGAGCTGAGCGCCCACATCCAGTCGTCCAAGGCCACGACGGCGGCCGAGCGCGGCGCGATCGGCGTGCTCACCCTGCTGCCGGCTCAGGCGCGACCCGCGCCCTGGGCCTATCTGATGACCTTCCTGGGCGAACCCCAGATGAAGTGGACCGACGCGCAGGGCCGCCCGCAATCCGACGCCAAGGGGCTGCAGTTCGAAGGCTACCTGTCGACGGCGATGACCGACGCCCTGTTCGTCGGCGCCCCGATGTCGGCGCAGGAGGTCCAGACCAAGGGCGCGACCGAGCGGGTCGAGGGCTTCGCCCTGCCGGGTCGCATGAGCGGTTCCATCTCGACTTCGGCCGAGATGATCGAAAGCCCGAACGTGGTCGGCGTGCTGGAGGGTTCGGATCCCGAACTGAAGAACGAATACGTCGTGGTCCTTGGCCACCTTGACCATGAGGGCGTCGATCCGGAGCAGGAAGGCGACGACAAGATCTTCAACGGCGCCATGGACAACGCGTCGGGCATCGCGACGATGATCGAGGTGGCGCGCGAGCTGTCGAAGAACCCCCCGAAGCGTTCGGTGATCTTCCTGGCCGTTACCGGCGAGGAGAAGGGCCTCCTGGGCTCCAGCTTCTTCGCCGCCAACCCGACCGTGCCGCTGGAGAACATCGTCGCGGCGGTGAACCTGGACATGCCGATCCTGACCTACGCCTTCGAGGATCTGGTGGCCTTCGGCGCGGAGCATTCGACGCTGGGCGTGGTGGTGAAGGAAGCCACGGAAGCTGTGGGCGTGGGGCTGACGCCCGATCCGACGCCGGAAGAGGCCTTCTTCGTCCGCTCCGACCACTATGAGTTCGTGAAGGCGGGCGTGCCGTCGGTCTATCTGGACCCAGGTCCGGCCGGTCCGGGCGAGGTGGCCAGCGCCGACTTCCTGGAAAACCACTATCATAAGGTCTCCGACGAGATCGATCTGCCGTTCGACTGGAACGCCGCGGCCCGGTTCGCCGTGGTCAATACCTCGATCGCCCGTACGATCGCGAACGGCGAGCGGCCCCTCTGGTACGCCGACAGCCCGTTCGCCTCGCCGGACCGTCCGACGGCGCAGCGTCCCGCCAACTGATCCACAGCGCGGACTGAGACCATCGGGGAGCGGGGCGCTAGACTGGCGCTCCGCTTCTTGATTCTGGACAGCATGACCATTCACGCCCCGCCGCCGGAAGGCGGCCGCATCGTCGAAGAGCCCATGAGCGAGGCGCTGAGCCGGCGCTACCTGGCCTATGCGCTGTCGACGATCACCAACCGCGCCCTGCCGGACGTGCGCGACGGCTTCAAGCCGGTGCACCGCCGCATCCTGTACGCCATGCACCAGATGCGGCTGAACCCGCAGGCGGCGGCCCGCAAGTGCGCCAAGGTCGTGGGCGAGGTGATGGGCGGCTATCACCCGCACGGCGACGCTTCGATCTATGACGCCCTGGTCCGCCTGGCCCAGGACTTCGCTCAGCGGTACCCACTGGTCGACGGGCAGGGGAACTTCGGCAACATCGACGGCGACAACGCCGCGGCCATGCGGTACACCGAGTGCAAGTTGACGCCGGCCGCAACCCTGATGCTGCAGGGCATCGACCAGAACGCCGTCGACTTCCGTCCCACCTATGACGACCAGGACACCGAGCCGGTCGTGCTGCCGGCGGGGTTCCCGAACCTGCTGGCCAACGGCTCGTCGGGCATCGCCGTGGGCATGGCGACGTCGATCCCGCCGCACAACGCCGTCGAGCTGATCGACGCCTGCCAGGAATTGCTGAAGCGGCCTGAGACGACGACGGAAGAGCTGGTCGCTCTCGTATCCGGCCCGGACTTCCCGACCGGCGGCGTGGCCGTGGAAGGGCACGCCGGCCTATTGGAAGCTTATGAAACCGGCCGTGGCGGCGTGCGACTGCGCGCGCGTTGGGAGACGGAGGACCTGGGCCGCGGCATGTGGCGCATCGTCGTCACCGAGGTGCCCTATCAGATCCAGAAGGGCCGGCTGATCGAGCAGCTGGCCGACCTGATCGAGCAGAAGAAGTCGCCGCTGCTGGCCGACGTGCGCGACGAGTCGGCCGAGGACGTGCGGATCGTACTGGAGCCCAAGAGCCGCACGGTGACGCCCGACGTGATGATGGAGAGCCTGTTCCGCCTGTCGGACCTGGAAATCCGCTTTCCCATCAACATGACCGTGCTGGACGCCGACGGCACGCCGCGGGTCATGGGCCTGAAACAGTGTCTGGTCGCCTTCCTGGATCACCGGCGCGAGGTGCTGCTGCGCCGCTCGCGCTGGCGGGCGGACAAGATCGAGGCGCGGCTGCACCTGCTGGAAGGCCTGAGGATCGTCTTCCTGAACCTGGACGAGGTCATCCGCATCGTGCGCGAGGAGGAGACGCCGAAGGCCGTGCTGATCGCGCGTTTCGGCCTGAGCGAGGTCCAGGCGGACTACGTCCTCGACACCCGTCTGCGCCAGTTGGCGCGGATCGAGGAGATGGCGATAGAGAATGAGTTCAAGGAGTTGTCGGAAGAACTGGCCGGGCTGAACGAGATGTTCGCCTCGCCGGCCAAGCAGACGAAGTTGCTGGCCGTGGGCTTGGCGGACGTCCGCAAGGCGCTGGTCTCGCCGCGCCGCACGACCATCGCCGAGGCCGTCGACGTCTCGGCCCCGCCGCCGATCGACGCCTTCGTGCCGCGCGAGGCGATCACGGTCATCCTGTCCGAACGCGGCTGGATCCGCGCCGCCAAGGGCAAGGTCGAGGATCCGTCCGAGTTGAAATTCAAGGAAGGCGACGCCCTGGCCTTTTTGGTTCCGGCGTTCACGACCGACAGGCTGCTTGTGGCGGCGTCCGACGGGCGCATCTTCACGGTCGGCGCCGACAAGCTGGCGTCCGGGCGCGGGCACGGCGAGCCGCTGCGTCTGATGATCGACCTGGACGAGAATGCCGACATCGTGAACCTGCTGGCGCACCGGCCCGGCGGCAAGTTGCTGGTGGCGTCTAAGGCCGGCTACGGCTTCGTCGCGCCGGAAGATGAGTTGCTGGCCCAAAAGCGCGGCGGGAAACAGGTGCTGAACGGCGAGATGCTGGCCGCGATCCGCGTGGCGGGCGACCACGTCGCCACCATCGGAGACAACATCAAGGCCTTGGTCTTCCCCCTTGAAGAACTTCCGGAAATGGGGCGCGGCAAGGGCGTGAGGCTGCAGAACTTCAAACAAGGCGGCCTGGCCGACGTGACGGTCTTCGATGGCGCGCACGGTCCGGAATGGGTCGACGGCGGCGGCCGTCGCCGCAACTGGCCGGACTGGAAGGACTGGCTGGGCAAGCGCGCCCAGGCGGGCCGCCAGGGTCCGCGGGGACTCAGGAAGTTTCGGTGAACTTTCCTTCTCCCCCGGGGGAGAAGGAAACGTATCAGTCCAGCGGCGCCCAGCCCAGTTTGGTCAGAGCCTCCAGCGGGCGGAAGCGCGCCTTGTAGTCCATGGCGCGCGACCCCTCGACCCAGTAGCCGAGGTAGACGAAGGGCAAGCTGAGGGCTTGGGCCTGAACCACGTGATCCAGCACGGCGAAGACGCCGAGCCCACGTCTCTCTTCGTCCGGCTCGAAGAAGCTGTAGACCATCGACAGGCCGTCCGAGAGCACGTCCGTCAGGGCCACGCCCATCAGCCTTCCGGGCCCGCCGTCGATCGAGGGCAGGCGATACTCGACCAGATGGGTCCGCACGGCCGTGTCCTCGACCATGGCGACGTAGTCCAGCCAGCCCATGTCGCGCATGCCGCCGACGGGATGCCGGGCCAGCAGATAGCGGCGCAGCAGGTCGAACTGCTCGACCGTCGCCTCCGCCTCGACGAAGTGGCGGACCAGGTCGCCGTTGCGGCGAAGCACGCGCCGACGGCCCTTCGACAGGTCGAAGCCGTCCAGCGGGATGCGCACCGACACGCAGGCGTCGCAGGCGTCGCAGGCCGGGCGATAGGCTATGTTCTGGCTGCGCCGGAACCCGGCCTGCGTCAGCTCGTCGTTGACCCAGGCGCCGTCCGAAAAGGGCAGGTTGGCGAACACCTTCCGCTCGGTCCGGCCCGGCAGATAGGGGCAGGGCGCCGTCGCCGTCATGTAGAACCGCAGCTGACGACGCGGGAGGTGCTGGGTCACGGCAGGGTCCGCGAGCGAAGGCGGGAGTCGACGTCCATGCCCCAATCTGACCCGCCGCGCGCGGCGCCCGCAAGGCGTTTCGCGCGGCGACGTGGGGTCACAGGCTGGTGTCCTGCGGCAGAACCGGCGCCTCTCTCAGCAACACGATCGAGATGCGGCGATTGCCCGCCAGGCTGGGATCGTCGGGATAGAGCGGATCTGAACCGGCCTTGCCGGTCACGGAGTAGACGCGGTCCGGATCGACGCCGGCGGCCTGGAGGATTAGGCGCGACGCGTCGGCCCGCTGGGCCGACAGCTGCCAGTCGCCCGGCGCACTGGCGCGGCTGGATCCCGCCACGGCGCTGGTGTGGCCGGTGATGGAAATGCGGTTAGGCAACTGCACGATGACCTTGGCCACCGCACGGAGCAGCAGCTGGGCCCGTGCGTTCGGCCGGGCGGAGTTCTGCTCGAACATGGACCGGCCCTCCTGATCCACGATCTGGATGCGCAGACCCTCGGGCGTCTGGTCGATGATCAGCTGTTTCGACAGCTCCGCCAGTTCCGGCATGGACTGCATCGCCTGGCGCAGCGAGGCGGCCGCAGACGCGAACTCGGCGGCCTCGCGCCGGGCGATCTCGTCGCGAAGCTCCTCCTCGCTGGCGGCGGCCAGATTGGAGTTCTGACCCACCTCCTGCGGCGCGTCCGGCGGCGCCTCGGGCGCCAGTTCGGTGATGACCGACATCGAGCCGGAACTCTTGGCCCCGTCGTCGCCCAGGGACGTCCCGCCAAGAATGCCGCCTGAGCCCGACGTCGTGGCCGAGACGCTGGCGGGCGCGAAATATTCCGCAATGCCGCGCTTCTGCTCCGGATCGGTCGTGTTGATCAGCCACATCAGCAGGAAGAAGGCCATCATGGCGGTCACGAAATCGGCGTAGGCCACCTTCCACGCGCCACCGTGGTGGCCGTGGCCGGCGACTTTTTTGACCTTCTTGATCAGGATGGGACGGTCGCTGACGGACATGGATTTCCAGCACGGACGGAGAGTCGCGGGGCAGGATCGGGGAAACAGGGTTAAGGGGCCCTTATCCCGAGCCGGCTTTCGCCGCGCGGCGAAGATAGCTAGGTGCGACGGATGAGCCTCGAACCCGTGCCCGACGACCTGGTCGCCGCCTCGCGCGCCTATCGCCGCACGCTGGGGACGTTCGCGACGGGGGTCTGCGTCATGACGGCCTGGACGCCCGATGGCGGCGTCGGACTGACCGCCAACTCCTTCGCCTCGGTGTCGCTGGATCCGAGGCTGATCCTGTGGTCGATCGCCCACGACGCCGAACGCCACGCCGCCTTCGCCTCGGCCGAACGGTTCGGCGTGCATGTGCTGGGGGCCGACGACCGCGCCCGCGCCGAACGGTTCGCCTTCGGAGAGCCGAGGCTGGCCCCAGACGATCTGACCGACGCCCACGGGGCGCCCCGGCTGCGCGACGTGCTGGCGCGGCTGGAGTGCCTGACCCACGAGCGACACGAGGTCGGGGACCACACCGTCATCATCGGGCGCGTCGTGGAGTTTCAGGGCGAACCGGGGCCGGCCCTGACCTATTTCCGCGGCGGCTTCGGCCGTCTGGGCGTCGAGGGGGAACAGGCGTGAAGATCGGTTTCGTCGGACTGGGCGTCATGGGCGCCCCGATGGCCGGGCATCTCTTGCGGGCCGGGCATGAGGTGGTCGGATTCAACCGCTCGCCGGAAAAGGCCGTGCGCTGGGCGAAGAACGCCGGGGGGCGCGTGGCGGCGTCCGTGGGCGAGGCGGCGGCCAGCGCGGACCTGCTGATCCTTTGCGTCGGCAATGACGACGACGTGCGGGCTACGGTGACCGCCGGGCTGGAAGCGACGGCGGCCGGTGCGACGGTGATCGACCACACGACGACCTCGGCCGTAGTGGCGCGAGAGATGGCGGAATTGGCCGCGACGGGGGGCCGCCGCTTTCTGGACGCGCCGGTCTCGGGCGGGCAGGCGGGGGCGGAGGCGGGCAAGCTCAGCGTCATGGTCGGAGGCGACGCCGCAGCCCTGGAGCGGGCGCGCCCGGCGCTGGAGGCCTATTCGAAGTCGATCCGGCACATGGGGCCGGCCGGGGCGGGCCAACTGACCAAGATGGTCAACCAGATCTGCATCGCCGGCGTGGTGCAGGGGCTGGCCGAGGCCGTGCAGTTCACCGAGCGCGCCGGGCTGGATCCGGAGGCGGTCCTGGGCGCGATCTCCCAGGGCGCGGCACAAAGCTGGCAGATGGACAATCGCTGGGCGACCATGAGCCGGGGCGAGTTCGACTTCGGCTTCGCCGTCGACTGGATGCGCAAGGATCTGGGCCTCGTGCTGGATGAGGCGCGACGGAACGGCGGCACGCTTGCGCTGACCGCCCTGGTCGATCAGTTCTACGCCGAGGTGCAGGCGATGGGGGGATCGCGATGGGACACGTCGAGCCTGGCGGCGCGGCTGAAGACGCCGCCGGCCCCGCGCGGCTGAAGCTGCGCCTCAGCGCGGCGGAAATTCTGGCCGACAGTCGATTGTGGGCCCTCTGGCGCGACCTGATCACCCTTTATCCCGCCTGGCGCTCGCTGCTGGAATCGATGCGCCCGTTCGGACTGTTCCAGTCCGAGAACCAGATGTTCCGGTTCGACGTGATCCAGGGCTTGCGCGCCATGGGCGTGTCGCGCCGGGTTCTGACCCGACTGGAGACCGTCGACGACGCCATGCTGGACGGCGTCATCGCCCTGGGCGAGGTGAACGTGAAACGCCAGGAGCATTTCTTCCGCAGCGTGATTCTGGCCTACGTCACCGTGCCGCTGACGATCGGCGCGATCTGGGCCCAGCTGTCGCCGGAAGGCATCTCGGCCTTCATGGCCGGGGAGGGGGCGCAGCCGGCGTTCGCGGGCGGCATTGCGGGCCTCGCCACCATCGTGGCCGTCCGATTCGCGGCCGACTGGCGCGCCCGCGCGTTTCTGAGCCTGCTGCAGATGGCGCGGATAGAGCGACAGGCTTAGGCGAGGCTCAGTCGAGGAAGGTGACCTGGCCGCTGCCCAGCGCCATCACGGCCGGCACGATTCTGAGGCGCTGCGAAGATACGGCGGGGGCCAGACTGGTTTCCTGGGCCAACCGAGCCGCCACGCGGTGTGCATTGGCTTCCACCGGGTCGCCGCCGGCAGCACGCGCGGAGATGACGGCGGGCAGAATGGGCGTGAGCATGGCCTCCAGCGCCGGATCGGGGGGAGCCCCATCGACCACGGCCCCGGCGGCGGCCACGGCGCCGCAGCCTGTGTGGCCGAGAACCACGACCAAAGGCGCCTTCAGATGTTCGACGGCATAGGTGATCGAGGCCAGCCCACGCTCGTCCACGGTATTTCCAGCCACGCGTACGACGAACAACCGGCCGAACCCCTGGCCGAACAGCAACTCAGGCGAGGTGCGGCTGTCGGCGCATCCGACCACCACGGCGACGGGACTCTGACCCGCTTCCAGCGGCGCGAGATCGGCGGCGGAGACGGTCGCGGGCTCTCCCCGCAGGAAGGCCGCGTTGCCGTCTCGCAACTGCTGAAGCGCCAGATCGGGCGTCACGGGCCCGGCCGCCGCGATCTCGGCGGTCGGAGCCGCAGTGACGGGCGCCTCACCGGTCGGCGCGGAGGGCTCGACCGAGGGCGCAGCGCCGCCGGATTTCTTCTTTGCGAACCCGAACATGCGCATCCCCTTGAGTTCAGAGCGAGCGCCGTCATCCCAGCGGCGAGCTGAGGCGTCAAGCGCCGAGCAGGCGAGCCGCCTGGGGCGCGAAGTAGGTCAGGACCCCCGCGGCCCCCGCGCGCTTGAAGGCGTGCAGGCTTTCCAGGATGGCGCGTTCCTCGTCCAGCCAGCCGTTCGCGGCAGAGGCCTTCATCATCGCGTATTCGCCGGACACCTGGTAGGCGAAGGTCGGGATCCTGAAGGTCTCGGACACGCGCCGGACGATGTCGAGATACAGCATACCCGGCTTGACCATCACGGCGTCGGCGCCTTCGGACAGGTCCATGGCCACCTCGCGCAGGGCCTCGTCGGTGTTGGCGAAGTCCATCTGATACGTCTTCTTGTCGCCCGTCAGCGCCTTTGCCGAACCGACGGCGTCCCGATAGGGGCCGTAAAAGGCCGAAGCGTATTTTGCGGCGTACGACAGGATCAGAACATCCTGAAATCCATTGGCTTCCAGTGCCTCCCGGATCGCCTGGACCCGGCCGTCCATCATGTCGGACGGCGCCACGACGTCGGCGCCGGCGTGGGCGTGGATGAAGGCCTGCTCGGCCAGCCGCTCCAGCGTCGGATCGTTGACGACGCGGCCGTCCTCCAGCACTCCGTCGTGGCCGTGGTCGGTGTAGCAGTCCAGCGCCACGTCGGTGATCACGCCGATCTCCGGCGACGCGTCCTTGATGGCCTTGATGCAGTCGGGGACCAGACCGTCGGGGTCGGTCGCGCCCGTGCCGACGCCGTCCTTGATCGACGGATCGACGTTTGGGAACAGGGCGACGGCCGGGATGCCCAGGTCGCGCGCCTCCTTCGCGGCCGACGCGGCGGCCTTGGGCGACAGGCGGAAGACGCCGGGCATGGACGGCACCGGCACGCGGTCGTCGGGGCCGTCATGCACGATGAGCGGCCAGACCAGGTCGGCGGGCGTCAGTACGGTCTCGGCGACCAGGCGCCGCACCCACGGACTGGCGCGCAGGCGACGCGGGCGGGCGAAGGGGAAGGCGGCGGGCTGGAACGGCACGGTCATGGAAGATGCATAGTCCGAAGCGGGCGGCGGGGAAATCCTGCGAGAGGCCGGATCGACGGCCCCGGAAAAACCAAGTCCAAGCGGTCCAAACAGTCCAGCGAGTCCAACCGGAATGGCCATGCACGGGAGTGAAGCATGCGCCTGCGTCAGGTGCGGACGTGACGGGGGGACCTGCGGACGATAGAAGCGCGCCGACGGCCCGGGCAGAGGCCGAAGGCTTTGGGAGCAGACATGGACTTCGCCCTCACCGACGACCAGCGCGCCATTCAGGACGCGGCGCGCGCCTTCGCCGAGGCCGAACTGGCCCCGCATTCGGCCGAGTGGGACGAGACCAAGCATTTCCCCGTCGACGTCATGCGGCAGGCGGCCGAGATGGGCTTCGCCGCCATCTATGCGGGCGAGGAGCACGGCGGCATGGCGCTGGGCCGGGTCGAGGCGGCGGTGATCTTCGAGGAGCTGTCGCGCGGCGACGTGTCTACGGCGGCCTTCATCTCGATCCACAACATGGCGACGTGGATGATCGACGGCTTCGGCTCCGACGACCTGCGCGCCCGTTACGTGCCGCAGCTGACGACGATGGAGAAGATCGCCAGCTATTGCCTGACCGAGCCGGGCTCGGGCTCCGACGCCGCGGCGATGCGCACCACGGCGACGCGCGAAGGCGACACTTACGTGCTGAACGGGTCGAAGGCCTTCATCTCCGGCGCGGGGACCAGCGACGTCTATGTGGTGATGGCGCGGACGGGGGAGGCGGGGCCGAAGGGGATTTCCGCCTTCGTCGTCGATCTGGGCACGCCCGGCCTGTCGTTCGGAGCTCAGGAGAAGAAGATGGGCTGGAACAGCCAGCCCACGGCCATCGTCAGCTTCGACGACTGCCGCATCCCGGCGGCCAACCTGCTGGGCAAGGAGGGCGATGGCTTCCGCTACGCCATGATGGGGCTGGACGGCGGGCGGCTGAACATCGCCGCATGCTCGCTGGGCGGGGCGCGGCTGGCGCTGGAGACGGCGCAGGACTACGTCGCCACGCGAAAGCAGTTCGGCAAGGCGTTGAACGAGTTTCAGAACATCCAGTTCAAGCTGGCCGACATGGCGACCCAGCTGGAGGCCTGCCGCCTGCTGGTCCTGCGCGGCGCCTGGGCCATCGACACGGGCCATCCCGAGAAGACCAAATGGTGCGCCATGGCCAAGCGCATGACCACGGACCTGTGCTTCGAGATCGCCGACGAGGCCCTGCAGATGCACGGCGGCTATGGCTATCTGAAGGACTATCCATTGGAGCGCATCGTCCGCGACCTGCGGGTGCATCGCATCCTGGAAGGCACCAACGAGATCATGCGCGTCATCACGGCGCGGGAGATGATGCGGCAATGAAGAGTGGCTTCTACAGCCTGTTTCAGGCAGGCGGCGATCAGGATCCCGACGACGGTGAGGCCTATGGGCTGGCCATCCTCGCGCATTTCAAGGACGGGCGGTTCGTCGGGGTCGATCAGGGCGGCTGCAAGGTTTCCGGCGAGTACGAGTTCGACTCTGACGACCGGGTCGCAATGCGGTTGATCTACGACTTCAAGGCGGGCAGCCAGATGCCGGACGGCTCCACACTGGTCGCCGACCAGCGGCTGGAGGCCGATCTGTTGCTGGCCCCCGGCGCGGCAGAAGGAGAGCCGCAGCCGATCGACATCGGCCTGGGCCCGATGTTCATCCGACTGAACTGGCTGGCTGGCCCCGTATAGGGACCTAAATCCCTCGTCAGGTTCCGACGGCATACGGCGACGCTCCGGCGTGACCTTATGGCTCCAACAGAACGGAGCCACCGCCATGCGTCTGCTGATCCCGCTCGTCGCCGTCGCCGCCCTGATCGCCGGGGCAGCCCAGGCTCAGGAATACCGCTTCAGCGCCAACGCCGGCCGGGGCTATACGAGCCAGGCGGAGTTCCCGAACGTGCAGGTGTCGCTACGGGCCGACAATCTGGTCGTGTCGGTCCGCGTCGCGTGCGACACGCGCGACGCGGCCCAGCGCCGCAGCGAGATCACCCAGACCCTGGCCGCCATGGCGCGGGCGGCGGGACTGGACGCGTCGATCGAGCTGGGGCTGGATTCGGGGGGCAACGTCGCCGACTTCGACGCGCGCATGATCCCGACCCTGCGCTTCCACAGCGATGACGGCCGTCCGGACACCAGCGCCGTGACTCTCGTCATCAAGACCCCCATCGCGGAAGGCGACACGCTGGAGGCCGCCTCGGCCCGCATCCGGGCCTTCGTAGAATCGACCCAGCGCGTCGGCCGCACCGAACTGCGCCTGATGGACGACTGGGAGCCGACGGTGATCCGGCCCGATCAATACCGCCCGGTCGTGCTGGCCGCGATCGCGGCGGACGCGGGGACCACGGCGGCGGCGTTCGGCCCGGCCTATGGCGTGGAAGTGACGGGCCTGTCGCGGCAGGTGACCTGGCGCCAGGCGGGGCCGCTGGAGCTGATGCTCTACATTCCTTACCAGCTGAGCGTCACGCCGGCGGGGTGACCGAAGGAAGCCGCCGTGCTATTCTGACCATAATGGTCAGAGGAGCGAGCCATGCGTGAAGTCGGGGTCCTGGAGGCCAAGACGAAGTTCACGAGCCTGATCGCCGAAGTCGAAAGAACCGGCGAAGAGGTGACCGTCACCCGTCATGGAAAGGCCGCCGTCCGGATCGTTCCGGCGAGGGCGAAGGCGCCCCTCGACCGCGCCGCGCGCCGCGCGCTGATCGAGGAAACCCTGGCGATGCGGGATCGCCAGCCTGAGGGCGAGCCGTTCGACATCCGGGAAGCCTTGGGCCGTGATCGGGGCGAAGAGTGGTCATAGACGCTTCCGTCGCGGCAGCTTGGTATCTCAGGTCGCAGGCCACGGCGTCCGCGACCGCGCTGTACCGCCGAGGTGAAAGCGAGCAATTTTTTGCGCCGATCCATTTCGCCGTGGAGATGCGCAATGTCCTCTTGTTGGGCGAGCGCAGAGGCACGCTTGCACCGGGTGAGACGAACGTCTTGATGACGAAGCTTGGCGTATTGGTGGACATCGAACGCGGCGACGCGGCGGTGGAAGCCGACGGCGCGCTGGAGATCGCCCGCCAAACCGGCCTCAAGCTCTACGACGCCATCTATCTGGCCAAGGCGCTGAGGGACGGAATGTCGCTGGCGTCGCGAGACGGCCAACTTTTGACCGCGGCCATGGCGGTCGGCGTGGACGTCTTCGACGCGCGTCGCTAATCCCGCGCCATGATCGACGAGCCTGAAGTCCTGACCCGCGTCCAGTCCGGGGTCGGACGCATCACCATGAACCGGCCGAAGGCGCTGCACGCGTTGAACAAGGCCATGTGCGAGGCGATGACGGCGGCGCTGCTGGCGTGGCGCGAGGATCCGGCGGTGAAGTCGGTGCTGATAGACCATGCGGGCGAGCGCGGCTTTTGCGCCGGCGGCGACATCCGCATGATCGCCGAGAGCGGGGCGGGAGACGCGGCGGAGGCCCGGGCCTTCTTCCTGACCGAATACCGCCTGAACCACCTGATGTTCGAATACCCCAAGCCGATCACGGCGATCGTGGACGGCATCGTCATGGGCGGCGGCGTGGGCATCAGCGAACCGGCAGAGGTCCGGATCGCCACCGAGCGGACGACCTACGCCATGCCGGAGACGGGGATCGGCCTGTTCCCCGACGTGGGTGGGGGCTGGTTCCTGCCGCGTCTACCGGGCGAGACGGGGACATGGCTGGCCCTGAGCGGGGCGCGGCTGAAGGCGGCGGACACGGTGTTTCTGGGCATCCACAGCCACTATCTGCCGTCCGATGCGATCGAGGCCTTCCGCGCGATCCTGAAGACGGATCCGGCGCACCCGGCCGACGTGGCCGACGGGCTGGAGGACGATCCGGGCGAGCCGACGATCGCGCCGCATGTCGAAGCCATCGACCGGCTGTTCGCCCACGACAGGGTCGAGGCGATCTTCGCGGCGCTGGAGGCAGAGGGCACGGAGTGGGCAGCGGCCCAGCTGGCGACGCTGAAAACGAAGTCGCCGCAGTCGCTGAAGGTCACCCTGCGCCAGCTCCGTCTGGGACGTGGCATGGCAGACTTCGCGGCGAATATGGCCATGGAATACCGGCTGGGCGGCCGCGTGGTGCGCAGCCACGACTTCCAGGAAGGCGTGCGGTCGGTGATCGTCGACAAGGACGGCCGGCCGATGTGGCGGCCTGCAACCCTCACGGAGGTTTCGGACGCCGACGTGGAGGCCCTATTCGCGCCCCTTCCGGCCGATCAGGAGTGGACGCCGCTGAGCTGAGGCTTGCTCCGGGCCGCGAATGGCGCGCAGATGACGCGGGCCGTTCAGGAGATTTCGATGCGCACCCTCATCCTCGCCGTCGGCGCGGCCGTGACCCTGGCGGGTTGCGTGATGATCAACGTGACCGAGGACGACGGCGCCCCCGGCCGGCACGTGTCGCATTTCGATTCCGACGCGACCTATGCCGCAGCCCTGGCCGATCCCCGGCGGCCTGCCGACGAGGTGGCGCGCGACGCGGCCCGCGCGCCGATCGCCATGATGGAGTTCGTCGAGTTGCGCCCCGGCGACAAGGTCGCCGACATCCGGCCGGAAGAGGGATATTTCACCCGACTGTTCGCCGGCGTCGTCGGCCCGAACGGACGGGTCTACGCCTTCGTGCCGACCCGCACTGCGACGCGGGAGACGCCGCTGGCCCAAGGTCTGGCCGCGACCTATCCGAACGTGGTGGCGATGGAAGGGGCGCTGGACGCGATGACCTTTTCCGAGCCGCTGGACGCGGTCTTCATGGTGCAGGAGTACCACGACTTCCACATCCCGGCCTTCGGCGTGGACGTGAACCGGATGAACAAGGCGATCTACGACGCGCTGAAGCCGGGCGGATACTACGTCGTCATCGACCACGCCGGACGGGCGGGCACGGGCAATGCCGAGGTGCAGTCGTTGCACCGGATCGAGGGCGAGTTCCTGAAGCGCGAGGTCGAGGCCGCCGGCTTCGTCTTCGACGGGGAGAGCGACGCGATCCGCAACCCGCAGGACGACCGCACCATCAACGTGTTCGACGAGCGCATCCGCCATCGCACGGACCAGTTCGTCTACCGCTTCCGCAAACCGGGCTGAGGAGCCGAATATGCGTGGACTGAAGAGGGGACTGGCCGTCGCGGCGATCGCGGCGGCGCTGGGCGCGTCGGCGTGCGTCGGCCTCACGGGTGGGCCGTCGCCGGAGAGCTATTCCGCCGCCCTGGCCGGGGCGCCGCGCACGGAGGAGGATCGGGGCCGGGACGTTGCGCGGATGACCGCCGAGACCCTGGCCTTCGCGCGGGTGGAGCCCGGCGATCATGTGATCGACATGATCATCGGCGGCGGCTTCTTCACCCGGGCCTTTTCGGCTGCCGTGGGGCCGGAGGGTCGGGTCACGGCCTGGCAGCCGGACGAGTTCATCGCCTTCCAAGCCAGCTATGGAGAGGCGGTGCGGGCGGCCGACGCGCTGGACGACGTGGAGGGGCTGACCTCGCCGATCGCCGCGCCGGTCTGGCCCTCGGGCGTCGACCTGATATTCACGGCGCAGAATTATCACGATCTGCACCTGAGCCACTTCCCCGACGACACGGCCCGGCGCGTCAACGCCGCCGCGTTCGCCGCGCTGAAGCCGGGCGGCCACTACGTCGTCATCGATCACCACGCAACGGTGGGGTCGGGGCTTTCGGCCTCCAACACCCTTCACCGGATCGACGTCGAGCAGGTGAAGCGCGAGGTGACCGCCGCGGGCTTCGTGCTGGAGGCCGAGAGCGATCTTCTGCTGCGCCCCGCCGACCCGATGACGGCCAACGTGTTCGATGACTCGATCCGCGGGAACACCAGCCAGTTCATGCTGCGGTTCAGGAAGCCGGGCTGAGCGATGAGGTCCTTCATCCTCGCCTTGGCCATGTCCGCAGCGGTCGGCGGGATTCATGCGCAGGAGGTCGCCCGACCGGCCGCGGACCTAGCGCGAGACGACGTCCGCAAACCGTACGCCGTCATGGAATTCGCAGGCATTGAGCCGGACATGACGGTAGCCGAATACATGCCTGGGGGCGGTTACTTCACCCGCATCCTCTCGATCGCCGTCGGGTCGGGTGGACGGATCTGGGCGTATCAGCCTGACGAAATCGTGAGACTGCGCCCCGAATTCCTGACGGGGATCCGCGCGGTCGCCGCCGAGCCCGGTCTGGAGAACGTCACGGTTCTGACCGGAGCCACGTCGGCCTTTGCGCCGCCCGGGCCCGTCGACGTGGTCTTCACCGCCCAAAACTATCACGATCTCTATGGACCCTTCGCGGCTCCGGGGACGGGCGAGGCCTTCGATCGGGCGGTGTTCGCGGCGCTCAGGCCCGGCGGGATATATCTGATCATCGACCACCATGCGGCCGAGGGGGTGGGCCTTTCAGGGGGTGGTGCGCTCCACCGCATCGAACGCGACGCGGTGATCGCCGCCGTGACCGAAGCCGGATTCGAGCTTGAGGCGCAGAGCGAGCTTCTGGCGAATCCCGACGATCCATTGACCGCCAGCGTCTTCGATCCTTCGATTCAGGGTAAGACGAGCCAGTTCATGCTGCTGTTCCGCAAGCCTGGCTGAACCGTGCGCTGGCGACGACGCGGCGAACCCGCTAACCCTCCCCGCAAAATCGCAGGGAGAGAGTTCGTCATGACGCAGACCGTCGCCTTCATCGGCCTTGGCAACATGGGCGGGGGGATGGCCGCCAACCAGGCCAAGACCGGCCGCGTCGTGAAGGCGTTCGACCTGTCGAAGGAAGCGGTGGATCGCGCCGTGACGGCAGGCTGTCAGGCGGCGTCCTCTGTGGCCGACGCGGTCAAGGACGCGGACGTGGTGATCACCATGCTGCCGGCCGGGCCCCACGTGCTGAAGGTCTATTCCGAACAGATCATCGGGGCCGCGCCGACCGGCGCCCTGCTGCTGGACTGCTCGACCATCGACGTGGAGACCTGTCGCAAGGTGGCCGGGCTGGCCCGCGAGGCCGGATACGTCTTCGCCGACGCACCGGTGTCGGGCGGGACGATGGCGGCGGATGCGGGGACTCTGGCCTTCATGGTGGGTTGCGACGAGCCTGAGTTCGCGCGCATCGAGGCGGCGCTGGAGCCGATGAGCCGGGCAACGTTCCGCGCCGGCGACCACGGGGCGGGGCAGGCGGCCAAGATCTGCAACAACATGATCCTGGGCATCACCATGCTGGGGACGTGCGAGGCGATCGCCCTGGCCGAAAAGCTGGGCCTGGATCCGGTCAAGATGTTCGACATCGTGTCCAAGGCGTCGGGCCAGAGCTGGTCGGTGACGACCTATTATCCTTGGCCCGGCCCGGTGCCGACCGCGCCGTCGAACCGCAACTATGACGGCGGCTTCGCCACGGCGATGATGCTGAAGGACCTCAAGCTGGCGCAGCAGGCCGCCGCCGCCGCCGGCGCCTCGACTCCGCTGGGGGCCCAGACGGAGGCGCTGTACCAGATGTTCGATCGACTGGGGTTCGGGGGGCGCGACTTCTCGGCCATCCTGCAACTGCTGCGCGGCAAGCTGGACGAGCTGCCGCGGTGATCGCGCACGATCTTGCCTGAGAATGGTTCGCAAGTGAAAGCTTGCGACCATTTAGCGCCAGCCTGAGGTGGACTTTCGCCGTCGCGGGAGTCAAACACGGGCCGTTCATCAGCCGTCCGAGATCGCCGGGTTGTACGACTACCGCGCCGCATTCCAGTCCGCCGTCGAGCAGGTGAAGGGCGAGGGCCGCTATCGCGTCTTCGCCGATCTGAAACGCGTGCGCGGCAGGTTTCCGCGCGCCGTGCGCCGTCGGGCCGACGGGACGGAGCAGGACGTCGTCGTCTGGTGCTCGAACGACTATCTCGGCATGGGTCAGAATCCGGTCGTGCTGGAGGCCATGAAGGCCGAGATAGACGCGGCGGGCGCTGGGGCCGGCGGCACGCGCAACATCTCGGGCACGACGCGCTCGGCCGTGGACCTGGAGGCCGAGTTGGCCGACTGGCACGGCAAGGAGGCGGCGCTGCTGTTCACCTCGGGCTATGTGGCCAATGAGGCGACGCTGACTACGCTGCAGCGGATTCTGCCGGGCCTGATCATCTTCTCCGACAGCCTGAACCACGCCTCGATGATCGCCGGCATCCGCCACGGCGGGTGCGAGCGACATGTGTTCCTGCACAACGATCTGACGCATCTGGAGCAGCTGCTGGCCGCCGCCCCCGTCGACGCGCCCAAGCTGATCGCCTTCGAGAGCGTCTATTCGATGGACGGCGACGTCGCCGACCTGAAGGGCACGATCGCGCTGGCCAGGAAGTATGGCGCCCTGACCTATCTCGACGAGGTTCACGCAGTCGGCCTGTACGGCGCTCGCGGCGCCGGCATCGCCGAGCGCGACGGGGTGCTGGACCAGATCGACGTGATCGAGTGCACCCTGGGCAAGGCGATCGGCGTCATGGGCGGCTACATCGCCGCCGACGCGGTCATCGTGGACGCGATCCGCAGCTGGGCCTCGGGCTTCATCTTCACGACGTCGCTGCCCCCGACGCTGACGGCCGGCGCCCTGGCTTCTGTGCGTCACCTGAAGGCGCATCCGGAACTGCGAGAGAAGCACCAGGAGCGGGCCGCGGCCCTGAAGGCGCGGTTCGAGGCGGCGGGGATCCCCGTCATGCCGTCCGAGAGCCACATCGTGCCGGTGTTCGTGGGCGATCCGGTGCACGCCAAGATGATCTCGGACATGCTGCTGGAAGACCACGGCATCTACGTCCAGCCGATCAACTATCCGACTGTGCCCAAAGGCACCGAACGCCTGCGCTTCACCCCGTCGCCGGACCACGACGACGGCATGATGGACGCCCTGGTCACGGCCATGGACAAGCTGTGGACCCACTGCAACGTGGCGCGCCTACCCGCCGTCGCCTGATCGGAGCAGAACTCGGACGTGAAAAAAGGCCCGGATCGCTCCGGGGCCTTTCTCGTTCCGGCGCCGCCTACCAGCGCCAGGCGTCGTGGATGGCTTCGATGACATAGCCGTCGAACCGGTCGACCAGGTAGATGTTGTTGTCCACCCAGACCCACATCGTGCCCGGCTGCGGCCACGGCAAGCCCCAGTAGCCCGGATCGGTGATCTCGTACCGCCAGAACAGCGACGGCAGGTACTGGCCCTCGTGGTATCTCCGACCCCAGTAGGAACGCGGCACGCTGTAGTAGCCGTATCCCGGCGAGAAGTAGAAGCCGACCCGCACGCCCGACCAGCCGCGGAAGTGGCGGTCGTTGCGCCACCAGTCGCTGCGCCCGTGACGCCGGCTCCAGTCGCGGTTCCAGGAATCCCGGTTCCAGCTGCGGCGGAACTCACGGTAATCGCGGCGATCTTCCCGGCGTTCCCAACGGTCGTCCCGGCGATCGTCGCGCCGGTCGTCCCGGCGCTCACGACGATCGTCGCGGCGGTCATCCCGACGATCACGCCGGTCGTCCCGCGTGTCCGGACGATCAGGACGATCCGGCCTGTCAGGCCGATCCGGTCTGTCGGGACGGGGTTGATCCGGCCTGTCCGGACGTTCGGGACGATCGGGACGATCGGGACGCTCAGGACGATCCGGGCGCTGCTCGTCGCCACCACCGCCACCTCCGCCACTGCGGTCTTCGCGTGCCTCTCGGCGCTGTTCGCGGCGCTCTTCGCGCACCTCAGTGCGATCGCGTCGGCGTTCGGGGTCCTGCGCCGCGGCGATGGCCGGGGCCGCCGCCGGGACGGCGAAGGCCGTCAGGGCGGAGAAGACCAGAAGGGTTCTCTTCATTCTCGCGGGTTCCTGCACGCCCCTCGCGGGCGGCTTGAGGTCGAAGCTGATCCCGCCAAGCTGAACGGCATGTGAACCATGTTCGCTCAACCGGCGGACAGGAAAAAGGCCCCGCGACCGCGCCGCGAGGCCCTTCTCCCCACACACGTCCCGTCGCGTCAGAAAACGTCGAACAGGACGTCGGCGATCACGCCGGTGGCCAGGGCCACCAGCAGGATGTCGTTGTCCGCGTGCACCCAGCGGTGTCCGCGCGGCGCCGGGCGCAGGCCGTAGAAATAGGGGTCGTTCACATAGTAGCGGTGATAGGTGGACGGCAGATACGCACCGCGCCTCCAGCTCTGGCCATAGTAGCGCGGTTCGACGCGGTAGTAGCCGTGGCCCGGCGCATACCAGTAGCCGTTGCGGGCGCCGCGATAATCGCGGAACTCCGACCGACCGCGCCACCAGTCGCGATTGTTGCGGTCCCAGCGACGGTCGTTCCGGAAGTCGCGGCGGTCGTCACGGCGCTCGGCCCGGAAATCGCGCCGGTCGTCCCGGCGGTCCTCCCGATAGTCGCGGCGGTCGTCGTACTCGCCGCGGCGCCAATCGCGGCGGTCGTCCCGGCGTTCGTCGCGGAAGTCGCGCCGGTCGTCGCGACGGTCCTGGCGGTAGTCGCGGCGGTCGTCGCGGCGCTCATTGCGGTCCCGGCGGCTCTGGGCTTCGGCGGCCAGCGGCACGGCCGTCGTCGACAGGGCGACGGCGACGATGGCGGCTTTGGTCAGGCGGTTCATGAACGGATCTCGTTGCTGGGCGGACCCACTGGGGCCGCGATCTGGGGATGCCCGACGCTCAGCCCCCGCGCATGAACCGTCCCTGAATGAGACGGTCAGGTCGGCCGTTGCGGAGGCGTGGCCGCCATCCCACCTGTGCGGCGCAGCCGAAGAGAACCCTCATGACCTCCCCGATCGAACTCTGGTACTGGCCTACGCCCAACGGGTGGAAGATCTCCATCGCCCTGGAGGAGATGGAACTGCCCTATGATCTCAAGCCGGTGAACATCGGCACGGGTGAGCAGTTCGATCCGGCATTTCAGGCCCTCAGCCCCAACGGCCGCATGCCTGCCATCGTCGACCCGGACGGACCTGGCGGAAGGCCGCTGTCGATCTTCGAGAGCGGCGCCATCCTGCAGTACCTCGGCGCCAAATCCGGCCGCTTTTATCCTCAGGACGCGCGGAGCAAGGCCGAGGTGGATCAGTGGCTGTTCTGGCAAGTCGGAGGCTTGGGCCCCATGGCGGGACAGACGCATCACTTCCGCCAGTACGCGCCTGCGCTGACGTCCGACCAGCGTCACCTGGCCTATGGCGTGCGCCGCTACACCGACGAGACCCACCGGCTTTATGGCGTGCTTGACCGCCGTTTGGCGGACAGAGAGTTCGTGGCCGGCGACTATTCCATCGCCGACATGGCGATCTGGCCGTGGATCGTGCCGTGGGAACGGCAGGGGCAGGATCTGGCGGAGTTCCCCAACCTGAAGCGCTGGTTCGAGACTGTCGAGGTGCGGCCGGCGGTGCAGAAGGGGCGGTGGCTGGGCAAGGATCTGTCGCGGGATCTGGCCAAGGCCGGACGCGAGGCGGACGCCCAGCGTGCCGTGCTGTTCGGTCAGCGGGCGCGCAAGTCTTAAGACGAGATTTCCGAGCCGTTTCCAAGATTTGAACGCGGTTTTGAGTATTCACGCTTCGTTGGCGAAAAAGATTCGGCCGCGTTTCCGCCATTAACTTTAACTTCAAACCGGCGGTATTTCATCGCGCTCAAGGAAGCGGGGCCAGAACGGCCTCGGCCTGGAGGACTGGTGATGAACGCGCAAGAACTGGCGCACGACGTTGCGGAAGACGGCGCCCTGCCGTTGCCCACCCCGGACATGGACGGCGACCAGCTGTTCCGATTGGGCCTGATGTACTCGACCGGCACGGGCGGATGCCCGATGGATCGGGTCTCGGCGCACATGATCCTGAATCTGGCCGCCATGAAGGGGTCGGAGGCCGCCCGCGACTATCGCCGCGAGCTGTCGCAGGAGATGGATCGCGAAGAGATCGGCGAGGCCCAGCGGGCCGCCCGCCGCTGGATCGACGCCGGCACGACCCGACTGGCCGCCTGATTCCGGCTGCGGTCAGAACTGCTGATACTGGCCGTTGATCGTGTAGTTGAAGCCGATCGGCAGGGCGTTGCGGATCTGGGTGAAGAAGTTGGCCAGCTCGCCCAGGGTGGAGCGCGGCACGAAGATCACGTCGCCGCGCCGCATGGCCACCGCCATCCCCCGACGGGGCCGCAGATCCAAGACGCGCAGCATGCGCCGTCCGCCGGGCCCGCGGCGGATCAGGGCCACTTCCTGCGTCCGGGCCGTCGGCAGGAAGCCCCCAGCCTGGATCACGGCCTGATAGGCGTCGATGTCGCCGGTCATCTCATAGACGCCGGGCGTGCGGACCTCACCGTCCACCCACACGCGGATCGGCCCGGCCTGTTTCAGCGTGATCTCGACGACCGGCCGCACCAGCTGCGTGGCGTAGCCGTCGGACACGTCCTGCTCCAGCTCCGCCAGGGTGCGGTCCGCCGCCATGACCTGGCCCAGCAGGGGCAGGGAGATGCGGCCGTCCGGCCCGACCTTCAGCGTGCGCGTCAGCTCCGGCGCGGTGGGCGTGGCGACCTCGATCTCGTCATTGGGATAGAGGACGTACTCCGGCTCCGCGTCCGTCCAGTCGGCGAAGGGGATGTCCGGAAAGCCCGCCGTGGTCGCCGGCCCGGCCAGGGGCGAGGCCATGCGGGGCACGCTCACGCCGCCGCAAGCCGCCAGCGGCAGGGCGACGAGGCCAAGCATCAGATGCCGGCGGCTGAAGCTCATGGGCGAATCCCGACGCGACGGATCACTGTGAGGGCAGGGTGCGGCGTCATGGGTAACCGATGGTTAACGCCGAGGGGCGAAGGCTGAGGCTCCGGTTCAGTCTCACGGATTCGCGTCCAGGCCCATGCGCACGACGGCCACAGTCATCGCCCGACCGCGCTACGGTCTGCTGGACGTGATCGGCCTGCTGTTCCGCGAGTTCTGGATCATGCTGGTGATCTTCCTGGCCGTGGTGGCGATCGGCACGGCGCTCGTCCTGACCATGGGCAAGACCTATACGGCGCGCGGCAGCGTCTATGCCGGCGTGGGGCAGGAGTACGTCTATCAGCCGCGCGTGGGCGTGGCCGAACGCGGCCAGACGCCGGACGTCGACACCGTCACCCAGTCCGAGGCGGCGCTGCTGAACAGCCGGGCCGTGAAGGACCGCGTCGTCGACGTGCTGGGCGCCCCGGCCATCCTGGGTCCCGACGCCAAGGGCACGCCGGACCAGCAGCGCGTCGCCGCCATCCGGGCGCTGGAGTCGGGACTGGAAGCGGGGGCCGTGACCGGCAGCCCCATCATCGGCGTGACCTATGAGGCCGACGACCCGCAGCGGGCCGCGAAGGTGCTGAACGCCGTCATCGACCAGTATCTGATCCACCGCCGCGAGGTGTTCGCCGATGCCACCGCGCCCGCCCTGACCGCCCAGCGGCTGGTGTTCGAGGACGAGCTGGCCAAGGCGGACGCGGCCTATGAGCAGTTCCTCCGGACCGAGAACATCGGGGACTTCGCGGCCTACAAGACGGCGCTGGCGGCCAACTGGCAGACCGTCTCGGCCGACCGGCTGTCGACGCAGGCCCAGGTGAATCAGCTGACCCGTCAGCTGGCGACGCTGGAGGCCCAACTTGCGGTGACGCCACCGGAGATCGCCCTGCAGCAGGATCTGAACGTCGCGGCGCGCGACCAGATCCTGCAGCTGCGCACGGAGCGCGAGCAGCTGCTGGTGCGGTACCTGCCCGACAGCCAGCCGATCCAGGACATCGAGGCCCGCATCGCCGGGCTTGAAGCCTATGTGGGCTCCGGCCAGGGCGTCGGCGTGAAGGAGGTCCGCACCGGACCAAACCCGATCTGGGTCGAGCTGGAGACTACGCGGGCCACCACCCTGGCCCAGCGGGACTCGCTGGTGGCGCGCCTCGCCGTGCTGGATGGGCAGTTGGGCGAACTTCGGTCCCGGCAGGCGCGGTTGACCGCGATCGAATCCGAGAACGCCACCTTGGCCGGCGCCCGCGACGTGCAAAGCGCGACGGTGCGCGAGTTCCAGCAGCGCGAGGCCCAGGCCCTGGCCGATCAGGGTCTGGTCCGGGCCGGCGCCGACGACGTGCGGATCATGGAGCGGGCCTCGCCGCCGCTGCGGGGGCGGAGCCTGAAGCTGCCGCTGCTGGCCGCGGTCATCCTGTTCGCGGGGCTGACGGCGCTGTCGGTGGGGCTGATCCGCATCTTCTCGCGCCGGGGCTTCTCGACCCCCGCCTCGGTGGGGCGCACGCTCGACCTGCCGGTACTCGCCGCCGCTCCGGTCAAGGCGGCTCGGTGACCCGCGGGCGTGGTAGCCTTTCGCCCGTGTCCCGGACTTCCGCCGATTCGATGGTCGATCTGACGTCAGAGATGAGCGCGCTCTGGGCCGGACTCGGTCCGGCGCCGTCGCGCGGCGGCCGGATGGTCCTGATCGTCTCCGCGGTGTCGGGGGAGGGGGCCTCCACCGTCGCCCGGGAGTATGCGCGCCTGGCCGCCGTGCGCGCCCGTCGCCCCGTCTGGCTGATCGACGCCGACCTGGATCAGCCGGGTCAGATGGAGGCGGTGGCCCAGGCGCCGGAGCGGTTCGGCCGACTGAGCAAGGCGGCGCTGGCCTCTCCCGACGGCTCCTGCTTCTTCGACGTGCATCCTCCGGTGAAGAGCCGCGATGGGCGCATCGTGCCGACCGCGCGACTGCTGACGGCGCGATCGTGCCTGGGCGGACGTCTGTGGGTGTCGCGCTTCGCCGCCGAGACGCTGCGGGTGGGCCAGCGGGTCGAAGCTTCGCCGGATCCGGCCTACTGGAACGCCCTGCGCCCCCATGCGGAGACCGTCGTGGTGGACTGTCCGTCGGCCGACCGCTCCGACGCCGCCCTGATCCTCGCGCCCTTGGCGGACGCGGTCGTGCTGGTGGTCGCCGCCGAATCCACGGGCGCGGACGCCGCGGGCGCCCTGAGGCATGAGGTCGAGGCCGTGGGCGGACGGATCGCCGGCGTGGTGCTGAACCGCACGGCGTGGTCGCCGCCGTCCTTCCTCAAGCGCCTGACGGGCTGAGCCTCTCCAGCCGCGCCAGTTCCTGCGCGCCGTAAAATCTGGGCTCGAACATCGGCGCCCACAGCACCTTGCCGAGGCCTCGGGCCGCCCTGTCCATGGCGCGCGCGCGCGCCGGCCGGCGCAGCAGCCAAAGGCCGGCGGAAGCCGTCGACCAGACGACGGTCTGGACCACCCCGACGGCCATCCACCGGATCACGCCGGGCCAGTCGCCGCGCGCCCGCGCCTCTTGGCTCGGCCCCTGGCCATAGGCGAAGGCACGGCGCAGGGCATAGGCCATCGTGGCGCGATGGGGGGGCGCGATCTCGGACACCCTGGCGTTGGCCGCCCAGCCGAAGCGGCCGCCGGACGCCTTGACCCGCGCGAACAGGACGTCGTCCTCGCCGCCCTGCTGATCTGCGGCCACGTCGAAGGGCGCGGGGCCGGGCAGGGCGGTCGCGCGGACCAGCAGAGCGTTGCCGCAGCCCCAGGGCTTGTCGATCAGACGATCTTCCTGGGGCCCCTCGCGCCCGAAGAAGGCGTCCAGATGGGCCCGGGCCCATGCCGGGGCACCCTCGGCCACACCGGTGATGGGGCCGAAAACCACGTCCGCGCCGGTCCTGGCCTGGGCCGCCAGCAGCGCCGCCAGCCAGCCGGGCCCGGCCTCCTGATCGTCGTCGAGGAAGGCGATCAGCGGCGCGTCGGTGGCGGCCAGGCCGGCGTTCCGGGCGGTCGCCACGCCGGGGTGCGGCGCCGTGGCGTAGTGGAGCGGGAAGGGGCTGACCGGCTTCAAAGCCTCGACCGGCGCGGTGGCGGTGCCGGCCGGGTCGTTGTCGACGACGACGATTTCGACCGCATGCCCCTCCACCCCCTTCTGGGCGAAGACCGAGCGCAGAGCGCGCGTCAGGCTTTCGGGACGGCGCAGGGTCGGGATGACGACGGCGACCTGGGCCATGTCACACCCGATCCGCATACAGGGCGGCGCGATAAAGGCGCAGGGAGAAGGCCCGCGCCGCGACCGGCGCGACCTCCGTCAGCGCCAGCCGCTTGAACCAGGGCCGGATCGTCTTCAGCCCGGGCAGGCGCTTCAGCCGGCACGCGGCGCGATAACTGGGATAGGTCGACACGACCTCGAAATGCCGCTCCACCACGCGCGCGAAGTTGGCGGCCGACTGCTCATACTTGCCGGCCAGCTCGGCGGTTTCGTCCAGCCCCATGTGGGTCGCGGGCACATCCACGTGACGCACGGGCCACTGGCGGGCCACCCGCATGGCCCACTCCACGTCTTCCCAACCCCAGCCGGTGAAGGCCGGGTCGAACGCTTCAGCCTCGAACACGTCGCGGCGGACAAGAAGGTTGGAGGTATAGACGTATTTCTCCGGGGCCAAGGACCGTGCGGCGGCGTCCAGGCACTCCGTACGCGCCGCCATCGCGCGATGCACGGCGAAGCGCGTCTCAGTCGAGGCCTGCTTCAGCGAGAAGCCGCCGAAGGCGACGGCCGGATCCTCCGCCGAGATCAGCGCCAGCCAGTCCGCAAGAAAGCTGGGTGCGTCCGGCAGCATGTCGGAGTCCAGGAAAAGCAGGTGCCGCCCCCGCGCGGCCTGCGCCAGGCGGTTGCGTCCGCGCGATCGGCCTTCATTGGCGGGCAGGGTGATCAGCCGGGCGGGCAGGGGAAGTGCGGCCAGCATATCCGCAAGCCGCCGCGTCAGCGCCGGGTCGCCCGTGCCATCATCCATGATTACGAGTTCAGCCCCTGACGCGTCGGCCTCCGCCAAGGTCGCGATCAGCCGAGACGGGTCGTCCCGCAGGAACGGGATCAGCACCGACAGCCGGGGCGCGACGCCCGCCCAGGCGGGGTTGTCGACGACGCGGGCCTTCATGCTACGGCCCTCGCCTCGCGACGTCGCGCCAGCAGGGACGTCGCCGTGTCGCGCACTCCGGCCGCGTTGATCGTCAAGGCCAGCGCAGCATAGACCGCCCCGCCGACTCCGGCCTTGAGCGCCAGTTCCAGGACTCCGCCGGGCGCCGGCAGGGCGGCGACGACCAGCGCCATGCCGGTGGTGGCGAGGCCGCAGCGGATCAGGGCCTCCCACGCCATCGGCAGCGGCAGCACGCGGCGACCCAGCACCAGAGTGGCGATCAGGCCGACGCCGAAGCTGGCCGCCGTCGCCCACGCGGCGCCGATCAGCCCGAACCGCGGTACCAGGATCAGGTTCAGGACGACGTTCAGCACCGCCGGAATCGCCATGGCCCCCAGCAACGCCGTCGTCTTTCGGCCCAGGGTGAACGCCTGACCGAAGTAGTAGGCCGTCAGTCCATACAGTAGGGCAGACAGAGCGATCCACGGCGTCACCGTCACCGCCGCGGCGCGCAGCTCCTCGCCGATCAGGACGTCGGCCAGCGGCTGAGCCACCAAGGCCACGCCGGCCGCGGCCGGCATGCCGATCAGCAGGAAAATCGACAGCTGTTCCCGCGCCGCGACGACCAGCCGCTCGCGCCCGCCGCGCTCCAGCGCCATGACCAACGCCGGCTGGCCCGCCGTCCCTAGCCAAAGGAACAGCACGTCCAGCGTCCGGTTCGCGATTGAGTATCCGGCATGATAGGCGCCCACCGCCGCTTCGTTCAGAAACGCCGCGAGCAGGAAGCGGTCGGTCGAGGCCAGGACGACGGTCAGAGCCAGTGAGGCGGCGATGGGATACCCATAGGCGGCATAGGTGTGCATCCGGGCGGGTTCCAGCCGCGCGCCCGCGCCGCGCTTCCATTCTCCCGGCAGGACGAACGGCAGCACCAGCAGCGGCGCCAGTCCGAGCCCCAGCAGAGGCGCGGCGCCGCCCGCGCCGGCCAAGGCGAAGCCCACGCCGATCGCCAAGCCGCAGATCGTCACCGCCATGTCGATGCCGGCGGACTTCGCCACCTCGCCCTCGGCGCGCAGACGCTCCTGCGCCAGCTTGACAAGGCAGCGGATCGGGCACCCCATGACCCCCGCCGCGACGGCGAATCTGAACAGCGGATCGGCGGGCCACAGCCACAGGATCAGCCCCACGACGGGCACGAACACGGCCGTCAGGATCAGCGCGGTCCGGTACAGGCCGGCGAAGTGCCCCTGCAGGTCCGCGCCCGGCTTCGACGCCGCCCAGAAACGTGCCATCGCCGCCTCCAGCCATGTGAAGACGGCGACGTGGGCCAAGGTCAGGATGGAGAAGGCCAACGCGTACCGACCGAATTCCTCCGGCGACAGCAGGCGCGTGAAAAGGATGATGGCCAGAAAGCCGACCACGCCCTGCACGACGTTGGCCGGCAGATAGCCCCAGACGCCCCGCCAGAACATGTCAGCGCCCCCGGATCATCGTATCGCCGCGCGGTCGCCCAGAAGCACCGGCACCGTCACGAACATGATCCAGAGATCCAGCCACACCGACTGACGCTCGACGTATTCGACGTCCAGTTGGACCCGGCGTCGCACGTCCTGCGCGGAATGCAGGGGGCCGCGCGAGCCCTTGATCGCGGCCCAGCCGGTCATCCCCGGCTTGATGCGATGGCGGTGGGCATAGTCGGCGACCAGGCGCGCGGACTCGATCTGTCCCGTCTTCATGCCGATGGCGTGGGGGCGGGGCCCGACCAGGCTCATCTCGCCGGTGAGCACGTTCAATAGCTGGGGCAGCTCGTCCAGGCTGGTGGAGCGCAGGATGCGCCCCAGTCGCGTGATGCGGTCGTCGTCGTGCGTGACCTGACGGCTGGCGGTCGCGTCGGCCGCGGCGTGCTTCATGGTGCGGAACTTCCACACCACGATCTCTTCCTGATTGAAGCCGTGCCGACGCTGGCGGAACAGGGCCGGGCCCGGACTGTCCAGCTTCACCAGGGCGGCGATCAGGCCCATGACGGGCAGCAGGGCGACGAAGGCCAAGCCCCCGACCGTCAGGTCTAGGATCCGCTTGTTGAAGGCGCGCCGGTCGTCGTCCTTGCGGCCGTTGAGCGGGGCCAGCCGGCTGTCGGCGAGACGGTTCAGAGCGTCGTCGCGGTCCCCGGCGCGAACCGGATCGACCAGCAAGGTGACTTCGTTGGGAAGGCTGCCGAGACGACCCATCAGGTGCCGCACGCGCGCCTCGGCCTTCGGGTCGATGGCCATGACGATGCGGTCGACGAACGGCAGGATGCGGTGGCTCAACAAGGCCTCGGAATCGCCCAGCACGGGCACGCCCTCGACCGTGTCCGGGCTGCGCGCCAGCCGGTCGTCGAACACGCCGAGCACGTTGACGTCCCGCCGCTTCAGCGCAGCCTTGATCAGCGCTTCGGCGTGGCGCGTCGCGCCGACGACGACGATGTTGGGCGTCAGGGCGCCGGACCGGCGCCAGGACGCGACGCGGTCCAGCCAGATCAGATGGAGGCCGTACAGGCAGGCCAGGGTGACACCGCCCCACACCACCACGCCGGCAAGCCCCGAAGCCGATCCGGTCAGGGCGAGACTCAAGACGACGGCCGCGGTCGTGGCGACGCCCGCGATGGCGGCCAGCGCACCGAGATGGATCAATCCGGGCCGCGCGCTCGGAAAGCGGTACAGATCCAGCGATCGGATCAGCGCCAGCAGGATCACGGCCCCAAGCGCGTGCGGCGCCACCGCCGCCACCGGCGCGCCGGCCAGTCCGGAAGGCGTCGCGGCCCAGGCGCACAGCAGGGTGACGGCCAGGATCACCGACACGTCGATGGCGCGGAAGTAATGGGCGGCCAGCCGGGTCGCGTGACGCTGTCGCGCGTTCAGCCAGACCTCGGGTCGAAACGGCCCGCGTCGCGCCGCGCCGTCGGCCGCCAGTTCCCTCAGCGCCAGATCCCGCAGGCCGCGCGCGTTCAGCGTGGCCTGATCGTCGAGCGCATCGGCGACGTCGTCGGCGGAGAGCAGGGCGGCGGTCGGTGTCATGCGGGCCGTCGGTCGGGTTCCAGGGGCGACGAACTCTGCCATGCGGGGCCTGACCATCCCCTTAATGGCCCGGCCGGAACGGCCCGGTTGCGCCGCCCGCATCGCTCCGCTATCGACGCCGTCTGCCGGAGACGTGGCCGAGTGGCTGAAGGCAACGGTTTGCTAAATCGTCGTACCGGGTAACCGGTACCGAGGGTTCGAATCCCTCCGTCTCCGCCAGACTTCTTCCGGCCCTTCGTCGATCCGTCCGGCCGGCGATCGGACAGGTGGCCGAGTGGTTTAAGGCAGCGGTCTTGAAAACCGCCGTGGGTGAAAGCCCACCGTGGGTTCGAATCCCACCCTGTCCGCCATCGACCCTCCTAATCGCTAGAAGCTATGGGGGTCGTTCCGTCACACCCATCAATGCGCCCATCAATGTTCGACATGATCATGATCGGGAAAATCTTAGGGGGTGGGGGTGTTTCGGGTCTGGCTGCCTCCCCGCGAAAAATTATTAGCGTGTTCTGCGTAGGCACCCCGGTCGAGCACGGCGGATCGACCTTGGCCAGTACACGTCGCGGGCGGCCACTCCAGACGGTCCCAAGAATCGGCGTCCTGAATGTTGCGGCATGTCAGAAGCCCCGGTCGGTTGGCGGCCGCATGTCTGTTCCTGACTCCAATCGGCCGTCAGCCACGTCCGCTTTCGGCGTCGCTCACCGACGAGTGCTGGATGGTATTTCTAGGCTCAACAGAAGGCGTCCACGGCTCATGCTGGACACTTAGGCCGTGCGCGATAGGCTGTGGCCCATAGACTTGCGCCAACCTGACATTGTGCGACAGACGGGGCGGTGATGTTGCAAACAGATAAGCAGGTTTGTGTCCTGGAGGACGACCCCCTGATGCTGGAACATCTGGCGGGGATGGTTCGGGAGCTGGGCTTCGAGCCGCTTCCGGCCGGGACGGTGGACGAGGCGCTGTCCTTGGTGCGGCGTCACAGCCCGTGGGCGGCCGTGATCGACATTCTGATGCCGGACAAGGACGGGCTGAACTTCATCATGGAGTTGGGGCCCGACCGGCCCGAACGGGTCGTCGCGATCAGCGGCGGCGGGCGGCTGGGCGCCGGCGCCGTGCTGCAGATGGCCAAGGGGCTGGGCGCGGACGCCACGGTGGTCAAGCCGGTCAGGCTCGAGGATCTGCGCCAGGCCCTGGAGCCCTGAACCCCTGCACGAAAAGCATGTGGTGGCGCGGCCGGTGACGCTTGATTCACCGAGCGGGGGCTAGCATGGCTGAGGCGGGGGCGCCGGATTGAGTTCGAGTGGAGTCGGCGCATGGCCCGCGTCCTCATCGCAGACGACGACGCCCTTCTGAGGGGGCTCCTGCAGCACAAGCTGTCGGCCGACGGCCACCTGGTTCTCGTCGCCGAACACGGGGGCGAGGTTCTCGACCTCGTGCGCGATCAGAGGCCCGATCTGGTCGTGCTCGACGCCATGATGCCGGTGATGGACGGATTCGAGGTCCTGCGGCGGCTGAAGGCCGACCCTGACGCCGCCTCGGTCCCCGTGATCATGCTGACGGCCCTGCGCCGAGAGGCGGACGTGGTCGGCGGGCTGCAGCTTGGGGCCGCCGACTATCTCGTTAAGCCCTTCATCCCGGATGAACTGCTGGAGCGGGTGCGCCGGCTGGCGGCGCCGCAACAGGTCCAGAACGATGATCGCGCAAGACGTCCCCGCTGAGGTCCGGCAGGACCCGACGGCGCTTTACGAAGCCGCAGTCGCCGATCGCCGAGCTGGGCGACCGGCCCGGGCCGCGGAGGCGCTGCGCGCCGTCCTGAGGGCGCGGCCCGACGACGTCGACGCGAGGCTGCAACTGGGGTTGGCCTTGCTGGATCTCGGCCGGCTGGACGAGGCGGAGGCGGAACTGCTGCGGGTCGTCGAACAGTCCCCCGATTATGTGGACGCCCATGTCGCCCTCGCCCGGACCGCCCGCCGCCGGGGCGACGACGAGGCCGCGGCGGCACGGGCGGCGGAGGCGGCGCGGCTGGCCCCGGATCGCGCCGACGTGCGGGCCCTGCTCGACACGACCTCGGGTCCGCCGCGCTGGCGGATCGACGCCGACGTCTCCCGGAGCCGGCTGGGCGGCGGGCTCTCCGACTGGACGGAGGCGCGCATCTCCGCCACCCGCGCCGTGACCGATCGCTGGACCGTGGGCGGGGCGCTGGAGCGGACCGAGCGGTTCGATCGCGCCGACCTTTATCTGGAAGCCCAGGCGAGCCGCAGGCTCGGCGGCGGTGAGGCCTGGATCGCGCTGGGCGGAACGCCGGACGCCGACCATCGACCGGAATTGGCGCTTCGTGCCGGCGGCGCGTGGCGACTGGCGCCGGCGATCAGCGTGACCGTCGACGGATCAGTCGCTCGGTTCGCGGCGGGAGAAGTGACCGCGCTTCAGCCCGGATTGGCCGTCGATCTCTTCGACGGCCGCGTGGCCCTGGCCGCGCGCTGGATCAACGTCTGGGACGAGAGCGGCGAGCGCGAGGACGGTTATGCCGTGTCCGCCCGCTGGGCGCTCACTGATCGTTTCCGCCTGCGAGTCGATCACGCGGACGCGCCGGAAACCAGCGAGGGCCTGGTCGTCGACGTCTCCTCCCTGGCCGTGGGGGGCGAGTGGGACCTGACCGAGCGGGTCTCCCTGCGCCTGGGCGTGCTGGAGGAAGATCGGGGCGCCTATGACCGTCGCGCGGTCACCGTCGGCCTTGGCTGGCGCTTCTGGTGACCCTTCTCGGATTCCTGTGGTGGAGTTCGCTCGCGCTCGGGGCGGCGGCCTTGGCGTGGATGATCTGGCTGATCCTCGCCCGTCTGGTGCGCGCCCGGCGCGACGCCCGCCTCGGCCTGGACCAGGCCCGGATGCGCCGGCTGTTCCTGGAAATCATGGAGGGGCACGTCGACGTGGCGCGGCAGCTGAAGGCGCCGACGCGGCGCGCGCGCCTGACGGCGGAGGCTGTGCTGGACATCGCCGGCCTGGTCCGCGGGCACGAACGGGAGCGCCTGGTGGCAGCCCTGTCGGGGCTGGGGGTCGAGGAGCGCCTGCGCCGCCGGCTGGGCCGCGGCAGCAAGGCGGGTCGGATCGCCGCCGTCGAAGCGCTCGCCGTCTTTCCCGCGCCGGCCAATGCGGCCGCGATCCGGGCGGCTCTCTCGCGGGCCCGTGATCCGGAGTTCCGGGTAGCCGCCCTGAACGCGCTTCTGGCGCTCGACGAGGCGCCCCCGCTCTGGGATCTGCTGGCCGACGTCGCGTCGCGCGGCCTGCAGGACTCCCTGCTTTACGAGTCCGTCGTCCGGACCCTGGTCGCCCGGTCCCCGGACCAGGCGCTGGCGGTGTTCACCGATCCCGACGCCTCTCCCGTCATGCGCACGATCGTGGCCGACGCCCTGGGTCGGGCGGGCGACTACCGGGCGGTGCCCACCCTGATGGCTGCTGCGGACGGCGCCGAACTGGAGCTGCGGATCGCCTGCGTCCGCGCCCTGGGCGTGCTCGCCCATCCCGCGGCGGAGCCCGCCATCCTCTCGGGCTTGGCCGACGGGGCGTGGGAGGTGCGCGCCGCCGCCGCGGAGGCCGTCGGCCGCATCGGCCTGGTCACCGCCGCGCCGCGACTGGTCCAGGCGCTGGCCGACCCCGTGTGGTGGGTCCGCTTCCGATCCGGAGAGGCGCTGAACGCGCTGGGCGACAAGGGCGTGGCCAGCCTGCGGCTCGCAGCCGACGTCGATCAGGACGTGGTGCGCCGAGCCGCCTCCCTGGCCCTGGCCGAGCGCGGCGTCTCGGTATGAACGACGTGCTCCTGACGCTGGTCGGCTACGCCCAGGCCATCGCCTGGTTCGTGATCGGCGCGGGCGCGCTTCAGAACCTGCTGTACCTGATCCAGCTGGGACTGGCGGCCGTCGCCCTGTCCCAGCGGCCCTCGATTCCCCAGTCTACGGTGCTGTGGCGACGCTATTCAGAGGCCTCGCCCCCCATCGCCCTGCTGGCCCCCGCCTACAACGAGGCCCTGACCATCGTACAGAGCGTGCGGTCGCTGCTGTCGCTCCGGTACCCCAGCTTCGAGGTCATCGTCGTCAACGACGGCTCGTCCGACGCGACGCTGCAGACGCTGATCGACGCCTATGGGCTGCGACCGATCCAGCGCCACTTCGACCAGCCGCTGGAGCATCAGCCCATCCGCGGGATCTACGGCGCCGAGCACCAGCCGCGGCTGATCGTCGTCGATAAGGCCAACGGCGGCAAGGCGGACGCCCTGAACGCCGGCATCAACGTGTCGCGCGCGCCGATCTTCTGTTCCATGGACGCCGACTCCCTGCTGGAGCCCGACGCCCTGCTGCGTGCCGTGCGCCCCTTCGTCGAGGATCCGGAGCGGACGGTGGCGGTCGGCGGCACGGTGCGGATCGCCAACGGGTGCGTGATCCGTGACGGACGGGTCATCCAGGTCGGCCTGCCGCGCAGCTTCCTGGCGCTGCTGCAGACGGTCGAATATCTGCGCGCCTTCCTGATGGCCCGTCTGGCCTGGAGCCGGATCAACGCCCTGACGATCATTTCCGGCGCCTTCGGCCTGTTCCGCCGCGCGCGGGTGATCGAGGCGGGCGGCTACACCCGCGGCACCGTGGGCGAGGACATGGAGCTGGTGGTCAAGCTGCACCGGCTGATGCGCGACAAGCGCCTGCCCTACCGCGTCGGCTTCGTGCCGGAGCCGGTCTGCTGGACCGAGGCGCCGGAGAGCCTGCGCGTGCTGGGCCGTCAGCGGTCGCGCTGGCACCGCGGCGCGCTGGAGACCTTCGAGCGGCACTGGGACGTGATGTTCAAGCCCCGCTACGGCCGGCTCGGCGCGCTGGGATTTACCTACATCCTGCTGGTCGACATCCTGGGACCGGTGATCGAGCTGGTGGGCTATCTGCTGATCCCCGCCTTCTGGGCGCTGGGGCTTCTGTCGGTCGATTATCTGCTGGCCTTTCTGGCGGTCAGCTTCACCTTCGGGGTCGTGATCTCGGTCGGCGCTCTGGCACTGGAAGAGTCGGAGCTGAGGCGCTTCCCGCGCGCGAGGCACCTGCTGATCCTGACGGCCGTCGCCGTGGTGGAGAACTTCGGCTATCGCCAGCTCAACAACGTCTGGCGTCTGCGCGGGCTGTGGCAGTGGCTGCGGCGCAGCCAGTCGTGGGGCACCATGACCCGCAAGGGCTTCAGCGCCCAGGCCTGACCAGGTCGCGAAGCGCCGCCCTCAAGGCATCGAGCCGGGCCGGATCGGGCTCTCTCCCCTCGGTCAGGTCGTCGTCGATGACGCCGGCCATCTCGCTGATGCGAGGGAAGCCGAAGGTGCCGGCCGCGCCCGCCAGCCCATGGATCAGCCGGCGAAGCGCGGCGTCGTCCGGGCCGGCTTCGAGTTCGGCGAGATCGCCCCTGCACCGATCGATGAAGCGAAGGCGGAACGTCTCGGGCAGGTCGCTCATGACGCCGCCGCCAGTATGGCGCGCAGGTCCTGGGCGAGCGTGATGGGATCGAACGGCTTGACGATGACGTCCAGCGCGCCGAGCGCCCTGTACTTGTCGACCTCGCTCTCCTGCGCCCGCGCGGTCATGAAGACGACGGGCGTCCTTTCATGTCCCGGCAGCCGGCGCAGGCGGGCCAGGGTTTCCGGGCCGTCCATGCCCGGCATCATGACGTCCAGCAGGATCACGTCGACCTCCCGGCCCGTCGACAGCGCCTGCAGCGCCTCCGCGCCCGAGGCCGCCGAGATAAGCGAAATGTCCGGATCAAGCTCCAGCGAGAACGCGGCCACCTCGCGGATGTCGGCCTCGTCGTCGACATGCAGCACCCTGAGCGGCGTCATGGCTCCCTCTCCTTGTGACGGGCGGTCAGGCTGTGGACGGTGCGGCCGAGCTGCGTCAGCGACATGCGGGACTTGGTCAGCACGGCGTCCACGGAAGAGGCCAGTTCGGCGTCCATCTCCTGAGCCGAATAGACCACGACGGGGATCGTTCCGCCGTCCGGCGGGCTCAACTCCGGCAAGAGGTCGAGCCCGTGCCCGTCGGGCAGCCCCAGATCCAGAATGACCAGGTCGGGCCGCTCCCGCGCCAGCGAGGCCCGCGCCTCCTCAAGACTGCGCGCCGGGGTCAGATCGGCCGTCGGCCCCAGCGCGGCCGCCGCCACCGCCAGGATGTCGGGATCGTCGTCGACGTGAAGGACGCGCGGCCGCGTGCTCACGTGCAGGGCCGAGATCGCCGTCCTCAGGCGGTCCTGGTCGAACGGCTTGTCCATCCAGTCGACGACCTCCAGGGACCGCCCCCGCGCCCGGCCGCGGGCCACATCGCCCGACACAACGATGACCGGCAGGCCCCGTGTCCTCGGGTCGGCCTTGAGGGCACGGATCAGGCTGACGCCGTCGGCGTCGGGCAGGTTCAGGTCGATCAGCGCCGCCTGATGCCGGCCTTCGCGCGCCACCGCCAAGGCGTCGCGCGCGGTCCCCGTCACGTCGGTCGCATAGCCGTCGACCGCCAGCATCTCGGCTAGCACCTGGGCCGCATCCGGATCGTCCTCGCAGATCAGAAGCCGGCCTTGCCCGCCCTCGTCAGGGACGTCGGACCACAGCGGCAGGTCCAGATGGAAGGTCGCTCCCTCTCCCTCGCGCGACTCGAACCACAGGCGGCCGCCGTGGCGCTCGGCGATTTCCCGCGCGATCGACAGGCCCAGGCCCGTGCCTCCCCTGGCGCGGGCGTCCGTGCCGTCGGCCTGGGCGAACTTGCTGAAGATCCGGGCCCGGAAGGCGTCGGGAATGCCCGGTCCCTGATCCTCAACGCTTAGACGCGCGGTGCGGGCCTCGGGGTTCACCGAAACGGTGACGCTGCCGCCCGACGGCGAGAATTTCGCCGCGTTCGACAGCAGGTTGGTCACGACCTGTATCAGGCGGTCCGCGTCGCCGCGCACGGGCGCCGCCTCGCCGGGAGTCAGGGTCAGGGCGACGTTCAGCTGGTCCGCATAGCCCTTGACGCCCTCGATCGAGCGCTGCGCGACGTCGCGCAGATCGAGCGGCTCCATCTGGAAGTCGACCTTCCCCGACTCCAGCTTCTCGACGTCGAGAATGTCGTTGATCAGCCGCACCAGTCTCTGGCTGTTGGCATGGGCGATCCAGACCAGCCGGGCGGCCTTTTCGGGCAGGGCGCCGGCTGCGCCGCCGGCGAGGAGGCCCAGCGATCCGGCGATGGACGTCAGCGGCGTGCGCAGTTCGTGGCTGACGGTCGAGACGAAGGCGTCCTTCATGCTCTCGACGCGGCGACGCTCGCTGATGTCGCGGATCACCGCGACCACATGTCGGCCCGTCGGAAGATCCATGGCGCCCAGGGCGACGTCGACGGGAAAGGTCGATCCGTCGCGCCGCCGCGCGGTCAGTTCCCGCACCACGCCGCCGTCCAAAGCGCCCTGGCTGGCCCCCAGGCGCGCCAGGAATCCGCCTTCGCCGTTGCCGGCCACGTCGATGATCACCGTCACGTCCCGCCGGGTCAGCTCGCCGGACGACCATCCGAACATGCTTTCGCCGGCGGCGTTGACGCTTTCGATGCTGCCGCTGGGATTGAGCGTCACGATCGCGTCGATGGCGCTGTCCAGCGTCGCCGTCTGGCGGGCGGCCAGGGCCTTCAGCTTTTCCGTCAACGCGGTCCGCGTCGCCACGAACCGCCAGATCAGGACGCCGACGACTGCGATGGTCAGCCCCAGGAGAACTAACAAACCCGCCATCACGAGCTCCGTGAGGCGCGTCCGGCTCTCGGACCTGTGCGACAGGCGGTCCAGCGAGGCCGCCTCGCGCCGGATCATGCGGTCGACGACCTCGCGGATGGAGTCCATGGCCAGCTTGCCCTCGCCGCTGGACACGATGGCGATGGCCGCCTGCGCGTCCCCGGCCATGCGTAGGTCCACGGTCCGCTCCATGGTGTTCCGCTTTTGGGCGACCAGGCTGCGGAGCCGGCGCATGTCCTCCGTCTGAACCGCATTTCCGGCCGCCCGGCGCTCAAGCTCGGCCAGAGCCGGGTCGATGCCGCTCAGAGCCCGGTCGTAGGGTTCCAGAAACCGCTCGTCGCCCGTGATGATGAAGCCGCGCTGGCCGGTCTCCGCGTCCTGCAGCAGCGAGAACACGGACTGGATCCGGCTCCGCGTGTCATGCGAGGCCGCCACCTCTGTGCGAAGCTGCGCCGCCCCGTCGAACTCGCGGCGCAGCTCGAACGCCGCGGTCGCCAGTAAGGCGAGCAGAACGAGGGCGGCGAAAATAAACGTGCGTCTGTAGCGTCTTGCACGCGATGGGTTGGATGCCGACGAAAACATGACGCGAGATTTCCACCATCTCGCTTATCGACTGGTCAACGGGCCAAGCGGTGCATTACACGCTGTGCCTCGTTTCGGAGAAGTGCCGCCCGGCGTCTGGTTGCCGCCTGGGGAGATGCGTCCGGTTTTGGCGCGATTCAGTCGTCACCGCGTCCAGGCATTGGCCAGCGCTTTTGCCTCCCTCACGGCCGCGCTCATGGCTGCGTTCGCAGCCTCCGCTCCGGCGAACATCAAGGGCCACGCAGATATGGCTGTCACGTCAGCGACGCCTAAGAAGTTGAGGATTGCGCGGATGTGCGGCGTAAGCGCGTCGAGACCGTCGAACATCTCGCCTGGTCCGTAGGCGCCGCCGGCGGCCATAAGGACGACCGCTTTCTTGTCGCCTAACAGGCCGCGCATTCCAGTCTCGTCGGCGACGAAGGTCTTTCCGTTCCGCGAGACGTGATCAAAGAAGGCCTTCAGCGTCGAAGGCATTCCGAAGTTGTAGATGGGCGTACCGATCACCAGCGCATCGGCGGCCAGGACCCGGGCGACGATCGCATCGGAATCCGCGATAGCGTCACGCATGGCGGGCGTGTGGTCCGCCTCCGGCATTGAGACAGCTGCGGTCTCCAGCGCGCCGAAGTGGCGGGGCGGGTGGGTCGCGAGATCGAGCCTGTCCACCTTCAGCGCGGGCGCGCGGCTGCGCAGTGTCTCGACGAAGTGGCGGGAAAGCGCTCGGGAGTTCGAGCCATCAATGCGGGCGGAAGCGTCGACGTGCAGGATTTTCATGGCGGCCCTCAGGAGCGAACGGAGTGCCCTTGCCTCGCAGCACCGAACTGACACGGTTTGGCAGTTGCAGATCGGAGGAGACGGTTCGGGTCGCCCAGCAGCCCGCGATTACCTGCTGACAGGGTGTCGTCAGTTGGGCGGCGGTATCCGGGCATCAGCGACAACACGAGGCCGAACCGATGACCGATCATGTGATCGAAACTGTGACCTTCAGAGTGCTGGACGGCGTCGAGCGGGACGCCTTTCTCCAGGCGGCTCACGATGCGACCGCGTTCATGAAGGACTGTCCTGGGTTCTTGCGCCGCCGTCTTTCCTGCGCCGACGACGGAACTTGGACCGAGCATGTCGAATGGGCCAGCGTCTCCGACGCTGAGGCCGCCGCCGCCCGGATCGGCCAGGATGAACGGGCGCGCGACTTCGTGCGGGCGATCGACGGCTCGAGCGTGAAGCTGGGGCATTCGGCGCTGCAGATCTCGGTCGGCTAGATGCGTCGGACAGACCGGCTCTTCGAGATCCTCCAGCTTTTCCGCGGCGGCCGACTGCTCCTCGGCCGCGAGATCGCGGAGCGCCTGGAGGTCTCGTTACGGACCGTCTACCGGGATATCGAGACCCTCGTGGCGTCGGGCGTGCCGATCGAAGGCGAACGCGGCGTCGGGTACCTGCTGCGCGAACCGATCTTCTTGCCGCCCCTGACGCTGACGCCGGAGGAGCTGCGCGCGCTTCACCTTGGCGTGGAGGTGATCCGGCAGACCGGGGACGCAGATCTCGCGGCAGCGGCCGAGCACCTCGTCGGCAAAGTCGGGGCGGTTCTCCCGTCCGACCGATGTGCCCTCCAGCCTCTTCGCGACCTCGCCGTCTATGCGTCCGTCGCAGCGCCACCTCGCGGACACCTCGGCTCGCTCCGTCGCGCCGTATCCAATCGGCTCGTCGTCCAGATCGACTACCTTAGCTTGGACGGCCAGAGGACGCAGCGCCGCATTCGGCCGCTTCAGACAGAGTTCTGGGGTCGAATCTGGACCTGTCCGGCCTGGTGCGAGCTACGCAGCGCTTTCCGCGTTTTCCGCGTCGACCGCATCGAGACCTGCCTGGACACTGGCGACGTGTTCGCGCTCGATCCCGGTCGCACCTACGCCGACTATCTGAAGTCGATCCGCGTCAGGCCAGACGGCGAAACTTGACGCCCTTCGCCCGCCGAAGAGCGCCCCGTCGTGTCGCCTACGGTCCTGCCGGAAGACCGAGGGCCTTGTACATCCGCTTAGGGGAGCGATGCCAAAGACCGCTCCTGACGCGAGTCAGACGCCAAGCCGCTGGAGTCCGCCCGGAAGATCGTCGACGGCGTAGTCCACCTGGAGAACTCGACGGCGTGTCGCTGCGGCTGCCCTGTCGGACGCGTGCAGGATCGGCGTGGCGTAGGTCCAGACGTCGCCCGCTTCAGCCAGACACGCGGCCACGCCGCACCTGCTCACCACCTCCGGAACATCAACCTCCGGAACTCTGCCGAAGCGGTGCGAGCCGGGCGCGATGAGCAACGGAGCGTTCGTCCGAGGTACAGGGTCGAGGTGCACGCGCAGCGTAAGCATGCGGGCAAGGAGTTCGAACGGTGGCGCAACATGCAGCGCGCCATGCTTGCGGCTCCACGGCCCGAAGCCTTCGACCTCCTTTCGCTCCCGCACCGCGACCACGCGGTCTTGATGCCACGCCAACGACCAGTTTGCGGACGCTGTCTTGTCGAAGAGGATCGCCCGGACCGGCCGAGCGGTCTCACTCAGCCTCCGCGCGGCAAGAGAGCCGACCGGGCCGTCGGCCGCGAGGAAGCCTGGTAGCCCTTCGACGCCGAAGAGCCTGATGCCCGCGACGTCGCTGGCCTGGCCTGCGAGCACCTGTTCCAAAGCAGCGAGTGTGCTGCGGTCGAGCGCCTTTGGCGCTAGCTCGGCACCGTCCCGACCGAGTTCAAGTTGGGCAATCGGTGAAGGCATGCTGCTGCATACTGCTCCGCGGTGGCGCGCTCAACGAAGGTCGGCTTGCCGGCGAGATCCCTTTGTCCGGTGTTGGCGCTGAACAGATCCAGAGAGCGTAGACTGGGCCACGGGCAGGGAGGCGACCTCAATGGAGGTTGGCCATGCGCCAGTCTGACCTGTTCAAGCAACCTAAGCGCCCATGGAATGCCGGCAGTCTGATCGGCCCCAAGGCGCCGCTCAAGCCGAAGCACATCTGGGCCATCCGACAGCAGTTGAAGGTCGCGAAGAGGGTTCGCGATCTTGCGATGTTCAACTGCGCCCTGGATGCCAAGCTGCGAGCCTGTGACCTGGTTCGGCTTCGGGTCAGTGCCGTGGCTCCCGGCGGCGCGCTTCGCCACCGCTCGATCGTCATCCAGCAGAAGACGGGGAGGCCGGTGCCGTTCGAGATCACGGAGCCAGCGCGACGCGATCGCGGCCTGGCTTAAAGTGCGCGGCGAGCGTGCAGATGACTGGCTGTTTCCCAGCCGCAGCCGACCGGGCCAGCATATCGGCACCCGGCAATACGCACGGCTCGTAGATCAGTGGGTTCGGATGATCGACCTGGAACTGCAGGGCTACGGGACCCACAGCCTCAGGCGCACGAAGGTGTCGCTCGTCTACAAGAAGACCGGCAACCTTCGCGCCTGTCAGCTCCTGCTCGGCCACAGGAAGCTGGAGAGCACCGTCAGGTGCCTCGGTATCGAGGTGGACGACGCTCTGGAGATGTCAGAACAGATCGATCTTTGACTGATGACCGGGCCGCGAAAGCGGGCCCGGTCATCGTTGCCTATGGGTGGATTGCAGGCATGACTACGGAGCGATCCAAACCTCGGTGCCGATAGGCACATCGTCCCTGCCCACCCCGCGCAGGATACATGTCCAACGCAGTTCTTCCGGCGGTGGAGTTTGGAAAACGTGCTGCATCGTGAGGTCTGCTTCGATCACGGAGCCATCCGGTCGCCTTAAGCGCACACGATGATTTAGTCCGCTGCTCCAATCCTTTTGGAGTGGGCCGGGAACCACCAAGAGGCCGCCAAATGCCGGAATGTCGAACAGATCATCGACTGTGAGAACTCGATCGTCCATGCGCGACCCTACCGCTACCGTCAACGACCGCAATGGGTCGAAAGCGGTCGCCTATTCCCTGCCAGATCGCGGACGGACAGAGGAAGGAGCCGCGCGATCTGCCTGGCCTCCGCTCCGACAGCCGGCTCTGCCTCCCGACAGCGCGCCCGCGACTCTTGATCGGTTTCGAGCGCTTACTGCCTGACCGGCGGCCAGGTCTCGGCTCAGCCTGGCGATCGAGTGATCCTGAGTGTGAAGGGACCAACCTCCCGACCGGCGCCGCTTGTTTCCGGTCGACCGATGAAGAGCTGGTAGTCCCCAGTCGGCAGGCTGGGCAGCGACGTCGACGTTCCCTGCCGGCCGATCAGGCATGACGTCAGCTCCCCGGGGCCCTTCAAGACCATGGTCGTTTCGATCGGGGAGTTGAGATGAAGACCGGTGGACCCGGGCTCCTCTAGTCGGAAGACGAGATCCGGCTCGGCGGCGTTGATGTGGAGGAACCGGTTGCCCACGATGTCCGGACAGACCGTCCCGAGCGGCAGCAGGTCGGGGCCTCCGGCCAAAACCTCGAACTGTCCTGCAAAATCGGGCCGCAGCACGCCCCCGAGGTGGAGGCGACGGGACAGAAAGACGTCCACCCGATTGTCGAGTTGATTGCTTCGGACGCGAGGAAGGGAGCGCGCCGCCTTGTCCTCTCCCTCGGGCTGCACGGTAATCCTATCCGTCGATACGCCCGCCGCTGCCAGGGAACCCGACACGGTTCGACCGCGGTCGCCGCTCAGGCCCCGGCTCCGATTGGCGTCGTTCTGCACAGAGACGTGGCCCGTCAGAAGAACGGCCCTCGTCGGTGCCGAGGCGACGCGGGTCGCAATGCGCGCCAGCTCCGCGTCTTGTCCCGCGCTCACAATGTCCTGGCCCGGCCGGAAATAGACGCTCCCGACGTACTCCTGTGCCCTAACCGGGCTGACGGACGCGGTCAGGACTGCGGCAGCCAGAACGATTCCCGGCAGTATCTCATCGATCCAGCCACGCGCCGGCCCGCACCAATGGCCTCCTTTCGCCGAGGCCTCGGCCGTTCTTGGCGTCGCGCACTCCCCGAACCTAGGGTCCGTCATGGCATCTCTCCCCGATGGTGAGCCGCAGTGAGGCCGCGAAGTGCGGAATTGGCAAGGCGCCAGGTCCTGACGCCGCCGCGACGCCGCGAGGAAGCTTCGCGGTGAGCCGACTTGGCCGACTTCGCGCTCACTGTAGGATGCAGCCATGTGCAACCTCTACAGCCTCACAAAGGCCAGGACGCGATCCGCCGGCTGTTCGGCGTGACGTCCGATCAGACCGGCAACCTGCCACCCCTGCCCGGCATCTCGACTATCCGGCGCCGATCGTCCGCGCGGCCGAGGGCGGCGGGCGCGAGCTGGTCATGGCCCGCTGGGGGATGCCGTCGTCGAAGAAGGCCCTGCTGGACGCCGCCACCCGCCGCGCTGACAAGCTGCGCGCCAAAGGCAAGGACGTCGACTTCGTGGATCTGCGCGCACCTTTACGCAGGCGGCCGTCGCGACTTGGCCACGATGGCGACGATTATGATCATGAAGGCAAGGGCGCGCAGAAGGTAAAAGGGGCTCTGCTCCTCGCGCGGGACGTCGAGGGCCAGCGTCAGCATCGGAACGGCTCCCAAGAGCAGGAAGGCCGTTGAAAAGGCCAGGAACAGGGCGTCGCCCGTCCGCCTCCAGAACTTCAGGAAGAAGACCGCGGCAACTCCGTAGCCCATGATGATCGCGCCGGTCATGACGACCTGAAAGGTCATCGGTCGACCTCCCAGATGAAGCCGTAGATCAGCACGCTGACCGCGGCGAAGGAGGTCGCCAGCCGCGCGAGGGTGAAGTCAGTCCGCACCAGCACAACCATGTCCAGCACCACGAAGGCAGCGTTCAGCGCCAGGAGGCTGAAACACCCTGCGCTCCACATCAGCAGCGGCTGACGTGTGCTTCGCCAAGTGCGGATCAGCAGCGCGGCGCAGATCGCGCTCGTGACCAGGCACAAGCCGTAAACGAGTGCAGGCACGCCAAGGCTCACGATTTCCACCTCCCGAGCCGGAACGAGTCAGCGAAGCCTTTTAAAGCATCCGATCGCTTGGTCATGATCACAGCGGTAACGCTGAATGGCCGCTCCGCATAGGTGGCGGCCAAGCGTTCCACCAGATCGGCGAGTTGTAGGCTGGCGGGCTGGTAGCGATGACCGTCGTGTCCCACGGCCACCAGTCCTGCGCGCTCAAGTGTGCGCAGGCAGTCGCTCATGACGTTGGAGCTGGATCGGGTCTCGGCGACCAAGGCGTCGGCGGACCAGACGCGGTCCCCGCCTCCCCGCATCACCAACAGGGTTTCGAGCGCCCAGACCGACGGCAGCGCGCTTTCGATGAAGCTCGTCAGATCCGGATCAAGAGAGGTGCGCCCGGGGTCGGTCACCGCGCTTCCGAAGGTCGGCGGGGGGTCTGCATGGCGCGCGAACCTAGCCTCTCCGGGCTGGATGGCAACTCGTCAAATTCTCCGCTTGTGTACGGAACCGAACCGCGCCGCCGGACATTTCGGGTGGTTAGGTTGAGGGGGAGCCAACGCGGGCGCCGACGTAAGGACAGGCCGATCACGGCCCGTCCGACGCGAGGCGCGGGCGACGCCCGACCGGTATCACGTACGGGTGCTGACCATGTCTCTGGCTTCGATCGCCGATGATTCGCTCGACAACCGACAGCTTCTCGCCGCCCTCAGAGCCTTCCGCAGGGGGGATTTCTCGGTCCGCCTGCCCGTGAACCTCAGCGGCGTGGACGGCGAGCTCGCCGACGCCTTCAACGAGGTCGTCGAGATGAACGACCGAATGAGCCGCGAGTTCGGCCGTCTGGCCGAAACTGTGGGACGGCAGGGACGGATCAACGCACGGGCCAAGCTGCCGGGCGCCTCTGGCGCCTGGGCGGACAGCGTCGAGGCGGTGAATGACCTGATCGCGGACATGATGCACCCGACCGCCGAGATGGCTCGCGTGATCGGCGCCGTGGCCAAGGGCGACCTGTCGCAGACGATGGACCTGGACGACGACGAGCGCCCGCTGCGGGGCGAGTTCCTGCGCATCGGCCGCGTCGTGAACACCATGGTGGGCCAACTGGGCTCGTTCGCGTCGGAAGTGACCCGCGTGGCGCGCGAGGTCGGCACCGAGGGCAAGCTGGGCGGCCAAGCCAACGTCAAGGGCGTCGCCGGCGCCTGGAAGGACCTCACCGACAACGTCAACTCCATGGCCGACAACCTCACCGGGCAGGTGCGGAACATCGCCGAGGTGACCACCGCCGTGGCCAATGGCGACCTCAGCCGCAAGATCACCGTGGACGTGAAGGGGGAGGTGCTGGAGCTGAAGAACACCATCAACGTCATGGTGGATCAGCTGAACGCCTTCGCCAGCGAAGTGACCCGGATGGCGCGCGAGGTCGGCACCGAAGGCAAGCTTGGCGGTCAGGCCCAGGTGAAGGGCGTAACCGGCACCTGGAAGGACCTGACCGACAACGTGAACTTCATGGCGGCGAACCTGACCAGTCAGGTGCGGAACATCGCCGAAGTGACGACCGCCGTGGCCAAGGGCGATCTGTCGAAGAAGATCACCGTCGACGTGAAGGGCGAGATCCTCGAGCTGAAGGTCACGATCAACACCATGGTGGACCAGCTGAACGCCTTCGCCAGCGAGGTGACGCGCGTGGCCCGCGAGGTGGGCACCGAGGGCAAGCTGGGCGGCCAGGCGCGCGTGGAAGGCGTCGGCGGCACGTGGAAGGACCTCACCGACAACGTGAACCTCATGGCCGACAACCTGACTGGTCAGGTCCGGAACATCGCCGAGGTGACCACCGCCGTGGCCAAGGGGGACCTGTCGAAGAAGATCACCGTGCAGGTGCGCGGCGAGGTGCTGGAGCTGAAGAACACCATCAATGTCATGGTGGACCAGCTGAACGCCTTCGCGTCCGAAGTGACCCGCGTGGCCAAGGAGGTAGGCACCGACGGCAAGCTGGGCGGCCAAGCCCAGGTGGAGGGCGTGACTGGCGCCTGGAAGGACCTGACCGACAACGTGAACTCCATGGCGGCCAACCTGACCGGTCAGGTGCGTGAAATCGCCGAAGTCACCACCGCGGTCGCCAACGGGGACCTGTCGAAGAAGATCACCGTCGACGTGAAGGGCGAGATCCTTGAGCTCAAGTCGACCATCAACGTCATGGTCGATCAGCTGAACTCGTTCGCGTCCGAAGTGTCGCGCGTGGCGCGCGAGGTGGGCACCGACGGCAAGCTGGGCGGTCAGGCCAACGTGAAGGGCGTCGGCGGCGCGTGGAAGGATCTGACGGACAACGTGAACTTCATGGCGGCGAACCTAACGGGTCAGGTCCGCAACATCGCCGAGGTGACCACGGCCGTGGCCAACGGCGACCTGTCCAAGAAGATCACCGTGGACGTCAAGGGGGAAATCCTCGAGCTGAAGAACACCATCAACGTCATGGTGGACCAGCTGAACGCTTTCGCGAGCGAAGTGACCCGCGTGGCCAAGGAGGTCGGCACCGACGGCAAGCTGGGCGGTCAGGCCCAGGTTACCGGCGTGACGGGGGCGTGGAAGGACCTCACGGACAACGTGAACCTGATGGCCGACAACTTGACCGGTCAGGTGCGGAACATCGCCGAAGTCACCACCGCCGTGGCCAACGGCGACCTGTCCAAGAAGATCACCGTGGACGTCAAGGGGGAAATCCTCGAGCTCAAGTCCACCATCAACACGATGGTGGACCAGCTGAACGCCTTCGCGTCCGAAGTGACCCGCGTGGCGCGCGAGGTGGGCACCGAGGGCAAGCTGGGCGGTCAGGCTCAGGTGAAGGGCGTGACCGGCACGTGGAAGGACCTGACCGACAACGTGAACTTCATGGCCGGCAACCTGACCGGCCAGGTCCGCAACATCGCCGAAGTGACCACCGCCGTGGCCAAGGGCGACCTGTCCAAGAAGATCACGGTGGACGTGAAGGGCGAGATCCTGGAGCTAAAGAACACCATCAACGTCATGGTGGACCAGCTCAACGCCTTTGCCTCGGAAGTGACCCGCGTGGCTAAGGAGGTCGGCACGGAGGGCAAGCTGGGCGGTCAGGCGCAGGTGCCGGGGGTGACCGGGGCCTGGGAGGATCTGACCGACAATGTGAACATGATGGCCGCAAACCTGACGGGTCAGGTCCGCGGCATCGCCGAGGTCGTGACCGCCGTCGCCAACGGCGATCTGAAGCGCAAGCTGACGCTGGACGCCAAGGGCGAGATCGCCTCGCTGGCCGACACCATCAACGGCATGATCGAAACCCTGGCCATCTTCGCCGACCAGGTCACCAACGTGGCGCGCGAGGTGGGATCGGAAGGCAAGCTGGGCGGCCAGGCCCGGGTGCCGGGCGCCGCCGGTCTGTGGCGCGACCTGACCGACAACGTCAACCAGCTGGCCGGCAACCTGACCACCCAGGTCCGCGCCATCGCCGAGGTGTCGACCGCGGTGACGAAGGGCGACCTGACGCGGTCCATCACCGTCGAGGCCTCGGGCGAGGTGGCGGCGCTGAAGGACAACATCAACGAGATGATCCGCAACCTGAAGGATCAGACCCTCAAGAACACCGAACAGGACTGGCTGAAGACCAACCTGGCCCGCTTCACCCGCATGCTGCAGGGCGAGCGCGACCTGGCGACGGTGTCCAACATGGTGCTGTCCGAGCTGGCGCCCCTGATCAACGCCCAGCATGCGGTCTTCTACGTGGCCGATCGGGACGCCGAGGATCAGCCCTTGCTGGTGCTGGCCGCCGCCTACGCCTCGACCGAGCGGGACCGCCTGTCGCCCACCTTCCGGTTTGGCGAGAGCCTGATCGGTCAGTGCGCCAAGGAGAAGGAGCGCATCCTTCTGACCAACGTGCCCAAGGACTATGTCCAGATCGGCTCCGGCCTGGGCGCGGCGGCGCCGCTGAACATCATCGTCCTGCCGGCACTGTTCGAGGGCGAGGTGAAGGCGGTGATCGAGCTGGCAACCTTCGGCGAGTTCTCCGAAACGCACCAGTCCTTCCTCAGCCAGCTGATGGAATCCGTCGGCATCGTGTTGAACACGATCGCCGCAAACATGCGGACCGAGGGCCTGCTTAGCCAGTCGCAGCTGCTCACGGCAGAGCTGCAGGCGCAGCAAGAGGAGCTCAAGACCACCAACGACCGGCTGGAGCAGCAGGCCGCCTCCCTGCGTCAGTCCGAGGAGCTCCTGCGCGCCAAACAGGAGGAGCTGCAGAGCTCCAACGCCGAACTGGAGGAGAAGGCGCAGCTTCTGTCCGCCCAGAACAAGCAGGTGGAGGCCAAGAACATTGAGGTGGAGCAGGCCCGCTTCGCGCTGGAGGAGAAGGCCGAGCAGCTGGCCCTGACGTCCAAGTACAAGTCCGAGTTCCTGGCCAACATGAGCCATGAGCTGCGCACCCCGCTGAACAGCCTGCTCATCCTGTCCAAGATGCTCAGCGAGAACACCCAAGGCAACCTGACCGGCAAGCAGGTGGAGTTCGCCAAGAACATCCACGCCGCCGGCTCGGACCTGCTGGGGCTGATCAACGACATTCTGGATCTGTCGAAGATCGAGTCCGGCACCGTCACCCTCGACATCGGCGAAACCAGCTTCGCCGACCTACGCGACCAGATGGAACGCACCTTCGCCCAGATCGCCCAGGACAAGAAGCTGGACTTCCGCATCGACCTGGCCGCCGATCTGCCCCCGTCGATGTACACAGACGACAAGCGCCTGCAGCAGATCATCAAGAACCTGTTGTCCAACGCCTTCAAATTCACGGCCGCCGGCGAGGTCCGGTTCAGCGTCGAACGGGTCCAAGGCGGCTGGAGCCCCGAAAACGACCATCTCAACAAGGCCGGTCAGGTTCTGGCCTTCTCGGTCAAGGACAGCGGCATCGGCATCCCCGAAGACAAGCAACGCATCATCTTCGAGGCGTTCCAGCAGGCCGACGGCACCACCAGCCGCAAATACGGCGGCACCGGACTGGGGCTGTCGATCAGCCGCGAAATCACCCGCACCCTCGGCGGCGAGCTGAAGGTCGAAAGCGAGCCTGAAGTCGGCTCGACCTTCACCCTCTACCTGCCGCTCAACTTCGCCCCCGCCGCGCCCGCCGCGGCCCGCGACGCGGGCAAGTCCATCGTGGTCCGCCAGATGGAGGTCGAGGACGAGGCCGAGGTGGTGCAGATGGTCGCCGACGACCGCGACAACCTTTCGCCCGGCGATCCCGTCATCCTGATCGTGGAGGACGATCCGCGCTTCGGATCGATCCTGTTGGCGCTAGTCCACGACAGCGGCTTCAAGGGCATCATCACCCAGCAGGGGGTGGCCGCGGCCGCGCTGGCGCGGCGCTATGCGCCCCAGGCCATCATGCTGGACGTCGGCCTGCCTGACATGGACGGACTGGCCCTGCTCGACCTCCTCAAGCGGACGCCCGAGACGCGCCACATCCCGGTCCATGTCATCTCCGCGGATGATCAGGCGGGCCTGGGCATCGCCATCGGCGCCTTCGGCTTCACGCCCAAGCCGATCGATCGGGAAGGCGTCGCGGCCAGCCTGGACGAAGTGCGCAACTTCGTGGCCGCGCCCGACCGCCGTCTCGTTTACGTGGGTCCGGCCGGCGAACCGGCAGGCGCCCTCAAGTCGGCGTTCGGTCAGGTCATGCGCGTCGAGGATCTGAAGAACCTGGCCAAGGCCAAGTTGAAGCCGACCGACGGCCTGATCATGGATGCCGGCATGGCGTCTCCCGGCGCGATGATCGACTGGCTGAAGGCCGCGCAGCGTCTGGCGGTCATCTACGCCGGCGGCCCCCTGGACCCGCACGACGAGCGCCGCCTGCGCCTGGCCGTCTTCTCCGGCCACGCCCGCCTCGCCCGAACACCCGAGCAGCTGCTGGAGCAGGCCACCATCCTGCTGCACGAGCCGACGGACCGCCTGTCCGAGGCGGCCCGCGCCAGCCTGGCCCAGACGCGCAAGGATGACGCCATCCTGACCGGTCGCACCGCGCTGGTGATCGACGACGACATCCGCAACATCTTCTCCATGGCCAGCGCCTTGGAGGAGTTCGGCGTCGACCTGCACTACGCGGAAAGCGGCCGGGCGGGGCTGGACCTGCTGCGCCAGCATCCCGAGATCGACATCGTCTTGGTCGACATCATGATGCCCGACATGGACGGCTACGAGACGATGCGGGAGATACGCTCCATCACGCGCTTCTCTGATCTGCCCATCATCGCCGTGACCGCCAAGGCCATGAAGGGCGACCGCGCCAAGTGTATCCAGGCCGGGGCGTCCGACTACGTCTCCAAGCCGGTCGACATCGACTACCTGATTTCGGTCATGCGGGTGTCGATCCAGCGTGCCGACGCGCACCGTCTGGCGGCCGCCCAGCCGGCCGCCGTCTGATGGCGCCGCGCCGCACCCCGGCAGCCGCCCCGCCACGGGCGCGGGTGCTCATCGTCGACGACGACGAGCGCAACGCATTCGCCGCCACCGAGGCGTTGGAGGTGCTGGGTCACGAACTGGTGGTGGCCCGCTCCGGCGAGGAGGCGCTGCGACTGCTCCTGACGCAGGAGTTCGCGGTCATCCTCCTGGACCTGCACATGCCCGGCATGGACGGCTATGAGACCGCGCGCCTGATCCGTGAGCATCCACGCACGCGCGACACGCCCATCGTCTTCGTCACCGCGGTGTTCCGGGACGAGGCGCACATCTTCCAAGCCTACCAAGTCGGCGCTGTCGACGTGGTCTTCAAGCCGGTCGACCCCTTTATCCTGCGGGCCAAGGTTTCGGTTCTCGCGGATCTGCACCTGAAGAACCTGGAGATCACTCGCAGCGCCGAGGAAAGACACAAGCTCCTAAAGGAGAACGCCGCCAACGCGGAAGCGCGTCTTAACGCCGAGCTGGAGCTGCGCCAAACCCTCGAGCGCCAGGACGCCATCCTGAAGTCACTGCCCGTCGTCTTCACCTCCCGCGCGACGCTGCACCCGTTTGCGGCCCTGTTCGTCAGCGACAGCATCATGCCGCTGACGGGCTTCGAGCCGTCCCGCTTCATCGACGAACCGGAGATCGGCCTCGGGCGCATCCATCCGGACGACGTTCAGGGCGTGGTGGACTGCCTTATGAAGGCCAGTGAGACCGGCGCCTACGCCTGCGAGTACCGGTGGCAGTGCGCGGATGGAGAGTATCGCAGCTTTCTCGATCAAGGCGTCTGGGTGCCAGGCGAGGCCGTGGGAGGGGGCGAGATTCTCGGAACGCTTCTTGACGTCACCGATCGGCGCCGTTTGGAGGAACAGCTCTCGCAGGCGCGCAAGATGGAGGCCGTCGGCCAGCTGACCGGCGGCATCGCACACGACTTCAACAACCTGCTGACGGTGGTTCTCGGCAACGCGGACATACTCATGCGTCGCATCGAAGACGAGAAAGCGCGGCGTCAATTGGAAGCGATCAAGCTAGCCGCGGACCGCGGCCACACACTTACGCGGCAGCTTCTGGCCTTCTCTCGACGGCAAACTCTTAACCCGGAGCCCGTCGACCTCAATCAGCTCGTTCTTGGTTTTGCCCCTCTCATGAGACAAGCGGTGGGCGAAGGCGTGATCCTAGACCTCACGCCTCATGCGGCGCCCGTCTATGTGCTGGTCGACGCCAACCAGCTCGAGAACGCCCTGTTGAACATGGCCGTGAACGCCCGGGACGCCATGGACGGCGAGGGCCGGTTGACGATTTCGGTCGCCGAGCGTGAAGGAGCGGGTGTGATCGCCGTCACGGACACGGGATCCGGGATGACCGCGGAGACCCGACAGCGCCTCTTCGAGCCCTTCTACACCACCAAGGAGGTCGGGCGCGGCTCGGGGTTGGGCCTGTCCCAAGTCTATGGGTTCCTCAAGCAATCCGGCGGCACGGTGGAAATCGACAGCGTCGTGGGAGAGGGGTCCACCTTCCGCCTGACTCTCCCTGTCACGGAGAGACGTCCCCAGCCCGCCGCAACGGATTGCGAAAGCGCCGCTGCGCAAGGAGGTTCGGAGCGCGTGCTGATCGTCGAAGACGATCCGGCGGTGCTTAGCGTCTGCCTCGACATGCTGCAGAGCCTCGGGTACCGCTGCGAAGTTGCCGTAGATGCGGCCGGAGCGCTGGCTCGGCTGGCCGAGCGTCGCTTCGATCTCCTGTTCTCAGACGTCGTCATGCCCGGCGGCGTAAACGGCATTGAACTCGCTCGTCGCGCCACAGCCGCGCACCCCGGCCTGGAGGTGCTGTTGACGTCGGGCTACGTCGGTGAGGCGGCGCTGGACGATCCGCACGATTTTGCGGTCATCGACAAACCCTACGAACACGCCGAACTAGCCGCCCGTCTCCGGGGGCTTCTGGACGCTGGGAAGCTCTCCGTCGCATCATGACAGTCCTGTCGGTGCTGACAAATTAACGGGTGAGTAGTCGCCGGTCGAGTTGAGGTGCGAACCGCAAATGCGATGGCAAAACAAGCGCTTGCCTAAGGGCGGCTCTCGCCAGCACGAGAAGTGGCCGCCGCGCGGAGAAGAATGCGTGCTGAGTCTGTCCAACTGAAATCGTTAGCTGTTTAGCCCCGCTCCAGCTCTACTGACCGGTTAAGTTGACAGCACCGAAGAACGGCAGCGGCCCAAACAAGGGAACAAGGGCTTCGAAATTGACCCCTTCGACGTCGAACACCGCATCGGCGTGAACCACTAGCGTAGCAAGTAGTGGCAGCGTCGCGCCTAAACAGGCCATGATCGCCAATGTCTGCGCTCGCCCCATCATGAAGTTGGTGATCCAAGCAATCAACGTCCGCAACGGGTCGCGTGCGGTCCTTCAGCGGGCCCTGGACCTAAGGTCCGGTTTCCGCCGCTGCGCCAATGTCCGGTGGGCGCAACGAGGAACTTCCTAAAAAATCTCGTCGTCCTCACGCTCCCGCATCTCGATCACGTCACTCGCGCCGGTTAGGGAGTAAACATACTCCGCCCGGCTGAACCGGAACCGGTTGGTTTGGCTCGCGAGCGTGTAGTGAGCTTCCATAACGACTTCTCGAGACGTGAAGCTGGGGGGAGGCGGCGCAAGGTTTTGCCCCCGGCCCCGACTGCGGGGAAGTTCGCCTGGAGGCCGGCCACGGCGCCCGACAGGTGGGCTGCGTATGTGCGCCGCATGTGGGGGAACAGTTCCTGCTGCTTACCGATCAGCATCCGCTTGAGATCGTCCTTTGCCTTCGATGCTTCTGAGGAAATCGCGACTGCGCCTTCCTCCGCGGCGACCTGCTGCAGTTCGATGTAGGCGGACACCCTGTCCGCCATAAGCGAGCGGCATGTCGCCGAAACGGTGTTATCGAACCGACATGACCGCAGGCTAGCTTGGCCGCATAGTCGCGGAGGTGGATCATGATGCGAACTCTTCTTCGCCTGAGCGCGCCGGTGATGGCTGCCGCCGGTCTGGCCATGGCGGGGCCCGGCATGGCGCAGGATCGGCCGACGGTCGTTTTGGTCCACGGCGCCTGGGCCGACGGCTCGTCGTGGGCCGAGGTCATCCCCCATCTGCACGACGCGGGCCTGAAGGTCGTGGCGGTCCAGCTGCCGCTGTCCAGCCTGGAGGCCGACGTGGCCACCGTGACCCGGGCCATCGAGGACCAGTCGGGCGACGTCGTCCTGGTCGCCCATTCCTATGGCGGCGTGGTCATTTCCGAGGCGGGCAATCATGCCCAGGTGAAGTCCCTGGTTTATGTCGCGGCGTTCGCGCCGGGTCCGAACCAGTCCGTGAACGCCATCCTGTCCGCCTTCCCTCAACCCGAGTGGTTCTCCAGCCTGCATGCGGATGCCCAAGGCTGGGTGACATGGCCGGCCGAGCCGATGGCGCGCTGGTTCTCGGCCGGTCTGCCGGCTCGACAGCAGGCGGTTCTGGCGGCCGTCCAGCATCCGACCTTCTTCGGCGTCAACGACGGCGCCATCGGCGGGACGCCGGCCTGGTCGAACCGCCCCACCCACTATGTCGTGGCCGATGCGGACCAGATCATTCCCGCCCAACTGCAGATGCACTTCGCCACGACCATGACGGCGACCATCACCCACGCCGACGGCGGGCACCTGATCATGCTGGCCCAACCCCGACCGGTGGCCGACGCCATAATCGCGGCTGTCGCGGCGGTCGACTGATCCGAAGTTCTGACGGGCGTTGACCAAGCGCCAGGGCGATGCGGGCAAGCTGCGCCACATTCCGAAAGGCTTTCCGGAGCGCCGACGAATGAGGCCGTAGCGTCTTGGATCAACTGTGACGAACGGGGCCGTTCGCGGCGATCGACCGTCGCCTTAACCAAGCGCCAAGGCGATGCGGGCAAGCATTCGCCGCATGACGTATCGGATGATCAGGACGGCGGTCGTGGCCGCCCTGGCCCTGGGGGCCGGCGGCTGTGCGATGTTCGGCTTCGGTTATGAGCACGGGCCGTATGCGCCGGTCGTGACCGATCCAGCCCCGATCGTCAGCGGGACCATGCGGCCGTACCAGATCCGCGGCCGCTGGTATCATCCGGAGGAAGACCCGGATTATGAGGAGGTCGGACTGGCGTCCTGGTACGGCGACCGGTTTCACGGGCGGCCGACGGCGACGGGCGAGACGTTCGACATGAATGCCCTGACCGCGGCGCACAAGACGCTGCCGCTGCCGGGCTTGGTCGAGGTCACCAACCTGGACAATGGGCGCACCGTCGTGTTGCGCGTCAACGACCGGGGGCCGTTCGTGGACGGCCGGATCATCGACCTGTCACGCGGCGCCGCGCAGGAGTTGGGCCTGCTGGAACGCGGCGTGGGGCGTGTGCGCGTCCGATATATTGGCCGCGCGCCTCGGCTGAGGCGTGAACGCGCCGCCATCGACGCCGGCTTCGAGGTCATGGCTCGCGTGATCGACGCCGCTGGGGAAAGCCCAGCTTTCTGACCGCACGGGCCTTGGCCGCACCGCCGCCTGCCGCCATACAGAGCGAGTGTCGCGCGGACGGTTCATCACATTCGAAGGCGGGGAGGGGGCCGGCAAGTCCACCCAGGCCCGACGCCTGGCCGACGTCCTGCGCGCGGGCGGGTACGACGTCGTGCTGACGCGTGAGCCCGGTGGATCGCCCGGCGGCGAACGCATCCGCGGGCTGGTCGTGTCCGGCGGCGCGGAGGACTGGTCGCCCATGACCGAGACTCTGCTCATGTTCGCCGCGCGGGACGATCATCTGAACGCCGTCGTCCGACCTGCGCTGAACGCCGGAAAATGGGTGATCTGCGACCGCTTCAGCGATTCCACCCGCGCCTATCAGGGCGCGGCCGGCGGCGTGGACCCCGCCTTCGTCGAGGCGCTGGACGCCGCCGTCGTGGGCGCCGATCAGCCGGACCTGACTCTGATCTTCGACCTGCCGTCCGACCGCGGCCTGTCGCGGGCCCTGGCCCGCGGCGAGGCGGAGACGCGGTTCGAGGGCAAGGGCGCAGAGTTTCACGCCCGACTCGCCGAGGCCTTTCGCACCATCGCCGCCGCCCACCCACAGCGCTGCCGCCTGATCGACGCCGACGGCGAGGTGGACGTCGTGGCCGACCGCGTGCTGGCGGCGGTGGAGGCCGCCGGCCTGTGACCGACCATCCGCGCGATCGGTTCGACCTGGTCCCCGACGTCGAGGCCGAGTTGGCCTTCCTCGACGCCTTGGAACGCCGTCGGCTTCACCACGCCTGGCTCCTGTGCGGGCCCGAGGGCCGGGGGAAGGCCACTTTCGCCCACCGCGCCGCGCGGCGGCTGCTGGGGGCGGCGGCCGATCCGTCGCGCGGCCCGCTCGGCGCGCGGCAGGACGATCCGGTCAGCCGCCTGATCTCGGCCCAGTCGCATCCCGACCTGCTGGTGCTGGAGCGGGCCGTCGAGGGCGGCAAGACCAAGCGCAACATCTCCGTCGATCAGGCGCGCGACCTGCCGGAGTTCTTTTCCAAGAGCCCGGCGCAGGCGGGACGGCGCGTGGCGATCATCGACGCGGCGGACGACCTGAACGCCAACGCCGCCAACGCCATCCTCAAGACCCTGGAAGAGCCGCCGCCCAGCGGCATCCTGCTGCTGGTGTGCCATGCGCCCGGCCGTCTGATCTCGACCATCCGTTCGCGGTGCCGCCGGCTGACGTTCCGGCCGTGGACCGAGGCGGCCATCGCCGAGCTGCTGCGGAACACCGTCGGCCTCGGCGTTGGAGAGGCCGAAGCGGTGGCGGCGGGGGCCGGCGGTTCGCCCGGCGCGGCGCTGGCGGCGATCGGGGACGAGACGCGCGCGGCCGACGAGCTGGCCCGACGCTGGGTCGGGAGTTCCGACCCGCTTGACCGGTCCGAGCGGCTGGCCCTGCTGGGCACCCTGCGTGGCGCGGAGGGCGCCGCGCGCTTCGACGCCATGGTGGACCGGCTGGCCGCGGCCGTGCGCGATCGCGCGCTGGCGGGCGGGGAGGGGGCCTCCGACTGGGCGGAACTGTGGTCCCGCCTGACCGAATGGCCGGACCGCGCGGCCGGCCTGAATCTGGATCGGACAGAGGTGCTGGCGTCGGCTCTGAACGATCTGGAGCGTACCAAGGCGCGCGCATGCTGATCGACAGCCACGTCAACCTGCACGCCCCCCAATTCGATGAGGACCGCGACGCGGTGATCGACCGCGCGCGTCAGGCCGGGGTCGGGATGATGGTCGAGATTTCCGACCGGCTGTCGACGTTTGAGGCCACCCACGGACTCGCCATGGCGCACGACGACATCTGGTGCACGGTGGGGGTTCACCCGCATGAGGCGCGGCATCACGTCGATCTGACGTCGGATCGACTGGTTGCTCTCGCAAAGCGAAAAAAGGTCGTTGGAATAGGGGAGTGTGGCCTCGACTTCCACTATGACCTGAGCCCGAGAGGCGTCCAGGAAGCGGTGTTCCGTCAGCATGTGGCGGCGGCGCGGACGTCGGGCCTGCCGCTTGTTGTGCATACGCGCGAGGCCGACGACGTCATGGCCGGCGTACTTGGAGAGGAAATGGCCGAGGGCCCGTTTCGAGTCCTGATGCACTGCTACACATCGGGCGCAGAACTTTCGAAAAAAGCAGCGGAAATGGGAGCCTGGTTCTCTGTTTCGGGCATCGCCACCTTCAAGGCGGCCGAGGACGTGCGGGCGGTGATCCGGGACATGCCGGCGGACCGGATCATCGTGGAAACGGATTGTCCCTATCTGGCGCCCGTACCGCATCGCGGGCGACGCAACGAACCCGCCTACGTCGGCCATGTGCTGGACAAGCTTGCGGAGATCCGGGGTTGGTCGCGGGAGGAGGCGGAGGTGCGCACGACCGACGCCTTCTTCTCCCTGTTCGACCGAATTCCGCGACCGGCGGGCGCATGAGCGACGCGCTGGAGGTCATGATCCTGGGCTGCGGCTCATCCGGCGGGGTGCCGCGCGGCGACGGCGACTGGGGCGCCTGCGACCCCACCGATCCCCGCAACCGACGCGCCCGCTGCTCGGCCTGGGTCCGGAGGATCGGCCCGGGCGGCGAGACCAGCGTGTTGATCGACACCTCGCCGGACCTGCGGACGCAGGCCCTGGCCGCCGGGATCACGCGCTTGGATGGGGTGATCTACACCCACGACCACGCCGACCAGACGCACGGCATCGACGACCTGCGCGTCTTCGCCATGCGCTCGCGGCGCCGGATTCCGGCCTGGATGGACGCGGCGACGCGTGAGGCGCTGACGGGCCGCTTCGGCTACATCTTCGAAAGCGTGCAGGGCTATCCCGCCATCGTCGAGGCGCGGAATCTGCCGCCTCACGGCTCGGCATGGACCATCGACGGACCGGGCGGCGTCGTTCCGGTCACCACCTTCGACCAGGGGCACGGGCCGATCCGCAGCGTGGGCGTCCGCCTGGGCGACGTCAGCTATTCCAGCGACGTGGACGCGCTGGATGAGGCCGCGTTGAACGCCGTCCGGGGCAGCAGGCTCTGGATCGTCGACGCCCTGCGGTTCACGCCGCACCCGACGCACGCTCATCTGGACCGCACGCTCGACTGGATCTCCGCCGCCGACGTCGAACGCGTCGTGCTGACGAATTTGCACATTGATCTGGATTACAGCGTCTTGACGGCCATCGTTCCGAGGAATGTGGAAGTGGCGTACGATGGCTGGCATGCTTCAGTACGTCCCTAGGGGCACATCATATTTCGCATAATATGTCTTAGGCGTGTAATGCATCCTGGCGCGCGGCCGTCGCCCCTCCTAGGTTGCCCCTCAACAAGCAGGGAAAGATCGAATGGCCGGCCTCAAGGACAAGCGCGGCTTCATCGACAAGGACAGGCTCGACCTCTCGGAACGCCAGGCCGTCGAATACTGGATGAAGCGCTGGGGCGTGACGCGCGACCAGATCACGGCGGCGCATCGCAAGGTCGGTCGCCTGACCAAGGACATCGCCGCCGAGCTGGGCAAGAAGCGCTGACGTCGAAACGCCGACGGCGGGGTGAGCCAGAGCCCGCCCCGCCGCCGTCATGGCACACTGGCTGCTTGAATCAGCCGATCCGTTCGAACACGCCGGCCAAGGCCCGCATGCGACGGGCGTCCACGGCGTTCACCCCACGCACGCCGGCCGCGGCCGTCAGCTTGGCCGCCACCGCGTCGCCGGCCGCCGCGTCGGCCGAGCCCCGGCGCCAGCCGTCGATCACCGTCTTCGCCTCGCCCATCAGCGCGGCGTCGGCGCCGGTGCGGGTCAGCTGGTCGACGTAAGCCATGGCCACGTCGGGCGTGTCGGCCCATTCGACGCGGGTCTGGGTCTGCGGGTTGATCACGTCCATCCGCACGGCCTCGGCCGCGGCGATCTCGGCGGCCGAAAGCTGATCCGACGGCGCCAGCTTCAACACGTCCAGACCGCGCGCGATCTCGCTGGAATAGATCCGGCCGTTGAACCAATAGGCCGACCAGGAGCCGCCGACCATCAGCTTGTCGGCGTCCAGCGGGCCGCGGTCGAAATAGGCGATCTCGACCGGCTTCATCGGGTCCGAGAAGTCCATGATCGAGATGCCGCCCTGGTACCAGGCCTGGACCATCAGGTCGCGGCCCGGGACCGGGATCAGGTTGCCGTTGTGCGCGACGCAGTTCTCGCTGGCGTTCTGGGCCGACGGCAGCTTGTGGAAGGCCCGGCCGCGCAGCTTGCCGTCGCCGCCGATCGTGGCGATCAGGTTGGCGCCCCAGGTCGTCGGATCGGAAGCCTGACAGCGCGCGCCGATGCCCCCGCTCCATTCGTCGGTGAACACGACGCGCTCGCCGGTGTTGTCGAAGGTGGCGGAGTGCCAGTAGGCCATGTCCGGATCGAACAGCTCCGAAATCCGCTTGGGGTTCTGCGGATCGCTGATGTCCAGCAGAATGCCGTTCCCGGCGCACGCGCCCGCCGCCCGGTTGATCCCCGGGAACACGGTGATGTCGTGGCACTGGTCGGTCTGGGCGGCTTCCTGGCTGGTCACGCCGATGCGTCCACCGGTCCACAGGCCGTCCACGCGGCCGGCGGCGTCGGCGAAGATGCGCGGCCGGTTGACGATGGCGGCGTCCTGCGGACGGTCCAGCGGCACCTTGATCACGTCGATCGAGAACAGAGCGGTGTCCGGGTTGCGGCCCGGGGCTCCGCCGGAGCAGATCGACAGCTCTTCGGTGCGGCGCACGCCGGAGGTGCCGGAGTTGTAGACGTAGAGGACGTTCTCCTCACTGCTGGGCACCAGGGTGTGGGTGTGCGAGCCGCGGCATGTCTGGACCGCAGCCACCTGGCGCGGGTTCGACAGGTCGGAAATGTCGAAGATGCGCACGCCGCGGAAGCGCTCGGCGTTCACCGCGCCCCCTGCCCCGCCGGTGCCGCAGTCGACGCGGCCGCGGTTCTCCTCCACCGACATGAACAGCAGATTGCCGTGCACCGACAGGTCGCCCTGCCCGCCCGGACAGACGACCGACAGGATCAGCTTCGGCTCGGCGCCCGTCACGTCATAGGCGTTGAAGCCGTTGAAGTTGCCGACGAACAGACGCCCGTTCGACATCGCCATGTCGGTGTTCGACAGAGCCAGCGGGCTGAAGGTGTCCGGGCTTGCCTGAATGCGCGCGTTCAGGGCCTGGCCCTCTTCCGCCGTCGTCGGCGGCGCGAAGATCATGTCTGGATCGAAGAAGCCCGGCGGCGGCGGCGTGGCGCTCTCCAGCGCCAGCCCTTTGGCCGCCTGTCCGGCGTTAAGGATGCCGTCCGACAGGGCGGTCCGCTCATCGGGCGCGACCGTCGGCGTCTGGGCCTGGGCGGCAGCGGTCGCGGCGCAGGCCAGCATGGCCAGCGCGGCGGCGGAGGAAAGCAGGGTCTTTCGAACGAACATGGCCGCTCCTTGAAGTGAGGGTTCAGAATTCAGCGAGAAGGCTGCGCATGCGCAGGATTTCAGCCGCCTGGTCGCCCACGACGGAAGAGACGAAGTCGCTCATCAGCGTGTCTTGGGCGGCGTCCGGGATGGCCAGCAGGGCGTCGACCATGTCGAGCGCGCCCTGATGGTGCTGGATCATGCCTTCCAGAAACAGCCGGTCGAAGTCAGGTCCCGACGCGGCGGCCAGCCGGGCCATCTGCGCCGGCGACAGCATGCCCGGCATTAGGGGCGTCTCGGACGGCGCGGCGGCGTGCTGGGCATGGCCCGCATGAGCGTCTTGACCTCCGTGGCCGGCATGCAGGTCGTGCGCCTCCACCGCCTGACCGCGCGCCTCGAGCCAGCCGGTCATCAGCGCCATCTCCGACGCCTGCCCGATGGCGATGCGTCGGCCCAGCGCCTTGATCTGCGGCGACTGTCCCCGCGTCTCCAGCAGCTCGACCATCTCCACCGCCTGGGCGTGGTGGACGATCATGTGGCGCATGAACTGGACGTCGGCGTCGATGAAGCTGGTCCGCCCCATCTCGCGCGCCTGTTCCGCGGTCACGACGCGCGAGGGCTGGCCGGGAGCGCCGGGGTTGAAGATCGGCGGCGACGCCGGCGGGTCCTGGACCGCGCCGGCGACGAGAGGATCGTGAAGGATCAGGGTCAGGGCCGATGCGGCGAGGCCCAGCAGATGCGGCAAGTCACGAACTCCGAACGACGTCGGGCCGGAGACTAGGGCGGCCTCCCGGCGGGGAGCAAGCGCGAATGCATGTCCGATAGTTCATGTTTGCCGACGCCTGACCTTGCCGAGCAAAGCGAGACTTCCGAGAGCCATGGGCGTCAGAAGAGCCAGAGCAACCGGACGCTGGATCGCCCCGGCCCAGCGGCCCCTGTCGATGCCCGCCGCGCCGCTCATCACCCATACGGCGCCGCCGATAGCGATCAGGCAGCCCACAAAGGCCCAGCGCCAGGCTCGCACTCGCCAGAAGACGGCCAAGGCCGGTCCGGAGTACGCAAGGCAGAGGGCGACGAGGAACGAGCCGGCCGCATGGCGGGGATCGGGCAAAGGAAAAAGCGCGGCCAGCAGCGTCGCGACGCCGAAGCTCGCGACGGGAAGGGCCAACACGAGGGCCCAGACCCACGACCGCCCGATCATCCTGACGGCCGCAGCCTGCCCCGCCGCGTTGATCATCGCCAGTCCGCCGGCCAACATGACGGCGGCGTTGAATGCGGCGGCGTTTGGAGCGCCGACGGCGCCCAGTTCACTCGCGACTTGGCGCGTGGCGTCGTAACCCGGATGAGCCCCGACCGCGATGAGCTGCGCACCGAAGTAAACGGCGATCAGCGCCGGTCCCGCCACCAGGGCCAGCCGAACCCAAGGCGGCACATATGACGGCGACATGGGCTGCCCCCCGTGTAGCCCTAAATGTGGATCACGCGTCCGTAGGCGTCCAGCGCCGCCTCGTGCATGGCTTCGGACATCGTGGGGTGCGGATAGACGATGCCGTGGATGTCCTCTTCCGTCGCCTCCATGGCGATGGCGGTGACGTAGCCCTGGATCATATCGGTGACCTCGGCGCCGATCATGTGGGCGCCGATCAGGGCGCCCGTCTTCGCGTCGAAAATGGTCTTCACGAAGCCCTCGGTCTCGCCCGAGGCGATGGCCTTGCCGTTCACGCGGAAGGGGAAGCGGCCGATCTTCACCTCGCGCTTCTCGGCCTTTGCCTGCTGTTCGGTGACGCCGACCGAGGCCACCTGCGGCTGGGCGTAGGTGCAGCCGGCGATGGGCGAATGGACGTTCGGCGTCTTGAAGCCGGCGATGTGCTCGGCGGCGTGGATGCCCTCGTGCGAGGCCTTGTGCGCCAGCCAGGGCGCGCCGGCGCAGTCGCCGATGGCGTACAGCCCCTTCACGTTCGTGGCGCAGTGGCCGTCGATCGTGATGTGGCCGCGGTCCATGTTCACGCCCAGCTCCTCCAGCCCGATGCCGTCGGTGTTGGCGGTGATGCCGACGGCCGAGATGCAGACCTCAGCCTCCAGCGTCTCGGCCTTGCCTCCGGCCTCGATCGACACCTTCACGCCGGACTTCTCCTTGGCCAGCTGGGTGACCTTGCAGCCGGTGCGGAACTTCATGCCGCGCTTCTCGAAGGCCTTCTGTGCGGCCTTGGACACTTCCTCGTCCTCGACCGGCATGATGCGGTCGACGGCCTCGACCACGGTCACCTCGGCGCCCAGCGCGCGATAGAAGCTGCCGAACTCGATGCCGATGGCGCCGGATCCGATCACCACGATGGATTTCGGCATGAATTTCGGCGCCATGGCCTCGCGATAGGCCCAGATGCGGTCGCCGTCGGCTTCCAGGCCGATCTGCGGGATGGCCTTGGCGCGCGCGCCGACCGCCAGCATCACGGACTTCGCCTCGACCGTGCGCGACCCGCCGGCCTTCAGCGCGATCACGACCTTCGGCGCGTCCTTGCCCTTCTCCAGCTTCGCCGTGCCCTCGATGACCTCGATCTTGTTCTTCTTCATCAGGAAGCCGACGCCGCTGTTCAGCTGTTTGGCGACGCTGCGCGACCGCTGGATGATGGCGTCGAAGTCGAAGCCCACCTTTTCGGCGGACAGTCCGTAGTCCTTGAGGTGCGACAGGCTCTCGTACTTCTCGCCCGACTTCAGCAGGGCCTTGGTGGGGATGCAGCCCCAGTTCAGGCAGATGCCGCCCAGATTCTCGCGCTCCACGATCGCGGTCTTCAGGCCCAGCTGGCTGGCGCGGATGGCGGCCACATAGCCGCCTGGACCCGAGCCGATGACGATAAGGTCGAATTCAGCCACGGTCTCGTCCTCACGCCAGCATGGTCACGGGGTCTTCGATCATCGCCTTGAAGACCTGCAGAAAGCGCGCGCCCACGGCGCCGTCGACCACGCGGTGATCGCAGGTCAGGGTCACGGTCATGACGGTGGCGACGGCCAGCTGGCCGTCCTTGACGACCGGGCGCTGTTCCCCTGCCCCCACGCTCATGATCGCGCCCTGCGGCTCGTTGATGATCGAGGCGAAGGCCTTGATGCCGAACATGCCCAGGTTCGAGACGCTGAAGGTGCCGCCCTGGAATTCGTCCGGCTTCAACTTGCGGTCGCGGGCCCGCTTGGCCAGGTCCTTGGCCTCGGTCGCGATCTGGCGCAGGGATTTGGTCTCGCAGGCGCGGACGATTGGCGTGATCAGGCCGCCGTCGATCGCCACCGCCATCGCCACATCGGCATGATGGTGCATGGCGATGCCCTCGGGGGTGTAGCTGGCGTTGGCCTCCGGCACCGCCTTTAGGGCCATGGCCGAAGCCTTCAGCACGAAGTCGTTGACGGAGACCTTGATCCCGTCCTTCTCCAGCATCGCATTGACCCTGGCGCGCGCGGCCAGAAGGCCGTCGATCTCGCAATCGATGGTCAGGGGGAAATGCGGCACGTCGCGGAAGCTGTCGGTCAGGCGCCGCGCGATGGCCTTGCGCATGCCGTCCAGCGGGATCAGGTCGTAGCTGCCGGGCGGAATGCCCTGCTGCTCCAGCGACAGGACCTGACGCGGCTCGGCCTTGGCGGCGGCCGGAGCGGTCGCCGGAACGACCCCGCCTTTCACGCCCTCGACGTCGCGACGGACGATGCGGCCATGCGGCCCGGTGCCCTTGATCGACGACAGGTCGACGCCGTTCTGCGCCGCGATGCGTCGCGCCAGCGGAGACGCGATCACGCGCTTGCCGTCGGACTTGGCGACAGCCGTCGGTGCCTTGAGCGCCTCAGCCTTGGGTTCGGCCGGCTTCGCGTCGGCGGCCTTTGGCGCTTCCGCCACAGCGGTCGGAGCCTTGGCGGGCGCCGCTGCGGCCGCGCCGCCCTCGTCCTTCAGGCGGGCGATCGGCACATTGACCTTCACGCCCTCGGTCCCTTCGACCACGAGGATTTCCAGCACCTCGCCTTCGTCGACGGCCTCGACCTCCATGGTCGCCTTGTCGGTCTCGATCTCGGCGATCACGTCGCCGGCCTTGACCACGTCGCCGACCTTCACATGCCATTTGGCCAGCACGCCCTCTTCCATGGTGGGCGACAGAGCCGGCATCAGGATGTCGGTCATTGTGCCCCCTCCTCGGTCACGGTCTCCACTCCCGGGCTTTGCAGAACGTCGGAAATGCCGGCCAGAATCTTGGAGTAGGCCTGCTTCTCGTCCATGCCGTGCCGAACGGCATAGCCGTGGGCCATGTGCTTGGCCGCATAGGCCAGCATCTGGCCATAGGTTCGGGGGTCGTCGAACGCGGGCTTGACCGACATGACCGGCTCGCCGCGCGACCACCACATCCGGGTGAATTCGATCGCCTCGGGGTCCGACGCCACGCTGTCCGGCGTCTTCATCAGGAATTCTTCGCTCATGCCGTCACCGCTTTCACGGCCGCGACGATCTTGTCGACGCCCGGAAGGGACAGGGCCTCAAGATTGGCGGCATAAGGCAACGGCACGTCCTCCTGGTGCACCCGCAGGGGCGGCGCATCGAGATAATCGAAGGCGTGTTCGATCACCCGCGCCACCACCTCGGCGCCGACGCCCATCGGGCCCCAGCCCTCTTCGGCCGAGACCAGTCGGCTGGTCTTCTTCACGCTCTCGACGATCGTGTCGGTGTCCAGCGGCCGCAGGGTCCGCAGATCGACCACCTCGCAACTGATCCCCTCCTCCGCCAGCTTCTCTGCCGCCTGCAGGGCGAATCCGACCATGCGGCTGTGCGCCGTGATCGTCACGTCGGTCCCCTCGCGCCGAACCTTGGCCTTGCCGATCGGCACGATCCAGTCCTCGACGTCCGGCACGTCGAACTCCAGCCCGTACATCATCTCGTGCTCGAGGAAGACGACCGGGTTCGGGTCGCGGATCGCCGCCTTCAACAGACCCTTGGCGTCGGCGGCGTCATAAGGGGCGACGACCTTCAGACCGGGAACGTTGGCGTACCAGGCGGAATAGTCCTGGCTGTGCTGGGCCCCGACGCGGCTGGCGGCGCCGTTCGGGCCGCGGAACACGATCGGCGCACGGATCTGGCCGCCCGACATGTACAGGGTCTTGGCCGCCGAGTTGATGATGTGGTCGATGGCCTGCATGGCGAAGTTGAACGTCATGAACTCGACGATGGGCTTCAGGCCCGCCATGGCCGCGCCCACGCCGACGCCGGCGAAGCCATATTCGGTGATCGGCGTGTCGATCACCCGCCGCTCGCCGAACTCCTGCAACAGTTCGCGGCTGACCTTGTAGGCGCCCTGGTACTGGGCGACTTCCTCGCCCATCAGGAAGACGGCCTCGTCGCGCCGCATCTCCTCGGCCATGGCGTCGCGCAGGGCGTCGCGGATCGTGGTCTTGACCAACTTGGCGTCGGCCGGAATCTCCGGGTCGCGCAGCTCGCTCTTCGGCGCGGCAGGCGCGGCGGCCCTGGCCGGATGATCGGCGTCTTCCTCAGGGGCCGCTTTCTCACTTTCAGGGGGCGGCGTCGTCGCTTTCCCTCCCTCGGCCGTAGTCGAATTCGTCGCCGCCGGTTCGTCTCCCGACAGGCGCGCGATCGGCACGTTGACCTTAACGCCTTCGGTCCCCTCGGCGACCAGGATTTCCAGCACCTCGCCTTCGTCGACGGCCTCGACCTCCATGGTCGCCTTGTCGGTCTCGATCTCGGCGATCACCTGGCCGGCCGACACCGTGTCGCCCGCCTTGATGTGCCACTTGGTCAGCGTGCCCTCTTCCATCGTGGGCGACAGCGCCGGCATCAGAATGTCGGTCAACGGTCAGGCCTCCACATAGACGTCGGTGTAGAGCTCGGACGGGTCCGGCTCCGGGCTTTCCTGGGCGAACTGCACGGCTTCGGCGACGATCGCCTTGATCTCGGCGTCGATGGCCTTGATCTCGTCCTCGGTCGCCTTCGCGTCGGCAAGCAGCTTCTTCACGTGCTCGATCGGGTCTCGGGTCGTCTTGACCTCGTCGACCTCCTCCTTGGTCCGGTACTTGGCCGGATCCGACATGGAGTGGCCGCGATAGCGGTAGGTCTTCACTTCGAGGATGAAGGGGCCGCCGCCTTCGCGGGCGCGCTTCACGGCCCGCGCCGTGGCGTCGCGCACGGCCAGCACGTCCATGCCGTCCACCTGCTCGCCCGGGATGCCGAAGCTGGCGCCGCGCATGTACAGCTCGGTCGTCGCCGAGGCGCGCTCGATCGAGGTGCCCATGGCGTACTGATTGTTCTCGATGATGAAGATGGCCGGCAGCTTCCACAGCTGGGCCATGTTGAAGCTCTCGTAGACCTGGCCCTGGTTTGCCGCGCCGTCGCCGAAGTAGATGAAGCTGACGGAATCGTCCCCGCGGTATTTGCCGGCGAAGGCCAGGCCGGCGCCCAGCGACACCTGCGCCCCCACGATGCCGTGCCCGCCGAAGAATCCGGTCGGCACGTCGAACATGTGCATCGAGCCGCCCTTGCCCTTTGACGATCCGCCGATGCGGCCGGTCAGTTCGGCCATGACCTCTTTCGGGTCCATGCCGGCCGCAAGCATGTGACCGTGGTCGCGATAGCCCGTGATGATCTTGTCGTGGCCCTGTTTGACGCTCTCCTGAACGCCCACCGCCACGGCCTCCTGACCGATGTACAGGTGGCAGAAGCCGCCGATCAGGCCCATGCCGTAAAGCTGGCCCGCCCGCTCCTCGAACCGGCGGATCAGCAGCATCTCGCGATAGAAGCGCAGAAGGTCCTCTTTCGACGCCTGCGGGGCGTTCGGAAGCTTCTTGGGGGCAGTCTTATCGGAGGGGGCTTTCGCCATCCGCCATCTCCCGGCTGGACCCCAGGGCCGGGGCCTTCTGACTTTACGGAAAGGGGCTTTAGCAGCCTTGGTTCCGGAAAGGCAAAGCCGGGATCACGGCCTGTAACAACAGTTCAGGCGGCGGCCCGTCGATCCGCTTTCGGAGCCGACGTCGCCTGCACTTCGACGACGACGTCACGCGGGTCGGAATAGCCCAGCAGAGCCCTGGCCCTCTCCTCCAGAAGGTCGCGGGACAGGTTGTCGTCGCTCAGGTGACGCACCCTTGTTTCCAGGTCGGCACGCTCACGGTCGAGCCGCAGCGCCTCCGCCTCCCTGGCGTCCAGCGCCTGGGCCCGGGCATGGGCGGAGAGCAGACCCAACTGGCCCGTCAGCGCCTGAATGGACAGATAAACGACCGCCAGGAACAAAAAGGCGGTCACGCGGTACGGCTTCATGCGGTCCAGCAACTCGGACGCTCCTTCTGAGCGCGGGGGATTCCCTGCTCAGCAGTGAGCGAAAATGCCTAACGAACCGTAGCTTGGCCGCAAAATCTACCGCAAAAGCATGCCGTCTCCGTAGTACTGCCCCTGGTCGCCCAACATTTCCTCGATGCGCAGCAACTGGTTGTACTTCGCCGTGCGGTCCGAACGCGCCAGAGAGCCGGTCTTGATCTGCCCGCAGTTGGTGGCCACGGCCAGGTCGGCGATCGTCGAGTCCTCGGTTTCGCCCGACCGGTGGCTCATCACCGCCGTGTAGCCGGCGCGATGGGCCATGTCGACCGCATCCAAGGTCTCAGACAACGTGCCGATCTGGTTGACCTTGATGAGGATCGAGTTCGCCAGGCCCTCGCCGATGCCGGCCGCCAGACGCACCGGGTTGGTCACGAACAGGTCGTCTCCGACCAGCTGGACCCGGTCGCCCAGACGCTCGGTCAGGGCCTTCCAGCCGTCGAAGTCGTCCTCGGCGCAGCCGTCCTCGATCGACACGATCGGGAAGCGTTCGCACAGGTCGGCCAGATAGCCGACCATGCTCTCGTGGTCGAAGGTCTTGCCCTCGCCCGCCATGACGTACTTGCCGTCTCTGAAGAACTCGGTCGCGGCGACGTCGAGCGCCAAGTGGAAATCCTCGCCCGCCAGATAGCCTGCCGCCTGCCCCGCCTTGGTGATGAACTCCAGCGCTTCCTTCGCCGAGGCCAGGTTGGGAGCGAAGCCGCCCTCGTCGCCGACGTTGGTGTTGTGGCCCGCGTCCTTCAGGGCCTTCCTCAGCGCGTGGAAGATTTCCGTGCCCATGCGCAGGCTCTCGGAGAAGCTCTCGGCGCCGGTCGGCAGGATCATGAACTCCTGAATGTCGATCGGATTGTCCGCGTGGGCGCCGCCGTTGATGATGTTCATCATCGGCGTCGGCAGGATGCGGGCCGAGATGCCGCCGACATAGCGGTGCAGCGGCAGGCCGGCCGAGATGGCGCTGGCCTTGGCGCAGGCCAGCGATACGCCCAGGATGGCGTTGGCGCCCAGCCGCCCCTTGTTCTCCGTGCCGTCCAGCTGGATCAAGGCTTCGTCGATGCGGCGCTGGTCCTCGGCGTCCATGCCGGACAGGGCGTCGAAGATCTCGCCGTTGACGGCGTCGACCGCCTTCTGCACGCCCTTGCCGCCCCACAGATCCTTGTCGCCGTCCCGCAGCTCGACGGCCTCGTGCGCGCCGGTGGAGGCGCCCGAGGGCACGGCCGCACGACCGAAGCTGCCGTCGTCCAGGACCACGTCCACTTCGACCGTCGGATTGCCGCGGGAATCGAGGATTTGGCGGGCGACGATGTCGGCGATGTCGGTCATGATGGGCTCCTGTTGTCGCCGGGGCTTTAACCCGCGGCGTGCGTCGCGCCAACCTTCGGGAACGCCGAAGGTTCGGGTGCGTTCAGGCGCGGGGAGGCACATGGCCAAGGTTCAGCCCAGCGACCGCTCGCCGCAATCCGAGGGGCCAAGCCTTGCGGTGCTTGACGCCCTGCCCTTGCTGATTTCCCACATCGGCGCGGATCTGACCTATCGCTTCATGAACCGCGCTTATGAAGCCTGGTTCGGCCAGGATCGCGAGCGGCTGCTTGGCCGAACGATGACGGAGGTGCTGGGACCGGCCGCCTTCGCCCGGTTGGAACCGCACGTCACCGCGGCACTGAGCGGTCGAACGGTGCGCTTCGAGTCCGCCGTGCCCTATCGCGACGGCGGCGCGCGAGTCATCGTCGCGCGCTACATTCCGATCGCGGGCGACGGCTTCTACGCCGTCGTTGACGACGTGACCGAGGTGCGGCGCAACGAGCGCCGTGCAGAGGACATCCTGAACGCCCTGCCCGATCCCTTCATAGCCGTGGACGAGGCGCTGCGCCTGACCTTCGCCAACCCGGCCTCGCGTCGCTTCATGCCGTCCGGAGCGCTTGAGATCGGCGCAGACTTGAGCGGGCGCTTCCCACCCGAACGCCAATCTTTGTTGCACGAAGTGCTCAGCACACAGAAGACGTTGGAACGGGAGATGCCCTCCACCGTCGCACCCGAGCGCATTCTGCAGATGCGCATCTTTCCCCTGGAAGAAGGGCTGGGCATCCACGCGCGCGACGTCACCGAGCGGCGTCGGGCGGAGCGCGAACTGGCCGACAGGGAACGCCGGCTGGCGGTGGCGGCCGACGCGGTCCTTGGCGTGGCCTACGACTGGGATCTGCAGACCGACCTGGTGGTCCGATCCGCGGGTCTGCAACAGCTCATCGGCATTCCGCTCGCCGAAACGTCGCCACGGGCGGAGTGGTGGCGCGATCGGATCCATCCCGACGACCTGGCGCACATCTTGGCGAGCAAGGCGCCGGATCACGCCGAAGCCTGGAGCGAGCAGGAGTATCGCGTCCGCCACGCCGACGGCCGCTGGATCGACGTCATCGACCGGGCGCGCGTCGTCTACGACGACGAAGGTCGGCCCGCGCGCGTGATCGGCACGACCATCGACGTCACCGCGATCAAGCAGGGCGAGGCCCGCCTTCGAGTGCTGGTGGACGAGATCAATCATCGGGTGAAAAACACCCTGGCCACCGTCCAGTCCATCGCCATGATGTCGGCCCGCTCGTGTCCCGACCTTGAAACCTTCGTGGCGCGGTTCCAGGAGCGGCTGATCTCCCTCTCGCGGGCTCACGACCTGCTGACGCGCAGGCACTGGACGGACGCGACCCTGAACGAGGTGATCGACTGCGCCATGGGCGCATATGGCGAGGGGCGACTCCGCCTCTCCGGGCCGCCCTTCGTCCTGGGGCCGCGAACGGCGCTCGCCCTGTCGCTGGCCTTCCACGAACTGGCCACGAACGCGGTCAAATACGGCGCGCTGGGCGCGCCGGAAGGTCACGTCGAAATCAGCTGGCAGGTTAACGACCGCGACGTCGTCCTGGTCTGGAAGGAACGTGGCGGCCCGCCAGTGGGCATTCCCACACGAAGTGGTTTCGGCTCACGACTGCTTCAGTCCATGGGCGCGGACCTCGGCGGGGACGTCGCGCTGGAGTGGCAAACCGACGGCGCGGTCTGCCGCATCGCCTTCACGGCCTAGAGCGTGATTCACGGCATCAGTGGAATCGCGAAGCGATTCCACTGATGCCGATCAGGCTCTAGGGTCAGGAACAGCCTTCGACGTACTGTATCGACGGCCCGCCGCCGCGGATCGCCGCCACCCGGCCGTCCATGCCGATCTCATAGACGAGGCCTCGTGCGCTCGGATCCTGCACATAGGCCGACGCAGAGGTCGGCGGGCTCCACACCGTCACATACTCCGCCGGGGCCGAGCTGTATTTGTGGGGACTGGCCACCGCGGCGGGACCGTAGGCCGCCTTAACCGCCGACGCCTCGTCGCCCAGGCCGAAGCCGCGATCGGACTTCAGGGTCGAGCCGCGGATCAGCGAGATGCGCGTAAGCCGGTCGTTCTCGATCATGATCAGCGTGCCCTCCGGCGCGCGGGCAGGGCGGAACTCGTCGCACTGGGCCGGATCGGCGCCGCCGACGGCGTCCGGGTTGGCGTCGTCGCCCCACGCGGCGACGACCTCGGCGCGCGTCATGCCGATCCTCAGCGGCCCGAGACCGATCGACGTCAGCGCATTGCCGTCGGCCGGCGTCGTCGGGGGCGTGGGCTCAGTCGGTGCGACGGGCGCCGTCGGCTCTTTCGCAGCGGTCGTTTCCTCGGCGGGCGGTGCGCCGCAGGCGGCGAGGGCGAGGGCGAGGGCGGAGGCGGCGACGGTGATCAGGATCAGGCGCATGGAGGGCTCCCAAAGCTCGGCAGCCGCATCAACGCACGAAAACGGCGCGCGGGGCCACCGCGCGCCGTTCAAAAAAACGTCGGACGTCCTGAAAAGACCTAGTCTTCCTTGGGCGTCAGCACCTGACGGCCGCGATAGGTGCCGGTCTTCAGGTCGATGTGGTGCGGGCGCTTCAGCTCGCCGGTGTCCTTGTCCTCGACGTAGGCGTTCGTGCCGAGGGCGTCATGGGCGCGGCGCATGTTGCGACGCGACGGCGATACTTTGCGCTTGGGAACGGCCATGTCCGTCTCGATCTTCGGGCTGGGCGCACCGGAGCGGGTCCGGAACGCGAAAAAGGGGGCGGTGGCCGAACCGGGCCGCCGCGGGAGGCGGGCTTATGCCGGAACGTCATGGCGATTTCAAGCCTCGCCGCGCGCCGCCCAGTCTTCGCGGGAAAGGGCGTAGAAAAAGCTGTCCTTCCATTCCCCGCCGACGTTCCAGGTCCGCTCCGCGAAGCCGGTGCGGACGAAGCCCAGTTTCTCCAGCAGCCGAATCGAGGCCGCGTTCGCCGGATCGACGTCGGCGGTCGCGGCCGGATGATCCGTGATCGCGAACAGCCGGTCCAGAACGGCCGTGACGGCCTCGGTCGCAAGCCCCCGCCCCCAGACGTCGGGATGCAGGATGTAGCCGACGTCCGGTCCTTTCCAGAATCCCGCCTTGCCGACGACGCGGCCCTCGAACTCGACGAGGAAGTCCAGCCCGGACCCCTGCCGCGCCATCATCGACGCAAGCCACTCCCGCGTCTGATCCAGCGTCTCGTGCGGCGGCGACGACCACCAGGTCATAGCCCGCGGGCGCGTGAACACGGCGTGCAGCGCGCGGAGATCGTCTTCGCGCGCCGGCCTCAGAAGCAGGCGCTCCGTCCGCATCTCGCTCGACGTCACGCCAGGACCTTTTCCATCACCACGAAGGCCAGGTCGCTGCGCCGCGGAATCCCGAAGCGCGGATCGGTCGCCGGAAACGGCCTTCGCTCGCCCGTCAGACGGTAGTCACGACGCTGATACCATTCGATCAATTCGTCGCGCTGGACGATGACCGTCATCTCCATTCGGGTCGCGCCGAAGCGCTCCCTCGCCAGCGACTCGGCTTCCGCGATCAGCCGCCGGCCCAGACCCATCGCCTGAAGCGGCGCCGCGACCGTCAGCATGCCCAGATAGGACAGGCCCTCGCCCTTGTCCGTCACATGGACGCAGCCGATCAACTCTCCGGCCTTTTCGGCCAGGAGGATCACCTGGGCGGGATCGCCCACGCTTTCGGCCAGGGCGTCCGAGTCGATCCGGGCGGCGTCCAGCAGGTCAGCTTCGTGCGTCCAGCCCACACGCGCCCGGTCGCCGCGATAGGCGTGATGCACCAGCGGTTGAAGGTCCGGGACGTCCGCCAGCGTCGCATGCCGGAAACGGACGTCATCCATGGTCCAGCATCTCCGTCACCGCCTCGCCGATGGCCAGAGAGCTCGTCAGGCCGGGGCTTTCGATGCCGAACAGGGCGACCAGACCTTCGATCCCGTGGTCGTCGGCGCCGCGCAGTTGGAAATCCGGCTGCGGCTCCCCCGGCCCGTGCAGCTTGGGCCGGATGCCGGCATAGTCGGGAACGAGGGCGCCGTCCGGCAGGCCAGGCCAGAACCGCCGCACATAGGCCTGAAACTCCGCCGCCTGAGACGGATCGACTGAATAGTCCTCAGTCTCGACGAAGGTCAGGTCCGGTCCGAACACCGCCTGGCCGCCCAGGTCGCGGCGATAGTGAATGCCCAGGGCCCCGGGTATGGGCAGGGGATAGACCAAGGGCTCGAACGGCGCCCTGCCCGCCAACCGGAAATAGATGCCCTTGCCGTAATGACCGGCCGGGATGCGCGCCGTCGGATACCCCTCGATCTTCTCCGCCACCGCCTGGGCCGACAGGCCGGGTGCGGTGGCCAGCCGGGCGCAGGTCACGGTCATGGCCCCCTCCCCGCCCACGCGCACCGAAAATCCGCCGCCGCCTAGGGGCTCGGCCCCCTCGAATGGTGCGCCGGTCACCACCGCCCCGCCCGCATCATCGATCTCGCCCTGCAAGGCCAGCATGTAGCCGTGGCTGTCCAGAAGGCCGCTTTCGGGCGACCACAGGGCCTCGACGGCCCGCACGCCGGGCGCGCGCGCCTGGGTCTCAGCCGCCGTCAGCCGCGCCATGCCTTCGACGTCGTTGGCTTGGGCCTGCGCCAAAATGGCCTCAAGCCTTTGCGACTGGTCCGCCTCGGCGGCGACGACCACCTTGCCGCACTTGCGATGATCGATCTTGCGGCTGTCCAGATAGGCATAGAGCGCGCGCCGCCCCTGAACGCACAGCCGCGCCTTCAGCGACCCGGTAGGATAATACAGCCCGCCGTGAATGACCTCGGAGTTGCGGCTGGAGACGCCTTGGCCGATGTGGCCCTCCTTCTCCAGCACCAGCACGGACCGGCCGCGCACGGCCAGGGCCCGCCCGCAGGCCAGGCCTACGGCGCCCGCGCCTACCACCACGGCGTCGAAGTCGAAGCTCATGCGGCCCGTCCGTACCGCCGCGCCGCCTCGCCCTCGAAACAGCTGATCAGCCGGCCCACGGCCCGTTCGAAATTGGCGTGAAGCATGGCGTCCAGCAGGCGGGACTTGAAGGCGAAGTCGATCATGAACTCGATGCGCGTGCCCCGCGGGTCGGGAAGGAACTCCCACCTGTTCTTCAGGTGCCTGAACGGCCCGCTCAGCAGCCCTACCTCGACCATATGACGGTTTCGATCGTGCCGCACCCAGGTGGCGAACCGCTCTTTCAGAAAACTGAACCCCACCTGCGCCTCGGCGTCGACCAGATCGACGCCCGCCGCTTCCTCCCTTGCGTTCCATGTCCGCATCGCCGTGACCCACGGTACGAACTCGGGGTAAGCCCGCACGTCGGCGACCAGCGCCGCCAACTGTTCGGGCGCATAGGGCAGGATGCGGGTGACGCGGTGGACGGCCAAGCGGCTGTCAGCGCGCGGTCTGGGCCAGGCGGGCCGCCTTGAGCCGGGCGAAGTCTTCGCCCGCGTGGTGCGACGAGCGGGTCAGCGGCGAGGACGACACCATCAGAAAGCCCTTGGCGCGGGCGATGGCCTCATAGGCCTTGAACTCCTCGGGCGTGACGAAGCGCTCGATGGCGGCGTGCTTGCGGGTGGGCTGGAGGTACTGGCCGATGGTGATGAAATCGACGCCGGCCGACCGCATGTCGTCCATCACCTGCATGACCTCCTCCTTGGTCTCGCCCAGGCCGACCATGATGCCGGACTTGGTGAACTGGTTGGGGTCGCGCTCCTTGACCTGCTGCAGCAGCCGCAGGGAGTGGAAGTAACGGGCGCCGGGGCGGATCTTCAAATAGAGCCGCGGCACGGTCTCCAGGTTGTGGTTGAAGACATCGGGCTTGGCGTCGATCATCGTCTCGGCCGCGCCGTCCTTGCGCAGGAAGTCGGGCGTCAGGATTTCGATGGTCGTCGCCGGCGCCTGGCGACGGATTTCCCGCACCACCTCGGCGAAATGCGCCGCGCCGCCGTCCGAGACGTCGTCCCGGTCCACCGAGGTGATCACGACGTGGTTCAGACCCAACTGCGCCACCGCCAGCCCGACCTTGGCCGGCTCTTCCGGATCGAGCGGCTGGGGCAGCCCCGTCTTGACGTTGCAGAAGGCGCAGGCCCGCGTGCAGGTGTCGCCCATGATCATCAGGGTGGCGTGCTTCTGGCTCCAGCACTCGCCGATGTTCGGGCAGGCCGCCTCTTCGCAGACGGTGTGAAGGCCCTTGTCCTTCACGATGGCTCTGGTGGCGTTGTACTGGCCCGAGCCGGGCGCCTTGACCCTCAGCCAGTCGGGCTTGCGCAGCACCGCCGTCTCGGGCCGGTTGGCTTTTTCCGGATGCCGCAGTTCGGCCGGCGACTTCGTCAGGCTGTCGATCAGGGTGACCATGGAACCGGCTATGTCGTCGCTTGTCCGACGCAAGGCAAGCCCGGCGGGAACCTCACGCCCCGTTACGCATCTTTTCAATGATGAAACCGGGCCCTAGTTTGCGCCGCGTAAACCAGACCGGCGGGCCGCGCCGGCGGGAGGAGTTTCGCTTGCGCCTGCCCCTTGACGCCAAGTCCGAAGAGACGGTCTTCGACGCCCTGATCGCGGCCCGTGACCGCTTCGGCGACAAGGAGATCCTGGAGGACCAGGACCGCAAGCCGCTGACCTACACCGGCCTGATCCGCGCCGCCTTCGTGCTGGGCCGCAAGATCGCGGCGATGACCCAGCCGGGCGAGCGCGTCGGCATCCTGCTGCCGTCGTCGGCCGGCGTCGTGGTCACCTACTACGGCCTGCACGCCCACGGCCGCGTGCCCGTGATGCTGAACTTCACCTCCGGCGAGCGGAACGTGAAAGCGGCGATCCAGGCGGCGGGCGTGAAGCGCGTGCTGTCGGCAAAGCGCTTCGTCGATCAGGCCAAGCTGGACGATCTGATGACCGAGATCGCCAGGGTGGCCGAGGTCGTCTGGCTGGACGACGTGCGCAAGACCATCGGCCTGCCCGACAAGGTCTACGGCCTGATGGCCGGCATGATGCCCAAACGGTTCCGCGTGAAGACCGAGCCGTCCTCGCCCGGCGTCATCCTGTTCACCTCGGGCAGCTTCGGCGCGCCCAAGGGCGTCTTCCTCAGCCAGTGGAACCTGGTGTCGAACTGCCGTCAGGTCGCCCAGCACATCGCGCTGGACCCCGACTGGGTGGTGTTCAATCCCCTGCCGACCTTCCACTGCTTCGGGCTGACGGGCGGGGTGCTGCTGCCCATGCTGACGGGGATGAAGGCCTTTCAGTACCCCTCGCCGCTGCACGCCAAGCAGATCGTCGAGCTGTTGCCGGAGGTGAAGGCGTCGATCCTGTTCGCCACCGACACCTTCCTGAACCAGTGGGCTCGCGTCGCCGCACCGGACGACTTCTCGACGCTGCAGTTCGTGGTCGCGGGGGCCGAGAAGGTGAAGGACGAGACCTATCACCTCTACAACACCAAGTTCCGGGGCCTGAAGCTGCTGGAGGGCTACGGCGCCACCGAGGCCGCGCCGGTCGTCGCGGTGAACCACCCGGACCGCAACCGTCCCGGCACCGTCGGCCAGATGCTGCCCGGAATGGAATGGCGGCTGGACCCCGTGGACGGCATCGCCGACGGCGGTCGGCTGTTCCTGCGCGGGCCCAACGTGATGAAGGGCTATCTGTCGCCCGACGATCCCGAAAAGGTCGATCCCCTGCCCGGCGGCTGGCACGACACAGGCGACATCGTCGACATCGACAAGGACGGCTACGTCTCGATTCTGGGGCGGGCCAAGCGGTTCGCCAAGATCGGTGGGGAGATGGTCAGCCTGACGGCGGTCGAAGGCTTGGCCGGCGCCGTCTGGCCGGAAAACCGGCACGCCGTGGTCTCCGTGCCCGACGCCCGCAAGGGCGAGAAGTTGGTCCTGGTCACCGACCGCAAGGATGCCGACGTGGCCCGGATGGCCGAATGGGCGCGCGAGCACGGCGCACCCGAACTGGCCGTGCCCAAGAAGATCATGCGCGTCGTCGAGGTTCCAGTGCTGGGCACCGGCAAGACCGACTACGTCTCGATCCAACGCATGGTCGAGGACGACCGGGCGGCCGCTTGAACTGAAACCGCGAGCGTTGCAGTCTCGATCTTTCACTGACAGGGAGGCTTCCGCAATGTTCGATCGTGCGTCCGACTGGCGTCCGCAACTCCTCAGCGTGCTGCGCATCATGTCCGGCCTGCTGTTCCTGCAGCACGGCACGGCCAAGGTTCTGGGCTTTCCGGCCGTGGAGGGTGTGCCGCCGCCGGGGCTGAGCCTGCCCGGCCTGTCCGGGCCGCTGGAACTTATCTTCGGCGTCCTGCTGGTGCTGGGCCTCTTCACGCGTCCGGTGGCTTTTCTGTCCGCCGGCTTCTGCGCCGTAGGCTACTGGATCGCGCACGGCATGGGCGGCTTCTATCCGATCCTGAACGGCGGTGAACTGATCGCCCTCTACTGCTTCGTCTTCCTGTACATCTTCACTGCAGGCCCCGGCCCGTGGAGTCTGGACGCCGCCCTGCGCAAGCGGCCCTGACGCGCTGGCGCTCGACGGCGCGGGGCCTTGCCTGACAAGGTCCGCGCCGCCATCGTGGCGCGGGCATTCCGAGGGGAGCGAATCAGTTGCAGGATCTGGCCGTCCCGGCCCTGAGCACTCTCGGCCTGCTGGCGCTGGGCGGGTATCTGCTGGGCTCCATCCCCTTCGGCGTGCTGCTGACGCGCGCCGCCGGGGCCGGGGACGTCCGCAACATCGGCTCGGGCAACATCGGCGCCACCAACGTGCTGCGCACCGGGCGCAAGGACCTCGCCTTCGCCACCTTGATCCTGGACGCCGGCAAAGGCGCCGTCGCTCTGTTGGTGGCGCGGGAGTTGATCCCGGGCGAGGCGGGTCAGGCAGCGGGCGCGATCGCCGGCGGCGCGGCCTTTCTGGGCCACCTGTTTCCAGTCTGGCTGGGCTTCAAGGGGGGCAAGGGCGTGGCGACCTTCTTCGGACTGCTGATCGCCGCCTGGTGGCCGCTGGGCCTTCTGGCGGGGGCGACGTGGATCCTGATCGCCCTGGTCTTCCGCATCTCCTCCCTGTCGGCGCTGGTGGCCTCGGCCGTCGCCCCGGCGTTGTCGCTTGCGCCGCTGCCCGCGCTGGACCTGCCGACCCCTGCGCCGATCACCGCTTTGGCGGCCGTCACCGCCGTGCTGATCTGGATCAGGCACGCCGCCAACATCGGCCGCCTGCTGACCGGTCGTGAGCCGCGCATCGGGGCCAAGGCGGCGTGAGCCTGTCGGACGGCGAGCGCTTCGCCCGCCTGCGCCTGGCCCGCACCGACCGCGTCGGTCCCGTCGCCTTTCGCCAGTTGCTCCAGCGATTCGGCTCCGCCGAGCGGGCGGTTGATGCCTGGCCCCACCTGACCGCCCGCGCCGGCCGAGATGCTCCTCTGTGCGATCCGGCGAAGGTCGAGGCTGAAGTCGAGGCTGGGGCGGCGGTCGGAGCCAAGCTGATCATGCTTGGCGACGCCATCTTCCCGACAGCCTTGGCGGCCGTCGATCCACCCCCACCCCTGCTGTGGGCCCTGGGTGACCCCCGGCTGCTGATCGAGCGGCCCTGCATCGCCGTCGTCGGGGCGCGCGTGGCCTCAGCCGGGGGGGTGCGCATCGCGCGCGGTCTCGCGTCCCAACTCGGCGAAGCGGGATGGATCGTGGTGTCCGGCCTGGCGCGCGGCGTGGACGGCGCGGCCCACGAGGGCGCCCTTCCAACCGGCACGGTCGCGGTCTTGGGTGGCGGGGTCGACGACGTCTATCCGCCCGATCACCGCGACCTCCATCGACAGGTGGCCGAGCGCGGCTGCATCGTCTCCGAACGCCCGCCCGGTGCGCGCGCCCAAGCCGCCGACTTCCCTCGCCGGAACCGGATCATCTCCGGCCTGTCGCGAGGGGTCATCGTGGTTGAGGCCGAACTGCGTTCCGGCTCCCTGATCACCGCGAGACAGGCGGCCGACCAAGGGCGAGAGGTGTTCGCCGTACCCGGCTCGCCGCTGGATCCCCGCTCGCGCGGCACGAACGACCTGATCCGCAACGGCGCGGCCCTGTGCGAAGGGCTGGAGGACGTCGAGCGCGCCTTCGCCTCCATCCGCACCCTGTCCGAGCCGCCGGTCGACGCGCCCGATTATCAAGAGCCCGACGACGTCCTGATCGAACGGGTCGCCGCTCTGCTCTCCCCCACACCGACCCCGCGTGACGAGCTGGCCCGTGCCGTGAGCGCGCCGGTCGGAGCGGTGGCGGCGGCGCTGCTGGAGCTCAGCCTGGTCGGTCGTGCCAGTCTGTTGCCCGGTGGACTGGTCAGCTCCTGACGCCCAGTCGACCGTCGTTTCGGTCGCCATTTGACATGCGGCCCGTGCCGAACCACGTTCCCGCCCCCTCCCGAGACCCGCACCGCATGAACCTCGTCATCGTCGAGAGCCCGGCCAAGGCCAAGACCATCAACGGCTACCTGGGCTCGGACTTCACCGTCCTGGCCTCCTACGGCCACGTCCGCGACCTGCCCTCGAAAGACGGTTCGGTGAAACCCGACGAGGACTTCGCCATGAGCTGGGAGGTCGACGCCAAGGCCTCCAAGCGGCTGTCGGAGATCGCCGAAGCCGCCAAGCGCGCCGACCGCGTCGTTCTGGCCACCGACCCTGACCGCGAGGGCGAGGCGATCAGCTGGCACGTGCTGGACGTCCTGACGAAGAAAAAGGCCCTGAAGGACAAGACCGTCCAGCGCGTCACCTTCAACGCCATCACCAAGTCCGCCGTGCAGGCCGCCATGGCCGCGCCGCGCGAGCTCGATATGCAGCTGGTCGAGGCCTACCTCGCCCGCCGCGCGTTGGACTATCTGGTCGGCTTCACCCTGTCGCCGGTGCTGTGGCGCAAGCTGCCCGGCGCGCGCTCGGCCGGCCGCGTCCAGTCCGTGGCCCTGCGCATCGTCGTCGACCGCGAGATGGAGATCGAGCGGTTCAAGCCGCAGGAATACTGGTCGATCGAGGCCGACGTGACGGCCGACAGCCCGCCCTTCGTCGCGCGCCTGGTCAAGCACGCCGGCAAGCGCGTCCAGCGCCTGGACGTGAAGGACGAGGCGACGGCCACCGCCGCACGCGCCGCCATCCAGTCCGGCGCCTTCACGATCCGGTCGATCGAGAAGAAGCCGGTCCGGCGCAACCCCTCGCCGCCCTTCACCACCTCGACCCTGCAGCAGGAGGCCTCGCGCAAGCTGGGCTTCACCGCCCAGCGCGCCATGCAGGCGGCGCAGAAGCTTTATGAGGGCGTCGACGGGACGGGCGGCCTGATCACCTACATGCGGACCGACGGCGTCCAGGTCAGCCCCGAGGGCATCGCCCAGGCGCGGGAGGTCATCAAGGACCGGTTCGGCCCCGCCTACGTCCCCGCCGAAGCGCGCCACTACAAGACCAAGGCCAAGAACGCCCAGGAGGCGCACGAAGCGATCCGCCCGACCAACCTCGCGCGACACCCGGACAGCCTGCGTCTCGAGAGCGACCTGCAGCGGCTGTACGAACTGATCTGGAAGCGCATGGTCGCCAGCCAGATGGAGGCCGCCCGGCTGGATCGGACGGTCGTGGAGGTCGAGAGCGACGACGGCCAGACCGGCCTGCGCGCCACCGGCCAGGTCGTGGCCTTCGACGGCTTCATGGCCGTGTACGAGGAAGGCCGCGACGAACGGCCGAAGGACGGCGGCGACGACGAGGACGACGACGGCGCCCGCCTGCCGGCGCTGAAGGAAGGCGCGACCGCGGCGGTTCAGGACGTGCGGGCCGACCAGCACTTCACCGAACCCCCGCCCCGCTATTCCGAGGCGACCCTGGTCAAAAAGCTGGAGGAGCTGGGCATCGGCCGCCCCTCCACCTACGCCTCGATCCTGACGACCCTGCGCGACCGCGAATACGTCCGCATGGACAAGAACCGCTTCCATCCGGAGGACAAAGGGCGGCTGGTCACGGCCTTCCTGGAGCAGTTCTTCGCCAAGTGGGTCGAGTACGACTTCACCGCCGCGCTGGAGACGCGTCTGGACGAGGTCTCGGCCGGCGATCTGGACTGGAAGGCGCTGCTGCGCGAGTTCTGGACCGACTTCCACGCGGCGACCCAGGCCGCGGGCGAGCTGCGCACCACGGCCATCCTGGACGCGCTGAACGAGTCGCTGGGCCCGCACATCTTCCCGGACAAGGGCGACGGGTCCGACCCGCGCGAATGCCCCCTGTGCCATCAGGGCCAGCTGAGCCTCAAGACCAGCCGCTTCGGCGCCTTCATCGGCTGTTCGCGCTATCCGGACTGCAAGTTCACGCGGCCGGTGGCGTCTCCGGACGCGGCCGATGGCTCCGCCGACGGCGGCGATCGCGAGCTGGGCGTCGATCCCGTCACCGGTCAGCCGGTGCACCTGAAGATCGGCCGCTTCGGGCCCTACGTCGAAACCGCCGGGGACGGCGACAAGCCGAAGCGATCTTCCCTGCCCAAGGGGTGGTCGCCGGCCGGCATGGATCTGGAACGGGCGCTGCGCCTGCTGTCCCTGCCGCGCGAGGTGGGCGTGCATCCGGAGGACGGCAAGCCGATCTCGGCGGGCCTGGGCCGGTACGGGCCCTTCATCCTGCACGCGGGAACCTATGCGAACGTCTCCGACATCGAAGAAGTTTTCGACATCGGCCTGAACCGCGCGGTCGCTCTGCTGGCCGAGAAGCGGGCCGGCGGCGCGCGCGGTCGCGGCGCCGCGACCACGCCGCTGAAGGATCTGGGCGTCCACCCGGAGACGGGCGATCCCGTCCACGTCATGGCCGGGCGCTTCGGACCCTATGTGAAGTCCGGCAAGGTCAACGCCACCCTACCCAAGGGCACGGCGCCCGAGGATCTGACGCTGGAGGCCGCCCTGCCCCTGCTCGCCGCGCGCGCCGCGGCGGCGCCCAAGGGCAAGGCGAAGGCCGCGCCGAAGAAGGCGGCGGCCAAGAAGGCTCCCGCGAAGACGGCGGCGAAGAAGAAGGCGTCGGCGAAAAAGAAGGCGGACTGACGCCTACAGCGCCGCCGCGCGCTCGATCCGTTCGGTCAGGTCGCCGTCCCACACCTCGGCGTGGGTGGCGGTCGGGCGCTCGATCAGCAGGTCGTGCGCCAGGCGCAGCGCCGCCGTCCGGTCGTCGGCGTCCAGGGGCATCATCAGCGGCGTGTCGTCGCCGACGTGCACGTAACAGAACCATTGTGTGGCCATGAGGCCCTCCTTGGGGCGTCGCCCCATCGGAGCTTAGGGCGGCCGTCCACGGGCTTGACCCCGCCGACCGCACGCCCAAGTCTTAGCACACGAATTCGGGGCGCCCTAATGTACGCTGCCGGACGAACCCAACACATTCTCTTGAAGGATTGAAAACATGGACGTTCTTTACCGAGCCCACGCCACGGCCAGCGGCGGCGGCCGCGACGAGGGCCGCTCTCACACCGACGACGGCAAGATCGACGTGCGTCTGTCGGTGCCGACCGAAATGGGCGGCAAGGGCGGCGAGGGCACCAATCCGGAGCAGCTGTTCGCCACCGGCTATGCCGCCTGCTACCTCGGCGCCCTGCGTCTGGTCGCGGGCAAGGCCGGCACGCCCGTGGGGCCGGACACCAAGGTCAACGCCACCGTCGGCTTCGGCCCCAACACGCGCGGAGAGGGCTACAACCTCGACATCGACCTGACCGTCGTCGATCACGGCCTGGACGCCGCGACCATTCACGACCTGATCACGAAAGCGCACGCCGTCTGCCCCTATTCCAACGCCACGCGCGGCAACGTCGACGTGCGGCTGGGGGCGGCCTGATCGCCCGCTGGACCGGGGGGACGTGGCTGATTATGGGAGGCGCATGACCTTCCCGCTCGACGCCACGCCCGACCCCCTGCTGACGCTGGAACCGCACCGGAGGGTGACCGTGCGCGAAGCGTTCGGCGTCGACAGCGACATGACCGTGCCGTGCTTCGACTCGAAGGACAGCCACGTCCCGGAGATCGACGAGGCCTACCAGTTCGACCCCCAGACCACGCTCAGCATCTGCGCCGGCTTCGCCTTCGACCGCCGCGTCATGGTCCAGGGCTACCACGGCACCGGCAAGTCGACGCACATCGAACAGGTGGCGGCGCGCCTGAACTGGCCGACCATCCGCATCAACCTGGACAGCCACGTCAGCCGCATCGACCTGATCGGCAAGGACGCCATCGTCCTGCAGGACGGCAAACAGGTCACCGAGTTCCGCGAGGGCCTGCTGCCTTGGTCGCTGCAGCGCCCGGTCGCCCTGGTGTTCGACGAGTACGACGCCGGCCGTCCGGACGTGATGTTCGTCATCCAGCGCGTGCTGGAGGCGTCGGGCCGCCTGACCCTGCTGGACCAGAACCGGGTGATCCGCCCGAACCCCTGGTTCCGGCTGTTCGCCACGTCCAACACCGTGGGCCTGGGCGACACCACGGGCCTGTACCACGGCGCCCAGCAGATCAATCAGGCCCAGCTGGACCGCTGGTCCATCGTCACCACGCTGAACTACCTCGACCACGACGTGGAGGCCGAGATCGTGGCCGCCAAGGTCCCGGCCTGGCGGGACGCCGAGGGCCGCCGCCGCATCGCCGCCATGGTCCGCGTCGCCGACATGACCCGCAACGCCTTCATGAACGGCGACATCTCCACCGTCATGTCGCCCCGCACCGTCATCACCTGGGCCCAGAACGCCGAGATCTTCGGCGGCGACCTGGGCCTCAGCTTCCGCCTGACCTTCCTCAACAAGTGCGACGAGCTGGAACGCCCGACCATCGCGGAGTTCTATCAGCGGGCGTTCGGGGAAGACCTGCCGGAGGCGGCGACGCGGGTGAAGGTCGGTTAAGTCTTGAGCCGAAGCGGCGTGAAGCTCGCCTGGGCGCACCGCACGACGGCGTCTTTGTATGCGTGAAATGAAGCCGTCGCCCCGTTTACCAGCGGCTCGAAGTGCTCTTTCCAAGATATTTTGTTGTCGTGCCCTTCCAAATAAGCGGCTTTGTGGACTGCCGTCATGTGGTTGAGCGTGTCTAGAGCCGCCCGGACCCTTGCTAACTCCGCTGTCGCGGTGGGAAAGTAGATGCGGGTCAACATCTCGACCCGTCTATTCAAGGTGCCATCGGCCGCGTCTGCATTCCGAATGACGGCATCAAGATATCCGTTATAGTCAATCGCTCCTGTGACGCATCGGTGCAGAGCCACTACATTGATCGACCAAGAATTTTCTAGCGCCTCGATCGAGACGTAGAGATATTCAGCCTTTTGCCGCAGCAGTCCTCGACGCTCGCGCACACCCACCAAAAGATGGCTGACAATGGCCGCGATCGTACCGCTTGCCAGAACAGTTGCGGCTGCAGTCCCGAGATTCATCCAGATCGTCACGCCGCCCTCGGCGTGATCATCTCCAGCGCCGGCCCCAGCTTGCGTCGCTGTTCCATCAGGTCGTGGTCCGCCTGTAGTCCCAGAAAGAACCCCGGCGTCAGGCCCCAGTAGCGCGTCAGCCGCAGGTCCGTGTCCGCCGTGACCGCGCGCTTGCCCAGCACGATCTCGTTGATGCGGCGCGGCGGCACGCCGATGGCCTTGGCCAGCGCCGTCTGGCTCATGCCCAAAGGCTTGAGAAAATCCTCAAGCAGAATGTCGCCCGGTGTCGGATTCTTCAGCCAGCCGCTGGGATGGCCAATGTCGGGAAACCGGTCAGTGGTAGTCGCAGATTTCGACATCGTCGCAGCCTCCGTCGCTCCAGCGGAAACAGATCCGCCACTGTTGATTGATCCGGATCGAATGCTGGCCACGTCGGTCGCCGGACAAGGCTTCCAGCCGATTTCCCGGCGGAACTTTCATATCGTCGACCTTCGCGGCCCGGTTCAGCAGACGCAGCTTCCGCAACGCCGCCTCTTGGATGTCTCCGGGCAGGCGACGAGACCGATCGCCTGACCAAACCTTTTCCGTTTCGCGATCACGAAAGCTGCGGATCATCGGTGACCACCATAACGCATAACGTTATGCCGGGCAATCACGCCAGCCCGCCCCCAAGACTCAACCCCTCCCCCGTCGGCGGCGCGCCGTCGGTCGACAGGTCGAGCTGCATCAGCGTGACGTCCAGCCAGCGGTCGTGCTTCCAGCCGACCTGGCGATAGACGCCGGCCGTCCCGAACCCCAGCGACCGGTGCAGGGCGATCGAGGCGTCGCTGGTGGCCGACTGGCTGATGGCGGCGATGACGTGGCGCAGGCCCTTGTCGCGCGCCGCGCCGATCAGGGCGGTCATCAGGGCGCGGGCGACGCCCCGGCCCCGCGCCGCCTCCTCCACATAGACAGAGACCTCGACGCCGTAGCGATACGCCGCGCGTGGGCGGAAGGGCGACAGATAGGCGTAGCCGGCGAAGGCGCCGTCGATCTCGCCGATCAGCCACGGCAGATTCTTGTCGCGCACGGCGTCGAAGCGCGCCGCCATCTCCGCAACCGACGGCGGCTCCAGCTCGAAGCTGGCCGTGCCGCCCGTCACCTCGCGCCCGTAGAGGGCCGCGACCGCGGCCATGTCGGCGACCGTCGCGGGGCGTATGGTCGGGATCAGGCCCGCCACCCTTCCTCGATCGACCAGATGGCGAAGGCGTAGACCAGGGCGACTTCCTTCAGATAGTCGAACCGGCCTGACGAGCCCGCGTGGCCGGCCTCCATGTTGATCTTCAGCAGCACGGGCTTGCCCGAGATCGTCGCCGGGCGCAGGCGCGCGACCCACTTCTGCGGCTCCCAATAGGTGACTCGCGGGTCCGACAGCCCGCCGGTGGCCAGCACGGCCGGATAGGCCTGCGACTTTACCTGGTCATACGGGCTGTAGCTGAACATGTAGTCGTAGGCCTCGGGGTCCTCGATCGGATTGCCCCACTCGGGCCATTCCGGCGGCGTCAGCGGCAAGGAGGTGTCCGACATGGTGTTGATCACGTCGACGAAGGGCACGTCGCCGATCACCCCGGCCCACAGGTCCGGCCTCATGTTGTTGACCGCCCCCATCAGCATGCCGCCGGCGGAGCCGCCGTGGGCGACGATCTTGCCCGCGCAGCCGTGGCCGGTGCGGATCAGGTGCTCGGCGCACGCGATGAAGTCGGTGAAGGTGTTCTTCTTGGTCATCCGCCGCGCGGCCAGGAACCAGCCCCAGCCCTTGTCCGACCCGCCGCGGATGTGGGCGATCGCGTAGATCCAGCCGCGGTCGACCAGGCTCAGCCGGTTGGTCGAGAAGCCCGCCGCCATGGGGATGCCGTAGGAGCCGTAGCCGTACAGCAGCAGCGGCGCCGTGCCGTTCACCGGGGTGTCCTTGCGGCGCAGGATGGTCACCGGCACCAGCTCGCCGTCCGGCGCCGGGGCATTGACCCGCTCGACGACGTAGTTGGCCGGATCATGGCCCGAGGGGATCTCCTGCACCTTGCGCAGGGTCCGCTCGCGCGTCTTCAGGTCATAGTCGTAGGTCGAGGTCGGCGTGGACGGCGAGTTGTAACCATAGCGCATGACCGTGGTCTCGAACTCCGACGCCCCGCCCAGCGACAGGGAATAGGCCGGCTCGTCGACGGCGATCTCGTGCTCGGCGCCCGCGCGGTCGCGGATGACGATGCGGGTGTTGGCGTCGGCCCGCTCCTGCCGCGCGATGAAGTCCTTCACCAGGGCGACGCTCTCGACGTAGCGGCCGGGCATGTGCGGGATCAGGTCCATCCAATTCGCCTTGCCCGGTGCGTCGGTCGGAGCCTCGCAGACCTTGAAGTCCTGGGCGCCGTCGGCGTTGGTGTGGATGATCCAGCGGTCGCCCCAGTGGTCGGCGTCGTACTTGCGCGCCTCGACCCGGGGCTCGATCACCCGCGGCGCGGCCGTCGGGTCGTCGCCGGGGATCCAACGGCTCTCGGACGTCTCCTGATTCTGGATGCCGATGATCATGAAGCGGTCGTCGGACGTGCGCCCGACGCCGATGAACATGCCCTCGTCCTCTTCTTCATAGACCAGGGTCGTCTCGCCCCCGCGGGCCGGACGGCGGAAGATCTTGTCCGGCCGGCCGTTGTCGTTGCGGTTGGTCCAGAAGATCCACCGGCCGTCGGGCGAGAAGGTGAAGCCGCCGGTCGCCGACTCGATCGGCTCACCCACCAGCTGTCCGGTCGCCAGGTCTTTGATGTAGATGCGATAGACCTCCGACCCCTGCGCGTCTTCGGAATAGGCGAACAGCGCATGGTCCGGGCTGGCGCCGGCCTGCCCCACGTCGGAATAGGCCTTGCCCTCGGCCAGGGCGTTGGCGTCCAGCAGCAGCTGCGGCGTCGGCGCGGTGACGAAGGTCTTCGTCACGACCTGCCCGTCCTGCATCCAGGTGCCCTGGCGCTCCACGCGCATGTAGCGGGGATGCTGGTCGCCGGTGCGGTACTCGGTGAAATACTCCCACGGACCGCGGGCTGAGGGCACGGACGAATCGTCCTGTTTGATCCGGCCCTTCATCTCCTCGAACATCTGGGTCTGCAGCGGCACGGTCGAGGCCATCATCGCCTCGCGATAGGCGTTCTCCGCCAGCAGGTTCTCCTTCACATCGGCCTTGATCAGGGTCGGATCACGCAGCACCGCCTGCCAGTTGTCGTCCTTCATCCACTGGTACTCGTCCACCCGGGTCCGCCCAAGTTGCTCGATGGTGACCGGGATCTTCTTGGCGACGGGTGGGGTGGGCATCTGCGCTCCGGACGGGCGGGAAAGGACGGGCCCCGCGACGGCGAGGCCGGCGGCGGCGGCGGTCGAGGCGATCAGATCGCGACGGTTCATGACGGAGTCCCCCTAGCTGTGACCTCAGGTTTCCGCCCCGCAAGCGGCGCCGTCAAATGAAGAAAGGGACAGACGCCTCAGTAGGTCGAGCACTGCGCGATCAGCGCCGCGCGCTGCGGTCCAGGGAGATGTCCCATGGCCGAGCCCGGGTTGCCCGCGAAGGCGCGCATGATCTCCGAAAGCTGGGCGTTGGAGCGCACGAACCCCTGCCGCCTCACGACCGAGGCGGCCCAGCAATCGGCCTGGCTCTCGCTGTGCCCAGGCAGCAGGGCGTGGTGCGCGCATTCGTGGGCGAAGACGAACACCTGCACCAGCGGGGTCATCCGACGCATGGCGTCCGGATTGAAGGCGATGAACATCGACCCGTTCGGATAGCGCCGGGCGATGGCCGCGTCGCCGATGTTGCGGTCGAACCAGATCGGCACCGCCATGTTGCGGTAGTCCCGACAGCTCAGCGGCACCCCGCCTACCGTGACCGACCAATACGGACCCTGTTGCGCCCGAACCGGGGCGGGCGTGGCCAATGATGCGATCAACGAAACGGCGGCGGCGACGGCGGACAAGATCTTCATGTCGGCACTCCCTCCTCGAACGCGCCGACGGTGCCACGCGCGCGCGGCCCAGGACACCGATTCAATCTGACGAAGAGGCGGTGGCTGGGGAACTAGGACTCGAACCTAGAATGACGGTACCAAAAACCGGAGTGTTACCATTACACCATTCCCCAGCAGGTCCGGCGCAACCCGCCGAGCGGCGGGAGGGCGGTCAGATACGCCAAGCGTTTTCGGGATGCAACAGGGCGCCGCACGCATCTTTCGGCGCACTGCCCGAACAATCTCCGAAACCCGTCCAATGGTCGCTTGCGGGGCATGGGGGCCGTCGCTATAAGCCCGCCTCCAAGTCGGAGTGTGGCTCAGTCTGGTAGAGCACTGCGTTCGGGACGCAGGGGTCGCAGGTTCGAATCCTGCCACTCCGACCATCTTTCCCGCCCTATCGCTCGGCGCGCGGCGCCTCGCTGCTTGAGGGCGATTTTCCAACACGTGAAGCAGGATCGGGCCGGCGCCCACGCGGTCGCGACTTTGCGATCTGCTCTTGCGATCAATTCGCAAAAGGCTTAGGCCGACGTCAGCAAAGGAGATGCCCATGACGCTGCGTCGGACCCTGATGGCCTGCATGGCCGCCCTCGCCCTGCCCCTGGCCGCCTGCGGCGATCAGGCGGACAAGGCCAAGACCGACGGCGCGGGCGGCGAGCGCGTGCTGAACCTCTACACGGCGCGCCACTATGACGGCGACCTGCAGGTCTATGCCGCCTTCGAGAAGGCCACGGGCATCAAGGTCAACCGCATCGAGGGCAACGCCGATCAGCTGATCGCCCGCATGCAGGCGGAAGGCGCGGCCAGCCCGGCCGACGTCTTCATCACCGCCGACGCCGGCGCCCTGTGGCGGGCCCAGAACGCCGGCCTGCTGCAGCCGATCACGTCAAAAACCCTGATGACCGCCATCCCCGCCGCCCTGCGCGAGCCCGAGGGCCACTTCTTCGGCGCCAGCCGCCGCGCCCGCGTCGTCGCCTACGACTCCACCAAGGTGCGCCCGGAAGAGGTCGACACCTATGAGGAGCTGGCCTCGCCCCGCTTTCGCGGCAAGCTGTGCGTCCGCTCGTCGGACAGCGTCTACAACCTGTCGCTGGTCGGCGCCCTGCTGGAGGCCTGGGGCCCCGAGAAGACCCGCCAGTGGGTCGAGGGCGTCGTCGCCAACATGGCCCGCCCGCCCGAGGGCGGCGACCGCGACCAGATCCGCGCCGTCGGCGCCGGCGTCTGCGAGGTGGCGATCACCAACAGCTACTATTTCATCCGCATGGACCGCTCGACCGACGCGGCCGACGTGGCGCTGACCGACCGGGTCAAGCTGGGCTTCCCCTCGCTTAACGGCCAGGGTGCGCACGTGAACGTGTCGGGCGGCGGCGTGGCCAAGAATGCGCCGCATCGCGCCGAAGCGATCGCCTTCCTGGAGTTCCTGGCCTCGCCCGAGGCACAGGTGCTGAACTCGGAACTGAACAATGAATTCCCCGCCGCGAACGGCGTCCAGGCCCCGGCCGGCGTGCGTGAGTTCGAAGGCTTCACCGCCAATCCGATGAACGTCTCGGTCTATGGCCGGCGTCAGGCGGCGGCCCAGTCGATCATGACCGCGGCAGGGTGGCGCTGACGACGACCCGCATCGATCCCGGAACAGCTCCCGTCGTCAGGCGGGGGCCGTCTCCTTTGCGCGTCCTCGGCCTTCTGGCGGCGCTGGTCGCGGTTCTGCCGCTTATCGGAGTGGGGGTCGCCGCCGCCTCGGGCCAGACGGCCGACATCGCCGCGACCGATCTCGGCCGCTACGCCCTGACGTCGGTCGCCCTCGCGGCGCTGGTGGGGGCGATCACCGCCGTGCTGGGTTCCGTCGCCGCCTGGCTGGTGGTGATGCATGAGTTTCCGGGACGCGGCGTCTTCGCCTGGGCCCTTGCCCTGCCCTTCGCCATGCCGGCCTTCGCGGTCGCCTATGCCTATGCCGACCTGTTCGACGTGGCGGGCGAGCTGAACACCTGGCTGCGCGCGACCGCCGGGTTCGCCCTGCCCTTCCAGATGCGCAGCCTGTGGGGCGCGGGCTTCATTTTGGGGTTCGCCTTCTTTCCCTACGTCTACCTGGCCATGCGCGCGGCCTTCGTGAACCTGCCGGTCCACGCGCTGGAGGCGGCGCGCAGCCTGGGCGCCTCGCCGCGACGCGCCTTCCTGTCCGTCGCCTTGCCCATGGCCCGACCGGCGCTGGCGGCAGGCGTCGCCCTGGCGGTCATGGAGACCCTGGCCGATTACGGCGCGGTTCAGTTCCTCAGCGTTCAGACGCTGACGACCGGCGTGGTGCGGGCCTGGTTCGTCTACGGCTCTCTGGCCTCGGCCGCCCAGTTCGCCCTGCCCCTGCTGGGCGCCGCCGCCCTGCTGCTGTGGATCGAGCGTGCCGGTCGCCGCAGCCGCGCCTATGGAACCGCCGGCGCGAAATGGCGGCCGCTTCCCGTCACCCGCCTGACGGGCGCCCGGGCGGCGGCGGCCTTCGGCTACTGTCTTCTGCTCCTGACGCTGGGTTTGCTTCTGCCCGCCGGCTGGCTGGCCTGGTCCTCGATCGACGTTCAGCCGGACTGGCCCCGCCTGATCTCGGCGACCCGCAACACCGTGACCCTCGGCGTCGGCGGCGCCGTGGTCACCGTGGTCCTCGCCACGGCCCTCGCGCTGGCCGCCCGCAGCCTGCCGCTGACGGCGCGGGTCGCCAGCCTGGGCTACGCCACCCCCGGCGCGGTGATGGCCATCGGCCTGCTGCTGCCCGCCGCCTGGATCTGGAGCGTCGTGCCCGGCGGGTCGGGCAACGTCGTGGCCGGTCTGGCCCTGCTGCTCTACGCCTATGCCGCCCGGCTGATGGCCGCGGCGCTGGAGCCGGTGGACGCCGGCCTGTCGCGCATCACGCCGTCGATGATCCACGCGGCGCGCGGCCTCGGCGCGAGCGAGGGCGCGGCGGCCTGGCGGGTCCAGCTGCCGATCGCCGCCCCGGCCCTGTTCACCGCCGCCATCGTCGTGCTGGTCGACGTGCTGAAGGAGCTGCCGGCCACGCTGATCCTGCGGCCGTTCGACTTCGACACCCTGGCCGTCATCGCAGACAACTATGGGCGGGACGAGCGGCTGGCCAACGCCGGCTGGCCTTCGCTGATCCTTGTGGCGCTGGCCCTGCCTCCCGTCATATGGCTGAGCCGCAAGGTGGCGCACGCGCGTCCGGGAAGTTCATGAGCGAGCAGGCGACGATCACCGTGCGGGGCGCGACCCGCTGCTATGGCCTCAAGACCGCGGTCGAGGGCGCGGATCTGGACCTGCGCGCCGGCCGCATCACCTGCCTGCTGGGACCGTCGGGATCCGGCAAGAGCACCCTGCTGCGCCTCATCGCCGGCTTGGAGCCGGTCGACGCCGGCGAGATCCGTTCGGGCGAGCGGGTGCTGTCCGCCGCCGGCCGCACCGTGCCGCCGGAGGCGCGCGACGTCGGGCTGGTTTTCCAGGATTACGCCCTGTTCCCGCATCTGACCGTGCGCGACAACGTCGGCTTCGGCCTGCGCCACCTGCCTGCCGCCGACCGCAAGGCCCGCGTCCACAAGGCGCTGACCGACGTGAAGCTGGCCGACCGGGCGAAGTCCTGGCCCCACTCTCTGTCGGGCGGCGAGCAGCAGCGCGTGGCGCTGGCGCGTACCCTCGTGCGCGAACCGCACACGGTCCTGCTGGACGAGCCCTTCTCGGGCCTTGACGCCCATCTGAAGTCGGAGGTCCGCGAGGGCTTGCTGGAGACGCTGAAGACCGCGAGCGCTGCCGTGCTGCTGGTCACCCACGACGCGGGCGAGGCGCTGATGATGGCCGACGATCTGGTGCTGATGGACGGGGGACGGGTGATCCAGTCGGGCGATCCGCAGGAGTGCTGGGCCCGGCCCGCCTCGACCGCCGCCGCCCGCCTGCTGGGAGAGGTCAACCGCCTGCCGGCCCAGGTCGCAGCCGGCGTGGCCCGCACCCCGCTGGGCCCGGTGCCCGCACCCGGATTGCCGGACGGCCCCGCCGCCCTGCTGATCCGGCCGCAGCACATGACGCCGGGCGCCGAAGGCCTGGAGACGACGGTCGAGACCACCCGCTTCGGCGGCGCCTTCAGCGAGGTCGGCGCCCGCCTTGGCGACGACCGGGTGCACCTGCACGTCCCCGGCGTGATCGCCCGCCCCGGCGACGTGGTCAGGATCCGGGCCGATCTTTCGAAGGCCACAGTGGTTGCCGATTGACCTCGAACAGGAGCGCGGACCTCCAGGTCCGCGTCTTGGCGGCGTCGCCGGCAGGTCGTCAGTCATACGCGACTTCGCGGACCTGGAGGTCCGCGCTCCTAAGGCGACTTCGCCCTTTCCGCCACGGCCTTCAGATGGGTCCCCACCGCCTCGATCCGGCGCTCGCGAAGCGCGGTGCGACGGGCCAGCAGGTCGGGCGATCCGGCGTCCCGATCCGTCATCAGGCGACGCACGAAGTCGCCAGACTGAACCTCCTGTAAAACCTGATCCATCGCCGATTTCGAAGCCTCGCCGATCACGCGCCCCCCGGTCAGATAGGCGCCGTACTCCGCCGTGTTGCTGATCTTCTCGAACGCCCCCGCCACGCCGCGTTCGAACATCAGGTCGGTCACCAGCTTGACCTCATAGAAGCATTCGAACCACGCCACCTCGGGCGGATAGCCGGCGTTGACCAGCTTCACGAAGGCCGCGTCGATCAGTTCGGCCACCCCGCCGCACAGCACCACCTGCTCGCCGAACAGATCGCTCTCGCATTCGTCCTTGAACGTCGTCTCCAGAATGCCCTTGCGCCCACAGCCCAGCGCCGCCGCATAGGACAGACCCAGCGAGTGCGCCCCGCCGGTCGCGTCCTGATGCACGCCGAACAGGCAGAACACCCCCTCGCCCGCCTCGTACAGGTCGCGGATGCGCGGGCCGATGCCCTTGGGCGAGGCCAGGATGACGTCCAGATCCGGCCGCGGGTCGACCAAGCCGAACCGCACCGAAAGGCCGTGGGCGAACACCAGGGCCGCGCCGGGCCTGATCGCCGGCTCCAGCTCGTCGCGCCACAGGTCGCGGTGCGCCTCGTCCGAGACCATGACGGCGACGACGTCTGCCCCCGCCGCACCCTCGCCGGCGGTCATGACCGTGAAGCCGTCCGCCTCGGCCTTCGCCCGCGTCGCCGATCCCGCCTTCAGCCCCACCACGACGTCGCTCACGCCCGAGTCGCGCAGGTTCAGCGCATGCGTCCGTCCCTGGCTGCCATAGCCGATCACGGCGACGCGCTTGCTCCTGACGATCGAGAGATCGCAGTCGCGGTCATGGAAGACGGGCAAAGGGGCGTCTAGGTAATGGGTCATGACCCCAGACATATCGCCTTCCGACGTCGTCGCCTTCTGGAAAGAGGCGGGCCCTGCCAAATGGTTCAGGAAGGACGACGCCTTCGACGCCCTGTTCCGCCGCCGCTTCCACGACGCCCACGTCGCGGCTGCTCGGCGGGAGCTGGACGGGTGGGCCGACACGGCGGAGGGATCGCTGGCCCTGCTGATCCTGCTGGACCAGTTTCCCCGGAACGCCTTCCGCGACACCGGCCACGCCTTCGCCACCGATCCGCTGGCCCGCATGTTCGCCCGCCGCGCGCTGGACGCCGGCCATGACCTCGAAATCGAGGGCGACGTCCGCCGCTTCTTCTACCTGCCGCTGCAGCACTCCGAGGACATGGTCGATCAGGAGCGCCAGGTGGAGCTGTTCCAGACCCGCATGGAGCGGAAGCCGGACGACCGCTGGGCCGAGCATCACCACGGCGTCGTCGCCCGCTTCGGCCGCTTCCCCCACCGAAACGCCGCGCTCGGACGCGAGACGACGGCGGAAGAGGCGGCTTTTCTGGAAGGCGATGGGTTCAGAGGCTGAGTTCAGAAATTCACGACGTTGTACGACCGCATTTCGGATTGTGTCAGGCATCGGATTCCGGCGGCCGGTTGCTGGTACATGACTTCGCTGAGAAGCCGGCGCGAAACCCCCATCCTGATCATGAAGTCGTTCTGATCCGTCGCCAGAAGCGCCGACGACTCCTCGTACTCCGTCAATGAAGCGGCCAAACCGGCTTGGCCTCGCTCGCGAATGGCGCGCTCGGTTCGCCCGGTCTCGATGTCGTTGCGGGTGGCGGAGAACATGTGAACTGCGTACTGGCCGCCTTCGTCGACACTTCGGATGGGTCCGCCCAAGAACGCGAAATTGCACGCGCTGACGCACCACCAACCGGATGGAACTCGCGTCGGAATTCCCCAATCGCGGATGATCTTGCCCATTCGCGGGCCTTCCACGGCGATGCCGCCGGGCGAGTTGAACCAGATCTCATCGATCGGAATGTTGGCTCTGATCGCGGCGTCGAGATTGAAAGAGGCGGTGGCGTCCACCCTCCCCTCAACGATCAAGATCTTCTGGCCCGTCCTGTAGTCGATTCGATAGATCGTCGAGTTGCCGCTCGGGAACTGGGAGGCCGGCATCTGTGGGCAATTCGGCCACGCTTGTGCCCCCGCGCAGACGGCCTGGCTGCCCCAGAGGACGAGAATGGCGGCCGCGCTCCACCGAGCGCTCACGCCCGCTCCTGTTTCAGCCAGCGACCACCTTCGCCCAGGCAGTAGTTCTCGATCACCGTGACCTCTTCGCCGTCGGCGATCGCAACCTCGGTGACGTCCCGACAGACCGTCCCACTTCTGAGCACTCTCTCGCGCGTCACAGAACTGCTGCCCGACACTCCCGCGCGGTCGGCGCTCTCCCAACCGACGTTGGAGCCGACGCCGCCTTCCAGAGCCCGCGTGGTCGCCTCTTCAGCAGCTTGTCGCTCTCCCGGAGTGAGCATGCAGGCGATCGAGTCCGAAACGAAGGATCGAACGTTCCGGCGCGTCGAGTAGGACAGGCCGCTTCCGCGCAGTTCTCTGCCGACCCAGTCTCCCGCGATGTCGCCGACCAGCCCGCCGAGACCCCGGTCGTTTCGGTTCCTTCCTCGCCCGGTATCTCGCTCGCAGGCGTCCTGGTCGCGCCTGTACTCGACGTCCGCGTCGGCGACGGGGGACGGGGCGGCAGCTTCCGGCGCCGACCAGACAAACAGCATCAGTGGCGCACATGCGCGCGCCAAAATCCCATTGAACACAGTTACCCCCCCCTGCAGCCTGAATGAAATCACATCATTCGCCGAGCATGAGTCAACTGCCGTTCTGCGAAGCTTTTGTGGAAGACCCGGTGGCGGATCATCGCCAGTGCGGGGAATCTCAGCCACACTGCTCGTCCATGACCGCCCTCGCCCCCCGTGCCCTGATCGAAGCCGAGACCCATGCCGCTCCGGCCGACCATCCGGAATGGCAGTATCTGAACCTGCTCTCCGACATTCTCGACAACGGCGCCGAGCGCGGCGACCGGACCGGCACCGGCACGCTGGGCGTGTTCGGCCGCCAGATGCGGTTCGATCTGTCGAAGGGTTTCCCGCTGCTGACCACCAAGAAGCTGCATCTGCGCAGCATCATCGTGGAGCTGCTGTGGTTTCTGCGCGGCGAGACCAACATCGCCTGGCTGAAGCAGAACGACGTCCGCATCTGGGACGAGTGGGCCGACGCCGAGGGCGAGCTGGGGCCGGTCTACGGCAAGCAGTGGCGGTCTTGGTCGGCGCCCGACGGCCGCGTGATCGACCAGATCGAAAAGGTCGTGCAGTCGCTGCGCACCAACCCCAACAGCCGGCGTCACATCGTGACGGCGTGGAATCCGGCCGACGTCGACGACATGGCCCTGCCGCCCTGCCACTGCCTGTTCCAGTTCTTCGTCGCCGACGGCAAGCTGAGCTGCCAGCTGTACCAGCGCTCGGCCGACGTCTTCCTGGGCGTGCCGTTCAACATCGCCAGCTATGCGCTGCTGACGCACATGATGGCGCAGGTCGTGGGGCTGGAGCCCGGCGAGTTCGTCCACACCTTCGGCGACGCCCACCTGTATCTGAACCACGTCGAGCAGGCGCGGGAGCAGCTGAGCCGCACGCCGCGCCCCCTGCCCCGCCTGTCGCTCACGCCCCGCGACGATCTGTTCGCCTTCGCGCGCGACGACGTGACCATCGACGGCTATGAGCCCTGGCCGCACATCAAGGCCGCGGTGGCGGTGTGACTCGAACGTGTATGGCGCTTTGCACGAGGTTGTGTTAGAACAAAGCAAGAAACTTGGAGGCTGATTTGGCGAAGACCCCAACTAGTTCCTATGGACATCGAGTGTTTGTCGGCGACTCCGTATCTACGGCACGTCAGACGGCGATCGGGCCCAAACCTGCCGCCCAACACTCACCTGTCGAGGTGAGGGGGAGCGTATCCACGACGAGCCAGATTGCTAAGCCGCCAACCAAATCTGGCGGTTGACGTTGGAAGCAAGAGATGTGGCTGCCATAGTATCAGCGATTGTGACGTCGCTGTCGCTGTTCGTTGCGGCAATCGCCTTTCGGCGAACCTATCTCACCAATGATTTCACGCTCTGTCGTGGGCTGTCGGAAGAGATCGAGACGCGCTGGAACTTGCTCCATGCTGAATCCGACTCTGAAAAGTATTACGACCGCTTGGTGGACGTTCTAAATCACTACGAGCGGGCTGCGATGTACGTGAACAGCGTGCGTGTAATGCGGTCAAGAAGTCTAAAAGGGCTAACTCAGCAAATGGTCGAGACACTGTCTCGGAACTGGGACGGACCAGCTTTCCAAAAATGCTTCCGCGAGCACTGCAGCTCGCCAGAAACCTACACCGAAATTCGCCTGATGATGCGTCGTGGTGGCCACTTCAAGGTGCTGGAATGCGGCTAGCTCTCGTCGTCGCGCGCGCCCGCAACGGCGTGATCGGGCGGGACGGCGGCCTGCCGTGGCGGCTGCGGTCGGACCTGCAGCGGTTCAAGGCGCTGACGATGGGCAAGCCGTGCCTGATGGGGCGCGCGACGTGGGAGAGCCTGCCGCTGAAGCCGCTGCCCGGTCGGCTGAACATCGTGCTGACCCGCGACGAGGCTTGGGGCGAGGACGGCGAGGCCAGGACCGCCATGGGGCAGGCCCTCATCAGCCGCTCGCTGGAGGAGGCGCTGGAGATCGCGCGCGAGCAGGCGGCGGAGGACGTCGTCGACGAGATCTGCGTCATCGGGGGGGCGAAAATCTATGCCGAGACCCTGCCACGCGCGCGCCTTCTGCACGTCACCGAGGTCGAGGCCGAACCCTCCGGCGACGTCTTTTTTCCGGCGTTCGACGAGGCCGCCTGGGTCGAGATCTTTTCCGAACGGCACGAACCGGGCGAGAAGGACGACCACGCCTTCACCTTCCGCACCCTGGAACGCCGCTAGAGGACATTCGCCATGCTGGTGACCACCGCCAACGACCTGCCCGGCCTGCGCATCACCCGCACGATCGGCGTGGTGCGCGGCATCACGGTGCGCTCGCGCAACCTGGTTTCGGACGCCATAGGCGGCGTCCAGTCCATGCTGGGCGGCCGCGTCGGCGCCTACGTCAAACTGGCCGAGACCGCCCGCGCCGAGGCCTATGACCACCTGCTGGAACAGGCCCGCGCCGCCGGCGCCGACGCGGTGATCGCCATGCGCTACGACGCCAACGAGATCATGCCGGGCATCACCGAGGTGCTGTGCTACGGCACGGCGGTGAAGACCGAGGCGGCTTAAAGCCCAAGCTGGCCCGCCACCGCCACCGCCGCCGCGAAGGCCGCGAACCGCCGCGCCGTCTCGCCGCCCGGCTCCACGACCACCAGCGGCCCGCCCGCGTCGCTGGCCCGGCGCAGCGCCCCGTCCAGCGGCAGGTCGCCGAGGAAGGTGACGCCCAGACGCGCCGCCTCCGCCTCCGCGCCGCCACGACCGAAGACCTCGCCGGTCATGTTCTCGATCAGGCCCAGCGTCGGCACGCCGACCTTCTCGAACAGGGCGTGCGCCCGTCGCGCGTCGGCCAGGGCCAGCTCCTGCGGCGTCGCAACGATCACGGCCCCGTCCAGCGGGGTCTTCTGGATCAGGGTCAGCTGTACGTCGCCGGTGCCGGGCGGCAGGTCGACGACCAGCACATCCAATGGCTCGGCTTCCGTGCCCCAGCGCGTCTGGGTCAGCATCTGGGTCAGAGCCTGCGACGCCATCGGCCCCCGCCACACCATGGCGTCGGACGCCTGGGTCAGCAGTCCCACCGACATGGCCTTCAGCCCGTGCGCCCGATGCGGCTCGATGGCGCCGTCGACGTAGTCCGGCTTGCCCGAGATGCCGAGGAGCGTCGGCAGCGACGGGCCGTAGACGTCGGCGTCCAGCACGCCTGCCGACAGCCCCCGCGCCGCCAGCGCCGCGGCCAGGTTCACCGCGACGGTGGACTTGCCCACGCCGCCCTTGCCGCCGGCGACGGCCAGCACCTTGCGGACGTGGGCGGGCCGCTCGGTGGGGACGGGCGCGCGTGGGCGCGTCTGGTCCACAGCTTCGTTCGACAGCGACGCCGTCCGGCGGCGCGGGGACGCGGGCGACGCTTCGGCCGTCAGCACGACCGACGTCCGCGCCATCCCCGGCAAGGCCTTCAGCGCCGCCTCGGCCGCGTCGCGCACCGGGGCATACAGCGCCGCGTCCGCCGCGGGCACGTCGAGCGCTAAACCGGCGCGGTCCTCGGCGACCACGAGCCCCTGCACCCGACCTGAGCTCACCAGCCCTTGGCCTGTTTTGGGGTCGACTATCCGGTCGAGGGCGGCGAGGACGTCGTCTTTGCTGAACATGCGCCGCGTCTAGCGCTTTCCCCGCGACGGCGGGAGGGGCTAAGCCGTCGCCATGCCCGCCCCCCTCGTCACCCTGATCGCCGGCCCGACGGCCTCGGGCAAGTCGGCCCTCGCGCTCGAGCGCGCGCAGGAGACCGGGGCGGTGATCGTCAACGCCGACAGTCAGCAGCTTTACGCCGACCTGCGCGTGCTGACCGCCCGGCCGTCGCCGGAGGACCAGACGCTGGCCGAGCATCGCCTGTATGGCGTCGCGGACGCCGCCGACGCCTGGTCCGTCGGTCGCTGGGCCCGCTCGGTCGCGCCCCTGCTGGACGAGTTGAAGGCGCAGGATCGCCACGCCCTGATCGTCGGCGGCACCGGTCTGTATTTCACCGCCCTGACCAAGGGCATCGCCGACATTCCGGACGTGCCCATCGCCGCGCGCGAAGCGACGCAGGAGGCTTACGACTTCCTGGGCGAGGACGCCTTCCGCGCGCGCCTGGCGGAGCGCGATCCCCGTGCGGCGGCCACCATCGCGCCGAGCGACCGTCAGCGCCTGACCCGCGCCCTGGCCGTGGCTGAGACCACTGGACGGGCCCTCACCGACTGGCAGGCCGAAACCCGGCCGCTTCTTTCTCCCGACGGCTACGATCGGCTGGTGATCGAACCGGATCGCGCGGCGCTTTACGACCGCTGCGACCGCCGCGTGACCCTGATGGTCGAACAGGGCGCCCTGGACGAGGTGCGCGCCCTGATGCGCCGCCGCCTTGACCCCGACCTGCCTGCGATGAAGGCCGTCGGCGTCCGGGACTTCGAGGCGCATCTCAAGGGCAAGGTCGCGCTTGAAGACGCCATGGACGCCGTCCGTCAGGCCACCCGCAACTACGCCAAGCGCCAACTGACCTGGTTCCGAAACCAGGCGCCGGACTGGCCGCGCGCGTGAGCGCGACGCCCGCTATTGGAACCTTAAGCCGCTGAACCTATATTCCTCCTGTTCGGGTTCGCCCGGACTATGGCGATAAACGTGCCTGCAATAAGCGGACCGGACCCGGGTGCGATTCCCGGCGGCTCCACCAATCTCCCCTTCGTCATCAAAGGGGCGCGCGGGGCCGACCAGCATCGACGGACGTGTAAAGAGGTTGCTTTCGCCCGTCCTGGCCCACCGTATCGGGCCTTTGACTAACTGCGAACGATAACTTCGCTGGAGAAGTCGCTCTCGCCGCGTAAGCGGTTCGGGTGATTTCGAACACTTAAGTCCTCGGGGTTCAGATCCCGGGGCGGGGCTCCCCGGGCGCCTGGCAACAGAAGCCCGGGACTTTCTCCCCCCATTGCCGCTCTCTTGCGCTTCCTTCGTCGGGCGCGGCCCGCTATGTCGTGCGCATCCCAGCCGAGGTGAGCATGGCCGACCAGACCCCGCCGGTCGACGAGATGAACTATGAGGGCCTGGCCCAGGACGCCCTGCGCGGCGTGATCCGGGCCGCGTTGGAACGCGCCGCTCTGCCCGAAGGCATTCCGGGCGCCCACCATTTCTACATCACCTTCGTGACCCGGGCCCCGGGCGTCGCCCTGCCGCCGGACATCCTGGCCAAGTACCCGGAGGAGATGACCGTCGTCCTGCAGCACCAGTATTGGGATCTGGCGGTCGAGCCGGACCGATTCACCGTCATGCTGAAGTTCGGCGGCCTGCCCAAGGTCATGACCGTGCCTTATGCGGCGGTCACCCGCTTCTATGATCCGTCGGTGCAGTTCATCCTGCAGTTCGAAGCGCCGGCCGCCGCGCCGGAGCCGGAGCCCGAACCCGCGCCGCCGCCGCCGGCCGGGGACGACGGGCCCAAGGTCGTGTCGCTGGACCAATTCCGTAAGAAATAGGGCCGTCAGGTTCGGGCGGCTTGACCCCCGCCCCCGCGTCGCGATCAATGGTCCCGGAAGCTGAAGGGGCCGTTTAATGATCCGCACGTTCGCCGTCGCCGCCGTCGCCGCATTGACGCTCTCAGCCTGCGCCACCGCGCCCGCTGCTCAGGGACCGCGCAGCCCCTTCGACGGCTGGGCCGGCGCCGTGGTCGCCGCCGACTGGCGCACCAGCCGCGGCGAGCCCATCGTCGCCTTCGACAACTCCCGTCGCGACCTTACGGCGTCCTTCCTGGAAGAGGGCTTCGAGCGTCGGCACTTCGTCGACTACACATTGCGCCCCACCGCGTCGGACGCCGCCACGGGCGCTCAGGTGCTGGCCGGCATCGGCGAGGCGGCCCGCCGCGCCACGGTCGGGTGTTTTCTGTATTTCACCTCGCACGGCAACACGCGCGGCATCACCTGGGGGACCGAGGGTCAGCTGAGTCCCACCCGCATGGGCCAGCTGGTCGACGAATGGTGCGGCGAGCGCCCGACCGTGGTCGTCGTCTCCGCCTGCTTCTCCGGCGTTTTCATCCCGGAGCTGCAAGGCCCCAACCGCATGATCATGACCGCCGCCCGCCGCGACCGCTCGTCGTTCGGTTGCAGTCAGGACGCCGTCTACCCCTATTTCGACGGCTGCGTGCTCGAGAGCCTGCCGAACGCGACGGACTTCATCAACCTGGCCGAGATGACCCGCGCCTGCGTGTCGCGACGAGAGACCGCCGAGGGCCTGCGCCCGGCGTCCGAGCCCCAGGTCTTCGTCGGCGGCGACATCCGGCCGCTGCTGACGACGACCTACGCCTTCCGCGGCTGATCTTCCGGTCTTGACGCCGCCGTCGTGAGGCGTGAACATAGACGGAACATTCAGGGAGGTCGGCATGCCCGAGGGCGGATGTCACTGCGGCGCCGTGCGCTATTCGATGCCGGTCGAGGTCGCGCACCACGCGCTGTGCCACTGCGTCGACTGTCGCAAATGCGCGGGGGCGCCGGCCGTGGCCTGGGCTCTGGCGCCTACCGATCAGGTGAAGATCACCGGCCGGACGACCGAGTACGCTTCGTCGGAAAACGGCCGTCGGCACTTCTGCCCGACATGCGGGACCGGCCTGTTCTACACCAACGCCGAGATCTTCCCCGGCCTGACCGATGTGCAGAGCGCGACGCTGGACGATCCGGATTCCATTCCGCTGCAGGGCCAGATCCAGACGGCGGAGCGCATCGGCTGGATGGCCGACCTGCATCACCGGCCCAGCTTCGAGCGCTATCCCCCGATGCCCGACGGCTGACGCGGGTGGACGCGGATCGTGATCCGCTCGCGCTCGCCTTCGTGCCGCTCGACCAGCAGGCGCGCCACCTGGGCGTCGTCGTGGAACAGATACCCTTTGATGGCGTCCAGCAGGGCCTTCGCCAGATTGTCGAGGTCCATCCACGGCGGATCGCCGACGTGCTCCATCACGATCTCGACGGAATAGTCGCCGTAGGAGGGGCGTGACCCGCGCCACTCCTTGCGCATGAACTCATAGACCAGCGGCTTGTAGTATTTCGCCTGGGTGGTCAGGCCCTCGATGGTGATCTCCACCGCTTCGCCGACCTCGCGCGCGCGGACCTTACCCGTCCCGATCCAGCCGGCGGTCAAGCGGCGCAGACCGCGGGCGGGGGCGCAAGCATGACGGCCGCACTGATGCGCACCGGCGGCGTCAGCGCCTCCTGACCGTCTGTCGGGCGCATCTGGATGTCCCGCGCGACCTCCAGCCCGACCACGACGTGGCCGAAGACGCCGAAACCCTGACCGTCCGGATTACGCCCGCCGCCGAAGTCCAGCGACGGCGTGTCCCGCGTCACGATGAAGAAGCTGGTCGTCGCCGTGTCCGGCCCGTCCCGCGCCATCGACACGGCTCCGGCCACGTGCCGCAGTCCGGTGACGGACGTCCGCTCCAGAGGAATGGCCGGACGCAGGGCGTCGTCGGATCCGCGCGGCGTCGCGGCCTGGATGACGTCGATCGGGTTGGGATTGGCGTTGGTCGCCGCCACGACGGAGCGAAAGAAGCTGCCGTGACCGTAGTCGCCATACTGGACGTTGCGCGCGAAGTTGCAGGCCGTGATCGGCGCGCGGCCATAGTCCAGATCGAGGATCATCACCCCCGCGTCCGTGTCCAGCAGCACATCGTGCGCGGCGTCCTGCGCCACAGCCGACGGCGCCGCCGCAAGCAGCGCCACAACCCCCAAGATCACGCCCCGCATCGCCCGCGCTCCGCCTTGTCCGACCATCCCTCCGTGCTACACCCCCGCGCACCTTTCCGTCACGCCTGAAGAGCCCGCCGACCATGACCGCCCACCGCACCGAGACCGACACCTTCGGCCCCATCGAGGTCGCCGACGACCGCTACTGGGGGGCCCAGGCGCAACGGTCGCTGGGGAACTTCAAGATCGGCTGGGAGAAACAGCCTGTGCCGATCGTGCGGGCGCTGGGCATCGTCAAGCGCGCGGCGGCCGAGACCAACATGGCGCTGGGTCGGCTCGATCCCGCGATCGGCAAGGCGATCATCCAGGCCGCCGACGAGGTCATCGAGGGCAAGCTGAACGACCACTTCCCTTTGGTGGTCTGGCAGACGGGCTCGGGCACCCAATCCAACATGAACGCCAATGAGGTGATCTCGAACCGGGCGATCGAACTGCTGGGCGGCGAGATGGGGTCGAAGAAACCCGTCCACCCCAACGACCACGTCAACATGAGCCAGTCGTCCAACGACACCTATCCCACGGCCATGCACGTCGCCTGCGCCGAGGAGGTGACGCACCGCCTGCTGCCGGCGCTGGCCAAGCTGCGGAACGCGCTGAACGACAAGGCCGAGGCGTGGAAGGGCATCATCAAGATCGGCCGCACCCACACCCAGGATGCCACGCCTCTGACGCTGGGTCAGGAGTTCTCGGGCTACGTTCAGCAGGTAACCAAGGGCATCGAACGCATCGAAAGCACCCTGCCCGACCTGATGCAGCTGGCCCAGGGCGGTACGGCCGTCGGCACCGGCCTGAACGCGCCCATCGGCTTCGCGGAAGGCGTGGCCGAGAAGATCGCCCAGATCACCGGTCTGAACTTCACCACGGCCCCGAACAAGTTCGAGGCCCTGGCCGCCCACGACGCCATGGTGTTCAGCCACGGGGCGATCAACACGGTCGCGGCCAGCCTATTCAAGATCGCCAACGACATCCGCTTTTTGGGGTCCGGCCCGCGTTCGGGACTGGGTGAATTGGCCCTGCCGGAGAACGAGCCGGGGTCGTCGATCATGCCCGGCAAGGTCAATCCGACCCAATGCGAGGCCCTGACCCAGGTCTGCGTCCAGGTGTTCGGCAACCACGCCGCCCTAACCTTCGCGGGGTCGCAGGGGCATTTCGAGCTGAACGTCTTCAACCCGGTGATGGCCTACAACTTCCTTCAGTCGGTGCGGCTGCTGTCCGACGCGGCGGTGTCGTTCACGGAGAACTGCGTCGTCGGCATCGAGCCCCGGATCGACAATATCGAACGCGGCCTGAACAACTCCCTGATGCTGGTCACGGCCCTGAATGGCAGGCTGGGCTATGACGCCTGCGCCAAGATCGCCAAGACGGCGCACAGGAACGGCACGACGCTGCGCCAGGAGGCGGTCGGCGGCGGCTATCTGACCGACGCGGAGTTCGACGAGGCCGTGCGGCCCGAGAAGATGATCTCGCCGGGGTGAGGGTTTCGCGGTAGGCTGCGCCCATGGGCAAAATCGAACCCAACTTCGGCATCGACCCCGAACTGATCGAACAGGCCAGGGCCCTGGGAATATCCACCGCCGGCATGGACGAGCGCGCATTGCGGCTGCACCTGCAAAAGGTCGATCCCACCGGGGCCGAGACACGGGCGAAACGCTGGGCCCAAGAGAACGCCGAGGCGATCGCCGATCACAATCGCCGCATCGCGGAGCGCGGATTGCTGTCCGACTACATCCGGCCTCGCTGGCTTTGAAACAGTTCGATGTGTTCGAGAACCCCGCGTCGGGCGCGCGGCACTACGCTCCCTATGTCGTGGTCCTGTCGTCGCATCTGCTGATGGACTTCGACGACGCGGTCGTCGCTCCCTTGGTGAACGACGCCACCCGGCTGGTTTCCGATCTGGAAATCGCGGTCGACCTGTCCGGCGAAGCCCTTACCTTGGTCGTCGTGGAGCTGTCGACGCTCCGGGCAGGTGAACTCCGGCGGCGTGTCGCCTCCCTTAGAAACCAAGAATTCGAGATCCGCCGCGCGCTCGACCGCTTGTTCACCGGCTTCTGATGACGGCGCTCGACCGCCCCTACTGGATCGAGGCGCGGTTCGAGCGGCGGGAGGGATGGGACGACGGCGTCTATCCGTTCAGCCTCCCGGCCGTCCGCGGCCTGCACAGCCTGACCTTCCATCCGAACGTCACCTTCCTGGTCGGCGAGAACGGGTCGGGCAAGTCCACGTTGATCGAGGCCTTGGCCGTGGCCTGGGGGTTCAACCCCGAAGGCGGCGGGCGCGAGCATCGCTTCGGCACCCGCGACAGCCACTCGCCCCTGCATCGGTTCGTGCGTCCCGTCCGCTCGCCCGCGCGGGTTCAGGACGGTTTCTTTCTCAGGGCGGAGAGTTTCTTCACGACAGCCAGCTATCTCGAGGCCGCCGGGGCCCAGCGCTACGGCGACCGCGGCCTGCATGAGCAGTCGCACGGAGAGAGCTTCTTCGCCCTGTTCGAAAACCGCTTCATCGGCGACGGACTCTACATCCTGGATGAGCCGGAGGCGGCGCTGTCGCCCAGCCGCCAATTGTCGTTCCTGGCCAAGATGCATGAACTGGTGCTGGCCCGCTCGCAGCTGATCGTCGCCACTCACTCGCCGATCATCCTCGGCTACCCGAACGCCTGGATTTATCAGGTCTCCGAGCATGGGGTGGACCGGATCGAGTACGAAGACACCGACCACTATCAGGTCACGCGCAACTTCCTGCTGCGTCGCGAGATGATGCTGGACGTCCTGATGAAGGACTGATCCCTCACTTGTCCCGGATCGTCCGTCCCACCGGCGCCAGCGCCAACTTGGCCAGTTCCAGGTCCTTCAGGGCGAAGGGGATGCCGATGATGGTGATCGCCTCGAAGAAGGCGGCGATCAGATGGGTCAGGGCGATCCACCAGCCGGCGAAGACGAACCAGATCACGTTCAGCACCGTGCCCAGCGGGCCGCGCCCGGGGTCGACGCCGTCGTCGGTCCGCCAGACCACCTCGCGCCCGAAAGGCCAGAAGGTGTAGGCGGCGATGCGCCAGGCGGCGAAGGTCCACGGCAGGCCGACGATCGTCAGCGCCAGGATCGCCCCGCCGATCAGCCAGCCGATGCCGGCGATCAGGCCGCCGAAGATGAGCCACAGGACGTTCAGGATCAGCGCGATCAACTCGGTCTCCTCATGCGGACCCCGATGGCCCGCACTGGACGAATACGATCACGCCCCACACGGTTGCAGTGAATTCGCGGACACTTTGGTCTAGATTTCGCCGCATGGCCGAGATCGTGAACTTCAACAAGGCGAAGAAGGCGCGCGACAAGGCGGCGGCGAAGGCGCAGGCCGTTCAGAACCGCGCCGCGCATGGCCGCCCCAAGGCGGAGACGCAGCAGAGCCTGCTGGAACGCCTCGCCCGTGAGCGCGCCCTGGACGGACACCGTCGTGACCGCGACCCGGAGCGACCCGATGGCGACTGATCCCCGCAAGGACCCGCGCATCGTCCACGGCCTGATCCCCCTGATGGCCGTGCTACGGAAGAAGCGCTTCCTGGAGGCTCAGCGCCGGCGCGAGGCCGCCGAGGTCCCTCTGCCCGAAGGCGCCGACGAAGAACCGCGGCCGAAGAAGAGGCGAGGCTGGATCTGGTGACCGCTCAGGCGGCCTTGGCCCGCGCCGCGCGGATCATGAGCGCCTGCCCGGCGATCACGACCGCCAGGCCGACCAGGGCCCATATCCCGAACCGCGCGTTCTCGAACGTCACCGACACCAGCATGGCGATCGGCGGCGTCAGGGCCGAAATGTAGCTGGCCAAGGCATAGCCGCGAGTGCGGGCGATCCAGAAATAGACCACGAAGGCCACGACCGAGCCCAGCACGGCCAGATAGACCAGCGAGATCAGATAGCCCGCCGTCGGCTCGACCCGGAACTCGGCTCCCGTGGCCAGGCCCCAGATCGCCAGCATCGCCGTGCCGTAGGCCATGGCCCAGGCCGTGGAGGCCAGCAGCGGCGCTCCGGCTCTTTGCGCCCGCCAGGCGAACAGGTTGCCGAACGCCGAACTGGTCACCGCGATCACGGCGAAGCCGATGCCCAGCGCCGCCTGCGGGCCCAGTCTCGCGCTCAGCAGTTCCGATCCCGACAGCACCGCGACCCCGACCACGCCCAGCGCCGCCCCGGCCCACGACAAGGCGTGCGCCTTCTGCCGCTCGGCCACGCGGAACAGGCTCAGGTTCAGGAAGGCCAGCGCCGCGAAGATCACCGCCACGATGGCCGACGGCACGTGCTGCTCGGACTGATAGGTGAAGGCATAGGAGACGGCGAAGGTGAACGCTCCCTGCCCCGCGGCCTCCAGATGCTGGCGCCGGCCCAACCCCATCGGCTGCCGCGCGATCCCGATGCCGGCGAACAGCACCAGCGCGGCCAGACCGAACCGCCATGTGACGGACACGATCGGCTCAACGACACCGAGCTGCCAGGTGATCCCGTACCAGGTCGTGCCCCATATGACCGCGCACAGGCCTACGGCCCCTATGGCGATCAGGGTCGCCTTGGGCAGACGCGGCGCGCGGACGGGGTCCAGCTTGTCGGACAGGGAGGTCATGATCCGGGACATGCGCCCGCGCGGCCGGACCGGCAACCTGGATCGGCGGACGCCCGGCACAAGCCTGCCTTATGTCTGATCGGACAGGGCTTTCGCCGTCGGCCGTCGGTGCTAAATCCATCGACATGCTCCGCAAGCGCTCCATCCTGTTGTCCGGCCACGCCACGTCCGTGGCGCTGGAGCCCGAGTTCTGGGCGGTTCTGGACGTCGTCGCAGCCGAGATGGCGCTGCCGCTTTCCGGTCTGATGAAGCGCGTCGACGAACGCCGCGGCCGCACGCCGCTTGCCTCGGCCTGTCGTCTGCTGGCGTTGGCCTGGGCCTCCGGCGATCGACGTTTCGTGGACGATTGACGGCGACGACTTTCGGGCGCTCTCTCGGCGGGTCTGGGGGAGACTGACCATGCCGACCGATCCACGCCTGCTTCCCGCGCTCGCCGTCGGCGGCGCCATCGCCGTCGGAACCGCCGTCGCCGGCGGTCTGATCGGCCAGGGACTGGTCAACGCGCGCGTCGGCGACCGCACCGTCACCGTCCGCGGCTTGGCCGAGCGCGACGTGCGCGCCGACCTCGCCGTCCTGCCGCTGAAGTTCGCGGCGTCCGGCGACGTGCTGGGCGACGTTCAGGCCCGGATCGACGCAGATCTGGTCACGGTGCGCCGGTTCCTGGCGGCGCAGGGCTATCCGGCCGAGGCGGTGACCCTGGGTCAGCTGTCGGTCGCCGACACCCAGTCGCGCGAGTGGGGCAGCCCGCAGGGCGGTCCTCGCTTCATCCTCAGTCAGACCGTCGTGGTCCGCACGTCGGACGTCGCGCGCGTCCAGACCACCAGCCGCGCCCTCAGCGAATTGGTGCGTCAGGGCGTGGTGCTTCAGGACTATGCCGGTCCGACCTACGTCTTCACCGGCCTGAACAAGGTGCGGCCGGAGATGATCGGCCAGGCGACGACGGCCGCGCGCACCGGCGCCCAGCGCTTCGCCCAGGACTCGGGCGCGTCGCTGGGGCCGATCCGCCAGGCGACGCAGGGATCGTTCGAGATTCTGGCCCGGGATGAGATCGACGCGGAGACCTCGACCCCGGACAAGAAGGTGCGGGTCGTCACGACCATCACCTACGGCCTGCGCTGACCGTTCAGCCCTGCGGCGCGGTCGGCGGCTCCACCGTCGGCAATTCGGGCGCCTCCGGCAGCTTGGGCTCCGGCAGGTCCGGCATGCTGGGCGCGGGCACGTCCACGTCGAGGTCTACGTTGGTTTCGTCCGGCGCGGTCATTCCGCCGCCGTTGAACAGCACGACCGCGACGATGATCAGCACCACCACGATCCCGCCGATCAGAAAGGCCAGCCAGCCGCCGCCTCCCCCGCCGCCGCTCGAAGGCGGCGGATTGTTGATCGTGGTGTGATGCACGACCTCGGGCCGGTCGTCGCGGGGCGGGGGGACGTTGGGATCGGTCATGGATCAGTTCCCGCCGGGAACCGCCGGGGCCGAAACCTCCGGCAGGTCGACGTCGACGTTGACCTCCTTGGTCTCGCCGCCCATGCCGCCGCGGGCGAAGACGAAGTAGGCCACGATGGCCAGCACGACCACGACCGCGCCGACGATGAAGGCCAGGCCGGTGTTGCCGCCGCCGCTGCTGTTGGACTGTTCCGCCATGGGGTGTCTCCCTCCAGATGTTGACTGTCCGCCGTAACGGCAGGGGACGGCCACGGTTCCCCGGCAGCCCGGCGCGGGCTTTCGGCTGACTTTTGCCGTCGTGCTCCTTATGTTCCGGGGGCTCGCATGACCGATTCCGCCCCCCGCATCTCCGACCTCGCCCGCGCCCGCCCGCCCGAGGGTGCGCCCTCCGACTGGCTGGCCGGCCTCAATCCCGAGCAGCGCGAGGCGGTGGAGACGACCGAGGGGCCGGTGCTGGTGCTCGCCGGCGCCGGCACCGGCAAGACGCGCGTCCTGACCACCCGGCTGGCGCACATCCTGGCCACCGGTCGCGCCCGGCCGTGGGAGCTGCTGGCCGTCACCTTCACCAACAAGGCCGCGCGCGAGATGCGCGAGCGGATCACCCATCTGATCGGCCCCTCGGCCGAGGGGCTGCGCTGGCTGGGCACCTTCCACTCCATCGCCGCGCAGATCCTGCGCCGCCACGCCGAACTGGTCGGGCTGAAGTCGACCTTCACCATCCTGGACACGGACGATCAGGAGCGGCTGCTGAAGCAGGTGCTGGAGGCGGAGAACGTCGACGTGAAGCGCTGGACGCCCCGCTCGTTCGCCGGCGTGATCGACGGATGGAAGAACCGCGGCTGGCCCCCCGAGAAGCTGCCGCCGGGCGAGGACTTCGCCGCCGGCAAGGGGCAGAAGCTGTACGGCCTCTATCAGGCGCGGCTGCGCACGCTGAACGCCTGCGACTTCGGCGACCTGCTGCTGCACAACCTGACGATCCTGTCGCAACATGCGGACGTGGCTGAGGAATATCGAAGACGGTTCCGCTACATCCTTGTGGACGAGTACCAGGACACCAACGTGGCCCAGTACCTGTGGCTGCGCCTGCTGACGTCGTCGGACGGCAACGTCTGCTGCGTGGGCGACGACGACCAGTCGATCTATGGCTGGCGCGGCGCGGAGGTGGACAACATCCTGCGCTTCGAACGCGACTTCCCCGGCGCGAAGATCGTCAAGCTGGAGCGCAACTACCGCTCCACCCGCCACATCCTCGGCGCGGCGTCCGGCCTGATCGCCGCCAACAAGGGTCGGCTGGGCAAGACGCTGTGGACCGAGGACGACAGCGGCGAGAAGGTGCGGGTGCGCGGCGTCTGGGACGGCGAGGCCGAGGCCCGACTGATCGCCGACGAGATCGAGACCACGCGTCGAACCGGCTTGAACTACAAGGACATGGCCGTTCTGGTTCGCGCGTCGTTTCAGATGCGGGCGTTCGAGGAACGCTTCGTCATGCTGGCCATCCCCTATCAGGTCATCGGCGGCCCGCGCTTCTTCGAACGCGCCGAGATCCGCGACGCCCACGCCTATCTGCGCCTGATCCTGTCGGAAGACGACGACCTGGCGTTCGAGCGCATCGTCAACGTGCCCAAGCGCGGCATCGGGGACACCAGCGTGCAGAAGATCCTGCACATGGCCCGCCTGTCCGGCGTCTCGGCCATGACGGCGGTGCGCGAGCTGATCACGTCCGACGAACTGCAGGCCCGCACGCGCACGGCCCTGGCCGGCTTCGTGCGCGATCTGGACCGCTGGCGGGCGCTGGCGCAGGACACGCCGCACTGGACCCTGACCGAGACCATCCTGGAGGAGAGCGGGTACACGGAGATGCAGAAGGCCGACCGCACCTCGGGGCAGACGCGTCTGGAGAACCTGAAGGAGCTGGTGCAGTCGATGCAGGGCTTCGACAGCCTGCTGGCCTATCTGGAGCACGTGTCGCTGGTGCTCGATCTGGACCGGGGCGCGGGCGAGGACGCGGTGCAGGTCATGACCCTGCACGGAGCCAAGGGGCTGGAGTTCCCGCTGGTCTTCCTGCCAGGGTGGGAGGAAGGCGTCTTCCCGAGCCAGCGCAGCATCGACGAAAAGGGCGAGAAGGGCCTGGAGGAGGAGCGGCGCCTCGCCTACGTCGGCGTCACCCGCGCCAAGCGCGACGCCCGCATCTCCTTCGCCGCCAACCGCCTGGTCTACGGCCGCTGGACCAGCCAGCTGCCCAGCCGCTTCGTCGACGAACTGCCCATCGACCACGTCGAGCCCGAGAGCGAGACCGGCTACTACGGCGCCTCCGCCGGCCTGAAAGAGGCCAAGAGCCGCTGGGACGAAGCGCCCAGCTTCGGCAGCGGCTATTCCAGCCCCGGCTGGAAGCGCGGCCAGGCCTTCGCCGCCGCCCGCCAGCCCACCGACCGCCCCGCCCGCCAGGCCCTGATCGAGGGCGACGGCCGCCTGATCGCGACCGCCGACCCCAAGGCCGCCTCCGGCTGGACCCGCGGCACACGCGTGTTCCACCAGAAGTTCGGCTACGGTCTCGTGAAGGCGGTGGAGGGCAACAAGCTGGTGGTGGCCTTCGACAAGGCGGGAGAGAAGAAGGTCATCGACACGTTTGTGGAGCGGGCGTGATTAGTCGGACTCTTTGTTCACCTCGGCGATCCTTTCGAAGAGGGCAGTGAGAAACGGATCGCCCGACTCGCCTCCATCACCATGAACCCGCTCCTCGATCCGAGCAGCAACCCTATTGATCAACAGGTCGCCCCCGGCCAACTCATCGATTTCTCGGGTTGCTAAATGCCTGATGTATTGAAAATCGACCGCGTCGTGGGCGAACTTCTGGCGGAGCAGCCGGTGTCGGTCTTCACGCGACAGGGACGGCACGTCTGTCCACCCTCGCGGAAGCCCCAGTGACTCCTCGGCCTCGTCTAAAGAGATGCCGATGGCGTCTAACCCTTGTGGAGAGGCTAAGCTCCGGGTCGGGCAGACTAACAGCGGGAATGTCTGCTCAACTTCGATTACCAATGCTGCCGTCAAAGCTAGGTGCTCCGTGCAGCATGCGCATGCGTCACGGTTGACTAGCGCTTCGGGGACAGGGTCGATATGGCCAGCAAACCGATAGGTCCACTGAACCTGCCCTTCTTTAAACAGTGCCCCACCTGTCATTGAGACGGCTCCTCGGTGAAGCGAGAAGTTCCTCAGACTAAAGAAAAACTCCACAGTCGGCACGCTTTGAAACGCCGAAAAGCGCTCCTTCCACCATCTCCGAAACGTCGGACCAGTCGGCTTCAGTTCCGCTCCAATAAGTTCTGGAACGGCCCGACAAGCCGCCAAAAAGGCGTTCATTTCGTACTGGAAGTTTGTGGAATCTGCTTCCCGCATTCGATCGATGAAGTAGTCAGCCTCACGCAAGCGTTCCTCGACCCGCAATAGGCTTGGGATGCTAGGGCGAGGCATTCGCCGACGATCTGCCATCGGACCACGATACGTTAACGGGATGGGTCGATTTTGGGACCGTGGCGACCCTGCGTCTAGACATCAACGGCGCTCCCGAGCCCGCCCCCGCGTGGTGGGAGACGGCGGCGTGCGTCTTCATCCTGTTCATGCTGACCGGCGCCCTGATCGGGCCGATCTTCGCCCCGACGCAGGAGGAGACGCCGATCCTGCGGCTGGCCTGGCTGCCGGTGTATGCGATGACGGCGGGCCTGCTGCTGTACCGGATCGACCGCCTGTGGCGCGCCTGGCCGGCCATGGTGGCCATCGGCCTGCTGGTGCTGTGGGCCTGGGCCTCGAAATACTGGTCGTTGTTCCCCGAGGTGACCTCCCGCCGCGCCGTCGCCCTGGCCATCTCCTGCGGTTTCGCCCTCTACCTCGGCGCGGCCTTCCGCGGCCCGCACCTGCCGCGCCTGCTGATGCGGACCGGCCTGATCATGGCGGTCGGCAGCCTGATCATGGTCTTCGCCTTCCCCGCCTATGGCGTGCACCAGGCCGACAACGCCGGCCTGTGGCGCGGGCTCTGGTATGAGAAGAACCAGATGGGCGCGGTGATGGTGATCGTCGCCACAGCCTCGGCCGCCTGCCTGGCCTCACCCGATCGCCGGCGCCTGATCCCCGCCCTCGCGCTGGTGCTGGCCTCGGCGCTGGTGCTGGCGACGCAGTCCAAGACGTCGCTGCTGTGCCTCGTGCTGGGCGTCGGCGTGATCGCCGGCTGCTGGACCATGCGTCAGGGCGGCGCCGCCTTCGCCGTCTTCGCCGTCTGGGCCGGCGTCGCCGCCGCCGGCGCAGGCTTCCTGATCTGGGACAGCCACTCGGTCGAAATCCTCGAAGTCTTGGGCAAGGACCCGTCCCTGACCGGCCGCACCGAGATCTGGCAGGCGCTGATGACCCGCGTGGCCGAACGCCCCTGGACCGGCTGGGGCTACGGCGCCTTCTGGGAGCGCGACAGCGTCCCGGCCGACTGGATCCGCGTCGAGACCGGCTGGCTGGTGCCCAATGCCCACCACGGCTGGATCGACGTCCTCGTCCAGCTGGGCTGGCCCGGCGCCCTGATGGTCGGCGGCATGGCGGTCTTCGCCGTCGCCGCCTCCGTCCTGCGCTCCGGCCGCGCAGGGGTGCAGGAGGGCTGGTGGGCGCTGGGCTTCCTCGCCGCCTTCCTGATGCTCAGCCTGTCCGAGAGCATCCTCATGGCGCACCAGGGCCTGCCCTGGGTGCTGTTCCTGGCCGTCGTGACCCGCGCCGTCCTGCCCGATTCCGTCCCCGTCTCGCTTGCCGACGACCCGCGCGGGGTCTACCGGAGCCGTCCCCGAATCGTCCCATCATCGGTCCATGTCGTCCGCCCTGCCGTCCCTGTTCGATCTGCCCGAGCCAGAGCCCCGGCCGGAGCCCGCGCCGGCGGTCAAGCCCGCCGCGCCTGAACCTGTGCCCGCGCCGCAGGCTCTGTCGAAGCCGGCGCCCGCGATCGTGGACGCCGGCTATTCCGCGAGCTCCATCGAGGTGCTGGAGGGGCTGGAGCCCGTCCGCAAGCGCCCCGGCATGTACATCGGCGGCACCGACGAGCGCGCCCTGCACCACCTGTTCGCCGAGGTGCTGGACAACGCCATGGACGAGGCGGTGGCCCGCCATGCGAAGCTGATCACGGTCGATCTGGACGCCGACGGCTTCCTGACCGTGCGCGACGACGGCCGCGGCATTCCGGTCGACCCGCACCCGAAACACCCCGGCAAGTCGGCGCTGGAGGTGGTCATGACCGTGCTCCACTCCGGCGGCAAGTTCTCCGGAAAAGCCTATGAAACCTCTGGCGGTTTGCACGGTGTGGGCGTGTCGGTCGTCAACGCCCTGTCCGACCGGCTGGACGTGACCGTCTGGCGCGACGGCTTCGAATGGACCCAGTCCTTCAGCCGCGGCCATTCGCTGGGCCCGATCCAGCAAGTGGCCCCGTCCAAGAAGCGCGGCACCCGCATCCGCTTCCGCCCGGACGAGGAGATCTTCGGCCACGGCGCGGCGTTCAAGCCCGCCCGTCTGTTCCGCATGACGCGGTCCAAGGCCTATCTGTTCCGCGGCGTCGAAATCCGCTGGACCTGCGCGCCCGAACGCATCACCGACGCCACCCCGGCCGAGGCTGTCCTGCACTTCCCCGGCGGCCTGGCCGACGCCCTGGCCGACCGCATCGGCGACGTCGAGACCGTCACCCCCGCCTTCGCCGGCCGCGTCGAACGCAAGGGCGAGGCCGGCGCCGTGGAATGGGCCGTGACCTGGACCCCGGCGGGCTTCGGCGAGGCCGACGGCTTCGTCTCGTCCTACTGCAACACCGTCGCCACGCCGGACGGCGGCACGCACGAGGCGGGCTTCCGCGCCGCGCTGGTCAAGGGGCTGAAGGCCTATGGCGAGCTGATCAAGGAGAAGCGGGCCGAGATCGTCACGGCCGAGGACGTCATCGCCAACGCCGGCGCACTGATCAGCGTCTTCATCCGCAATCCCGAATTCCAGGGCCAGACCAAGGACCGGCTGTCCTCGCCCGAGGGCGCGCGGCTGGTCGAACAGCTGATCCGCGACCCGCTGGACCACTGGCTGACCGAAAGCCCGAAACAGGCCAACACCCTGCTCGGCTTCGTCATCGAGCGCGCCGAGGACCGCCTGCGTCGCCGCAAGGACAAGGAGGTCCAGCGCGCCTCGGCCACCCGCAAGCTGCGCCTGCCGGGCAAGCTGGCCGACTGCACCCGTCAGGGCGCTGACGGCACGGAGCTGTTCATCGTCGAAGGCGACTCCGCCGGCGGCTCGGCCAAACAGGCCCGCGACCGCGCCACCCAGGCGATCCTGCCCCTGCGCGGCAAGATACTGAACGTGGCCTCGGCCACGGCGGACAAGCTGCGCGCCAACGTCGAGCTGTCCGACCTGACGCTGGCCCTGGGCGTCCATCCGGGCGCGCGGTTCAACATCGACGACCTGCGCTACGAACGCGTGGTCATCATGACCGACGCCGACGTCGACGGCGCCCACATCGCCGCGCTGCTGATCACCTATTTCCACCGGGTCATGCCCGACGTGATCCGTCAGGGGCGACTGTTCATGGCCCTGCCGCCGCTCTACCGCATCCAGGCCGGCGCCCTGTCGGAATACGCGCGCGACGACGCCCACCGCGACGAGCTGCTGGCCACGACGTTCAAGGGCAAGAAGGTCGAGATCGGCCGCTTCAAGGGCCTGGGCGAGATGATGGCGTCCCAGCTGAAGGACACCACCATGAACCCGAAGACCCGCACCCTGGCGCGGGTCACGGTGCCCGACGACGTCACGGACCTGGCGGACGTCGAGGATCTGGTCGAGCGCCTGATGGGCAAGAAGGCCGACGCCCGCTTCCGCTTCATCCAGGACAACGCCCGCTTCGTGAAGGAAGAGCTGGACGTCTGACGACCGGCGGCCTTGCTCACCCTGCCCTTTTCCCCTATAGGCCGCTGCTTTCCAGGGCTTCGGTCCCGGGCGCGGACCACCAAAGGATCAGGAAGTCGTCCTGATCGCCGCTTCGGGAACCATCGTGGACGGACTTGCCCGGTCCGGTCGCGCCGACGCCCCCCATGGGAGACTGCCATGGCTCTTTACGAGCACACGGTCATGTCGCGCCAGGACATCAGCGCGCAACAGGCCGAAGCCCTCAACGACACCATCAAGGACCTGATCGAGCAAGGCGGCGGTTCCGTCGCCAAAATCGAGTACTGGGGCCTGCGCAACCTGACCTATCGGGTCAAGAAGAACCGCAAGGCGCACTACTCCCTGCTCGCCGTCGACGCCCCTCCGGCCGCCATGGCCGAGGTCGAGCGTCAGCTGTCCATCAACGAAGACGTCCTGCGCTGGCTGACGGTCAAGGTCGACGAGCTCGACCTGGAGCTGTCGCCCCTGCTGGCCCGCCGCGAGCGCGAGCGCGAACGCGAGCGTGAACGCACGCCGCGCGAAGACGCCGTCGACGCCGACGTCTCGGAATAAGGATCCCGATCATGACCGACACCACCCGTCCCGTCCCCGGCGCGCCCGTCAGCGCCGGCCCCGCCCGCCGCGCCTTCCAGCGCCGCCGCAAGGTCTGCCCGTTCTCCGGCGCCGGCGCCCCGAAGATCGACTACAAGGACGTGAAGCTGCTGCAGCGCTACATCAGCGAGCGCGGCAAGATCGTCCCGTCGCGGATCACCGCGGTGTCCCAGAAGAAGCAGCGCGAGCTGGCCAAGGCCATCAAGCGCGCCCGCTTCCTCGCCCTCCTGCCGTATGTGGTGAAGTAAGATGAAGGTCGTTCTGCTCGAACGCGTCGAGAACCTCGGCGCCATCGGCGACGTCGTGTCCGTCAAGGACGGCTTCGCCCGCAACTTCCTGCTGCCGCGCGACAAGGCTCGTCGCGCCACCAGCGCCAACCTCAAGGCCTTCGAAGTCGAGCGCGCCGCCATCGAGGCCCGCAACGAGAAGAACAAGGCCGAGGCCCGGAAGATCGCCGACAAGATCGACGGCCAGACCTACGTCATGATCCGCCAGGCCGGCGAAACCGGCCAGCTCTACGGATCGGTCGCCGGCCGCGACGTCGCCGAAGCCGTCCAGGCCTCGGGGACCAAGGTCGAGCGTTCGCAGGTCGTGCTGAACACGGCGATCAAGACCCTGGGCGTCCACGAAGTGCCGGTCCGCCTGCACGCCGAGGTCTCCGCCGTGGTCAAGATCAACATCGCCCGGTCGGAAGACGAGGCCGAGCGTCAGGCGCGCGGCGAGGACGTCATCGCCTCGCAGTTCTCCGACGAACGCGCCGCCGCCGAAGAAGCGGCCGCGGACATGCTCGCCGGCGGCGCCGGTCAGCAGGAAACCTACGAACCGGCCTGATCGCCCGTTCAGTCCGCATCAGGAAGGCGCGTCGGATCCGTCCGGCGCGCCTTTTTCATGCGCCTCATTTCCGCCGCCGCGAACGGCTGAGCTCGCGGCGTCAGGGGAGCTCGTCATGATCCGTTTCGCCGCCTTCGCCGCCGCGCTGGCGCTTGCCGGTTCCGCCGCCGCCCAGTCGGCCATGACCCTCGAAGACTTCACCGTGCGGGCCAACCGCATCCCGCTGAACGCCACCGCCATGCTCAACCCGGACGCCCACCGCCTGAAGGGCGAGGCGGAACGCGCCTTCCGCACCGTGGGACAGGAGATCCGCGACGCCCGGGCGGCAGGCCGGACGCCGGCCGCCTGTCCGCCCGCCCGCCTCAGCCTGAACCCGCGCCAGCTGCTGGACTATTTCAACGGCATCCCGGCCGAGCGCCGCCGCCGCATGACGGTGACCGACGGCGTTCGCGCTTGGCTGGTTTCGCGGCACCCCTGCCGCTGACGCGCATCCACAGGCGCGGCCGGTCCGCCCCCAAGGGATCGGGCGACCGATCCTGACGTGACGCCATGGCACGGGTAAACCTCGGTCCCCCATGGACGCCATATCGCCCATCACGCCCGAGCTTCCGGCCATCGCTGCGCCGCCCCACAATCTGGAGGCGGAGCAGGCGCTGCTGGGCGCGCTGATGTTCGACAACGGCGTGTTCGAGCGCCTGTCCGACCGATTGAAGGGCTCGCATTTCCACGAGCCTTTCCATCAGCGGCTCTATGAGGCGATCGAGGACCACGTCCGTCAGGGCCTGCTGGCCGACCCCACCGTGCTGATGGAACGCTTCAAGCAGGATCCGGCCTTCCAGCAGCTGGGCGGCGTCCGCTATCTGGCCGACCTCGTCGACCGCGCGCCGCCTGCGGCCAATGCGCCGGACTATGCCCGCATCGTCTACGACCTGGCCCTGCGCCGCGAGCTGATCCGCATCGGCGGCGACATCATGCGCGAGGCGCCGGATCCGCAGACCGCGGCGATGGACCAGATCGAGCAGGCCGAACAGTCGCTCTACAGTCTGGCCGAAACGGGCAAGCCTTCGTCCGGATTCGTCGGCTTCTCGACCGCGCTCGCCGGCGCCGTGCAGATGGCGGCCGAAGCCTATCAGCGCGACGGCAAGCTGGCGGGACTGGCCACCCATCTGGACGACCTCGACCAGAAGCTGGGCGGCCTGCACAAGTCCGACCTGCTGATCCTCGCCGGCCGGCCCTCGATGGGGAAGACGTCGCTGGCCACCAACATCGCCTTCAACATCGCGCGCAACTATCGCTACGAGCCCACGCCGGAAGGGCGCAAGACGGTCGACGGCGGCGTCGTCGCCTTTTTCTCGCTGGAAATGAGCGCCGAACAGCTGGCCATGCGCATTCTGGCCGATGCGTCCGGCGTGCCGTCCGACAAGCTGCGCAAGGGCGAGATCGACGCCGTCGACTATGGACGTCTGCGCGACGCCGCCGTCGAGATCGGCGAGGCGCCCCTGTTCATCGACGCCACCGGCGGCCTGGCCATGTCCAAGTTGGCCGCCCGCGCCCGCCGTCTGAAGCGCATGGAGCATGGGCTCGACGTCATCATCGTCGACTACCTCCAGCTGATCACCACGGGCGACGCCGGCGGCCAGAAGAACCGCGTGCAGGAAGTGTCGGAGATCACCGGCGGCCTCAAGGCGCTGGCCAAGGAGCTGAACGTCCCGGTCATCGCCCTGTCCCAGCTGTCGCGTCAGGTCGAAAGCCGGGACGACAAGCGGCCTCAGCTGTCCGACCTGCGTGAGTCGGGCTCGATCGAGCAGGACGCCGACTGCGTCATGTTCGTGTACCGCGAGAGCTACTACAAGGAACGGACCGAGCCCCAGGAAGGCAGCCCCGAACACCTCCAGTGGCAGGAGGACATGGACCGCCTGCGCAACATGGCCGAGGTCATCATCGGCAAGCAGCGTCACGGCCCGATCGGCACCGTCCGCCTCAGCTTCGACGCCGACACCACCCGCTTCGGCAACCTGGCGCGTGACGCCCGGTGGGACAATTCCCGCTACGAATAGCGACGCCTTCGCAGGTGCGGCATAAGGGGGTGATGAGCCTCGCCCGCCTGACCGTCGACCTGGACGCCCTCGCCGCCAACTTCCGCACGCTGGAGGCCGTGTCCGGCGTCCCGGCGCATCCCGTCGTGAAGGCCGACGCCTACGGCCTGGGCGCGGTGGAGGTGGCCCGCCGCCTGATGGACGAAGGCGCCCGCACCTTCTTCGTGGCCCGTGTTTCAGAGGGCGAGGTTCTGCGCAGATTCCTCGGCGACGCCCCCGACGTCTATGTTCTCGACGGGTGCGCTCCCGGACGCGCGGCACGCCTGATGACGGCCGGTCTGAAGCCCGTCCTGAACGCCCCGGAGCAAGCCGCCGAGTGGCGCGCGGCCGGCGGGAAGGCCTGCGGTCTTCAGATCGACACGGGCATGAACCGTCTCGGCTTCCGCCCCGAGGAAGTGCCGGAGCCCTTCGAGGGCCTGGATCTGGTCCTCAGCCACCTGGCCTGCGCGGACGAACCCGATCATCCGATGAACCGCGTTCAGCGCGACGCCTTCGCCGCCGCGGCGACCCGATACCCCGGCGCGGTCCGCTCCTTCGCCAACTCCGGCGGCTGCTTCCTGGGCCCCGACCACGCCTTCGACGCCGTGCGGCCGGGGATCTGCCTCTACGGCGGCGGGCCGGAGGGACGTCCCGATCCCCGCATCCGGCCGGTGGCGACCTTCGCCGCCGAGGTGCTTCAGGTCCGCGACGTCCAAGCCGGCGAAAGCGTCGGCTACTCACGCGGCTTCGTGGCCGAGCGGTCGATGCGCGTCGCGACGATCGGCGCCGGCTATGCCGACGGCGTCCTGCGCTCCAACAGCCCCACTGGACGGGTGGCGGTGGCCGGTCAGTTGAGGCCGATCCTCGGACGCGTCTCGATGGACGTGCTGGCCGTCGACGTCACCGGCCTCGACGTCGCGCCGGGCGACGCGGTCGAGCTGTTCGGGCCCAACCGGATGCTGGACGACGCGGCGTGCGCCGCCGGAACGGTGGCGTGGGAACTGCTGACCTCGGTCGGCGGCCGGGTCGAGCGCCGCCACGTCGGCTGATCAGACGGCCGGGGCCGTCGGCGGCTTGGCGTCGGCCGGCACGACGGCGTCGCTCTCGCCGCGCGACACGACCGTCGCCGCGACCAGATCGCCAGTCACGTTCAGGGTCGTCCGGCACATGTCGAGGAAACGATCGACGCCCAGGATCAGGCCGATGCCCTCCGCCGGCACGCCCACCATGACCAGGATCAGAGCGATGACCGGCAGCGATCCGGCCGGAACGCCGGCCGTGCCGATGCCGCCCAGGATGCACACCAGCATCACCACCAGCTGTTGCTGCAGGCTCAGATCGACGCCGAAGAACTGGGCCAGGAACAGCACCGTCACGCCCTCGAACAGGGCGGTGCCGTTCTGGTTCGCCGTGGCGCCCACCGTCAGCACGAAGCGCGAGATGCGCTTGGGCAACTTCAGCTTCTCTTCCGCCGCTTTCAGGGCGATCGGCAGGGTGGCGTTGGACGAGGCGGTGGAGAAGGCGACGACGAACGGTTCCTTGACCCCGTTGGCGAACTTCAATGGATTCATGCCGCCGAAGATCAGGACCAGCAGCGGATAGACGACGAACATGTGGATCGCCATCGCGCCGATGGCCACGCCGGCATAGGCGCCCAGCCGCACCAGCACGTCCCAGCCGAACACCGCCGCCAGATTGAACATCAGCGCCGCGATGGCGATGGGCGCCAGCCGGATCACGAGGTTGATGAGCTTCATCATGACCTCGAACAGCCCCTGCAGCGTCTCCTGCAGGCGGTCGGTCGCGGGCGACTTGGCCATGACCATGCCGATGCCGAAGATCAGGGCGAAGACCATGACCGGCAGGATCTGGTTCTCGGCTGCCGCCGTCACGACGTTGGACGGGATCATGTCCAGAAAGAACTGGCCCGCCTCGATCGACTTGGGCGCCTTGTCGACGATGCCGGCGGCCCCTTCGGCCCCGTCGGCCAGAAGCTGCTGCGCCAGGGCGGGGTCCACGCCCACGCCCGGCTGGAAATAGTTGACCATGCCCAGGCCGATGCCCACCGCGATGGCCGAGACCAGGATGGTGAACAGCAGCGTCTTCAGACCGACCCGGCCCAGCGACTTCAAGTCGCCCATCTCGGCCACGCCGACGGCCAGGGCCGCGAACAGCAGCGGCAGGACCAGCATGAACAGCAGGCGCAGGAAGATCTGACCGACCGCCTGGATGATGTCCATCACCCAGGGCAGCACCTCCAGGCCGTTCTGGTTGACGTACAATCCGCCCGCCAGACCCCCGACGAAGCCCAGCAACATCCAGACGTAGAGCGGAATTCCGCCGCGCTTGACCGTGTCCATGCGTCCCCCTGCCGGCCCGCGGGCCCGCGCTATCGAATCGGCAGGGCGTACATCAGCCCGCCCGGCTCAGCGTTCCATTGTGCGTTGAGACCCCGCGCCAGGTCGAGCGGAGAATCCGTGCCCACGTTCCGTTCGAAGATCTCGCCGTAGTGTCCGCCGGAGGCCAGGGCGTCTCGCGCCCAGCTGCGCTTCAACCCCAGCATCGGGCCGAAGTCCCCGTCCAGCCCCAGAAGCCGGCGCGCACGGGGGTCGCGGGGTTCGGCGCGTCCCCGCGCGACGGCCTGGGTCACGCCCAGCTCCTCGCCCAGGATCAGCCCGTTCAAGGTCCAACGCACGACGGCCGTCCAGCCCTCGTCGCCGCGGCGCGTTATGGGCCCCAGCGGCTCCTTGGAGATGACGTCGGGCAGGATGGCGTGCTGCTCCGGGTTCGCCAAGGTCGTCCGGGCCGCCGCCAGGGCCGAGACGTCCGCGGTGAAGGCGTCGCATTCCTCGCGGGCATAGGCCTGCCGTGCCTCCTCCTCGCCCGGAAAGACGACGGGCTCGTAGGCGATGCCGCGCTGTCGAAACCAGTCGGCCAAGTTCAGCTGAGACGTCGATGAGCCCTGCACGCAGACCCGCGCCCCGTTCAGCTCCGTCGCGCTGGTCAGGTTCAGCGAGCGGCGCACCAGGAAGCCCTGGCCGTCGAAATAGTTGACGCCGGCGAAGGCGACGCCGTCGCTGACGTCGCGCGTCATGGTCCAGCTGGTGTTGCGCCACAGGACGTCCACGCGTCCGTCCCGCACCGCCGCCAGCCGGTCGCGGTTGCTCAGGGGCACGAATCGCACGGCGTCCGGATCGCCCAGGACGGCGGCGGCCAGGGCGCGACAGAAATCGACGTCGAAGCCGCGCCACTGGCCGCGATTGTCGGTGTAGGCGAAGCCGACGAGGCCTTCGTGAACGCCGCAGTTCAGGCGCCCGCGTCGTTTGACGGCCCGCAGGGTGGCGCTCTCCTGAGCCTCGACCCGGGCGGTCGCCGCCGGCGCCGCCGCATCCTCCCGTCGCGCGGGATCGGCGTCCTGAGCGCGGTCGCCGCACGCGCCGAGCGCCAGGGCGGCCAGGATCGGAACGGAAAGCGGAAGGCGCAACATCGCGGCGGCGACCATAGCCCCCCTCGCCCGCACCGCAACCCGCTGAGATCGAGATGGCGCGCCCGGCAGGACTCGAACCTGCAACCGTCCGCTTAGAAGGCGGATGCTCTATCCGGTTGAGCTACGGGCGCCTTCACCGGCGATACCTGCGCGTGCCCCGCGGCTCAAGCAGCGAGCCACCCCATCCGACCCATGTCGTGCCTCAAGCAGCGAGTGACCGCGTCACGAACGATGGGCGCAGACAAGAATGATCAGTGCGTCCAGGGCTGCTTGCGGCCGGTGGCGAAGTTGTCGGAATAGGCCTTCAGGATCGGCGCGGGCTCCTGAGGCGTCTGCACGCGGAAAGGAATGCCGTGACGCTGGGCGTATTCGACGGCCTCTTCCTGGCTGTCGAAGGTCAGGCGGACCTGCCCGTTCATGTCCGTCGACCCGGTCCAGCCGGTCAGCGGATCCAGGAACCGCGCCGTGGCGGGCTCGAACTCCAGCCGCCACTCGCGCGTCTTGGCCTTGCCGGACTGCATGGCGGTGCGGGCGGGACGATAGATGCGCGCGAACATGTCGGTCTCCGATCACTGACCCTTGGTCGGGGCGGCAGGATTCGAACCTGCGACCCTCTGCTCCCAAAGCAGATGCGCTACCAGGCTGCGCCACACCCCGACGGAAGGGTGCGCCTTCTGCCATGACCGGCCCGATGGGGCAACGACGTCAGTTGCCGAAGAACGGATGTCGGATCACGTCGCCGGGTTTGGCCCCGATCTCGTCCATGCGGCCGGCGCGGGTCTCCAGCACGCCCTTGGCGGGGCCGTTCGACGGATAGGTGCTTTCGGAATAGGGCGTCGTGTGCTTGGCGATCGACACGATGCGGCCGTCGGCGGCGACGTAGACGATGTCCAGCGAACTGGGCGTGTTGCGCATCCAGAACCCGCGCTCCTGTGCGTTCGGGAACTGGAACAGCATGCCCCGGTCGTCGGCCAGCGGCTGGCGGAACATCAGGCCGCGCTGGCGCTCCTCGTCGTCGTCGGCGATCTCGACCCAGAATTCGTGCTCGCCCGAGGACGTGACCACGGTCAGCTTCTCCAGCGGGTTGCCGTCCTGGTCCTTGGGTCCGGCCGCATCGCCCGCGCACGCCCCCAACGCCGTCACCAGGGCCGCCGCCAGAACCAGTCGTCGATCGAACATGCTCGCCTCGCCTTTCGCGGGGCGACGCCTCAGCCGCCCGGCCTGATCTCCGCCACCACCAGGCCCTTGGGCCCCTCGGCGAACCGCACGGATACGGCCTCACCGGGCACGAGGTCGTCAAGCCCGCATCGGCGCAAGGTCTCGACGTGCACGAAGATGTCGCCCGCGGCTCCGTCGCGGACGACGAAACCATAGCCCTTCGTGCGGTTGAACCATTTCACCACGGCGCGCTCCATGGGGGCGTCGGAGGCGGCCTCAGGCATCAGACCGCTGGCGCGCAGTCCGTCATAACCCGTGCGACGCGGCGCCTCCGGCGTCACGGACTGGTCGATCTCCAGGACTTCGATCACCTGCCAGCCCTTGGGCCGCCGGACGCAGTCGCAGCGTATGGCCGCGCCCTCGGCCGCCGCTTCAAGCCCGCTCTGTCTCAGACTGGAGATGTGAAGCAACACGTCCCTGAGGTCGGTCAGGGAAGGATCGTCCGGGACGATGAACCCGTATCCCTTGCCGGGATCGAACCACTTGATCTTGCCGGCGATGCGGACCGCTTCGGTCGCGTTCGCCCCCTCCAAATCCGACACGTCCACGCCCCCCCTCCGCAACACGCGGGGCACGTCATTTATCACCGTTCCGTGAACGGTGTGGAAGCGAAAAAACTTGGGTTTCAGAACACTGGGGGACGCTGCGTCAACTTATGCCGCAAGCGGATCCTGTGAGGTCGTTCTCAACGTCCGGCCAAAGCGCGCCATGCCGCGCCGTCTTGACCGTCGATGCGAGAAGGCCCGCGTTGGCAGTCCCTAGGGGAATCGAACCCCTCTTTTCAGGTTGAAAACCTGACGTCCTAACCGATAGACGAAGGGACCGCTGCGCGGGGAGCCGGCGATATAGCCGCCGATTCCGAAGGGTGCAACCCCTCAGACGGCTCTCGGATCGGCGACGTCCTCGATCTCGAATTGCACGCCGCGCCGGCCGTTCCAGTCGTCGGCCTTCAGCCGTCCGGCCACCGCCAGCCCGCCCTGCCCCATCAGCAGCGCGCGTCCGTGAGGCAGGTCGGCGCAGCGCCAGGCGACGGCCCGAACCGAGGCGCCGTCCGGCCCGGTCAAGCGACAGCGCACGTGCCCCTGCCCCATCGGCGCCGGCTCGCGCGCGACCACGCCCTCCATGGCGAACACGGGCTCGGGATTGCCCGGACCATGCGGGGTCAGCTTCTGAAATCCGTCGAACAGCGCGCGATCCACGGCCCGGGGCTCGACCAGGGCGTCGATCTCCAGCGCGTCCAGGACCGCGGCCTCGACGCGACGGTCCTTCAGTCGCGCATGCAGGAAGTCGGAGAGTTCCTCGATCCGGTCCACCGCCACGGTCAGTCCGGCCGCCATGGGGTGCCCTCCGCCGGACAGCAGCACGCCCTCGTCCCACGCCGCCTGCACCGCGCGGCCCAGGTCCATGCCGGGCTGGGAGCGTCCCGATCCTTTGCCGACGCCGTTGACCGCATCCACGCCGACGACGATCACCGGCTTGCGCCAGCGCTCGCGAAGACGCCCGGCCACGATGCCGATGACGCCGGGGTGCCAGTCGTCGCCGGCGACGACGACCACGGATCGGTCGTCGGCGTGATGTCCCGCCGCCTCGACCTTCCGCACCGCGGCGTCGGTCACCTGTTTCTCGACTTCGCGGCGTTCGAGGTTCAGCGCGTGCAGTTCGGCGGCAAGCTCGCCCGCCTCGACCGGATCGTCGGTCGACAGCAGCCGGGCCCCCAGGTCGGCGCGACCTATCCGACCGCCCGCATTGATCCTCGGCCCCAGAATGAAGCCCGCGTGGTTCGATCCGGCCGGGCCCGGCTCGGCCCCCGCGGCCGCCAGCAGGGCCTTCAGCCCCGGATTGGCCCACCCCGACATGACCCTCAGACCCTGCGCCGCCAGCGCCCGGTTGAAGCCCGTCAGGCCGGTCACGTCGCAGATCGCCCCCAGCGCGGCCAGGTCCAGCCACTGCCGCAGATCGGGCTCCGGGCGCGCCGCGAACAGCCCGCGCCGCCGCGCCTCCCGGTTCAGCGCGGCCAGCAGCACGAAGACCACGCCCGCCGCCGCCAGATTCCCCTGGCCCGAGCCGCAGCCCGGCCGGTTCGGATTGACCACGGCCAGAGCCGGCGGCGTGGCGCGCATCAGATGGTGATCGACCACCACCACCTTCAGTCCGATCTCGGCCGCGTGCTCCAGCGCCGTCACCGCCGCCGCGCCGCAGTCGACCGTGACGACCAGATCGGCCCCGCGCGCCTTCAGGGCGTCGAAGGCCCTGGGGCTGGGCCCATACCCCTCCGTCAGGCGATCGGGCACATAGATCGGCAGATCCGCGCCCATGGCCCGGAACCAGCGCACCAGCAGGGCCGCGCTGGACGCCCCGTCGACGTCGTAGTCGGCGAACACGTGGACCGACGCGCCGCCTGCGACCGCATCCACGATCGCCTCGGCCGCCACGTCCATGTCCAGGAAGCTGGACGGGTCCGGGAACCAGGCCCGCAGGGTCGGCTCAAGAAAATCGGCCACGCCCGCCGCGTTCTGACCCCGCGCGGCCAGGGCGCGGGCCAGGGGCTCGATCAGGCCGTGGCCCTGCATCAGCCCTCGCACGACCTCGGGCTCGGCCGCCCGCTGGCGCCAGGCTCGGCCCGACAGCGACCGCTCCACGCCCAGAAAGGCGCTCAGGGCTCCGTGCGGGGCCCCGTCGGCCATCAGACGCGCCGCGTCGTGCGGATGCGCCGCACCGTGCCGTCGGAAGAGTCCATGACCAGGGTGTGGGTGGACACCCAGCCCTTGCCCATCTGCACGCCGTCCAGCAGGGCGCCCTTGGTCACGCCCGTGGCGGCGAAGACGGCGTCCTTCGACACCAGTTCGTGCAGGTCGTACTTGCGGTCGAAGTCGGTCACGCCGGTGCGCGCCGCCCGGGCCCGCTCCTCGTCGTTGCGGAAGATCAGCCGGCCCTGGAAATGCCCGCCGACGCACTTCAGCGCCGCCGCGGCCAGCACGCCCTCCGGCGCCCCGCCGGAGCCCAGATACATGTCGATCCCCGTTTCCGGCTGGGTCGTGTGGATCACGCCGGCCACGTCGCCGTCGGTGATCAGCACCACCTTGGCGCCCACCTCGCGCAGGGCCGCGATCAGCTCGGCGTGGCGCGGACGGTCCATGACGCAGACCGTGATCTGGTCGGGCGCGACGCCCTTGGCCTTGGCCAGCGCCCGGACGTTGTCCTGCGGGGCAGTGTCCAGATCGACGGTTCCTGCGGGATGACCCGGCCCGATGGCGATCTTGTCCATGTAGGTGTCCGGCGCGTGCAGCATGCCGCCGCCCGGCGACATGGCCAGCACCGTCAGGGCGTTGGCCATGGCCTTGGCCGTCAGGGTCGTGCCCTCCAGCGGGTCCAGCGCGATGTCGATCGCCGGACCTCTGCCGGTGCCCACCTTCTCGCCGATGTAGAGCATCGGCGCCTCGTCGCGTTCGCCCTCGCCGATCACGATCTTGCCGTCGATGTCCAGCGTGTTCAGCGCCGTGCGCATGGCGTCCACGGCCAGCTGGTCGGCGTGCTTCTCGTCGCCGCGCCCGATCTGGCCGTACGAGGCGATGGCCGCCAGTTCGGTGACGCGCGCGGCGTCGGCGGCGAGGTTCGAGGCGTGGGCCGTGTCGGCCATGGTGATTCTCCTTGGCGAGGGCAGGCTCGCAGATTCAGACGGCCGAGACGACCTCAGCGCCGCGGAATGGGCGCCGGCGCGCGGGCGCGCTCGCGCAGATCGCGGGCGAAGGCGTCCAGCTGTTCGCGGGTCCGCTGGGTGTCAGGCGAGATCGGCAGGGCCTCTACCCGCGCGCGCACATCGGTCTCCAGGCCCGCGACGTCGTCGATCGCGGGCATGCCCGCGACTTGGCCTTGCAGGGCCGCGGCGTCGGCGCGCAGGCCCGCCACCTCGGATCGGACCTGATCGACGGTGGGCACATCCGTTCCGCGTTTCGGAAAGTCCTCCCACCGGGGATAGACGCGGTTGGCGTTGACGATCTCGGCGATGCGTGCGCTCTCGGCCGGATCGGCGCTTTCGGCTGTGTCCAGCGCCGTGCGGCAGCCGCCGACGGCCAGAAGGGCCGCGCCGGCCATCAGAAGGCCCGTCTTTTTCACTGCCGACGCGTTCATTTCGGGCCCGGTCATATGCCATGATCGGGGCCGGCGGAAGATCAAGACGGGGAAGCGACCATGGCCAAGCGACCGACCACGACCCAGCCGCCCGCCGCGCCGCGCAAGCCGGGGCGCCCCACCTCGGCCAAGCCTCGCCCGAAGAAGACGGCGGCCGCGCCGCAGGCCTCACCTCCTCCACGGCCGGAGCCGAAGTCCGCCCCGCAGCCGGAAAAGCTCCGCTTCTCGCCGCCTCCCCCGCCGTCGGGCGAGGTCTCGCGCGAGATGATCGAGACGCTGTCGATGAACCTGGCGAAGGCGGCGATGACGGCCCAGGCCGCGATCGCCGAGGCCGCGCTCAGTCAGGCGGACCGCCCCGCCGCCTTGTCTCCCGACCCGTTCAACGTCGGCCCGGCCATGACCCAGGTGATGACCGGGCTGGCGTCGCGTCCCGACAAGCTGTTCGCGGCCCAGGCCGACCTGTTCAACCGCTATCTGGACCTGTGGGCCGGCGCGACGCGTCAGGCGGCCGGCGAGACCCCGCCCCCGGCGCCCGCCGACAAGCGGTTCAAGGACCCGGCCTGGTCCGAGAACCCCATGTTCGACGTCATGCGGCGGTCCTATCTGATCACCGCCGACTGGATGAACGGCCTGGTCTCGTCGGTCGAGGACGTCGATCCCCGCACCAAGCGGCGGGCGGAGTTCTTCACCAAGCTGCTGACCGACGCCTTCTCGCCGTCGAACTTCCTCGCCTCAAACCCCGTGGCGTTGAAGGCAATGGCCGAGACGAACGGGGAGAGCCTGGTCAAGGGCATGCAGAACTTCGCCGCCGATCTGGAACGCGGCATGGGCAAGCTGAAGATCAGCCAGGCCGACTATGGCCGGTTCGAGGTCGGGGTGAACGTGGCCACGGCGCCCGGCAAGGTCGTGTGGCGCGACGAGCTGTTCGAGCTGATCCAGTACGATCCGGCCACCGACGGACAGCGGGCGATCCCTCTGCTGATCTTTCCGCCGTGGATCAACAAGTTCTACATCCTGGACCTGCAGCCCGAGAACTCGATGATCCGCTGGCTGTCGGCCCAGGGGTTCACCGTCTTCGTCTGCTCCTGGGTCAATCCGGACCGCGACAAGGCCGACTGGAATTTCGACCAGTATCTGGAGAAGGGCATCCATCGCGCCGTCGAAAAGGCGCTGGAACAGACGGGCGCAGAAAGGCTGAACACCGTCGGCTACTGCATCGGGGGCACCCTGCTGGGCGCCGCCCTGGCGCATGCGGCCGCAAGCGACGACGGCCGGATCAACGCCGCGACCTTCTTCGCCGCCCAGCACGACTTCGCCGAGGCGGGCGACCTGCTGCTGTTCACCGACGAGCACTGGCTGGCCGAGATCGAGAAACAGATGGACGCCGCCGGCGGCGTCCTGCCCGGCGCGGCCATGGCGGACACCTTCAACGCGCTGCGGGCCAACGACCTGATCTGGTCCTTCTTCGTCAGCAACTATCTGATGGGCAAGGATCCGCCGGCCTTCGACCTGCTGTTCTGGAACGCCGACCAGACGCGCATGCCCAAGGCCCTGCACCTGAACTATCTCCGCAGCATGTACGGCCAGAACCTTCTGACAAAAGGCGAATTTGAGATCGGCGGGATCAAGGCCGATCTGTCGAAAGTGACCATCCCGCTGTACTTTCAGGCCAGCCGCGAGGATCACATCGCGCCGATGAATTCGGTCTATCGCTCGGCCCGGGCCTTCTCGAACGCCGACGTGACCCTGACGCTGGCGGGGTCGGGCCATATCGCGGGCGTGGTCAATCCGCCCTCCGCCAGGAAGTACCAGCACTGGCTGAACCCCGCCCTGCCCGCGACCCTGGCGGAATGGCAGGCGGGGGCCGAGGAGCGTCCGGGCAGCTGGTGGGAGCACTGGGCCGGCTGGCTGCACGACCGGTCGGGCGGCTGGGTCGCGGCCCGCGACCCCGAAAAGGGCGCTTTCCCCCCGCTTGAATCGGCCCCGGGATCGTATGTGAAAGTGAAGTCTTGAACCGTCTGGAGCCGAACGCCCTTCTCGCCTTGTCCGCCGCCTTCGCCCTGCTGCTGGTCGTTCTGACCACGGCGGTCTACGGCCCGCAGATCGGCCTGATCCGCAATCCGCTGCTGGCGATCATCTGCGCGGGCGGGTTCGTGCTGCTGAACCCCCGGCTGGAGCGGGCGATGAAGCGGCCGGAGCGGCCGCCGCTGATCTCCGAACGGGCGCCCGGCACGGCGGTGTGGGCCGCGCTGTTCCCGATGATGATCCTGATCTGCGCCGCTGTGCCGGTGTTTTGGCAGGGCCGCGACTACGGCCTTCTGGTCATCGTCGCCGCCGTCCTGTTCGGCGCGACGGCGGAAAGCGCGATCAAGGCGCGACGCTGACGTCATCGTCTTTCAGGAGCGCGGACCTCCAGGTCCGCGAAATTTGCGCCGCGCGACGCGGACCTGGAGGTCCGCGCTCCTTTGGTGGCTAGGTGGGCCGGAAGTTCAGCGCCACGCCGTTGTTGCACCAGCGCTTGCCCGTGGGCCGAGGGCCGTCGTCGAACACGTGCCCCTGATGCCCCAGGCAACGGGCGCAGTGGTATTCGGTGCGCGGGATGCCGATGGCGTAGTCGGTCTTCTTGCCGACGTTGGTCTCGATCGCGCGGAAGAAGCTGGGCCAGCCTGTGCCGGAATCGTACTTCCACTCCGACCGGAACAGCGGCAGCTCGCAGCCCTTGCAGACATAGGTCCCGGCGCGCTTCTCGTCGTTCAGCGGGCTGGTGAAGGGCCGCTCCGTCGCCTCGCGCCGCAGGACGTCGTAGCTCAGGCCCGGCAGACGGCGACGCCATTCCGCCTCAGAGATGTCGCGCCACGGAGAGTTCGCATACCGGCTGTCCTGGGCGTCCGCGCCTTCGGGCGCGCAGGCTGCGACGGTCAGGGCGGAGGCGCCGGCCAACAGGCGGCGGCGGTCGGTCAGGATCTGGCGCATGCTCCACATACGTGACGAGACCGATGAGGGTTTCAAGGGTGGGCCCCGTTGCGATTTGGTAAGGCGCGAACTACCTTACCGGCACGGAGATCGACATGACGACTTTGACCATCACGTCCAAGGGGCAAATCACGCTCCGCAAGGAACTGCTGCACGTCTTGGGCGTGGGCCCGGGAGAGCAAATCGACGTCGTTCCGACGCCTCGCGGCGGTCTCGAACTGATTCCGACTCGGCCCAAGCGGCCCATCAGCGATCTGTTCGGCATGCTGAAGTCGCCGTTGGAGCGCCCGCTCACGATAGAGGAAATCAACGACGGGATCGCTCAAGGCGCCGTGGATGAGTATCTTCGCAGCATAGGAACGGACCCTGACGAAAAGAGCAAAGATTGAGGGCGGCCGACACCAATGTGCTCGTCCGGCTGATCTTGGGCGAGGAGACGGCCGAGACGGCGGCGGTCACGACCACGCTTTCGGCGGGCGAGCCGATCTATGTCTCGAACATCGTCATGTGCGAACTGGTCTGGGTGTTGAAGAGCCGGTACCGTCAGCCCAGAGCGGCGATCGCAGAAGCTATGGGACGATTGATCGACAGCGACCAGGTCGTGATGGATCGCGACGCAGCCCTGGCCGGTCTCGGCATGTTGAAGGCGGGCGCCGGATTCTCGGACGGCGTCATCCTGTATGAGGCGCGACGGGCCGGAGCTCGCGACCTGATGACCTTCGATCGAGATCTGGCCAAGTTCGGCGGCCCGATGGCGACCCTTCTCAGCTGAGCCCCGCGCCCTCGTCCAGACCCAGCATCAGGTTCAGGTTCTGCACCGCCGCGCCCGAAGCGCCCTTGCCCAGATTGTCCAGCAGGGCGACCAGCCGTGCCTGCCCGCCCGCCCGGTCGCCGAACACGTGGAGCCGCAGCCGGTTGGTGCCGTTCAGCCCCTCGGGCGTCAGACCGGTCATGGCCTCGGTCTCCTCCAGCGCCGCCACCTCGACGAAGCGCGCGCCGGCATAGGCTTCGGTCAGACGGCCGTGCACCACCTCGATCGACGGCGAGCCCGGCAGGGCCGCCAGATGCAGCGGAACCTCGACCAGCATCCCCTGCCGGTAGTTTGCCACCGCGGGCGCGAACAGCACGGGGCGCGACAGGCCCGCATGCTTCGTCATCTCCGGCACGTGCTTGTGCGTCAGCGTCAGGCCATAGGCGCGGAAGGGATCTCCACCGGCCTCGAACTCCGCGATCATGGCCTTTCCCCCGCCGGAATAGCCGCTGACGGCGTTGACGGTGACCGGCTGGTCGGCCGGCACGATCCCCGCCCGCACCAGCGGCGCGATCAGGGCCAGGAAGCCGGTCGGATAGCAGCCGGGGTTGGACACCCGCTTCGCCGCCATGATCCGCTCCCGCCGCTCGGGCGACAGCTCGGGGAAGCCATAGGCCCACATCGGATCGACCCGGAAGGCGGTCGAGGCGTCGATCACCCGCACCTCGGGGTTCCCGACCATGGCCACGGCTTCCTTCGCCGCCTCGTCCGGCAGGCACAGGATGACGAGGTCGGCCGTATTGAGCGCCTCACGCCGCGCCTCCACGTCGCGCCGCCGGTCGCCCAGCAGGATCAGCTCCAGATCGGCGCGCGCCTCCAGCCGCTCCCGGATCTCCAGCCCCGTGGTCCCGGCCTCGCCGTCGATGAAGATGGTGTGGGTCAATGCCGTGCTCCCGGATGTCCGGCTTGTACGCTCCGTCCTGCCCGAGTCATGCGCGATGTCCTGCTTTTGTGCACGCCGATGTCCCGGTTCCTGGGCAGAAAAAAGGGCGCTTCGGTTTCCCGAAGCGCCCCTGAAATCCAAACCGCGTGGACGGCTTAGCGCTTCGAGAACTGGAAGCTGCGGCGGGCCTTGGCGCGGCCGTACTTCTTGCGCTCGACGACGCGGCTGTCGCGGGTCAGGAAGCCGTGCGGCTTCAGGACCTTGCGCAGTTCCGGCTCATAGTGCGTCAGGGCGTGCGACAGGCCGTGGCGGATGGCGCCGGCCTGGCCCGACAGACCCGAGCCCTCGACGGTGCAGACCACGTCGTACTGCGTCGTGCGATCCGAGACGGTCAGCGGCTGGGCGACCATCATCTGCAGCACGGGGCGCGCGAAATAGGCGGCCACGTCCTTGCCGTTGACGGTGATCTTGCCCGAACCCCGCTTCACCCACACGCGGGCGACGGCGTTCTTGCGCTTGCCGGTCGAATAGGCGCGACCCTGGGCGTCCAGCTTCTGGACGTGGACGACGGTCTCGGCCTCGGCCGTTCCCATGCCCTTCAGGGCGTCGAAGCCGGTCGCGGCCGGCGCTTCGGTGGTGGCGTCGGTCATGCTCAGGCGCTCCGGACGTTCTTGGTGGACTTCGCCTTGAAGTCGATGGTTTCGGGCTTCTGGGCCTCGTGATCGTGCTGGCTGCCCGAGAACAGGCGCAGGTGCGTCATCTGCTTGCGGGCCAGCGGGCTTTCCTTCGGCAGCATCCGCTCGACGGCCTTCTCCAGCACGCGCTCGGGGAAGCGTCCGCCCAGCACCTTGGCCGGCGTCGTCTCCTTGACCCCGCCCGGATGACCGGTGTGGCGATAGTAGACCTTGTCGGTGGTCTTCTTGCCGGTGAACACAACCTTGTCGACGTTGGTCACGACGACGTAGTCGCCGCAATCGACGTGCGGGGTGTAGTCCGGGCGGTGCTTGCCGCGCAGGCGGTTGGCGATGAAGGTCGCGAGGCGGCCCACCACGACGCCTTCGGCGTCGATGTGGATCCACTTCTTCTCGACCTCGGCCGGCTTCAGCGAAGCCGTGGTGCTCTTCAGCATGACGGAGGGTCCAGTGAACGGATTGCGCCGGACCGGAAGGGCCCGCCGACGGAAGGCGCGCTGATAGACGAACCCCCGGGCGGCGTCAACGACGCCACGGTCGGCGATGCAGCATCATCATACGGAAAAATAACAGAATTTTGAGTACGGTATTAAATTACCGCGCACAGTACGGCATTCTGGTCGCCATTCGGACCTTAGCTTTCATGGAAACGTGATGATCCCTGCCCCTCCGCGCGGCATAAGGCGCGCCACACGCGGAGTCCTCCATGCCCTTCGACCTGATCGACCGTCGCCAGCTGATGGCCACCGGCGCCGCCGGCGTCGCCTTCTCCGGCCTCGCTGCCCACGCGCGGGCGCAGGAGGCCGAGACCTACGTCAACGAGGTCGAAGGCTATGGTCCGCTGGTGAAGGACCCGAACGGCGTGCTCGATCTGCCGGCCGGCTTCACCTACGAGGTCGTGTCCCAGGCGGGCGACACCATGGACGACGGGCTCTTCATGCCCGGCCAGCCGGACGGCATGGGCTGCTTTCCCCTGTCGGATCGCGAAGTGGCCCTGGTCTGCAATCACGAACTGAAGGGCTCCGGCGCCCTGCATCGCAACCTGGGCCCCGGCGGCTTCCATCAGGAGCGCCTGCACCTGCTGACGGCCGACCGCGCCTACGACACCTACAAGGACGGCCGCGTCCTGCCTGGCGGCACGACCACGACGGTCTATGACCTGAAGACCCGCAAGGTGATCCGCCGCCACCTGTCGCTGGCCGGCACCTCGACCAACTGCTGCGGCGGCATGACGCCCTGGGGCAGCTGGCTGACCTGCGAGGAAACGGTCGAGACGCCCGCCGACGCCGACGTCGCCAAACCCCACGGCTTCGTCTTTGAAGTGCCGGCCACGGCTCCCGGTCTCGTCGATCCCGTCCCGCTGAAGGCGATGGGCCGCTTCGATCATGAGGCGGTCTGCGTCGATCCGCGCTCGGGCATCGTCTATCTGACGGAAGATCAGACCGACGGCCTGTTCTACCGCTTCATCCCGAACGTGCCGGGCAAGCTGGCCGAGGGCGGCAAGCTGCAGGCCATGGTCGTGCGCGGCGCGACCGACACCCGCAATCACGACGCCCGCACCTGGGCCGTCGGCGACTGGGTCCAGGTCGACTGGATCGACATGGAGGACGTGGAGTCGCCCAACGGCGACCTGCGCAAGCGCGGCCACGCCGCCGGCGCCGTTTTGGTGGCGCGCGGCGAAGGCATCTGGTGGGGCAAGGACGAGCTCTACATGACCGCGACGACGGGCGGCCCGCTGAAGCGCGGCCAGGTGCTGCGCTACGTGCCCTCTCCGGACGAAGGCAAGCGCGGCGAGCGCCGCCGTCCGGGACGCCTGCAGCTGTTCGTCGAGAGCGCGGACGAGAAGACGATGAACATGGCGGACAACATCACGATCGCGCCATGGGGACACCTGATCCTCTGCGAGGACAACTACTCCGAGACGACCCGCAACCACCTCAAGGGCGTGACGCCGGAGGGCAAGGTCTACACGATCGCCCGCAACGTCTTCCGTGGAAACTCCGAGTTCGCCGGCGCCTGTTTCGCGCCGGACCAGACCCTGTTCGTCAACATCATGTACCCCGGCCTGACGCTGGCCATCCGCGGTCCGTGGGAGACGGTCAGGGCTAAAGCAATCGCGCCGGCCCGCTGCTGAACAGCCGGGGCTGGGACCGCCGCACCAGCCACAGGTTCCACGTCGCCACGCCCAGCACGACCGCCGCCCCGGCCTGGTGCAGCACGCCCAGGCCGATCGGCACGACGTGGATCAGGGTGATCACGCCCAGAACCGCCTGAACCGCCACCACGCCGAACAGGGCGAAGGCGGCCGCGCCCAGCCCCTCGGCCAGCCGCCAACGCCACGCCTGGACGGCATAGACGGCGGCCCCGACGAACAGGGCGTAGGCCATGAGGCGGTGATTGAACTGCACCAGCGCCGGATCGTGCAGGAAGGCCAGCCCGCCCTGCCCCCAGTCCACCGGCGGCAGCACCGATCCGTTCATCAGCGGCCAGTCGGTGTAGATGAAGCCCGCCTTGGCCCCCGCCACCAGCCCGCCCAGCAGGCATTGGGCGAAGACCAGGCCCAGCAGGACCGCCGCCCCCCGGCTCCATCCGACCGGTGAGCGCGAATGCTCCTCGCCGAACCAGGCCTCCAGACCCGTCCAGATCAGGCCGGCGAAGATCAGAAAAGCCAGCCCCAGGTGCGTCGCCAGCCGTTCCGGCGCGACGTCCACGCGCTCCGACAGGCCCGAGGAGACCATCCACCAGCCGATCAGCCCCTGCAGCCCGCCGAGACCCAGCAAGACGAGGCAGCGCCAGACTAAACGATCCGGCATTGCCCAGTCGCGAAATCCCCATTGCGGCGGCATCACGCGCGCCACGAGGAAGAAAGCTAGGGGCAGGGCCATCACCACGCCGATGAACCGACCCAGCTGGCGGTGCATCCACTCCCACCAGAAGATGCCCTGGAACTCCGCCAGGCTCATGCCCGCGTTGACCGTCTGATACTGCGGGATTTCCTGATATTTGCGGAACGCCTCCTGCCAGTCGGCCTCGTTCAGGGGCGGCAGGGCGCCCATGATCGGCTTCCACTCGGTGATCGACAGGCCCGAGCCGGTCAGCCGGGTGATTCCCCCGACCACGACCATGGCGAACACAAGGGCCGCCACGCCGAACAGCCAGATCGCGACCGCCGGAGCGCGGTCCGGCGTGAAAATACGGTTCATTCGACGCTCGACGTCCGTCACTGTAAGAGACGGTCCGCCCTCGGGCGGTCCGACGCGAAGCGGTATGCCCGCCCTTTGGGTCGAGATCGAGTCGTCGGGCGATGCGTCGCACCCGGGAGAAACGCAGTGGAGCATCTGGACGTCGTCGTGGCCTTGGTCGCCGTGCTCGGCCTGGCCGTGGTCGCGGACCAACTGACGGGTCGGCGCAGCCTGGACCAGGCGCTGCTGGTCGGCGGCGTCGGCGCGATCTCGGGCGCCTTCCTGCACCTGCGCGTCTTCGCCGCCGGGACCATGGACGGCTGGGGGTGGGTCGGCTGGAGCGTGATCGGCGCGGTCCTGTGCCTGTTCGCCCATTTCCTGTTCCGGGGTAAGCGCTGATGCCGCCCCGCGCCCGCCGCGCCGTGGCCTCGCTGGGGATGGTGGTCTTTCTGGGCGTCTACGTCTGGGCCGCCATCGCCGTGGCCGACCTGCTGCCCGAATCGGCCCTGATCGACGCGCTCTACTTCGTGATCGCCGGCACCGCCTGGGGCCTGCCGCTGTTCCCGCTGATCAAGTGGGCGGAGCACAAGGACTGATCGCCGGGAAAGGCGTCAGGTTTTCTGAATCGACGACCCTCAAGTCGTGAGCGGCCGCGTCGCGAACATAGGGTCAAGAGAGATGGTCGGAGCGACAGGATTCGAACCTGCGACCCCTTGACCCCCAGTCAAGTGCGCTACCAGGCTGCGCCACGCTCCGAGAGGCGCTCCCTATAGACGGGGCCGCGCCAAGCGCAAACCCCGATCTCAGGAAAAATCCTCAGCCCGCCAAGGCCCGGTCCAGGCGGGCCCGCGCCGCCAGCACCCGCGCCAGGGCGACGCGCAGAATAGCCGGACTGGCCGAGGCGACGGGCGCCGTCGCGGAGACCTCCGCCTCGCCTTCGATCTCAAGGATTTCACCGCCGACGACCGCCCTCAGGCCCCGCGTCTTGTGCAGCTTCTGCACGCCGCGGATGGTCACGCCCTCGTCGTGCAGCAGGCGCTTCAGTCCCCGCAGCACCGCCAGATCCTGAGGCCGGTAAAAGCGCCGTCCGCCCGCCCGTTTCAAGGGCGTCAGAAACGCGAACTTCGTCTCCCAGAACCGCAGCACATGCTGCGGCACACCGACGTCTTCCGACGCTTCGGAGATGGTTCGGAAGGCGTCGGGCGCCTTGGGCATGATCAGACCGCCAGATGGGCGTCGTGGACCCGGCTTTTCATGATCTGCGACGCACGGAAGCTGATCACGCGGCGCGGATTGATCGCGGCCGGCACGCCCGTCTTCGGATTGCGGCCCATGCGGGCGCGCTTGTCGCGCACCTGGAACACGCCGAAGCCGGACAGCTTGACCGTTTCTCCGCGCTCCAGCGCCTCGACGATCAGGTCCAGGGTACGCTCCACCAGCTGGGCGCACTCGGCCCGCGACAGGCCGACGGCGTCATGCACCGCGTCGCACAGGTCGGCGCGGGTCACGGTCTGTTGTCCGGACATGTTCCCTCCAGCCCCCTTCTGTCCCGCCATAAAGGGCCATGTGGACTGATTTTCAAAGAGCATTTTTCGTTTCAGAAGCGAAACGCGCAGGCGCCCCAGGTCAGGCCGCCGCCCATGGCCTCCAGCAGCACCAGGTCGCCCCGCTTGATCCGCCCGTCCTGGATCGCCGCGTCGAGCGCCAGCGGGATGGAGGCCGCTGAAGTGTTGGCGTGTTGAGCGACGGTGGAGACCACCTTGGCCTCGTCCAGGCCCAGGCGATCGCCCACCCCCTTGATGATGCGTTGGTTCGCCTGGTGCGGCACGAACCAGTCGACGTCGGAGACCTCGATCCCCGCCGCCGCAGCCGCCGAAGTCACGGCCTCGGCGATGTTGACCACGGCGTGGCGGAACACCTGGTTTCCGGCCATCCGCAGGTGGCCGACGGTCCCCGTGGTCGAGGGGCCGCCGTCGACGTAAAGCAGATCGGTCTTCGTCCCGTCGCTGCGCAGCGAGAAGCCCAGGATGCCCCGATCCGCGGGCGTTCCCTGCCCCTCGACGGGCTCCAGAACCACGGCGCCCGCGCCGTCGCCGAACAGGACGCAGGTCGACCGATCGGTCCAGTCCATCAGACGCGACATCTCTTCCGCCCCTATCACGAGCGCGCACTTCGCGTGTCCCCGCGCCACGAAGCCGTCGGCCACGCTGATGGCATAGACGAAGCCCGTGCAGACCGCCTGGACGTCGAAGGCGATGCAGGTCGGCGCCCCCAGTTTGCGCTGCACGATCGAGGCCGTGGCCGGGAACGTCATGTCCGGGGTCGTCGTCGCGACGACGATCAGATCGACGTCCGCCGCCGTCTTGCCGGCCGCCGCCAAGGCCTTCTTCGCGGCCTCGACGGCCAGATCGCTGGTCGGCTGGTCGTCGCGGGCGCGGTGGCGCTGGCGGATGCCCGTCCGTTCGACGATCCATTCGTCGGAAGTGTCGACGATCTGGCTCAGATCGGCGTTGGTCACGACCTGTTCGGGCAGAAACGCGCCGACGCCGGTCACCGCGCTGCGGATCACGCTCACTTGGGGGTCTCCTGAGCCGGTTCGGCCAGCACGGCGGTCAGTCGGTTCAGATTGGCCCCGACCTTGGTCAGATAGTCGCTGCGCGCCAGCTCGACGGCGATGCGCACGGCGTTCGAGAAGCCGCGGGCGTCGGCGCCGCCGTGGCTCTTCACCACGATGCCGTTCAGGCCCAGCAACGGCCCGCCGTTGATCGCGCTGGGATCGATGCGCTGACGCATCCGCTTCAGTGCCGGCAAGGCCAGAAGCGCGCCCGTGCGGGCCATCACGCCGGACGTCAGCGCGCCCTTGAACTGGGCGAAGATGTATCGGGCCACCCCCTCGGCCGTCTTCAGGGCGATGTTGCCGGTGAAGCCGTCCGTCACGACCACGTCGACCGTTCCCTTGGCGATGTCGTCGCCCTCGACGAAGCCCTCATAGGCCAGGCCGAAGCCGCCCTCGCGCAGCAACCGCGCCGCCTCGCGCACCGATTCGTGGCCCTTCATGTCCTCGGAGCCGACGTTCAGGATGCCGATCTTCGGCCGCTTCACGCCGTGCACGGCCTCGACGAAGGCCTCGCCCATGATGGCGAACTCGACCAGCTGCTCGGCGTCGCTTTCGACGTTTGCGCCGACGTCCAGCACCGCCGTGATCCCACCCTTCATGTTGGGCCAGCTGGCGACGATCGCCGGGCGCTCCAGTCCATGCGCCGACATGCGCAGGATCAGCTTGGAGATGGCCATCAGGGCGCCGGTGTTGCCGGCGGAGACGACGGCCTGGGCCTCGCCCGACTTGACCGCCTCGATCGCGTTCCACAGGCTGGAACCCTTGCCGCGCCGCATGGCCTGGGCGGGCTTCTCGTCCATGGCCACGACCTTGTCGGTGTGCCGCACCTCGACGACGTCGCCGGCCAGGGCCAGCTTGGCCAGCTCGGCCCGGATGGCGGCCTCGTCCCCGTGCAGCTGGAAGCGCACGCCGGCGCCGCCCGCCCGACGCAAATAGGCCGCTACGGCGGGCACGGTCACGGCGGGGCCGTGGTCCCCGCCCATGGCGTCGACGGAGATGGTGACGAGATCAGGCAAGCCTGGAGCCTCCTTCGGCCCGGGTCCGGCGCGGGCGGCGGACGATAGCGGCGCGCCCGCCGGATGCAATATGGCGACGCAAGGTCAAGTTCAGGCGCCGTCCCCGTCGCGCTTCAACGCCTTCAGGACGGCGAAGGGCGAGATTTCGGCGGACTCCTCCGGCGGGGTGAACTCCGCGCCCGGCGCACGCGGAAACGGATCCAGCGCCAGCGAGAGCTGTTCCACCGAATGGTGGCCCAGGTCGATGCGGCCGTCCTCGATCAGGTCGGGCGCGTCGTCCTCTAGGAAAACCTCCACCTCCGACGCCTCGTTCTCACCGGCCTCGACCAGTGCGATCCGGAACATCTGGTCGATGCGGGCGGGAACCGGCGCCAGCGTCAGGCCGCAACTCTGCACCGCCTCGGCGGTGATGCGGCCGCTCAGGGTCCAGCCGACGGGGGCCGGCGCCACCGTCATCTCCGCCACGAAGGCGTCAAGCGACTGGAGGTCCAGCCAACGGGCAACGGCGCGCCGTTGGGCCTCGTCGGGTTCGAGCCGACGGGTCAGGCCGGCCCCGATCTGGTTCAGGCGGATCGGCTCACTCAGCGGGGGCGCGTCGCTCATCCTTCGATCTTGGCCCAGTTCGCCGACGTGATCATCTGATCCACGGACTGGGCGGCGAGGCGCTCTCGCGTGACCATCGCATATCGCGCCAGAATCGCGGCCGCTTCCGGCCCGGTGGGGGCGACGTTGCGCGCGATCGCCTCCGACAGCGCGCTTTCGTCCGCGTCGATCAGGCCCGCCTCATAGGCGCTCATCCGCCCGTACACGTGCTCGCTCAGCTTCCGCATCTTCTTGGCTATGGACAGGTCGCCGACGCCAAGCTCCCGCAGGTCGTTGTCCAGGGCCGAGACGAAGACGTCGAACAGCCGCTGGGCCAGATCGCGTCCCGCCTCGCCCTCGGCCTGCAGCCGCAGGATGAGCAGTTGGACGTGCAGCACATAGAGGTCGAAGCGCGAGTCGATGCGGTCGGCCACCCCCAGCCGGCCGTAGAAGGCCGGATCGCGGGCCTGATCGACCGCCTGCGCGTACAGTCCGTCCGCGGCGTCCGGCCGTCGCTTCAGCCCGAAGAGTCTCTGCAGCATGATCAGCGGCCCCTTTTCCGCCGCGGCGTTGAACTAGGACGACGCACGGGCTAGGTCAAAGCCTCCAGTTTCACGACGAGTGGTCCATGATCCGCTTTCTGACCGTTTCGGCCCTCGGGGCTCTGGCTCTGACGGGCGCGGCCTGCGCCCCCGTGATCGGCAGCCACGGCTATCAGGTGATCGAGGCGGCCCCGGCCGACGTCGCGGTGGGAACCGACACCAAGACGACCGTGCGCGACCGGCTGGGCACGCCGTCGGCCACCTCGCTCTTCGAGGGCGACGACATCTGGTACTACATCAGCCAGACGACCGAGAAATACACCTTCAACCTGCCGCAGGTCTCGCAGCGCGCCGTGACGGAAATCGTGTTCGAGGGCGAGCAAGTGGCTTCGGTTCGCGTTCTGGGGCTCGACGACGGTCGCCAGGTGGCCATGAACCGCAACGAAACCCCAACGCGCGGCCGTGAGCTGACGATCCTGGAGCAGTTGCTCGGCAACGTGGGCCGCGGTCAGCTGCCCCGCACCGACGAAGACGCCCCCGGCCAGCGTCGCCCGGACTGATCACGTGCGGACGTCGTCACGGACGTCAGAGGCACGGCCAAATGAGAAAAGCCCCGGAGATCGCTCTCCGGGGCTTTTCGGTCCTGGGGTCGGATCAGCCGCCCAGCTTGCCGCCGGCCAGCACCGCCAGAAGCAGCAGGGCCACGATGTTGGTGATCTTGATCATCGGGTTCACCGCCGGACCGGACGTGTCCTTGTAGGGATCGCCGACCGTGTCGCCGGTGACGGCGGCCTTGTGGGCCTCGGATCCCTTGCCGTGAAGCACGCCGTTGGAGTCGGTGAAGCCTTCCTCGATCACCTTCTTGGCGTTGTCCCAGGCGCCGCCGCCCGAGGTCATCGAAATGGCCACGAACAGGCCGGTCACGATCACGCCCATCAGCATGGCGCCCAGGGCGGCGAAGGCGTCGGCCTTGTCCGCCAGGAACAGCACGGCGACGAACAGGACGATCGGCGACAGCACCGGCAACAGCGACGGCACGATCATCTCCTTGATCGCCGCCCGGGTCAGGATGTCGACGGCCCGGCCGTACTCCGGCTTGACCTCATAGGTCATGATGCCGGGGTTCTCGCGGAACTGGCGACGCACCTCGGCCACGACCGATTCGGCCGCCCGACCCACGGCCATCATCGACATGCCGCCGAAGAGGAAGGGCAAGAGCCCCCCGAACAGCAGGCCGACGACGACATAGGGATTGGTCAGGTCGAAGGTGACCGCGCCCATGTCGGCGAAGAAGGGATAGTCCGCCGGGTTCGAGGCGAAGTACTGCAGGTCCGACGTGTAGGCCGCGAACAGCACCAGGGCGCCGAGACCGGCCGAACCGATCGCATAGCCCTTGGTCACCGCTTTGGTGGTGTTGCCGACAGCGTCCAGGGCGTCCGTCGAGTGACGGACGTCGGACGGCAGGCCGGCCATCTCGGCGATGCCGCCGGCGTTGTCCGTGACGGGGCCGAAGGCGTCCAGGGCCACGATCATCCCGGCCACGCCCAGCATGGTCGTGGTGGCGATGGCGATGCCGAACAGGCCGGCCAACTGATAGCTGGCGACGATGCCCACGATGATCGTCAGCGCCGGCAGGGCCGTGGATTCCAGAGAGACGGCCAGGCCTTGGATGACGTTGGTGCCGTGCCCCGAGACCGAGGCGTTGGCCACCGAGCGCACCGGACGGAAGTTCGAGCCGGTGTAGTATTCGGTGATCACCACGATGGCGGCGGTGACGGCCAGGCCGATCATGCCCGACCAGAACAGGTTCATGGCCGTGATCGCCTCACCGTCGACGGGCTGGACGACCGCGTTGCCCGGCAACAGCTGGTTGATCACCAGCCACACCGCGCCCACCGACAGCACGCCGGTGACGATCAGGCCCTGATACAGGGCGCCCATGATGTTGTTCGACTTGCCCAGGCGTACGAAGAACGAACCCACGATCGAGGTCACGATGCAGACGCCGCAGATGGCCAGCGGCAGCAGCATCATCACGTCCACATAGGGCTGGCCGCGGAAGAAGATGGCCGCCAGCACCATGGTGGCGACCGTGGTCACCGCGTAGGTCTCGAACAGGTCCGCCGCCATGCCGGCGCAGTCGCCGACGTTGTCGCCCACGTTGTCGGCGATGGTGGCGGCGTTGCGGGGATCGTCCTCGGGGATGCCGGCCTCGACCTTGCCGACCATGTCGCCGCCGACGTCGGCGCCCTTGGTGAAGATGCCGCCGCCCAGACGCGCGAAGATGGAGATCAGCGAGGCGCCGAAGCCGAGGGCGACCAGGCCGTCGATGACCTCACGCCCCGTCCGTTCCAGGCCCAGGCCCTCGGTCAGCAGGGCGTAATAGCCCGCCACGCCCAGCAGCGCGCCGCCGGCCACGAACAGGCCGGTGATGGCGCCCGACCGGAAGGCCAGATCCAGGCCCTTGGACAGGCTCTCGGACGCGGCCTGGGCGGTGCGGACGTTGGCGCGCACGGAGATCAGCATGCCGGCGTATCCCGCTGCTCCGGAAAGCACGGCGCCGATCAGAAAGCCGATCGCGGCCCATTGCCCGATCAGAAGCCAGGCGGCGATCAGGATGACCACGCCCACGAGGCCGATGGTGGTGTACTGGCGCTTGAGATAGGCCGAGGCCCCTTCCTGAATCGCGGCCGCGATCTCGCGCATCTTGTCGGTGCCGGTCGAAGCTTTCAGCAGACTGGCGGTCTGGACGGCGCCGTAGAGCACCCCCAGAGCGCCTGCGGCTATGACCAGCCACAGATAGTTCGTCATGACGTTTCCAAATCCTGTTGCGTTTCGGGCGCCCGGACCCTTGGCGCGGCGGGCCTGATTGGCCTTCTTCCGCCTTCCGGTCCCCCCGTGCGCGTCGGACGCGAGCGGTGCGTCCATGGGGAATTGCGGCGAAACCGTGCCACCCCCGGCGGCGCGGCGCAATGGGCAGGATGAACGGAATTCAGGACGCGCGGACGCCCGTGCGACGGCGCGGCGACTGCGCCACGATCTCGACGCGCGTCACCTGCCGCGCGCCGACGATGCGGACGGAAGACTGCACCAGGGAGGTCGACATGGCGCGCGCGTCCAGCCGGGTCCAGTCGTCGGCGACGGTGAACGGCGTCCGGTGCGCCGCGCGGACCAGGGCGTCGCGGAAGAAGGCGTCCTTGTTGCGGATCGCCGTGGCGTCCGCCCCACGCGCCAGGTGCAGCCTCAGGCTGACGAAGACGTAGTTCCGCACCCGCCCGCCGGCGATGACCGGCAGGCCCACCCCGGCGATGTTGACGCTCGCGGTTTCCTCCTCGCCGCCCGCGTGGGCGCGCGGGGCGAGGCCGAGGACGGCGGCGGCGGTCAGGAGGCTGCGACGGATCATGAGCGCACCCTGCCCGAACGAAGTTAGAAATCCGTTGCCCCACTCCTCAGGAGCGCGGACCTCCAGGTCCGCGACTCGGACTCTCGACGGCTTCGCGGACCTTGGAGGGCCGCGCTCCAAGTCAGCCGTGGGTGAAGCCCGGCTTGGCGATCGCCACCGGCCTGCCGCCCCAGCGCGCCGTCACGCCGTCACCCGTCACGAACCGCCCCAGCTTCGTCAGCCGCAGGTGCAGCCGTTCGGCCTCACGCCTCAGGGCCGCTTCCGCCGCAGGCGGCGCCGCGAAGGCGATCTCGTAGTCGTCGCCGCCCGTCGCCAGGTCGATCAGGGCGCCTTCCGGATCGACGCGGCCCTGAAACCAGGCGTCGGCGGCGGCCGACAGCGGCAGGGGCTCGAGATCCAGATCGACGGCCAACCCACAGGCCAAGGCGACACGGCCGACGTCGGCGATCAGGCCGTCGGACACGTCCACCGACGCCGTGGCGTGCGCGCGGATCGCTTCGATGAATTCGACCCTCGGCGAAGGGAGCCTGTACCGCTCGGCAAGCGCCGCGACGCGCTCGGACTCCAGCGACAGACGGTTCTGTACGGCCTGCAGTCCCAACTTTCCGTCTCCGATCGTGCCCGTGACGAAAAGCAGATCCCCGGACCGGGCTCCCGCTCGACCGACTGCCCGACCTTTCGGCGCCCATCCCAGCAGGGTGGCGGAAAAGGTCAGCGGACCGGGCGTCGAGACGGTGTCCCCGCCCATCAGGGCGACGCCGAACGTCTTCTGATCCGCCCTCAGGCCGTCGGCGAAGGCCATGCGCTCGGGCCAGCCGCAACGCGGCGACCAGGCGCAGGTCAGCAGGTATCCGAAGGGTTCCGCCCCCTTCGCCGCCAGGTCCGACAGATTCACCCGAAGCAGCTTCTGCGCGACCGTGCCCAAGGGGTCATCCGGCAGGAAGTGCACGCCCTCGACGATGGCGTCCTGGGTCAGAACCAGGTCGAAGCCCGACCGCGACGGCAGCACCGCCACGTCGTCGGTCAGGCCGCGCGCGTACTCGGGATGGGCCAGCGGCTTCAGCAGCCGCTCGATGGTCTCGAATTCCCCGGCGACGTCAATCGCGGGCATCGCGGGCCACGCCGTCCAGGGCGGCGTTGACGAACTTGGCCTCCGCCTCGTCGAAGAAGGCCTTGGCCAGTTCGACGTATTCGTCGATGACGATCTCGCGCGGCACGTCGCGCTTCTCGCGCAGCTCCCACGCGCCGGCGCGCAGCAGGGCTCGGACGGTGGCGTCCAGCCGCTCCAGCTTCCAGCCGCTGGCCAGCCGCGCGGTCACGGCCTTGTCGATCGCCGCCTGGCCCGACACCACGCCGCGCAGCAGGCCGGCGAACCATTCCTCGTCCGCCTCGGCCAGGGTCAGGCCCTCGATGTCGCGGTCGAAGCGGTGGCGGGCGAACTCGTCGATGACGGTCTCGACCCCCTCGCCGGCCAGTTCCATCTGGTACAGCGCCTGCACGGCGGCCAGCCGGGCGACGGTGCGCGCGCGGCGCTGGCGGCCGGTCAGGCCCTGCTCGACCTTGGCCTTCTCCGCCTCTTCCAGCTGGGCCATGACGGCCGACAGGCTGTTCGCTTCGCTCATCCGTTCAGTCCCACGCGCAGCCGCTTCCTCAGGTCGATCAGGTCCAGACAGGCGCGGGCCGCGAAGCCGCCCTTGTCGCCCTCGCTGCGCCGGGCGCGGGCCCAGGCCTGATCCTCGTCCTCGGTCGTCAGCACGCCGTTGCCGATCGCCAGACCCTTGAGGCCCAGCTGCATGATCCCCGCCGCCGACTGATCGGCCACGATCTCGAAGTGGTAGGTCTCGCCCCGGATCACGGTTCCCAGCGCGACGTAGCCGTCGTAGCGCGGCGCCGTCGGATAGCGACCGGCCTCTTCGGCCAGGGCGATGGCGGGCGGGATCTCCAGGGCGCCCGGCACGGTGATCACGTCATGGGCCACGCCCCGCGCGCGCAGGGCATCCGTCGCCCCGTCCAGCAGGGCGTCGGCCAGATCGTCATAGAAGCGCGCCTCGACGACGAGGATGCGCGGGGGTTCGCTTACGATTGTTCTGCTCCGTCCATGTCGCGCCAGCCGACGATGCGCAGGCCATAGCCGTCCAGCGCGGCGGGATTGGGCCGGGTGGAGCTCATCACCACCATGTCGCGGACACCGAGGTCCAGCAGGATCTGGGCCCCGACGCCATAGTTCCGCAGCGACCGGTCCGCGGCCGCCGGCTTGGCTTCCGCCGTCAGGCGCTCGGCCAGGCCGTTCAGGTCGGGATCGCGCAGGAACACGATCACGCCGGCCCCGGCCTGCTCCGAAATCTCACGCATTGCCGCGGGCACGTAGTTCTGGCGCGCCTCGACGTGGCCCAGCAGGTCGGCCGCGAAGTCCACCTGGTGCATGCGGACCAGGGTCGGCCTGGCCGGGTCGATCTTGCCCTTCACCAAGGCCACGTGTTCGACGCCCTCGATCGTGTTCCGGTACAGCATCAGTCGAAACGGCCCGCCGTGGACGCTGTCGAACGACGTGTCCATGACCCGTTCGACGTAGCGCTCGGTGCGGCGGCGATGGGCGATCAGGTCGGCGATCGTGCCGATCTTCAGCCCGTGCAGCTGGGCGAAGGCGATCAGGTCCGGCATCCGCGCCATGGTGCCGTCGTCGTTCATGATCTCGCAGATGACGCCGGCGGGCGTCAGGCCGGCCATGCGGCTGATGTCCACCGCCGCTTCGGTGTGGCCGGTGCGGACCAGAACGCCGCCGTCGCGGGCGACCAGCGGGAAGACGTGGCCGGGCGTGACGATGTCGTCGGGGCCCTTGGTCGGATCGGCCGCCACCTGAACGGTGCGCGCACGATCCGCCGCGCTGATGCCCGTCGTGACCCCCTCCTTGGCCTCGATCGAGACGGTGAAGGCGGTCGCCATGCTCTCCCGGTTCTCGGCGGCCATCGGCGGCAGGCGCAGCTGGCGCGCCCGCTCCGCCGTGATGGCCAAACAGATCAGGCCGCGCGCATGCCGCGCCATGAAGTTGATCTGGTCCGGAGTGGCGAACTGGGCGGGGATTATGACGTCGCCCTCGTTCTCCCGGTCCTCGGCGTCCACCAGGATGTAGGGCCGCCCGTTGCGGGCGTCCTCCAGAATGTCCTCGATGGGGCTGATCGGGCTGTCGGTGTTGTTGGCCACGAGGTGCATCACGCGGTCTCCTGCCACCTGGCGAGGTATCGCGCCAGCATGTCGATCTCCAGGTTCACCCGATAGCCTGGGTTCAGCCCACCCAGCGTGGTGTGATCCCAGGTGTGCGGGATCAGGTTGACGCCGAAGCGCCGCCCCTCGACCTCGTTGACCGTCAGCGACACCCCGTCGATCGTGATCGAGCCCTTGGGCGCGATCATGCGGTGCAGCGGCTCGGGCGCCTCGATGGTCACGCGGTGCGATCCGCCTTCGGGCTTCACGGACACGACCGTGCCCACACCGTCGACGTGGCCCGAGACCACATGCCCGCCAACCTCGTCGCCCAGCCGCGCTGCGCGCTCCAGATTGACGCGGTCGCCCCCGGCCCAGGCGCCCAGGGTGGTCTTGGACAGGGTCTCGTTGGACACCTCGACGGCGAACCACCCCTGCCCTTTCTCGACGACGGTAAGGCAGCAGCCCGCGTGGCTGATGGAGGCGCCCAGGTCGATGCCCGACACGTCCCAGGCCGTCTCGACCTCATAGCGGCGGTCGCGATCGGTGGCCTGGACGCGGCGCACCCGACCGACGTCTGTGACGATGCCGGTGAACATCAGATGTGCACTCTGAAAAAAGTGAGTGCACATAGTGCACATTTCGTCGTCGCCGGGGCTGGAGACCGCGCAACAATGACGGACGGCGACGTCGGAATCGGTCGTATCCCTCTCATCGCACGGCCTCGTAGCGTTCCCACAGGTCTTCGCCCACGGACTGGACGTCGAGGCGTCGGAACTTGGGGGCGTCGGCCAGCTTTGCAAGCGCCAGCCCCGCGACGCAGGGCCGCCCGTCGGCGCCCAGCAGGATCGGCGCGCGGAACCACCACAGGGCGTCGACCGCGCCCGCGGCGACGAAGGCGGCGGCCACGCGGCCTCCTCCCTCGACAATCAGGGTCCGCACGCCGCGTTCGGCCAACGCCTCCAGCACGGCGGGGATGGCTGGGCGGCCGTCACGGTCGGCGGCGACGCGGACTGCCTCCGCGTCGCCTATGGAATGCGGCTCGGCCGTGGTGAGGATCAGGGTGTTCCCGGAAGCGACCTTCGCCGTCGCCGGCGTGCGCAGCCGGGAATCGAGGACGACGCGGAGCGGCTGTCTCCTCCCCGTCTGCGAAGCGGATGGGGAGGGGGACCGCGAAGCGGTGGAGGGGCTTTCGACCGCACGCGCGGAAACAGCCCCTCCGTCTCGGGCGCCGTGCGCCCGATCCACCTCCCCCTCCGCTTCGCGAACGGGGAGAAGACGGTGGGTCAGCTCCGGGTCGTCGGTCAGAACGGTCTCCACCCCCACCAGAATGGCGTCGCTTTCCGCGCGCAGGCGATGCCCCATCTCCCGCGCCTCAGGCCCCGTGATCCACTTCGACTCGCCTGTGGCCGTGGCGATGCGGCCGTCCAGCGACGTCGCCAGCTTCAAGGTCACGTGAGGGCGCATCAGCCCTCGTCCAGCCCCTCGTCGCCGAGGAAGCGGGCGAAGTCGCCCGTGTGGCGGAAGTCCTTGTAGACCGAGGCGTAACGGACGTAGGCGACCTCATCGACGCCCTTCAGCGCCTTCATGATGAAGTCGCCGACGACCGACGAGGCGATCTCGGTCTCGCCCAGGCTTTCCAGCTGACGGGTGATGCGGCTGACCAGCTGTTCGATCTGCTCCGGCTGCACCGGCCGCTTGCGCAGAGCGATGCGCAGGGACCGTTCCAGCTTGTCGCGGTCGAACGGCGTGCGTCGCCCGTTGCGCTTCAGGATCATCAGCTCGCGCAGCTGCACGCGCTCGAAGGTGGTGAACCGCCCCTCGCACGACGGGCACGACCGACGGCGACGGATCGCCGCGCCGTCGTCGGACGGCCGGCTGTCCTTCACCTGGGTGTCGGCGTTGCCGCAGAAGGGACACTTCATCAGAGACTTATCCGTAGATCGGGAAACGGCGCGTCAGCTCGCGCACCTCGCCCGACACGCGCTGGACCACGGCGGCGTCGGCCTCGTCGCCGCCCTTCATCGAGTCCACGACGTCGGCGATCCAGTGGCCGACCTGCTTGAACTCCGCCTCGCCGAAGCCGCGCGTGGTGCCCGCCGGCGTGCCCAGACGGACGCCCGAGGTGACGGTGAAGGGCGCGGTGTCGAACGGCACGCCGTTCTTGTTGCAGGTCATCAGCGCGTGCTCGAGCTGCAGCTCCGTCGCCTTGCCCGTCACGCCCTTGGGCCGCAGGTCGACCAGGACGATGTGGCTGTCCGTCCCGCCCGACACGACCGCCAGTCCGCGCTCGATGAGGACGGCCGCCAGGGCGCGGGCGTTGGCCACGACCTGCTGTGCGTATTGCTTGAACTCCGGCTTCAGCGCCTCCCCGAAGGCCACGGCCTTGGCGGCGATGACGTGCTCCAGCGGGCCGCCCTGCAGTCCGGGGAAGACCGCCGAGTTGATCTTCTTGCCCAGTTCCACGTCGTTGGACAGGATCATGCCGCCGCGCGGGCCGCGCAGGGTCTTGTGCGTCGTCGTGGTGCAGACGTGCGCGTGCGGAATGGGGCTGTCGTACGCGCCCCCGGCGATCAGGCCCGCGTAATGGGCCATGTCCACCATCAGGTACGCGCCCACCTCGTCGGCGATCTCGCGGAAGCGTTTGAAGTCGATCTGGCGCGAATAGGCGGATGCGCCGGCGATGATCAGCTTCGGCTTTTCCGTCCGCGCCATCTCGGCGACGTGGTCGTAGTCGATCAGGTGATCGTCCTCGCGCACCTTGTAGGTCACGGGCCGGAACCACTTGCCCGACTGGTTGGCGGGCGAGCCGTGCGTCAGGTGCCCGCCGCAGGCCAGGTCCATGCCCAGGAAGGTGTCGCCGGGCTGGAGCAGGCTCATGAACACCGCCTGGTTCGCCTGGGCGCCGGAGTGCGGCTGGACGTTGGCGAAGGCGCAGCCGAACAGCTGCTTGGCCCGATTGCGGGCCAGGTCCTCGGTGACGTCCACGAACTCGCAGCCGCCGTAGTAGCGACGGCCCGGATAGCCCTCGGCGTATTTATTGGTCAGGACCGAGCCCTGAGCCTCCAGCACCGCCTGGGAGACGATGTTCTCGGACGCGATCAGTTCGATCTGTTCCTGCTGGCGCGCGGTCTCGCCCTGGATGGCCTGAAAGACCTCCGGATCGGCCGAAGCCAGATCGGTGCGGAAGAAGGCGTCGCGGGAAAAGGCGTTCACGGGCGGATGTCCTGGGAGCGGAAGACGGCCCGACTTTCTAGGCCCGCCCGCCGTTCACCACAACATCTTGTGCCCGACGCGGAACGAAGGAGCGCGGACCTCCAGGTCCGCGACTTCGCGCCCTCGACGGTCTCGCGGACCTGGAGGTCCGCGCTCCTTTTGGATCAGAGCCCGAGCTTCGCCTTCAGGATGTCGTTGACCGCGGCGGGATTCGCCTTGCCGCCGGTGGCCTTCATCACCTGACCGACGAACCAGCCGAGGGCCTGGGGTTTCTCGGCGACCGCGGCGGCCTTGTCGGGGTTGGCGGCGATGATCTCGTCCACCGCCTTCTCGATCGCGCCCGTGTCGGTGACCTGCTTCAGGCCCCGCGCCTCCACCACTTGGGCCGGAGAGCCCTCGCCGTTCCAGACGTGGTCGAAGACCTCCTTGGCGATCTTCGACGAGATGACGTTCGTCTCGATCAGCTCGACCAGCTCGGCCACGTGCGCGGCCGGCAGGGCGTTCTGCTCGAAGTCGCGGCCGTCAACGGCCAAGCGGGCCGACAGTTCGTTCGTCACCCAGTTGGCGACCAGCTTGGGGTCCCGGCCCTTGGCGGCCTGCTCGAAATAGTCGGCCTTGGCCTGTTCGGAGATCAGCACCCCCGCGTCGTACTGAGACAGGCCGTATTCGCTCATGAAGCGGCGGCGCTTGTCGTCGGGCAGCTCAGGCAGCGACGCCCTGATGCCGTCGATCCACGCCTGCTCGATCTCCAGCGGCAGCAGGTCGGGGTCGGGGAAGTAGCGATAGTCGTGCGCCTCCTCCTTGGACCGCATCGACCGCGTCTCGCCCTTGGTCGGGTCGAACAGGCGCGTCTCCTGCACGATCGACCCGCCGTCCTCCAGGATCTCGATCTGGCGGCGGGCTTCGTAGTTGATGGCCTGGGCGATGAAGCGAAACGAGTTGACGTTCTTGATCTCGCAGCGCGTGCCGAACGGCTCGCCGGGCCGCCGCACCGACACGTTCACGTCGGCGCGCAGATTGCCCTTCTCCATGTCCCCGTCGCAGGTGCCCAGATAGATCAGGATGGTCCGGATCTTCTTGACGTAGGCGACGGCCTCCTCGGGGCTCCTCAGATCGGGCTTGGACACGATCTCCATCAGCGCCGTGCCCGCGCGATTGAGGTCGACATAGCTCTCGGTCGGCGACAGGTCGTGGATCAGCTTGCCCGCGTCCTGCTCCAGATGCAGCCGCTCGATGCCGACATTGAAGAAGCTGCCGTCCTCGGCCTCGACCTCGACCACCCCCTCGCCGACGATCGGGAAATACAGCTGGCTGATCTGATAGCCGGTCGGCAAGTCGGGGTAGAAATAGTTCTTCCGGTCGAACTGGCTGAAGGTGTTGATCTTCGCCCGCAGGCCCAGCCCCGTCCGCACCGCCTGCTCGACGCAGAAGCGGTTCAGCGTCGGCAGCATGCCGGGAAAGCCGGCGTCGACCAGCGACACCTGCTCGTTCGGCCCGGCGCCGAAGCCGACGGCGGCGCCCGAGAACAGCTTGGACCTCGACGCCACCTGGGCGTGGATCTCCAGCCCCATGACGATTTCCCACGGGCCCGTACGGCCCTGGATCAGTTTGGATTTGGCGGCGACGTCGGTCATGGGCGCTGAGATAGCGTCGGATGCGGCCCAGGGGAACAATCGTCTTGAGCCCGTCGCACATCCGCGCTCAATCTGGCGGCCTCATCGGAGAGACCGCCATGACCAAATTCGTCGCCGCCTTCGTCGCCCTCGCCCTCGTCGCGGGCGCAGCGCACTCAGCCGTGCCGCAAGACCCGTCGTCGGCCAGACAGGACGCCAAGCCGAACATCGGCTGGACCATCGGCGATCTGCTGGCCAACGAGAAATCTCGCGCCGTGCTGGAGAAGCATATCCCCGGCATCAGCGACCACCCCGCACGCCCGCAGTTCGAAGGCTTGACCTTCGACCAGGTCATGCCCTTGGCCAACGGAGAACTGACCCAAGAGATGATCGACGCCATAGACGCCGATCTTAAGGCCTTGCCGGCGGACTGAAGGGCGCGCGGACGTCCGCACTCCTGCGTTCAGCCGGTGACGACCGAGGGAGCCGCTCGCCCGAGCAGGCTCCCGACGTCGGCGAAATCTCGCGACGCCGCCGACAGGGCGTTCAGTTCGGCCGTGGGATCCGCGTCCGCGCGTTCCGGCGACAAATAGGTCTCCAGATAGACCCGTAGCGTCGCGCCGGATGACCCCGTGCCTGAGAGGCGATAGGTGATCCGCGCGTCCGGCGTCAGCATCACCCGCACGCCCTGGGCCCGCGCGCCCGAACCGTCGATCGGGTCGACGTAGGCGAAGTCGTCGGCGCTCACGACGCCGAACGGCCCGACGGCAAGGCCCGCCGCCTCGTCCAGACGGCCGCGCAGCGTCTGCATGAAGGCCTCGGCGCGCTCGCTCTCCAGTCCTTCGTAGTCCTCGCGGCGATAGGCGTCGCGTCCGAACCGGGCCCAGTGCCGCCGCACCAAATCCCGAACGCCGATTCCTTCGGCCGCCAGCAGATTCAGCCAGAACAGCACGGCCCACAGACCGTCCTTCTCGCGCACGTGGTCCGAACCGGTGCCGAAGCTCTCTTCGCCGCACAGGGTGATGCGGCCCGCGTCCATCAGGCTGACGAACCACTTCCAGCCCGTCGGCGTCTCGAAACAGTCGACGCTCAGCGTCTTGGCCACCCGGTCCGCCGCGCGTGCCGTCGGCATCGACCTCGCCACGCCCGCCACGCCGGCGGCATAGGCCGGAACGCGATCCGCGAGCGCCGTCAGGATGGCCAGGCTGTCGCCCGGCGAGACCACGAAGCCGCCCGGGCCGACGATCATGTTGCGGTCGCCGTCGCCGTCGGACGCCGCGCCGAAGTCCAGCGCATCCGGGCCGGACATGGCCGCCATCAGTTCCGGCGCATGGCCGGGATGCGGGTCCGGGTGGCCGCCCCCGAAGTCGGGCAGCGGCGTCGCGTTGATCACCGTCCCGGCGGGCGCGCCCAGACGCCGCTCGAACAGCTCGGTCGCATAGGGCCCCGTCACGGCGTGCATGGCGTCGAACCGCATGCGGAAGTCGGACTTCAGAAGCGCGCGGATCGCGCCGAAGTCGAACAGGCTCTCCATCAGGTCGGCGTAGTCCGCCACCGGATCGATGACCTCGACGGCGCCGTCGCCGATGAGAACCTCACCCAGCCGGTCGAGATCGAGAGTCCCCTTGGTCTCAATGCGCCATTCCGTGAGCGCCTTGGACCGGGCGAAGATCGCCTCGGTCAGGCTCTCCGGCGCCGGGCCGCCCGTGGCGGTGTTGTACTTGACCCCGAAGTCGCCGTCGGGACCTCCGGGATTATGGCTGGCCGACAGGATGACCGCCCCCTGGGCGCCGATCAGCCTCACCAGATGCGACGCGGCGGGCGTCGACAGCAGGGCGCCCCGCCCCACCTTGACCCGCGCATAGCCCGCCGCGGCGGCCATGCGGATCACGGTCTCCGCCGCCTCGCGTCCGAAGAAGCGACCGTCGCCGCCGACGATCAGGGTCGCGCCGGGCTTGGGCGGATCGCACTCCAGGATCGCCTGCACGAAGGCCGGCAGATAGCCGGGCTCCATGAACCGTCGGGTGGATTTGCGCAGGCCGGACGTCCCCGGCTTCTGGTCGTCGAAGGGGGTGACGGCGTGGACGGCGATGGGCAAGCGCGGCTCCCGGGGCGGTCGTGGACGCGGGCCGAACGCGCGCGGGCGCGTCGGGCTCCTTCCGGGCTTGGCAGATGGCGGCGCGGGTCACAACCCGCGCCCGGGCCTCAGGCGATCGGCGCCGTGATCCAGCCGATGGCCCCCGCCGCCCCGACCGCGGCGGCGATGATCGCCCCGCCGATGATCAGGCGCGCATGACGCCCCAAGGCCCCGATGATGACGCTGAACATTGAAATCCACTCCCCCGGACGGCCGCATCTCCGCCACATTCCGGGCCTGTGGACAAGGTGTATGAAGCGTTAACGCGGTTCACGGCTGCGTGATTTCGTGCAGGGCGATCGCCGCCGCCGTGGCGACGTTCAGCGAATCGAAGCCGTCCCGCATGTCGATCCGCACGCTCCGCAGTCGAGCGATGACGTCCGGCGGCAGTCCGGGCCCCTCCGTCCCGACGACCAGAGCGCGCCGCAGCGACGGCTTGAGGCCCCTCAGCGGTTCCGCCCCGGCGGGGCTAAGCGCCAGACATTCGACGTCCCGCGCGGCCAAACGACCCAAGATTTCGTCCAGCGCGACTCTGCGCACGATCGGCAGGCTCAACGTCGCGCCGACGGCGACCCTCAGCGCCTTGCGGTAGAAGGGGTCGCAGCAACGGTCGTCCAGCACGACGGCACTCACGCCGAAGGCCGCGGCATTGCGCATCAGGGCGCCCATGTTGTCGTGGTTGCCGACCCCGGCGACCACCAGCAGGGTTCGCGAGCCCGGTCCCGTGACGTCGTCCAGCTCGACTTCAGCCGGCACGCGCCCCAGCGCCAGAATGCCCCGGTGCAGGGGGAACCCGGCGATCTGGTCGAGCACGCCCTGGGCCGCGACATGCACCGGCGCGCGATCGCCCAAAGCCGCCCAGACGTCGGACAGGCTCTCGACCCGCCGCTGATCCACCAGCACCGACTCAGGCGCGCACCGGCCTCTGGGCGCCACGAGCGCCCTCAGCACGACGGCGCCCTCCGCCACGAACAGCCCCCGCCTGCCGATCAGGTCGCGCTCCCGCACGTCGCGAAAGGCGGCGACGCGAGGGTCGGACGGGTCTTCGATCAAGATGGGCGACATCGCGGCCGATTTATCGTTGCGCGACGCGCGCGGCCACTGCTATGGAGCCGCCCTCTCGAGAGGGGCCTCCGTTCCGCGGTAGCTCAGTGGTAGAGCAGCCGACTGTTAATCGGCTGGTCGTAGGTTCGAATCCTACCCGCGGAGCCACTCTCGATTTCCTGAACGCCGGACGAAAAAAGACCCGACCTTGTGCAAGGCCGGGCCTGAAGGGTCTGGTGATGGTGGGCGACCTCGCGAAAGGCGTCCGAGACCCTCGTTCCGTTGAATTGGTTGCCGAGGCGTTAACGCGTCGGGACCCAGGTCGCGATCCGGGCTCCGTCGGGCGCGGTCCAACCGATCAGAGTGCCGCTTCCCGCCGGCCTCGCCATGCCGGGCACGGCGCCCGACAGCGCCGGCCGATGCTCCACGCCGTCCACCCACACGCCCTGCGTCGCCGACGCGGCGTCGCCGCGCAGAGCCCACACGCCTCGCGCATCGGCGGCGACGGCCATCTCCACTCCCGCGCCGATCCGCACCCGCGCGTCCTCCGCGCCCCTCGCCCGACGGCCCGACACCAGCGCCATGCGCCCGTCCGAATCGATCGCGGCCAGTCCTGTGCCCGGATCCAGCCGACGTGACGGCGCGCCGGGCGATAAAGCCAGAGCCCGGCCGTCGGCCAGGACCACGATCTGATCCGGCCCCGGCAGAGCCTCCTGGCCTTCCTGATCCTGGGGGCGCAACAGCACGTCGCCCGCTCTGGGATCCAGCCGCAGGGTGAAGGCCCCTCCGGAATCCGCCGTCGCCGCATGCGCCGTGCCGCCGGCGTCGCGCATGACGACCCGAGCGCCGGGTTCGGCCACGCCGGTCAGTTCCAGCGCGCCCGGCGTCCTGACCGCGGTCTCCACGCGCGGCGCAGCGCGCCAAGCCTGAGCGGTGGGCTCCTCCGCGGGCTCCCGGTCGGATCGAGGGGCGCACGCCGCCGCGGCGACGAGCAGGACCGACGACAGGAGGGCTCTGGAAAGCGACATTTCGCAGCGGCTCTATGGGTACACGTGTCCTCACGCTATGTCGGGCGCGGATTTCCTTGTCGAGGCTTCATGCAATCTCCCCCAGCCCTCCAGCCGTTCGACGGCTTCTCCGTCTGCGTCTTCTGCGGCTCGTCCGACCGCGCCGACCCGGCGTTGACGGCAGGCGCCGCCGAACTCGGCCGGATGATCGCCGCGCGAGGCTGGCGGCTGGTCTACGGCGGCGGCGGCGTGGGGCTGATGGGCGCGACGGCGCGCGCGGCGCACGAGGCGGGCGGCCGTGTGGTCGGCATCATGCCGGCCTTCCTGCGCAGCCGCGAGCGTCTGTTCGACGAGGTGGAGACCGTCGTCGTCACCTCCATGCATGAGCGCAAGACCCTGATGTACGACGCGTCGGACGCCTTCATCGTCGCGCCGGGCGGCGTCGGCACGCTGGAGGAAGCGGTCGAGGTGCTGTCTTGGAAGCGGCTGGACCTGCATCCCAAGCCGGTCGTCTTCCACAGTCCCGACGGCTTCTGGGACGCCTTCGACGCCCTGATGCGCCAGAACGTGGCCAGCGGGATGACGCCCGAATCCTTCCTCCAGGCCTATGAGATCCACGCGGACCTCGATGCGGTGGTGGGAGCCGTGGCCGTCGGCTCAGGTGCGGCGCCCTTGCAACATGATCGGCGATAAGTGATCAATGTTCATAAGAGAGTGCGTTTCTAAACGATACGCACCTTGACGTCGCCGCCCAAGAGGCGTTCCTCGAAGCTGGCCTCAAGCCTGAACCTCACACGGAGCCTCCCCATGCGTGCCTTCGTCATCGCCGCCGTCCTGGCCCTCGCCGCCCCCGCCGTGGCCCAGTCTCCCGCCAACTCCCTGACCCTGGCGGACGCCGCCTCGGCCCCCGCCGGCCGCGTCATCGTCGACGGCGCCTCGTGGTCCTGCGAGGGCGCGACCTGCACCGCCAGCGGCGGCGCCAACCAGCCCGCCGCGCGAGCCTGCAAGCGCGTCGTGGCCCGCGTGGGCAAGGTCACCGCCTTCACCTGGAAGGGTCAGGCCCTGACCGCCGAACAGCTGGCGACCTGCAACGCCTGATCCGCGCGACTTGCCGACGAGAGGCCGCTCCTGCCGGGGCGGCCTTTTTCGTGTCTGCCCCTCAGCCCTCGCCGCGCAGCCGGGCCTGGATGCGGTCGCGCCCGATCAGCGGGATCAGCGCCGCCATCTCCGGCCCATGGGTCTGGCCGGTCAGCGCCAGCCGCAGGGGCTTGAACAGCGCGCCGCCCTTGGCGCCGGTCTCGGCCTTCAAAGCCTCGGTCCAGGCGGACCAGGCGCCGCCGTCGATCGTTTCCGGCAGCAGGCGCGCCGCCGTCGCGGCGAAGCCGGCGTCCTCGATCACCGGCGTCACCGGCCCCCGCACAAGCCGCGCCATTTCAGCGACGTCGTCGAACTTCTGAAGGTTGGCCCGCACCACGTTCCAGAAGTCTTCGCCCAGGTCCGCGTCCTTCTCGATCAGTCGGGGACGCGCCGTCTCATACGACATGGCGTGCAGGGCCTGGGCGTTAAGGCGGTCCAGGTCGGCGGTGTCGTAGCGCGCCGGCGAGCGGCCCATCTTGGAGAAAGCGAAGCCCGCGCCCAGCGCCTCGATCGACTCGCCCACTTCCAGCGGATCGGACGTGCCGATGCGGCCCAGATGGCTGACGATGGCGATCGGCTCATAACCCTGCTCGCGCATCTCGCTGATCGACAGGGAGCCCAGCCGCTTCGACAGCGCCTGACCGTCGGCGCCGACCAGCAGGGGCATGTGCGCGAACCCCGGCACGGCCCCGCCCCAGCCGGCCGCGATCAGCGCCTCGAAGATCTCGATCTGAGCGCCCGTGTTGGTGACGTGGTCTTCGCCCCGGATCACGTGGCTGATGGCCATGTCCAGATCGTCGACGACCGACGGCAGGGTGTAGAGGAACAGCCCGTCCTCCCGGATCAGCACCGGGTCGGACATAGAGGCCGTGTCGACCTCGGCATGGCCGCGCGACAGATCCTCCCAGGCCACCCGCCGGCCGTCCAGCCTGAAGCGCCAGTGCGGACGCCGCCCCTCAGCTTCGTAAGCGGCCTTTTCGGCATCGGTCAGCGCCAGCCCCGCGCGGTCGTAGATCGGCGGCAGGCCCCGCGACAGCTGCACCTTGCGGCGGCGATCCAGCTCTTCCGCGGTCTCGTAGCAGGCGTAAAGCCGACCGGCCGATTTCAGCGCCTTGGCCGCGGCTTCGTAGCGGTCGAACCGCTTCGACTGGTTGTGCCGCTCGTCCCAGACCAGCCCCAGCCAGCGCAGGTCGTCCTCGATCCCCTGCTCGAACTCGGGCGTGGACCGCGCCAGGTCGGTGTCGTCGATCCGCAGGACGAACCGCCCGCCCTGCCCTTTGGCGAACAGCCAATTCACCAGGGCGGTGCGGACGTTGCCGACGTGCAGCTTCCCCGTCGGCGACGGGGCGAAACGGACCTTGACGGACATTCTTGAACCTTGAGACGCGAAGGGGCGCTAGGTCGCCCTGCGCCCCCACGAAGTCAAGAAGAGGTCAGTCGTCGCGGTGGACGCGCTCGCGGCGCTCGTGACGCTCCTGCGCCTCGACCGACAGGGTGGCCGTCGGGCGGGCTTCCAGTCGGCCCAGGCTGATCGGCTCGCCGGTCTCCTCGCAATAGCCGTAGGAGCCGTCATCGATCCGGCGCAAGGCCTCGTCGATCTTGGAGATCAGCTTGCGCTGGCGATCGCGGGTCCGCAGCTCCAGAGCCCGGTCGGACTCCGACGAGGCCCGGTCGACCAGGTCCGGATGGTTCTCGGTTTCCGCCTTCAGGTTGACGACGGTCCCCTTGGACTCTCGCAGGATGTCCTCTTTCCACGCCAGCAGCTTGCCGCGGAAATAGGCAAGCTGGCGGTCGTTCATGAAGGGTTCGTCGTCGGACGGCCGATAGGACGGCTCGACTTCAGGCATCTTGGCAGCCAACGCGGTCATTTCACTCACGCTCGACTCTTCGCGCCCCCCTGCGGCGCATGCGCCCATTAGACGGGCAAGGGAGTCGCGACAACGGTGTTGTGAGGGCCACAATGCGGTCACGCTTCACGTCTTCGTCATGGCGTGACATTTCTTCATCACCGATTGCGATGATGAACATTTCGTCATGTTTTCCGGCGCTTCATGCTGCGCTGCGGCGAACGTCCCGTTTGGCGACCTCGACGGCCGCCCGCAAGTCGATCTGGGTCAGAACCATGGCGAGGTCCGGATCCTCCACCGCGGCCGAAGCCTCCCCGGCTGCGCGCGACAGACGCTGGAGTGCGCCGCCATCATCGACGCCTTCGAGAGCGGCGATCCGCAGAGCGTCCAACTCGTCCAGCAATCCACGCCCGCGGCGGATGGCCCGGCGTTTACGCTCCGTGGCGTCCTCCACGCCTTGAAGAGCCATCAGGGCGGACACGCCAGACACGCCCGCCGGGGCCGACGGAGCCGACGCCGCGCCGACACTCGACGCCGCCGCCGTTCCAGGCAGGCTGAACCCAGCGCCGGGGCGTTGCGTCCGCTGCCCCCCGACCGGCTGGGGGCCCGACGGTCCGGTCACCTTCATGCGAGGGGGCTCCGATTCATGAGGCGACCATGGCGCGCCGCTGTCACCGTTTGGTTAACGCCCCGGCAGAGTTTGCCGCCCATTCGCCTTCCCGGTGCGCCGGCTTCATTGTTTTGCCGAAGAATTTCTCCCGGCATGATCCTCGCAACAGCGTGAACGACCGCCGTCGTGGAGTTCGCCGCCGATGCAGAAACTGCTCACCGTCCCCATCCTCGCGACCCTCGCCGCAGCGGGCCTCCTGGTCGCCGCACCGGCCGCGGCCCAGTCGCGCATCAAGGACATCGTCTCGATCGAGGGCGTGCGCTCCAACCAGTTGGTCGGCTACGGCCTGGTGGTCGGGCTGAACGGCACCGGCGACAACCTGCGCAACTGCCCCCTCACCCGTCAGTCGCTCGACAGCATGATGGAACGCCAAGGCGTCAACATGCGCGGCGCCCAGGCCAACACCAAGAACGTCGCCGCCGTCATGGTCACCGCCGAGCTGCCGCCGTTCGCCGCGCCGGGCTCGCGCATCGACGTCTCGGTCTCGACCCTGTGCGACGCCAAGAGCCTGCAGGGCGGCACGGTGGTGGTCACCACGCTGCAGGGCTGGGACGGCCAGACCTATGCGGTGGCGCAGGGGTCGATCCAGACCGGCGCGGTGTCCGCCTCGGGCCAGTCCGGCTCCTCGGTCACGCGCGGCGTGCCGACCGCCGGCCGCATCGCCTCCGGCGCCGTGGTCGAACGCGAGACCGGCTTCGACCTGAACGGTCAGGACGCCGTGCGCCTGACCCTGCGCAACCCCGACTTCACCACGGCCCAGCGCGTGGCGGGAGCCGTCAACCAGATGTTTCCCAACACCGCCTGGGCCGAGAACGGCACCGTCGTGGTCCTGCGCCCGCCCGCCGGCTACGGCACGGCCAACTTCCTCAGCCGCGTCGAGAACCTGTCGGTGGCGGTCGACGCGCCGGCCAAGGTCATCATCGACGAGGTCAACGGCGTCATCGTCATGGGCGAGAGCGTGCGCGTCTCCACCGTCGCCATCGCCCACGGCAACCTGACCGTCTCGGTCCAGGAGAACCCGCGCGTCAGCCAGCCCGAACCCTTCAGCGACGGTGAGACCGTGGTCGTGCCCCAGTCCGACGTCACGGTCGAGGAGGATCGCGGCACCCAGATGCGCGTCGTCGACGGCGGGGCCTCCCTGTCCAGCCTCGTGGCCGGCCTGAACGCCCTCGGCGTCTCGCCGCGCGACCTGATCTCGATCCTGCAGGCCATCAAGGCCGCCGGCGCCCTCCAGGCCGACATCGAGGTGATGTGATGATGAGCGCGCTGTCTTCTCTCCCTCCCCTTCATGGGGAGGGACGGCGAGCCCTGGCGAGCCAGGGTGGGGCTGTTCAGTTCCCCACCCCGACGGCTTCGCCGTCTTCCCTCCCCACTTCGGGGGAGGGAGATCGCAAGATGCGCGAGACCGCCCAGGCGTTCGAAGCCTCCTTCATCGCCCAGATGCTGCGCCCGATGTTCGAAGGTCTGTCCACCGAGGCGCCGTTCGGCGGCGGCGAGGCCGAGGCGACCTGGCGCGGCCTCCTGCTGGACGAGATGGGCAAGCAGGTCGCTCGATCGGGCGGCATCGGCCTGGCCGACCACGTCATGGCCCAGATGATCCAGATGCAGGAGATGCAGGCATGAGCGCCGATCCCCAGACCGCCGCCTTTCACGTCCGCCGCCTGATCGACCTGACGCGCCGCCTGACCGGCCGGCTGGAGGTGGAGACCGAGGCGTTTCGCGAGCATCGCGCCAAGGATCTGCTGGCCGATCAGGCCGAGATACAGGAGATGGCCAACGTCTATCGCCGCGAGTCCGCGCAGCTGAAGGCCCGGCCCGACGTGCTGAAGGCCGCGACCGCCGCCGACCGCATGGAGCTGATCCGCGCCACCGAACTGTTCGAACAGGCCTTGGCCGTCCACGCCCGCGTGGTCGAAGCTGCGCGCACGGTCTCCGAGGGCCTTGTCCGCACCATCGCCGCCGAGGTCGCCGCCCAGCGGGGCAGCCCGTCCGCCTACGGCGCCGCCGGCCGCGCGACGGCGCCCGCCGCCACGGCCGTGGCCCTCAACCGCACTGCCTGAGCGCGATCTCCCGGTCGATGCCCACCGCGTCCAGAAATTCCCGGTCGTGGCTGACCACGATCAAGGCGCCGTCATAGGCCGCCAGGGCCGCTTCCACCGCCTCGACGGCGTCCAGGTCCAGATGGTTCGTCGGCTCGTCCAGAACCAGCAGCTGGGGAGGCCGGGTTCCGGTCATCACGCAGGCCAACGCGGCCCTCAGCCGCTCGCCGCCCGACAGCTCCGCCACGCGCTTCCGCGCGGCCGCGTTGCGGAACAGGAACCGCGCCAGCGCCGCCTGAGCGTCGTTCGGAGTTCCGCCGGGGTTCAGCCGCAGCCATGCCTCGACCAAAGTCTCGCCGGGGAGCAGCGCCGCCGCTTTCTGATCCAGCAGCGCCGCCGGCACGGGCCGTTCGACGGTTCCTGACGTCGGCGCCAGATCGCCGTGGATCAGGCGCAACAGGGTGGTCTTGCCCGCGCCGTTCGGGCCGGCGATCGCGATCCGCTCCGGCCCCGTCATGGTCAGATCGACGGGGACGAGGATGCGCCTGTTCTCCGGCGTCGCCCAGCCGGCGCCCGCCAAGCGCAGCACAAGACGCCCCTCCGGCAGGCCGGTCGGCGGCATCGGCACGTCCAGGGCGCGGACACGCTCCACCCGCGCCCGTGCCTCGGCCAGGGCCGCGTCCGCCGCCTCCTGCCGCCGCGCCGCGAGAACCCGCCCGCGGCCGGCGCTGTCCTGCGCCTGATCGGCCCGCATCCCCGCCAGGATGCGCGGCAGGCCGCCCGCCCGCCCCTCCCGCTTGCCCGCGGCGTCGCGGCGCGCCTTCTTCTCGCGCTCACGCTGGGCCTCCCGCGCGCGCTGGGCGGCCACGCGCTCGGCGTCGCCCAGGGCGCGCGCCGCCGCCGCCCTCTCCGCCTCGCGGCGGGCGACGTACATGTCCCAACCGCCCCCGTGCACGGCCGCGCCGAGCTCCGACAGTTCGATGATCCGATCCACGTGGCGAAGCAGCGATCGGTCGTGACTGATCACCACGGTCCCGCCGCCACGCCGCGCGATCAGGTCGCGCACCAGATCGCGGGCCTCCGCGTCCAGGTGATTGGTCGGCTCGTCCAGCAGCAGCAGGTCGGGATCGGCAAGCTCCAGCCGGGCCAGTTCCAGCCGCGTCCGCTCGCCCCCGCTCAGGCTCGCCGTCGGTCGCGCGGGATCAAGCCCCGCCAGCCCGACCGCCGCCAAAGCCTCGTCCAGCCGGGCCTCCAGCGTCCAGTCCGCCCGATCCAGATCGTCGGCGTCGCCCGCACCGGCCGTGATGCGGGCGATCCGGGCCAGCTCCGCCTCCACGCCGAGGGCCGCGGCGACCGTCTGCGCGGGCGGGCTCGCCGGCTCCTGCTCCAGCCAAGCGACCGAGCCGGCGCGTGTGATGGTCCCCTCGAACGGCGTCGCGACGCCCGCCATCAGGCGCAGCAGCGTGCTCTTGCCGCAGCCGTTGCGGCCGACGACGCCGGTGGTTTCCCGCCCGAAGGCGAGGGTCAGATCGGAAAAGAGCGTTCGGCCGTCAGGCGTTCGGACGCCGAGCCCGGACAGGGTGACGACGAAGGCGGGCCGGGGCGGGACGGAGGACGAGGGCATGAGCGCAGACCAGGACGACGAGGGAAAGGGCGAAACCGATTTCCAGCGCGCTGATCATGACCTTGGGCACTCCTCGTGACTGTGGGCGACGTGAGACTGCCTCTCGCCTGGGGTGGAAACAAGGCTTGCGTCAGAGATGGGCGGTGTGCGGCTCTCGGCGCGGTCACGCCGGGCGAACAGCCGGTCGGAGCTTGTGACGACTGCCGGGTTGAGGCTCAGCGACGACGACGACGCGCGCGGACGGGAACCGCCTTCGGCTTGGGCTGGGCCGCGATCCAGGCCCCCGCCAGTCCGGCGGCGGCGATGCCCAAGGCGATTTCGACCGGTCCGATCATCTTCCACGCATCCCGCGGCACGCTCTCAAGCCTCACAAGATGCGATCGACGGGCCGCGGTCGCAAGCGAAATGATGCATGGCCATTTTGCCGCGCCCATGAAAAGCTTTGCCGGGAGAAAGAAACATGCGCCTCATCGCCTGTCTGTCGGCCCTGGTCGTCACCGCTTGCGCGACGGCGCCGGGTCCTTCGGGCCCTCCCGATTTCAGCCCGATCTCAACGACGGCCAGCGTGAACGCCCGCCTCTACGCCGACTGCATCGCCCAGGCCGCGCGGACCGGAAGATACGGCCACGCCCATGACGAGGTGCACGTGGTCGTCTTCACCTGCGACGGAGAGCCCGCCCGCGCCTTCTTCGAGGCGCTGGGCCCCTGGGCGGCCGCGCAGAACTCGGAAGTCGTCGTGGGCGATCGCTTGATCCGCTCCACCACCCGCATCGAGCGTGACCTGTTCGCCGCCGACTGGTGCGAACGGCGCGGCGAGGTTCATGCCTGCAACATCAGCCTTCGCACCGGCGAGTTCGCCCAGCCCTGATCCCGCCGCCCTGCTGCCAGTCGGCGTCAGCAGGGCGCGCTTGCAGCATCGCAGTTCGCACTTCGTTCTTGCTGAACTTCGCGAATTGATCCCCATATGACGCCGTTGCGCCGGACCCGCCTCCGGCCCCTCGGCGTTCCCGGATCCCATGACCGAAAAACACGACTTCATCCGCGTGCGCGGCGCGCGCGAGCACAATCTCAAGGGGGTCGACGTCGACATCCCGCGCGAAAAGCTGGTGGTGGTCACCGGCCTGTCGGGGTCGGGCAAGTCCTCGCTGGCGTTCGACACCATCTATGCCGAGGGCCAGCGCCGCTACGTCGAGAGTCTGAGCGCCTACGCCCGCCAGTTTTTGGAGCTGATGGGCAAGCCCGACGTCGATCTGATCGAGGGCCTGTCACCGGCCATCTCGATCGAACAGAAGACGACGTCGAAGAACCCCCGCTCGACCGTCGGCACGGTCACGGAAATCCACGACTACATGCGCCTGTTGTGGGCGCGGGTGGGGGTGCCCTACTCCCCCGCCACCGGCCTGCCGATCGAGAGCCAGACCGTCAGCCAGATGGTCGACAAGCTGACGGAGCTGCCGGATGGCGAGCGCCTGCTGCTGCTCGCCCCCGTCGTACGCGGCCGCAAGGGCGAGTACCGGAAAGAGATCGCCGAGTGGCAGCGCGCGGGCTTCCAGCGTCTGAAGATCGACGGCCAGTTCTACGCCATCGAGGACGCCCCGACGCTCGACAAGAAATTCAAGCACGACATCGACATCGTCGTGGACCGCATCGTCACCAAGGTGGGGCTTGAGGGGCGTTACGCCGACAGCCTTCAGACCGCTCTGAGTCTGGCCGACGGCATCGCCGTGGCGGAATGGGCGAACGCGCCGGAGGGCGAAGAGCCGCGCCGGATCACCTTCTCCGAGAAGTTCGCCTGCCCCGTCTCCGGCTTCACCATCAGCGAGATCGAGCCGCGGCTGTTCTCGTTCAACAATCCGTTCGGCGCCTGTCCCGTCTGCGACGGCCTGGGGGTCAAGCTGGCGTTCGACGCGGATCTGGTGGTGCCGGACCGCGACAAGAGCCTGCACGCCGGCGCGGTGTCGCCGTGGTCGCGGGGGCCGTCGCCGCTCTACACCCAGACGCTGCAGTCGCTGTCGACCCACTACGGCTTCTCGATGGACAAGCCGTGGCGCGACCTGCCGGAGAAGGCGCAGCAGGTGATCCTGCACGGTTCCGGCGGCGAGAAGATCCGCTTCGTCTACGACGACAACGCCCGCAAATACGAGACGACCAAGCCGTTCGAGGGCGTTCTGCCGAACTTGGAACGCCGCTGGCGCGAGACCGACAGCGCCTGGGTCCGCGAGGAACTGGGCCGCTATCAGTCCGAGACCCCCTGCGAGGCCTGCGGCGGCAAGCGCCTCAAGCCCGAGGCCCTGGCGGTGAAGATCGCCGGCACGGACATCGCCGAGGTTTCGTGGCTGTCGATCAAGCACGCCCACGAGTGGTTCACCGGCCTGGACGGCATGCTGACCGACAAGCAGATGGAGATCGCGCGGCGGATCCTGAAGGAGATCAACGACCGCCTGCGGTTCCTTAACAACGTCGGCCTCGACTATCTGAACCTGTCGCGCAGTTCCGGCACCCTGTCGGGCGGCGAGAGCCAGCGGATCCGCCTGGCGTCGCAGATCGGCTCGGGCCTGACCGGCGTGCTGTACGTGCTGGACGAGCCGTCGATCGGCCTGCACCAGCGCGACAACACCCGCCTGCTGGACAGCCTGCGCGGGCTGCGAGACCTCGGCAATTCCGTCCTCGTCGTCGAGCACGACGAGGAGGCCATTCTGACCGCTGACCACGTCATCGACATGGGGCCCGCCGCCGGCTTGCACGGGGGCGAGATCTGCGCTCAGGGCACGCCCGAACAGGTCATGGCCAATCCGAAGTCGCTGACCGGCAAATACCTGACCGGCGAGCGCGAGATCGAGTTGCCGCCGGATGGCCGTCGCCCGGTGAACCGCAAGAAGATGCTCAAGATCTCGGGCGCGACCGGGAACAACCTCAAGAACGTGAGCGGCGAGATCCCCGTCGGCCTGTTCACCTGCATCACCGGCGTGTCCGGCGGCGGCAAGTCGACGTTCACGATCGAGACCCTCTACAAGGCCGCAGCACGTCGCCTGCACAACGCCTCCGACGCCCCGGCGCACTTCGACCGCATCGAGGGGCTGGAGCTGTTCGACAAGGTCATCGACATCGACCAGTCGCCCATCGGCCGCACGCCGCGCTCGAACCCGGCCACCTACACCGGCGCCTTCGGCCCGATCCGCGACTGGTACGCCGGCCTGCCGGAGTCCAAGGCGCGCGGCTACGGCCCCGGCCGCTTCAGCTTCAACGTCAAGGGCGGCCGCTGCGAGGCCTGCCAGGGCGACGGCGTCATCAAGATCGAGATGCACTTCCTGCCCGACGTCTACGTCACCTGCGACGTCTGCAAGGGCAGACGCTACAATCGCGAGACGCTGGAAATCGTCTTCAAGGGCAAGAGCATATCCGACGTTCTGGACATGACGGTCGAGGAGGCGGCGACCTTCTTCAAGGCCGTTCCGTCCATCCGCGACAAGATGCTGACGCTGGAGCGGGTCGGTCTGGGCTACGTCAAGGTCGGCCAGCCGGCCACCACCCTGTCGGGCGGCGAGGCACAGCGGGTCAAGTTGTCCAAGGAGTTGGCCAAGCGCGCCACGGGCCGCACGCTCTACATCCTGGACGAGCCGACGACGGGCCTGCATTTCGAGGACACCCGCAAGCTGCTGGAGGTGCTTCAGGAACTGGTGGAGGCCGGCAACACCATCGTGGTGATCGAGCACAATCTCGACGTCATCAAGGTCGCCGACTGGCTGCTCGACTTCGGGCCCGAGGGCGGCGACGGCGGCGGCGAGATCGTGGCCGTCGGCACGCCCGAGGACGTGGCCAAGAACCCGGCCAGCTGGACCGGCAAGTACCTGAAGGAGGTGCTGGACCGCCACGAAACCCGCCGCAAGGCGCGCGTGGCGGCCCTCAAGAAGCGGGCCTGACCCCCGAGCGGCGGCGCATCACCCCGCCGCCGGCACGCTCTTGATGTCTCGATAGGCGGCCGCGAACGGGGCGTAGACCACGCCGACGGTCAGCGCATAGACGACCGCATTGACCAGGGCGGTGACCAGCATCCAGGGATTCAGGGCGCGATAGGCCTCGAACATGGCGGCCGGATCCTCGCCGCTCATACCGCCGAACATGCTCACGCCCGACATCATCGTCAGCGGCGCGACCACCACCAGCGACAGCAGGCCGATCACGATCGCCATGATGCCGGCCAGAATCGCCATGCCCAACAGGCCCCAGAACCTGCCCTTGGTGACGGCGAACGAGTCGAAGAAGGCCATGCGCTTCTCGGCCACGGTGATCGGCACGGCCAAACTCCACCGCACCGTCAGCCAGATCATCAGCACGACGCCGGCCACCATTCCGGCCAGAACCAGCAGCCCGGCCCATCCCTCGCCGATGCCGAAAGCGATGCCCATCAGGATGCCGATCACGAAGATGCAGGCCACCCAGGCCGCGACCAGGACGATGCCCAGGACCAGCGTCACCACGAACACCCGGACCTCATCTATCGACAGGCGCATGTAGCCGAAGGCGCTTTCCGCCGGCCGCGTGACCGCCCGCGCGATCGCCGCCGTCAGCACGCTGGTGACGATCAACTGCAGCGGCAGCAGCCATGAAAAACTGGCCATGGCCGCGAACATGGCGTTGAACAGGCTCATGAACTCTTCCTGGCTCGGCGGCTGGCCGGCGGGGGTCTGTTCCATCTGTTCGGAGATCCGGACGAACTCGATCCAGGCGTCGGCATTCATGCCCATGGCCAGAAGACTGGCGGCGCTGAGCAAGAAATAGAGCGCTGCCCACCAGATCAGCGCCGTCGGCTTGCGCCGCACCACGCGAAATCCCTCGAACGCCGCTTCGGTCGCCGAAAACGTCATCGTCCTCTCCCCTTGGATGCCCGGACGGCAGCCTAGCGCTCCGACCCGCCTGTGTCATCGGGTCGCCAGTACTCCAGCCGTCGATACGCCGAGGACATCGAGCCCGCCGCGAACGGCAGCCAGAGCACCGCCAGCACCGGGCCTGCAAACCCTGCGCCCCAGCTCAGGGCCATGACGACCGGCCCGATCACGATCACCAGCAGGGCCAACAGCCGCCAGAAACTGCCCGTCGCGATCCCCAGGGTGTTCAGCGACACCGGCTGGCCGCGTCCCACCGTCGCCTGGCTGAACAGCGCCAGCCGCACGATCAGCAGCACCGGCACGGCGATCAGCACCGCGCCCACGAGGCCCAGCGCCGCCAGCTTCCACGGCACGCCCACCGCTGCCCAGTCGCGCGCCCGGATCGCCTCGACGTCCAGTCCGGCCGCGCCGAACAGCGCCAGGCCGACCAGCGCCAGCACGGCCCCGATCATCGTCAGGAACAGCAGATTGAGCAGCAGCGCCGCCACGACGTGCCGCTCAGCGGGGCCGAACTGGAGCCCCGCCGGGCCCAAGCCATGCCTCGGGGCCGAGCGTCCGAAGATCGCCACCCGGTTCGCGCCGGTCCAGGCGATCAGGGCGGCCAGACCGACCGCCACGTCCAGCACCCACGCGGCCCCGTCGTCGGGCACCATCTGGCGGGCGAGCAGGACCGCGATCAGGAAGATCAGGACGCCCCACGCCTGCGCCCACACGGTCGGCACGGCCCGGACGCCGTCGGCCAGCGCCTGCATCACTCGAAATCGTCGTGCGGGCGCCGGCGCGCGCATGGTGCAGTCCCCCGAAAGCGGCAGGACCATAATCGCGACCATGACCTGCGGCCAGCGGGCGGGCTGACGAAGCGGTCCGGTGTGGCTAGAAGGCCGCGATGAGCGCTTCCCCCTCCCCCGCCCCCATCCACGTCGTCGGCGGCGGCCTCGCCGGCTCCGAGGCCGTCTGGCAGATCGCCCAGGCCGGCGTGCCGGTCATCCTGCACGAGATGCGTCGCAGCGGGCCCTCAAGCAGCGAAGCGGTAGGGCGACCAGGACCCGTGAAGACCGACGCGCACCAGACCGACGGCCTGGCAGAACTGGTCTGCTCCAATTCGTTCCGGTCGGACGACTGGGAATACAACGCGGTCGGCCTGCTTCATGCCGAAATGCGCGAACTCGGCTCGATCATCATGTCGTCCGGCGACGCGCATCAGGTGCCCGCCGGGGGGGCTTTGGCGGTGGACCGCGAGGGCTTCTCGGACGCGGTGACGAAGCGCCTGCTGGCCCACCCCCTGATCACCGTCGTCGGCGAGGAGATCGCCGGCCTGCCGCCGGAGGACTGGGACAGCGTGATCGTCGCCACCGGTCCCCTCACCTCCCCGGCCCTGGCCGACGCCATGCTGAAGGCGACGGGCGAGGAATCCCTGAGTTTCTTCGACGCCATCGCGCCCATCGTCCACGCCGACTCGATCGACTTCGACGTCGCCTGGCGCCAGTCGCGCTACGACAAAGTCGGCCCCGGCGGAGACGCCGCCGCCTACGTCAACTGCCCGATGGACAAGGCCCAGTACGACGCCTTCATCGACGCCCTGCTGAGCGGTCCCAAGGCGGAGTTCAAGGACTGGGAGCACGTCCCCTATTTCGACGGCTGCCTGCCCATCGAGGTCATGGCCGAGCGGGGCCGCGAGACCCTGCGCCACGGCCCGATGAAGCCCGTCGGCCTGACCAATCCGCGCAGTCCGGAGACCAAGGCGCATGCTGTCGTCCAGCTGCGTCAGGACAATGCGCTGGGCACCCTGTTCAACATGGTGGGCTTCCAGACCAAGCTGAAGCACGGCGCACAGGCCGAGATCTTCCGCATGATCCCGGGCCTGCAGAACGCCCAGTTCGCCCGGTTGGGCGGCCTGCACCGCAACACCTTTTTGAACAGCCCGAAGCTGCTGGATCGCCAGTTGCGCCTCAAGGCCCTGCCGCGCCTGCGCTTCGCCGGCCAGGTCACGGGAGTGGAAGGCTACGTCGAAAGCGCCGCGCTCGGCCTGCTGGCCGGCCGCCTCGCCGCCGCCGAACGCCTCGGCCGCCCCCTCGAAGCGCCCCCGCCCGAGACCGCCATCGGCGCCCTCGTCGAGCACATCACCGGCGGCCATCTCGAAGGGTCGAAGTTCCAGCCCATGAACGTCAACTACGGCCTGCTCCCTCCGCTGGAAGCGCCCCGCGTCGACGCCGAGGGCAAACGCATCCCGCCCAAGGACCGCGGCCGGGCCAAGAAGCGTCTGATGAGCGTGCGCGCGCTGGAGTTGCTGAAGGGCTGGCGGGACGGCTAGGCGGCGGCGGCCCGGACCCAGCGGCCGATCAGCTCCGCCAGCGCCGTCGCCTTCGCGTCCAGATCGGCGGGATCCCGGATCGTGACCACCCCGCGATCCGGCGACGGCCATCGCGCCAGCCCCGACGCGTCTTCGAAGGCGAAGCCGTCGGCCTTCGCCGCCGCGCCCCTGTGCAGCACGACGCGCCATCCGCCTCGCCGCTCGACGCCAAGCGTCACACGATCCTCACCGCCCAAGGCGAAATTGGGCGCATTCCACTTGATGGTTTCGACCCACGGCACGTCGACCGACCGCACGATCTCGCGCAGACCTCCGATGCCCGCCCGGTTGTGCTGGGTCTGTCCGGCCAGCCATGTGGAAACCTCCTGCGACGTCATATCCGTCCTCTCAGGTTCGCCCAGGTGAGGCGCAAGCGCTTGGCGGCTTCAGGCTCATCCGGCCGCCTCAGCGCCGCCGTGGAGACCGCAGGGAAGGCCCGAACCGGCAAGGCCTTCAGGACCGTGTTCGCTTCTCTTCGAAGCGCCGCCACCTCCTCGAAACGCCCAGTCTGGGTCAGGCCCCGGACCCGCGCCGCCGGGGCCACGACCTCGTCATGTCCCGCTCCGGCCAGAACCCGAACCGCCGCTTGCATCGGCCCGACGAACAGCGCCTCAAGGTCGTGCGGCCGGCCGTGCGCCCGATCCACATGGGCGTCGATCAGGGCGTCCAGCGGCGCCCGCTCCAGGCCCCGGCGGGCCGCCGCGCCCGCCAGCGCCTCCAGCACCGGATGCCCCTTGCGCGGCACCCCGGCGAAAACGCCGTCCATCTGCTCGCCCCACCAGGCGTAACGCATCTCGGCCAGCAGCGGCTGGCTGACCCGCGTGGGGATGGCCATCAGTTCGGCCTCGAAGGCATAGAGCGCGATCAGGTCCGCTCGGGCCTGGACGTCGGCCACGAACCGGCTGGCCAGCCAGCGGTCGGGATCGGTTGCGCGGACTTGGGCGTCGAGGTCCGTCACCCGAACAGGGTCTGGTACATCGCCATGGCCGTCAGCATGGGGAAGCTGAGCAGCAGGTTGATCCGGCTGGCCAGCATGGCGGTGCGCGCGGCGCGGGCCTTCTTCTCGTCGTCGACGGGGACGATGCCCAGCGCGCGCTTCTGGTTCGGCCAGATCACGCCCCAGACGTTCAGGAACATCACCAGCGCCAGCCAGACGCCCACGCCCATCAGCATGTAGGCCTGATCGCCCTGCACCAACCCGCCGACCAGGCCGAAGGTCAGCACCTCATGCGCATAGGAGCTGCCGCGCAGATACAGCACCGCCAGCCCGGCCAGCACGGTCACGAACGCCGCCCAGCGGAACCAGAACAGGGCCTCCGGCGCGATGTGCTTGCCCACCGCCGGCTTCTGCTCGGCCGGGATGGCGGGCATCACCCGCATCTGCACGAAGTTGAAATAGTACAGCAGCCCGATCCACAGGATGCCGGCCACCACGTGGACCCACCTCGCGGTGGCCTGCCAGAAGATCAGATCGTAGCCGCCGCCGGACACACGTCCAAAGGCGAAGATCATCAACGCCGCAAGCGCGAGGCTCAGCGTCACCGTGTTGCGGAAGTTCGACAGCAGACCACCCATCAGGCCCCTCCCCGGGAATCGAGATGGGAACCCTACCTCTCCCTCCCCTTCATGGGGAGGGGAGATCGCGCAGCGATCAGGGTGGAATGAGGTCGACTTGCCCCCACCCGGGCGGCTTCGCCGCAGCCCCTCCCCACGAGGGAGAGGGAGATTTCACTCACGGCCGGCTGGCCATGCCCAGCTTGACCGGCGTCGGGTCTTCCTCGCCGCCGCGCTTGACGCCCCACAGCAGGATCACCGGCGCGCCGACGTAGATCGACGAATAGGTGCCCACGATGATGCCGAACATCAGGGCGATCGAGAAACCGAACAGCGCCTCGCCGCCGAAGATCGCCAGAACGGCCAGCACCATGATGGCCGTGACGCCGGTCACGATGGTGCGGCTCAAGGTCTCGTTGATCGACAGGTCGATCACCTCGCGCAGGGGCATCGTCTTGTACTTGCGCAGGTTCTCCCGCAGGCGGTCGAACACCACCACGGTGTCGTTCATCGAATAGCCGATGACGGTCAGGATGGCCGCGACCATGTTCAGGCTGAACTCAAGCCGCATCAGCACGATCAGGCCGAACACCAGGATCACGTCGTGCAGCAGCCCGATCACGGCTCCGAAGCCGAACTGGGGCTCGAACCGGAACCAGATGTAGGCGAACATCAGCACCACGGCGCTGCCCAGCGCCAGCAGCCCGGACACGAACAGCTCGCTGGACACCTTGGAGCCCACCACGCTGACGCCGGAATAGGTCACCTCGCCCACCGCCTGGGTGATCGCGCCCTCGACCTGCTGCACGACCTCGGTCTGGTCGCGGTTCTCGGGGACCTGGAAGCGAAGGATGGCGGTCGAGCCGTCGACGGCGCCGCTGTCGCGCCGGGCGATGCCCTGCACGCCCACGTCGCCCAGACCCAGCGCGCCGACGGAAGAGCGGATTTCATCAAGCACCAGCACCTGTCCGGCGGGCTTGGCGACCTCCAGCGAGGCGCCGCCGCGGAAGTCGATGCCCATGTTCAGGCCGGGATAAAAGCAGCCGACGATCGAGGCGACGCACAGCACCGCCGACAGGATGCCGAAAGCGCGTGCGAACTTGACGAACTTGAAGTCCGTCTTGGTCGGCAGAAGTTTGATCAGGGGCCATCCACGCATCGCCATCACTCCGCGATCGGCAGTTTCTTGGGCTTGGCGACCTTCAGCCACCAGGCCAGACCCACCTGTGCGACCAGAACGGCCGACAGCATGGAGGTGAAGACGCCGATCGTGAGCGTCCAGGCGAAGCCGCGCACCGGGCCGGCGCCGAAGATGAACATGATCAGGGCCGCGACCAGGGTCGTCAGGTTGGCGTCGATGATCGTGCCCATCGCCTTGTTGAAGCCGGCGTCCAGGCTGGCGATCACGCTGCGGCCCTGACGGGCTTCGTCGCGCATCCGTTCATAGATCAGCACGTTGGCGTCCACGGCGACCGCAAAGGTCAGGATCAGACCGGCGATGCCCGGCAGGGTCAGCGCCGCCCCGGTCATCGACATGGCCGCGATGATCAGCAGGCCGTTCAGCAGAAGGCCGATCACGGAGATGCCGCCGAACAGGAAGCCGTAGGCTAGAAACATGAACAGCACGATGATCAGGAATCCCACCGCGGTGGAGATCATGCCCGCCTGCACGGCGTCGGCGCCCAACTCGGCGGTCACGGTGCGGCGCTCGATCACGTCCAGCGGCGCCGGCAGGGCGCCCCCGTTCAGCAGGGTCACCAGTTCGGCCGCCGACTGGATCGAGAAGCTGCCCGTGATCTGGCCGACGCCGTCCGGAATGGCGCTCTCGATGGTCGGCGCCGAGATCACGCGGCCGTCCAGAATGATCGCGAACGGCTTACCGATGTTGGCTGCGGTGGCCTCGCCGAACCGCCGCGCGCCGACGCCGTCGAAACGGAAGTCGATGGCGGGCCGGCCGCTCTGGTCGGCGCCAACGCCCGCGCGCGTCAGGTTCTCGCCCGACACCAGCACGCGGCGCTTCACCAGATAGGGCGTCTGCTGGTCGTCGTAGACCAGTTCGGAATCGGGCGGGATGATCCCCGCTAGCGCCTGTTCGACGCTGTTGTCGGTGTCCACCATCTGAAACGTCAGCTGCGCCGTCTGGCCGATGACGCGTTCCAGAGCGGCCGGGTCGCTCTCGCCCGGCGCCTGAACCACGATGCGGTCGGCGCCCTGGCGGGTGATCGACGGTTCGCGCGTGCCAAGGGCGTCGACCCGGCGGCGCACCACTTCGATCGACTGGGTCACCGCGTCCGGACCCATCGTCCTCAGGGCCTGGTCGGTGTAGGCGATGCGGATCCGGTTGTCCGACAGGCGCTGGATCGTGCGTTCGGAAACGGCGTTGATCCCGCCCGCCTGGGTCAGAGGCCTCAGGGCCGTGAAGGCGGCGTCCTGACCGGCCCTGTCGGCCAGGGTCACCGTCACGCCCGCCGCGTCCGGCGTGGTGGACACGGCGGTCAGGTTGGCGGTCCGCAGGGTCGCGTTCACGTCCTCGCGCAGGTTCTCCATGCGCCCGGCGCGCATCTCGGACACGTCGACCTCGAGCAGCAGATAGCTGCCGCCCTGTAGGTCGAGGCCCAGGTTCACGCCGCTGGACGGCACGAAACCCGGCAGCGCCTCGCGCTGCTGCGGCGTCAGCAGGTTCGGGAAGGCGAACAGCAGGCCGAACGCCGTGGACAAGGCCAGAAGGATCACCTTCCAGCGGGACAGATGGATCATGGCTTTCTCGGACCTCGTCGGTCGATCAGACGGCCGATCAGGCCTTGGCGTCGTTGGCCGCGACGGCCGTGCGGTTGCGGACGTCGGCGATCATCGACTTGACCACGCGCACGTTCACGCCTTGGGCGATCTCGACCATGACCTCGTCGTTCTCGACGCGCGTCACCTTGCCGACCATGCCGGAAGACATGACGATCGTGTCGCCGCGCTTCACGCCGCCGATCATCGCCTGATGTTCCTTCTGCCGCTTCTGCTGCGGCCGGATCAGCAGGAAGTAGAATAGCACGAAGATCGCCACGAACGGCAGAAACTGCATCGCCAGGCCGACCATGCCGGGGTCGGCGGCGGCGGCCATCAGGATCATCTCGGAAGAGGCGGCGTCGGTCATGCGCACTCCAGGCGTGCGGGCGCTGTCGGCCCGGCGAATTCAAGAGGCGCGGAACCTAGGGCCGACCTCGCGCGGATGCAACGCGCCGACGAGAGATCGTCCGCCTAGCGTGGCAGAACGGTCAGCGGATCGACCGGGCGCGGCTCGTCGCCGAACACGCGCCACACCTGGAAATGCATGCTGGGCCCGTTGCCCGGCGTGCGCCCGGCCGTGCCGATCACCTCGCCCGCCGCCACGTCCTGGCCCTCGCCGACCCGCTCCGAACCCAGGTGCGCATAGACCGTGCGCCAGCCGTCGGGATGCACGATCAGCACCGTCAGCCCCTGATCCGCCACCACGTTGCCGACGTAATAGACGCGACCGGCGGCGGAGGCGCGCACCTCCGCCCCTTCGCTGGTGCCGATGTCGACGCCGCTGTTCCTCTGGCTGACGCCCGTAGCGCCGAAGCGGCTCAGAATCTCCCCACGCACCGGCCAGTTCAGTACGCCGGGCACGCCGGCGGGGCCGCGCGGGGTGGCCGCGTTTCCGGATGGAGGCGGCGGTGGAGGCGGCGGGGCGCTGCCCTGGGGCACGCGCACGCCGCGCGGCGAAGGCCCGCTGGCCCTCTCCTCCGGCCCCAGATCTACGGCGCTGTCCGGCAGGGTCAGCCGCATGCCCGGCCGGATCGCCGCACGCGGGCCCAGGTCGTTCAGATCGACCAGCATCTGGATCGGCGCCTGGAAGCGCCGCCCGATGCCGTACAGCGTGTCGCCCGGTTGGACCTCGTAGCTGGCCCCCGCCTCCACCGCGACCGGAGCCGGTGGCAGTTCTGATGCGGGCGGCGGCGCGGCCGTGTAGGCGGGCTCCGCCGGCGGCGGCTCGGAGTAGACCGGCTCCGGAGCCGGCGGGTCGTCGTACGTGGGCTCCGGCTGCGCCGACGGAGAATCCGCGGGCGCGCCGCCCACCGGCGCCAGGCCGCCCCCCTGGATGTCCTCGCGCGGGACCACGGCGTTCGGCGGCGGTTCATAGGCCTGAGGCTGAACCGCCGGCTCGACGTAGCCGGACGGCGCCGGCCGGACCGCGATGGGGGTCGGCCGCGTCGAATAGCGGGGCTCGGCCGGATAGGTCGAGCAGGCGGCGGCGCCCAGCGCCAGCAGGGCCAGCGCCCCCAGCGTCGCGGCGCGTCGCATCCCGTGTCCTGCGGTCATGGATCTCCCCTTGGCCTGCGGTTCCGGTCGCCTCCCTGATGCCCGGAACGGCCGCGCCAGCCAAGCCGTCAATCGGCGCCATTTTGCGGCGCCCGGATGAACGACGCCGCGCTCAGGCCTCCTTGGCCGCGCCCTCGACCAGCGGCACGAACCGGACTTCCGTCAGGCTCTCGCGGCTGAAGCTGCCGTCCGGCTGGCCAACGTAGCGGTTCAGCATCTGCACCGAGGTGCGTCCCACCGGACAGACCAGGATGCCGCCGGGCTTCAGCTGCTTCAGCAGTTCGGTCGGCTCATGCGGGGCCGCGGCCGTCACCATGATCCGGTCGAACGGCGCCTGTTCCGGCCAGCCCAGGCCGCCGTCCCCGTGACGGGTGATGACGTTGTCGATCTGAAGCAGCTTCAGCCGGTCCTCGGCCTCGGTCAGCAAGCTTCGATAGCGTTCGACCGAATAGACGTAGCGCGCCAGCCGGCTCAGCACGGCGCACTGGTATCCGCTGCCCGTGCCGATCTCCAGCACCCGGTGGCGCGGCCCCACCTCCAGCGCCTGGGTCATCAGGCCGACGATGAAGGGCTGGCTGATCGTCTGGGCGCAGTCGATCGGCAGGGCCTGATCCTCCCACGCCTGGTCCAGGAACCGCTCGTGCACGAACACCGCGCGGTCGATCGCTTCCATCGCCGCCAGCACGCGTGGGTCGGTCACCCCCTGCTGGCGCAGGTGCAGGATCAGCCGCCCGGCGCGATCGTCGTGCAGGTTCACGTCCTTCTCCCCTCGGGGGAGAAGGTGGCTCGCGGAGCGAGACGGATGAGGGGGGTGTCAAAGGCAAGACGCGGCGGCATCCAATGAGCGGACGTCGAGAGCCCCCTCATCCGAGCGACTTCGTCGCCCACCTTCTCCCCCGAGGGGAGAAGGCATTCGCACTCGGCCCTCATCCCTCCACCCGCTTCGGCGGCGCCCCGCCCAGCACGCCCTTCAGGTCGTGCACCATGGCCTGGTGCGTCAGGTCGATGTGCAGCGGCGTGACGGAAATCTTCCCCTCGTCCATCGCGCGCAGGTCGGTGCCCGGCGCGTGGTCCTGTTTCCGGCCGCGGAAGCTCATCCACCAATAGTCGCGCCCGCGCAGGTCGGTGCGCTTCACCGCCGCCATCTCCCCCGCCTCGCGAAAGCCCTGCACCGTCACCTCGACCTCGGTTACGGCCTCGGGCGGCCGGGCGGGGAAGTTCAGGTTCATCACCACGCCGGGGGCCCACTTCGACTCCAGCAGCCGCGAGATGATGCCCGGCGCGAACGCCTCCGTCGTCTCCCAGTGCGCCGTCACCTCGTCGTGGAAACGTTCCAGGCTCTGGCTCAGCGCGATCGAGCGGATGCCGAAGGCCATGCCCTGCAGCGCCCCCGCGACCGTGCCGGAATAGCTGCAGTCCTCGCCGACATTGTGCCCGCGGTTCACCCCCGACAGCACCAGGTCCGGCGGCGCGTCCATCAGCTCGTTGACCGCCAGAACGACGCAGTCGGTCGGCGTGCCGGTGACGGCGAACCGCCGCTCGCCGAACTTCTGGACGCGCAGCGGCTCTGTCAGGGTGATCCCCCGCCCCTTGCCCGACTGCTCGAAAAGCGGCGCGACGGTCCAGATCTCCGTTGGCCCACCGCCCTTCGGGCTACTTGAGGCCGGGTCCGAGAACCGCCGCGCGATCCGCTCCAGGCAGGCCAGCCCCTCGGCGTCGATCCCGTCGTCGTTGGTCAGAAGGATTCGCACGCCGGAGGGTCTAGCTCAGTTCGCGGTGACCCGCGACGCCAGGATGACCACGTCCTTGCGGCACTCGTTGGTGATGTTCGAGCCCTGGTGGTCCAGCCGGTCGCCGGGCAGGTCGGCCGACCAGGCGACGGCGCGCCCCGTCACCTCGACCCGCGCGCCCGACAGATCCTGGCGCGCCTGACGTTGCAGGTCGCGCGGCAGGGCCCCGGACACGCAGGCCTGGCTGAAGCCCTGGCGGCTGTCGGTCTGGTCCGGATACAGCCGGAACTCCTCGCCCGAGAACTTCGCCCAACCGATCCAGGTCGTGGCGGCCGCGTCGAAATCGGCGGGCGGGGCGGACGTCATGGCCGGCGCGCAGGCCGACAGAGTCAGGGCCGACAGGGCGGCGAAGGCGGCGGTCTTCATGGCGATCAGGCTCCGATGTGGGTTACGCCCCTCATATAGGGCTGCAGCACGGACGGAACGGCGATGCGCCCGTCCTGATCCTGATAGCTCTCCATGATCGCGACGAGCGTGCGACCGACCGCCAGCCCACTGCCGTTCAGCGTGTGCACGAACTCGGTCTTCTTCTCGCCGGCGCGCTTGAACCGCGCGTCCATCCGCCGCGCCTGGAAGTCTCCGCAGTTGGAGCAGCTGCTGATCTCGCGGAACGTGCCCTGCGACGGCAGCCAGACCTCCAGATCGAAGGTCTTCTTCGCCGAGAACCCCATGTCCCCCGCGCACAGCAGCATCCGCCGGAACGGCAGTTCCAGCGCCTTCAGCACGGCCTCCGCGCAGGCCGTCATGCGCTCGTGTTCGGCCTCGGAATCCTCGGGCCGCGTGATCGACACCAACTCGACCTTGCTGAACTGGTGCTGCCGGATCAGGCCCCTCGTGTCCCGCCCCGCCGACCCCGCCTCGGCCCGGAAGCAGGGCGTCAGCGCCGTCAGCCGCATCGGCTGGGCGAGATCGTCCTCCGACAGGATGCTCTCGCGCACGAGGTTGGTCAGGGAAACTTCGGCGGTGGGAATGAGGAAGTGCTTGGCTGCGGCCATCTTGGCCATATTGGCTAAAGTCTGCCGTTGAGCCTCGTTCCACTCGCGCTCAAACGCCTCGTCGAAAGCGCGCAGGACCTCGTCGATGGCAGCACCAGCTGCCCGGTTCTGGCGAGCGTCAGCCATCATACGACCGCGAGCATCACCCATCCGGTTTTCGAATTCCGTTCGGGCCTGCTCGAGCACAGAGATGTCGGTCTTGAACAAATCCTCTTCGAACTTCGGCAGTTGGCCGGTCCCGAACATCGCCTCGTCGCGCACCAGCAGGGGCGGGTTCACCTCCTGATAGCCGTGCTGCTCCGTCTGCAGGTCCAGCATGAACTGACCGATGGCCCGCTCCAGCCGCGCCAGCCCGCCCTTCAGCACGGCGAACCGCGCCCCCGACATCTTCGCCGCCGCCTCGAAGTCCAGCAGGCCCAGCGCCTCGCCCAGGTCGGCGTGGTCCTTGGCCGGGCCCGTCGTGCGCGGCGTGCCCCAGGTCGAGACCTCGACGTTGCCGCCCTCGTCCTCGCCGTCCGGCACGTCGGCGGCGGCCAGGTTCTTCTGGCCCGCCAGCAGGTCGCGCAGCGTCGCCCCGACCGTACGCTCGGTCTCCTCGCTCTCGGCGATCTTCGCCTTCAGGCCCTCGACCTCGGCCTTCAGCCGCTCGGCCTCGGCCATGTCCTTCCTGCCCATGGCGGCGCCGATGGCCTTGGACGCGGCGTTACGCGCAGCCAGCGCCTCCTGCCCCGCGGTCTGCGCGGCGCGCAGTTCGCGGTCCAGCGTCAGGATCCGGTCGACCAGCGCCGCGGCGTCCTCGACCCCGCGCCGCGCCCACCCGGCCACATAGTCGTCGGGCCGGTCCCGAATGGCTTTCACGTCATGCATGAGCGGGGCTTAGCGTGACGGCGGATGGGGCTCAACACCGCAGTCCCTCTCCCGGCGGGAGAGGGCTTGAGGCTCGGCAAGCGCTTGCGAGCCGCCCGCTGAAAGGGAGAGGGGCTACCCTCAAACAGCCGACCCTCACCCTTTCGCGCCAGAACGACGGCTGCGCCGTCGTGCGCTCAAGCCCTCTCCCATTGGGAGAGGGTCATCTGTTCAAGGCCGCCATTCCCGCCGGGGCATAGCGGTGCCCCGCCGCCGCGCCCCTCGGGAACACCGCCTCGATCCGGGCCAGATCCTCGGCCGTCAGCTCCAGATCGGCGGCCGCGGCGTTCTCCTCCAGCGTCGCGATCCGCCGCGTGCCGGGGATCGGGACCAGATGCTCGCCCTGTGCCAGCACCCACGCCAGGGCCAGCTGCGCCGCCGTCACGCCCCTGTCGGCCGCGATGCCCTTCACCGCCTCGACCAGATCCAGGTTCTTCTGGAAATTCTCTCCCTGGAAACGCGGGTTCGACCGGCGGAAGTCGTCCTCGGCCAGGTCGTCGATCGACCGGATGTCTCCGGAAAGAAATCCCCGCCCCAGCGGGCTGTAGGGCACGAAGCCGACGCCCAGCGCCTCGCAGACCGCGAACAGCTCGTCCTCCGGATCGCGGCTCCACAGCGAATACTCGGTCTGCAAGGCCGTGATCGGGTGAACCGAATGCGCCCGTCGCAGTGTCTCCGGGGCGGCCTCGGAAAGGCCCAGGAACCGCACCTTGCCCTCGGTCACCAGCTCGGCCATCGCCCCGACCGTCTCCTCGATCGGCACGTTCGGGTCGACCCGGTGCAGATAGTAGAGGTCGACGTGGTCCATGCCGAGCCGGCCCAGACTGCCCTCGATCGCGCGTCGGACGTTGGCCGGGCTGCCGTCCACCGTCAGCGCCGTCCGCTCGGCGTTGTAGCCGATGCCGAACTTGGTCGCCACGAAGGCGCGCTCGCGCCGGTCCTTCAACGCCTCTCCCAGCTGCCGCTCGTTCGTGTGCGGCCCGTACATCTCGGCGGTGTCCAGGAAGGTGACGCCGATCTCCAGCGCGCGATGCAGCACCGCGGTCGCCGCGGCCTGATCCGACGGCGTGCCGTAGAAGGCGGCCATGCCCATGCAACCCAGGCCGACGGCCGAAACTTCAGGGCCGCGCGGGCCCAGCGTGCGCGTCTTCATGACCCGCTCCTGATGTCTGAGGGACGTCGACGGCGACCGCCGTCCACTTCCAGATGGTCTCCGCCCCGTCGGGCCGCAAGCCGCCGAGGCGTCGCGCCCGTCAGGCCTGGGTCGCCCACAGCAGCCATTCCCGGTTTCCGTCGCCCCCCTCGATCGGGCTTTCCGCTGTGGCGCACACGCGCCAGCCGACGCTCTCCAGCCACGCCATGACCCGGTCCAGCGCGGCCCGTCGCGCCTCGGCGTCGCGCACCACCCCGCCCCGGCCGACGTCGGCTCGCCGTTCCATCTCGAACTGCGGCTTGACCAAGGTCACCAGATCCGCGCTTGACGCAGCCAACCCCAGCGCGGCGGGCAACGCCTTGGCCAGGCCGATGAAGCTGACGTCGCAGACGATCAGGTCAGGGGCCTGCGGAATCAGCCCGGACGTCAGGTCGCGCGCGTCGGCCGCATCGAGGTTCACCACGCGCGGGTCGGCCGCCAGAGTCGGGTGCAGTTGCGCCGTACCGACGTCGACGGCGTAGACCCGGACCGCGCCGGCCCTCAGGCACACCTCGGTGAACCCGCCGGTCGAGGCGCCGACGTCCAACACCACGCGCCCCTCCACCGAGATCGGCCAGATCTCCAGCGCATGCGCCAGCTTCAAAGCGCCGCGCCCGACCCAATCGTGCGCCTCCCGCACGGTCAGCGCTGCATCCTCGCCCACCTTTTGCGACGGCGAGGTCGCCTGAACGCCGTCGACCGTCACCCCGCCCGCCTCGATCGCCGCCCGGGCTCGCGCCCGGCTGGCGACCAGACCGCGTGCCACAAGCTCCTGATCCAGCCGCCGCCTCATGCCGCGTCCAGCCTCAGCCGCGGCGCCACATGGTCCAGAAAGGCCCGCGCCCGAACCGGCAGGGCCCGCCCCGTCCACACGGCGTGCAGGTCCACGGGCTCTCCAGTCCAGTCCGTCGCCACCCGAACCAGCTTCCCCTCGGCCACACAGGCTTGGGCGGCGAAACTGGGCAGCAGGGCCACGCCGGCGCCCTCTCGCGCCAGCCGGTGCACCACGGCCCCGTTCGAAGAGGAGGCCCGCCCCGCCAGCTCGACGTCCATCTTTTCGTCGCCCTTCGTCAGCCGCCAGCGCGCCGCCGAGGTCGTCCCCGTGAAGCCGATGCCCTCGCGGGCCAGCGCCCCACGCAGATCGGGATCGGCCTCGACCCGCGCGGCCGTCGCGGGCGTGCCCACCAGCAAGCGCGCATAGGCGCCGAGACGTCGCGTCGTCAGGGCGCTGTCGCTCAAGGCGCCCAGCCGGAATGCGAGATCGATCCCTTCGGCCACGAGGTCCAGCCGCGCGTCCGTCGCCGCCACGTCGACCCGAACCCGCGGCCAGCGCTCCAGAAAGTCGGTCAGCAGCGGCGCCAGCACCCGCTCACCGAACACCACCGAGGCCGACACGCGCAGACGCCCTGCCGGCTCCCGATCCGCGCCCGCGGCGGCGGCGATCAGGGCCTCCTCCTCGGCCAGCAGGGTCAGGGCCTGCTCATAGACCCGCTGGCCGGCCTCCGTCGGCGACAGCCGCCGGGTGCTGCGCAGCAACAGTCGCGCGCCCAGCCGCGCCTCCAGCGCCGCAACTGCCCGACTGGCCTGGGGCTGAGACGCGCCGATCTCCGCCCCGGCGCGGGTGAAGCTGCCGGTCTGCACGGTGCGCACGAACAGCCTCAGGGCGTCGAGTCGGTCCATGCCGCTCCATTCATGCAATCAAGGCATAAGTCAAAGGCTGAATTGACGCCTTCCGAACAGGGTTCGCGACGCTCACCTTGGTTCCCGACGACGCGATCCCCGCGCCGCCCCCGCCAAGGACACCCGTCATGAGCCAGTTCCCCATTCACACCGTCGACACCGCCCCGGAGGCCAGCAGGCCCTATCTGGACGGGGCGAAGAAGGCCTTCGGCCTGATCCCCAACCTGGTCGGCGAGTTCGCCGAGAGCCCGGCCGTCATCGAAGGCTACCTCGGCCTCGCCGGCGCGCTGAAGAAGTCCGGCCTGACCGACCTGGAACGCGAGATCGTGTTGATCTCCGCCTCGGTCGAGAACGGCTGTCACTACTGCGTGGCCGCCCACACCACGGTCACCCAGGCCCAGGGGCTCGACCAGAGCGTCATCGCGGCGGTCCGCGCCGGAGGCCCGATCGCCGACGCACGACTGGAAGCCCTGCGCGCCTTCACCGTCGCCGTGGTGCGGGAGCGCGGCTGGGTCTCGGACGCCGAGGTGACCCGCTTCCTCGACGCCGGATGGACCCGGGCCAATGTGCTGGAGGTCGTCCTGGGCGTCGGGCTGAAGACCATCTCCAACTACGTCAACCACATCGCCGGCACCCCGGTGGACGCGGCCTTCCAGGCCAACGCCTTCGCCCCCGCCCGCGCCGCGTGAGGCCCGGCGGCCGCGAGACCTCCCCGTCTCGCGGCCCTTGGCCGTTACTGGAGATTCCCCCCATGTCCCGCTTTCTCGCCGCTCTGATGTCCCTCGGTCTGCTGGTCACCATGGTCGGCGTGGCGGGCGCGGGACAGCGTTCGTCCCTGATCGCCGACCAACCCGTCGCCCCGTTCGTCGATGACTTCGGTAACCGCGCGCCACTCGCCGCCGAATAGGGCTCTACCCCCTCTCAGGAGCCCCGCCCATGATCCGCCTCGCCCTCGCCGCCGCCCTGGCCCTCGCCGTCCCCGCCGCGCCCGTCATGGCCCAGTCGACGGCAGCGCACGCCTCCGTCTCGCACCCGGCGGTTCACCAGTCGGACGACGGCCTGGCGATCGGCGGATACGACCCCGTCGCCTATTTCGACGAGGGCCGTCCGGTCGTCGGCTCGGCCGCCCACCAACTGGAATGGAACGGCGCGACCTGGCGCTTCGCCAGCGCCGCGCATCTCGCCGTATTCCGCGCCGATCCGGCGGCCTATGCGCCGCAGTTCGGCGGCTACTGCGCCTGGGCCGCAAGCCAGGGCTACATCGCGCCCGGCGACCCGCAGGTCTGGCGCATCGTCGACGGCCGCCTCTACCTGAACTTCAACGCCCGCGCCCAGGCGCTTTGGGAAGACGACGTGCCCGGCGCGATCGCCCGCGGCCAGGCCAACTGGCCGCGCATCCTGACCGACAATCAGGGCTGATCAGCCCAGCGCGGCCAGCCGTTCGCGCGCCGCTTCCAGACGGGCGCGGTCGGCCTGGGCCCCCGCCAGCTTGTCACGCTGCTCCTGCACCACCTCGGGGGCCGCGCGGGCGACGAAGTTCGGGTTGTCCAGCTTCTTCGAGAACACCACGACGTCCGCCTCGATGGCTTTGACCTCCTTGTCCAGCCGCGCGCGCTCGGCCGCCACGTCGACCAGGCCGGCCAGGGTGAGCGCCGCCGCCCCGCCGCCGGCGACGAAGGACACCGCGCCCGACGGGGCCTGATCGGCGACCGCGACGTCCGACACGCGCGCCAGTCCCGCCAGCAGATCGCGGTGCCGCTCCACCCGCGCCGCCGTCGCCGGCTCTGGCACGATGAAGGTCAGCGGCGGCTTGGTCGTCGCCACGCCCATCTCGCCCTTCAGGGCCCGGATCGCCTCGACCACCTCGATCAGCCAGCCGATCTCCGCCTCGGCCCCGGCGTCGACTAAGGCGTCCGGCAGCTCGGGCCAGGCCGCGCCCAGCAGCATCCCCTCGTCACGCGGCGCGCCCGCCTTGCCCAGCTCGGCCCACAGCTCCTCGGTGATGAAGGGCATGACGGGCGCCAGCAGCTTGATCGTCTGGTCCAGCGCCCAGGCCGTCATCGCCCGCGTCTCGGCCTTGGCCGCCTCGTCGGCGCCTTGGAACACCGGCTTGGCCAGCTCCAGATACCAGTCGCAGAACACGTTCCAGACGAAGCGGTACAGCGCCTGCGCCGCCTCGTCGAAGCGTCCGGCCTCCAGCGCGGCCGACGTCGCCCGCTCCGCCTTCGTCAGCTCTCCGCGGATCCACAGGTTGAGCGTGGAGGTGACGCCGGCCGGGTCGAACCCGGCCACCCGCTCGCACTCGTTCATCTGACTGAAGCGCGCGGCGTTCCACAGTTTGGTGCCGAAGTTGCGATAGCCTTCAATGCGTTGCTTCGACAGCTTGATGTCGCGTGTGCCCGACAGGATGGCCATGGTGAAGCGCAGGGCGTCGGCCCCGACCTCGTCGACGATCTCCAGCGGATCGATGACGTTGCCCTTGGACTTCGACATCTTCTGGCCCTTCTCGTCGCGGACCAGGCCGTTGATGATCACCCGCTTGAAGGGCGCCTCGCCGGTGAAGTGCAGGCCCATCATCATCATCCGGGCGACCCAGAAGAAGATGATGTCCGCCGCCGTGACCAGGTCGCTGGTCGGATAGAACCGCTTCAGATCCGACGTCTTCTCCGGCCAGCCCATGGTCGAGAACGGCCACAGGGCCGAGCTGAACCAGGTGTCCAGCACGTCCTCGTCCTGCGTCAGCGGCAGGTCGCCGGCCTGGGCCCGCGCCTCCTCCTCCGTCTCGGCCACGAAGATCTCGCCGTTCGGGCCGTACCAGGCGGGGATGCGATGGCCCCACCACAGCTGCCGGCTGATGCACCACGGCTCGATGTTGCGCAGCCATTCGAAGTAGATCTTCTCATAGCTCTTCGGTTCGAAGACCGTGTCGCCCTGCTCGACGGCCTTCAGCGCCGGCTGCGCCAGCACCTTGGCGTCGACGTACCACTGGTCCGTCAGCCACGGCTCGATCACCACGCCCGACCGGTCGCCGTGCGGCACCATGTGGCGGGTCTTCTCGATCTGCTTCAGCCAGCCCTCTTCCTCGGCCCGGGCGACGATGGCCTTACGCGCGGCGAAGCGGTCGAGGCCACGGAGGTCTGCCGGAATCGCTTCGGAGACCGCCTCGCCGGTCAGAGCCTCGTCAGCCATTTGCACGCCATCGACTTCTGCTCGGTGGCCAAAGCTGAAGTCGTCGAACGTGGACGACTTGATCCGCCCGTACTGGTCCATGACATTGATGACCGCCAACCCAGCGCGCTTCCCGACTTGGAAGTCGTTGAAGTCGTGCGCAGGCGTGATCTTCACGGCGCCCGAGCCCTTGGTCGGGTCGGCATAGTCGTCGGCGACGATCGGGATGCGGCGGCCCGTGATCGGCAGGATCACCGACTTGCCGACCAGCCCGGAATAGCGCGCGTCGTCCGGATGCACCGCCACGCCGGTGTCGCCCAGCATGGTCTCGGGCCGCGTCGTGGCGACGACGATGTGGTCGCGCGTCTCCCATTCCGTCGCCTGGCCGTCCTCGTCGAAGGCGACCGGGTGCTCATAGGTGACCCCGTCCGCCAGCGGATAGGCGAAGTGCCAATAGGCGCCGTCGACCTCCTTCTGCTCGACCTCCAGGTCGCTGATCGCCGTCTGGAAGTGCGGATCCCAGTTCACCAGCCGCTTGTCGCGATAGATCAGGCCTTCCTTGTGCAGCTGCACGAAGACCTTGCGCACCGCCGCCGACAGACCCTCGTCCAGGGTGAACCGCTCGCGCGACCAGTCGCAGCTGGCGCCCAGCCGGCGCAGCTGGCGCACGATCGTGCCGCCGCTCTCGGCCTTCCACTTCCACACCGTCTCGACGAAAGCGTCGCGGCCCATGTCGCGACGGCCGACGTTGCCCGCCGCCGCCAGCTGACGCTCCACCACCATCTGGGTGGCGATGCCCGCGTGGTCCGTGCCGGGCAGCCACAGCACCGCCTTGCCCCGCATCCGGTGATACCGCGCCAGCACGTCCTGCAGGGTGTTGTTCAGCGCATGGCCGATGTGCAGGCTGCCCGTCACGTTCGGCGGCGGGATGACGATGGAATAGGTCTCGCTCGCGTCCTCGCGCGGCGCGAACAGGCCGCTCTCTTCCCATTGAGCGTACAGCCTGGGCTCGGCGGATTTGGGGTCGAAGTTCTTCTCAAGCATGGGGGTCGTCTCGGTCATGGCGGCGCGTCTGTCCAGCGCGCGCAAAGGAAAAGGGCGGCTCCACCGGGGAGCCGCCCTGAAAAGGGGTTCGCGGTGTGCGAGGGCTCAGCCGGCCTGGCGGGCGAGGCGTTCGACTTCCTTGCGTACCTGCGCCTCGACGATGGCCGGCAGATTGGCGTCCAGCCATTCCTTCAGCATCGGGCGCAGCAGCGAGCCCACCAGGGCCTCCAGCGATGTGCCGGCGCCGGCGGGCAGTTCGGGCTCGGCCGGTTTGCGGACGGCGGCAGTCAGGCCGGCGAAGGCGCTGACTGCGGCTCCGGCGGCGGCGGCGCCGATCAGGCCTTCGCTCGATGGGGCGGGCGCCGCGGCGGCGGCCGGGAAGGGCTCGGGCTCGGGCACCGGCGCCCAGGCGGGCTCCGGCGCCGACGGCGTCACGTCCAGATCGCCGATCGTCTCGGCGGCCGGCTCCTCATAGCGGTCGGTCAGCTCCAGCACGTCGTCGTCTTGGATCGACGGCGTCTCGTCCATCATGGCCGGCGAAACCTCGACTGGCTCGGGCTCGGGCTCATGGGCGGGTTCGGGCTCGGGCGCGGGCGCCGAGGCCTGGGCCGTTTCGGCCGGCGCGTCGTCCTCGGAGATGATCCGGCGGATCGACGCCAGGATCTCCTCCATCGTCGGTTCCTGGGCGGTCTGATCGGTCATGGCTCAACCTTGGACGGAGGCGGCGACGGCCGCCGACGGCGTGAAGGGACGCCCTGTCGTCGCACCATCGGCAGGCGGAATCAACGGACGTTTTTCGCCTGTCAGGTTAATACGGACGCAGTTCGCCCGGCGCGGTCTGAATGACGTCGCCCTTCAGCCGTTCGTCGATGGGCGCGTCCGGCGCGTCGGGCGTCGGCACGATCTGCGGCGCGGCGATCCGGTCGAGCGCCTCGATGGCGCCGTCCCACGGCAGGGCGCCGCGGTTGCGCACCCGCTGATAGTTGGCGGCGGGATCATAGACCTCGGTCCCCGGCGCCAGCAGGCCGATGTCCAGCCGGCCCATGGCCAGCAGCAGATTGGCCTGGGCCACGTATTCGTTGCGCCGCGCGGTGGCCAGGGCGACCTCGGCGTTGCGCAGCTCCAGCTCTCCGTTCAGCACGTCCAGCGTGGTGCGCAGGCCAACCTGGGCCTCCTGCCGCACGCCCTCGGCGGCGACGGTGGCGGCGCGCACCGCCTCCTCGCCCGCGGCCACGTTGGCGCGGGCCGAGACCAGTTGGGCATAGGCGTTCGACACCGACTGAAGCACGCCGCGACGCTCGCCCTCGACGGCGATCTGGGCGGCGTTGGCCTGTTCCAGGGCCTGGCTGACGCGCGAGGCGTTCAGGCCGCCGGTGAAGATCGGCACCGAAAGAGTCGCGCCGGCGCGGAAGGCGGTCTCGTCCGCCAGCTGGCCCAGATCGCCCAGGTCGTCGGTCGACCCGCCATAGCTGGCCGTGGCCCGCACGGACGGCAGATATTCGGCGCGCGCCAGGGCGACGCGGCCCTCCGCCGCGGCCAGGCCATAGGTGGCCGAGCGGACGGACGGGTTCTCGACCAAGGCTATCGCCAGCGCCGCGTCGAAATCGGCCGGCACGGCCAGCGACGGCAAGGGGGTCAGGGTGCCGGGCGCCTGGCCGACGACGGCGGCATAGGCGGCGCGGCTGACGGCCAGCTGGGCGCGGGCGTTGGCCCGGTCCGCCTGCGACTGCGCCAGGCGCGCCTCGGCCTGGGCCACGTCGGTGCGGGTGATCTCACCCACTTCGAAGCGGGCGTTGGCTTCGTCCAGCTGGCGCTGCAGCACCGTCAGGTTCGACTCGCGGATGCGCAGTATCTCTTCGTCGCGCAGCACGTCGGCATAGACCTGGATCACCGAAGCCAGCACCTGCTGCTCGACCGAACGCAGATTCTCGCGCCCCGCCATCACGTTGGCCTCGGCCACCGAAATGCCCAGGCCGATCCGACCGCCCGACCACAGGGTCTGCGACAGGCCGATGCTGACGCTGCCCGAGGTGGAGTCGCTGTTCGACGCCGGCACATTGATCGTCCTGTCCGGAATGCCGTCGGCGTCGGTGTCGATCTCGCGCGAGCCGCCGGCGCTGTCCGAAAAATTGTAGTTCGCGCTGGCCGAGACGTCGATCGAAGGGCGCAGGCCGGCCCGCGCCTGGGGCACCGATTCGTCCAGCGCCCGCTGATTGGCGCGCTGGCCCAGCACCGTCGGATTGGTGCGATAAGCCAGATCGGCCGCCTGCTGCAGCGTGTCCTGGGCCAAGGCGGGCGCGGACAGCCCTGCCGCGAGGGCCAGGACGGCGGCGGAGACCAACGCTCGGGTGCGGTTCAGCATGTTCAGACCTTGAGACCCGCGCCGGGGGAGCGGCGCCGTAGTTTGACCGAGGTAAGTGCGGAAACCCTCTCCCGCACGCCAGTTAAGTTTTATTCACGCGCAGGGGGGGGGTGTTCCGTCGTCACAGGGCGAAGGCCGGGGCCGGACGCAGGGCCTCCAGAACCGGCGGCGCGGCGTCGAACAGCTCGCGCCGCGACACCCCGCCCTGCTCGCCGCGCACGTACAGCACCGCGCGGCCGACCGGCCCGCTCCTCTCCACGAACACCGCGCGCCCGCCGGGCTTCAACGTCTCCAGCCAGGCTTCCGGCCGAACCGGCACGCCGCCTTCGCTGACGATCAGATCCCAGTCGCCGCCCGTCGGGTGGGTGAAGGGTCCGACCACGGCCGCGACGCCCTGTTCTTCCAGCGCGGCGCCGACCACGTCGAACACCGCGGGATCGGCCTCCTGCGCCGTGACCGTCAGACCCATCCTCGCCAGCACGGCGGCGGCATAGGGCGCGGCGATCGCCAGCGCCGTCTCGCCCTCGCGCGGCACGGCGAACTGCAGCATCTTGGCGACCTCGCGGACCTCCATCAGGCTGCGGCCCGCGGCGATCTCGACCTCGACTTCGGCATAGGCCGAGAACGCGCGGCCCGGGGCGCAGAACTTTTCGCGCGGCACGGCCAGCAGCGCCGCCTGCAGCGCCCGGTCGGTGACGTCGTTGACGCGGACCTGGCTGTCCACCATCGCCTTGCGCGCCGCCGCCATGTCCATCTTTGTCATCCGCTGTTGATTTAGGCCGCGCTTATAGGCCAAGCCGCGCCCGTGGGGAACCGTCCATACGGTCGCCGACCGCGGATTTCAAAGGCGCGTTGCGGCGCGTGATCCGATCTGATAGCTGACGCCCCTCGCGATGACCCGGGCCCGTTCCACGGCCCCGCGGCCTGATGGCGGAGTGGTGACGCAGCGGACTGCAAATCCGTGCACCCGAGTTCGATTCTCGGTCAGGCCTCCATCGCGACCTTTATCAGATCACCACCACTTCTCCGGCCGGGCCGTGAAGCCCGCCGCGCGTTCCAGCGCGTCCGCCACCTGGAACACGGTCGCCTCGTCCAGAGCCTTGCCGATGACCTGCAGGCCCAGCGGCAGGCCGCCGGAGTCCAGACCCGCCGGCACCGAGATGCCCGGCAGGCCGGCCAGGTTGGCCGTCACCGTGAAGATGTCGTTCAGGTACATCTGCAGCGGGTCGATCTGCTTGTCGCCCAGCGCAAAGGCCGCCGACGGCGTCGACGGCGTCAGGATCGCGTCCACCCGGCCCCAGACGTCGTCGAAGTCATGGGCGATCCGGCGGCGCACCTTCAGCGCGCGGACGTAATAGGCGTCGTAGAATCCGGCCGACAGCACATAGGCGCCGATGGTCAGGCGACGCTGGACCTCTTTGCCGAAGCCCTCGGCGCGCGAGGTCTCGTACAGGTCAGCGAGCGACCTCACCTCGGTCGCGCGGTGCCCGAACCGCATGCCGTCGTACCGGGCCAGGTTCGACGAGGCTTCGGCCGGGGCGATGATGTAATAGGCCGGCAGGGCGTATTTGGTGTGCGGCAGGCTGATCTCGACGATCTCGGCGCCGCCGTCCTTCAGCCACTGGACGCCCTGGTCCCACAGCTTCTGGATCTCGGCGGGCATGCCGTCGACGACGTACTCCTTGGGCACGCCGATCCGCAGGCCCTTCACGCCCTTGTTCAGCGACTGCGTCCAGTCCGGCGTTTCCACGTCCAGGCTGGTCGAGTCCTTGGGGTCATGTGAGCACATCGAGCGCAGCAGGATGGCCGCGTCCTCGACCGTCTTCGTGATCGGCCCGGCCTGGTCCAGAGAGCTGGCGAAGGCCACCATGCCGAACCGGCTGGCGCGGCCGTAGGTCGGCTTGATCCCCACAGTTCCGGTGAAGGCGGCCGGTTGGCGGATCGATCCGCCGGTGTCCGACGCGGTGGCGGCCAGGCACAGGTCGCCCGCCACGGACGACGCCGACCCGCCGGACGAGCCGCCGGGGGTCAGGTCGGCGTTGGACGCCTTGGACTTCCACGGATTGACCACCGGTCCGAAGGCCGAGGTCTCGTTGGACGAGCCCATGGCGAACTCGTCCATGTTCAGCTTGCCCAGCATCACCGCCCCGTCGCGCCACAGATTGGCGGTGACGGTGGACTCGTACGGCGGCACGAAGCCGCGCAGCATGTTGGAGCCCGCCGTCGTCTGCACGCCGTCGGTGCAGAACAGGTCCTTGATCCCCAGCGGCGCGCCTTCCAGCGGCCCGGCCTCGCCGGACTTCAGCCGCGCGTCGGCGGCCCGCGCCATGCCCAGCGCCTTGTCGGCGGTGACTTCGACGTAGGCGTTCAGCGTCGGATTGGTCGCCTCAATGCGGCCCAGGAAGGCCCTGGTGATCTCTTCCGACGAGAAGTCGCGCGCCTTAAGCCCTTCCAGCGCGGCCTTCAGCGTCAGCCCGGTCAGCCCGCTCATTCCACCACCTTCGGCACGACGAAGAAGCCGTCCGCCGATTTCGGCGCGTTGGACAGCACGGCGTCCACCTTGGCGCCGTCGGTCACCACGTCGTCGCGCAGGCGCAGCGGCTGGGCCACGTTGGACGTCATCGGCTCCACGCCGTCCACGTCGACCTCGTTCAGCTGCTCGATCCAGGCCAAGATGCCGTTCAACTCGGCGGCCAGCGGCTCCAGCCGCTCCTCGGGCGTCTTGATGCGGGCGAGATGCGCGACCTTGCGCACCGTCGCGGCGTCGATGGCCATGCGGCCCTCCTGCACGTGCGGTGAAGGCGCGGGATTAGCCGCGCCTCGGTCGAATCTCAAGAACGGTGCGCCAGCACCGTGATCCAGACGCCTTCCTCATCGACGTCGCGCCGCTCCCAGCCGACCTCCAGCGCGTGGCGGCCGAAAAGGGCGACCATCTCGTCTCGGGGCCAACGGACGATGTGATAGGCCCCACCGTCGGATCCGTGCTCGATGAAGTCCTCGTCGCCTTCTTGGAACGACAGCAGCAGCGTACCGCCGGGCCGCAAGGCGGCGGCGATCCGGGCGACGACGTCCGGCGCCGAGGCCTTTTCGATGTGCTGGATGACATAGAGGGCGACGATCCCGTCCCAGGGCCCGCCCAGATCGTCCGACAGCAGGTTCAGCCGCTCGACGCGCTTGCCGCGCTCGGCCTGCACGGCGATGAATCCGTCGGACACGTCCGTCCGCTCGACTTCGAGTCCCCTCGCTTCCATCACGTTGGCGTCCCAGCCGGGGCCGGACGCCACCTCCAGGACGCGCGCCTGGGCGCCGACCGCAGCGATGAATCCGTCCAGAGCGTCCGAACCGGTGGGCGACCGGCTGGGTTCCGTGGCGGCGGCATATCTGGCGGCATAGGCGTCGTAGGCCTCGACCGTCCTGCGGTTCTTCTCGCTTGAGTCCATATCGGTCATTGCGCCGGGGTCACCGTCACCGTCTCCGGCGGCGCGCCCTCCGCTCCGGGCGCCCAGCCCAGGATCATTCGGCGCGTGCGCGAGCCGATTTCGCTGGTCTCCGGGTCCATCACGCTCTCGTCGATCTCCAGTTCGACGCGACCCGGCCCCGTCGAGAGGACGCGATAGTCCAGCACGTCGCCGATGCGGAACACGCGCCAGCCCTCCGCCGGGCTCAGAAAGAAGGCCGCATGGACGTACAGCCCGTTCATCGCCGGGTCGCCGCCGGCGGTTCCGAACAGCTTGGCGGTCAGTGTACCCTGGCCCTGAATCTCGTCCAGCTCGACCACGGCGGCGGCGTGCTGCAAGTTGACGTCGGCGTCGGCGGTCACCGTCTGCGCCGGCCCAGCGGGCGTCAGCGGTCCGGTCGCCAGACGCTCGGCCGGCTCGGGATCTTGGACCGGTCCGTCGGCAGGCGCGTCGCACGCGGCCAGCGTCAGAAGGGCGGCGAGCGACGGCAGCGTCAGGCGGGTCATCGGCGATCTCTCCTCGGTTTTGAAACCAGCTTGCGCCTTGACTTGCCCGCGCGCCAGTCGCACCGCCCCCGGGTGATCGATCTGACGCTTGAACAACTGGCCGGGGCCACCCCGCCCGACACCCCCTGGTTCGGCCTGGACCTGGGCGAGAAGACCGTCGGCGTGGCCGTCAGCGACCTGTCGCGCACCATCGCCAGCCCCTTGCAATTGATCCCCAAGGTCAAATTCACCCAGGACGCAGAACGCCTTCTGGCCTTGATGGACGGCCGCGGCGCAACGGGCCTGGTCATCGGCCTGCCGCTCAACATGGACGGGACGGAGGGTCCGCGCGCCCAGTCCTGCCGCGCCTTCGCCCGCAATCTGCAGCGCCTGCGCGCGGTGCCCGTCGCCTTTCAGGACGAGCGACTGTCGACCAGCGCGGTCGAGCGCTTCCTGATCGAAGACCTGGACCTCAATCGCAAACGCCGCGCCCAGGTGATCGATCGCACCGCCGCCGCCTGGATCCTGCAGGGCGCGCTGGATCGGCTGAGGGGCTGATGGCCGCCTTGCTCGCCGGCGTCCTGCCGGTCTTCGTCCTGATCGCGATCGGCTACGGCCTGCGCAAGTCCGACTTCCTGCCCGACGCGACCTGGCGGCCGATCGAGAAGCTGTCGATCAACCTGCTCTATCCCGGCTTTCTGATCCCCGCGATCTGGAGCGCAGACATCTCCGGCGGCGGCGCCGGCGCGGCGGGTCTGGCGGCGGTGACTTCGGTAGTCATCATCGCCTCGATCACCCTTGTGCTGAAGCCGCTGATCCGGCTGGACGGCCCGGCCTACACCAGCGTCTTTCAGGGCGTGATCCGCTGGAACAGCTTCGTCTTCCTGCCGGTCATCCAGTCGGTCTACGGCTCCGACGGTCTGGCGCTGGCCGCCGTGGTCATCGGCGCCATGATCCCGGTGACCAACATCTTGTGCGTCGTGGTGCTGGAGCGCTGGGGCGCGGACCGCAAGCCGATGTCGCCGCTTTCATTGGCCCGCGCGATCATCTCTAACCCCATTCTGGTCGCCTGCCTGATCGGCCTGGCGCTCAATCTGGCCGGCGTCCCCCGCCTGCCGGGCCTGTCCGACACGCTGGAGCTGCTCGGCGCCGCCGCCCTGCCGCTGGGTCTGATCGTGGCCGGCGCCGGCCTCAGCTTCGCCGAGGTGGCGCGGCGCAAGGTCACGATCGCGGCGGTGACCTTCGTCAAGCTGATCGTCACCCCGCCGCTGATGTGGGGCCTGTGCGTGCTCTACGGCGGCGATGCGACGGCCCAGGGCATCGCCCTGATGTGCGGCGCGGCCCCCGGCGCGGCGGCCAGCTACATGCTCGCGCGCCAGATGGGCGGCGACGCCCCGCTCATGGCCGGCATCGTCGCCCTGACGACCGTCGCGGCCGCCGCCGTCATCCCGATCCTGCTGGTGCTGTTCCATCTGGCCTGAGTCTGGCCTATGACGCGGCTTTGATGACCGAAGCCGCCGTCCCCGACGCGATCCGAGAGCGGCTGACGCCGTTTCCGGCCGACCATTTCCTGTCGGCGACCGACCTCAATCCCCCCGCCGCCCACGCCCTGTTGGACCTCGCGGACGCCTTCGCCGAGCACAATCGCCAGCCCTCGCCGCGCCCGCTGGACCTGATGGCGGGGCGCACGGTCGTGAACCTGTTCTTCGAGAACTCGACCCGCACCTCTTCCTCTTTCGAGATCGCGGCCAAGCGGCTGGGCGCCGACGTCGTCACCATGCCCGTCCAGGCCTCTTCGGTCGCCAAGGGCGAGACCCTGATCGACACGGCTGTGACCCTCAACGCCATGGCGCCGGAGATTCTGGTCGTCCGTCACGGCGCGTCCGGCGCGGCGCACCTGCTGTCGCAGAAGGTCGGCTGCGCCGTCGTCAACGCCGGCGACGGGCGGCACCAGCACCCGACCCAGGCCCTGCTGGACGCCCTGACCATCCGCCGCGCCTTCGGCGACGTCGGCGGGCTGACGGTCGCCATCTGCGGCGACGTGGCCCACAGCCGCGTGGCCCGCTCGAACATCGCTCTCCTGTCCATGCTGGGCGCCCGCGTCCGCCTGGTGGGCCCGCCGACCCTGATCCCCTCCGCCGCCGCCCGCTGGGGCTGCGAGGTCTTCCACCACATGCGTGAGGGCCTGGCCGGCGCCGACGTCGTCATGATGCTGCGCCTGCAGCTGGAGCGGATGGAGGGCGCCCTGATCCCCTCGACCCGTGAATACTTCCGCTTCTGGGGTCTGGACCGCGAGAAACTGGCCTGGGCCGCCCCGGGCGCGAAGGTCATGCACCCCGGCCCCATGAACCGGGGCGTCGAGATCGACTCCGACGTCGCCGACGACCTGTCCGTCTCCCTGATCCAGCAGCAGGTCGAGATGGGCGTCGCCGCCCGCATGGCCGTGCTGGCCGCCCTGACCGAGCGCCGCCACGGAGGCGACCGATGAGCGCGTTCGCCGTCGTCAACGCCCGCCTGCTGGACCCGGCGTCCGGTCTGGACGCCGTCGGCGCCGTATTGGTCGAGGACGGCCGCATCGTCGACGTCGCCGCCGGCGGCGGCGCCCCCTCGGGCGTCGACACCATCGACGCCGACGGCCTGTGCCTGGCCCCCGGCCTGATCGACGTCCGCGTCAAGACCGGCGAACCCGGCGCCGAGCCCAAGGAGACGCTGAAGTCGGCCAGCCTGGCCGCCGCGGCCGGAGGGGTCACGTCAATGGTGATCCAGCCCGACAGCGACCCCGCCGTCGACGATCCGGCCATGGTGGATTTCATCCACAGTCGCGGCGCGGCCCTCGGCCTCGTCCGCGTGCTGGCCGCCGGCGCCCTGACCCGCGGCTGCGCGGGCGAGCGCATGGCCGAAATCGGCCTGATGTCCGAGGCGGGCGCCGCCTACTTCACCGACGGCGACCGCACGGTCGTCAACAGCCGGACCCTGCAGCGGGTCATGAGCTACGCCGCCGCCTTCGACGCCCTGATCGCCGTTCGCCCGGTCGAGCCCTGGCTCAGCGAGGGGGCCGTGGCCACCTCCGGCGACGCGGCGGCCTGGTCCGGCCTGCCCTCCGCCCCGGCGCTGGCCGAACGCATCCAGCTCGACCGCGACCTGGCCCTGGCGGAACTGACCGGGGGGCGGCTGCTGATCGATCTGCTCTCGACCGAGGCGGCGCTGGAATCGCTGGACCGCGCCCGCGCACGCGGTCTTGAGGTCGCCGCCAGCGTCTCGATCAACCACCTGTGCTTCAACGATCTGGACGCCGGCGACTGGCGCACCTTCTACCGGCTGGATCCTCCGCTACGGGCCGAAAGCGACCGGCTGGCGATGATCGAGGGCGTCCGCGACGGCCGCATCGAGGTGATCACCTCGGCCCACTCCCCCGCACCCGCGGAGGACAAGCGTCGCCCCTTCGCCCAGGCCGCGCCAGGCGCCGTCGGGCTGGAGACGCTGCTGCCCGCGGCGCTCAGCCTGCACCACGAGCATGAACTGACCCTGCTGGAGGTGCTCCGCCCTCTGACGCTGGGTCCGGCCGAACTTCTGGGTCTGGACGGCGGCCGCCTGACCGCCGGCGCCCCGGCCGATCTAGCGCTGTTCGATCCGAACGCGCCCGTCGTCGTCGACGCCGACGCCCTACGCTCCAAGTCCAAGAACTCTCCCTTCGACGGCCGCCGTCTTCAGGGCAGGGTCGCGGGGACCTGGGTCGCGGGGCGCCGCGTCTTCGGCTAGCCGATCCGCACGCCCGTCATCGAGATCGAGCCGCCTTCGATCACGTCGTTGAAGAAGCTCACCGCATCCCCCGCCCGCCGCTGCGCCGCCACGTAGAGCAACGGCAGGAAGTGCTCGTCGGTCGGCACGCTCAGCTGCGCCTCCTCGGCCAGGTCGACCCAGTTCGCCAAGGCGTCCACGTCGTCGCGCAGGATGGCGTCCTTCACCGCTTCATTGAACGAGGTCGCCCATGGATAGGCGTCTCCGCCGGTCCGCTTCCAGGTGCGCAGATTGTGCACGAAGTCGCCGGACCCGGCGATCAGCACGCCCTCGTCGCGCAGGGCGTTCAGCCGCCGTGCCGTCTCCACGTGCCCCGCCGCGTCAAGCCGCCGATCCAGCGACAGCTGCACGACCGGCACGTCGGCGTCCGGCCAGACGTGGGTCAGGACCGACCATGTCCCGTGATCCAGGCCCCACGTCTCGGTCGGCACGGCTCCCGTCAGTTCCGCGACCCGCACCGCCAGTGCCGGCGACCCGGGCGCGGGGTAATCGTAGGCATGCAGTTCCGCCGGGAAGCCGCCGAAGTCGTGGATCGTCTCCGGCCGCGCCTGCGCCGTCACGCCCAGCCCGTCGGCTTCCCAATGAGCCGAGACCATGACGACGCCGGCGGGCCTGCCGATCTCACGGCCCAGATCGCGCCAGGCGGCCGCATAGGGTCCGCCCAGCGCGTTCATGGGACTGCCGTGGCCGAAGAAGACGGCCGGGGTCGTCATCAGCCGAACAGCTTCTTCGCCGTCTCCGCCACGTAGCGGCCCTGCCAGCGGGCGCCGTCCAGCTCATTCTCGGACGGCATGCGCGAGCCGTCGCCGCCGGTGATGGTCGAGGCGCCATAGGGACTGCCGCCGGTCACTTCGTCCAGCCGCATCTGGCCCTGCCAGGCATAGGGCAGGCCCGCGACCACCATGCCGTGGTGCAGCAGGGTCTGGATCAGCCCGATCAGCGTCGTCTCCTGACCTCCGTGCTGGGTCGCGGTGGAAGTGAAGGCCGCGCCGACCTTGCCGACCAGGGCGCCCTTGGCCCACAGCGGCCCGGTCTGATCCAGGAAGTTGCGCATCTGGCTGGCGGCCGTGCCGTAGCGCGTGCCGGCGCCCACGATGATGGCGTCATAGCCGGCCAGCTCGTTCACCGTGGCGATCGGCGCCCCCTGGTCCAGCTTGTAGCCGCTGGCGCGGGCCAGCTCCTCGGGCACCAGTTCGGGCACGCGGCGGACGTCCACCGAAGCGCCCTCGACCTGACGCGCGCCGTCCGCCACGGCCTCGGCCATGATTTCGGTGTGGCCATAGGTGGAGTGGTAAAGGACCAATATCTTCGGCATGTCGCCCTCCGTCTGAAATCGCGGCCGCAATTCGCAACCGATACGGTGACGGATATGGCGCCCGGGCCCGGGGCTTCAAGCCCCCTGCGTCAGAATGGACAGACCCTGTCGTAGAAGGCGCGGTCCCCCGGCGCGGTTCCGCCCTCCTCCAGCCGATAGCGGTGCTCCACCACCATGGCCTGCTGCTCGATGTTCAGCCCTTCCCAGACGCACTCGGGCACGGGCGCATAGGCATAGGCGGCCGGTCCGTCCCCCGCCTTCAGCTTGCCGATCAGCAAGTTGACCCCCGCCTGCGCCTGATGGACGTGAACCAGCTCGTGCACGAAGACGGCGCGGATCGACAGCGGCGCCGCGCTCAGGTCGGCTGTCAGGGTCGCGCGCGGCCAGCAGATCCAGTCCAGACCGAACCACCGCCCCGGCACGAAGGCCCGCGGAAACGGCGTCGCCAGCACCCGCACGCGGCCGACGTTCAGCGCCGCGCCGAACACCCGCGCCGCCAGCGCCGCCTCGCCCTCAGTCAGTCGGGTGAGAATAGGCCTCGGTCTCGGGCGTGGGCCCGGTCCATTCCCAGTGCCAGGGTTCGAAGACATAGGGCACGAATCCAAATCGGTGGGCGTTGGCGACCAGCCAGCGGTACGTCGCCCCCCGGCTCATGTGCTGTCGGCTGGCGGGGCTGGTCGAGTCGACCCCCAGCCCCTCGACGTGACCGACGTACAGGTCCACCGCCGTGCCGGTGCGATGGGGCGAACACACCGCGCGCCGCTGACCGTCGCAGTTCCGTTCCGCCGCACAACGCGCCGCGTCGGCCCCCGGGTCCCGCCAGCCGGAGAAGATCTGCAGAAGCTCCGGATCGGCCGCGATCTCCGGAACCTCGCGCCGTGCCGCCGCGCGCAGGGCGCGATAGGCGTTCAGCACGTCATAGCGCAGCAGCCGCGTCTGCCGGTCGGCGTGCTCCTCGTCCAGCTGCAGATAGCCCAGGTCGCGCTGGTGCGGCGGATCGGGGCAGTCCTCGCCGCGCACGCGCGCCATGATGAAAGGGCGCCGCTCCTGCCACATGCCGCGGAAGGTCTGGAAGGTCGCGCCGTCGAACTGGCCCGTCATCGGCAGGTCGTGCGACTCCTGAAACCGCGCCAGCGCCTCGGCGAAGGCCGGCGTGCCCGGCCCGCAAGGCGTCGCCAGTTCCCTCTGCACCAGCGGCAGATAGGTCTCCCAGCCGTACTCCACCGTGCCGAACGGCGACCACTGCAGCCCCCACAGCGAGGCGCCGTTGGTCTGTGCCGAGCCGCCCCACAGTCCCGGATGCGAGGAATCGCAGACGTCCTGCGCCGCCGCGCCGCCGGCCGTCGCCAGGCCCGCCGTCGCCGCCAGAAGGAGCAGGGTCCGCCTCATCGCCGCAGAAGGCCCGACTCCCGCCCCCGCATCAAGTGCGCGCTCCCGTCACGGCGAAAAGGCTGGCAAGGTTTCCCCTTCCCGAGTCGGAGCCGCTGATGGCCGCGTCCTCTTCCCGTCGCTCCAACGCCGTGCTGGCGGCTTTCTCGAGCGTGTGCCTGCCGCTGGCGGCTTTCGGCGTGGCTCTGCCCGTCGTCCTGCCGGACTACTACGCCCGGCACGTCGGCCTCGATCTGGCGGTGGTCGGCTACATCTTCATGGCCGTGCGTGCGATCGACATCGTACTGGATCCGCTGATCGGCTCGGCGATGGACCGCACGCGCACGCGCTGGGGCCGCTACCGCCCGTGGATGGCTGCGTCCGCGCCGGTTTTGATGCTGGCTGCGCTGATGATCTTCGTCATGGTCCGGCCGGGCGCAGGGCCGGGGTATTTGTTCGGTTGGCTGCTGGTCCTCTACCTCGGCTTCTCCGTCGGCACCCTCAGTCAGCTCGGCTGGGCCTCGGTCCTGGCGCCCGAATACGATCAGCGCAGTCGCGTCTACGCGTGGTGGCAGGCGTTCAACATCGTCGGCGTCATCGCCATTCTGATACTTCCCGCCGCGATCGTTCAGCTGGGGCTGGGAGACTACGTCGCGGGGGTCCACGTGATGGGCTGGGCCATTTTCGCCGCCCTGCCCCTCACCATCAGCCTTGCGTTGGCGGCTGTTCCCGAGCCGATCAATCCGGGCGACGCCCCACATGGCGGCTGGCGCATCTACGTCGATCTCCTGAAGCGTCCGACCGTCTCGCGCCTGCTGCTGGCCGATCTGCTGCTGGGCATCGCGCCCGGCGTGACCGGCGCGCTGCTGTTCTTCTTCTTCGACGAGATCAAGGGATACGGCCAGGCGGAGGCCTCGATCTTCATGCTGCTCTATTTCGTCGGAGGTCTCTGCGGCGCCCCGATCTGGGCGCGGCTGGCGACCCGCATCGGGAAGGACAGGGCCCTGATCGTCGCCAGCGCCATCTTCGCCTCGCTCTACGTCGTCGCCACTCTTCTGCCGGGCGGCAGCTTCGCCTTGACCGGCGCGGCCATGTTCGTCGCCGGCCTGCCTTATGCCGCAGGCCTATTCCTGCTGCGTGCCATGATGGCCGACGCAGGCGACGAGGTGCGGCTGGAAACCGGCGTGGACCGCACGGCTCTGATGTTCTCCATCCTGTCGGCCACGACCAAGCTGGGCCACGTCTTCGCCCTGATCCCTTTCACCGTCCTGGGCTGGATCGGCTTCCGCGCCGTGCCGGGCCCCGAGGGCAACAGCGAGACGTCGCTGCTGGCGTTGCAAGTGATGTTCGTCACGGTCCCGGCCCTGCTGATCGCGGCCGCCGCACTGGTGCTGCGGAACTATCCTTTGACGGCCGAGCGCCACGACGAGGTCCGGCGTGCGCTGGAGGCGCGCGGATGACCCCCATCGAGCGCCTGAAACAGATCATGGTTCGTCTGCGCGACCCCGTCGGCGGCTGTCCGTGGGACGTGGAGCAGACCTTCGCCACCATCGCCCCCTACACGCTGGAAGAGGCCTATGAGGTCGCCGACGCCATCGACCGCGGCGACTTCGACGACCTGCGCTCCGAGCTGGGCGACCTGCTGTTCCAGGTCATCTTCCACGCCCGCATGGCGGAAGAAAAAGGGCTTTTCGCGTTCGACGACGTCGCCGCCGCCATCGCCGACAAGCTGGAGCGCCGCCATCCCCACGTCTTCGGCGAGGAAGCGGCCCGCCCCGACGGCGCCTCGCAGAAGCTGCGGTGGGAGGACATCAAGGCCGCCGAGCGCGCCGAGAAGGCGCAGCACGGCGTGCTCGACGACGTGCCCGTCAGCCTGCCCGCCCTGCACCGCGCCGCCAAGCTGACCAAGCGCGCCGCCCGCGTCGGCTTCGACTGGCCCTCCACCGACGAAGTCTTCGCCAAGCTGGAAGAGGAGATCGCCGAGCTGAAAGCCGAGATCGCCGCCGGCGACGCGCACAAGGCCGCCGAAGAGATGGGCGACCTCCTCTTCGTCGTCGCCAACCTGGCCCGCAAGCTGGGCGTCGAACCCGAAGACGCCCTGCGCGGCGCCAACGCCAAATTCGTCCGCCGCTTCGGCTTCATCGAGGCGGAGCTGGCGAAGGACGGGCGGAGACCGGAGCAGTCGGACTTGGCGGAGATGGACGCGCTGTGGGACGCGGCGAAGCGCCAGGAGGTCAGCGCCGTGCGGGATGGATCCAATGAATAGGTCGAGAAGAACAGGGCGGCCGAAAGTTAGGCGATCCGACGCGGAGATTTCGCGCGCGATAGACGACGATCTTCAGTCGCTGAGCCTTTTGGCCAACGCATATGACGGTGGCCACTCCGGCGCTGCCGGACCGATGGCCACCCTAATCGTCAACATCGTCGGAGCCACGGATCGGACGGCGAGTACGCGACGCAGCTTGCTCTCGTTCCCGACCCCAACGCCAGACGTCTCCCCAGCCTACATGACACCAACCAATCGCTGCGTGGTCATGCAGATGTCTTCTGGTCCGGAAGGGCACCGTGTCGATTACAAACCTTGGTCTAGGTGTGTCGCTGAGAAACCTCGGCACCAGCCGTTCCGCATCTGGTGGCCGACAGAACCAATTTTTGTGGAAGGTATTGGCGGTGCATCGGCTGACGGGATGATCCCGCTTAACCCCGAAGAGCAGTTGGGTTGGGAGTCACGACTGAAGCTTACCCGAGAGAGGTTCGTCACGGACATGCGGAACACAATGGGCGCACACCGCGACCAAGAAATTCCGACCGACCTTGCCAATTTGTATCGCTCCGCCGCATTCGGAGGGCAGCCGGCGGCCATGTCCCCAGATGGAAACATGCTGACCATTGAAAACGGCGGCATCGAGGTAGGCACTTGGCCCGCTGACGCGATGCTGCGGCACATCGCAGAGGAGGTGTTGATGGCCTACGGCCTCAAGCCGAATGACGCCTGGGACATTGAAGTGGCTGACTCCTAGGACGGCCAGCTGGTCTCAGATCAGCCGAACGCCCGCTCCCACCGCCCCAGCGCCGCCGGGTGCAGCCGCACCGTCACCCGCGTCAGCCCCTCGCCGTCCGTCTCGCGCGCCGTCACGCGCCCGTTCTCATACAGCCAGGCCAGGGCCTCGCCCTGCGACGGGTCGAGCGTCAGGGCCATCTCCGGCTCGTCGTCGATGCGGTCGGCGATGGCGCGGCGCAAGCGCTCGATCCCCTCGCCGGTCCACGCCGAGACCGGCACGGCCCCGCCCTCGCCCGCCCGCGCGGCCTGCCCTTCCGCCAGCTCCCGCGCCTCGGGCGTCAGCAGGTCGATCTTGTTCCAGACCTCCAGCACGCGCCGCGCCTTGCCCTCGACCGGCGGGATCTGCTTCAGCACCGCCTCGACGTCCTTCGCCTGCGCCTCGGTGTCGTCGGACGCGACGTCCCGCACGTGCAGGATCAGGTCGGCCTCGCCCACCTCCTCCAGCGTCGCGCGGAAGCTGTCGACCAGTTCGTGCGGCAGGTCGGAGATGAAGCCCACGGTGTCGGCGATGATCGCCGGCCGCCCCTGCGGCAGCTTCAGCGTGCGCTGCGTCGTGTCCAGCGTGGCGAACAGCAGATCCTTGGCCAGCACCTCCGACCCCGTCAGCCGGTTGAACAGCGTCGACTTGCCGGCGTTGGTGTAGCCGACCAGCGCCACCGTCGGATGCGGGGCCTTGGCCCGCTGCTTGCGCTGCAGGCCGCGCGTGCGCCGCACCTCCTCCAGCTCGGCCTTCAGCTTGACGATCCGGTCGGCGATCAGCCGGCGGTCGATTTCGATCTGCGTCTCGCCGGGGCCGCCGGTCGAGCCGGTGCCGCCCCTCTGCCGCTCCAGGTGGGTCCAGGTCCGCACCAGCCGCGAGCGCTCGTACTCCAGCCGCGCCAGCTCGACCTGCAGCTTGCCCTCGCGCGTGCGGGCGCGCCGGCCGAAGATTTCCAGGATCAGCCCGGTCCGGTCGATGACCTTGGCGTCCCAGGCCTTCTCCAGATTGCGCTGCTGCACCGGAGACAGCTGGTCGTCGACGACCACGGCCTCGGCCTCGGCCGCCCGCACCAGCGCCGCCAGCTCCTCGACCTTGCCTGATCCGAACAGGGTCGCGGGCACGGGCTTGCGCACGCGCACGATCTCCTCGGCGCGCACGTCCAGGTCCAGCGCGCGCGCCAGACCTGTGGCCTCCTCCAGACGCTCGGCCGCGGCCCGGTCCGCGCCCTCGCGCCGGTCGGGGTGGACGACGACCGCCCGGATCAGCGGGACGGCATGATCGATGGAACGTGTCGCCAAACGCGACGCACCTTTCTCTACCGTCATCCTCGGGCTTGACCCGAGGATCAGACGTTCAACGCTTTAGGGGATTGAATGGCCGCACAGGCGGGCGACCGCCGCCGCCAAAATACAGCTTGGCTTTGGATCTGGCCCTCGGGTCGAGCCCGAGGGTTGACGCTCGCGCGTCAATCTTCTTCGGAGTCGGGCTCGTACAGCTGCACGGGCGCCGACGGCATGATGGTCGAGATGGCGTGCTTGTAGACCAGCTGCGACTGGCCGTCCCGGCGCAGCAGCACGCAGAAATTGTCGAACCAGGTCACGATGCCCTGCAGCTTGACCCCGTTGACCAGAAAGATGGTCAGCGGCGTCTTGGTCTTGCGGACCGCGTTGAGGAAGGTGTCCTGCAAGTTCTGGCGTTTGTCTTGCGACATGGCGGGTTGGCCCCTGTTCTTGTTGTTTCCGTCCGGCCGGGCAGCGGGCGCACCCTAGCGGCGTCGCGCCGGTGGCCGCAACCTAGATGGCTTCGTCGCGTGCCCGATCAAGATAGAGCCGGCGCAGCCGTTTGGTGATCTCGCCCGGCTTGCCGTCGCCCACCTTTGCCCCATCGACGGAGATCACCGGCATCACCCAGGCGCTGGCGGCGGTGTAGAAGGCCTCTTTGGCCTTTTTCGCCTCTTCAACAGTGAAGGCCCGCTCGTCGAAACTGATCCCCGTCTCGCGCACCAGGTCCAGCAGGGCCGCCCGCGTGCAGCCGCGCAGGATGTTGGCCTGCACGTCCCGCGTCCGCAGCACGCCGTGCTCGTCGACGATCCAGGCGTTGGTCGAGCCGCCCTCGGTGACCAGCCCCATCTCGTCGATCATCCACGCCTCCGCCGCGCCCGCCTCGCGCGCCGCCTGCTTGGCCAACACGTTGGGCAAAAGGCCGACCGTCTTGATGTCGCATCGCCCCCAGCGAATGTCGGGCTGGGTGATCACCGCCACGCCCTTCTTCGCCACGGCGTCGGCCTTGCGCAGGTCCATGGGGCGGGCGGTCACCACCACGCTGGGCGCGGTCGTCTCGCCTGGAAACACGTGATCCCGCCGCGCCGTGCCGCGCGTCACCTGGATGTAAACCAGTCCGTCGCGCACCCGGTTGCGCCGCACCGTCTCGCGCAGCACCTGGGTCAGGGCCTCGCGCGTCATGGGAATGCGGATTTTCAGTTCGCCCAGGCTGCGGTGCAGCCGGGTCATGTGCGCGTCGAAATTGGCCAGTCGGCCGTCGAACACGGACCAGACCTCATAGACCCCGTCCGCGAACTGGTATCCCCGGTCCTCCACATGGACCACGGCGTCACGGTGCGGGCGATAGACGCCGTTGACGTAGGCGACGCGCGACATCAGCCCTCGCCCTCCGCCGCGTCGTCCAGATCGTCGTCCCCGCCTCGCGAGGGCGATACGCCCAGCGACTTCAGCTTCCGGTGCAGGGCCGACCGCTCCATGCCGATGAAGCCCGCGGTGCGGCTGATGTTGCCGCCGAAGCGCATGATCTGCGCCGCCAGATACTCCCGCTCGAACACCTCGCGCGCCTCGCGCAGCGGCAGGGCGATGATGCGGTCGGTGCCCAGTCCGCCGCCGTTCGACCCGCCGCCCTCCTGGGGCAGCATGTCCGCCGTGATCGGCTGGTCGGCCTCGCCCGTGGCCAGGATCAGCAGGCGTTCGACGTTGTTCCTCAGCTGCCGCACGTTGCCCGGCCAGGCGTTGACCTGCATGACCGCCACCGCATCCTCCGCGATGCGCCGCCGCGCCAGCCCCTGGGCGGCGCAGATCGATTCCACGAAATGCTCGACCAGTTCGGCGATGTCCTCGCGCCGCTCCGACAGCGGCGGCACGCGCACGGGCACCACGTTCAGCCGGTGGAACAGATCCTCGCGGAACCGGCCGGCCTCGATCTCGCCCTTCAGATCGCGGCTGGTGGACGAGACGACGCGCACGTCGACCTGCACGTCCTGATCCCCGCCAACGCGGCGGAACCGCTGCTCGACCAGCACGCGCAGGATGCGGCTCTGGCTCTCGCGCGGCATGTCCGCGACCTCGTCCAGATACAGGGTGCCGCCGTGCGCGCGCTCGAACGTGCCGGTGCGGTGCGGGCGACCGTCGGCCCCCTCCTCGCCGAACAGCTCGACGTCCAGGCGTTCCGGCGTCATCCCGGCCGCCGAGATGGCCACGAATTCGCACCGCGCCCGCGGGCTGGCCTCGTGGATCTGACGCGCCACCAGCTCCTTGCCCGATCCCGGCGGGCCGGAGATCAGCACCCGGCTGTTGGCCGGCGCGACCTTGGCGATGGTCGAGCGCAGGGCCTGAGCCGCCGCCGACTTCCCGATCAGCCCTGGCGGCGACATCACCTGGGCCCGCAGCCGCCGGTTCTCCCGCTTCAGCGACGCCGCCTCCAGCGCCCGCTGGATCACCACCACCAGCCGGTCCGACTTGAACGGCTTCTCGATGAAGTCGTAGGCGCCGCGCTTCAGCGCGCTGACCGCCGTCTCGATGTTGCCGTGGCCCGAGATCATGACGACCGGCAGGTCCTCGTCCACACCCTTGATGACGTCCAGCAGCTCCAGCCCGTCCAGCCCGCCGCCCTGCATCCAGATGTCCAGCAAGGCCAGAGACGGCCGCCGGGCCCGGATCGCGGCCAAAGCCTCGTCGGAGTTGGAGGCGACGCGGACGGAATGCCCCTCGTCCTCGAGCAGCCCGGCGACCAGGTCGCGGATGTCCGCCTCGTCGTCCACCACCAGAATGTCGGCGCCTGTGGGTCGCATCTCGCCTCGCTAGCTTGCCGTCGCGTTCGCAGGAACAGGGGTCCGGGTCACGCCCGGTTTCAGGGGAAACACCAGGATCATCCGGGCCCCGCGCAGGGTCTCGGCGTCGCCCAGCTTCAGCTCGCCGCCGTGGTCCTCGCAGATGCGCCGCACGATCGCGAGGCCCAGGCCGGTGCCCTTCTCGCGCGTGGTCACATAGGGTTCGGTCAGGCGATCGCGGTCCTTTTCCGGCAGGCCGACGCCGTCGTCCTCGACGATGAAACAGGCCTGGTGATCCTCGACGACCAGCCGGGCGATGATGGCCGCGGCAACCGGATCGCCGTCGCCCTGGATCGCGCGTCGCGCCAGCACCGCCTCGCCGGCGTTCTTCAGGATGTTGGTCAGCGCCTGGCCCACCATGCGGCCGTCCCAGTGGGCGACCACCTTGGCCGGCGGCTTGGGCATGTCCACCGCCACCTCGGGCTGGGCGACCCGTTGGGCGAACACGGCTTCGCGCAGCAGTTCCGCCGGGTTCTCGGCGGTGAAGCGCGGCGTCGGCATGCGCGCGAAAGACGAGAACTCGTCCACCATCCGCCCGATGTCGCCCACTTGGCGGATGATCGTCTCGGTGCAGCGGTCGAAGGTCTCGACGTCGTCCTCGACCCGGCTGCGATATCGGCGGCGCAGGCGTTCGGCCGACAGCTGGATCGGCGTCAGGGGGTTCTTGATCTCGTGCGCGATCCGCCGGGCCACGTCGCGCCAGGCGGCGTTCCTCTGGGCGGTGACCAGGCGCGTGATGTCGTCGAAGGTCAGCACCATCTCGCCGCCCAGACCGCTCTCGATCCGCACGCGCAGGCGCCGCGTCTCGCCCTCGCGGGTGACGTCGACGTCCTCCTCGATGTGCGCTTCGCCCCGTTTGAGCAGGTCGCTCAGCTCCGGCGACACTTCCGCCAAGGTCATGCCGATCAGTTCCGTCTCGGCGATGCCCAGCAGCAAAACCGCGCTCTCGTTCACCGCCGAGATGCGCCCCTTGCGGTCCAGACCGATGACCCCGGCCGAGACGCCCGACAGCACGGTTTCGATGAAGCGGCTGCGGCCCACCGCTTCCTCACGGGCAGCCAGGAGAGCGGTCTGCTGCGCCTCAAGGTCGCCGGTCATTCGGTTGAACGCACTTGAAAGCGCCGCCAAGTCGTCGGCGTCCGACGGCTCCTCCACCCGCGCCGACAAGTCTCCGGCGGCGACCTGATCGGCGGCCGAGATCAGGCGCCCGATCGGCGCCGAGATGGCGCTGGCCGCCGCCATGCCCAATCCCATGGCCCCGACGAGGACCAGAAGTGCGCTTTCAAGGTAACTCAGCGCGAACGCCCACTGGAGCCGTGCCTGGCTTTCTTCCGCCTGGCGATAGGCCACGATCGACTGCTCGCTGGTCCGCATGCGTGCGATCAATCCCGGCTCGAGCGGCCTGACCGCATAGAGATAGGCGTCGCCGTAGCCCCTCAGGGGATACAGTGCCCGCACCGCATCGGGAGCCTCGGTGACGCCCGAGGGCGCTTCCTCCCCCTGCGCCGCCAGGTCCAGATCGGAACGCGGCGGGGCGCGATAGGGTGGCGCGCCCGGCAGCTCGCCGCGCGCCAGCACGCGGCCGTCGCCGTCCAGAATGTAAAGCGCGGGATAGCCGAAGATGTCCGCCGTCTGGGCCAGCAGCGCCGAGAACCAGATGCGGTCTTCACGAAAGCTCGCCATGGCCTCGGGAGCGGTCAGCTCGTTGGTCATGGTGGCCAGGTCGGATTCCAACGTCGCGCCGACGTCTCGGAGATAGGCCTTGGCGATCTCCGCGCCGTTGTCGACGGCGGTCTCGACATTGTCGCTGAACCAGCGATCCACGCCGCGATTGACCAGAACGCCGAAGACGACAGCGATCAGCACCGCCGGAGCCACAGCCACGAGCGAGAACAGGGTGGCGAACCTCAGGTGCAGTTTTGCGCCAGCACGCGACCGGTCGCGGATCAACGCCAGCATCTGCCGCCCCACAGCCGCGCCGAGCGCCGCGATCAGGATCAGGTTCAGCAACAGGGCGATCAGCACCGCTTGGCTGGTTGAGGCCCTTCCGCCGTCCAGACCCGGCGCGTTCGGCGCCGTCGCGACCACCCAGATGGCCCCGCCCACGACCAGGAAGGCCGCCACATAGCCGACGGCGAACAGCGGCCGACCGCCGCCCATGCCGGCGAGATCGCCCAGCGACCAGCCCTTCGCCGCCTCGGGAGAGGGCGAGGTCCGACCGTCCGTGGGCGTCGATGGCGAACTCATGCGGGACGGCACTCTTCCCCACCTGTTGCCTGAAATCAACAGATCAGTTGCCGAACGGCGTCACTTAAGATCCCACAACACCGCCAGGGCCTCATCGACCTCGGCCACGCTTTCCAGCCGGCACAACCGCGCCTTGGCCGCGCGCCGGTCCAGCGGATTCTCCGGCCGCGGGGCCTGTTCGACGTACCAGCCCAGATGCTTTCGAAACATGCGCAGGCCCAAGCCCTCGCCGTAGAAGTCCAGCACGGCGTGCAGGTGCTCGACCACCAGCGCGTGTCGGGCCACGGCGTCCGGCTCCGCCTCTACGACGCCGCCGTCCAGCGCCGTCTGCATTTCCGCGGCGATCCACGGGCGGCCATAGACGCCGCGCCCCAGCATCACCCCGTCGGCGCCCGAGCGCCGCAAGGCCTCGCGGGCGTCGTCCGTCGTCCGGACGTCGCCGTTCACGATCACCGGCACGTCGACCGCCGCCTTCACCTCGGCCACCGCGTCCCAGTCGGCCTCGCCGGTGTAGAACTGGCATCGCGTCCGGCCATGCACCGTGATCGCCTTGACGCCCAGGTCCCGGGCGCGCGCGGCGATGGCGGGCGCGTTGCGGTCGTGGTCGTCCCAGCCCAGCCGCATCTTCACCGTCACGGGCCGCGAGGTGGCGCGCACCACCGAATCGATGATCCGCGCGGCCAGTTCGGGCTGGCGCATCAGGGCCGATCCGGCCGCGGCGCCCGTCACCTCCTTGGCGGGGCAGCCGAAGTTCAGGTCGATCAGGTCGGCGCCCGCCTGTTCGGCCATGCGCGCGCCCTCGCCCATCGTCACGGGGTCGCGGCCCACCAGCTGGATCACCGTCAGCGGCAGGCCCTCGCCCACCGCCGCGCGCCGGACCACGTCGGGCCGTCCGCGCGCCAGCTCGGCCGAGGCGACCATCTCCGTCGCCACGTAGGGCGCGCCCAGCCGGCTGGCCAGCCGGCGGAAGGGCAGGTCCGTGATGCCGGTCATGGGGGCGGTCAGCACCCGGCCGGGCACCGTCACGTCGCCGATCTGAAGGGTCCGGGTTTCCACACGGCGCCTCATAAGGCGTCCGGCCGGTTCAGAACACCCGCATCGCCGCGCGGACCGCCAGAACCACCAGCACAAGGCTCGACGCCATGAACAGCGCCCAGCGCAGCAGAATGACGTTGATCAAAGCCTGCACCAGGCTGTGGGCGATCCTGAGCCCAACGTAGGCCCAAGCGAGCTGGAGGTTCAGCCCTCCTCCCGACCCCGCGACGGCGAGCGCCAGGGCGGTGGCGTAGAAGAGCGTCGGCTGCTCCATCAGGTGGTTGTAGTTGTCCGCCTTCCACCGCACCTGCGGCGGCAGCGACTGGGTCAGCGTGCCCGACGGCACGTCGGGATCCAGCTTGATCCGAGCTTTCCTCATGGCCGGAATGCGCGTGACGTAGAGCCACGCCCACATCACCAGCGACCAGAGGACCAGCGCCATCACAGGCGCGAGAATGGTCTGCGTCATGGATTCCCCCTCATGCCGATCCATGCTGCGTCGGACGTCGTCGTCGCGCAACGCCCCTCGCCAGCTTCGCCACCGCCGACTAGAAGCGGGCCATGACCTTCTCCGCCGTCGTCGTCGCCGCCGGGTCCGGGAGCCGTGCCGGCGGCGCCAAGCAATGGCGGCTGCTGGGCGGATTGCCCGTCGTCCGCCGCTCCGTTCAGGCCCTGCTGGACGCCGGCGCCGATCCGGTCGTGGTCTGCATCCCGGCGGACTCCCGCGACGAAGCCGATCGCGCCCTCGCCGGCCTCTCGGGCTGGATCGCCGTTCCGGGCGGGGCCGACCGTGCGGCTTCGGTCCGCGCCGGCCTGGCCGCGCTGGACGACCAGCCCGCCGATCGACCTGTTTTGATCCACGACGCCGCGCGACCGCTGCTGTCCCGCGCCGTGATCGACGCCCTGCTGACGACTCTTCAGACGGCGGACGCCGCCGCTCCGGTCCTGCCGGTCGCCGACAGTCTGCGCCGCGACGACGAGGGCCGCATCGGCGAGACGGTCATCCGCGACGGCCTGCTCCGCATCCAGACGCCCCAGGCCGCGCGGCTGGGCGCCCTGACTGCCGCGCTCGACGCCTGGCCGGACCCGACCCCGCCGACCGACGAGACCCAGGCCCTGCGCCGCGCCGGCCTGACCGTCGCCCACGTGCCGGGCGACGCGCGCCTGATGAAGCTGACCCATCCGGAGGATTTCGCCATGGCCGAGGCCCTGCTCGCATCGACGGAGCGGCGCGTCACCCGCGTCGGGCATGGCTACGACGTCCACCGCTGGGGTCCCGGCGGCGCCGTCTGGCTGTGCGGCGTCGAGATCCCGCACGACCGGTCGCTGATCGGCCATTCCGACGCGGACGCCGGCCTGCACGCCCTGACGGACGCAATTCTGGGGGCCTTGGCCGAGGGCGACATCGGCGACCACTTCCCGCCGTCCGATCCGCGCTGGAAGGGCGCCGCTTCCGACGCCTTCCTGGCGCACGCCCGCGATCTGGCCGAGGCGCGCGGCGGCCGCATCGTGCACTGCGACGTCACCCTGATCTGCGAGCGGCCCAAGGTGAAGCCGCACCGCCAAACCATGCGCGAGCGCATCGCCGCGATCCTGGACCTGCCCCTTCACGCCGTCAGCGTGAAGGCCACGACCACCGAGGGCCTGGGCTTCACCGGCCGCGAGGAAGGCCTGGCCGCCATGGCGACGGCCACCCTGGAGCTGCCGGACTGACCTTTCGGAGTTTTCGTTGAACCTTGCGGGCGCCGGTCGGGCTGGATGCGGCGGCGTGTTCGAATTGGCTGGTTCTTCACAACGGGCACAACGAAGAGAAAGCCACAACGGACACGACGGGGCTGGGGCGCGGGCCGCGCGCAGCGCCATGGCGTCGAAGACGACGGAATGCCTGCGGCAAGTCGCGCTCGGTACCGTCGTGTCCGTTGTGGCCTCGTTGTGCTCGTTGTGATGCCCTTGCCCTTGGTAAAGGACCACGGCTCTAGAAGTTCGCCCGGACCAGCGATCCGAACAGATTGACGTAGTCGTCGGTCCACGGCCGCACCTCGGTCGGCGCCAGCCGCCGCCAGCGCGGATCGGCGTCGAAGTCCACCATCCCCGCCTCCGTCGGCGACAGGATCAGCGCCTCGGTCGAGGCCTCGGCCATGTCCGGCAGCTCGGCCCGTTCGATGAAGATCTGGTGTCGCTCCGGCACCCGCAGCGCCCGCGCCGCCGCGACCGCCGGCAGGGTGATGTCCAGGTTCCGGTTCGACAGGTGCAGAACCACGATCCCGTCGGGCTTCACCAGCTTCAGGTATCCCGCGATCGCCTCCTGCGTCAGCAGGTGGGTCGGCACGGCGTCGGACGAGAAGGCGTCGATGATCAGCAGGTCGTACGACCCGGCCGGCTCGTCCTCCAGCGTCAGCCGCGCGTCGCCCAGCACCGTCCGCACCGGGCCGTCGGCGCAGCCGTTGATGTAGGTGAACCAGTTCGGATCGCGCGACAGGCGGTCGACCATGGGATCGATCTCGAAGAAGGTCAGCGCGTCGCCCGCGCGCTTGTAGGCCGCCATGGCCCCCGAGCCCTGCCCCACGACCCCGATGTTCACCGCCGGACCGCGGTTCTGGACCATCACCGCCGCCTGTCCGATCGGCGTGGACGGGGCGTAGTAGAGGGTCGGCGAGCAGGCGTACTGCGGATCGCGCGCCTGCGCGCCGTGCAGGGTCGTGCCGTGCATCATCACATGCACGTCGCCGCCCAGCCGCTCGTCCGGCACGTTCGAGATGCGCATGACGCCGAAGAAGCTGCGCTCGCTGTAGGTGGCGTCATAGCCCTTGTTCACCCACTGCGCCGACAGGGTCATCGCCGCCAGCAGGGCCGTGAACGACAGGGCGTTGTCCCGCACCAGAAAGGCGCAGATCGCCGCCGCGCCCAGCAGGATGACCGTGATCTGGCGGAACACGACCGGATCCTGGAACAGGGGCCACAGCATCTCGTTGGCGTGGACCACCGCGTGCACCGCCGGCGGCATGGCCGCGATCACCAGTCCGGCCAGCAGGAAATACGCCTCCCGGTACCCCAGCCGCCACCCGCTGCCCCACGGCCGCGCCAGGCCGACGAGCACCAGCATCAGCGGATACTCCCAGACGTCGTCGAAGATCACCGGCGCCAGCAGGGCCGTGAAGGCGCCGCCCACCACACCGCCCAGCGACATCAGCAGATAGAATTCCGTCAGCCGGTCGGGCGCCGGCCGCCGCGCCGCCAGCAGCTGGTGGCACATCAAGGTCGTGAAGAAGAAGCCCAGAATGCTGATCCCGAACAGCACCAGCCACTGGTCGCTGCGGAACGCCGCCAAGCTGACCGCCACGCCGCCCACCGCCGCCTGGATCACCAGGGTGATCGGCAGCGGAATCCAGGGCCTGGCCTGAAACGCGATGACGAATGTCAGCAGGTACAGCGCCAGCGGGATCACCCAGAGGAAGGGCGCCGACGCCACGTCGGTCGACAGGTGCGCCGTCACCCCCAGCATCAGGCTGGACGGCGCGGCGGCCAGGCCGATCAGGATCAGCCGGTCCTGCCACGACATCGGCGCGCTGCGCTCCAGCGCCGCGGGCGCGGCCTCGGCCACACGCCTACGCCACACCGTCAGCGCCATGACCACGATCAGAACGACGAACACGGCATAGCCGCCCGTCCAGCCCCACCGCTGGCCCGACAGCGTCGCCAGCGGCTCGATCAGGACGGGATAGCTCAGCAGGGCCAGGAAGCTGCCCAGGTTCGAGGCGGCGTAAAGAACGTAGGGGTTCTTGCCGTCGGCGTGGTCCGCCCGCACCCGCGCGTACCAGGCCTGCAGCAGCGGGGCCGTGGCCGACAGCACGGCGAACGGCGCGCCGATCGACAGCGTCAGCGTGCCCAGCAGCCAAAGGATCGGCGCGGACGGATCCGGATCCCCCAGCACCCCGCTGACGCTCAGCGGCAGGAACAGCGCCGCCGCCAGAAGCAGCCCCAGATGCACCAGCACCTGCGTGCGCAACGAGCCGATCCGCTGCAGCAGGTGGGCATAGCCGTATCCGGCCAGCAGCGCGGCCTGGAAGAAGACCATGGCCGTGTTCCAGACCTGGGGCGATCCGCCCAGCATCGGCAGGACCAGCTTGGTCACCATCGGCTGGACCACGAACACCAGCGACGCCGAGGTGAAGATGGCCAGGGCGAACAGGACGGGCGTCAGCCGGTCGCCCGTGGGGGCGGTTCCGGCGGGAACGTCGGCTGCGCTCATGAAGTCTCCTGCGGGATCGCTCGGGCGCGCGGTCGACGCGCGGCCCCTGTCCGGTGCAGGTTAAGACGACTCGCCCCGCGCTTGGAAAGCCCGATGTTCGACCGCGACGTTCTCGACCGTGCCGACGCCGTCCTCGCGGCCGCCCGCGCGCGCGGCCTGACCCTCGCCACGGCCGAAAGCTGCACCGGCGGCCTGGTCGCCGCGGCCCTGACCGCGGTCGCCGGCTCGTCGGACGTCGTGGATCGCGGCTTCGTCACCTATTCCAACGCCGCCAAGGTGCGGATGCTGGGCGTGCCGCAGGCGGAGATCGACTCGCACGGCGCCGTTTCCCGGCAAGTCGCCCGCGCCATGGCCGCCGGCGCCGCCGACGCGGCCGGCGTGGCCTTGACCGTCGCGATCACGGGCGTGGCCGGCCCCGGCGGCGGCACGGTCGAAAAGCCCGTCGGTCTGGTCTGGTTCGCGGCCCTCGGTCCCGCCGGCCTGATCGACCGCGAATGCCGGTTCGGCGATCTCGGCCGCGACGGCGTCCGCCACGCCGCCCTACTTCAGGCGCTCGACCTCCTCCTGGACAGAGCCGCAGCATGACGGAGATCGTCGTCGACGCGCGCGGCCACCGCTGCCCGGTGCCGTCTCTCAAACTTCAGAAGGCCCTTGAAAGCGCCGCGCCGGGATCCACCGTGACCCTCTTGGCCGACGATCCGCTCGCCCGCATAGACGTGCCCCACCTGATCGGTTCAGGCCCGCACGCGCTGGCGTCGGTGGACGAGGCGGACGGCGTCCTCAGCTTCCGCGTCGTGACCGGCGCGCGGCCAGGCTGACGACCTGAGCGGTCGCGGCCTCGGCCGCCACGGCCTCGTCGTCGAAGCTCGGCGCCCCGCGCGCCCGGTCGGCGATCTCCATCTCCGTGGCGAAGGCCCCGCCATAGAAGATGGCGTTCACGTTCCACGACAGCCAGATCAGCAGCACCACGATGGCGCCGACCGAGCCGTAGGTCGCGCCCAACGGGGCGATCTGCTCCACATAGATGGCGCAAAGCCAGGAGCTGACCATCGACAGCACCGTGGCGATGGTCCCGCCGATGATGGCAGGGGCCCAGGCCACCCGCGTCCGGTGGCTCATGGCGTAGCGGTAGAGCAGCGTCAGCCCCACCGCGAGTCCCAGCGCCGGCAGCAGGCCGTCGAACGGCAGGCCTCCGCCCGTCTGGCCGCCCGACGTGTGCGACATCAGCCGCGCGGTCACCACCGCGCCCGACACCACGGTGAACAGGGCGAAGGCGAACAGGGCCACGAAGAAGGCCAACAGGTTGAACTTCAGGAACCCATGCGGCTCCTGCTCGTCGTGGATCAGGTTAAGTCCGGCCAGCAACGCCTTGAATCCCCGATGCGCCGCATAGGCGCCGACGATCAGGGCGAAGGCCGACTGGGCCGACACGGCCCGCGCCGACGTCTGCGCCAACCGCTCGATCTCGGTCAGGAAAATGGACCGCGCGGCGGCGGGCAACAGGTCGGCCAGGGCCGCCGCCTGCGCGCTCACTTCGCTGATCGACAGGCCCACCTTGTACAGGCCGATCAGAATGGCGATCGCGGGGAACACGGCCAGCAGGGCGAAGAACGACACCCCGCCGGTGTACAGCATGACGTCCCGGCCCCAGCTGCGGGCGAACGCCCGTCCGGACAGCCTGACCCACCACATCGGCGTCCTGACGTCGTCCTGTCGCAAATCGGCGTTCCTCGGCCCACGGAGCGGCGGAAGGTAACGGATTATTTCACGGGCGGAAATCCCGGCCGCGATTTCGCCCGCCCGGCGAATGCGCCGTTGCGGCGCGTGCGGCCCCCCGTCTATGGTCCGCCCGCTTTGGTGGGCTCCCGGGGAAAACACGTCGCGTGAGGGCGGAACCGCGCATTCTGGTTCTGGCGGCCGAGGATTCGGTCGTCGGCCCCCTGTGCCAGGGCCTGGACGTGGTCGGCTGGCGCACCGTCACCGCGCGCGGCCTCGGCGCCGCCCTGTCGGTCTTGGGCGACCTGCCGGTCGAGGCCCTGCTGATCGACGCCCGCCTGCCCGACGCCGCCGACTGGAGCCGCGCCCTCAAGCAGGCGGCCCGCCCCCGCGCCCTGCCCGTCCTGGCCGTCGCCGCCTCGGACGCGTCGGACCGCGACGCCTTCGACCTGGTCATGTCCGGCGCCGGTCACCCCGCCCAGGTTCGGCTGCGGCTCGAGAACCTGATGCGCGGCGCCGTGGCCGAGGAGGAGATCGCCCTGCGCGCCGCCACCTTCGGCGCCCGCGGCGTGCGGCTGCGGCCCGCCGAGCCGGACGCCTCGGCCCTGCGCATCCTCGCCGCCGGCCCGCCGGATCACCGCGTCCTGGCCCTGTCCAACGTCCTCGCCGACCACGGCTGCGAGGTGGTGGCGGCCCCCACGCCCTACACCGCCTTCGACTATCTGCACGAGCGGGCCTTCGACGCCGCCGTGCTGTGGAGCGGCCCGGACCGCGCGCCCGCCCAGTCCATCGCCGCCGGCATGCGCCGCAACACCCGTTTGCAGCAGATTCCGGTGATCCTGTACCAGTCCGGCGAGGACCCGGCCGACCTCGCCGACCTCTACGGCCGGGGCTTCGCCGACGTCGCCGAGGCCACGGTGCCGGAGCCCGAAACCGCCGCCCGCATCGTCGCCCTGGCCCGCACCTACCGCGAGCATCAGGCCGTGCGGCGGGCGCTGGAGGCGACGCGCGGCTCCGGCCTGACCGACCCCTCGACCGGCCTGTTCACCGACGACCTGTTCGCCGCCCATCTGGCGCGCGTGATCGAGGCCTCCGACGCCCGGCGCCGCCCCCTGTCGGTCTGCATCCTGCGCGTCGCGCCCAGCGACGAGCTGAAGGCCGCACGCCAAGGCGGCTGGCTGGATCGCGCCCTGCCTCAGGTGGGGGCCATGGTCTCCCGCCTGATCCGCGTCGAGGACACCGCCGCCCGGCTGTCGGACGAGGTCTTCGCCCTCGCCCTGCCCGCGACCGACGCGGCCGAGGCGCGGCTGGTCGCCGAGCGGATCGCCGCGGTGCTGGGCTGCACCGCCTTCGACGCGGGCCCGGGCGCCCGGCCCTTCACCGTCGCCTTCGACGTCGGCGTCGCCCAGCGCACGTCCGGCGAGGCGCCCGGCTCCCTGCTGGAACGCGCGTCGCGGGACGCGGCGGCGGTGACGATGAACTGACGGCCGTGTGCGTTTCCCTTCTCCCCTTGCGGGAGAAGGTGGCCTCGCGGAGCGAGGTCGGATGAGGGGTCGAGGCACGACGCGGAGGCGTTGGGCCGAGGAAAGCGACGTCCTCGGTCGTATACGACCTCGTCCACCCCTCATCCGTCAGGCTTCGCCTGCCACCTTCTCCCGCAAGGGGAGAAGGATTCTCAGCCCGCCTTCGCCACCCGCGCCAGATCGGCCGTCACGCGCTCCGCCGCCTTCAGCCGCTCGTCGGCGTCCGGCCAGTCGCCCTTGACCACGACCTTCTGATCCGGCCGCAGCTTCCAGCTGGCGTGGTTCTTCTGGATCAGACCGACCAGCCCCGCCGGGTTCGGGAACCGGTTGTCCCTCAGCGTCAGCACCGCCCCCTTCGGCCCCACGTCGATCCGCTCGATGCAGGCCTCGCGACAGTTGGACTTGATGCCGACGATGCGCAGCAGCTGCTTCGCCTCGTCCGGCAGCGGCCCGAACCGGTCGATCAGCTCCGCCGCGATCGCCTCCCTGTCTTCGCCCTTCTCGGCGTCCGACAGGCGGCGGTACAGGCTCAGACGCACGTTCAGGTCCGGCACGTACTCCTCGGGAATCAATACCGCGGCGCCCGTGTTGATGGTCGGAGACCAGCCGCGGTCCTGAACCTCGCCCCCCGCCTCGCGCAGGCTGGCGACCGCGTCCTCCAGCATCTGCTGGTACAGCTCGACCCCAACCTCTCGGATGTGGCCCGACTGCTCGTCGCCCAGCAGGTTGCCCCCGCCGCGCTGGTCCAGATCGTGGCTGGCCAGCTGGAAGCCTGCGCCCAGGTTGTCCAGCGACTGCAGCACCTGCAGCCGCCGCTCAGCCGACAGGCTCAGCGGCTTGTTCGGATCGGTGGTCAGATAGGCGAAGGCGCGCGCCTTGGCCCGCCCGATCCGGCCCCGGATCTGGTGCAGCTGGGCCAGACCGAACATGTCCGCCCGGTGCACGATAAGGGTGTTGGCCGTCGGGATGTCGATGCCGCTCTCCACGATCGTGGTAGAAACCAGAACGTCGTAGCGCCCGTCGTAGAAGGCGCTCATCACGTCCTCCAGCTGAGTCGGGCTCATCTGGCCGTGGCCGACGGTGAAGGTCACCTCCGGCGCCTGCTCGCGCAGGAACCGCTCGACGTTCTCCAGATCCTTCAGGCGCGGCACGACGTAGAAGGCCTGACCGCCGCGGTACTTCTCGCGCAGGAGGGCCTCGCGGATCAGCACCGGGTCCTGCGGCGTCACATAGGTGCGCACCGCCAGGCGATCGACCGGCGGCGTGGCGATGATCGACATCTCGCGCAGCCCCGACAGCGCCATCTGCAGCGTGCGCGGGATCGGCGTGGCGGTCAGCGTCAGCAGGTGCACGTCGGCGCGCAGAGCCTTCAGCTTTTCCTTGTGCTTCACGCCGAAGTGCTGCTCCTCGTCGACGATCACGAGCCCAAGGTTCTTGAACCCGACCTGGTCGCTCAGCACCGCATGGGTGCCGACCACGATCTCGACCGAGCCGTCCTTCAGCCCCGCGCGCGTCTCCGCCGCCTCCTTCGCCGTCACCATCCGCGACAGGTGCCGCACCTTCACCGGCCAGCCGGCGAACCGCTCGCTGAAGGTCTTGAAGTGCTGCCGCGCCAGCAGCGTGGTCGGGCAGACCACCGCCACCTGCATGCCCGACAGCGCCACCACGAAGGCCGCCCGCAGGGCCACCTCGGTCTTGCCGAAGCCCACGTCGCCGCAGACCAGGCGGTCCATCGGCATGCCCTTGCCCAGGTCCTCCAGCACGTCGCCGACCGCGTTCAGCTGGTCGTCGGTCTCCTCGTACGGGAAGCGCGCGCAGAACTCGTCGAACAGCCCGTGCGGCGGCGTGACGGCGTCGGACGTCTTCAGGGCCCGCTTGGCCGCCAGCGCGATCAGGCCCTCGGCCATCTCGCGCAGGCGCGCCTTGGCCTTGGCCTTGCGCGCCTGCCAGCCCGCCCCGCCAAGCCGGTCCAGCTGCACGCCCTCCCCGTCCGAGCCGTACCGGGTCAGAAGATCTATGTTTTCAACGGGCAGATAGAGTTTGCTCTCGCCGGCATAGAGCAGCTCCAGGCAGTCGTGCGGCGCCTCCTGGATCTCCAGCGTCTTCAGGCCCTCATAGCGGCCGATGCCGTGATCCAGGTGCACGACCAGATCGCCGGCCGTCAGCGCCGACGCCTCCGCCAGGAAGTTCGCCGCCCGGCGCTTGCGCCGCGGTCGGGCCAGCCGGTCGCCCAGGATGTCGGTCTCGCTGATGACGGCAAAGCCCGGCGCGACGAAGCCGTGGTCGATCGGCACCACGGCGCGCAGGATCATCTCCTTGGACGCCTTGCCCACGTCGGCCCAGTCGCGCACCGCCACGACCGGCTGAACCCCGTGGTCGCCCAGCATGGCCGCCAGACGCTCGGAACTGCCCTCGGTCCAGCTGGCGAAGATCACCTTGCGCCCTTCGACCCTCAGCGTCTTCACGTGCTCGGCCACCGCCTCGAACAGGTTGACGCTGTCCTGCGCCCGCTCCGCCGCAAAGGTCCGGCCCAGCCTCCCGCCGGCGTCCACGCCCTGCCCCGCGAACGGCGACAGGCGTCGCACCTTCCGCCCGGCCAGCGCGGCGTTCCAGTCGCTCTCGGGCAGATACAGACGCTCCGGCGGCAGCACGCGCCACGCGCCCGACGACTTCGACGGCCCGTCCTTCGACGCCTTGCGCGCGTCATGTGCGTCGGCGATCAGCGACCAGCGCTCCGCCCGCGCGGCCTCGACCTGCGGGTCGAGGAACACCGGCGCCCCGTCCGGCAAATGGTCGAACAGGGTGTCCAGCCGCTCGTGCAGCAGCGGCAGCCAGTGCTCCAGCCCCTGCCGCCTCGCGCCCTCGCTGACGGCGGCGTACATCATGTCGTCGCCCGCGGCCCCGAACAGGTTCAGCCAGCCCGTCCGGAACCGCGAAATGCTCTCCGGCGTCAGCAGCGCCTCCGACACCGGCGCCAAGGTCAGGCTCTCGCGTTTGCCGGTCGACCGCTGCGTTTCCGGATCGAACGTGCGGATCTGCTCCAGCTCGGATCCGAACAGGTCCAGCCGCACCGGCTCCTCGAAACCCGGCGGGAACACGTCCACCACGCCCCCGCGCACCGCGAACTCGCCGCGCTCAGACACGGTGGACGCCCGCACATAGCCGTTGGCCGCGAAATGCCGCTCCAGCTCGGCCAGATCGACCTCGTCGCCGACCGCCGCCTCGAAGGCCGCGTCCTGCGTCAGGCTCCTCGCCGGCACGCGCTGCGTCGCCGCCGAGATCGTCGTCACGACCAGCAGCGGCGTCCGATCCTTCGGATCGCGCCGCCCCAGCCGGCTCAGCGCCGCCATCCGCTCGGCCGACACGGCGGCCGTCGGGCTCAGTCGGTCGTACGGCAGCACGTCCCACGCCGGGAACGTCAGCGCCTCCACGTCCGGGGCGAAGAAAGAAAACGCCTGCGCGAACTGCGTCGCTCGCGAAAGATCGCGCGCCACGAACAGGGCGATCCCGCCCTCTTCTCTCAGCGCGTCTGCGACCACCAGGGCGTCCAGCCCCTCCGGCGCGCCGCCGATCTCCGCCTCGCCCGCGTTCAGCGTGGACCCGTCCATCAGCCGGCCCCCTGCGCGACCGCGGCCGACACATGGTCGCGCATGAAGGTCCGCAACCGCGCCATCAGCGGCGTCTCATGCTGCGCCGGCGTCTCGGCCCCGCCGATGATCCAGGCATAGATGCGATGGTCGTCATCCACGTCCAGCAGGGCCTCGAACGCCGTCAGCTCCGCGTCCGACAGCTCCGGCCCGACCCGCTCCACGAATGGCCCCAGCACCAGATCGGCCTCGCGGAAGCCCCGGCGCCACGCGCGGAACGTCAGCCGCCGCAGGCGCTCGGAAGGCGCGGATTCGGAATGCACGACGTGTTCGGTCACAAGAATTCTTGCCCGGTCTCTCTGATCTGATTGAAGCGTCCAGATAGACGCCCCGGCCCGATTTCGCCACCCGCGGCCCGGCCCTATGCTCACAAGGATGCGGCCGGAGATTCTGTTCCCCCTGTTTGCCGAGGTCTCCACCCTCAAGGGCGTGGGCCAGAAGGTGCTGCCCCTGGTGCAGAAGGTCGCCGGGCCGCTGGTCCGCGACCTCGTCTTCCTGTCGCCCACCGGCCTGATCCTGCGCCGCCCCATGACGGCCGCGGACGCGGTCGAGGATCAGGTCGGCGTCTTCACCGTCGTCGTCGACCGCATGATCGCGCCCGGCAAGCCTGGCGTCCCGCTCAAGGTGCGGGCCTCGGACGACACCGGCTTCGTCCATCTGGTCTGGTTCGGCGGGTCGCCGCAGCAGATCGATCGCCTCCTGCCCCGCAACGAGACCCGCCTCGTCTCCGGCAAGGTCGAGCGCTTCAACGGCGAGGTCCAGATCGTCCATCCCGACGTCTTCCGCCTCGACGGCGACGACCAGCCCGCCCCCGCCGAACCCGTCTATCCGGCCACGCAGGGCCTGACTTCGCGCCAGGTGCGCAAGCTGGTGCGCCAGGCCCTGACCACCGCCGCCGACCTGCCGGAGTGGCAGGATCCCGCCTGGCTGGCCCGCAACCGGTGGACCGGCTGGCGGCAGGCGATCGAGGCCCTGCACGCGCCGACCTCCCTGCCCGAACTCGAACCCGACGCCCCCGCCCGGCAAAGACTCGCCTATGACGAACTGCTGGCGCATCAGTTGGCCCTCGCACGCCGCCGCGCCGCGCGTCAGGCCCATCCCGCCCCGGTCATCGCCCCCGGCCCCGCGTCCGACGCCCTTCAGACGGCCCTGCCCTTCCGCCTGACCGGCGCCCAGGCCCGCGCCGTGGCCGAGATCCGCGCCGACCTCGGCTCCGGCACGCGCATGGCCCGCCTGCTCCAGGGCGACGTCGGCTCGGGCAAGACGGCCGTCGCCGCCCTCGTCATGGCCGACGCCGCCGCCTCCGGCTTCCAGTCGGCCCTGATGGCCCCCACCGAAATCCTGGCGCGTCAGCACCACGAGCGGCTCCAGCCCCTGCTGGACGCCGCCGGCCTGACCGCCCTGCTGCTCACGGGCCGCGACACGGTCGGTCAGCGTCGCGCGGCGCTGTCCGCCTTGGCCGACGGGTCCGCCCACGTCGCCATCGGCACCCATGCCCTGTTCCAGGACGCCGTCGCCTTCCACCGCCTCGGCCTCGTCGTCGTGGACGAGCAGCACCGCTTCGGCGTCGAACAGCGCGCCCGGCTCCAGGCCAAGGGCGAGGGCGTGCACATGCTGACCATGTCGGCCACGCCCATTCCGCGCACGCTCGAACTGACCCAGTTCGGCGATCTGGAGGTCTCCCGCCTCGACGAGAAGCCGCCGGGCCGCACCCCGGTCACCACGGCCGTCCTGCCGGTCGAGCGTCTGGACGAGGTCGCCGCGCGTCTCGGCCGCGCCGTCGCCGAAGGCGCCCAAGCCTACTGGATCTGCCCGTTGGTCGCGGAGTCCGAAACCGGCGACCTCGCGGCGGCCGAGGCCCGCGCCGCCGACCTGTCGAAACGTCTGGGTCTCGAAGTCGGCCTCGCCCACGGCCAGATGGCCGGCGCCGAGCGCGAGGACGTCATGCGCCGCTTCGCCGCCGGGTCTCTGCCCGTGCTGGTCGCCACCACGGTGGTCGAGGTCGGGGTGGACGTGCCCAACGCCTCGATCATGGTCATCGAGCGCGCCGACCGCTTCGGCCTCGCCCAGCTGCACCAGCTGCGCGGCCGCGTCGGGCGCGGCGCCAAGGCCAGTTCCTGCATCCTGCTATACGGAAGCGGTGAACAAGGTTTGGGCGAGACCGCTCGGGAAAGACTGGAGATTCTTCGCAACACCGAAGACGGCTTCGAGATCGCCGAAGCCGACTTCCGCCTGCGCGGAGGCGGGGATCCGATCGGCCTTCGCCAGTCCGGCTTCCCGGCCTATCGCTTCGCCGACCCGATCCGCCACCGGGACCTCTTGCGCGCCGCCGCCGACGACGCCCGCCTGATCCTCAACCGCGATCCGAAGCTGGACAGCCCGCGCGGTCGCGCGGTTCAGGTGCTCGAGGCGTTGTTCGACTGGCGCGACGGCAGAACATCCGACTGAGCCCGCCACGCCGCGATCCGCGCCTGCACATCGCGTTCAAGATCGCCATAGAACAGATTGTACGGCATCGCCTTTCTCCGATCCGCCCACGATCCGCCGCGCCGGAACGACTCCCCCCGCGCCTTGGTGTGCCGCAACACCCCCTCGCGGCATTCCGCCGTGATCAGCCCGCCCTGCAAGGCCGGATGCGCCTCCCATTCCAGGCCCGTGGCGTTGGTCGCCCCGGCGTGATCGCGCACCTGCGTCGGCCCGCCGTCGCGCACGCCCGTGATCGGATTGACGCACAGGGCCGCCCGGCCGTCCAGATCGACCAGCCGCCCCGCCTGGTCCCACACCAACGCCCGCCGCAGCCTGCGCCGCCCCGCCTCCCCGTCCTCTCCGATGGCCGAGAACGCCACCTGGCACCCCGCCTGATCCGGCCGTGTGCAGGCCGGCACGGCCTCAGGGACGTCCTCGGCCGCGATCACCGCATCGACCATGTAGACCGCGACCAAGCGTCGGCTCAGCGCGGGGTCAGCGGCCACCCGCGCCTTGACCAGCCGGTCGATCAGCTCGGCCCCCTGCTCCATCCCGGCCAGCACGATCGGTCCCTCGGGGTGCCGCGCCAGCCAGGCGTCGAACGCCGCCTCAACGTCGCGATAGGCAAAGGCCCGCGCCTCACGCGCGTCGTCGCGCAGCGTCAGTCGGGTGTAGAGGCTGGCCTGCCGATACCTCGGCGCGCTGACCGGCCCCGCCTTGGCGAACGGCCCCGCATGGTTCGGCAGCACCACCCGCGCCAGATAGGCGTCGGCCTTCCGCTCCCCGATCGGCGCGTTCCAGTGCGGGCCGCCGTCATAGGTCGTCGAATGCACGAAGAAGACCGGCACGTCCCCGGCCCCCGGCGCCTTCGCCTCCCACAGCGCCCACGCCTCGCGCGCGGCATAATCCGGCGCCGGCGGCGGGTCATAGGTCTGGAACGGCACCTGCGGGTCAAGCCCGGCGCGCAGGATGTCCCCGCGCCACACCAGCGCCGCCGCCGTCAGCACGAACACGACCGCGAACCCGGTCCAGCCGACCCACTGGCGCCAGGTCAGCCGCGCCCCCTTCATCTGTAGGGGTCCGCCGTCATGAGGAAGTCCTGCACATAGCGCCGCACGCCCTCTTCCAGCGGCGTGGACTGCCCCGGAAAGCCGGCCTCGCGCAGTCGGTCCATGCGCGCCTCGGTGAAGTACTGGTATTTGTCGCGGATGCTCTCTGGCGTGTCGACGTACTCGACCGCCGGCGTCACCCCCGCCGCCGCGAACGTCGCATGGGCCAGATCCAGGAAAGACCGCGCCCGTCCCGATCCCGCGTTGAAGACGCCGGACACCTCCGGCGTCTCCAGCATCCAGGCGATCACGTCCACCACGTCGTCGACGAAGACGAAGTCGCGCATCTGGCCGCCGTCGGCGTAATCGGGGTGGTGCGACCGGAACAGGGTCACCGGCTCGCCGGCCCGCACCCTGGGCCAGATCTGCGCCACGACCGACTTCATCGTGCCCTTGTGACCCTCGTTGGGACCATAGACGTTGAAGAACTTCAGCCCCGCCCACTGGCTGGGCGCATGGCCCTCGTCCGCCTGCCGCACCGCATACTGATCGAACAGAAATTTCGACCAACCATAGGCGTTTAGCGGCCGCAGCGCCGACAGGCTCTCAAGATCGTCATCGTCGTCGAACCCCTGCGCGCCGTCGCCGTAGGTCGCGGCGGACGAGGCGTAGATCAGCCGCGCGTCCCGCAGCGCGCACCAGTCCCACAGGTCGCGCGACAGGCTGAAGTTGGTGCGCAGGATCAGGTCGGCGTCGGGCTCCGTCGTCGCCGAGATCGCGCCCATGTGCACCACCGCCTCGACCCGGTCCGCGTGTCGTTCCAACTTCTCGAACAGCTCCTCGGGCTGCCAGAAGTCGGCCAGCCGGTGCTTGGCCAGGTTCTTCCACTTGCCCAGCGCCGCGTCTTCCAGCCGATCGCACACCACCACGTCCCGCCGGTCCTCGGCGCACAGCCGCGCCACCACGTTGGACCCGATGAAGCCGGCTCCGCCGGTCACCACGATCATCCGCCGGCCCATCAGGCGTCCCTCATCTTCTCGATCGTGCGGGTGGTCGAGAAGCCGTCCTCGAACGTCGCCAGCCTCACCTCGCCGCCCCAGCTCTCGACCAGGTCGCCGCCCATCACGCCTTCGCGCGTGTAGTCCGCGCCCTTGATCAGCACGTCGGGCCGCAGCCGCTCGATCAGCGCCAGCGGCGTCGGGTCGTCGAAGCTGGTCACCCGGTCCACGCTGCCCAGCCCGCCGATCACCACCGCCCGGCTGTCCAGATCGTTGATCGGCCGCCCCTCGCCCTTCAGCCGCCGTACCGAGGCGTCGGTGTTCAGCGCCACCACCAGCCGGTCGCACCACGACCGCGCCTGCGCCAGATAGGCCACGTGGCCACGATGCAGGATGTCGAAACAGCCGTTGGTGAAGCCGACCTTCAGCCCCTGCCGCTTCCAACCCTCGACCACGTCCGCCAGCTCGTCCAGCGGCATGACCTTGGCGTGGGCGCCCGCGGCGTGCTGGCTCATCTCCGCGTCGATAAGCTCGGCGGGCGACACGGTCGCCGTGCCCGCCTTCCCGACCACCACGCCCGAGGCCAGGATGGCGAACTCCACCGCGGTCTCAAGCGACGCGCCCGCGCCCAGCGCCAGCCCCAGCGAGGCCAGCCCGGTGTCCCCGGCCCCCGACACGTCGAACACCTCGCGCGCCCGGCCGGGGAAGTGCTTGGCCGCCTCGCCGCGCCGCATCAGGCTCATGCCCTTGCCGGCCCGCGTCACCACGATCGCCCTGGCCGTCGTGGCGGCCAGTAGGGCCTCCAGCGCCGCCTCGACCTCCGCGTCCGTGCCGACGGGCAGACCCGTCGCCCCCGCCAGTTCGCTGGCATTCGGCTTGATCAGGTCGGCCGCGCCATAGCGGGCAAAGTCACGTCCCTTGGGATCCACGATCACCGGCACGCCCGCGCCCTGCGCCGCCTCCAGTGCCTGCCCGATCAGGGAATCGCTGACGAATCCCTTCGCATAATCTGATAATAGAAGGACCGAAGCACCAGAAAACGCGTCGCTTTCCCGTGCTTCCAGTAAGGTCGCCTCTTCATCGAGCCGAAGCAATTGCTGGCCGGCCGCGACGAACCGCGTCTTGACGATGGTGTCCGCGCCGGCCCGCCGTTCCACCGCGTCCTCGACCCCGTCCTCGGCCGCGATCAGCGCCGCCAGCTCATCGCCCGCCGCATCGCGCCCCGACACGGCACCCAGACGCGCCACCCCGCCCAGCGCCGCCACGTTGCGCGCGACGTTGCCGACGCCACCGGGCATGGCGACCCGCTGTTTCACCTTCAGCACGGGGATCGGCGCTTCGGGCGAGATGCGGTCCACTTCACCATAGACGTAGCGGTCCAGCATCAGGTCGCCGACGCAGGCGACCTTCAGCCCGCGCACGCGCTCCAGCAGCGCCTGCAGTCCGCCGAGGTCCAGGGTACGTTCAGCCATGCAGGTCAGCTAAAGCGCGACGCGCGGGGACACAACAGCATGGCCTCGCCGGGCGACCGGCGGCCGGACCGCCCGGACCTGAAAAACACAGTCCGGAGAGTCCGGATCGGATCCTTAAAGGCGTCGCGCGTCATCTGCCCATCCTGAAAGCGCATCGCGTCAAAATCGGTCGTGGGGCCGGCCGTATCAGGCCGCCTTCGCCATCCGGCTCTTCGTCAGGTCGTCATAGGCGATCAGTTCCGCCGCCAAGGCCTCGAACTGGTCCAGCGGCACCATGTTCGGTCCGTCGGACGGCGCGTTGTCGGGGTCCTGGTGGGTCTCCATGAAGACCGCGTCCACGCCCACGGCCACGGCCGCGCGCGCCAGCACCGGCACGAACTCGCGCTGGCCGCCCGACGACGTCCCCTGCCCGCCCGGCTGCTGCACGCTGTGCGTCGCGTCGAACACCACCGGACAGCCGATCTCGCGCAGCACCGGAAGCGCCCGCATGTCGCTGACCAGGGTGTTGTAGCCGAAGCTGGCCCCCCGCTCGCACGCCATGACGTTCGGATTGCCCGCGCCGGTGATCTTGGCGATCACGTTCTTCATGTCCCAGGGCGCCAGGAACTGGCCCTTCTTGACGTTGATGGCCTTGCCCGTGGCCGCGGCCGCCAGCAGCAGGTCGGTCTGGCGGCTCAGGAAGGCGGGGATCTGCAGCACGTCCACCACCTCGCCGGCGATGCGGCAGTGCTCTTCGGTGTGCACGTCGGTCAGCACCGGCAGGCCCAAAGTCTCGCGGATCTCCGCGAAGATCGGCAGCGAGCCTTCCAGGCCGAACCCACGCGCCGCGTTGGCGCTGGTGCGGTTCGCCTTGTCGAAGCTGGTCTTATAGATGATGCCGACGTTCAGCCGCTGGCCGATCTCCTTCAGCGCCGAGGCCATCTCCAGCGCGTGCTGGCGGCTCTCCAGCTGGCACGGGCCGGCGATGAAGACGATCCTCTGCCCGCCCCCGATCGAAACCGGTCGGCTCAAGCCCTGATGGATGTCGATGACGGCGTTGGGGTTCACGGCTGCGACCTTGTGACGAGAGCTTGGGCGTTGGCGCGCGCTCATGCCGCGCCTATGCGGCGAACAGGTGGCGCGCGCGGGCGTTCGACGCAAGGCGCCAGATCGAGGGGACGACGTGACAGACAAGCCCGTGATCCTGTGGTTCCGCCAGGACCTGCGCCTTCAGGACAATCCGGCCCTGACCGCCGCCGCCGCGACCGGCGCGCCCATCGTGCCCGTGTACGTGCTGGATCAGGGCTCGCGCGTCCGCCACCGGGGCGCCGCCTCCCTGTGGTGGCTGGACAAGTCCCTGCGCGCTCTCGACGCCACGCTACGCGACCGCGGCTCACGCCTGATCCTGCGCCGCGGCGACTCCGAGACCGAACTGCGCCGCCTGATTTCCGAGACCGGCGCCGCCCGCCTGTACATGAACCGCCTGTGGGAGCCCGACGCCGCCGCCCGCGACGCCGACCTCGCCCACGCGCTCAAGGCCGAAGGGATCGAGGTGAAGGGCTGGAACGGCTCCAACCTCATGCCGCCGGGCTCGGTGCTGAACGGCTCGGGCGAGCCCTACAAGGTCTTCACTCCGTTCTCGAAGGCCCTGCTGAGCCAATGGACGCCGCCGCCCCACACGCTCGGCCCGCGCGGCATCGCCACGCCCGCCGACGTCGCCTCTGAAGACCTCGACGCCTGGGGCCTGCATCCTGCCTGCCCCGACTGGTCCGCCGGCTTCGACTGGACGCCGGGCGAGGCGGGCGCGATCGACGCCCTGTCCCGCTTCGTCTCGGGCCCCATGGCCGACTATGCCGACGGCCGCGATCATCCCGGCCGCCCTGTCACCAGTCGCCTGTCGCCGCACCTGCATTTCGGCGAGATCGCCCCCTGGCGCGCGGTCGAGGCGGCGCACAAGGCCGCCGCCGACGGCAAGGCGCCGACGGCCCAGGCCGAGAAGTTCGTGTCGGAGATCGTCTGGCGGGAGTTCTCCGCCCACCTGCTCCACCACTTCCCGCACATCTCCGACCACGCCTTCCGGCCGGAGTACGACGCCCTGCCCTGGCGCGACGATCCCGGGGGGCTGAAGGCGTGGACGCGCGGCCTGACCGGCTATCCCATCGTCGACGCCGGCATGCGCCAGCTCTGGACCACCGGCTGGATGCACAACCGCGTCCGAATGGTCGTGGCCAGCTTCCTGATCAAGCACCAGCTGATCGACTGGCGCGAAGGGGAAAAGTGGTTCTGGGACTGCCTCGTCGACGCCGGCCTGGCCTCCAACGTGCAGAATTGGCAGTGGGTCGCCGGATCCGGAGCCGACGCGTCACCGTACTTCCGCATATTCAATCCGATCACCCAGGGGCGGAAGTTCGATGAAGACGGCCGATACGTCCGACGCTGGGTCCCCGAGCTGGCCAAACTTCCCGACCGCTGGCTGCACGCCCCGTGGGAGGCGCCGCCCGAGGTCCTGCGCGACGCCGGCGTCCGCCTCGGCTCGACCTACCCCCGCCCGATCGTCGAGCACGACGCCGCGCGCAAGCGCGCGCTGGACGCTCTCAAGTCCGTCGACAAGGTCCGCCGCGACCGGGAGGATTGACGCGTGACGGCCCCCGATCCCACCTATGCCGCCATGAGCTCGACCACGGCCCATGCCCTGCCCGCCGCCGACCGGACGCCGCGCGTGTTCGGCCTGATGCTGCGCCTGCTGGCCGCCAACTGGACCTTCGGCCGCCTGAACGTCCTCCTGCCGAACGGCGAGCGGCACGTGCTGGAGGGCAAGCAGCCCGGCCTGACCGCGACGCTGGACGTCAGGGACTACCGCTTCGCCCGGCGCGTCCTCGCCAACGGCGACATCGGCTTTGCCGAGGGCTACATGGCCGGCGAGTGGGACAGCCCCCAGCTGGCGACCCTCCTGGAGACCCTGGCCCGCAACTACGACCACATCCGCCGCTTGTTCGACGGCAATCCGGTCATGCAGGCGGTCAACTGGGTCTCGCACCGGATGAAGCGCAACAGCCGCCGCGGCTCGCGCAAGAACATCCACGCCCACTACGACCTCGGCAACGGCTTCTACGCCGCCTGGCTCGACCCGACGATGACCTACTCGTCCGCCCGCTTCGCCGGCGCCGGAACCGATCTCGCCGAGGCCCAGCGCGCCAAATACGCCTCGCTCGCCCGCCTGATGGACCTCCAGCGCGGCCAGACGGTGCTGGAAATCGGCTGCGGCTGGGGCGGCTTCGCCGAGTTCGCCGCGAAGGAGATCGGCGCCCACGTCACCGGCGTGACGATCAGCCAAGAACAGCATGATTTCGCGAAGAAACGCCTCTTCGACGCCGGTCTGGCGGACAGGGCCGACATCCGGCTGATCGACTACCGCGACGTCGAGGGCACGTTCGACCGCGTCGCCTCCATCGAGATGTTCGAGGCCGTGGGTCAGGAGTACTGGCCGACCTATTTCGCCAAGATCCACGACGTCCTGAAGCCCGGCGGCCGCGCCGGCCTGCAGATCATCACCATCCAGGACGAGCTGTTCGAGGAATACGCCCGGCGCACGGACTTCATCCAGAAGTACGTCTTCCCCGGCGGCATGCTGCCCTCCGAAGACCGCCTGAAGCCCGTGATCGCGCGCGAGGGCCTGGCCTGGTCCGCCGTCGAGCGCTTCGGTCAGGACTACGCCGAGACCCTGAAGCTGTGGGACCAGCGATTCCAGTCCGCCTGGCCCGAGATCCGCCGCATGGGCGGCTTCGACGAGCGCTTCCGGCGCCTGTGGCGCTTCTACCTGGCCTATTGCGAAGCCGGCTTCCGCTCGGTCCGCACCGACGTCGTCCAGCTGGCTCTGGACCGGGCGTGACAGTCCTTCCCCCCCTTGCGGGGGGAAGGTGGCTCGCGGAGCGAGACGGATGGGGGGTGAAACACCGATCCCTCTGATGAGCTGAACCCTCGCAGGCGGCTTGCGGACGAAGCCACCCCATCCGAGCGGCTCCGCCGCCCACCTTCCCCGGCGAGCGGGGAAGGGACATCGGTGTTACCGTCCTCCCATGACCTCGCCCCTCATCTCCACGTCCGAGCTCGCCGCCCGCCTCGACGATCCGGCCCTGCGGCTGCTCGACGCCAGCTGGCACCTTGGCGATCGCGACGGCCGGGCGGAGTTCGATCAGGTCCGCATTCCCGGCGCCCGCTTCTTCGATCTGGAGGCGGCCTCGGACCCGACCTCGCCTCTGCCGCACATGCTGCCGAGCCCAGCCCAGTTCGCGGCCTATGCCGGCGGCCTTGGTCTGACGGAGCGCGACCCCATCGTCGTCTACGACGCCGCCGGTCTGTTCTCGGCGGCCCGCGTGCGCTGGATGTTGCGGATCATGGGCGCCCGCGACTTGCGCCTCCTGGACGGCGGCCTGCCGAAATGGCGCGCCGAGGGGCGGCCCGTCGACAGCGGCCCGGGCCCGGCCCCGGCTCCCACCGTCTTCGCCCCGACGTTTCAGCCGCAGGCCGTCGTCGACGTCCCCGAAGTCCAGGCCGCCCTCGCCGGCGCGGCCCAGGTCGTCGACGCCCGCGGCGCCGCCCGCTTCGAGGGTCGGGCGGCCGAGCGCCCCGGCGTCCGGCCCGGCCACATGCCCGGCGCGCGCAACGTGCCGTATTCGACGCTGCTCAATCCCGACGGCACGATGAAGACGGGCGACGCTCTCGCCCGCGCGTTCCTCGACGCCGGCGTCGATCTGGATCGCCCCGTCGTCACCACCTGCGGCTCCGGCGTCACCGCCGCAATCCTGTCGCTGGGGCTGGAACTGCTGGGCCGCCCGTCCCGCCTCTACGACGGCAGCTGGTCCGAATGGGGCGCCCGACCCGACCTCCCTGCGGCGACCCTATGAGCCTGCGTCAGAAGCGGTCGTGGCCCGCGCCACGCCCCTGCCCGCCCGCGCCCGACTCCTGTAAGCCCTCTTCATGGCCAAAGACTCCCCGATCTACGTCTGTCAGTCCTGCGGGGCCGTCCACGGCAAGTGGGCGGGCCAGTGCGGGGCCTGCGGCCAGTGGAATTCGATCGTCGAGGAGCGCCAGTCCGCCCCGCCCGGCGCCCTGAAACCCGCGGCCACCTCCCGCGCCCGCGGGCTCCAGTTCGAAAGTCTGGAGACCGAAACGCCCGAACCGCCGCGCATCCAGACCGGCGTGACCGAGTTCGACCGCGTCTGCGGCGGCGGCGTGGTGCCAGGCTCGGCCCTGCTCCTCAGCGGCGACCCCGGCGTCGGCAAGTCGACCCTGCTGCTCGAGGTCGCCGCCCGCACCGCCCTGTCGGGCCGCCGCGTGGCCTACATCTCGGGCGAGGAGGCGGTGGAGCAGATCCGCAGCCGCGCCCGCCGCATGGGTCTGGAAAAGGCGCCCGTCGAGCTGGCCTCCGCCACCGCGCTGCGCGACATCCTCGGCACGCTGAAGCGCGACCGCTTCGATCTGGTCATCGTCGATTCGATCCAGACCCTCTGGTCCGACGTCCACGAGGCCGGACCCGGCTCCATCACCCAGGTCCGCGCCTGCGCCAGCGAGATGGTGCGCATGGCCAAGTCCGGCGGCCCCGCCGTCGTCCTGGTCGGCCACGTCACCAAGGACGGCCAGGTCGCCGGCCCCCGCGTGGTCGAGCACATGGTCGACGCCGTCCTCAGCTTCGAGGGCGAGCGCGGCTATCCCTTCCGCATCCTCCGCGCCGGCAAGAACCGCTTCGGCGCCACCGACGAGATCGGCGTCTTCGAAATGGGCGACGCCGGCCTGCGCCAGGTGTCGAACCCCTCGGCCCTCTTCCTCGGCGAGGGCAAGGACCGCGCGCCCGGCGCCGCCGTCTTCGCGGGCATCGAGGGGTCTCGCCCCGTGCTGGTCGAGATCCAGGCCCTGGTGGCCCCCAGCGCCTACGGCACGCCTCGCCGTGCCGTCGTCGGCTGGGATTCCGGTCGCCTGGCCATGGTGCTGGCGGTGCTGGAGGCGCGCTGCGGTCTCGGCCTGGGCGACAAGGACGTCTATCTGAACGTCGCCGGCGGCCTGCGCATCAACGAGCCCGCCGCCGACCTGGCCGCCGCCGCCGCCCTGATCTCGTCCGCCGTCGACCACCCCCTGCCCCAGGGCTGCGTCGTCTTCGGCGAGATCGGCCTGTCCGGAGAGGTCCGCGCCGTCGGCCGCGCCGAAGCCCGCCTGCGTGAGGCCGCCAAGCTGGGCTTCGACCAGGCCCTGTGCGCCCCCCTGCCCCAAGGCGCCGGCGGCGCCATGGACTGCATCGCCGTCTCGCGCCTGTCCGAGGCGGTCGAACGAATCTCGCAGAGGCGCTATTGAACGTCTTGTCTCCTCCCCATGCGACTGCGCATGGGGAGGTGGCTCGCGCAGCGAGACGGAGGGGCCCCTCCACCGCTTCGCGGTCCCCCTCCCCGTCGTTCCGACGGGGAGGAGAGCTTCGGAGCGCCGCGTGACCGGATACGACGTCTTCGTCCTGCTCGTGCTGCTCGCCTCGGCGGGCGCCGGCGGCGTGCGCGGCGCGACGCGGGAGCTCATCACCCTGCTCAGCTTCGTGCTGGCCGCCTTCGTCACCCTGATCGCCCTGCCGCTGACGGCCCCGATCGGCCGCGGCCTGGTCGATCCGGACTGGGCGGGCGTGATCTTCGCGGCCCTGGTCGGCTTCCTGATCGTCTACTTCGGCATCCGCATCTTCGGCTCGGCCCTGTCGAAGCGGGCCCAGGCCCACCCCCATCTCGGCGGCGTCGACCGGACGCTTGGCGTGGTGGTCGGCGCGGCGCGCGGGCTCGTGCTGGTCGGGGCGCTCCATCTGGTCATCGTCGCCGCCATGCCCGGCGAGCGCACGCCCGACTGGCTGGGCCGCGCCGCCACCTGGCCGCTCAGCGCAGGCGCCGCGCGGGCCATCCAGATCGTCCTTCCCGGCATCGGCGCGGGCCTCGACGCCGTCACGCCCGTGGTGAATTCGTCCGTGCGCGAGGGTTTTTCCGGCGACGACGCCTTGCCCCCGACAGATTCCGGCAATACCTCGCGCCCTGCCGCCCCCAAGTAGTCCCCGCCGCCATCGGAGCCCCGACGATGTCGCATGCGATCGCCGATCCCGTCGTCCACCGGCCCCACTGGCGAGAGGCGGACGACGACCAGCTTCGCCTCGAATGCGGGGTCTGCGGCGTCTGGGGCGCGGACCGGGACGAGGCCTCCTCCGTCGTCGCCCTGGGCCTCCACGCCCTCCAGCATCGCGGTCAGGAAGCCTGCGGCATCGCCAGCGTCCACGACCAGCGCTTCCACACCGAGCGCCACATGGGCCTGGTGGGCGAGGCTTTCGGCGGCGCCAACCTGGCCGAACGTCTGCCCGGCTCGGCCGCCGTCGGCCACACGCGCTACTCCACCGCCGGCGGCAGCTTCCTGCGCAACATCCAGCCGATGTTCGCCGACCTGGACCAGGGCGGCATCGCCATCGCCCACAACGGCAACCTGACCAACTTCCACTTCCTGCACCGCCAGCTGGTCGGCGAAGGCGCCATCTTCCAGTCGACCTCGGACAGCGAGGTCATCCTCCACCTCATCGCCCGCAGTCGCAAAGCCAAGATCGTCGACCGCTTCGTCGACGCCGTCTCGCGGATCGAGGGCGGCTACGCCCTGGTCTGCCTGACCCGCACCAAGATGATCGGCGCGCGCGATCCGCTGGGCATCCGTCCCCTGGTGCTGGGCAAGATCGGCGACGGCTGGGTGCTGGCGTCCGAAACCTGCGCGCTGGACGCCATCGGCGCCGAGTTCGTCCGCGACGTCGAGAACGGCGAGGTCATCGTCATCGACCACGAGGGCCTGCGCTCACTCAAGCCTTTCCCGGCGCGCCCCGCCCGCCCCTGCCTGTTCGAATACGTCTACTTCTCGCGCCCCGACAGCGTCGTGAACGGCAAGTCGGTCTATGGCGTGCGCAAGCGCATGGGCGCCGGCCTGGCCCGCGAGCACGCGGTCGAGGCCGACGTGGTCGTGCCGGTGCCCGACTCCGGCGTGCCGGCGGCGCTCGGCTACGCTCAGGAAAGCGGCATCCCCTACGAGATGGGCATCATCCGCAGCCATTATCTGGGCCGCACCTTCATCCAGCCCAGCCAGGGCGCCCGGCAGAAGGGCGTGCGCATGAAGCACAGCCCCAACCGCTCGGTGATCGAGGGCAAGCGCGTCGTCCTGATCGACGACTCCATCGTGCGCGGCACCACCTCGGTGAAGCTGGTCCGCGCCGTCCGGGCCGCGGGCGCCGCCGAGGTCCACCTGCGTTCGGCCAGCCCGCCGATCCTGTGGCCCGACTTCTACGGCATCGACATGCCCGAACGGGACCAGTTGATCGCCGCGCGCATGTCGCTGGAGGAGATGACGACGTATCTCGAGGTCGATTCCCTCGGCTTCCTGTCGGTCGACGGCCTGTACGCGGCCATGGAGGCCGGGCCGCGCGACCCGAAGAACCCCCAGTTCACCGACCACTACTTCACCGGCGACTATCCCACCCGCCTGCTTGACCGCGAGATCGAGGAGGGCGGCCGTCAGGAGTCCGGGCGGCAACTTTCCCTGCTGGTCAGCGCTTAACCGGGCATGATCCAGCTCGGCTATTTCACGCTCGACACGCCCGACCTCGACAAGGCCCGCGCCTTCTACGGCGCCCTGTTCGGCTGGACCTTCGACGAGGCGTCGTCCCACGCCACCTACGCCCACGTCGCCGACGGCGACCCGCCCTTCGGCATCCGCAAGGGCCAGTGCAAGGTGTTCACCCACCTGTACTTCCGGGTGCAGGACGTCGACGCCCTGTGCAAGCGCGCCGTCGATTTGGGCGGCAAGGCGGAAGTGCCTTCGCAAAGCCCCACCGGCCTGTCGGTCTCCATCGTCGACGACCAGGGCGTCAGCTTCAGCCTGTGGCAGCCGGCTCCGGGCTTCTGAGCTTGGCGAAACAGGCGCCGGGCGGCTATCAGCCCGCATGACTTCCGACCCGCCTCTCAAAGACCGCATCGCCCTCGTCGTCGGCGCGTCGCGCGGCATAGGCCACGAGGCCGCGCTGGCATTGGCCAAGGCCGGCGCCCACGTCGTGGCCGCCGCGCGGACGCCGGGCGCGCTGGAAGAGCTGGACGACGCGATCTTCGCCGCCACCGGCCGTCACGCGACCCTGATCCCGTTCGACCTGGTGGACGGCGGAGCGATCGACCGTCTGGGCGGCGCCCTGTTCGAGCGGTTCGGCCGCTTGGACGTCTGGGTCAACGCCGCCGCCACCCTGGGCGCCGAAGGCCTGGCCCCCGTCAGCCACGCCGATCCGCGCCAGTTCGCCAAGATCGAGCGCACCAACTTCACCGGCGTGTATCGCCTGATCCGCTCGCTGGAACCGCTGCTGAAGCTGTCGGACGCCGCCCGCGTCATCCACCTGACCACCTCGGTCGCCGGCGCCCCCCGCGCCTTCTGGGGCGCCTACGCCGCGACCAAGGCGGGCGCCGAGGTGCTGATGAAGTGCTGGGCCGACGAGACCGAGACCATGCCGATCCGCATCTGCATCCTGAACCCCGGCGGAATGCGCACGCAAATGCGCGCCCAGGCCTTCCCCGGCGAGGATCCCGAAACCCTGCCCCACCCTTCGGAGATTGCGCCGCTCATCGTCGAGCTCGCTGACCCGACCCGCGAACCGCCGTTGACGCTGAACTTCAAGGACTGGCGCGACGGCCCGACGGCGAGCGCGCTGGTCTAGCGGCGGCTTCCGCCCTTCTGTCCCGTCCGCACGCGCCCTGAGCGCGACACCTGCCGCGCGCCGCCGCGCACGCCCTTGCCGACGAAGACGCCGGCGCCGGCCTTCTTCGAGGCGCTGGCCTTCAGCCCGCCCAGCGGCTTCACCTTGGGCTTGGCACCGGCCTTGACCTTCGCCTCCAGCGCCTTGCCGGGCAGCTTCGACGCGGCCTCGGCCTTCTCAGCCTTCTGCACCTTGCGCGGCGCGGTCTTGGCGGCCCCCTTGAACCGTTCGGGCCCCGACTTGGCGCCGCCCTCGGCATAGGGGTTGGCGCTGCCCGACTTGACCGTCAGCCGGATCGGCGTGCCCGGCAGGTCGAAGCTCTCGCGGATCGAGTTGATCAGATAGCGCTTGTAGGTGTCCGGCATGGCCGAGGCGCGGCTGGAGAACAGCACGAACGTCGGCGGACGCGCCTTGGTCTGGGCGATGTATTTCGGCTTGATGCGCTTGCCGTCCACGGCGGGCGGCGGGTGCCGCTGGGTCGCCATGGCCAGCCAGTCGTTCAGGTCGCGGGTCTTCACCTTCACCGACCAGGTCTCATAGGCCTGGATGATCGCCGGCATGAGGCGGTCGACGCCCCGCCCGTTGTGCGCCGACAGGGCCACGAAGGGCGTGCCGCGCAGCTGGGGCAGCTTCTCCTCGGCCAGCCGCTTCAGCTCGGCCAGCTTGGCCTGCGGCTCCTCCTCAAGGTCCCACTTGGACGCGACGTAGACCAGCGCCCGGCCCTCGCGCTCGACCAGGTCGGCCAGCTGAAGATCCTGGATGTCGAAGGCGTTGTCCTTGTCCATCATCAGGACCACGACCTCGGCGAAGGTCAGCGCCCTCAGCGTGTCGGCGACCGACAGCTTCTCCAGCTTCTCCTGCACCCTTGCCTTGCGCCGCATGCCGGCGGTGTCGACGAAGCGGATCGGGCGACCTTCCCACTCCCAGTCGACTGAGATCGAATCGCGCGTGATCCCCGCCTCGGGCCCGACCAGCAGCCGGTCCTCGCCCAGCAGACGGTTCACCAGCGTCGACTTGCCCGCATTGGGGCGGCCGATCACGGCGATGCGGATCGGCTTGTCGGTCTCTTCCTCTTCCTCGACGAAGACGTCGGCCGACGCCGCCAGCACCGCGGCGTACAGATCGGCCATGCCCTCGCCGTGCTCGGCCGACAGGGCCACCGGCTCGCCGAAGCCCAGCGCGTGCGCCTCGCCCACCCCGCCGCCGCTCTCGCGGCTCTCGGACTTGTTGGCCAGCAGGATGATCGGCTTGTGCACCTTCCTCAGCCGATCGGCGAAGATGCGGTCCAGCTGGGTCACGCCCTCGCGCGCGTCCATCATGAACAGGATCAGGTCGGCGTCGTCGATCGCCAGCTCCGTCTGCTCGCGCATCCGGGCTTCCAGGCTCTCGTCCGTGACGTCCTCGTATCCGGCCGTGTCGATCAGCGTCAGCTCGATGTCGCCGATGGCGCCCTGGGCATAGCGCCGGTCGCGCGTCACCCCGGGTCGGTCGTCGACCAGCGCCAAGCGCTTGCCCACCAGACGGTTGAACAGGGTCGACTTGCCCACATTGGGGCGGCCGACGATGGCGACTTTGACGGCCATGCGCCGATTCAACCCGTTCCTGTCTGCGGACGCAACGTCGTCAGCGGATGCTGACGACCTCGCCGCGGTCCGTGACGACGATCAGGGCGCCGTCATAGGCGATCGGCGCGACATAGGCGGGTCCGCCGAGGCGCAGCGTGCCCTGGATCTCGCCCGTCTTGGGGTTCAGCGCCACCGCTTCCCCGTCCGAGTTGACCAGCACCAGCCGGTTCGAGGCCAGAATCGGCCCGCCCCAGCTAGGGCGCACGGTGCGGTCCCAGAAGCCCAGGAAGCCGCCCTGCTGACGCACGCGACCCTCGTTCAGGTCGCGCGTCCAGTAGACCTGACCGCTGTCGCGGTTGATCACCGTCAGCTGGCCAGCCTTGGACACGACGTAGACCACGTCGCCCACCGGCAGGGGCGCCTGCACCCCGCCGATCGGCAACTGCCAGCGCGGCTGGCCCGAGCGGGCGTCAAGCGAGCCGAGCACGCCCGAATGGCTGACGGCATAGACGAAACCGCGCGAGATCACGGGACGGCCCGCGATGTCCCGAACCTCCGACAGGGCGTTCGTCCGGCTGGTGCGAGACAGCTCGCGCTGCCACAGCGGTTGGCCATTGGACGCCCGCAGCGCCAGAAGCTCACCCGAGGAGAAAGGCGCGATCACCGTGTCGCCCGTCACCGCCGGCGCCGACGCCAACATGATGCGGGCCGGCTCCACGATGCCGCGATAGGACCAGGTCTGCTGACCGGTGTTGGCGTCGAAGGCGATGATCTGGTTGTCCACGTCCACCACGTAGACGCGGCCGCTCGAGACGGTCGGCGCCCCGTGGATCGGCACGTCGACGGTCGACTGCCACACCACCGCGCCCGTCGCGGCGTCCAGCGCCGTCATGGTGCGATAGCCCGACGAGACGAACACCTTGCCGCCGAAGGTCGCCACGCCGCCGCCGAAGCCGCCACGCTCGCGTCCCTGCGGACGTAGGTTGACCTTCCAGATTTCTCCGCCGTTCCGGGCGTCCAGCGCCGAAACCGACGATTCTCCATCCAGCACGAAGATGCGGCCGCCCTCGGCCACCGGCGGCGCCATGATCTGGCTGGTGCGGCCCGCGCCGGCGCCGATGCCGCGCTTCCAGGCGATGGTGAAGCCGTCTCCGGCCAGCGCATGCTCCACGGAATTGTCGGCCGTCCCGCCGGGATTGCCCCAGGCGTTGACCGCCTGCGGACCCGGAAGGAAGAAGTCGCGGCCGGCCAGAGCGGCCGAGGGCACCAGCGCCTGGTCGAACTCGATCACCGGAATGCGTTCCCCGGCGCTGGCGACGTCCTCCGCCTGATCGCTGCGGCCCAGGTTGAACGGCAAGGCCCGCTGCAGCGTCCCGCAGGCGGCGATGGACAGGGCGACGGCGGTGAGGGTCGCGGCCTTGGCGAGACGGGGCATGGGCAACTTTCCGACTGGCGTCATCACTGGGCGGGCGTCGTTTGGACCGGGGCGGACGGAGCGGCGGCCGCAGGCGGCGCGACGGCCGCGATGGGCTGGCGCAGCACCGCGGGCAGAGAGGCGGCCGTGCCGTTGTCGATCGCGGCGATGCCCAGCTGGGCGCGCTGGCGCACCGAATCGGGCACGTCCTGGCCCAGCTGCAGCTGGACGAAGGTCTGCCGCGCCTCGGCCGTCTTGCCGAACTGCAGCCGCGCCATGGCCTGGGTCTCCAGCGCCATCACGCGCATCGGGCGACCCTCACGGACCAGGGGCTCCAGCCGCTCCTCGATCTGTTCCAGCGTGCCGCCCTCGTCCATCAGGATCAGCACGGCCTTGTAGGCTGCCGGATCGGCCAGGATCGGGTCACGGTCGGCGCGCGCGGCCTGATCCAACAGTTCGACGGCTTCGGTCGGCTTGTTCTGCGCCAGCGCCACGCCGGCGCGCTGGTTCAAGGCCAGGGCCTTGTAGGCCGAGTTGCCGACCTTCTGCGCCTCGGCGAAGGCGACTTCGGCGCCCGCGAGGTCGCCGGCTTCCAGCGCCTCCAGACCCCGGTCGTACGCGACGGCGGCCTTCTCGCCCTGCGAGGTCTTGAACTGCTCCCAGCCCCAGAAGCCCAGCGCCACGACCAGCGCCAGCGCCAGCACGGCCCCGACCACCGGCCCCCACTTGCGCGCCAGTCGCGCCCAGCGTTCGGAGCGAAGCTCCTCTTCGACCTGTTCGAAGACGTCAGTCACGGATGCTCAGCCCCCAGAAAGCGGAGCTTCACGCCCGCCCGTTTTGAAACCGGCGCGACCCTAGAGGCTCGCCGTCATGCCCGCAACGCGGCCTCAGGCCGAAGCGGGCTTTTTAGCGAAGTAAGTCTCGACTTCGGCAGGAAAACGGCGGGCCCGGACGTCGGCGGCATAGCCCGCGACCGCCCGGTCGATCTCCCTGCGCAGGTCCGCATAGCGACGCACGAACTTGGGCGTCCAGTCGAACAGCCCCAGCATGTCGGACACCACCAGAATCTGGCCGTCGCAAGCCGCCGAAGCGCCGATGCCGACGGTCGGTTTGTCGATCGCCTCGGTGACTTCCCTCGCCAGCCCTTCGGCCACGCCTTCGACCACCACCGCGAAGGCGCCGGCGTCTGCGGTGGCCTCGGCTTCCGCCAGCACTCGCAGGCGCTCCTCCTCGGTCCTGCCCTTGGCCTTGAAGGCGCCGTCGGTCAGCACCGCCTGCGGACGCAGGCCGACATGGCCCATCACCGGGATGCCGCGCTGGACCAGATAGGCGATGGTCTCGGGCACCGTGGGGCCGCTCTCCAGCTTCACCCCCTGCGCCCCGGTCTCCTTCATCACCCGCGCGCAGTTCTCGTAGGCGACTTCCTTGCCGCCCTCGTAGCTGCCGAAGGGCATGTCGATCACGACCATGGCCCGCTTCGACCCGCGCATGACCGCCTGGCCGTGCAGGATCATCATCTCCAGGGTGACGCCGACCGTGTTGGGCAGGCCATGCACCACCATGCCGACGCTGTCCCCGACCAGTAGCAGGTCGCAATGCGGGTCCAGGATCTCCGCCGTCGGCGCGTCATAGGCGGTCAGACAGACCAGCGGCTCCCCGCCCTTTCGGGCCCGGACGTCCGGCGCCGCCAGGCGGCGGACGACTTCCTGATTCTGGGCGGACATGGCGGCCTCCTGACGACTGAGGCCCCTAGATAGGCTCTCGGCCCCGCCGCGTCATCAGACGTCCTGGGCCAGCTTCATCGCCCCCGCCGCCGCCACGGCCACCAGCGCCGCCGCCGCGATCCAGAACAGCTGCATCGCGCCCAGCGAGCCGACCTCCATACCGCTCAGACCCACCGCGTTCATAGCCGTCTGGGCGATGCCGTCGATCTGAGTCTGTGCGGCGCGGACGCCTTGATTCAGCGCCTCGCCCGTCACCGGCCCGGAGGTCTCCCCCAGGCTGACGTCGACGGTCAGAGCCTCGCGCAGGGCCACGGCGCCTCCGATCACCCCGGCCAGCGACAGCGCCAGGAAGCGGACGCGCGACCCCCGCTCCAGCCGCTTCTCGACCTGGGCGGTGAACAGGGCGACGTCGGCCATCTGCGGCGTGCGCCCGAACAGACGCTCGATCTCGGGGTCGAATTCGTCAGCCGACATGGCGCTCCCCCCCAACCGTCCCGCCGGACTGAAGCCGCGCGCGGAGTTTATCCAGACCACGTTTGACATGAGACTTCACCGTTCCAAGCGGCAAATTCAGGGCGGCGGCGACCTCCGGATGAGCCATGCCGGCGCCGTGGCACAGGCTGACGCACAAACGCTCCGCCTCGCTGAGGGACTTCAGGGCCTCGTCCAGATCGACGCGGTCCCCGTGCTCGACCGCGGGTGCGGTCGAATCGTCTTCCAGTTCCGCGACGTAGCGGGCTTCCCTGGCCACCCGCTTGATGTAGAGCCGCGCCGCGATCCGCTTGACCCAGGCCGCAAAGGTGCCTTCGCCGCGGAACTCGGCGCAGCGCTCGAACGCCTGGATGAAGGCGTCCTGCGCCACGTCGTCGGCCAGCGAGGGTTGAGCCCCCATCCGGCGCAGCAGGGCCCGGACGGCCGATCCGTGACGACGGACCAGCTCGCCGAACTCCCGCCGCCCGCCGGCGGCCGCCTGGGCCGCCAGCTCGACGTCGTGCCGGTCCACTAGGGACTGGGTCATGACTGATCCCCCTTCCCGCCCGGCCTCAGTCCTTGTTCTTGTTGAAGAAGCTCAGGACGATGAAGGCCAGGCCGATGGTCAGCGGGATGCAGGCGATGCCCAGCAGGCCGCTGTCCAGATTGTTGCCCTCCCAGTCGCGGCCGCCGATGTTGCTGACAACGCTGAAGGCGGCGATGCCCAGGCCGGTGGCGGTCCAGATGATGCCCTTGCGCAGGTCGCGGGTGCGCGACGGCAGCTTGCCCTGCACCTCCCGCGTCATGGCATCGATCAGCTCGGGCGGCAGGGCCTGCCCCTTGTCGATCGCGTGACGCACGGTCTGCTGCATCTCACGCTTCTCGCGCGACTTCAGCCAGGTAGGCCCGACCACGATGGCGCCGATGACGCCGAAGATGATCAGAACGATCCAGATGGCGACGAAACCTTCGTCCATGTCGAAATCCCCTCAGTTTCACGACCGACAGCCTGATGCGCCGGCCTTCTGACCACAAGAGGCGGCCGTGACGCCCCATGGATGCGGACGCGGGGGTGAAACTTTCGTAAGGTGGCCGCGACCCTCTCTGGAGCGCCCCATGACCGAGATCACCTATCGCATCGTCGAGCACGACGGAGGCTGGGCCTATCGCCTGGGCGAGACTTACTCGGAGACCTTTCCGAGCCACGACGCCGCCCGCGCCGCCGCCGAGCGCGCCGCGCGGGAACAGCGCGTCGCCGACCGCACGGCCTGGATCGAATACGAGACCGCCGACGGCCAGTGGATCACCGAACGCGCCGACGGCCACGACCGGCCGGACGCCGACGTCGAGGGCTGAGCCTCAGCCCAGCGCGGTCTCCCACGTCTTCGGATCGAAACCGACCAGGGTGCGGCCGTCGTACAGTGCCAGGATCGGCCGCTTGATCATCGACGGCTGGGCCAGCATCAGCCGCACCGCCCCGTCCGCGTCCAGATCGGCCTTGTCGGCGTCCGGCAGGGCCCGGAACGTCGTGCCCTTGCGGTTCAGCACCGTCTCCCAGCCGTGCGCCGCCACCCAGCCCCGCAGCGCCGCCTCGTCGACGCCTGCCTTCTTGTAGTCGTGGAAGCCATGGGCCGTGCCCCGCCCGTCCAGCCAGACGCGGGCCTTCTTGACGGCGTCGCAGTTGGGGATGCCGTAGAGGGTGGTCATTCGGGGCGCCTCCTGATGCCGGTTGCGGCCGCCTCTATCCGGCTTCGCCGGTTTACGGCAACGTCCTGACGTGGGGTTGGGGAGGCACGCATCACGTCATCGCGCACACTCCGCGTCCTGGTTCTCGGCGCGACGGGGGACATCGGGCGGGCGACGGTCGCCGTCTTGGTCGATCGCGGGCACGCGGTGGTCGCCGTCGTCCGCAGGTCAGGCACAAATATGCCGGCCGGCGCCGAGGTCCGCGTCGCCCAGGCCACCGACCCGACCTCCCTGTCCCGCGACGGATTCCGGGGCGAGCGGTTCGACGCGGTGATCTCCTGCCTCGCGTCGCGCACCGGGGTCGCGGCGGACGCCTGGGCGGTGGACCACCAGGCCAACCTGAACGCCCTGCGGGCGGCGCAGGCGGCGGGCGTGCCCCATTTCGTCCTGTTGTCGGCCATCTGCGTGCAGAAGCCGCGCCTAGCCTTCCAGCACGCCAAGCTGGCGTTCGAGCAAGAGCTGATGGAGTCCGGTCTGGACTGGTCGATCGTCCGCCCCACCGCCTATTTCAAGTCGCTGTCGGGTCAGGTCGCGCGGGTGAAGGCGGGCAAGCCCTTCCTGATCTTCGGCGACGGCGCCCTCACGGCCTGCAAGCCGATCAGCGACCGCGACCTGGGCGTCTTCCTCGCCGACTGCCTGACCGATCCCGCGCGCCGCAACCGTATCCTGCCCATCGGCGGCCCCGGCCCGGCCCAGACCCCGCGGGAACAGGGCGAGGCTCTGTTCCGCCTGCTCGACCGCCCGCACCGCTTCAAGTCCGTGCCGCCGGCCATGTTGAACGTCATCGCCGGCGCGCTCGGCGCGCTGGGCCGCGTGTTTCCCCCGCTCGCCGCCAAGGCCGAGCTGGCCCGCATCGGCCGCTTCTACGCCACCGAGTCCATGCTGGTCTGGGACGGCGAGACCGGACGCTACGACCCCGACGCCACGCCGGAGGCCGGTTCCGACCGCCTGATCGACTGGCAGGCCAGCCTGCTCCGCGGCGAGGAGGTGCTGAAGCGCACCGAACAGTCGGTGTTCTAGCCGCCGGGGACCGATCGGCGCGCCCTCCGCTTCGTTCTGCGAAGGAGATGCCGATGAGCCTGAAGTTCTACGACGGGAAGGTCGGCCACGACGGCGGCGAGGCGCGCACCCTGCGCGTCCCCTCGCCCACCGACGTTCAGGCCGCCGACGCCCCCCGCCCAAGACGCAGGCTGAGGAACTGGCTCCCGTCACCCGGGTATGGCGGCCCGGGACTGAGGCGCGCTCGGACCGGCCTTGCGCCGAGGCGCCTCCAGACATCGCGTTGCTGGTCAGGCGCCGAAGCCGCCGTGGATATTCAGTGTGGCGCCCGTGACGTAGCTGGCGTCGGGGCCTGCGAGGAAGGCGACGGCGCCCGCGATCTCCTCGACCCGGCCATAGCGGCCGAGCGGAACCATGCCCGTCATCTGGCGGCCCAGCTCGCCGTCTGCGGGGTTCATGTCGGTGTCGATCAAGCCCGGCTGAATGGTGTTCACCAGGATGTTGCGCGGCGCCAGGTCCTTGGCCCAGCCGCGCGCCAGCGCCGCGACCGCGGCCTTGGTGGCGCCGTAGGCCGAGGTTCCGGGGAAGGCCACATCGCCCGCCATGCTGCCGATCAGGATGATCCGCCCGCCGTCGGCCAGGTGCGGCAGTGCCGCGCGGGCGCCCACGTGCACACCCCGCACATTGACGTCGAACAACCGATCGTAGGTCTCGTCCGTGTCGTCCGTGACGGAGGAGAACACGGCGATCCCGGCGTTGTGGACCAGGATGTCGATCCCGCCGAGCGCCGCCACGGCCCGATCGACGCCCGCCCTTTGCGACGCGGGATCGGCCGCATCGGCCTGGAAGGCGAAAGCCGTCCCTCCAGCGCCGGCGATCGCCGTGACCACGGCGGCGGCGGCGGCCGTGTCGCCCGCATAGGTGATCGCCACCGACGCGCCCTCGGCGGCCAGCCGCTTGGCGATCGCTGCGCCGATGCCTCGCGACCCGCCCGTGACGAGCGCCTTCTTGCCCTGAAGCGACATGGGACTGCTCCGCGTTGTTGCGTGTGATTTCGGTGACTTGCGCCGACTCCAGGGCGTCCACATCGCATGGTTCACCCGGTCAGGCGTCGATGCGTTCGGCGGACGCGGCCGAGTCGTACCAGCGGCCCGCGACCTCGGTGACTCGGTGGACGGCGCGTGCGAGGGAAGCCGCCTTCTCCTCCGGCGGGCGGACCATTCCCTCGGCAAGCACCACCTCGGTCGCGTCGAACCCCATGAAGCGGAACTCGGTTTCGACCAGTGGGGTCATGAAATTCATCGTGTCGAACGGCGGAGCGTCATAGACGCCGCCGGCGGCCGAGAGCACGAGGGCCTTCTTGGCCGTCATCAGGCCGGCGTACTGGCCCGGGGCCGGGCCCACGCGAAACGTGCTGTTGTTGAACATGATGGCGTCGAAATAGGCCTTGATCGCCGCCGGGACGGAGAAGTTGTGCAGGGGGAAGGCGAGCACCAGCACATCGGTCGCCAGCACATCCGCGATCAGCCGGTCGGCCGGCCGCAGCAAAGCGCGCTCCGCGTCGTCGATCGCTTCGCCCATCATGTCGCGCTTGACGTAAGCGCGCAGAGATTCGGCCGTGAAGATAGGCGCGGGGTCGATCAGCAGGTCGTGCCGGCGTACCTCCTCGCGCGCAGGAAGCCGCGTGAGGAGGTGGTCGAGCAGCACGCGCGCGTGGGAGATCGGGTAGCCCGGCAGGTATTCGACGACGAGGGTGCTCAATGTTTCTCCTCCACGCGCCGCAGGATCAGCGGCGTTGCGCCGAGCCGTTCCAGCGGCTACGATTATTATCGTAACCATTGCTATTGGTGACGATCGTAATCATTGATGTCAAGCCTTGAATCGGGGCGAAGATGAAGGTCGACAGGGAAACCAAGAGCGCGAACCGTGAGGCGCTGCTGTCGGCGGCGTCACGGCTGTTGCGCGATCGCGGGGTCGACGGCGTCGGCGTGGCCGAAATCAGCCAGGCCGCGGGGCTGACGCACGGCGGCTTCTATCGTCACTTCCGCTCAAAGGATGCGATGGTCGCCGCGTCCATCGAAAGCACGTTGATGGAGCAGGCCGAGCATGTCGCCATTGTCGTCGCCGAGCACGGCCTCGACGCGTTCGTTCAGACTTACTTGTCGCCCGCCCATCTCGGAGATCGGGCTTCGGGCTGCGCCATCGCCGCCCTGGGCGGCGACATGACCCGCCAGGGAAGCGAACTCCGCGCCGCCTATGCGCGCGGCGTGCGCGCCTACCTCGATGTCTTCGCCCCCCCCATCGGACCGGATCGTGCCGAGAGCCTGAAACGTCTGGCCGCGCTGATCGGAGCCGCGGTCCTCGCAAGAGGGCTGGCCGGCGTCGACGGCGCCCTTGCGACCGACATCCTTGACGCGGTGCGAGACGATCCGACCGCGGCCGCACACGACTAAGCCCTCCGCCGACGGCCTCGGTTCCTGACCTACTCCGCTACTCCCACTCTAATGTTCAAACAGGCCGTAAGCGACTGTATTTCCATCACTTTTGTCTCGCCCCGCTCTCCTGAGGCCGTCGACCAGCCCGTCATTTTACTCTGCTGAGCAAAATCAATGACTTAGCAGCACGAAAAAATTTTCGGCCTTCACGGTCTTTCGAGGACAATCGGCTCATCTGGGGCCCACGAAACTTCAGAGAGGGTTTGTCCATCGGCGCGGCAATACCGCACGGCTACGACGCTAGTCCACTTGGACCCACACCAGCAACAGCCCAAGCGCCGCCGCACGTACGATGGGCTGCCGCGCTCTCGTGGGCATAGAGCGAGCTACTCTGCACAGCCCTGAGCGGAAGCTAGACCGCAAGGTGCGGTTAAGGGGCGGCCTTGCCGGCGCGTTCTGCCTGCTATTCTGCCGATGCATCGGCAAACACGCCTTGCTAAGGTTGCAGCGGGGAGGCCGGAGCTGCGCGGATCGATTCGCTCGCAGGGACCTCGGTCGGTCGAGGCAAAGGGCGTTGTGACGGTCCATGGCGATTTATAGCTGGCATGAGATCGGTGACGTGCCGGCCGCGCCTGGCGTGTATGCCTGGTATTACACCCCCGAGATCACCGCTTTCGATCTCGACCGGATTACGTCTGAAATCCATGAGCTGAAAGCGGACCGAGGGGCCTCGGCCGCCAAAGATGCAGTCCGCGATTTCCTCGATGAGACGGTCTTCCGCTACTTCCGGGAGCAACCCTATTCGGCCCAGCTTCGTGGGCCTCTCAAGCCTCGCTACGAAGGGCAAATCGAGCACCGGCCGACGCTGTCCGAATCCTTGCTGGACCGGATCGTCGAGGAGCCGGCTCGTCTCGCGACCATACGCACGGTCCTTGAGGCCTCAGCCCCGAACTTCGCTTCGCCGATCTACATCGGGATGTCAGAGCGCCTGCGCACACGCCTCGCGAAGCACAAGGCGTTGATCGAGAGATATGGAGAGCTCCCCGATCCGGGCGGTTCCGAAGAGGAGCAGCGCGATCATAGCTTCGCTAAGGAAGTGCGAGCACGGAGTATTCCGCCGTCCCGATTGTTCGTAGTAGCGAAGGTGATCTCGGGGCCGCCCGGCACCTACGTCGACATTGAGAACATACTGAACCGTATCCACTATCCCCTTCTCGGAAGGAACTGAAATATGGCGCTGCGCCTCCGGCGGGAGACCGCCTTAGATCTCACTCTCGAAGGAACGGTAGGCTCCTTTCGCGTAGGCGCCGTTAGCGGAGGGTCGCGGTCGCTGGAGGTGAAGTATCTTTTGACCCATGTCGGGTTGAACTTCTCCACGTCGTCAAACGACAAGTTGCTCAGCGCCCTCGCACCGGTTCGTGAGATCTTCGACTTCCAGAGCCTCGACTTCGACGAGATCATGCAGCGCGACATCGACGACGCGCGCGTCTCAGCGGAGCTGGTGCCCTATCTGCTCGATGAGCAGTCGAAGGACATGATTAAACTCTTCCCGCCGATCGTGATCGTGGTCATGCCGATCCGCGAAGGGCGGACGCAGCCGGAGAGTTTCTATCCTGAGGTCTCGATCGAAACGCTCGACCCGGAGGGCGATCGGGAGCACCCGGTCTTGTCCACCCGGTCAGGGAGCGTCGGCAGCGAGGTTTTTCAGTTTGAGCAGCCAATCGACGACGGACGGCCACTTACCAGTGACCTGGTCCGCCTGAAGCTCAACACCCACCGCACGCGGCTGGTGATCGTCGATGGCCAGCACCGGGCGATGGCGCTGCTGGCGATCTACCGGAACCTCAAGGACCAATGGTCCGACGAACGCCGCGCACCCTTCAAAGAATATTACTCGGCCTGGACGAAGAACTACATCGAGCGGTTCAACCTCAACGAAATCAATCTGCCCGTGCTGCTCTGCACGATCCCCGAGCTCGACACGGCCTACACCGGCGACTTCGACATGAAGAAAGCCGCTCGCTCGATTTTCCTGACCTTGAACAAGACGGCGCGACAGGTCTCCGACGCTCGCAATAAGCTGCTCGACGACAACGACCTGATCAGCTTCCTGATGCGTCGCACGCTGTCCCACATCAAGGAACGGGACGCGCGCTCGCCGCACGCCCTGCGCATCGTCAACGTCGAACTCGACCAGGAAGGCAGCCGACAGAAGATCCAGACGCCCGTGGCGATCACCGGCGTGCCCCACATCTACTACATGACCGAGCACATGATGCTCGATAACGGCGGCACCGTACGTGGCGTCAAACCCCGCGCGGGCACCTTCTATAATCGGACCCGCCTCGACGATCTTCTTGCTCGGCTAGACGGACGCAACCTGCTCGGGGCTGGAACGGCGGACACCATCCGTCGGGATCTCTTCACTGCCGCCGCGGCCGAGAAGCTCGCCGCCCAGTTCGACCGCAGCTACGGCACCTATGTGATCGGCGCGCTCGAACGCTTCGCTCCTTTCGATCGGCACAACCGAGCCGTCATCGAAATGGGTGAGCAGCTGGAGCGCGAACAAGACCGTCAGCTCAAGCCCATCCTGCTGGAGGGTCAGGGGATTGGCCGCGTGTTCGAAGCTCACCGGACGAGTCTTCGACAGCGGCTGAGGAACGGCTACTTTCGAACCGACGTCCCCGAGATCGAGGCGAGCTCACGGCGCCTCGACGCGACCGCCACCCGCATCGAGGACACCGTGACCCGGCTCCGACGCGACCGAGCTGCTCGCTTGTTCGGTGACCTCTCCGACAAGAAGCTGGTGCGCGGAGAGGACGGCGCGATCCACTCCAAGATGGTGGACTGGTGCAACCGCCTGTACGACGAACTCTTCACCACGGTCGCTTTTCAAAGCGCGCTGGTCTGCGGTTTCCTAGGACTTGTCGAGAAAGCCGAGCGCAAACTCAAGAAAGGCGAATTTGGCGATCAGCCGCCGATCGACCGTGACCAGGCCTTCGACGAGTACGTCACGCAGCTAAACCAGTTCTTCGTCCCGCGCTCGCCCACGCAGCTCAAGCGGCTCATCCGCGTCTTCACCGGCGAAGTAGCGGACGACAAAGAGGTCTGGGCGGTGCGCCCGAGCAACCAGACCTTCCGCAGCGTCGTCTACCGGGCCGAGATGCAGCCGGATCAATGGCCGAAGTATCGCTATCTCCTTCTGGAAATCTGGCATCCGACGCATCCGGCCCTGCAGGCGATTTTGGGCGAGGAACGGTCTGAGTGCCGCGCGGAAGTTTTTGCGGCGCTCCACGACCACTACGAGACCGCGTTCTGCCGCGAGAACCAGAAGGCGAAGGACGAGCTGTCCAAAGATGAGCGTAAAGGCATCTTCACTCAGGCGTTCGACACCTACGCCGGCCTTATCCGGAACATCGGCGCGGATTCTCTGGATCGGAAATCCATGCGCGAGGCGCTGTCACAAGTGCCCGCCGCCGCCGCCACGGAAGCTGAGGCCGAGCTGGAGGAAGATCAGGTCGACTGAGGCGCTGGCGTCAGGCCCGACCGGGCGCGCGAAATACAAGGGTGCGCCATCGCACGGCGGCTCGCCCAAGCGCGTCGCCGCGTTCGAGGTTTCGCACCGGCGTGAGACCGGCCGCACGCGCGTCGGCCTCCAGAGCCCGAGTGTCGACCTGTCTGATCGACCGGCCAGGATCGGCCGGCCCGATGCGGACGGAGATTGCGAGATGCCCGCCAGGTGCAAGGAGCTGCGCCAGACGGCGGATACCGGGCGCGCGGTCTCTGGGTGCGAGATGCATCCAAACCGCCGAGACCAGAATGAACGCGAACTGGCGTTCGGGTAGCCGCGCCAGCTTCGGCAGAGCGTCGTCAACCCACTCTACGTCTGAGGAGGCATGCCGCGTCACCGCTTGGCGCCGGAGCCCGGCCGACGGCTCGACAGCGGTTACAACATACCCTCGATCGGCGAGCGCCGCCGCATCGCGACCGGATCCCGCCCCGACATCAAGAACCGCCGTTCCGGCTTCCGGCAGAAGGTCCAGAACGTCGACATGCACCCGGTCGAACGAGGTGGACTCATACAGGTCAGCCATGCGCTCGGCCGAGCCATCGTAGACAGACACCGATCGCTGGGATTGCGGCACGCGCGCCCGGGTGCTCGCAGCTCGGGTCATGCTCCGACCCGCAGCCAGTTGAGATTGAAGAAGCCGATTAGCGAACCGATGGCCGCGATCGCAAGCGCGATACTGAAAGCCGTCACGACCGTATAGGGCCAGTTGAACAAGCCGCGGCCCGAGGCCTTCACGAACGAACCCGGATTGAAGCGCTCGATCTGCACCATGTAGGCCGACATGACGTGTCGAACGCGCCAAAGTACGGCGATCAGCGCGACATCTAAGACGAAGGCCAGCAGGAAGATCGGTCGCTTGAGGTCCTGTACGCCGGTCACATTCAGCGCGGCGTACCACAGACCGCCGGTGATCGTGATCGCCAGCAAGGGCACTTGCCACATGATCTGGTTCATGGCCCGATACTGCTGGAAATTCTGCTCGTAGCAGGCTTTGTCTCGGTCGAAGGCTTCCTTCCGAGCTGCGTCTTCGCTTGAAGTCTCGCTGCTCATGCGCCGCCCTCCAACTGACAGGTGTAGCTGATCGGTCGAAGGCTGCCGAGCGCCGGCGCCCAGGGCTGCCGCACCACAAGCACGCCGCCAGCCGCTTCAATCTTTTGCTCGGAGCGCACGACCCGAATGCCCGAGACAACCGCCAGGGCCATATGCGCCTGATGAGCTAGGGCGAACTCGACCTCAAGGCGGGTGAGTTGAATGAGGCGACCATCGCCGCTGGCACCCTTCACCTCGACGAATAGGGTCGCTCCGTCACGCTCGGCTAAGAAGTCGTAGCTTTCCGAAGCCGAGCGGTCTTCCACGGTCCAGCCCTCCCCCTCGAGCCAGGCTCGAGTCACCTCCATCGCATGCAGCTCGACGGCGCGGCGCTCGGCGGCGTCCGCCAAAAAGCCTTGGCCGCCGCTTGCGGGCTGCACAGTCTCGGCGGTTGTCGCCATCCCGCCGACAAGGTCCAAGGCCAGGCTCTGGCAGGCGGCGTCGCCCGTCTCCAACATCGCGACCGCGGCCCGGCGCAGGGCCGCGCGCTCCGTCCGCGAACGCCAATGCTCCAGCATGTCAGCTGGGACCGCTAGGTGGTCGAAACTCGCCCGCCACTCCCGCAAGCTGTCGGGCTTGCGAGCGGGCTCAAAGTCCTCGGGTCCGATGCGCTGGCCGCGCTTCGTGAACACCCAAGCTCCGTCGTTGGAGAGGTGCCAGACCGGACGCCACCGCATGTCCGGGCGGCCCGTGTGCACACCGCCGATCAGCTTAGCCACACGTTCCACGATCCGCTCGGCGTCCATGGCCGACGGTTCGATGGCACCCTCGTCGATCAGGTCGACCACAGCGATAAGGCAGGCCGGCTTGAAGAACGGCGCATCGCGGGACCGGCGCGCGCGTGCCGACGCAACCAGATTATCCCAGGGGCTGCCGTCGCTCACGCCCCCACTCCTATTTATGGCAGGCCAGACAGACCTTAGACGACCCGTAGACGACATCGATGTCGAGCGGTTCGGGCTCAGCTCGAAGCGGATTTATCGGCTGCCGCTCGCGCAAGCGCGCCACGCGCCGCTCATGGTCTTCGCGGATCTGCACGACGCGCTCAGGACGGCTAAGCGCGTCGAGGCTCTCGCCTTGGCTCCACGTGAACGGCGACCCGTGCTCGACCGCATTCTTCTCATAGGCCTTGGCCTCTTCGAAGGCTTCCGGGTGCTCGTCCATCAAGCGCACCCATTCGATCTTCTGCTGGAAGAAACAGAAGGTGCAGCCGCTGCGCGATCGCCAACGGTAGTAGCTCGGCAGCCCGACGCCGGAAGCATCGAGAATCTCGATGACTCCTTCCTTGTCGATCCCCTCCTCGCGAAATGGCAGCCGCACCGACAGGTTGGGATGCGTGGACGCGTAGCCTTCGCGGTAATCCTCATCGCCCCGGATCGCCACGTAGCTGACGATCTTGACGCCGGCATCCAGGTCCGGCCGTAGCCATTGCTCGAAAGGGCGGATCTTCAGCTGGCGCGTGCACCACCGCGTTTTCGGCGACGGCAAGAAGCTCTTGTACTGCGTCAGCCAGAAATCGAACGTGCGGTCTGGATTGAGCCGCTGGATCGGCTTGCCGAGGAAGCCTTCAAGCGAGACAAGATACTCATAGACCTCGGGCAATTCCTTGCCCGTGTCGGTGAAGAAATACTCGAGTTCGATCTCAGGATGGTGCTGGCGCATGAAGACCGCCAAGGCCGCGCTGTCGCGCCCGCCCGAGAGACCGAGAACGTGCCGGACCCCTACTTCGCTCATCGTCTCGCTCCCTTCCGTCCCACTGCTGCGATCGGCACCTCCAACGGCAGTGCGGGCTGCGGATCCGGCTCGCTCAGCCGAGCCCCAAGCTCCGCCAAGGCGGCCAGCGCCACATCCCGGCTAGCGCCGGCGGTCTCCAGCAAGCGCTCGAGCTGCCCGGCAAGCTCGCGCACCTCGCGCTGCTGTCCCGCCGTGATGTCGAAATCAGGACGGACCGGAGATGGACGGCTGGGGTCGCTAATGAAGATCGCCATCCGGACACGGCCATCCTCGCGACCCTTCACATGCGCAAAGGCCTCGGCCCGCACGAACTCCTGCGCAAGCGCGGCAATCTCTACTCGGGCGTGATCGATGTCGCGATCGACCCAATCGCGCGGCGGCTTGTTCGCAGCCAGGCTCGCCAGCCCTTCAATCTCTTCCAGGTCGCTCCCGTAGGTTTGAAGGCGCGTCGCGAAGGCATCTAGCCGGTAGTTGCCAGTAAGGCCCCGAACGGCTGCCGCTCGGGCGTATAGATCGGAGCGAACCTTTTCCGTCAGCTCGCCAAGCCTCAATTCGCGCAGCAGCACCGCCTCCAGCTCGCGCAGCAGCAGCGGGTAGGCGCCGACCAGTTCCCGCAGTCCCTCCTGCAGCGCCCCAACCACCGCTTCGGCCTCTTCGGCAGTCCGATCGTCAGCGCCGAAGAGCGATGGCAGGTCGTCCAGCAGAAACTTGTTCGGATCGCTCGCCAGCTTGGCGAGGTTTCGAACCTTGGTCGCGACCGGCGACAGCCTCCCAGTCCGAAGGACCCAAGCCGGCAGATCGAGCACCAGGCCGACCAGACCGCGGGCGACGTCGATCGCTTCGGGATGCGTCTGGTTGGCCGGGATGGCGCCGAATTCGGCTACAAGCTCCGCTACGCCGGAGAGCACGCGGACATGGAAGTCGCTGGCTTCGGTCCAGCGGAGCCGCACGCTCGCCGGCTCCTGCGCCAGCCGGTCGATCAAGATCGACCCAACGCGAGGCTGGAACGCGCCATCGAGATAAACGGCGAGCCGTCCGGCGCGGGACATCAGATAGGCGATGGCAAGCACCGGCAGGAGGCCGTCGCGCACGCCGTACGGCGGCTTGCGCCACTCGGCATAAAGCGTCGCGAGGTCAGCCCCGGTCGCGCCGGCGTTCTGAAACAAACTCTCCGCCGCCGTCCAGAGAGGCGCGAGATTGTAGTCACCGCCCGCCACCGGGTCAGCGAACACGTACCGGTCGGGATCGTCAGCCCGGGGCTGATGGAGCCCGGTCGCTTCCAGAAGCGAGTCATACAGTCCGCGTGAGGCAGGATAGCCTTCGATGCCGAGGCGCGGCTCCTGCCAGCGCTCGACCATCGCCTTCAACAACTCCTTCTGCGCGGCGATGGCGTTCGACGACGGCTTGATGCGGTTCAGAAGCTCATTCTTGAGCTTGGGTCCGAGCTTGTAGCGCTGGTCCGCTAGGTCGGACGCAATCGCGTTGAGCGTCGCCCCGCCCTCGGAAGTGACAAGCTCCTCAGACTGAAGGTCCTGCCAGGCCCACTGCGCACCATCGAAAGCCTGGTTTAGGCGATCTTCGACCTCTGCCGCGAGGCGAGCGATACGAGCGGACACTTCGCGCCGAGCCACTGCGTCGCCCTGAAGTTCAGAGCGCTCTGCGCGCACCGCCTCCAGCGCGAGAAGCTCGGCCGCAAGTTCGCGGATCATGAAGCTGTCGCGTGTCCACCCGACGGCTGCGGGCCAACGCTCCGCCGCTCCGGCGGCCGCCTTCCACAGCTTCTTGGCCTTCGCGTCCGTTTCAGCCTCGGTCCCGATGAGAAGCAGGAACAAGCCGGTGGCGCCGGATTGCGGGCGAAACTGCCGCACGCGCTCAGTGCCATCTGCAAGTGCCGCGATATCGACCTCGAACCAGCGCAATGCGCCCGTGACATGGTAGTGGCGCTTGGCGAGCACCGGCTGCAGCAGCGCGAGAGTGCGCAGGCGTGCCAAATCGATCACCGGAAGCCGTGCTCGCACCTCGGCGACCGCTGCATCGATGTCGAAATCGCTTCCGGCGTAGATCGCGAATGCACCCGCGTGGCGTCGGTATAGGACGACTGACCAGGACTGCAGGTCGTCGAGGCACCGATCGAGCCGATCGGCTTCGATCCACGGAAGCGCCTGGGCGAGAACAGCGCCGCTGGCGAGGAGCCCCGAACGCTCCTTGAACATGTCGATCAACGCGATCGCCTTGACGATCGCGACATGATCCGGCTCCGCGCCGCGGGCTTCGCTCCGCTCGACCGCATCCACCGCAAGCGACCAGCGATGCCCGTCAGGCGAGGCGAGGATCGATGGCTCCAGATTTGCGCGGAGGTAATCCCAAAGGTGTGTCGACCCGTAAGCCATCGCGTCGAGCACCGGCTCGGACTTTAGATACTCCTGGAAACCGAAAGGCTCGGCAGAGTTCAAAAATCCGAAAACGCTTCTCTGATTCTGGCCGAACCGCCGCCGCGACAGCGGGCCGAGCAGGCTCGCTACGACCGGGTGCAATGGCCAGCATTGGTGGAGACGCTCGCCGAGATCGGCGGCCGTCGCCGGGCGCTGCGCCCGGATCGCGTCAGCAATCGCTGCCGCCTGCGCTGCATTGGTCTCGGGACCGGCGTCGGCCTCGATCGCGCGGGCGATAAGCTCGACCTGCTCCTCGCCCGCGACGTTGATCGGCACATCGGCGAACCGGCCCTGGATCTTCAGCCACTCGTCGCGGATCTCGCGCCCGAGGCGATGGGCGTAGTCGTCGAAGGCCTGGTGCAGCACACCGACCACGATCAGCCGTCCGTGGCTGCGATTGGCCGCTTCCGCGAGCTGCTGGAAGAAGTAGACGTCCGCCGCCCCGTAAGCCGCCTCCTCCAAGAACTTGCCCATCTCGTCGATGACGAGAAGCGTTCCTGCGGTGCCGGGGCGGTTCGCTGTCTCGACAAGGCGCGCGATCACATCGGCCTCCGCCTTGCTCGGGCGACCACGCGCTCGCTTGATCGCCAGCGCTTGATCGAGCGACGCGCCGACCATCTTGGCCGCGTCCGCTCGACTGCCAACGACCGGCAACACCGTCCATCCGCGCTGGTCCGGATCAAGTTGCCGCTCCAGAGCGCTAGCGATGTCCGGTCCCAGAGCGGCACGCGCGTGAGCCTTGAGCGACGGCTCGCCAAGCAAAGCCGCTACCGCCACCGCCAGACTCGACTTGCCGCAGCCGTACGGACCGGTCCAGGTGAAGGCGCCCTGACCCGTCTCCTCGATCTGACGCGCCATCGACAGGAGCGATTCGCCTGCGCTTTGCGGACACACAAAACCCTCGAGCGCGGCAGCGCCGATGTCGGTGTCGACGCGGATCGAACGTTGAAACCGGCGCCTGACGTGGACGACGCCATCAAGTGTCTTCGTCATGCCGCCTTCGCCTCCGGGCGGGTACGGCGGTACAGCCGCTCGACAAAGGCCAAGGGGTCGAGTGTCATCACATCAGCGGCGTAGACCTGCCGCATGCCGGTCGACTCGTCCCAGCGCACGGCCCCGCGCGTGAGGTCGGACAGGCGCGCAAGCCGCTCGGCGACCGTTTCCTCATCCAAGAGGAAGACCCGGCCCGGCGACCCCGGTTCATGGGTCACCGCCTCGACGGTGAATTCGCGACGGGTCTGATAGAGCCCGCGCCAGAACCGAAGCAGCCCATAGAGGAATACCTCGTCGGGGAGCGTCGACTTCGGCCCACGCCGAAACTGGAACGCCGAGCCGATATCGACGGACTGAACGAGGCCAAGCTCGGTCAACGGACACTCAAGCGCATCTTCCTGCGTCGACCGGCCGTCGGCTTTCACGGCGTAGGTTCGGATGAAGCACAGCACATCGCTCTTCAGCGTCGATTCGGTGATGCGCGACGTCTTCAACCGACCGTCCTCACGAAGCTCATCGCAGCGACGGCCGAGTCGGGTTCGCACGACATCGCGCGTGAACGTCGGCTCATTCAATTCATTAAATGCCCAATACCACGTCGTCGCCCGCCCAGGGGTGGCGGCCAGATGCCAATGCAGCAGCCATAGGGACGCGGGGCGCTCAAGATAGGGATCGCCCGATTCGCCAAACAGAAGCCGACCGAGCGCAGTCGGTTGCAGTTGTCCGCCAGCGGACGACAAGTCTTCATCATTGCTGATCTGCAGCACCCCCGATGCGAGCGACCAATGCCGCATCGATGTGACCATGTTTTTACCCACGCCGAAGTTCGCAATCGCCGCATCGTCTGTAAAGATCGAGCGTGTGTCTGTCTGCCCGGCCGCTTCTGCCGCCACTACCGCATCGAAAGACTTCTTCAGCCAGCCATAACGCAGCGGAAATGTTTCATGACCTGCGAACTGCAGTCTGAACCGGCCATCATCGAGTAGACTGCGCGCCATAAAAGGCCTTACTGGTGAGCGAGACCAGTGGACCATAGCGTGGACTGGCGGTAACCGCCAGTGGCGAGTTCGAACGAGCGGTGGAGAGTGCAATGAGCGGAGGGACGCACGGCGTCTACATGGACTATCAGGCGTCCACCCCGCTCGACCCTCGCGTCTTCGCCGCGATGCGCCCTCATTTCGAGGGCGCGGCCGGCCTCGGCAATCCGCACGCCGCGGACCACGCCTATGGTTGGGACGCTGACGCCGCAATCAACCGAGCGCGCGATCAGGTCGCGTCGCTGATTGGCGCCGATTCGGACGAAGTCATCTTCACCTCCGGCGCGACCGAAGCCAACAATCTTGCGCTGCTCGGCGCAGCGCGGGCGGCGTTGCCGGCCCGGCGCGAGATCGTCGTCTCCGCGATCGAGCATAAGTGTGTGCTCGCGGTAGGCCGCGCCCTCGTCGACGAAGGATTCGCGCTGCGTGTCGCTCCCGTACGCCCCGACGGCATGATTGACGCCGACGAACTTGCCCGACTGATCGGACGAAACACGGCGATCGTCTCGGTCATGGCCGTGAACAACGAGACCGGGGTTGCGCAGCCGATTGCGCAGATCGGCGAGCTCTGCCGCGCGGCCGGCGCGCTGTTCCACTCAGATGCAGCGCAGGCCCTCGCGGTCGAACGCATCGATGTCGATGACTGGAACGTCGATTTCGTCTCCTTGTCGGCGCATAAAGCCTATGGGCCGAAAGGCATCGGCGCACTCTATGTTCGCCGGGAACGGCGACCGCAGCTGCGGCCGATCATGTTCGGAGGCGGTCAGGAAGACGGCCTGCGGCCGGGCACGTTGCCCACACCCCTGTGCGTTGGCTTCGGTGCCGCCTGCCAAATTCTGTCGGACGAGCGCGAGACCGAGATCGAGCGAACTCGTCGCCTTCGCGACCGGCTGCTCGATCAGCTCCGCGCCAAACTCCCCGATCTGGAGGTCAATGGAACGCTGATCTCGCGGCATCCGGGAAACCTGAACATCCGTGTGCCCGGAATCGAGGCGGAGCTTCTTCTTGCGGCCGTTCGCCCGAAACTTGCCGCGGCTACTGGATCGGCCTGTACATCGGGCACGACCGAACCGTCGCATGTCCTTATCGCGATGGGATTGAGCGGAGCTGAAGCTTCCGAATCGATCCGCCTCAGCCTTGGCCGCTTCACAGACGACGGTCAGGCGGCTGCGGTTGTCTCAGCTCTTGCCGAAGGAGCCGAGGAGTTGCGGCACAACGGGCATCAATGAGGCCGTTGCGCCGCCCTCGGCGGTGTAGAGCACGTTCACGAGTATCGCTTCGATTTCCGGGTTTTCAGTGAGCAGCGCCGCGGTTGCGGCACTATACTCACCTCCTCGCAAGCCTTCGAACTGTTCCTGAATAGTCTCTGCGAGCTGCTCAGGGATTTCGTGGAGCCAGACACAGAATTCCTCGTGGAAATCAGGGTCTTGGGCTGGCGAACACCAAGCATCCATCTCGGCATAGTGACGTTCAACGGCGGAGACCGGATCGCCGCCGCTGACAAACTGGCCGTAATCAGGACTATGGTCTGTCGCTTCGTGCAACATCAAATAGAGCTTCTGGTCGATAATCATCATCTCATCCTTCCATACGGTAAGGCGCGGGAGCGCGGCTGCGCGCCCGCGCACTGTGATTAGTCAGGCGGCCAGCTTCGCCCCGCCCACGGGCTCGGGCAGCTCGCGCGCCGACTTCGCCTGTTCGGCGTCGTTCACATCGATGCCGAAAGCTTGGTTGTAGATTCGGCGGATCGCCTCGCGCTCCTCTTTCGGCATCACGTCAGCCGCGATCAGCCAGTTGATCAGACTGCCTGCGCGATTGCGCGCTTCCGACCCAGCATCGATCGCGCCGCTCGCCTTCATGATGACGCCCACCCACATCGGCGCCTGCATGCGCCAGTCGATCGCGTTTGCGCGTTTGACCGCCTCGGCCATGGTCATGCGGTCGCCGGCAGTGGCGTTCAAGAGCCCCCGCAGGAGCGCGATCTGCGCGGCCGGCTTGAACAGCAAAGCATGCGGCGCATTCTCGTCTCGCATCGCCGGGATGTTCTCCGGATTGGCGAGAGCGTCCTGATAAGGCTTCAATCCCTCGAGCATCGCTTGCCAGACGGCGCCGACACGCTCGGCGCCCTCGTCGAGCTTCAGGTCGTCCGGCCGCGTCTGCGGCTGATAGAAGCTGTTGCCGAGGATCAGGGACGCGCTCTCATAAACCGCGCTGATCGTCGTCAGCTGGCGGCTGCGCGTGGTGAGCGTGTTGCTCTTCCAGTTGACGACTTCGAACGGCTTGCCGTTCACGAGCCGGTTGCCAAGCGGCTCGTCATCGCGGAGCAGGCGCCGGGTCACGATAGCGTAGCCGTCATCCTCGCTGGTGATGATGTTGTCGCCGCGGCTCGTCTGCTTCGCATAGCGGTTGACGGTGTTGAAGATGCGGCGCGTCTTCACCGGATTCTCGTGCTTGAGGAAAATGACGCAGACCTCGTCGTCAGGAATGTCCTTGACGTAGGGGCCGTACACCACGCCATCCTGCTTGGGCTCGTAGACGCTTTTGAGCGCCGCCAGACGGTGCTGGCCGTCGAGCACGATCAGGCTGCCGCCGTCGATGGTGACGAAGCCGATGCGGTGCGCGTTCGCCTTGTAGGCGCCCGGCACGCTGATCTTCAGGTCGGCGATGGTCTCGAACAGGACCTCGCCATTGTACACCAGGACGATGATCGACCCGAAGAAGCGGTCCTCGTTACGCGTCAGATAGGGCACGATCTGTTCGCGCACGCGCTTGTCGTCGAGTTCGCGCTGCATGCGCTCCTCGATCGAGAAGTTTGCCCACTCGTCGAGCTCGCTGGGCCGGCGGACGGCCTGCACCAGGTCGCGCACGCGCATGGTGGTCTCAAAATACTCGGTATTGCCGATGCGGCCTTTGATGGCGGGAATAAGCAGGGCCATGGGTCTTCTCCTTTTTAGATCAGGGGGGTGTCGAGCAGCTGCCGGTTGCAGACCGGCTGGAGGGTGGCGACGAGCTCGCGCTCGAAAGCGGAGCGTTCTTCTTCGTCGGCGACGAGGCGCCAGCTGAAGCGCATGATGCCGACAGGGCGGCTCATCGCGAGATGCAGCAGCCGGTTGCGGCGGAGACGATCGTGCTGGACGAAGCGCTGCCGGAGCTTGCGCGACTGCCCGACATAGAGGACGCCTCGAAGGTCGTGGATCAGGTAGACGCCGGCGTCGTCCGGGACCATGAACTCTCGGGTGAGCACCAACTCGACCGTCCCGTCCGGCGACCAGCTGATCTCTTGGGTCAGCAGGCGATCGGCGCGCTCTTGGCGCACCGCCTCCACGACCTCCCGCCATGCCGCATTCTTGCGCTCAGCCGCCGCCATGTTTGTTGTCCTAGTTAATATGTTTGCACAAACATGTCTTTTGTCTTCGGCTCCGTCAAGAGCTGCTGCACAAACAATCTGAAGACTTGAAATGTCGACACTTTGACTATTCGAATACTTGTTGCGTGATATCGTGTTCTGTGGCGTGTCAGGGTCGGGGGAGCGCCATGCCGGATCACGCGACCGCGAGGTCGACACGCAAGCAGATCGCCGGGTACTTCGAGCCCGAGGTGGCGCGTGCCCTGCGCCGCCTGGCGATGGACCGTGACACCACGCAGCAGACGCTTCTCGCCGAAGCGCTGAACGACCTGTTCGTGAAACACGGAATGGCGCGCCTGGCGGACGAGACGCCTCTGCCGCGCGGCGGCGCGGCCCTCAAGGCGCGTGGCTCCACCCCGCCGAACGCAAAGCGGACCTGATCGTGTTTCGTATTTCCGCGCGCACAGTGCTCGAGCTCGGGTCGGAGTTGATCAGCTCCGACATCATCGCCTTTTACGAGCTGATCAAAAACGGGTTCGACGCACGGACGAGGAACGGCGTCGACATCAAGTTCGACATCGTTCTGCGCAAGAACACCTACCTGACGCTGCGCAAACGGACTCGCGACGAAACCGTCAGCGTCGCGGCTCTCAAACGGGAGATCCGGGCTGCTCTGGCGCCGAGCGCCAGCGAGGCGGCACGGACTGAGTTCGAAGGGCTTATCGACGGAGCCACAACCCATGTCGCCCTGCGCCGCGCGCTCAAGGAGGCTCAAGCGCGCTGCAACACCATCACCGTCAGCGACACGGGCTCGGGCATGTCGCGGCAGGACCTCGAGAACAACTTCCTGGTGATCGGAACCGCCTCCCGAAAGCGGGACGTCGAAGCCGCTCTTCGGCGCGGCGATCGTGAGAGCCCTTATCTGGGCGAGAAAGGGATCGGCCGCCTGTCGGCGATGCGGCTCGGCGATCGGTTGCGCGTCGACACCGCTCGCGCCGACGACGTCATCCTCAACCGCCTAGACATCGACTGGACCCGGTTCGCCGATATCGATGCGATGCTCGATCAGGTGGCCGTCGCCCCAGAGGACGGGCCTGCAAAGCCGGCGCCGACCTGGTCCGGAACGACAATCGTCATCGCCGACCTGAGCGAAGATTGGACCGAAACGCGCGTACGGAGGATGGCCGAGTACGATTTCGCGCGCCTGACCGATCCGTTCCTCGACCAAAAATCGCGCCCGAGGGTGGCGCTGTACTGGAACGGCGAGCGCGTCGCTATTCCGTGGATGAGCCGCGACCTCATCGCCGCGGCGCACGCCCGCGTGCAGGGCGAGTACCGCGTCACAAACGACATCCCCGAGCTTGAGGTCACGCTGGAGGCGCTGAACCTCGGGTTCGAGCATCCTCACGAGACGCAGCGCATCATCGTGCCGCTGCATGATCTCCAAGCCGCCATCATCGGCAAGGACGGACCTGTGCCCGACTCGGCGCTGGTTTCGGTCGGTCCGTTCGCCTTTGAAGCTCACTGGTACAATCGGCGTCGGCTTTCAGGGTTCGACACCACGGGCGAGCAGCACTCGCTCAAAGAGAGGCAGGAGCAGTGGTCGGGCATCCTGTTGTTCCGCGATCGATTCCGCGTCTTCCCGTATGGCGAGGACGAGGACGACTGGCTGGCCCTCGATCGCAAAGCGCTCCGTCGCTCGGGCTACACGCTCAACAAGACCCAGTTCGTCGGCCGGGTGACGATCGGACGCGCCCTGAACCCGCAGCTGGTGGACCAGACAAACCGCGAGGGTCTCCGCCAAACTCCCGAGCAATATGTGCTCGTCAACGCGATGCAGTACGTCGTCCAGACCCTGCTCGGCCGTTTCCTGAAGGACGTCGAACGCCAGTACAAGGCGCAGAAGATCGACCTGTCGGACGCGAAGACGGAGATCGATCGTCTGGAGGACCGAGCGAAGATCGCGCACCGCCGCCTGCAGCGGCTGGTGCCGGCCGAGGGCCGGGACGCCCTGGAAGAGTTGAACCAGACGCTGCTCGAGTTCTCCGAGTTCGCCGAGCGCGCCCGCACGCGCATCGCGCAGGTCGAGCAAGAGAGCCGACAGATGGTCGAGATGGCCGGCGTCGGCCTGATGGTGGAGGTCGTCGCCCACGAGCTCGCGCGAGCATCCGAGAACGCGCTTAAAGCGCTCGACGTGCTCCATCGCCGCTCGGTGCCTCAAGATATCCGCGCACACGTCGACACTCTCCGCGCCGAGATGAAGAGCATCAGCAAGCGCGTCCGCGTGCTGGATCCGCTCAGCATCTCGGGGCGGCAGACCCCCGAGCTGTTCGACCTTGTCCAGTTGGTCCGGGACTCGCTCGAGGCTCATGAGGCGCAGTTCGAGCGGCACAGTGTCGACCTTAGACTCGCACTCCCGCGCCATCCCCTCCGGGTCCGCGCTGTGAAGGGCATGGTCGTCCAGATCCTCGAGAACCTGATCTCGAACTCGATCTACTGGCTCGACTTGCGAGCGGAGCGAGAGTCGAGCTTCCAGCCCTCCATTTCCATCGAGCTGGACACCAATCCGCCGAGCCTCATCTTCGAGGATAACGGACGCGGCATCGCGCCGGACAACCGGGAAACGGTGTTCAGGCCGTTCTTCTCGCTCAAGGAAAAGAGCAAGCGGCGCGGCCTTGGCCTCTTCATCGCACGCGAGGCCGCCGAGCATCATGGGGGCACGCTGACCCTCGATGAGACCGTCAATCCTGAGACCGGCCGGCTTCACCGCTTCGTGCTGGAGCTTCCCAACACCGTGGTGCGATCGTGACCGACCTGCCCGAACGCCTCGCGGCCGCAGGTGTACGCCGCGCCGTGATCGTCGACGACGTCTACGACGCGGTTCCGCTCGCCGCGGATTTGGCGATCGACGTCGAGGAATGGACCAACTTCTTCGATGATCTCGGCGAGGATGACCGCGAGACCTTGCGCGCGATCGCGCCCGAGTTCGATGCGCTGGATGCCGATCAGCTCAGGACATCAGACGGATTCGTTCGAAGCCTCTGGCAGACTCGCGATCAGCTTCGCCCCGAACTGATCAACCCGGTGTTCGCCCGCTACGTCGGGGACATGGCCCAGGACAGAGAGTATGTCGACGACCTCCAGCGCCAACTGGAGGCGCTCGGGCTCAAGGTGACGACCGCCGGCCGCGACTTCACCGCCGCGGCCGCCGAGGTCGATCTCGTTGTGATCGACCTGTTTCTCGGGTCGATGCAGGATGCCGAAGCGATCACGCATTCCAAGGAGGGGCTGAAACAGGTCGTCGCCGCACGGCCGTCGCACCCGCCGCTGGTGATCCTGATGTCCCGGAGCAACCGGCTCGCCAATAGGCGAGAAGAATTTCGGGATGAAGTCGGGCTGCAGGCGTCGGCGTTCCGCATCACGCGGAAAGCCGAGATCGCCGAGGGGAAGCTGGCCCGACTGCTCTCTCGCTTGACCGACCACTACGCGGACTCGACCAAGCTCGCCGCCTTCCTCCACGCTTGGGAAGCGAGCGTGAGCGACGCGGTCGGTCGCACCCTCGCCCTGATGCGGAAACTGGATCTTTCCGACTATGCCCAGGTGGAGCAGCTGCTCCTCAGCGAGGAGGGGGAGCCGACCGGCAGCTATGTCGTCGACATCTTCGACCGTGTGCTCCAACACGAAATCGAGCGCGAGGAGCGGCTGATCAGCGCTGCCCAGGCGCTCGACGGCATCACCGCCGAGAGCTACCCACCGCCCTATGTGGCGGGCTCGCCTGACCTACAGCAACTCGTCTACCGCTCGCTCTTTCAGCATCACGAGCGCTTGCGCCTCACCGGAACGGCTTGCGGCGTGGCTTTCGGCGATCTCCTTCGACCAAGTCCGCCCGACCGTCAGCTCCCCTGCCCTCTCGATGACGTGGGCCGCAACGAAGTTCTGGCGGTCATGACCCCAGCTTGCGACTTGCAGCGGGATGGCGCCAAGCGCGTGATGTTGCTCGTCGGCACACTGAAGCCGCTCTCGGCGCGAGACTGGAGCTACGAGGACGATCCTGTGCGAACGCCCGTCGCCGAACTCGACGGCGAGCGCTACTGGATCAAGTGGAACCTGAAGCACGTCGACATGATCGCGCCCGCCAGGCTCGCCGAGGCCGTCGCCGAAGGCGGGCTGGAGGTCGTGGCGAGACTGCGGGAGTCCCATGCTTTGGAACTGCAGCAGAAGATGCTGTCGGGCATGGGCCGCGTCGGTTTGCCGGGATTGATGCCCGCGGCCTTCCCAGTGCGCGTGCAAGTCTACATGCCCGGGGCGGACAAGATTCCCGAGCGGTTGCCGATCGAGGCTTTGCAAGAAGACAGCACGTGCTTCGTCGGTCGGCCTGGCATCGGCGCAATGCGTCTCGTGCTGACCGATGACGCCTGCGAGCAGATCGAGCGGGCGATCGCCGCTTTTGATGTGAACACCGTGCATGAGCGTGCGCGGGAAGCATTGCAGCACCTCCAGGCCAACCCCGACGATCTGACCTCTGCCCTCATCAACGGGCTCGAGCTTCCGAGTCCGGACGCGAACCAGTTCAAAGGCATTCCCTCTCCGAGCGGGGCCATGAACGGCAACAAGGTCCGGAGTATCGGCGTGATCGCGCGCAATCGGAAGGAGGACCAGGCCCTTGGGTCGGGCGATCTCGTCAATGCGGGCGTGATCGTGATCGTGACCGATCCGCCACGACGCGCGTCGACCACCCCCCCGCCGCAACCCGAAGGTGCGCCCGCCCCGCCGAAAAACGCGGCCCCTGCGCCTGAAGGACTAGCTTAGTCCTTTAGTAGGAGGCGCGCTTAGAAATGGCGCATCTGGCAGATCTTCGACCACGCGCCGCTTCGGATCGAAATCCACACCGACTGCGCTGACGACGCCCTTGGGATCGCAACGCCGGAAAGCCGAGAGACGCGACCCGGAGGGGAAAGCCTTCCCCTGCGGCCGAGCCTCAAGTCTCGGCTGACCCCTTCTGCGGGGCCGCGCCCCGCAACGCCCCGCGCGAGAGGAAGAGGGCCGCGGCTGTCGCCGTGACGGGTCTGGAGGTCGAGAGAGAGGCTCCCGGCCGGCCCGTCGCGGAGACCCGCGATGTCACGTCCTTCCCGCTACCGCTCCGCCCCGGCCCGCGCCGATCGCACCAATCTCTACGACGAGATCACCGACCGCATCATCGCCGAGCTCGAGGCCGGCCGATTACCCTGGGTCCAGCCCTGGGGGTCGACCGGCGTCGCCGCGCCGCTCGCCATGCCGCGGAACGCGGCCACCTCCCGGTGCTATTCGGGCATCAACGTCCTGATCCTCTGGGGCGCCGTGATCGCCCGCGGCTACGCCTCCCAAAGCTGGCTCACCTTCCGCCAGGCGCTGTCGCTAGGCGGCAACGTCCGCAAGGGCGAACGCGGCGTGACCGTCGTCTACGCCGACCGCTTCGTGCCCGACGGCGAGAAGCGGCGCGCCCGCGAGACCGGCGAAGACGCCCAGGCGATCCCGTTCCTGAAGCGGTTCACGGTCTTCAACGTCGACCAGTGCGAAGGGCTGGCCGAGGATCTCGTCCCCACGCCTGCGCCGATGCCGGAGGGGCTGATCCTGCCCGAGGTCGAGGCGCTGATCCGGGCGAGCGGCGCGGACCTGCGGCTCGGGGGCGACAAGGCGTTCTACGCGCCGGGTCCCGACTATGTGCACGTGCCGCGCCCGGAGGCTTACTTCGACCCGATCAACTGGCACCGCACGGCTTTGCACGAACTCGGCCATTGGTCGGGCCACCCCTCCCGACTCGACCGCGACCTCTCCGGCGGCTTCGGCTCGAAGAAATACGCCCAGGAGGAGCTCGTGGCGGAGCTTTGCGCCGCCTTCGCCTGCGCCTCGCTCGGGATCGTGCCGACCGTGCGCCACGCCGACTATATCGGCTCCTGGCTCGAGGTGCTGCGCGAAGACAATCGCGCCGTGGTGCGCGCGGCGTCGGCCGCATCGAAAGCCGCCGACTATCTGCTCGCCTTCCGGCTGGGCGCCGAGCCGGGCGTCGCCACGGCCGAGCCCGAGCGGATCGCCGCCTGATCTTAATCCCGCCGATCCGCCGATCCGCTTCGGCGGCTCTGCAGCTCCGTGCGTTTCCTCATCTCCGGCTTTCCGGCGCAGCCCGCTTCAGAGGAAAAGGGCTGCGCCGGTCTTCGTGACGGGTTGGAGGTCGAGAGAGAGGCTCCTGGCCGCCCGTCGCGGAGTATCTGACATGGCAACCCAGGTCCTGAAGATCGCCTCGCTCGGCGACCGTCGCGACATCCCCTTCAACAAGCTCGTGCTCTCCCAGGCCAACGTCCGCAAGGTCAAGGCGGGCGTCTCGATCGGCGAGCTCGCCGAGGACATCGCCCGCCGCGGCCTACTCGAGAACCTCAACGTCCGCCCCGTCGCCACCGCCGACGGCGAAGAGACGGGCATGTTCGAGGTGCCCGCCGGGGGCCGCCGGTTCCGGGCGCTCGAGGCCCTGGTCAAGGCCAAGCGCCTGGCGAAGACCCATCCGATCCCCTGCAACGTCCGCGACGCGGCCTCGCCGATCCCGGCCGAGGAGGACAGCCTCGCCGAGAACTCGCAGCGCGAGGCGCTTCACCCGCTCGACCAGTTCCGCGCCTTCCAGGCGCTCGTCGCGCGCGGCCAGGGCGAGGAGGAGATCGCGGCGCGGTTCTTCGTCTCGGTGGCGATCGTGCGCCAACGCCTCCGGCTGGCCTCGGTCGCGCCGGCGCTGCTCGACGTTTATGCGGAAGACGGCATGACGCTCGATCAACTGATGGCCTTCACCATCACCGGCGACCACGCCCGCCAGCTCCAGGTCTGGGAGAGCCTCGCCAAGAGCTACAACCGCGAGCCCTACTACATCCGTCGCATGCTGACCGAGGGCGCGGTGGCCGCCACCGACCGGCGCGCGGTGTTCGTCGGCGCCGAGGCCTATTCGGAGGCCGGCGGCGTCATCGGCCGCGACCTCTTCACCGAGGACCGCGGCGGCTGGTTCGAGGACGTGTGGCTCCTGGAGCGGCTCGCAACCGAGCGCCTGGCGCGCGAGGCTGAGGCGATCGGGGCCGAGGGCTGGAAGTGGGTCGAGGCCGCGATCGACTTCCCGTACGGCCACACCGGCGGGCTGCGCCGCATCGACGGCGAGCGTCCGACGCTCACCGACGAGGAGCAGGCGACCTACGACGCGCTCGTCGACGAGCTCGATCGCACCTATGCCGAGCACGAGGGCGAGGACGAGCTGCCCGAAGCGGTCGACCTCAGGCTCGAGGAGGTCGAGACGGCGATCGCAGCGTTCCAGAACCGGCCCACGGTCTACGATCCAGCCGAGATCGCACGCGCCGGCGTGTTCGCCTCGATCGACGGCTCAGGGAGTCTCAGGGTCGAGCGCGGCTATGTCCGGCCCGAGGACGAGGCCCCGGTCGAGGCGTCGGGTCCCGAGGGCGATGGAGGCGAGGTCGAGCCCGCCGCCGTTCCCGGTCCTCAGCGGGCGGTGATCACCGTCGGCGGCCAGCCGACCGAGCCGGACGAGGACGAGGAGGCGATCAAGCCGCTCCCCGACCGGCTGGTCACCGAACTGACCGCGCACCGGACGCTGGCGCTGCGCGACGCGGTCGCGGCCAACCCGCAGGTGGCGCTGACCGCGCTACTTCACCGGCTCGTCGCCGACAGCTTCCATCACCGCAGCGGCGGTTGCCTCGAAGCCTCGGTCCGGCACGTCTTCTTCCCCGTCCAGGCCGATGACCTCAAGGACAGCGCGGCGGCGACCAGCGTCACCGCCCGGCACGATGCCCTCGCGGCGAACCTGCCCAGCGACGACCAGGCGCTCTGGGACCATCTCGCCGGCCTGGACGACGCGGCCCGGCTGGCGCTGCTAGCGCACTGCGTCAGCTACGGGGTGAACGCGCTGTTCGAGCGCGCCAACCCCTATGGAGCCGTCTCGCCGGCGACGGTTCGGCAGCGCATCGCCGACGCCGACCGGCTGGCGCAGGCGGTCGGTCTCGACATGGTGGAGGCTGGCTGGACGCCGACCGTCGGAAACTATCTCGGCCGGGTCACCAAGGCCCGGATCCTGGAAGCCGTGCGCGAGGGCAAGGGCGAGATGGCGGCCCAGCTGATCGACCATCTCAAGAAGGGTGACATGGCTAAGGAAGCCGAGCGGCTGCTGGCAGACACCGGCTGGCTTCCCCACCCGCTGCGCAGCGCGTCCGACGAGGTGGAGGCAACCGCCGACATCCCGTCCGAGGCCGAAGCGCTGCCCGACTTCCTCACCGACGACGAGGAGTCTGAGGAGCGCGAGGGAGACGAGGCCGACGAGCCGTTCGCCATCGCCGCCGAGTGACCGGAGGTGCGGGGCGGCTACGGCCGTCCCGCATCCCGCTTGCCTGATAAGGAGACCTTCCATGCAGACTCTTCGTTACGCCGAAGTGTCGGCGCTGCACCTCGAGCCCGAGACCTTCGCCCAGCTCCGGACCCTGGCCGACACCCAACCGGGACGGCCGGGCGGCTTCGGCTACGACGCCGAAAATCCGTGGCATCAACTTGTCATCGAACCGCATTGCTACGGCTGCTGGGTTCACACCGGCATCGTCGAGGACGGGCCGCTGGACGAACTGCCGCTGTCGCTCGTCGCCGTGCTCCGCAAGGCGCACGCCCACGATGCGGTCTGGGTGTTGTTCGACGGCGACGTCGCGCCCTTGCTCGACCTGCCCACCTTCGACCATCCCGACCCGCCGGCCGAGCCGACGCCGCGGCGTGTGGTGTTCGGCTATCAGGTGCCCGTCCACGTCGAGGTCGAAGACGGCCTGGTTGCACGCGTGAAGATCATCGACGAGACGCCGGTCCGCGATCCCATCCTGATCGACGGCGACGCCGACGACCTCGAAGCCGCAGTGGCCGCCTCGGACAATGGCCAGAGCTGGCCGTCCTGGTCGTTCGGCTACTGACCCGAGCGATTCCCGAATCCTCGATCCACATCGACGAGCCCTTCAATACGCCGGATTTCGTCCTTTCAGGACACCTGCCATGGCGATCTCAGACCACGCCCGCACCAACTTCCAGACGCTCATCCGGGCCGCAAAGGCCGACGACCTCGCGCTCATGGAGTGCCTCGACGCCGCGACGGGCGAGACCCGCTACGTCCTCTGCGCCGTCGGCCGCGACGGCGGCGACTATCTGTTCACGCCCTTCGGCCACCTCGCGCCCGGCAACCCCTACGAGGCGTATCGACCGCCCGCCGAGGGTGGCGGCTTCGGCTCAACGCCGGACGGGCCCACACGGGGTCGGGCTTGACGGGGCTCGGCGCATCCGCGCCGGGCCCCGTCGTCCTGCCGGACGGCGACCAGAGGGAGAGAGCGGCCGTGACGGGGTGTCCGGAGCGGCTCGAGAGAGAGCGGGAGCCGTCCGGGCTCACCCCTTCCGCTCCCGGAGCTCACCCCCATGCCGAAACTTGCCCTCGACCTCGCGCCCGCCGTCGCGCGCCCTGGCCTATCGCCCGAGGCGCTCCTCGCGGCCGCCCAGGCCCTTCTGCCCTCACTCGTTCAGGGCCGGCCCGTCGATGCTCGTTCGCTTCGCGACGCCATGACCACCGTGACCGCCGGGTCGGACGCCGAAGGCCTCTGGGGCTGGAAGGACGCCTACGACGCGTGCGAGGTCGCCCAGCTGCTCTTCCTGCGTCGCTTCGGCCCGGCGCTCGCGGCCAAGCCCATCGCCGCCCGGCTCGCGGCGCTAGGCAAGGTCGCGGCGCTCCTGCCCACCCACACGCGGCGATCCGAGGAGAGCCAAGCGCTCCAGCAGTTTTCGACGCCGCTGCCGCTCGGGCTCGTCGCGGCGCATGCGGCGGTGATCACCGCGGCCGATTTGCTGCTCGAGCCCTCGGCCGGCACCGGGTTGCTCGCCATCCTCGCCGAGATCGCCGGGGCCGAACTCGCGCTGAACGAACTCGCCGACACCCGCGCCGGGCTGCTGCGCCTCCTCTTCCCGGCCACTCCCGTCACAACCTTCGACGCGGCCCGCATCCACGATCACCTTTCCGCTGATCTGTGCCCCAGCGTCATCCTCATGAACCCGCCCTTCTCGGCGGGCGCGCATATCGAAGGCCGGGTCGCCGACGCCACCTATCGGCACATCGCCTCCGCGCTGGCGCGGCTGGTCGAGGGCGGCAGGCTGGTCGCGATTACCGGAGCGTCCTTCGCGCCCGACAACCCGTCCTGGACGCCCGCCTTCGCGCGGCTGCAGGAGCGCGGTCGGCTCGTGTTTAGCGCCCCGATCGACGGGCGGGTCTTCGCCAAGCATGGGACGACGGTCGAGACGCGGCTCACCGTCATCGACCGTGTGCCCGCGGCCGACCCTGCCGTCTTTCCGCCAGCTCATACGGTGGCGGCCAACGCGGCGGCGCTGCTGGCGCTCGTCGAGCGGCACGTCCCGCCGCGCCCCGCCTGTACGCCGAGCCGGTCTTCCGCACTTCCGACTCTGCGTGTTTCCGGCTCTCCGGCTCGGCGCGGACCCGCGTCTCGGGCCCGCCCGCTCGCGCCCGTGGCGGCCGATGCGGTCGAGCTCGGCTACGAAGCGATCGAGCGGCCGAATGCCGAACCCGCGCGGCTCAGCGACGCGCTCTACGAGCCGTTCGCGCTGCAGACCATCCGCGTGCCGGGCGCACGCCCGCACCCGACGCCGCTCGTCCAGTCGGCGGCGATGGCGAGCGTGCGACCGCCGCTTCCGACCTATCGCCCGCACGTGCCGGCGGGGCTGGTCGAGGGAGGCCTTCTCTCGGACGCGCAGCTCGAGACGCTGATCCTCGCCGGCGAGGCGCACCGCGAGCAGCTCGCCGGGGCATGGACCGTCGACGCGACCTTCGACCTGGTCACCGCTGCGCCCGACGATGCGACGAATGCGGTCCGCTTCCAGCGCGGCTTCATGCTGGGCGACGGCACCGGCGCGGGCAAGGGCCGCCAGGTCGCGGCCATCATCCTCGACAACTGGCTGAAGGACCGCCGCCGCGCGCTCTGGGTCTCGAAGTCCGACACCCTGATCGAGGACGCACAGCGCGACTGGTCGGCGCTCGGCCAGGAGCGGCTGCTCATCCAGCCCTTGTCGCGGTTCCGCCAGGGGACGCGCATCCGCCTGGAGGAAGGCGTCCTATTCGCCACCTATGCCACGCTGCGGTCCGACGCGCGCGAGGAGAAGGTTTCGCGGGTTGCTCAGATCGTCGACTGGTTGGGCGCCGACTTCGATGGAGTGATCGTCTTCGACGAGAGCCACGCCATGCAGAACGCCGCCGGCTCGAAGGGCGAGCGGGGCGACGCCGCTCCCTCGCAGCAGGGCCGCGCAGGGCTTCGCCTTCAGCACGCTCTCCCGAACGCGCGCGTGCTCTACGTCTCGGCGACGGGCGCCACCACCGTCCAGAACCTCGCCTATGCGCAGAGGCTCGGCCTCTGGGGCGGCGAGGACTTCCCGTTCGCTACCCGCGCCGAGTTCGTCGCCGCGATCGAGACCGGCGGCGTCGCGGCGATGGAGGTGCTCGCCCGCGATCTTCGCGCGCTCGGTCTCTACACTGCCCGCTCGCTCTCCTACGACGGCGTCGAATACGAGATCGTCGAGCACGCGCTGACCCCTGAGCAGACGCGCATCTACGACGCCTATGCGGGCGCCTTCCAGATCATCCACCAGAACCTCGACGCCGCGCTGGAGGCGGCGGGCGTCACCGCCCAGACCGAGCAGGGCTCCTCGACGCTGAACGCGCAGGCGAAGTCTGCGGCGCGCTCGGCCTTCGAGAGCTCGAAGCAGCGCTTCTTCGGCCACCTGCTCACCTCGATGAAGACGCCGACGCTGATCGCGAGGGTCGACGAGGACCTGGCCTCCGGCCACGCCTGCGTCGTCCAGATCGTCTCGACCGGCGAGGCGCTGATGGAGCGCCGCATCGCCGAGCTGCCGGCCGAGGAATGGTCCGACGTCCAGGTCGACATCACGCCGCGCGAGTATGTGCTCGACTATCTCGCCCACGCCTTCCCGGTGCAGCTCTACGAACCCTTCACCGACGGCGAGGGCAATATGTCGTCGCGGCCGGTCTATGACGACGGCCAGCCTGTGCTCTGCCGCGACGCGGTCGAGCGGCGCGACCGGCTGATCGAGCGGCTCGCCTCCCTGCCGCCGGTCGCCGGGGCGCTCGACCAGATCGTCCAGCGGTTCGGCACCGACATGGTGGCCGAGGTCACCGGCCGCTCGCGGCGCATCGTCCGCAAGCGCGGCGAGGACGGCGTCGAGCGGCTTGCCGTCGAGGGCCGTCCCGCGGGCGCCAACCTCGCCGAGACCTCCGCCTTCCAGGACGACGAGAAGCGCATCCTCGTCTTCTCGGACGCCGGCGGCACCGGCCGCAGCTACCACGCCGACCTCGGCGCGAAGAATCGGCGCTTGCGCGTCCACTATCTGCTCGAGGCGGGCTGGAAGGCCGACGCCGCGATCCAGGGGCTCGGGCGCACCAACCGCACGCACCAGGCGCAGCCGCCGCTGTTCCGGCCGATCGCCACCGACGTGCGCGGTGAGAAGCGCTTTTCATCCACCATCGCGCGCCGGCTCGACACGCTCGGCGCGATCACGCGCGGCCAGCGCCAGACCGGCGGCCAGGGCATGTTCCGGGCGTCGGACAATCTGGAGAACGAGTACGCGCGCGCCTCGCTGCGCCAGCTCTACATGCTGCTCATCGGCGGCAAGGTCGAAGGCTGCTCGCTCGGACGCTTCGAGGAGGCCACCGGCCTGTCGCTGATGACCCGCGACGGCGCGATCAAGGAGGAGCTGCCGCCGATCACGCAGTTCCTCAACCGGGTGCTGGCGCTGCCGATCGCCTTGCAGAACCTCCTGTTCGAGGTCTTCGACGGGCTGCTGAACGCGCGCGTCGAGGCGGCGGTTCAGGCGGGGACGTTCGACGTCGGGCTGGAGACGTTGCGGGCGGAGTCGCTCGCCATCGTCGACCGCCGGACGGTCTACACCCACCCGGGCACGGGCGCGGAGACGATCGCGCTGGAGGTGCGGCGGCTCGACCGTATCGACGCGCCGAGCCTCGCGGACGCCCTCGATCTGGCCCACAAGGCATCGGGTCGGCTGCTCGTCAACGCCCGCTCGGGCCATGCCGCGGTCCAGGTCCGGGCGGCGAGCGTCACCCTCGACGACGGAGAGGTCGAGCGCCGCGTGCGCCTCGTCCGCCCGACCGAGCGCAAGAACCTGCCCGAGGCGGCGTTTCTCGCCTCGCACTGGGAGGAGGCCGACCAGTCGGCATTCGCCGAAGCCTGGAACGCCGAGCTGGCGACGCTGCCCGAACTGGTGGAGAGCCGCTTCTGGATCGTCACCGGGCTCCTGCTACCGATCTGGCGGCGGCTGCCGCAGGACGGCTGCCGCGTCTACCGGCTCCAGACCGACGACGGCGAGCGCGTGATCGGGCGGCGCGTGGCGCCCGCCTGGATCGCCGAAGCGCTCGGTGGCGACTTGCCCGACGTCTCGGCCGACGACGCCTGGGAGGCGGTGCTCGGTCGCGGCGGGTCGCTCCAGCTCGCCGATGGTCTTGCGGTCCGACGCTCGCTCGTCATGGGCACGCAGCGCGTCGAGCTGACCGGCTTCAGCGACGGCAGGGTCGCGCGGCTGAAAGCGGACGGGCTCGTCTCGGAGATCATCGCCTGGAAGCTCCGCCTGTTCGTGCCGACTGGCGCGGACGGGCCGGCGACCCTCGCGCGCGTGCTGGGCCGTCATCCGATCACCCGCGTGATCGACCGTGCCGCGGCCTGATCCCATGATCAGCGCCGCCGCCGAACTGGCACACCGCCTCGCGCGCAACGCCGAGGCGGTCTGCCGCCACTATCTCCCAAACGGACGCCGCGAGGGCCGCTACTGGCTCGTCGGCGATGTCGATAACACGCCGGGCCGGTCGCTGTTCGTCCGGCTGACCGGCGGGGACCGCGGCAAGGGCGCCGCCGGCAAATGGACCGATGCCGCGACGGGCGAGCACGGCGATCTCCTCGACCTGATCGCCGCGAACCGCCGCTGCACCAGCCTGCGCGAGACCCTGGCCGAGGCGCGGCAATTCCTGTCGCTTCCGCAGCCGAAACCGTTCGACGAACGCCTGCTCGAACCCGCGCCGCAAGGCTCGCCCGAGGCCGCACGCCGGCTGTGGGCGATCTCGAAGCCGATCCGGGGCACGGTCGCCGAAGCGTATCTGCGGTTCCGTGGGATTGCGGATCTCCGGGACTGCGCCTCGCTGCGGTTCCATCCGCGCTGTTGGTATCGCCCGAACGCGGACGACCCTCCGGGCACGCGCGAGGCCTGGCCGTCGCTGATCGCGGCGATCCGCGACGGCGCGGGAGTGCTCACCGGCGTCCATCGCACCTGGCTCGATCCCGGTGGCGAGGCCAAGGCGCCGATCGCGACGCCACGCCGCGCTATGGGCCGGCTTCTCGGCAACGGCGTCTGGTTCGGACGGCCCGCCGCGGTCATGGAGGCCGGCGAAGGGCTCGAGACGATGCTGTCGCTCCAGCAGGTGATGCCGACCATGCCGATGATCGCGGGGCTGTCCGCCAACCACCTCGCCGCTCTGACTCTGCCCCCGACGCTCCGCCGCCTCTACATCGCGCGCGACGACGACCCGGCCGGACGGGGGGCGGTGACGACGCTCGCCGCCCGCGCGCGCGACGCCGGGATCGAGGCGCTGACGCTCGACGCAGTCCTCGGCGACTTCAACGAGGATCTGCGCCGGCTTGGCCATGCCGCGCTCGCGGACGGGGTTCAGGCGCAGCTCGCACCGGAGGACGTCGCGCGGTTTCTGGTCGTGGAGGCCCGGAAAGGAGGCTGATCGACAGCGGTTCGCTCCGGTCCGGCCGGCGCCTGCCGGTCGATCGAGAGCCGCGCCTTCGGCCTTCCCAAGAGGGCGATCGGACCGGAGCCGGTCCAGGCCGGCAACGGCTTCGGCCGACTCTTTTCCGCCGGGCCGCGAGCGGCCCTTTGCATCGCGAACCAAAAGAGCCGGCCTTCGCCATCCTCCGCTGGCGCTCCGGCCGCGGCGAGAGCGCCGCGGTGCAGGCCCGGTCCGCCCCCGCTCTTCGTCGCCCGTGAAGGCCGCGAGAGGCGCGGTCTTGAGACCCCGGAGGCGACGATGACGACCGACCATGACGAACCCGCCGAGACCAGCCCGACCGCGGAACTCCTTCACGAACTCCAGCTCTACGGCTACCGCCCCTTCCAGGACGAACCCGATCCCCGCCCACTGCCCGAGAGCCGCATCGTCACAGGCAGCCTCGCGGATCTCTTCGACGCGATGGTCGTGATGCTGCAGGACACGCGCCTCGAACCCGACCTCGAGGACCTGCTCTGGGGCCAGGTCAACCTCTTCCACCGTGCCGCCGACCGGATCGAGCGCGCGCTCGACGATAACGAGCAGGCACAGAAACGCCTCCAGCGCGAGCAGGACGGCTCCGAAGTCCGTTCGGTCGAGCTCGAGCGCGCCATCGCCGAGGGCATCCACCTCCTGGAACGCCGCGACGCCTTCGAGCTGATGCGCGATACCGCCTCCGATCTCTACCGCTTGCACACCGGCTCCGCCTGGCTGCCTCGCCACGGATCGCTGGCCACCCGGCGCACGATGACCGCAGCGATGATCGACAGCCGCGACTTCCTCGCCGCTCGCCGCAAGGCCGAAACCGACACCCTCCTGCCGACCGGACCGAAGGTGGCCTTCACCGGCGGGCTCGACTGCAACAACGTCCAGGCGATTTGGGCCGCACTCGACCGGGTCCACGCCAAGCACTCCGGCATGGTGCTGCTGCATGGCGGCTCGCCCAAGGGCGCCGAGCGCATCGCCGCCTGCTGGGCCGACAACCGCAAGGTCACGCAGATCGCCTTCAAGCCCGACTGGACCAAGCATCAGAAGGCGGCGCCGTTCAAGCGCAACGACGCGATGCTCGACGTCCTGCCGATCGGGGTCGTGGTGTTCCCCGGCACCGGCATCCAGGACAACCTCGCCGACAAGGCGCGGAAGCTCGGGATCCCGCTTTTCGACTTCCGGAAAGGCGGCGCGTGAGCGCCGCCCTAGTCCGCGTCCCGCAGGTGATTGCTCAGCAGGCTCGATCCGCTCCGTTTCGCCAGGATCGCGATGTATCGGCGCTGCTCGTTGTGACTTGACCTGGCGATCGACGACATCGCTTCAAGCGCCTGCTCCGAGGGAGCACGTCCGGCGTCTATGAACGCCTGATAGATTTCGTCGATGGCTTCTCGGGTGAACGCGTCGCGTATCCAGTCCAGAGCTTCCCGGTCTCCAGCATCCAGCTCGTCGGTCATCCTCATCTCCTGTCCGCAGTCGGTCGAACCTAGGTGGCTTGGTCAAGGACGAGAAGATCAGTCTCCTGCCCGCGAGCACCGACCCGCTCTCATAGTCGCTGATCCTTGGTCCAGCCCAGGACCTTGTGACGATCAACCCGCAAGGGGTCGGTACGCTGACGCTACCGCCGCCAGCGATGCTGTCGGTGATCGCGGCCCTGCGCCGGACACGTCGGGCGCCTGTCGAGCGAGGGCGGTCCCCGCTCCCGAACAGGAGCCGGTCAGATGCCTTTGTCCCTCGCTCAGCGTCGCGCCTACGACCTCGCCAAGACGCTCATGATCTGCGTGGTGCTCATCCAGACCGACAGCGGCTACGGCGTCATGCCCGCGTCCGAGTTCGACGGACCCGCCGAGGCGATCGTCCACGAATACGACCCGTTCGGATGACGGGTCGGCATCACCCGATGCACGGCGCCGGTGTCCGATTGGGATTCCGGCGCCGCCGATCCTTTGCTATTCTACGCTCACGCGCTGTGGAGGTGGTGGATGCGCGTCCTGACCATTTGCATGGAGGACGCCCATGATCATCGCCACCGCCGCTAGCTTCGCCGTCATCGGAATGCTGCTCTGGCTCCTCTTCACGCTCGCCGTCTTCGCGCTGCCCTTCTACGCCGGGCTGTGGGCGGCGATGTGGGCGTACAGCCATGAGGCGGGCCTGATCGGCGCCGCCGTCGTCGGCGTGGTCGTGGCCGGTCTCACGTTCGGGGTCGGCCAGGTCTTGTTCGCCACGATCCGCTCGCCTTGGCTCCGTGCTCTGGTCGCCGCGATCTACGCCGCTCCGGCCGCGATCGCAGGCTACTCGGCCGTCTATGGCGTCTCCGGCATCGGCGGCACGGGCGAAGCCTGGCGTGTCGCCTTCGCCGCGATCGGCGCAATCGTGGTGGCGGCCGTCGCCCGGGCCCGGGTGAGCGCCCTTTACCCGGGTGATCCCGGGCGGAGCGTCGCCGGACCGCTACCGGCCACTGGGCGCATGCTGGGCACGGCCAACGACGGCTAGGCCGACACCCTCATCCTCGAGACGGTGCGTAGGGGCGGCGTGAATGCGGCGGGTCGAGTTCGCACGGGCATGCGCGCGGACATGGATCGCTTGTTCAGGCGGGCGCTTCGTCCCGAGTCGGCGATCGTCGGGGACGCGGCGTCTGACGGGTTCTGTTCGGGAGGAAGGGCGTCCGTTTCTCGCGCCGGAGCTTGTCTTTACGCGACGGCGGCTGGCCCGATCTTGTCGGGGGCCTGAGGGGTCGGCCACGTCTCCGGTCGGGGTGCTGTCGGTTCCCGCGGCCCACCACGTCCTCTCCTTGGCTTGATCTGGCCGAGGGACGGGCTGCGCCCTCGATCGCCTGTGCCGCAACGGCGCCGTCGAACTTTCTTCCCCTGGGCTGACGCCCATTCCTCGCGAGGCAAGAAAGCCCGACGGCTCCGTCCTCCGCGCTGCTCCGGCCTTTCAGGTGCGGCGTCGATCGCCCCCGGCCTTGCGATCGCCATCGAGGCCGCGATGGGCGCGGGCTCGGTGACAGCAAGACAGGAGACTTACCATGGCGACCATCGGCACCTTCAAGAAGTCGGGCAACAGCTTCACCGGCTCCGTCACCACCCTGGCCGTGCAGGCCAAGAACGTCCGCATCGTTCCCGAGGAGAACCGCTCGAACGACAACGCGCCGTCCCACCGGGTCTTCGTCGGCTCGGTCGAGATCGGCGCCGCCTGGGAGAAGCGCTCCAACGAGGGCCGCGACTACCTCGGGCTCAAGCTCGACGATCCGAGCTTCACCGCTCCTATCTACGCCAACCTCTTCGACGACGAGGGCGGCGACACCTACAGCCTCATCTGGTCGCGCCCGAACGGCAAGCGCCAGGGCGACTGAACCCGCCAGCGACGCCCCGCCCGGGACCACCCGGGCGGGGCGCTCACGCACGCTTTTCCTCTTCCGCCTCTTCGAGTCCGCTCGGTTCCTCCAGGAGCGCAGCGGCGCGAACGCCGAGCGCTTCGCTGACATGCCATAGGGTGACGATCGTGACGTTCTGCTGCGCCCGCTCCATACTGGAGACGTGCGCGCGGTCCGCGCCGATCTTGTCGGCCAGCCCGGCCTGGCTCAACCCGGCCGCCTCTCGGTAGCGTCTCACATTCGTGGCGAAGACCTTGCGGATATCCATCCGCATTGTCTCCGCCGTTCGCGTATTATAGTGCGACGTATTATAATACGCGATGCGACGCCGCTTGGCGCGCCAGACCGTTCGCCGCAATCGGCAAGGAACCGAAGCAAGTTATGGCGCGCACCCTCCGATCTGATAGGGCATGCGTTAACCACGATCGTTTGGAGAGGACCTGGGTTGAGAGGGAACGCCGTGGCCACACGTCGATCGCCGCTTGAGGATGCTCCACCTGCGTCGGACCGGGTCACCGATTACGACCTGGCCCATGCCGTGACCTATCTGCGGCTCCTCGATGCGCAAGCCGACGGCGCCGATTGGCGGGAGGCCGCGAAGATCGTGCTCGGTCTCGATGCCGACGCCGATCCCGACCGCGCACAACGCGTCCATGCGGCGCATCTTGCACGGGCCCAGTGGATGACGCACTCGGGCTATCGCGACCTGCTGCAGCGCGCCGCCGACGAGGATCGCTGATGCCGTACGGGCATCGCTCGATCTAGGTCGAGGACTCGACCTTTAGAAGCTGTGCGGGAATCCATGATTGCATCATGCACGCGGAGCGTGCGGGGGATCGCTTCCGTGGCGGCTCGAAGGAGTCCGTCGTGTCGAGTAGAGATTGGCGTTCCGAGAGCGCATATCAGGAGCTGGATACCGCGTCCCTGAGGGACTTGGCCTGGGAATATCTGCGGCGCAATCCGGACTATGCGCGCGACCACGAGCATGCGGTCGCGGCGCAATCCGAGGCGGCGGCTGCCGCCGCTGCCCGCACTTGGGGGTTGCGATTTCGTCGTCGATCCGCGTCTTCCCGCAAGCAACGCCGAGGTCTTCTGGTCGGTCCGATCTCACCAAGTGATCGCGGCGATGGCGACGCCGGCAGCCCTGATCGACTACGCGGGAGCTTTCCTCCCTTGGCCGCAGCCAAGGGCTGAAATTAACGGCGCCGACGGCCGGCGCCTGCTCTTTCGCGAGCAGGACGGCCTCGATGTGCAGCTCGACATTCTCGACGCGGCGAGCCCGCAGGCGGCCCTCGCCGCGATCGTCCCTTTCGGCCCCGACCTCCCCGAACGCGTCGCCGCTCTGCTCGACGCCTGGCACGCTCTCGCCGGAGGGCCCCGGAAGCGGGATCCGCTCACGCGGCAACGCCGCCAGCGCCTGGTCCTCGGCCTCCGGGCGCTCGACGGCCGCGCCGACGGCGCGAGTTACCGCGCGCTCGCGGAAGGCCTGTTCGGCGCCGAGCGGGTCCCCTCGGGCGCGGCTTGGAAGACGCACGACCTGCGCAGCCGCACGCTGCGGCTCGTCGCGGACGCGACCAAGCTGATGCGCGGCGGATATCGCGCGCTTGCGGGGTTGCCGCAGCAGACCGCCTGACCTTCCCGGGGTCCATTCTTCGACACCGCATCTTCGGACTCCCCACACGCCAGCGCCCTTCGCCAGCTTGGGCCCGTGACGGCCGCCGACACCCGGCAGCCGCCAGCTGTCCACGGAGGCTCGCCGATGTCCGCTGTCCCCGCCAATCTTCCGCCGCGCTACCTGCGCACCCCCGAGGCCGCGCGTTTCCTCGGCCTCTCCGGCCGCACGCTCGAGAAGCACCGCACCTACGGCACCGGCCCGCGCTACTCGAAGCTCGGCGGTCGCGTCGTCTACAAGGTCGAGGACCTCCAGGCCTGGGTCGACCGCGGCGCCAAGGCGTCCACCTCGGACGACACCGGCGACGTGGTGCTGCCGGCAAAGCGCCACGCGGCCGTCTCGCCGGCCTATGCCGGCCAGGCCCGCCGCTGACGCCCGGCCGCCGTCGTGGCGCGAAGCCGCTTCCACACCAGCGAGCGGGCGACGCTCGACCCGTTCGAGGCGCTCGAAGGCGCGGTGCCGCCGCGCGACCAGCGCGACCTCATGGAGCGGCCGTTCTTCAGCCTGGCCAAGGCCAAGCGCGTGAGGCCGATCCTCTACAAAGCCGGAGATACGGAAGTGCAGGTCTACGCCGTTCCGGAACATGGGCTCGCGACGATCTGGGACGCCGACATCCTGATCTGGGCGGGCTCGCACATCGTCGAGGCGCTCGACCGCGGCTTGCCGACCTCCCGCTTCTTCCGCTTCACGCCCTACCAGCTGCTGACCGCGATCGGCCGGGCGACCGGCAAGCGCGAGTACCAGCTGCTCAAGGGCGCGCTCACCCGACTGCAGTCGACCGTCGTGAAGACCACGATCCGGCAGGGCGCGCATTGGCGCAGGCAGCAGTTCTCCTGGATCAACGAATGGGAGGAGCTGACCACCGCCTCGGGCAAGTCGCTCGGCCTCGAATTCGTGCTCCCCGACTGGTTCTACCAGGGCGTCCTCGACCGTCGGCTCGTGCTCACCATCGACCCGACCTATTTCCGGCTGACCGGCGGGATCGAGCGCTGGCTCTACCGCGTCGCCCGCAAACACGCCGGCCGTCAGGCCGAGGGCTGGCGCTTCGAACTCCGGCACCTGCATGCCAAGAGCGGCAGCCTCGCCCGCTTCTCGGACTTTGCCCTCGACGTCCGCCGGCTCTCGCAGCGCCAGCCGCTGCCCGGCTACCGGCTCGAGATCGAGCGCGTGTTCGACCTCGCCGGCTTCGTCGGCGAGTTCATCGTCATGCGTCCGGTCGAGGCCGGCGAGGCTGTGGATAACCGGGCATCGACGCTGCCCAACTATCGGGACTTCGGACGCAAACCTATCGGGACTTCGGGCGCACGATTATCGGGACTTCGGGCGCAAGCCGTAAATACGGACGGCCGATTCAGCGAGCGAAACCAGCAGCTTCCGCTCGCGCTCGAACCGCTTAACTCTTCTAACGAATCTAACTTGAAAGAGGCGCGTGCGCCCGCGCGCGAGTCCGACGACCCCGCTCGGCGACGCGGAGCGCGGCCATGATCGTCGCGCTCCTCAACCAGAAAGGCGGGGTCGGCAAGACGACGCTCGCGCTGCATCTCGCCGGACGCTGGGCGTCCCAGGGCGCGCGTGTGCTGGTGGTCGACGCCGACCCACAGGGCTCGGCGCTCGACTGGTCGGCCGAACGCGCCCGCGAGGGGCTGCCACGCCTGTTCGGCGTCGTCGGTCTGCCGCGCGACCTCCTCCATCTCGATCTGCCCGAGGTCTCGCGTGGGTACGACCGCGTCGTCATCGACGGGCCGCCGCGTATGGGCGTCATCACGCGCTCGGCGCTGATCGCCGCCGAATTGGTGCTGATCCCGGCGACGCCGTCGCCACTCGATGGCTGGGCTTCGGCGGAGATGCTCCGGCTGCTCGGCGAGGCGCGGGTCTATCGCGCAGATTTGCCAGCCCGGCTCGTGCTCAATCGCTGCGCTGCGCGCACCGTCATCGCGCGCGAGACCGCGGCGGATCTCGCCGACCACGACCCGCCGGTGCTGTCCTCCCGCATCGGCCAGCGCATCGCCTTCGCCGACGCCGCCCGGTCCGGCCGGCTCGCCCACGAGGTGCTCGCCGGCGCGATCGCCGAGCGTGAGATCGCCGCGCTCGCCGCCGAGATCGACGGGCTCGCGTCATGAGCGCGGAGCGCACCAGACGCGGCTTCTCCGCCCGCCCGACCACACCGGAGGCTTGGGTCAAGGCGCCCGACGCGCGTGCGCCCACCGACAATCCCTACACCGCCCGGCTCACCATCGACGTCACGCCGGTCCTACGCGGACGGATCAAGATCACGGCCTTCGAGCGCGGGCTCACCGTCGCCGACATGCTGCGCGCGCTGCTCGAGCGCGAGTTTCCCAACGACTCCGGGGGCTCGCGATGAACGGCCGCACCCGCGTCGAGCTGCTCCACATCGAGGGACGGATCGAGCGCTGGATCCGCTTCGGCCGGCACGCCGAGGAAGAGATCCTCGACCGCCGCCGTCGCGCGCTCTGGTTCGACGCCGGTCAGATGTTCGCCTTCGTCCGCTGGGCGGCGAACGACTACGGCACGGCCGTCTCGCGCATCGACATCCTGCGTGCCGTCGAGCCGGGCGAGCCGCTCACCTCGGTTCCCGGCGTCGCGCCCGGCGGCGAGGTGCTGCTGCGGCTCTCGGGCTGGCCGAAGGTCGAACGCGCGCTTCGCGCCATCGACCAGGTCGAGGCGCTCCGGATCGATCCGGCCGACGCCTGCCCGGACCATTGGCGACACGTCCACAACCGCCTGACGGCCGGAGACGAACCGCGCGCCTACACGCGCGAGCGTCACCGCGCCTGGGCTCTCCGACGGGAGATCACCGCATGATGAAGACCATGATCGCGACGCTCGTCGCCTCGTCGGCGCTCGGCCTGAGCGCGCTACTGCCGCCGCCGCCGAAGCTGGTCTGGAACGCGTCGGAGAGCGTGCCGATCGGCCTGTACGCGATCAGCCCGGCGGGCGAGCTGAAAGTCACGGACCTGGTGCTCGCGAGGCCGCCCGAGCCGCTCGCAAGCTTTCTCGCGGAGGGCGGCTACCTGCCGCGGGGCGTGCCGCTGCTGAAGCGCGTCGCCGCGCTTCCCGGTCAGCGAGTTTGCCGCGAGGGGCTCAGCGTCAGCGTCGACGGTGTGCCGCAGGCCGAGGCCCGCGAGCGCGACCGCTTCGGGCGTGAGCTGCCGATCTGGACCGGCTGCCGCGTGGTCGCGGACGGCGAGGTATTCCTGCTCAACTGGGATAGTCCGGCGTCGCTCGACGGCCGCTACTTCGGTCCGATCCCCGCCTCCAGCGTCGTCGGCCGCGCCGCGCCCGTTTGGGTACGGGAGGAAGGCTGATGCTGCGCTCACCCCTTCCTTCCCGGTCTCTTCTCGCCGCGCTCGCCTTGCTCGCCGCGTGCAGCGACGGCGTCGCCGCCCAGGTCCAGCCCGAACGGCCGGCGAGCGCTTCGGCCGCCGTGGATCCCGTGTCCTCCGCGGTCGCCGAGGCGTCGCGGCGGTTCGGCGTGCCCGAGCACTGGATCCGGGCAGTCATGCGCGTCGAGAGCGCCGGGCGTGCCGACGCGGTGTCGAGTGCGGGCGCCATGGGGCTCATGCAGGTGATGCCAGGCACCTACGCCGAGCTGCGCGTCCGCTACGGCCTCGGCCCCGATTCGTTCGCCATCCGCGATAACGTCCTGGCGGGCACGGCGTATCTGCGCGAGATGTTCGACCGCTACGGCACGACCGGCATGCTGGCGGCCTACAATGCGGGTCCGGGTCGCTGGGAGGAGTACCGGGCCGGCGTCCGGCCGCTGCCCGCCGAGACGGTCGGCTACCTCGCCCGTCTCGGTCCCGTGCTCGACATCGCGGCCGTTCCGCTACCGCCGGCGCGCGTGACGGTCAGCGCTCCGTCGCCCTTCGAGGCGCCGATCTTCGTCGCGCTGCATGGCACTTCGGCAGCCGTTCCAGCGCCGTCAGATGAGCGGCGGCTGCGCACGATCGTCGCTGCCAACACGACCGTGGTTCCCGCGACCGGAGGCCTGTTCGTGCGGCGGGCAATCACGGAACCCGCACCGGCATCTGCGCCCCAAGCAGACGCCGCCCCGTCTGCTCAATCGACCGTCGCCGCGCCTCCCGTTCGCCCCGAAGCCGCGACCCCGCCTGCCGCCAACTCGCTGTTCCCGGCGCGATCCAGTCGGGAGGAGCCCAGATGAGCCGTCTCAGACCAAATCGCAGTCTGGCGGGTGCTGGCGTGCTGACGTGCAGGAGTCAGGAGCACGGGGCAGACAACAACCGCGGAGGGCAAGATAAAAGCGGCGGCCCTGTGGGCGCCTATGCGGTTGTTGTGGTTGGATTTTCTGACGATTTTGCGCAGGGGCTTGGTGCCGTGTCTGGCCTCACCCCCCTGCGCAGGCTCGCTTTTCCTGGCACCAACACTGTCTCGCCCATCCGATGAGCGCCCGCGACGACGACCTGCGCATCCGCCCCGGCCGCGTCCGTGATGGGGGGCGCGGGACCAAGACCAAGAGCTTCGTCGCCCAGGTGATGCGCGCCGCTCAGAAGGCCGGGCATGTCGGCCCGAGACTTGGGCACGGCGTCGGCCGTTCAACCTTCGGTCGGGGCCGCTCCGCCGCTGCGGCCGCGTCGCTCCGCTCGCCCTCGCGCCGCGTGCTGGTGAAGACCCGCATCGTGCGGCACAGGGGCACCCGCTTCCGCGCCGCCTCGCTCGCGACCCATGCCGCCTATCTGAAGCGCGACGGCGTCAGCCGCACGGGCGAGCCCGCCCGCATGTTCGACGCTGCTGGCGACGACGCCGACTCCCAGGCCTTCTCCGCGCGATGCGAGGAGGACCGGCACCACTTCCGCTTCATCGTCAGCCCCGAGGATGCCCACGAGCTCGCCGACCTGCGAGCGACCACCCGCGAGCTGATGGGGCAGATGAGCCAGGACCTCGGGTCGAAGCTCGACTGGGTCGCCGTCGACCATTGGAACACGGACAATCCGCACGTCCATGTGCTCGTGCGCGGCCGCGCCGATGACGGCTCCGACCTGGTCATCAGCCCCGACTACATCAGCCGGGGGCTGCGGGGCCGGGCCGAGGCGCTGCTCGAGCTGGAGCTCGGTCCGCGCAGCGAGCGGGAGATCCGCCACAGCCTGGAGCGCGACGTCTCCGCCGACCGGTTCACCGGCCTCGACAGGGCGCTGCGCGCGACGGCGGACGAGAGCGGCGGGATTATCGACCTTCGCCCCGGCGGGCCGGCGAACGGCGACAAGGAGGTGAAGCGGCTGATGATCGGCCGCGCTCAGCATCTGGAGCGGCTCGGGTTGGCGGAACCGATCGGGCCAGCGCAGTGGGAGTTGAAGGCGGGCCTGGAAGACCGGCTTCGCGAGCTCGGCAGCCGCGGCGACATCATCAAGACCATGCACCGGGCGCTCGAACGACAGGGGCTGAACCGGGGCGCCGATGTCGCGCTGCATGCGGAGACCGACGCCCCGCCGATCGTCGGCCGGCTGGTCGAGCGCGGGCTCCACGATGAACTGGCCGGCTCGGCCTACGCCGTCATCGACGGCGCAGACGGCCGCGCACACCATATCCGGCTCCCTGATTTGGATGCGACCGGCGACGCCGTGCCCGGCGCGATCGTCGAGGTCAGGCGGTTCGAAGACCGGACCGGCCGCGGCCGGGTGGCGCTCGCGGTCCGGTCGGACCTGACCCTGGCCGAGCAGGTCACCGCCCCGGGGGCGACCTGGCTCGACCGCCAGCTGGTCAGCAAGGCGGCCTCCGATCTCGCCGACGCCGGCTTCGGCGGCGAAGCTCGGGCCGCCTTGGACGCACGCGCCGAGCACCTCGCCACTGAGGGTCTGGCGAGGCGCCAAGGACAGCGCGTCGTGTTCGCGCGCGATCTGCTCGACACGTTGCGCCGACGGGAGCTCGAGAGCGCCGCTTCCCGGCTCGCCGCCGAGACCGGGCTCGAACACCGGCCGCATGCCCCTGGCGAGCATGTAGGCGGCACATACCGGCAGCAGGTCCGGCTGGCATCGGGTCGGTTCGCGATGCTGGACGACGGGTTCGGGTTCCAGCTCGTGCCCTGGTCGCCGTCGGTCGAGCAGCACCTGGGCAAACACGTCGCTGGTGTCGTCGCTCCGGGCGGCGGCATCGAATGGAGCTTCGGCCGCAAGCGTGGGCTGTCGCTCTGACCCTCCGATCTGCGCGATGGCACGCGCCAGCCCGCGACGGACGATCGAGAGCTGTTGCGCGCCCGCGCGACCTGCCCTCAGTCATCCGGCTCCCTCAAGCTCGGGAGCTGTCATGCCCGCGACGCGCATCCTCTGGGGCCAGGTCCTAGTGGTCTTCGCGATTATCTTCGCGACCAACCAGGCCGCGACCCAGTGGATCGCTTGGCGGCTCGCGTATCAGCCGCAGTTGGGCGACCCTTGGACGGTTGTGGCCGGCGTGCCGCTCTACCCCACGCCGGCCTGGGCGTGGTGGTGGTACTTCTTCGAAGCCTATGCGCCGAAGGTCTTCTACGAGGGCGCAGCCATCGCCGCCTCGGGCGGGTTCGTGTCGATCGCGGTCGCAATCGCCATGTCGGTGTACCGGGCTCGGGAAGCACGCGAGGTCACGACCTACGGCTCCGCGCGCTGGGCGACCCAAAAGGAGGTGCACGCCGCCGGCCTCCTCGGCCCGGACGGGGTCGTGCTCGGGCGGTACGCCCGCAGCTACCTCCGTCACGATGGCCCCGAACATGTGCTGTGCTTCGCCCCGACCCGCTCGGGCAAGGGCGTCGGTCTCGTCGTCCCGACGCTCCTCACCTGGCCGGGCTCGGTCATCGTCCACGACATCAAGGGTGAGAACTTCGGCCTGACCGCCGGCTGGCGCGCACGGTTCGGGCGGGTGCTGCGCTTCGACCCGACCGATACCGGGTCGGACGCCTACAACCCGCTGCTCGAAGTCCGACGCGGACCTTGGGAGGTGCGCGACGTCCAGAACATCGCGGATATCCTCGTCGACCCGGAAGGCGCGCTCGAGAAGCGGAACCACTGGGAGAAGACCAGTCACGCGCTGCTCGTCGGCGCGATCCTGCACGTCCTCTATGCCGAGGCGGACAAGACGCTCGCCGGTGTGGCCGCCTTCCTGTCAGACCCGCGTCGGCCGATCGAGTCGACGCTTCAAGCAATGATGGCGACACGGCACCTCGGCGACACGCCCCACCCGGTGGTGGCGTCGGCCGCGCGCGAACTCCTGAACAAGTCCGAAAACGAACGCTCGGGCGTGCTCTCGACCGCCATGTCCTTTCTGGGTCTCTACCGCGATCCCGTTGTAGCCGCCGTCACCTCACGCTGCGACTGGCGGATCGGCGACCTCGTCGAGGCGGGTCGCCCTGTCTCGCTCTACCTCGTCGTGCCGCCCTCGGACATCAGCCGCACCAAGCCGCTGGTGCGGCTGATCTTGAACCAGGTCGGGCGTCGCCTGACCGAGGAGCTGGAGAGCAAACGGCGACGGCACCGGCTGCTCCTCATGCTGGACGAGTTTCCGGCGCTCGGCCGCCTCGACTTCTTCGAGTCCGCGCTCGCCTTCATGGCGGGCTACGGCATCCGCTCCTTCCTCATCGCCCAGTCGCTCAATCAGATCGAGAAGGCCTACGGGCAGAACAACGCCATCCTCGACAACTGTCATGTGCGGGTGAGCTTCGCGACCAACGACGAGCGGACCGCCAAGCGCGTGTCGGACGCGCTCGGCACCGCGACCGAGATCCGCGACGCCAAGAACTATGCCGGTCACCGTCTGTCGCCCTGGCTCGGGCACCTGATGGTCTCGCGCCAGGAGACCGCGCGGCCGCTTCTCACGCCAGGTGAGGTCATGCAGCTGCCGCCGACCGACGCGCTCGTCATGCTATCGGGGGTGCATCCGGTCAGAGCAAAGAAGGCACGCTACTATGAAGACCGGCAACTGAAGGCGCGCATCCTCCCGCCACCGCGTTCGGCCGCATCCGCCGTGCCACGGGCGGCCGCAAGCTCGACGGACTGGTCCGCAGCTTCGGTGAAGGTGCCCGCATCAACGGACGGGCAAGAGGCTGATGCAGACGAGGCGAACGGCGGCATCCGGCGTGAGCCGGAGCTACCCGCCCATGAAGAGATCGTCCCAGCCCGGGCGCTTCCGACCGTCGAGCCTGAGATCGCCGAGCCGGATGACGATGACGCGATCCGTGCCCGTACCCTGCAGGCACGATCACGGGCCACGGCTCGGCAGGCCGCGATGGACCCGGATGACGGGATCGCGCTCTGATGGCGGCCAAGGACCGGCTGAACCTCTACTTCGACCCCGTCACGAGCCGAGCTCTCGATGACCTCGCGGCGCGCAAGAAGCTCTCGAAGTCGGCGATCGTGGAGGCGGCGGTCGCGTCCTTCCTGTCGCCGGACGGCTCCGACCGCCGGGAAGCGGCGCTGACCCGTCGCCTCGATAGACTCACCCGGCAGGTAGAGCGGCTCGAGCGGGACCAGACCATCACGCTGGAGGCGCTTGGGCTATTCATCCGCGCTTGGCTCACCGCAACGCCGCCCTTGGCCGACAGCGCCCAAGCTGCGGCGCAGGCGAAAGGCCGCGAACGCTACGAGAGCTTCGTCGAGACTCTCGGGCGGAGGGTGCAGCAGGGCCGGAGCCTGGCCAAGGAAGTGCTCGACGATCGTCCGCCGCCGGAAGGCAGCGCCACATCGGAAGACGAGCCGTCCTGATCTCCTGCCTTTCTTCGCTGGAGCCCTACTACGCCCTCGCGCGTGTTGAACGGCCGCCGATCCGCCGCTCATTAGTCGACCCCGTCCACTGAACCGCCTCGGCATCGGCCGAGGCCGATGGGGTCGAAGCCGTGACGATGATCGCCCTCCGCTCCGAGTCTCTCGTTCGCAGCAACCGCATGCTGCGGACCGCGCTCGGGCCTGCCATCGCCGCTCACCTCGACGATGCGGCTGTGGTCGAGGTCATGCTCAACCCGGACGGCCGGCTCTGGATCGACCGGCTTACAGGCGGTCTGGAAGATACCGGCGCGCGGCTCTCACCCGCCGACGGTGAGCGGATCGTCCGCCTGGTCGCGCACCATGTCGGAGCCGAAGTCCATCCTGGCAGCCCGCGGGTCTCGGCCGAGCTGCCCGAGACGGGCGAGCGATTCGAAGGGCTTCTCCCGCCCGTGGTGGCTGCCCCGAGCTTCGCGATCCGCAAGCCCGCCGTCGCTGTCTTTACGCTCGGAGATTACGTCGACGCCGGCATCATGTCGGCGGGTCAGGCCGAGGTGCTCCGCGCTGCCGTCCGGTCCCGCAAGAACATTCTCGTCGCCGGCGGCACCTCGACCGGCAAGACCACGCTCGTCAACGCACTCCTCGCCGAGGTCGCGCAGACCGGCGACCGCGTGGTGCTGATCGAGGACACGCGCGAACTCAAATGCGCCGCGCCCAATCTCGTCTCGCTGCGCACCAAGGACGGCGCGGCGACGCTGACCGATCTCGTCCGGTCGGCGTTGCGCCTGCGCCCTGATCGGATCCCGATCGGCGAGGTGCGCGGCGGCGAGGCGCTCGACCTCATCAAGGCCTGGGGAACCGGACATCCCGGCGGCGTCGGCACGCTCCACGCCGGCTCGGCGATCGGCGCGATGCGCCGCCTCGAGCAGCTCGTCCAGGAAGCCGTGGTCACCGTGCCGCGCGCGCTCATTGCCGAGACGATCGACCTCGTCGCCGTCCTCTCGGGCCGCGGCTCCGCGCGTCGGCTCGCCGAACTCGCCCGGGTCGAGGGGCTGACGCCGGCCGGCGACTACGACCTCACCCCAGCAGGAGACCTTCCGTGACCAAGACCATCGCTCGCCTGTCGGCCAGCGCCACCGTGCTCGCTCTGACCCTTCTATCCGCCCCGGCCTACGCGGCCGGCTCCAACATGCCCTGGGAGCAGCCGCTCCAACAGATCCTGGAATCGATCCAGGGTCCCGTGGCCAAGATCGTGGCGGTGATCATCATCATCGTCACCGGCCTGACGCTGGCCTTCGGCGACACATCGGGCGGCTTCCGCCGGCTGATCCAGATCGTGTTCGGTCTTTCGATCGCCTTCGCCGCCTCGAGCTTCTTCCTGTCCTTCTTCTCGTTCGGCGGCGGGGCGCTCGTCTGATGCTGGACAGCGGCGACCAGGTGGCCGGCTTCTACGCGCCCGTCCGGCGCTCGCTCACCGAGCCGATCCTCTTGGGCGGCGCGCCGCGGGCGCTCGCCATCATCAACGGCACGCTCGCCGCCGCGCTCGGCCTCGGCCTTCGCCTCTGGCTCGCCGGTCTCCTGCTCTGGCTCGTCGGCCACATGGCGGCGGTCTGGGCGGCGCGGCGCGATCCCGCTTTCGTTGACGTCGTGCGGCGGCATCTGCGCTATCCGGCGCATCTCGGGAGCTGAGGCGATGCTGAACCTCGCCGAGTACCGCTCCAAGCCGCAGGCGCTCCACGATTTCCTGCCTTGGGCGGCGCTCGTCGCCCAAGGCGTCGTCCTCAACAAGGACGGCTCGTTCCAGCGGACCGCGCGCTTCCGAGGGCCCGATCTGGATTCGGCGACCCCTGCGGAGCTCGTGGCGACGACCTCGCGCCTCAACAGCGCGCTGCGCCGGCTCGGCTCCGGGTGGGCGGTATTCGTCGAGGCGCAGCGGCATGCCGCCGGCGCCTATCCGGCCAGCCGATTTCCCGATCCCGTCTCGGCGCTCGTCGACTCCGAGCGGCGCGCGCAGTTCGACGAGGCCGGCGCGCACTACCAGTCGTCCTACTTCCTGACGCTCTGCTGGCTGCCGCCGGCCGAGGATGCGGCACGCGCCGAGAGCTGGCTCTACGAGGGCCGCGACCGCGCCGGCGCAGATGGGCGCGAGCAGCTCGCCGGCTTCGTCGACCGCACCGATCGCGTCCTGAACCTCGTGGAGGGCTTCATGCCCGAGGCCGACTGGCTCGACGACGAGGAGACGCTCACCTTTCTCCACTCGACGGCCTCGACCAAGCGGCACCGCGTCCGCGTGCCCGAGACGCCGATGCATCTCGATGCGATTCTGGTCGATCAACACCTCACCGGCGGCCTCGAGCCCGTGCTCGGTGAAGCCCATCTGCGCACGCTGACCGTGATGGGCTTTCCGTCGCAGACCTGGCCCGGGCTGCTCGACGACCTCAACCGGCTCGCCTTCGACTATCGCTGGGTCACCCGCGCCGTCTGCCTCGACAAGACCGATGCGACGAAGCTGTTCGGCAGGATCCGGCGGCAGTGGTTCGCCAAGCGCAAGTCGATAGCCGCGATCCTGAGGGAGGTGATGACCAACGAGGCGTCGGTCCTGATGGACTCCGACGCCGCCAACAAGGCGGCCGACGCGGACCTCGCGCTGCAGGAGCTCGGCTCGGACTTCGTCGGTGCGGCCTACGTCACCGCAACCGTGACCGTCTGGGACGAGGACCCGCGCATCGCCGACGAGCGGCTGCGGCTCGTCGAGAAGGTGATCCAGGGCCGCGACTTCACCGCCATGATCGAGCGGGTCAACGCCATCGAGGCCTGGCTCGGGAGCCTTCCCGGTCACGTCTACGCGAACGTCCGACAGCCTCCGCTTTCGACCTTGAACCTCGCCCACATGATGCCGTTCTCGGCGGTGTGGGCGGGTCCGGAACGGGACGAGCATCTGCAAGCGCCCCCCTTGCTCCTCGCCAAGACCGAGGGTTCGACCCCGTTCCGGCTTTCTCTCCACGTCGGCGACGTCGGCCACACGCTCGTCGTCGGCCCGACCGGCGCCGGCAAGTCGGTGCTGCTCGCGCTTATGGCGCTGCAGTTCCGGCGCTACGAGCGCTCGCAGATCTTCGCCTTCGACTTCGGCGGTTCGATCCGCGCCGCCGCGCTCGCGATGGGCGGCGACTGGCACGATCTCGGCGGCTCGCTGACCGACGACATCGCCGAGCCGGTCGCCCTGCAGCCGCTCGCTCGGATCGACCAGGCCGACGATCGCGCCTGGGCCGCCGATTGGATCGCCGCGATCTTGGGCCGGGAGAAGGTCGAGGTCACGCCCGAGGTCAAGGAGCACCTCTGGTCGGCCCTGACCAACCTTGCCTCGGCGCCCGTCCACGAGCGGACGCTCACCGGCCTCTCGGTCCTCCTGCAGAGCCAGCCGTTGAAGCAGGCGCTCAAGCCCTATTGCGTCGGGGGTCCCTGGGGCCGGCTGCTCGACGCCGAGGCCGAACGGATCGGCGAGGCGGACGTCCAGGCGATCGAAACCGAGGGCCTGATCGGCACGGGTGCTGCCGCTGCGGTGCTCGCCTACCTCTTCCACCGCATCGAAGACCGGCTCGACGGCCGGCCGACGCTGCTGATCATCGATGAGGGCTGGCTCGCGCTCGACGACGACGGTTTTGCCGGGCAGCTGCGCGAGTGGCTGAAGACGCTCCGCAAGAAGAACGCCAGCGTCATCTTCGCCACCCAGAGCCTCGCCGACATCGACGGCAGCCGCATCGCGCCGGCCATCATCGAGAGCTGCCCGACCCGCATCTTCCTGCCCAACGAACGCGCGCTCGAGCCGCAGATCGCCGCCGTCTACGAGCGCTTCGGGCTGAACGCCCGCCAAATCGAGATCCTGAGCCGCGCGACGCCCAAGCGCGACTATTACTGCCAGTCGCGGCGCGGAAACCGCCTCTTCGAGCTCGGCCTGGGCGAGGTCGCGCTCGCCTTCACAGCCGCCTCCTCGAAGTCCGACCAGGCGCTGATCGGCCGGCTTTTCGCCGAGCACGGCCGCGACGGCTTCGCCCGCGCCTGGCTCGAAGCCCGTGGCGTCGCCTGGGCCACCGACCTTCTCGCCACCGTCAACCAGGATACCGACCGATGACTTCTCGTCGCCGCACCTTGCTCGCCATCAGCGTGGCAGCGTTCACCCTCACGACCGCCATCGCACCCAGTCAGGCGCAGGTCACCGTCTGGGATCCGACCAACTACACGCAGAATGTCCTGCAGGCGGCGCGCTCGCTGCAGCAGGTGACCAACCAGATCACCTCGCTTCAGAACGAAGCGCAGATGCTGATCAACCAGGCGCGCAATCTCGCGAACCTGCCATACTCGTCGCTTCAGCAGATCCAGCAGTCGGTCGCCCGGACCCAGCAGCTTCTGCAACAGGCGCAGCGCATCGCCTACGACGTCCAGAACATCGACCGAGCCTTCCAGACCACCTACGCGCCGGCGAACGCCTCGACGTCCGCCCAGAGCATGGTCGCCGGGGCGCGGGAGCGCTGGGAGACCAGCGTCGCCGGCTTGCAGGACGCGATGCGGGTGCAGGCGGGCGTCGTCGGCAACATCGACACCAACCGCGCCGAGATGTCGGCGCTGGTCACCCGCAGCAACGGCGCGACGGGCGCGCTGCAGGCCGCGCAGGCCGGCAACCAGCTGCTCGCGCTCCAGGCTCAGCAGGTCGCCGACCTGACCGCCGCCGTCGCGGCGCAGGGCCGCGCCCAGGCGCTCGAATCCGCCGAGCGGCAGTCCGCCGCCGACCAGGGGCGCGAGCAGCGCCGCCGCTTCCTCGAGCCGCGGTCGAGCTACCAGCCGACCACGGTCACGATGTTCCACGACCGCTGAGCCGAGCGATGCGCCGGCGGATCACCACGCAGGAAGAGCTCGACCGGCCCAAGGTCCGAAGGGTGGTCGCGATCCTGATCGTCGGCACGATCGTCGCCGGCGTCGCGGCGTGGCTCGCCGGTGTCGATGACCGGGAAGGCGTGTGGGAGGGCGGCGCTTCCGTCGCAGCCCGGCCGGTCGATCCGCTCCGGGCCGAGCTCCTGCGCTGCAATGGGCTCGGACAGGCCGCGCTCGAGGACGTTGGTTGTCGCAACGCCTGGGCCGAGAACCGTCGGCGTTTCTTCGGGTCGCCCAACCGTCAGCCGCCGAGCGTCAACGAGAGCCGCGCCGTTCCGCTGCCCCTTCCCGGACCCGCAACGGAGACGCCGCGATGAACGGCATGGGCGTCATCGACCGCTTCCTCGAGGTCTTCACCCGCTACATCGACAGCGGCTTCGGGCTGCTGAACGGCGAGGTCGCGTTCCTCGCCTCGACCCTGATCGTCATCGACGTGACGCTCGCGGCCCTGTTCTGGGCCTGGGGCGCCGACGAGGACATCCTCGCCCGGCTCGTCAAGAAGACGCTCTTCGTCGGCGCCTTCGCCTTCATCATCTCCAACTGGAACACCCTCTCGCGCATCGTCTTCGAGAGCTTCGCGGGCCTGGGCCTGCAGGCCTCGGGCACCGGCATGTCCGCCGCCGACTTCCTCCGGCCAGGCCGCATCGCTCAGACCGGCCTCGAAGCCGGACGACCGATCCTCGACTCGATCTCGGGCCTTATGGGGTTCATCAGCTTCTTCGAGAACTTCATCCAGATCGCGATCCTGCTCTTCGCCTGGGCGATCGTGATCCTCTCCTTCTTCATCCTGGCGATCCAGCTCTTCATCAGCCTGATCGAGTTCAAGCTCGCGACACTCTGCGGCTTCGTGCTCGTGCCGTTCGGCCTCTTCAACAAGACCGCCTTCATGGCCGAGCGCGTGCTCGGCCTCGTCATCTCCTCCGGCGTGAAGGTGCTCGTGCTCGCCGTCATCGTCGGCATCGGCTCGACCCTGTTCGGAGAGTTCACACGCGGCTTCACCGGGCAACCCACGATTGAGGACGCGATGGCGCTGGTGCTCGCCGCGCTCTCGCTGCTGGGCTTGGGCATCTTCGCCCCCGGCATCGCCAACGGCATCGTCTCGGGCGGTCCGCAACTCGGCGCAGGCGCCGCGGTCGGAACCGGCCTCGCCGCAGGCGGCATGGTCATCGCCGGTGGAGCCGCCGCCATGGGCGGCGCAAGGCTTGCCGGCGCCGCGGTCGCGAGTGGTGCGCGCGGCGCGACGAGCGTCGCGGGCGGGGCCAGCGCCGCTTACGCGACCGGCTCCGCTGCCTCCGGCGGCTCGGTCGCGGGCGGCCTCTCCGGTGTAGCGCGAACGGGCGCGTCGGCCGCGAGCAGTCCACTCCGCCGCGCGGCCGAGACCCTGCGTTCCGACTTCCAGCGCGGCGGTCAGGCCGTGACGGAAGGGGGTGGCGATGCAGCCGCCAGCGCCGCCAACGACGCCACGAGCTCGGGCGAGCCGGGCTGGGCGCGCGCCATGCGCCGCCGTCAGGCGGCGATCCACGGCCTTCAGACCACCGCCCATGCGCTCAAGTCCGGCGACGCCGGCGGCGCAGGCTCCTCCGTCAGTGTCCGGGAAGGGGACTAGATGTTCTTCAAGCGATCCTCGATCCGGTACGGCCGGACGCCCGAACCCGAGACGCCCTACCAGCGCGCCGCGCAGGTCTGGGACGACCGCATCGGCTCCGCCCGTGTCCAGGCCCGGAACTGGCGGCTCATGGCGTTCGGCTCGCTGTTTCTCTCGGCCGGCCTCGGCGCGGGGCTCGTCTGGGTGACAGCGTCGGGCACCGTCGTGCCCTGGGTCGTGCAGGTCGATCGGCTCGGCCAGGCGCAGGCGGTCGCGCCGGCCGACGCGGGCTATCAGCCGACCGATCCGCAGATCGCCTGGCACCTCGCCCGCTTCATCGAGCAGACCCGCGGCATCCCGGCGGACGCGATCGTGCTGAGGCAGAACTGGTTGCGCGCCTATGACTACACGACCGACCGCGGCGCGGCCGCGCTCAACGACTACGCCCGAGTCAACGACCCCTTCGCCAAGCTTGGCAAGGAGCAGCGCGCGATCGAGGTCTCGAGCGTCATTCGCGCCTCGCCGGACTCGTTCCGGGTCGCCTGGGTCGAGCGCCGCTACGTCGATGGCGCGCTCGCCGCGACCGAGCGCTGGACCGCGATCCTGACGATCACCGTCCAGACGCCGCGCGACGCCGAGCGGCTGCGCCGTAACCCGCTCGGCATCTACGTCCATGCCCTCAACTGGTCCAAGGAGCTCGGCTGATGCGCCACATCCCTCTCACACTGGCGCTGCTCGGCTCGGTCGCGCTCGCCGCCTGCTCGACGACGAACTGGACTCCGCCCGAGATCAGCTACGATGAGACCGCGACGCCGACACCCGCCGTGCTCGCGGCCGATCCGCCGCGGCCCGTCGAGATCGTCCAGGTGCCGACCCCGCTGCCGCTTCCCGGCCAGCTTCAGCGCGTGCCGCCGGCGCGCACCCAGCCGCCCGAGGCGACCGACCCCCGCGCTCGCGTCGAAGCGGCCAACAGCGCGGCCCGCGTCCAGCCGTTCCGCTCGGGCTACTTCAATGCGGTGCAGGTCTATCCCTACTCCGAAGGCGCGCTCTACCAGGTCTATTCTGCACCCGGACAGGTCACCGACATCGCGCTCCAGCCCGGCGAGCAGCTGGTCGGCTCGGGCCCGGTCGCGGCCGGCGATACGGTGCGTTGGATCATCGGCGACACGATCAGCGGAACCGGCGCGACCGCCCGCGTCCACATCCTCGTCAAGCCGGTCCGTCCCGATCTCCAGACCAACCTCGTGATCAACACCGACCGGCGCACCTATCACCTCGAGCTGCGCTCGGCCGAGCGGACCTACATGGCCTCGGTGTCCTGGTCCTATCCGCAGGACGCGCTGATCGCCTTGAGACGGCGCAACGAGGAGGCCGCCGCGGCGCAGCCGGCGGCGACCTCGACAATGCCGGCGATCGAGAACTTGAACTTCCGCTACCGGATCGAGGGAGACCATCCGTCGTGGAGGCCCGTTCGGGCGTTCGACGACGGGCGGCAGGTGTTCATCGAGTTCCCGTCGGGCATCGGCCAGGGCGAGATGCCGCCGCTCTGGATCATCGGTTCGGCGGGCGACGCGCAGCTCGTCAACTACCGCATCCGCGGCCGCTATATGGTGGTCGACCGTCTGTTCGGCGGCGCCGAGCTCAGGCTCGGTGGCGAACGCCAACGGCGGGTCCGCATCGTGCGCACCGATGGTCGGCCCACGTCATGAGCGAGATCCGTCCCGATGATCCGGTGCCCGAGCCAGCGCAGCCGTCCAGGGACATCGCCGCGGAGCTCCGGCTTCGTCCCGAGCGGCCGCGCGTCGTTCGTCTCTCGCGCAAGGTCCTGGCCGGGATCGGCGGGGTCTCGGCGCTAGCGCTCGGCGGCGCGCTGATCTGGGCGCTGCAGTCGAGCCGCCCGCAGGCTCCCCAGGAACTCTTCAACACCGACAGCCGCACCGAGGCCGAGGGCCTGTCGCGGCTGCCTCGCGACTATGCCGGGGTGCCGCAGCTCGGTCCTCCGCTGCCGGGTGATCTAGGGCGACCGATGCTCAACGCCGGCGTGGCGCCGCAGCCGCTTCCCGGCGCGCCGACGCCCGCGGCGGCTCCGCCCGATCCTGAGGCGCAGCGGCTCGCTGAGGAACGCCGTCGCATCCTGCAGGAGATGGAGGCGGCTCGCGCAAGCCGGCTGTTCGCGGCGGAGACGACGGCCCGGGCAATCGCAGCAGCGCCATCTCCCTCCACTGCCTCCGAGTTTGGCGGTGCGCTGAACAATCCGTTCCCGCTTCCCGGCATCGGTCAGCCGCAGGTGCAGCCGACTGAGAATGAGCGGCGCCTCGCCTTCCTGAACGTCCCCGTCGATCGCCGCACGGTGAGCGCCGACCGCATTCAAGCGCCGGCCAGTGCCTATGTCCTTCAGGCCGGCGCGGTGATCCCGGCGGCGCTGATGACCGGACTGCGATCCGACCTGCCCGGACAGGTCACAGCCCAGGTCACCGAGAACGTCTATGACGGCCCGACGGGGCGCATCCTGATGATCCCGCAGGGGGCGCGGCTGATCGGCCAATACGACGCGCAGACCAGCTTCGGGCAGTCGCGCGCTCTGCTCGTCTGGACGCGACTGATCATGCCGAACGGCCGCTCGATCGTGCTAGAGCGCCAGCCCGGTGCGGATGCGGCGGGCTATGCGGGGCTGGAGGACGAGGTGGAAAACCACTGGGGCCAGATCCTGCGCGCTGCTTTCATTTCGACCTTGCTGAGCGTCGGCAGCCAGGCGGGCGCCGGCGACGACGAGGACCAGCTCGTCCAGGCGCTGCGGCGCGGGTCGTCGGACGGCGTGAGCCAGGTCGGGCGACAGCTCGTGGGGCGTTCACTGGACATCCGCCCGGCAATCACCGTCCGACCCGGCTTCCCGGTGAGGGTGATTGTCACGCGCGATCTCGTGCTTGAGCCCTGGCGCGGCTGAGGAGAGGCCAATGGCGAAGCTTAAGCTCTCGGGTGTCGGCGATGACAAACCAGTGCGGCTGACGGTTGAACTAGCGGCCGCGCTCCACCGCGACCTCGTCGCCTATGGCGAGGTAATGGGCCGCGAGAACGGGACGGCTCCGGTCGAGCCAATGAAGCTCGTCGCACCGATGCTCGCCCGCTTCATGGCGACAGATCGCGCGTTCGCGAAGGCAAGGCGCCGTTTGCCTTCCGCGCCTGCACCCGCGCCGCGCTCAGAAAGCGCCTGAGCGCCGGATTGTCGTTCTCGGGCGACCAAACGGCGCTGAATGGAAGCACCTCGCTGGCCAGCGGCACGAAGGCGACGTGCGGGTAGGAGACGCCGGCTTCGGCCCCGCTGATGAGGGTGACGCCGAAGCCGAGACCCACCATGGCCATCAGCCCTTCGCGGGCGACGCGATGATGATCGATTCGAGGGCTGAAGCCGAGCGTCGCCAGCCGCTGCACGATGAAGTCATGGATCTCCGGACCAGGTGCGACGCGGCTGACGATAAACTGCTCCTGCGTCAGGTCATTCATTTGAAGAATACCAACGCCGGCGCGTCGATCATCGGCCGGCAGCGCTAACAGGATCGGCTCATGCCAGAGCAGTTCGGCGTCACAGCCCCCCGGCCGCGGCGACCCGGTGAGAAAGGCGATGTCGAGCTCACGTCCTACTACGCCGGCTACGTGCGTACGCGGCTCGCCTTCTATCAGTTCCATCGCGACGGTGGGATGCTGGCCTCGAAAGCTTCGCAGGAGCATGTTGAGGAAGCTTGATGAGACCGAAGCGACGACGCCGATCTTGAGCGTGCCCTCACCGGCATGGCCCGCGGCTTGTACCGTCCTGAGCGCGGCGTTCAAGTGAGAGAGGACGGTCCTGACATCGTCAAGAAAACGACGTCCCGCGATGGTGAGGCGGACTCCACCCCGATGTCGCTCGAACAGCGAGACGCCAAGCTGATCCTCGAGGCCCCGCACACGCCGACTAACGGCGGATTGCTCGATACCCAGTTGCTCGGCCGCACGCCGAAACCCGTAGGCTTCGGCTACTGCGACAAAGCAGTTTAGGTCCTTCAGATCCATGTCGGTCCAAGCGAGTGCGGCCACTAGACTTGCCAGACGTTGTCGAAGGCCGAGCAGATCTCGAGAGTCGATCCGCTCACGACGCTAATGGCGAATCAAAGAAAGGCTTATGGCCGCCCTAGTCGCCTTTGATCGCGGCGGCGACCGCTCCGCTGTCTTCGGACATCACGCAGTGAACAACCGCACCGTCAACGACTCGGGCGCGTTGCGCGAACGGCGTCGTGAACCGCTGCCCGGTTTTCGCGGACACGGCACGATAGCTGCCGAAGATCGCCACGAACTCGCCCTCGGCGAACATCGTCTCGACCTCAAATGCCTCAACCCGCAGCTCGGCGTAGATGGCGGAGAAGGCCGATTTGAGCGCCTCATGACCTCGATGAAGCCCCGCCCACGGGATTGCTGAGCGAGAGGCTGGGTCTTCTCCGTAAATCACGTAGACAACATCGGGCGAAGTATGACGCGTGATCGCGTTGACGTCGCCGCCGCTTAGCTCTTCGAAGAACGCGCGAACGACCTTGATCGGGCTACGGTCGCTCATGTCACGCCGCCTCCCGCGCATGAGAGTGCGTCGCCTCGGAGAGAGCGGCTCTCGAGCCGACCTCGTCCGGGCGCATGTACCACTCCGCAAGATATGACCGGAGCGGTTTGAGGTCGGCGACCGGCACGACTGCAGCCGTATAGTTGTCGGGTCGGATCAGAAGGGCCGTAGGTACCCTCAATCCGTACGCCTTGTGGGCCAACCGATCGAGGTCGTAGTAGACCCGCGCGGGGCTGTCGAGCGTGCCGGCCCCTGCGATAATCACGTAGGTGCTAAGCTGCGGCAGCGAGGCCAAGTCGCGCGCGATCGACGCAGGCAACGACACCCCACCATCAAATATGATCAGCTTCCATTCCGGCGAGCGCAGCTCCTTGAACAACGACACCTCGGCCGCGTCGGAAGCACGAAGGACGTCGGCATCGCGGACGCGTTGGCCCGCGCGGATGCTCTTCTTCGTTCCGCCCGGCAGGGTAAGTGGGCTCTTCTCATAACTAACGCCCAGCTGGCTGAATGCCTTGGCCAGAGGCGGCCAGATCCGGTCTAGGACGGCATTGCCATAGCGCCCGAGAATGAACTGGTTCAGCTTCGGTGCGGGCAGCGTGTTCTTGAGCGTACTGATCTGGATCTTCTCCAGCGCGAGCCGGTTAGCCCGGCGCTCCGCGTCATAGGTCTGGAGCAACGCTGGAGACGCCTCGCCCCGAATGACGTCGTGCAGCTTCCAGGCAAGGTTGAGCGCGTCCTGGATGCCGATATTCAGGCCCTGGCCGCCATTCGGCAGGATCGGATTGCAGGCGTCGCCCGCAAGGATGACTCGCCCGTCGATCAGGGCCGGCGCTACGCCCGTGAGCAGCTCGCCGTGGCTGAACCAGATCGGGTCGGACAGCGTCGCGGTCTCGTCTCCGCTGATCGTCCGGAGCTTGCTCTGCATCTCCTCAAGCGTCGGCTCGCGATTGGGCAGTCGGTCCTTTTCCTCGAACACCATCACCTTGGTATTGTCGCCCGGCAGGTGGATAACCACCCCGAAGCCCTCATCATAATAGTAGAGCCACATCTGCTTCATCGTGCGCAGGCCCCGCCAGCTAAGCTTGGCGTCGACCTGCCAGACGTACTTGCCGGTCTTCACGGGCTCGAAGTCACACTTCGAGAACTGCCGGGTGACGCTGCGCGGACCGTCACAGCCGACGACGTATCGGAAGCGAAGGCGGTGCTCACCGCCACCAGCGGCGATCGTCGCAACGACGCCGTCCCCGTCCTGCTCCAGCGCGGTCAGTGAGTGCGAGAAGCGTATGCGCCCACCGGCGTCCGGCAGCGCCTCCTTCAGGTTGCGGTCGATCAGGTCTTGGCCGAGGAAGAGGACGTTGGGATGCGGGCTTTCGCCGAGGTGCATCGGCCGGGGCCCAACATCTAGGCCGTACATGTGGACCATGTAGCGCTTCATCACGCCGCCGGTCTCGTACATGCGGTCCGCGAGCCCAAGCACATCGAGTTGCTCGAGGGTACCCGGCATGAGGTTGGTGGCTTTGGTGTGGACCGAGACGCCCGGCTTGGCTTCGATCACGACATAGCTCGTGCCGAGGCGCTCCAGCGCGTTGGCCAAGGCTAGCCCGGTCGGTCCCGCGCCGACGATCAGAACGTCGGCTTCGTATTCGTGCATCGTGGCGCTCCGCTTCTATGATCAGCCCGCACGACCACGCGAGCGGTGGCCGTGCGGCGCAGTCGGGAGCGCAACGACTAGCGGGATTGGTTACATGTTGTCAATCTCCGCGCCTCTCCAGGTCGATCATCGCCGCCGTCAGCCGCGTGACCGTATCCAACGCCTCCTGGATCGAACGTGGATCCAACCCTTCGGAGATGATGCGGTTGTAGGCCATTCCCCGCGCCAGTGCCTCCTGCTGGAGCTGACGACCGCTGTCGGTCAGGATCACCATCAACGCTCGCTTGTCCTGCGGGTCGGCCACCAGCTCGATGAGCCGCTCTTTCTCCATCTCGGCTGTGAGCCGACGGATCGCCTGGCGCGAGAACCCTAGGCGGCGGGCGTGTTCGCTGAGTGTCAGGGGCTGGGGTTCCTCGGCCGCTTGGTCGATGAGAATCCAGCGTGCATTCGTAAGGCCGGCTTCGCGGTTCATGGCCGTGCCGGCGCGGTGCGAAATCGCGCTCATCTTGAGCACGCCGCGCATCAGATCGGTCATAAGCGCGGCGCGCTTCTCATCCTCTGTCGTCATCTCTCGAACGTCGGTGAGCGGGCGAAGCGCGTCAACTCCGCAAGGGCCCATCGATCGCCTTATAGGAGCGAGCGGCCCGCTCGAATGTTGACGATGATGGTGCGGGCGGTCGGACTCGAACCGACACGTATTGCTACGGCGGATTTTGAATTGTCATCATCTACGCTGCACTAGCCGCGACCGGCTCCCCGCATCCCCGGATGAACAGTCTACAGCGTCGAGAGAGCACTTACCCCGCATCCAGCTATTTCAGAGAATGGCTTTGATCGGCAGGACTTAGCTCAGCCTCTCGACTTCCGCCGTGCAACTGCGGCGCACCTAGCGCGTTCGGAGGTCCTATCGTGGCGACCTGCGCCAAATTCAGATCGATCCTGGCAACTCCGCGTACGCACCGCCGGTTGCCGGTCTTTGCACTATGACCCCAGCAGTCGCCTTCCATTGCTCACGATCGGTGACAATCCTCCGGCCGCAAGGTTGAGGAGACCAGTTGGCCATGAGCAAAGCGACGATGAACCTGCCGCGCACGATCAGGCGGCATGAGCTCAAGCAAATCGTGCCTCTTGCCGACAGCACGATCTACGAGATGGAGCAGAGGGGAGAGTTCCCAAGGCGGTTCGCACTTAGCCCTCGCTGCGTCGTGTGGAACCTTGCGGAGGTAGAAGCTTGGCTTTCGGAGCGACGCGCCCGCCCGGTCGAACGGGCGCGTGCTCCAGATGTTCGTCAGCGCCGAACGCGCCCTGTCAAAGTGCCGGATCGAGCAGCGCCGCCGGAGCGGAGGGCGGGAGGATAGCAGGGGCACGCTTCCGCCCCTCGCACCAAGCATCAACGAGATCCGCCCATTCCTGGAGCATGTGGCGGCGCTGATGTTCGTACTCCGCCTTGTTGTAGACGCCCCGCGACGATCGACCATCCTCATGCGCGAGGCATTTCTCAATCCAGTCGCTGTTAAAGCCGAGCTCGTTCAACAGCGTAGAACCTGTGCGGCGAAGGTCGTGCACGGTGAACGGCGCGAGCGGTAAGCCCTGCTCCTTAGCCTTCTCGACGACTGAGTAGGTAACGCGGTTGAAGGTCGCACGCGACATTGGTGCGTCGGCATCATAGCGCGAGGGCAGTAGGTACTTTGAGTTCCCGGCGCAGGTCTTCAGTGCCACCATGATGTCGAGCGCCTGGGTGGAAAGGTAGACATTGTGCGGGCGAGACCGCTTCATGCGTTCTTTGGGAATGCTCCAGACCGCGTTCTCAAAGTCCACTTCGTCCCACGTCGCATCCTGAAGCTCGCTTTTGCGGACCATGGTGAGCAGGATCAGCCGCAGCCCGAGCCGAATCGTCGGCAAGGTGGGGACTTGCTCCAGCATCTGGAAGAGCACCCGGACCTCTGCCGGCGACAAGGAGCGATCGCGAGGAACAAAAGTGGCGACCGACGAGGGTCCGACTTCATCCGCTGGGTTCGGCACGCGCTCCCCATGCAGTATTGCGAAGCCGTAGATTTGCTTCACGATATCCCGGACATGAATAGCCGTGGCCGGAGCGCCGCGATCAACGATCTTCGCGCACAGTGTACGTAGATCATCGGGCAAGATCTCCGTCAGCAGCCGCTTTTCCCACGAGGGCCTGAGCTCCCGCTCAAAGATTGAGCGCCGCATGGCGCGCGTGCTGTCAGCCATCGGCGCTTTTTGAAGCCAGCGCTCACCGAACTCTCCGAAGCTCTTGGCCTCCCGCAGGCGCCGCTTGTCCCGCTGCTTCTCCTGGGCGGGCGAGCGCCCTTCCGCGAGAGCACGACGAGCGTCGATGCACTTCGCTCTGGCTCGCGCCAGCGAAAGGCCAGCCGGACCGTAGCGTCCCAGCGTCAGCGTCTCGCGGCGACTGTGCATGCGGTAGTCAAAGCGGAACGAGATTGCACCACCGGGCGAGACGTAGGCGTACATGCCGTCCCGGTCGGTAACCTTGTAGGGCTTCTCCTTGGGCTTAAGGTTCTTAAGCGCAACATCGGTGAGCATAACGGGCTCCTTTTTGAGGATACCGTCACCCCGGAGCGGCGCCACCACCACCCACATTTCTTCAGCGCTGACAGGCACTTACGCTAAAGAAACTACCGTCATCCGGGCTTCTGTGGCTGACGGTATGGCGCTGTCCGCCAGAGATCAACCCGTTCGCGGTCCGTCGGTTTGACCGTCAGACACGATTGCTGCGCACCGATAGCTGGCGATAGCTGTCGGACGAAAAATATCTATGTAGCAACGGCTTAGAGGAGAAATTGCGATCAATCCCGATAGCCTTCGGGCCCTAGCGAATCATTCCCACTCGATCGTCCCTGGCGGCTTGGACGTCACGTCGTAGACGACGCGGTTCACGCCTCGCACCTCGTTGACGATGCGCGTCGCCGTCCTGCCCAGCACGTCCCAGGGAAACTCGAAGAAGTCCGCGGTCATGCCGTCGGTCGAGGTGACGGCCCTCAGCGCCAGCACCTTCTCATAGGTCCGGGCGTCCCCCATCACGCCCACGGTCTTCACCGGCAGCAGCACGGCGAAGGCCTGCCAGATCTGGTCGTACAGCCCGGCCTTGCGGATTTCGTCCAGATAGATGGCGTCCGCCTCCTGCAGGGTCGCCACCGCGTCCGGCGTGATCTCGCCGGGGATGCGGATCGCCAGCCCCGGTCCGGGGAAGGGGTGTCTGCCGACGAAGGCGTCGGTCAGGCCCAGCTCGCGCCCAAGCGCCCGCACCTCGTCCTTGAACAGTTCCCTCAGCGGCTCGACCAGCTTCAGCTTCATGTAGTCCGGCAGGCCGCCGACGTTGTGGTGGCTCTTGATGACGTGCGCCTTGCCGCTGGACGACGACACGCTCTCGATCACGTCGGGATACAGCGTTCCCTGGGCCAGGAACTCGGCGCCCTCGATCTTCGCCGCCTCGCGGTCGAACACCTCGATGAAGACCCGGCCGATGGTCTTGCGCTTGGTCTCCGGGTCCGCCTGGCCCGCCAGAGCGCCGAGGAATTCCTCCGACGCGTCAACGTGGATCAGCGGGATGTTGTAGTGATCCCGGAACAGATTCGTGACCTGCGTCGCCTCGTCCTTCCGCAACAGTCCCGTGTCCACGAAGACGCAGGTCAGCTGGTCACCGATCGCCTCGTGGATCAGCACCGCCGCGACCGAACTGTCGACCCCGCCCGACAGGCCGCAGATGACCTTGGCGTCGCCGACCTGTTCGCGGATCTGGACGATCTTCTCCTCGCGATAGGCCGCCATGGTCCAGTCGCCCTTCAACCCGGCGATGCCGTGGGTGAAGTTGCGCAGCATCCGGTCGCCGCGCGGCGTGTGCATCACCTCCGGGTGGAATTGAATGCCGTAGAAGCGTCTCTTCTCGTCGCCGATCACGGCATAGGGCGACCCCGGCGAGGTGGCGATGACGTCGAACCCTTGAGGAATGGCGACGATCTTGTCGCCGTGGCTCATCCACACCGGCTCGTCCTCGCCGACGCCCGCCAGCCCTTCCAGCAGCGGCGAGGCGTGCTGCACCGTGATCGCCGCCCGGCCGAACTCGCGGTGGTGACCGCCCTCGACCCTGCCGCCCAGCTGCTCGCACATGGTCATCTCGCCGTAGCAGATGCCCAGGACCGGCACGCCGGCGGTGAACACCGCGTCCGGCGCGCGCGGGCTGCCTTCCTCGTGCACGCTCTCCGGCCCGCCCGACAGGATGATCGCGGCGGGGTTCATCGCCGCCATCGCCGCGTCGGCTTTCGCGTACGGATGGATCTCGCAATAGACCTTCGCCTCGCGCAGCCGCCGCGCGATCAGCTGCGTCACCTGGCTGCCGAAATCGACGATCAGGACTTTCTGGTGCTCGGTCATGCGGTCCGTTCGTACAGGGCGAAGAAGAAGCCGTCGGTCTGGGTCGAGGCGGGCGACAGGCGTCGCCGCGCTCCGACCGGGGCGAAGTCGGGATGGGCGGCCTCGAAGGCGTCGGCGCTGGCCTCGTTCTCGCGGCTCAGCATCGAACAGGTGACGTAGGCCAGACGCCCGCCCGGCTTCACCAGCTTCGCCGCCTGCCCCAAGATCCGCACCTGCAGGGCATGCAGCCGCTCGACCTCCTCGGTCGTCAGGCGCCAGGCGTCCTCGGGCCGCCGCCGCCAGGTGCCGGAACCGCTGCACGGCGCGTCGACGAAGACCAGATCGGCCTGACCGTTCAAGTCCTCCATCCCGCCGCCGTTCTGCCCGATCAGCCGCAGCTCCGCCTCGACGCCCGCGCGCGCCAGCCGCGGCCGGATGTTCTCCAGCCGCTTGGCCACGACGTCGGAGGCAATGAGTCGACCTTCAGCCTCCTTCCCCGCTCGCCGGGGAAGGTGGGCGGCGGAGCCGCTCGAATGGGGTGGCTGTGTCCACGGACTCCGCTCTTGAACGTCATCGGCGCGGGCGGGCTGAACAGCCACCCCATCCGTCTCGCTCCGCGAGCCACCTTCCCCGGCAAGCGGGGAAGGAAACATGGCTTGGGCCAGTCCCAGCGTCTTGCCCCCGCCCCCGGCGCAGTAGTCGACCACGGTCATGCCCGGCGCCGCGCCGGCGAGGGCGCAGACGATCTGGCTGCCCTCGTCCTGGATCTCGATCCTGCCTTCCCTGAACGCCTCCAGCGCCTGCACGTTGGGCGGCGGTTCGGACGCGAGTCTCAGGCCCCAAGCCGAATGCCGCGTTGGCAGCGGGTCGAGTCCCGCCGCCGCCAATTCAGCTTGGACTTCGTTGACCGAAGCCTTGGCAGGGTTCACCCGCAGGTCGATGGGCGCCCGAGGTTGCATGAGGGCCCAGGCCTCATCCTTCCAGGCCTCGCCATAGATTGCCTTGAAGTCCTCGACGACGAACTCGGGCAGGCCCGCCGCCACCCAGCCGGGCAGTTCGCCCTCGCCCGCCGTGATGCGGCTGCGCTCCTGCTTGGACAGCGGCCGCGGGCCATAGCCGTCGCCGGAATGCAGCGCCTCGATCTCTTCCAGCGTCAGCCCGTCCAGCGCCGCCAGCGAGCCGATCACCAGCGCCCGCCCGTCCTCGCGCCCGCCCATGATCCAGCTCAGGCGTCCGCGGGCCCGCAGCACCTTGTAGACCCGATCGGCGATCGCCCGGCGGTCCTTCGACCCCGCATAGCGGTTGGCCGCGCCCCAGGCCTTCAGCACGGCCTCGGCCGGTTGGCGGCCCTGGGCGATGGAGTCCAGCACCGAAGCGGCGGCGGCGAGGCGGGCGGAAGGGGTCACGGGTCTCCGATCAGACGAACAGGGCGGCGATGACCATCACCAGACCGGCGGCCGAGGCCAGCCAGGCCACCGACCTCAGATAGGGCACGCCCATCGCGTAGAGCGGCAGGTAGATCACCCGCCCGAAGAAATAGAGATGCGCGCCCCAGTACGTCAGCGGCCCCGACTTGTCGGCCGCCGCCGCCAGCAGCACCGCGGCGGCGAACAGAGGCAAGGTCTCGAACAGATTGTCCTGCGCCCGCCGCAGCCGTCCGGCCAGCACGCCCGGAGGCGGCGTCTCGCCGTCGCGCGGCCCGGCGTTCCACTTGGGGCCCAGCTCGGCGGTTCGAGCCTGGCCCGCCCACAGGATCTGCACCAGGGCCAGGATCAGGGTGAAGGCCAGAAGGATGAAGTCGGGCTGCATGTCCATGGTGCGTCCTATCCCTGCCGATAGTTCGGCGCCTCGCGCGTGATCATCACGTCGTGCACGTGGCTCTCGCGAAGGCCCGCCCCGGTGATGCGCACGAACCGCGCGCGTTCCTGAAGTTCCGGGATCGTGCCGGCGCCCACATAGCCCATGGCCGCGCGCAGGCCGCCCACCATCTGGTGCAGCACCGGCGCGATCGGGCCCTTGTAGGGAGTCTGGCCCTCGATGCCCTCGGGCACCAGCTTCTGGGTCTCGACCTCCTTCTGGAAATAGCGGTCGGCGCTGCCCGCGCCCATCGCCCCGACCGAGCCCATGCCGCGATAGCTCTTGTAGCTGCGGCCCTGGTACAGGAAGACCTCGCCCGGGCTCTCGTCCGTGCCGGCGAACATCGAGCCCATCATGGCCACGGATGCCCCCGCCGCGATGGCCTTGGCCAGGTCGCCCGAATACTTGATCCCGCCGTCGGCGATGACCGGGGCGCCGCTGTCCTTCGCCGCCCGCGCCGCCTCCAGAATGGCCGTCAGCTGGGGCACGCCCACGCCGGCGACGATGCGGGTGGTGCAGATGCTGCCCGGCCCGATGCCCACCTTCACAGCGTCGGCGCCCGCGTCGATCAGGGCGCGCGCGGCGTCATAGGTGGCGATGTTGCCGGCCACGATCTGCAGCCGGTTGTTCTCGCGCTTGATGCGCTCCACCACCCGCGCCACCTGGGCCGAGTGGCCGTGGGCGGTGTCGATCACCACCACGTCGGCCCCGGCGTCGGCCAGCGCCATGGCCCGCTCGAAGCCGCTGTCGCCCACGGTGGAGGCCGCGCCGACCAGCAGGCGCCCCTGCTCGTCCTTGGCGGCGTTCGGGAAGGCCTGGGCCTTCTCGATGTCCTTCATGGTGATCAGGCCGACGGCGCGGTGATCCTCGTCCACCACGATGACCCGCTCGATCTTGCGGGTCCGCAGCAGCTCGCGCGCCGCCTCCTTGCCCGCCCCCTCGCGCAGGGTGACCAGCTCGCCCGTGGTCATCAGATCGGCGGCCTTGCGGTTCGGATCGCTCTCGAAGCGCATGTCGCGGTTGGTCAGCATGCCGACCAGCTTGCCGGTCACACGGTCCACCACGGGGAAGCCGCTGATCTTCTTGGCCGCCACGATCTCGCGCACCTCGCCCAGCGTGGTGTCGGGGTGCACCGTCACCGGGTTCACCACCATGCCGCTCTCATAGCGCTTCACCTGCCGCACCTGCTCGGCCTGCTCGTCGACGGTCAGGTTGCGGTGGATGACCCCCAGCCCCCCCGCCTGCGCCATGGCGATGGCCAGCCGCGCCTCTGTCACCGTGTCCATGGCGGACGACAGCAGCGGGATGTTCAGCGTGATGTCGCGGGTCAGGCGCGTCGAGACGTCCGCGTCGGCGGGCATGATCTCGGACGGGCCGGGTTCGAGCAAAACATCGTCGAAGGTGAGCCCTTCGCGAATCTCCATGAGGAGCCTCCGTTTTGCGGGCCGCGTATAACCGTGCGGAGGGTGCAACCGCAAGGCCCGCCCGCACGTATTGCAGAGTGAAGGTGACGTCGGCCTTGCCGGACCGGGTCCGACGACCGATGTTGGGGGCGCATGGTTCGGATCCTGATCAGCACGGCGCGGCGACTGGCGATGAAGATCGCCAGCTATGGCGTCATGCACCTGATCGTGGCCGTCATGGTGGCCTTCGCCATCACCCGCGACTGGCGGCTGGCCCTGGCCGTCGGCCTGGTCGAGCCCTTCTTCCAGACCATCGCCTATTCGATCCACGACCGCGTCTGGCACCGGATCGAGCGACGCGGCCGCCTGTCGGGCCTGGAGGAGGCGTCGGAGGCCTTCACCGCCCGTCTGGAGGTCATGTCGCCCGAAGAACAGCTTCGCGCCCACGGCCATGCCCACGGTCACGGTCATCACGGCCACAGCCACGCCCTGCCGACCTCGTTCAAGCAGATCGCGGTCAAGACCGTCACCTATGGAGTCATGCATTTCGTCGTGGCCGTCGCGGTCGCCTATGCCCTCACGCAAGACTGGCGCACGGCCCTGGCCATCGGCGTGATCGAGCCCCTGGTCCAGACCGTCTTCTTCACCGTCCACGACCGCATCTGGACCCGCATCGAGGCCCGGCGCGAAGCCCGCAGGGCCGCCCTGGCCGAGGCCTGATCCGACCAAAAGGAGCGCGGACCTCCAGGTCCGCGTGGCGGTCGCGGCGCGAGTCGCGGACCTGGAGGTCCGCGCTCCCTCGAATCGCGAGACACCACCCCGCTCCCGCTCTATCCTCCTCCCTCCCATGCCCATCCGCCGCCTCTCGCCCGAGACCGTCAACCGCATCGCCGCCGGAGAGGTGATCGACCGCCCGGCCGGCGCGGTGAAGGAACTGGTCGAGAACGCCATCGACGCCGGCGCCGCGTCCATAGAGATCCACGCCGACGGCGGCGGCCTGTCGCGCATCCTGGTGGCCGACGACGGCAAGGGCATTCCGCGCGACGAGTTGCCCCTGGCGGTCGAGCGCCACGCGACGTCGAAGCTGGAGCCCGACGACGCCGGCGACGTCGACCTGCTGCGCATCTTCACCCTGGGCTTCCGGGGCGAGGCCCTGCCCTCCATCGGCTCGGTCGCGCGGCTGTCGCTGACCGCCCGCACGGCCGGAGAGGAAGCCTGGGCCATGCAGGTCAACGGCGGCGCCGCCGTCGGCCCGGCCCCCGCCCCCTTCCCCGCCCCGCACGGCGCGCGGGTCGAGGTGCGCGACCTGTTCTACGCCACCCCCGCGCGGCTGAAGTTCATGAAGTCGGCCCGCGCCGAGGCCATGGCCGTCACCGAGGAGATCAAGCGCCAGGCCATGGCGCACGAGGCCGTGGCCTTCACCCTGCTGCTGGACGGCCGCGCCGTGCTGCGCCTGCCCGCCGAAGCCAAGGGCGACGAGGGCCGCCTGCGCCGCCTCGCCGCCCTGCTGGGCCGCGACTTCGAGGCCAATGCCCTGCTGATCGACCAGACGCGCGAGGGCCTGCGCCTGTCGGGCTATGCCGGCCTGCCCACCTATTCGCGGGGCAATGCCGCGCACCAGTTCCTGTTCGTCAACGGCCGCCCGGTGAAGGACCGGCTGCTGCACGGCGCCATCCGCGGCGCCTATGCCGACTTCCTGGCGAGGGACCGCCACCCGGCGGCCGCCCTGTTCCTCGACCTCGATCCGCTGCAGGTCGACGTCAACGTGCACCCGGCCAAGGCCGAGGTGCGCTTCCGCGACCCCGCCCTGGTCCGCGGCCTGATCGTCGGCGCCCTGCGCCACGCCCTCGCCGGCGCCGGCCACCGCGCCTCGACCACGGTCGCCGCCGACGCCCTCGCCGGCTTCACCGCCCACCAATCCCCCGGCTACCGGCCGCCCCCCAGCGCCGCCGGCTTCAGCGGCTGGACCGGCTGGGACGCCGCCCGCCCCGCCCCCCAGGTCATCCCCGGCCTCGAGGAGCGCAGCGCCCGCGTCGAACCCGGCGCCGCGCCCCCCTACTCCCTACTGCCTACTGCCTACTCCCCGGACGCCGCCGCGCCCGCGGCGGCGGACATCGACTTCCCCCTCGGCGCCGCCCGCGCCCAGCTGCACGGGACCTACATCGTCGCCCAGACCCGCGACGGCCTGGTCGTGGTCGATCAACACGCCGCGCACGAGCGGCTGGTCTATGAGCGGATGAAGGCCCAGATGGCGACCGGCGCCGTGACCCGTCAGGCCCTGCTGGCGCCCGAGGTCGTCGAGCTGGACCCCGCCGAGGCCGACCGCGTCGTCGCCCGGGCCGACGAGCTGGCCGAGATGGGCCTGATCGTCGAACCCTTCGGCGGCGGCGCCGTGCTGGTGCGCGAGACCCCCGCCCTGCTCGGCGACACGGACGTCCAGGGCCTGATCCGCGACATCGCCGACGACCTGGCCGAACACGGCGCGGCCCTCAGCCTGAAGGAGCGCATGGCCGAGGTCTGCGGAACCATGGCCTGCCACGGCTCCGTCCGCGCCGGCCGGATGCTGAGCGCGCCCGAGATGAACGCCCTGCTCCGCCAGATGGAAGCCACCCCGCACTCCGGCCAGTGCAACCACGGCCGGCCGACCTACGTGGAGCTGAAGCTGGCCGATCTGGAGCGGTTGTTCGGCAGGCGGTGAGGGCCCGGGGGTCGACTGGACCCACGTCCGTCAGCGCGTCGCGCTCACCGCCGAAGTGGGGGTGGCCCGCGAGGAGTTGCGCCACCTCCGTGACAAGCGCTGACTCGCCGTCGCGCTTGCGACGTCCGTTTCCTGCACGCCTCCCAGCTTCACGTAGATGGCCTTCAAGGTCTCACGCTGGGCCACCACCTGCTTGCCTTTCGCGTCGCTGATCGGCTTCCACAGGTACGGTCTGACGTCGCTCGCCGTCGGAGGGGCCGCCATCTCGTTGAGCGTGAAACTGATCGCGGCACGCAGACCGGCCCTGACCGCCGAACGGGCGTTCCCCGGATTGGCTTTCAGCTCGGCGTCTATCGCATTGGAAACCTCCGTTCGACGGGCCAGGTCGTAGGCCGCGTGGGCCGAGCCCGTGCCGTGCGGATCGGCGAAGACGGCCTGCTTCCGGATCGTCGGATGCTGCATCTTCTTCCCCTTCGTCGCGAACCCGACGTAGATGGTCGGGAGCCTCACGCTGGAGATCTCATCCAGGACTTCGCTCAGGTTTTCTTGAGCGGAGGCCGACAGTTTGGCCTTGAGCATCCCGCCCAGCATGGACCTCACCGACGCGGTCGAGATCAGCTCGTCGTTGCGCGGCGCCAGCCGGCGGTACTTGCCTCCGAACCGGTCCAGCAGGACCATGCGATCCGACGGCTTGGACTTGAACGCGTCACGGAAATATTTCCGGGCCTTCGAAGGGGCCGCGACCGGCTTGGGCTTCGACTGCATGTCCGGCGCCTTCGCCAAGGCGGACCCCTGCTTGGCGAAGGACACGTCCAGCTGGGCGTGCTTGGGCGAACTGGCCTTCTTGCCCTTGGCCTTCTGCTTCTTGAACGCCGAAATCTTCGACTTGCCCACCGCCATGGCGGGTCAACCCTCGCCGATCGCCAACGCCTTCAGTGCGAATGGAGCCGCGGCGCCCGAACCGTCCGCGGCGATCTGGATGTCGATCCGGTTGGCCCCCAGTTTGAGGTAGTCGTGGAAGTCGTTGGACGTGTAGTCCTTGTTCCGCATCACGACCGAGATCAGGTTGTTCTCTCCGCCCTGGCCCTCCAGGGCGTCGACCCGACGGGTCACGGTGCTGTCGGGGTCGCCGTTGAACGTGAAAGACAGCAGGCACGAGCCGGCTTTGGCCACCCACGCCTTGAGGAACAGGGCGTAGTCCGTGGTCGCGTCCAGGATCTTGAAATGGACGGTCAGCGACGACGTCGTCTTGCCGCCGGCGGTCGTCATCGTGGCGTCGAACCCGGAGCCTTCCACCTGAAGATTGTTGGCGTCGGACAGAATCTTGAACGCCGTCGTCGTCCCGGGCGGCGCCAGGAACTTGCTTTTGATGAAGCCGACCACCGCCCCGTTGTCGCCGTCGCCCGAGAGGATGGGGTCCAGACCCAGAAGGGTCAGGTCCAGGGCCGGAGAGGTGTAGGTCGCGCCGGGCGTCGTCTTGTCGAGCTTGCTGTAGGGAGTTGGGTGCCCGCCCCCCGCGATGCTCAGACCATGAGACGCGCTCCAGTAGGTCAGCGGGTGTTTCAGCGTGACCAACTGGTCGGCGGCGCTCGCCGGAAGATCGAATTCCCAGCACGCCTTCATGACGAAATCGATGCCGAAAAGGGAAAGACAGCTCGGGGGCCCTACCGTGTAACCGAGGTCGAAGTAATCGTAGGCGACGAACATGCGATCGAGCATCATTGTTGGCATGGGAATGAGGCCATCCGAGTCAGGCAGCGGCACATTGTATTGAAGAATGTCCCACGGATACTCTTGCGCCCAAGTCCACTGCGGCGCCTTGATGCCCCCATTCAGACTTGCATAGCCCGCCCAGTCCTTGATCGACAGGGAGTCGTTTTCGCCCGAGTCATGGGTCGATCCCCGGTCGGTGGAGCGCGACCTTGACTGGTTAGTCTCTTGGGCCTCCGAGTGGTTGTAATCAGCCGTGACCGACGGGCCCATCAGACCCACGCTGACCGAGGCCCCATAGGAGTTGGTCTGAGTGACGGCCGACCCGCTTGAACGCTGGATGGTGGACGAGGCCGTCGAGCCGTCGTTGGACGAGCTGGCGGCGGATACGGTCGCGTTCAGAGTGCGCGGCGCATAGTCGACGAGGCGAACCGAGTCGCCGGAGACAGGCAGGATCGAACCACATGCGACCAGCGCCGGATAGTCGTTGAACTGATAATTCGGCCAGGTCGGTTCGGTCTGGGCGCCGCCGATCACCACGCGCGCGGTGCTGGTCAGACGATACGAAGCGCTTTCGCTCAGATTTCGGAGGTCGTTGATCCGGCGAACCTCGTATCTCGTGAACAGCGTTCCCAACGTCGCCCCGCCTTTGCCGGCGATCGTGAATTCCGCAGTCGTCGTGTAGACGTCGATCGGCCTGAGCATGAGACACCCTCGAAGCCGGAGCGACACGGCGTCCTCCGGTGCGCAGCAGCGGTCCGGGATTCGTCCTTGGATGCAACCTAAAATGATCAGCGAAAGGCGACGTCTCTACCGCAGCCCGTGCGATCGTGGACGCGCTCGCCGGCCACGACCGTTTCTGACGCACCGCGCCCCTAGGCTGTCGGCATGAGCAGCCCCTATCGCATCCGTCCGATCGAAACCTGGGTTCAGGCGCGCGCCGACTATCTGGGCGGCATGTCCGCCGAGGAAGTGTGCCGTCGCCACGATCTGGGCCTGTCGGCCTTCCGCCGCCGCGCGCGCCGCCACGGCTGGCGGCGCCGGGATCACGCCGCGCCGCCGGATCCCGCCGACCTGACCATCTATGACGACATGGTCCCCGACGACGAGGTCGCCGCCGCGCGCCGACGCTATCTGCACGCCCTGGAACAGGGCCGCTCGGTCGAGGCCGCGCGCTGGCGCCGGCTGTGGCGTGAACTGCGGGCCGAGGTCGAGGCCTTCGACGCCGAATTCTTTCAAGGCATGACCGAGCGCGAAATTGCGGAGGCCATGGCCGACGAGGCCGGAGACGACGAGATCGACGACGCGCTCACCCTCCTGGAGCCCCCGTCAGCCGAGCCCGGACCAGATCCGGCGTCTGACGCCCCGGACGAAAATGTGCACTATGTGCACCCTGTTTTTTCGAGTGCACATTTCGGGGCCGAGCCCGAGGCCCCGCCCCCCGACCTTCAGCCCGCGGCCTGCGGCGTCGCCCCCGACGGCACGGACTCCGGCGACGGCTGCCCCACGTCGCCCGGCAGTTGGCGGATGTAGCGATAGATCGCCCGCCGGTCGGCCTCCGACATGGCGCGCACGCTGGGCCACGGCATCGGCGGCAGGCTGGTCCCCTCGTCCATCAGCCGGACCCACTCGTCCTCGGTCAGCCGCTGCGTCGTCAGGCGCAGGTTCTTGCCGTAGCTGACGCCCCACGACCCGGTGTGCGGCTCATTGGAGCCCTTCAGCCACTCCGCCTCGGGCGGCTCGGCGCCGTTGGTCGCGGCATAGCGCGGCGTGTGGCAGTCGTTGCAGCCGCCGACCCTGACCAGATACCGCCCCGCCTCCACGTCGCCGGCCGCGATCACGCGCGGCAGATCGCCCGCGTCGGCCGTGACCGTCGCCGTCGTCTCCTCCGCCGCGCCGCACGCCGCCACCGCCCCGACGGCCCCCAGGCCCGCCAGCGTCGTCAGAAACCGCCTCATCGTGAACTCCCCTCTTCCCGAGGCGGAGCAGACGTCGCACGACGCCGTTCGTCAAGCGGCGCGCTCCCTCTCCCGCCGGGAGAGGGTCAGTGGAACAGGCCCGGCGTCCACGCCTCGACCACGCCCGTGGCGTTGCCGCCCGAGACCACGTCCCCGCCGGCGATCGCCACCACCGCGCCGTTCAGCGCCACCGCCGCCAGCCCGTGGCGCGGCGTCCTCATGTCCGGGCCGCGCTCCCAGACGTCGCGCGCGACCGCATAGACCCAGGTCTCGGCGAACACCCCGCCGCCGCCGCCCTCGGCGCGCGGCCGGAACCACTCGCCGCCGAAGGCGATCAGCCGGCCATCGACCGCCACCATGGCCAGGCCCCCGCCCACCTGCTGCCCCGCCGCCTCGGACCGCGGAATGGGCGCCAGGGTGTCCCAGCGGTCGGCGACCGGATCGTAGCGGTCCAGCCGCCCCGTGCCGCCCCCCGTGACGGTGCGCCCGCCCGCGACCCACAGCGCCCCGTCCAGCACGGCGCCCGCCGCGCTGTTGCGCGCCATGGGGCACGGCCGCGCCGTCTCCCACCGCCCGCCGGCCAGCACCAGGTGGCGGTCCACGTCGGCCTGGTCGTTCCAATTCGCATTGGCCGCCCCGCCGGGACTGCGCCCGGTGACCAGATGAACCCGCCCGCCGTGGCTCAGACCCACCGCCTCCGCCTGCGGCACGGGCAGGGCCGGCCCCGCCGCCCATTCGGTCGCGCCGGGCGTCAGCGACCAGACCTCCGTCGCATTGGTCCACTCCCCCGCCCCGGACCGGCCATAGCCGCCGATCGCCCACAGCGTCTCGCCCTCGGCCACCATCATCGGATGGTGCCTCGGCGCCGGCAGCATCGGCCCCTCGCCCCACCGATTCGTCGGCGGGTGGAACAGCGCCGTCCGGTCCTCGATGTGCAGCGGCTGGCCCGGCGTCGCCTTCAGCCCGCCCGCGACGGCGATCCGCCCCATCCACACGGCGGCATAGACCTCCTGCACCGCCCAGGGCATGTCGGGCCGGCTCTCCCAGCTCTCGGCGACGACCGGCCCGGATTCGTCAGGCAGGCTGGAACACGCCCCCAGGGCGGCGGCGGAGGCGATCAGGGCGCGACGGTCGATGCGGGTCATGCGCCCAGACTGGCCCGAAACCGCCGCCTGTGCCATATCCCGCCGCGTCCCCGGGCATTCCGCCCGTCAGGAAGTCCATGTCCGAGATTGCGCGACAGGCCTGAGGCCTCGCAGCGAGCCTGTGAAGAGCCTCTGACCCGCCCTTCGGAGCCCGTGCTCCGGAGCGTCCCGTCACGCCTTTCGGACACCACCCAAATGAACATCTCCCGTGCGGAACAGCGCACGCTTCACTGCCTGGCCCAAGGCGGCGGCATCGTGCTGGAACGCGACCCGGACGGCCGCGTGCTGGCGGCCCTCTGCTACACGCGCGACGGCTTCCTGCTGGCCGACTGCACCCTGTCGGTCTGGAAGAAGCTGAAGACCAAGGGGCTGATCGCCAGCCGCGGCGGCGGACCCTATCGCGTCAACCGCGACGGCCTGGCCCGCATGCGGGCCCAGCTGGACAACCGCGTCTCAGCCCGCCGCTGGTAGCACCCGCAGGAAAAGGACGCGCGCGGCCCCCCAGTCGCGCGCGTCCAGCCGCTCGTATCCCGGCGTCTCGATCTCCGGCTCGTCCACGCCGCGTTCGAACACCAAGATCGCGCCGGGCGCCAGCCAGTCCCCCTCCGTCAGCCGCGCCAGCGTCTGCTCGCCCAGCCCTTGGCGGTACGGCGGGTCCAGGAACGCCAGGGTGAAGGCCTCCCCCGCAGAGCCCGGCCGCGGCCCCAGATCGGTCGCGCTGCGCCGATGCACCCGGCTGCGCCCGAACAGGCCATAGGCGTCCATGTTCTCGCGGATCGCCCCCCGCGCGCCGTCGTCCGTCTCCACAAAGAGACAGAAGGCCGCCCCGCGCGACAGCGCCTCGTATCCCAAGGCGCCCGAGCCCGCGTACAGGTCGATCACCCGCTGGTCCTGCAGCCCCTCCGCCCACGGCGCGTGCTCCAGGATGTTGAAGATCGCCTGCCGCGCACGGTCGCTCGTGGGCCGCGTCCCCTGCCCCTCCGGCGCGACGATGGCCCGGCCCTTCAGCGATCCGGCGACGATCCGCATCCTCAACTCCACTTCTGCGGCGGAGCCGCGGCCGCCAGCGCTTCCAGCCGCTCGCGCAGGGCCGCGGTGAACCCCGGCCGGTCCTGCCCCTCGGCCCAGACCAGCGGCGCACCGACCAACGCCGTGCAGTTCATCGGCACCGGCGTCCGCGCCCCCTTGGGCAGCACCCGGTCCGCGCCCTGGATCCAGATCGGGATCACCGGCGCCGCCGGATACGCCTCGGCCAGCCGCGCCACCCCGCCCTTCAGGTCGCCCATGCCCTGCCCCGACCCGCGCGTTCCCTCGGGGAAGACCAGGATGATCTCGCCCCGCTCCAGCGCCCGTCTGGCGGGGGCCAGCACATCCTCGCCCCGCGTCACCTTGCGGGAGATCGGGCTGATCCCGATCAGGTTCAGCGACACCCAGCTGATCGCCGGATTGGCCAGGAAATAGTCCGCCGCCGCCACCGGCCGCACCTTCGCCAGCGTCTTCGCCGGGAACAGGCTCAGCAGCATGAAGGCGTCCATGTGGCTGGCGTGATTGGCGGCGATGATGGCCGGCCCCGTCCGGGGCAGCCGCTCGCGCCCCACCACGTCCATGCCCGTCAGGAACCGCACGAGCGGCCGGGCCAGCCCCGTCAGGAACGCCTGCCGGATCCAGCTGTGCGGCCGCGCCGCCTCTCCGGGCTCAGTAGGGGGTGAGCGCATAGTAGGCCACGAGGTGGAAGAACAGGGGGGCGGTGAAGGTCAGGCTGTCGATCCGGTCCAGCAGGCCGCCATGGCCGGGGATCAGCCGGCTGGTGTCCTTGACGCCCAGGTCGCGCTTGACCGCGCTCATGGTCACGTCGCCCGCGAATCCCGCCACCGGCAGCAGCACGGCCACGACCGCCGCCTGCCAGCCGTTCAGCGGCGTGAACGTCGGCGCCAGCAGACAGAAGGCGCCCGCCGTCAGGATCCAGCCGCCGACGAACCCCTCCCACGTCTTGTTCGGACTGACCGCCGGCAGGATCTTGCGCCGCCCGAAGGCCTTGCCGCACAGGAACTGGAACACGTCGTTGGCCTCGGTCGCCACCAGCAGCAGGAACACCAGCCCCGCCGCCCCCGCCGGCGCTTCGTCTGCCGGAACCTTCATCAGCAGCGGCAGCACCGCCAGGTTGAAGACGCAGACGATGACCGCCCAGGTGATCGTCGCCACCGTGGCCAGATAGGCCCGCGTCTGGCCCGCGATCGCCATCAGGAAGGGCGTCACCAGGAAGAACCAGACCGGAATGGCGACCAGATAGATGCGGTACTGGTCCAGCGCGACCAGACCATAGGTCAGCGGCACGGTGAGATAGGCCCACAGCACGATCAGCCGGTCCTCGCGCCGCAGCGGCGCCAGAGACAGGATTTCCCTCAAGGCAACGAACGAGATGGCGGCGAACAGCACCGTCATGGCCGCCCAGCCCAGCGCCAAAGCCAGGGCGACGGCGGCGATCATCACCCACCACGACTGGACCCGCAGCCGCAGCTCGGTCCAGTCCTTGTTCGGCTTCGTCCGCTGCAGGAACAGCACCGCCGCCGACGCGAATGCCAGCACGACGGCCAGCCCGGCGAAGCCCCACAACAGCGGCGGCCGGACCTCCCCCAATCCCGCTGTCAGCAGGTCGCCCATGGCCTAGACTGCTCCCGGAATCAGGTCCGGACCCAGTATGGCCCAGCCGCCCGCCCCGACGCACCCCCTCCGCTCCACCGTGGGCCACGTCGCCTTCGCCGTGGTGGCCATGGGCGGCTGGGCGGCTTTCGCCAACCGGGACCACGGCACGACCGCCATGGCGACGGCCTTCGCGGCCCAAGGCGTGCTGTCCGGTCTCATCACCCTGCTGATCAAGCGCTGGCTGGAATGGGCGCATGCGCGACTGACCGGCCCCGCCGCCCGGTTGCTGCCGCCATTCGCCAGTTGCCTGACGGTCGCGGGGCTGCTCACCGGCGCCCACGCCTTCGTCGGTACGCCGGAGGTGCTGACCACCGTCGCCGTGCCGTGGACCGTCTCCACGATCTACGCCTTCGCCTACGCCCTCAGCCTGGAGCGCAAATGACCGAGAGCCGCCGCCCTCTGAAGTCGCGCGGCACGGGCTGGGCCCGCGCCGCCGCCGCCGGACTGGCCCGCATGGGCGCGACGCCGGACCTCATCTCGGCCTCGAGCCTGCTGTTCGCCGCCGCAGGCTTCACGGCCTTCTGGCTCAGCGCCGACGCCGAGGGCTCGGGTCGGGCGGGCTGGCTGCTGCTGGCGGGCCTGTCGATCCAGCTGCGGCTGCTCGCCAATCTGCTGGACGGCATGGTGGCGGTCGAGCACGGGCGGGGCGGGGCCCTCGGTCCCATCTGGAACGAACTGCCCGACAGGATCGCCGACGCCCTGTTTCTGGTCGGCGCCGGCTATGCCCTGCGGCTCTACGATCCGGCGTTCGGACCCGTGCTGGGATGGAGCGCCGCCGTGCTGGCGGTGTCGACCGCCTATGTCCGGGAACTCGGCCACGCGCTGACAGGACAGGTCGACTTCGTGGGGCCGGGCGCCAAGCCGCACCGCATGGCCGCGCTGACGGCCGGCTGCGCCCTGTCGGCGATCGCCGCCGTCGCCCTGCCCGACTGGGATCGTGCCGTCCTGTGGTTGATGCTGGCGCTGGTCGTCCTGCTGACGACCGTCACAGTCGCGCGCCGCACCGCTCGTCTCGCCGCGCGTCTGAAGGGCTCAGCGCCCTCCGCGTGAGCCGCCGCCGGGCCGAGGCTTCCCGGCGCCCGGTCCCGCCCGTCCCTGGCCGCCCCGTGCAGAACCACCGGGTCCTGATCTCGGCTTGAAGTCCCGCTTGGGCGCGTCGCCCACACGCGGCTTGAAGTCCTTCTTCGGCCCCGATCGTCCCGCCGGCTTCCCGTCGCGGGCCCAGGTCTCCGACTTCGGCCCGATCACCTTGTCCTCGCGCGACTTGAACGGACGCTTCGGACGGTCGCCGGTCGCGCCTTCGGCCGGTTCGGGTCGGGCACGGGGTTTGAAGTCGCGCTTGGGGTGCTCGAACTTCGGCGCCGCCTTGGCCCAGCCCTGCTTCTTCGGCGGCCGCGAGCGGCGCTCCACCGCGTCCGCCTGCGCCGTCTCGGCCGCGCGCACCCGGCTGGGCTTGCGCGACGGGTCGGACATGGCCGAGCCCGACTTGCCCTTCACGATAGGCACGACGCTGCGGCGGCCGGGGATCGGCGCGGGCGTCTCGACCGTGTTTCCGGTCGGCAGGTTCTCCGGGCGGATGTGCTCGGCCAGCACTTCACGGATCACGCGCGGCCCCACCTCCTCGACCGACCCCACCGCCAGCGTCCCCAGCTGGAACGGGCCATAGGCCAGGCGGATCAGCCGGTTCACCGTCAGGCCCAGACTCTCCAGGACCTTGCGGACCTCGCGGTTCTTGCCCTCGGTGATGGCGACGCTGATCCACAGGTTCGCCGGACCGCGTCCGTCGCCGTCCTGCTTCTCCTTCGCCTTGTCCAGCGTCGCTTCGATCGGGCCATAGCGGACACCGTCGACGGTCACGCCGTCCTTCAGCCCGTCCAGCTGGGCCTGCGTCACCCGCCCGCGCGCCCGCGCCCGGTACTGGCGCACCAGCTCCGTCGAAGGCAGCTCCAGCGCCCGGCTCAGCTCGCCGTCGTTGGTCAGCAGAAGCAGGCCCTCGGTGTTCAGGTCCAGCCGCCCCACCGAGATCACGCGCGGCAGACCGTTCGGCAGGGCGTCGAACACCGTCGGCCGCCCCTGCGGGTCGTTGTGGCTGGTCACCAGCCCGGCGGGCTTGTGATAGCGCCAGACGCGCGTCGCCTGCGCCGACCCGATCGGCTTGCCGTCCACGGTGATGACGTCGTCGCGCGTCACCAGCACGGCGGGCGTATCGAGGATCTTGCCGTTCACGGCCACCTTGCCCAGGCCGATCAGGCGTTCGACCTCGCGGCGGCTGGCGATGCCCGCGCGCGCCATCGCCTTGGCGATGCGCTCGCTGCGCTTCGGCGCCTCCTCGGCCTTGGGCGTGCCCGGCTTGCCGGAGCGCGGCGGCCCCTTGCGGTCGTCGAACTTGCCGCCGGCTTGACGCGGGCGGGGCTTCTTGTCGTTGTCGTTCGTATGGCGGACCATGATGAGCGGTTCATGCGCATGGCGCTGGACCTCGCGCAAGCGGCGGCTGAAGCCGGAGAGGTGCCCGTGGGCGCCGTCGTGGTCGACGAGGCGACCGGCCGGGTGGTCGGAACCGGCGCCAACGCCCCCGTCTCAAGCCACGATCCGACCGCTCATGCGGAGATCACAGCCATGCGCGCCGCCGCCGCCGCGACCGGCAACTACCGCCTCACCGGCCTGACGCTGTACGTGACGCTGGAGCCCTGCGCCATGTGCGCCGGAGCCATGTCCCACGCCCGCATCGGCCGGGTCGTCTGGGCCGCCGACGATCCCAAGGGCGGGGCCGTCGTGCACGGGCCCCGTCTGTTCGAGCAGCCGACCCTGCATTGGCGTCCCGTCGCCGAGCGCGGTCCCCTGTCGGACGAATCGGCGCTCGCCTTGCGGACGTTCTTCCGTGCACGGCGCGGAACGGCGGTCTGAGATCGCGCGTTCGTCCCCGGCCGAACACCCAGGAGCCCGCATGCGTCCGACCGTCGTCCTGAGCCTGTGCCTGCTGACCGCCGGCCTGTCCGCCTGCGGCGAGCCCACGCCGCCGACCGACGACGCCGACGCCGTGCGCGAGCGTGCGCTGGAGGCCCAAACCGCCCGACGCCGCACCGGCGCCGAGATCCAGGAGCGCACGCTCAACCGCATCGTGCGGGCCGTCTACATCTGCGACGACGGCGAGCGCCTGTCGGTCGAGTTCGACAATCCGCGCGAGATGGCCACCGTCCGTACCTCGCTGGGCCAGGCCATCGACCTGTACATGGAGCGCCCTCCCGAAGGCATCTGGTACCGCGCCAGCGGCCACGACCTGCGCGGCCAGGGCCAGTTCGCCACCTGGTCCGCCGAGGGCCAGGAGCCGACCCGGTGCCGGGCCGTGGACTGACGCTCAGAGCGCCGCCAGCCGGGCGTCCAGCCCGTCGCGCACGCGCGGCCAGTCCTCGTCGGTGATCGCGAACATGACCGTGTCGCGGACGCGGCCGGTCCAGGTGATCTTGTGGCGTCGCAGCACCGCCTCGCGCGTCGCGCCCAACCGTGCGATGGCGGCCTGACTGCGGGCGTTGACCGCATCGGTGATGATCTCGACCCGGATGATCCCGCTGGCGAAGGCATGCTCCAGCAACAGGCGCTTGCTGGCCGGGTTCACCTCGGTCCCCCGCGCGGCGGGATGAAACACGGTCGACCCCAGCTCAACGCGTCGATGCGCCGGCACCAGGTCGTGCAGGCTGCTGGTCCCCGCGATGCTGCCGTCGCGCAGCCTCCGCACGGCATAGGCCGGGCCTCCGCCCGCCTGCATGTGCGCCACGCGCTGATCGAACCAGGCGTCGAACGCCTCGCCATGGCCGTTGGAGACCATGATCGACCAGGCGTCGGCGTCGCCCGCGATCGCCGCCCGCACCTCGTCCCGCAGGGCTTCGCTCAGCGGTTCGCAGCGGACCCAGGCGTTCTCCAGAACCCAGGCCTCGATCCTCACGCCGCGCCCTCGGCGACAAGGAAGTCGCGCACGGCGCCTTCGTCCACGTGTTTCTCGACGAAGGCCCGGCCGATCCCGCGCGCCAGGATCAGCGTCAGCCGCCCGCCGTGGGCCTTCTTGTCCTCCCGCATCCGCGTCAGCAGGGCGTCGACCGAAAGACCGGGCGGCAGATGGGTCGGCAGGCCGGCTTCCGCGAAGGCCCGCGCGACGCGTTCGGCCTCCTCCGCACTGCACAGTCCCTGCGCGGTCGAGAACCGGAACGCCAGGCAGCAGCCGACCGCCACCGCCTCCCCGTGCGTCAGCACCGCGTCGTCGAAGCCCAGTTCCGCCTCGACCGCATGGCCGAAGGTGTGGCCGAGGTTCAGCAGGGCCCGCGCGCCGGCCTCCTTCTCGTCCTGACCGACCACCTGCGCCTTGATCTCCACCGACCGGGCCACCACCCGCGCCAGCGCCGCCCGGTCCCCCGACAGGGCTCGGACATCTTCGCCCGTCAGCCGCGCGAAGTAGTCCGCATCGCAGATCAGGCCGTGCTTCAGCGCCTCGGCCCAGCCCGACCGCAACTGCCGCTCCGGCAGGGTGGCCAGCGCGTCGACGTCCGCCAGGACCAGTCTCGGCTGATGAAAGGCGCCCACCAGGTTCTTGCCGTGCGGCAGATCGATCGCCGTCTTGCCGCCGACGGAGGAATCCACCTGCGCCAGCAGGGTCGTCGGGATCTGGATCAGCGCCACGCCGCGCATCCACAGCGCCGCCGCCAGCCCGGCCAGGTCGCCCGTCACGCCGCCGCCCAGCGCCACCACGGCGTCGCCGCGATCCAGCCCGGCGGCGGCGATGGCCGACAGCAGGGCCTTGAGCCCCTCGAAGCTCTTGCTCGCCTCGCCGGAGGGGATCGTCGCTCCGGCATGCACCAGCCCTGCGCCGTCGAGTCCGGCTCGAAGGCGGTCGCCGTACAACGCGTCCACGGCCGCGTCCGCCGCCACGAACACGCGGCGGAACCCCAGCGCGCCGATCCGCGCCCCCGCCTCCGCGATCAGGCCACGTCCCACGATCACGTCGTAACCGGCGAACCCCGCGCCCCGCACCGGAATGGTGACCGCCGTCATGCTCCCGCTCCGCCCCTTTGTTTCCAGCCGGCCAGCGCTGCGACCACAGCCTCCACCGCCTGCGAATGGGTCCCCGCCCCGACCTCGACCGTCAGATCGGCCTCGGCGTAGATCGGGTATCGCGCCTCGGCCAGGGCGGACAGGGTGGCCCTAGGGTCGCGCCCTCGCAGCAGCGGCCGGGTGTCCCGTCGCGCCACGCGCTGCACGACCACGTCCAGATCGGCCTTCAGCCAGACGGTCAGGGCGTGCGCCTTCAGCACCGCCCGGGTGTCCGGATTGATCATCGCCCCGCCGCCGGTCGCCAGCACCTTCCGCTCGCCCTCAAGCAACCGGCGGATCACCCGCGTCTCGCCCGCGCGGAACTCCGGCTCGCCCAGGGTGGCGAAGATGTCGGAAACCGACATCGCCGCCGCCGCCTCGATCTCCGCGTCGGCGTCGAAGAAGGGCCGCTCCAGCCGCCGCGCGAGGCGACGTCCCACCGTCGATTTGCCCACGCCCATCAGCCCCACCAGCGCTATGGTGCGGTCGATGTCGGGAATCGCGGGAACGGCGGCGGTCGGCATGAGAAAGACCGGTCATACACCATGACGCCGCAGATCGAGGCCTTCCTGGAGATGATGGCGGTGGAGCGCGACGCCTCGCCCCACACCCTGTCGGCCTATGCGCGCGATCTGGCCGAGGCGGAGGCCTCCTGCGGGGGCCTGATCGCCGCCACGCCGGAGGGCATCGAGGCCTGGTATGCCGACCTGGCCCGACGCGGCCTGTCGCCCGCCACGCAGTCGCGGCGCCGCTCCGCCGTGCGCCAATTCTTCCGGTTCGCCCTGGCCGAAGGGTGGCGAACGGACGACCCGTCCAGCCGACTGGACGCGCCCCGCCGGGGCCGGTCCCTGCCCCGCGTGCTGTCGCGCGACGAGATGGACCGGCTGGTCGCCGCGACGGCCGCCGCCGACGGACCCGCGGCCCTGCGCCTGCGCGCCCTGATCGAACTGGCCTATGCGTCGGGCATGCGGGTGTCGGAGCTGCTGTCGCTGCGCGTCGAGGCCGTCCGACGCGACCCCACCCACCTGATCGTGCGCGGCAAGGGCGGCAAGGAGCGGCTGGCCCCGCTGAACGCCGCCGCCCGCGCCGCCGTCGCAGACTGGCTGGTCGTCCGCGACGCGATGCGCAAACCCGACGCGCCCGATCCGCCGTGGCTGTTTGCCTCGCGGGGCCGCAGCGGCCGTCTGACGCCGCGCCGCTTCGCCCAGCTGCTGGACCGCGCGGCGATCGCCGCCGGGATCGATCCGGCCCGCGTCAGCCCCCACGTCCTGCGCCACGCCTTCGCCACCCACCTGCTGGAAGGCGGGGCCGACCTGCGCGTGGTCCAGACCCTGCTGGGCCACGCCGACATCGCCACCACCCAGATCTACACCCACGTCACCCAGGACGCCCTGGCCGAAACCGTCCGGACGCGGCATCCCTTGGGACGCAAGGGTTAACCTCCTTGGCGGGGGGTTGGTGACGTCGGATCACTGCGGCATACTCAGGTCATGACCCAGCAGTTTTACGTCAAGGCGCTGTGGGACGCGGATGCGTCGGTCTGGTTCAGTGAGACCGACATCCCGGGTCTTGTCCTGCAAACGGAGACGCTCGCGGAGTTTGAGGATCTGATCCGCCACTTCGCTCCAGACCTGCTCGCGTCCAACCTCGGGATTCACGAGCCCGTGGCGATCCGTTTCGAGGCGGCCCGTCAACTGGACTTGGCGGCGGCCTGAACCGCGTTGCCGACTTATCCCCCACCGCAAAATCGACGGCAAAGTTGATCGGCTGGGAGATTCGGCATGCCGAACCATTTCTATCGCGAGCTGACGAAGCTCTTGGCATCTGCCGAGTTTGAACGCGTGCCCGGCGGCAAAGGCAGCCATGAGAAATGGCGCAACCGAATGACAGGCATTCAAGTGACGGTGCCGTCGAAACCCCTCCGGCACATCGCCAACGAAATTCTCAAACAGGCCGGGCTGCCCAAGGCCTTCTGAACCGGTGCTTGCCGCGCGACGTTGACCTGACTAGTTTCCGCCGCCTTTCGCAGGGGTCGCTTCGCCCCGCCGCCCGGATCGCCTGATGGCCGCCCACTATCTCGACTTTGAAAAGCCGATCGCCGACCTGGAGGCCAAGATTGAGGAGCTGTCGCTGCTCTCGGCCTCCGCCTCGGCCGGATCGTTCGACTCGGAGATCGAGGGCCTGCGCAAGAAGGCGGACCAGCTGCGCAGGAAGACCTATGCCGTGCTGGACCCGTGGATGAAGACCCAGGTCGCGCGGCACCCGAACCGGCCGCACTTCGTCGACTACGTCGCGGGCCTGTTCGAGGATTTCACCGAACTGCGCGGCGACCGCCAGTTCGGCGACGACCAGGCGATCCTGGGCGGCCTGGCCCGGTTCAACGGCGCGCCCGTCGTCGTCATGGGCCAGGAGAAGGGCCACGACACCGCCAGCCGCCTGACCCACAACTTCGGCATGGCCCGGCCCGAGGGCTATCGCAAGGCCGCGCGCCTGATGGACCTCGCCGATCGGTTCGGCCTGCCGGTCGTCACCTTCGTCGACACGGCCGGCGCCTATCCAGGTCTGGGCGCCGAGGAACGCGGTCAGGCCGAGGCCATCGCCCGATCCACCGAGCGCGGGCTGACGCTGGGCGTCCCGTCGGTGGCCGTGATCACGGGTGAAGGCGGCTCGGGCGGGGCCATCGCCATCGCCGCGGCCAGTCGCGTGCTGATGCTGGAGCACTCGATCTACTCGGTGATCTCGCCCGAAGGCGCGGCCGGCATCCTGTGGCGCGACGGCGCGCGGGCCAAGGACGCGGCCATGGCCATGAAGATCACGGCGCCCGACCTGCTGGGCCTCAAGATCATCGACCGGATCATCCCGGAGCCCGTCGGCGGCGCTCACATCGACCGCGAGGGCGCGATCGCCAACGTCAAGGAAGCCCTGTCCGAAGAGCTGGCCGCCCTGGCCGACCTCGACGCCGACGCCGTCCGTCGCGCCCGCGCCGACCGCTTCTACGCCATCGGCCGGATGAGTTAGACGCCGGCGGTCGCTTTCGCGCCCCGCGTCTGCTTGCGCCACAGGGCCGCATACTCGCCGCCGACGCGCGCCACCAGTTCGTGATGCGCGCCCCGCTCGACGATCCGGCCAGCCTTCAGCACCAGGATCTGATCCGCGTCCGCCACCGTCGACAGACGGTGCGCGACCACCAGAGTGGTCCGACCGGCGCGGGCCTTCTTCAGCGTCTTCTGGATCGCCGCCTCGGTACGGCTGTCCAGGGCGCTGGTCGCCTCGTCCAGGATCAGCACGCACGGATCGGCCAGCAGGGCCCGCGCGATGCCCACGCGCTGGCGCTCCCCGCCCGACAGCTTCAAGCCCCGCTCGCCCACCTTGGTGTCCATGCCGTTGGGCAGCCCGCGGATGAAGTCAGCCAGCTCCGCCGCCTCTGCCGCCTCCCACACCGCCTCATCCTCGGCGTCCGGCCGGGCGAAGGCGATGTTGGCGCGGATCGTGTCGTTGAACAGCGCCACGTCCTGCGGCACCAGGGCGACCGCTCGGCGCAGGCTTTCCTGCGTCACCTCGCGCACATCGCGCCCTTCGATCCGCACCGTGCCGACCTGCGGGTCCAGCAGACGCAGCGCCAGCTTCACGATGGTCGATTTGCCCGAGCCCGAGGGGCCGACCAGCGCCGTCGTGGTGCCGGGCGCGGCGACGAAGTCCACGTCCTCCAGCCCGTTGGCCCGCGCGTCGTGGCGGAAACCGACAGTCTCGAACTCCAGCGACGCCCCGCGCGCGTCGGCGGGGCGCGGCAGCGGCTGGGCGTGCGGCGCGTCGGCCACCTGCGGCGTCTGACGCGTCACCTTCAGCATCTCCTCCATGTCGATGAAGGACTGTCGGATTTCCCGATAGGCGAAGCCCAGGATGTTCAGCGGCTGGTACAGGCTGATCAGGATCAAAACCGCCGCCGTCACGTCTCCGGGCCCCATCCGTCCCGCCGCGGCTTCGAAGCCGGCCATCACGGCCATGACGCCCAGGCCGACGTTCATGATCGCCGCCTGGATCAGGTTCAGCGCCGCCAGCGAACCGTTGGCCTTCAGCGCGGCCGAGACGTAGGTCTCCAGCGCGCGGTCATAGCTCTCCGCCGCCCGACGCTCGGCCCCGAACGACTTGACCGTCTCGTAGTTCAGCAGGGCGTCGACCGACAGGCCGGCCGCCTCCGTGTCCGCCGCGTTCATGGCCCGGCGGTGCTCCAGCCGCCAGTTGGCCATGCCGAAGGTCGCGATCGCGTAGATCACGACCACAGCGACCGCCAAGGCGCCGAACCGCCAGTCGTAAAGTCCCGCCAGCACGCCTGCGGCCAGGATCAGCTCCACCGCCGTCGGCCCCAGGTTGAAGGCGATGATCCGCAGCAGGAAGTCCACCGCGCGCGAGCCCCGGTCCATCGTCCGCGACAGGGCGCCGGACCGCTTGGTCTGGTGGAAGTCCAGCGACAGGTTCAGCGCATGGGCGAAGGTCTCGGCCGCCGTCTTGCGCTGGGCCGCCGCCCGCACCGGCGCGAACACAACGTCGGACAACTGCGGCGTGGCCGACGACAGGAACCGCACGAAAGCCCAGCCGATCGCCAGGGCCGCGAACGACAGGCCGACCGTCGCAGCCGCCGTCTGCCCTTCCGCCAGCCGGTTGACCGCCGCGCCCAGCACAAGAGGCGCGAGCACACCCAACCCCTTGCCGGCCAGCGTCAGGCCCAGCGCCCCCGCGATGCGGGCCTTCAGCTGCGGCGCGCCCGACCGACCGACCACGCCGAACAGGTCGCGCAGGGCGACCCAGGTGCCGGGGGTGTCAGGACTGGTCGGCTCCGTCGGACCCAACGCCTTGACCTGGGGGTCGGCGCGACGGCCCGCGGAGCGCTCTCCGCGCATCGCCATGCGTCCCATATGGCTTGCGTCGCGGCGCGCGCAAAGCCCTCAGCAGAGCGTCGTCAGCGCCTCGATCAGTTCGTCCACGGCTTCCGCGGTCGTGGCCCACGAGCAGACGAACCGCACCGAGCCGTCGTCGAACCGGTGACAGGCCCAGCCCGCCGCGTTCAGCCGCCGATGCGCGGCCTCGGACATCCGCACGAACACGGCGTTGGCCTCGACCGGATGGCCCAAGGCGTAGGGCGTGCGATCCGCCACGCCTTCGGCCAGACGCCGCGCCATGGCGTTGGCGTGCGCCGCGTGCCGCTCCCATGCCCCGTCCTCCAGCAGACCCAGGAACGGCGCGCTCAGAAAGCGGCCCTTCGACGCCATCTGCCCGGCCTGCTTCAGCCGATTGTCGATCCGCCGCGCCAGCGACCGGTCGAACAGCACCAGGGCCTCGGTGCACAGGCCGCCCGCCTTGGCCCCGCCCATGACCAAGACGTCGATGCCCAGCCCGCCGATGGCCTTCAGGTCGAAGCCCGCCGCCGCCGCATTGGCCAGGCGCGCGCCGTCCAGATGCACGCCCATGCCGCGCGCCTTCGCCGGACCGGTCAGCGCCGCCAGCTCCGCCTCCTCATAGACCGCGCCATACTCCGTGGCCTGGGTCAGCGACAGGGCCGCCGCCGGTTGACGGTGCCCCATGTCCGGCTCTCCCAGCGCCGCCTCCAGCGCGCGGGTGTCGATCTTGCCGGACGGGCCCGGCAGGCCGATCAGGCCCACGCCCTGGCCGAAGAAGCCCGGCGCGCCCGTCTCGTCGGTGCAGACGTGGGCGGCGTGGTGCGCCAGCACCGCCTCGAACGGGAAGGCCAGCATCGACAGGGCGATGGCGTTGGCCGCCGTGCCGCTGAAGACGAACCGCACCTCCACGTCGGCGTCCAGACGCACGCGGATCAGCTCCGCCGCCCTCGCCGCCGGATCGTCGCCGCCATAGGCGCGGGCGAAGCCGTCGTTGTGCCGGACCAGGGCGGCCAGAGCCTCCGGCGCCATGCCGGCCACGTTGTCGGAGGCGAAGTCAAACCTCATTTCGTGGCCTTCCTGCGCGGCAGCGCCAGCTTCGGCCGGGTCGTCGCCTTGCGCTTCGGCGGCGCGACCGGCTCAGGCGGCTGCGGAAACGGTTCGGTCGGGTCAGGACCGGCCGGCGGCGGCGCATAGTCCATCTGGACTTGGTGCGGGAAGGGAATCTCCACGCCCGCCTCGTCCAGCGCCACCTTCACCTGCTCGTACAGGTCGGCTTGCGTCTGCCACCAGTCTTCCGACTTCACCCAGGCGTGCAGCGACACCTGCACCGCGCTGTCCAGCAGGGCCGTCACCCCGGCCCAGGGCACGGGGTCGCCCAGCACCTTCTCGTGCTTCGCCGCCGTCGTGGCGATAACATGCCGCGCCTGCTTCAGGTTGGAGCCGTAGCCGACGGTGAAATGGATCTCGACCCGCCGCGTCCCCTGCCCCGACAGGTTGATGATCACGTCGCCCAGCACCTTGCCGTTGGGCACGACGATCTTGTGATTGTCGGCGTTGGAGATCTGCGTCACGAACAGGTCCAGCCGCTGCACCGAGCCCGACGCGCCACCGACCTCGATGACGTCCCCCACGCGATAGGGGCGCAGGATCAGCAGCACGACCCCCGCCGCCACGTTCGACAGCGTCCCCTGCAGCGCCAGACCGACGGCCAGCGAGGCGGCGCCCAGAACGGCGATGATCGAGGTCGTCTGGACGCCCAGTCGCTGCAGCACGGCGATGAAGCCGATGACGTAAATGCCGACCCTGACCACCTGGGCGATGAAGCTGACGACCGTCGGGTCCTGCCGCACGCCCCGGACGCGCCCCATCAGTCGGCGGACGGCGCGCGACGCCCACTTGGCCGCCACGACCGTCAGGCCCAGAATCAGCACGGCGACGAGCAGGTTGACCGCCAGGTCGCCCGCCATCTGCGTCAGCTTGCCGATGACCGCCGCATCCACGGCCGTCACGCGTTCGCCGGCGGCCACCGTCTCGGTCACCATTTCGGATAGGTTCGCCATGTCGGGGGTCTAGCCTCTGCGCCGCGACGGGCAAAGGGCCGGATCAGTAGAAGACGGCGCCCCGCTCGCCCGACACCGGCACGATCTCTGGCCGACGCCCCTCGCCCTCGTCCGGGCGGCGCTCCGGCGGCGCGGAGCGCATCACGCGCCGATCCGACGCCGCGACGGGCTCGAAGCCGAAGCCCATCGAATCGCGCCTTTCAGGAGTCTCGACCGCCGTGACGACGACCGCGGGCGCCGGACTTCTTGGCTCAATCCAGAGATCGTCAGGGTCCGACGGCGCGTCCCACCAGCCGGGCTCCGTCTCCACCCATTCGATCGGCTGCGGCGCAGGCGGCGGCACGTGGCGATAGCCGTCGGTCAGCTGGCCCACTTCCATCACGCCGCCGGGCTCGATGGCTGGCGCGGGCGGCGTGACCACGGCGATCTTCAGACCCGGTCCCCGCGCTTGCGTCTCCGTCGGACCCACGATCAGCGTCGCCCCCGCCGCCAGACCCAGCGCGACCACGGCCGCACCGGCGGCGATCACAAGGCGGCGGCGTCTGACAAGGGCATCCATGATCCCGAAATGCGGAACCGCCCGATTCGGTTCATTCCTTCTCAGAAAGCCTCCCGCCCTCGCGCTCCAGCGCCTCCAGCAGGGTCATGACGCCCGCCAGGGTGTCCGCTTCGCCCGGCGGCTTGTCCCAGCGGATGCGGCTGATCCGGGGAAAGCGCATGGCCACCCCCGACTTGTGCCGCGGCGACCTCTGCAGGCCCTCAAAGGCGATCTCCAGGACCAGGCCAAACCCCCGCTCGGCCCTGACGGCGCGCACCGGCCCGAACCGGTCGGTGGTGTTGTCCCGCACGAACTTGTCCAGCAGGCGCAGCTCTTCGTCGGTGAAGCCGAAATAGGCCTTGCCCACCGGCGTCAGCGCGCCCTCCTCCGTCCAGACGCCGAAGGTGAAGTCGGAGTGGAAGCTGGACCGCTTGCCGTGCCCGCGCTGGGCGTACATGAGCACCGCGTCGATCACGTGCGGATCGCGCTTCCACTTGAACCAGGGCCCCTTGGGCCGCCCGGCGACGTAGGCTCCGTCGCGGCGCTTGAGCATCAGCCCCTCGGCCGCCGCGCCCACAGGCGGGTCGCGGCGCAGGGCCGTCAGTTCCCGCACGTCGGCGAAGGCCACGTCGGGCGACAGCCTCAGCCGCTTCGGATCGTGCCCCTCGATCAGACGCCGCAAGAGCTCGCGCCGCTCCACCAGCGGCAGACCGCGCACGTCCTCCTCGCCGTCGGAGAGCACGTCGTAAGCGATCAGAGCCGCCGGGTGCGACGCGACCAGTTTGGCGTCGACCGTCTTGCGGTTCAGCCGCTGCTGAAGGTCGGCGAACGGCGCGACCACGCCGTCGCGCAGCACGACCAGCTCGCCGTCGATCGCCCCTTCGAACGTCAGGGCCGACATCAGGTCGGGAAAGGCGCGCGAGATCTCGTCGCCGGTCCGGGACCACAGCCGCGCCTCGCCACGCTCCCGCACCGCTTGCACCCGGATGCCGTCCCACTTCCATTCGGCCAGGAAAACGTCTGGCGTGATGCGCGGCAGGTCCTTGTCCTCGTCCAGCGGGGTGGACAGCATGACCGGCCGGAACCGGCCCGGCGCGTCCGCCGCCGGCCGCTCGGCGCGGCCCTCCAGCCAGGCGAAAAGATCGACATAGGGCGGCTCCAGCCCCTGCCAAAGCTCCTCGACCTCGGCCACATCGACCGGGGCTTCGCCGACCCGCGCCGCCGCCGTCTTCGCCAGCCGCGCCGACACGCCCACGCGCAGCGCTCCGGTCATCAGCTTCAGCAGCGCCCACCGCGCCTTGGGCGGCAGGTCGTCCAGCCAGCGTTCGATCAGCGCCGGAACCTCGCTGCGCCCCGAGCCCCTCAGCGCTTCCACCACCTCGCCCAGCGTCGGCTCGCGGTTCGTCCGGCGGTTCGGGTCCGCCGGCCAGATCAGGGCCGCCGTCTCCGCCAGATCGCCGACGTAGTCGTAGGACCAGCGAAACAGCAGCGGATCGACCCGGCGCTCCACCGCAGCGCGGATCATGGCCGGTTTGGCCGCGTCGAAACTGAGGTCGCCCGTCAGCGCCGCGAGAGCCCAGCCGCGGTCCGGATCGGGCACGCCGCGCAGATGGTCGCGGATCAGCGTCAGCTTGGCGTTGCGGGACGCCGTCAGCGACAGTCGGTCAAGCAGCTCGGCGAAGGCGCGCATCGCCGGTCGAAATAGGAATGGCCGCGTTCGGTTGCGACCGTCAGGCCGCCGCGCGATCCGTCCGCGTGACCTCAAAAAGGGTTTGAACGGCTTCGCGTCCTTGCCCCACCGCCGCCATCACGCGCGCCAAAGCCGCGAAGTCGATCGGCTTGTTCAGGTAAGCGTCGGCGCCGGCGTCCAGCCCGGCCTGATGATCCTCAGCCCGCGCCGAAGCGGACAGAACGACGACCGGGGTCTCTGCATTGGCGCCGCCGCCGGCGCGAATGGCCCGTGTGGCGCTCAGCCCGTCCATGACCGGCATGTTCACGTCCATGACGATCAGGTCGAAAGCCTGCCCCGCAGCGACGTCCACGGCGATCTGGCCGTTCTCCGCGCTGGTCGAGGCATGGCCGGCCGAGCTCATCCAGGCTTCCAGGATCATGCGGTTGACCGGATGGTCTTCGACGACCAGGACAGACAGGCTGCGCGCGTCCTCGATCTCCTCCGAGGCGGCCTCTTCCACGACGCCCCGCTGCCATTCCACCACCTCGGCCTCGACGGTGAAGGCGAAGGTCGATCCCTTGCCCAGCTCGGAGTTGATGGTGATGTCGCCGCCCATGATGTTGGCCAGACGGCGCGAAATGGTCAGGCCCAGGCCCGTCCCGCCGAATCGCCGGGTCGACGAGGCGTCGACTTGGGTGAAGGGTTGGAACAGGCGCTGCACGTCTTCCGGCGCGATGCCCGCGCCGCTGTCGGTGACCGAAAACTCGATCCGGACGCGCTGATCGGTCACACGCTCACCTTTCACGCGGTAGACCACCACGCCGGCGTCGGTGAATTTCACCGCGTTGGACAGCAGATTGTGAATCACCTGGCAGACGCGGAGCGGATCGCCGCGGACCACGCTGGGCAGATCACCTTCCAGATGCGATTCGAAATCGAGCCCCTTGGCTTCGGCCTGCGCCTGGAAAGGCCCCACGACGCGGCGATGCAGGTCGTCGACCGAGATGTCGACGACGTCGAAAGTCATCTTCCCGGCCTCGATCTTGGTCATGTCCAGGATGTCGTTCAGCAGGCTCAGCAAGTTGTCGCCGGAGTTCCGGATGATCGTCAAATATTCGCGTTGGGTGTCTTCCAGTCGCGTCGCACCCAGCAGTTGGGCGGCGCCCAGGACGCCGTTCATCGGCGTGCGCAGCTCGTGCGAGATGACGCCCAGGAAGTTCGACTTCGCGTCGTTGGCCGCATTCGCCTTGTCGCGCGCCTGTTCCAGCTCCTCGATGAGGTGGGCCTGATGGCCCTGGAAGTCGCGGATGCGCTCTTCGCGCAACATGGTCATCATGACCAGAACGAACAGGCCGGAGGCGGCGAAAGGGATCGCCGCAAGGAAAGGCAGAAAGGCGTCGGTCCCGAACAGGCTTGCGGCGATGATCAGGGCCACTACGCCATAGGGAGACGAAATGACCAGAGCCTGCCGCGGCGACGACCGAAGCTGCGAGAAGACGAGCACATAGCCGGAGACGACATACATCATCGCCATCGGCTGGCCGAAGCCGGCGCCGGAGAACCAGGCCAGAAGCGGCGCGATGGCCCAGACGGCGGTGGTCGCCGTGGCCACTGCCGGGAACACCATGCCCCAGCCTTCACCCACGCGGTCGCTGATGCGCCGCTCGACCTCGCCGCGCACGGCCCCGGCGCCGACCGTGCCGACGAACCATGCGCCGGCAAGAAGCGGGTCCAAGATGGCGAACAGCCCCAGCGCCCAGGCGCCGATGATCAGATAGCGGAGGTACTGGGTCTGCAGGATCGCCCGAAGCGACGCCGCAGCGCCGCCGGCGGCCTGGTCCACGCCATGCCCGTCGGAATCAACCAAGTCCGAAGCCCCCTGCCTGTCCCATCCGCCCGGAAGACTGCGACGAAGGTTCTAAGACGAGGTGAACGGCGCTATTCCGCCGCCTCGTCAGGCGTCAGCGCACGGATGGAAAGCGCGTGCACCGGGCCCGACAGTTCCTCGGCCAGAAGGGCGTTGATCGTCCGTTGTCGCGCCAGCCGCCCCTGTCCTTCGAAGACTGGAGAGATGACCAGAAGGTTGAAATGGCTCTCGCCGCCCGGCCGGGCATCCATGCCGCCTTCGTGATGATGGCCCGCGTGACGCCAGCTGTCGTCGTCCAGTTCCAGCCGGACCGGGTGCAGCGCTTCGGTCAACCTGGCGCGAATTCGTGCGGCTGTCGGTCCTTCGGTCATCCGGCTTCCTTGATGCGGGCCAATTCGACCCTACACTTCGGCCCATGCCCGCCGCGTTTCAATACAGGCCCCGCTTCACCGACATCCGGGTGAAGCCGCCCAAGCCCGAAGAAGAGGCCGCGGCCGCCGACGTCCTGCATCTGAAGCCGGGCGAGAAACCGTGTCAGTGGCCGGACTGCCGCCGTGCGGCCACCGCCCGCGCGCCGAAATCGCGCGAGCGGCTGAACGACTTCTACGATTTCTGTCAGGGCCATGCGGCCGAGTACAACAAGGGCTGGAACTTCTACGCCGGCATGAGCGAGGGCGAGATCCGCGCGGCGCAGGAGAACGAGGCCATGACCGGCGGCCGCCCGACGTGGGAGATGAAGGCTGGCCCCAAGAGCAGGGAGGCCGCGGCCTTCGCCGCCAAGTTCGGCACGGCGAACACCGACGGGGCCGGCTCCTGGCGCGACGCCTTCGGCCTGTTCGGACGCAAGGTGAACCCCCAGGCCGGGCCGGTGGTCGAGGACCGGCGAATCGGCAAGCTGGAACGCGCCGCCCTGACCGATCTGGATCTGGAGCCCGGCGCCGACAAGGCGGCGATCAAGGTGCAGTACCACCTGCTGTTGAAGCGCTTTCATCCCGACACCAACGGCGGCGACCGCGGCGCCGAGGCGCGCCTTCAGCGGGTGATCAAGGCCTGGAAGACGCTGAAGAAGTCGGGTCTGGCCTAGCCGCCCACAGGTCCGCCAATGCCTGCGGGATCAGGTCCGGCAGGTCCTCGGCGATCAGCCCCGGTCCATGCCGCCGCGCGGCCTGCGCATGCAGCCAGGCGGCGCAGCAGGCCGCTTCGAAACTGGGCATGCGCTGGGCAAGCAGTCCGCCGATCAGCCCCGCCAGCACGTCGCCCGATCCGGCGGTGGCCAGCCACGGCGGCGCGGCGTCGGCGACCGCGACGCGACCGTCGGGCACCGCCACGACTGTTCGCGCGCCCTTCAGCAGCAGCACCGCCCCGGCCGTCGCCGCCGCTTCGACTGCCGCGGCCTCACGCCCGCCCGCCAGCAGGCCGGGAAAGACGCGCTCGAATTCCCCCTCGTGCGGCGTCAGCACGTCGTCGCGGTCCAGGTGCGCGAACAGGTCGGCGGACCGTCCCTCGAAAATGCTCAGCGCATCGGCGTCGACCACCAGGGCCGCGCCGCTTCCGGCCAGCACGTCCAGCGCTTCCACCGTCGTTTCTTCCAGGCCGGTCGCCGGGCCGATCACGGCGGCGTCCAGCGGTTCGGCCAGCCGCCGCAAGGCGTGCGGCCCCTCGAACGGATCGACCATGACGGCCTCCAGCGCGCCTGCGAGCACCGCCATGGCCGCGGGCGGACACAGCACCCGCACCAGCCCGGCCCCGACCCTCAGGCCCGCCCGCGCCGCCAGCCGCGCCGCGCCCGTCCGGTGCGCCGGCCCCGAAATCACGCCCAGCCGACCGCGCGAATGCTTGTGCGTCTCGGCCGTCGGCCAGGGGAACGCGCCGCCCCACATGTCGGGCCCTGGGCTCACCATGACGGAATTCCGATCACGGAGGGCAATCCGGGCCAAAAGTCGCTTGCCTTATGGTGCAATGCACTGTCCCATGCAGGCCCGACGCGTGGGCGCTTTTCGCCGCCTCGGGGGCACCATGAAGAAGATCGAAGCGATCATCAAACCCTTCAAGCTGGACGAGGTGAAGGAGGCCCTTCAGGACGTCGGCGTGCAAGGCATGACGGTGCTCGAAGCCAAGGGCTACGGCCGCCAGAAAGGCCATTCCGAGCTCTATCGCGGGGCCGAGTACGTCATCGACTTCCTGCCCAAGATCAAGATCGAGGTCGTCGTCCCGGACGACATGGCGCCGGGCGTGATCGACGCCATCGTCACGACCGCCCGGACGGGCAAGATCGGCGACGGCAAGATCTTTGTCTCCGACGTCGCCGACGTCATCCGCATCCGAACCGGCGAGACGGGGCCCCAGGCCGTCTGATCGTCATCCAGCCGCGGCCGTCCCTTCGGGCGGCCGTTTCCTTTCCTCCCTCCCCAGAAACGGAACTCGAGAGAATGAGCGCGAAGAAAATCCTCGCGGAGATCAAGGAGAAGGACGTCCAGTACGTCGATCTCCGCTTCACCGACACCAAGGGCCGGATGCAGCACGTCACCTTCGACGTGGATCTGGTCGACGAGGAGTTCCTGGAAGAGGGGACCATGTTCGACGGCTCCTCCATCGCCGGCTGGAAGGCGATCAACGAGTCCGACATGCTGCTGAAGCCCGACCTGAACGGCTTCTGGATCGACCCTTTCTACCAGCAGACGACCCTCTTCCTGTTCTGCGATGTGCTGAACCCCGACACGGGCGAGCCCTACAACCGCGACAGCCGCTCCATGGCCAAGAAGGCGCTGGCCTACGTCCAGTCGTCCGGCGTGGGCGACACCGTCTTCTTCGGCCCGGAAGCCGAGTTCTTCATCTTCGACGACGTGCGCTGGTCCACCCAGCCGCACGACACCGGCTACACCTACGACTCCATCGAACTGCCGGCGAACACGGGCGCGGAGTATTCCGAGGGCAACATGGGCCACCGCCCGGGTCCCAAGGGCGGCTACTTCCCGGTCAACCCGACCGACAGCGGCCAGGACCTGCGCGGCGAGATGCTGGGCGTCATGCGCGACCTGGGCATGCAGCCCGAAAAGCACCACCACGAGGTCGCGCCGGCCCAGCACGAACTGGGCCTGAAGTTCAGCGACCTGCTGACCATGGCCGACCGGCTGCAGCTCTATAAGTACGTCATCCACAACGTGGCCGCCGCCTACGGAAAGTCGGCCACCTTCATGGCCAAGCCGACCTTCGGCGACAACGGGTCGGGCATGCACGTGCACCAGTCGATCTGGCGCGACGGCAAGCCGCTGTTCGCCGGCGACAAGTACGCAGGCCTGTCGGACCTGTGTTTGTGGTACATCGGCGGCATCATCAAGCACGCCAAGGCGATCAACGCCTTCGCCAACTCGACCACCAACTCCTACAAGCGGCTGGTCCCAGGCTATGAGGCCCCGGTGAAGCTGGCCTATTCGTCGCGCAACCGCTCGGCGTCGATCCGCATTCCGTGGGTCAACTCGCCCAAGGCCAAGCGCATCGAGGCGCGCTTCCCCGATCCGATGGGCAACCCCTATCTGACCTTCGTCGCCCTGCTGATGGCGGGCCTCGACGGCATCGAGAACCGCATCGACCCGGGCGCCGCCGCCGACAAGAACCTCTACGACCTGCCGCCTGAAGAGCGCGGCAACATCCCCGAGGTCTGCGGCTCCCTGCGCGAGGCGCTGGAGAACCTCGACAAGGACCGCGCCTTCCTCAAGAAGGGCGGCGTCATGGATGACGACTTCATCGACAGCTACATCGAGCTGAAGATGGAAGAGGTGATGCGCCTCCAGCTGCATCCCCACCCGGTCGAGTTCGACATGTACTACAGCTGCTGATCGGCGGCTGACGTCACGAAAAAGGCCCCGGGCTGGAAGCCGTCCGGGGCCTTCTTCATTCCGCGATCGAAATCAGCGGTTGGTCGTCTCGACCTCGATGCCGTCACGGCCGGCGCGGACCGTGGTGCTGTCGCCCTCCCGCTCCACGACGACGGGCGGCGGCGTGGCGGGAGTCTCCACGACCACCGGAGCCGGCTGCTCGACGACGACCGGGGCCGGCGTCGGAGCCTCGACCACGGTGGTGGTTTCGGCCGGTTCCTCGGCGGCGGGCTGACAGGCCGCGGCCATCAGGGCGACGCCGCCGACGGCGGCGAGGGTCAGGATCGAACGGGCCATGCGGGCCTCCAGTGTGAATGGTGGAGCTGTAACGGCCCCGCCGTCCGACCGTTCCTCTTCCCTACACCAACCGGCTCTGCACCACCGCCGCGCCGATGAAGCTGGCGAACAGGGGGTGCGGCGCGAACGGGCGGCTCTTCAGTTCCGGGTGGTACTGCACGCCGATGAACCACGGGTGGTCCGTCCGCTCCACCGTCTCCGGCAGCACGCCGTCGGGCGACAGGCCGGCGAAGATCAGCCCCTCGGCCTCGATCGCCTCGCGATAGTTGATGTTGACCTCATAGCGATGGCGATGGCGCTCGCTGATGGTCGTGGAGCCATAGGCCTCGGCGATCCGGGACCCCGCCTTCAGCACCGAGTCGTAGGCGCCCAGGCGCATGGTCCCGCCCAGGTCGCCGCCGGCCATACGCTGGACTCGCTCGTTGCCCTGGGTCCACTCGGTCATCAGGCCCACGACCGGCTCTTCCGTCGGTCCGAACTCGGTCGACGACGCCTTGGCGTAGCCCGCCAGGTTCCGCGCCGCCTCGATCACCGCCATCTGCATGCCGAAGCAGATGCCGAAGTACGGAATGTTGTTCTCGCGCGCGAACCGCGCCGCCTCGATCTTGCCCTCGGCACCCCGCTCGCCGAAGCCGCCCGGCACCAGGATGGCGTGCGCCCCCTGCAGGCGCGCGCTGCACGCCTCGCGGTCGCCCTCGAAGGTCTCGGCCTCGACCCAGTCGATGTTGACCTTCACCCGGTTGGCCACGCCGCCGTGATGCAGCGCCTCGATCAGGGATTTGTAGGCGTCCTTCAGCACCGTGTACTTGCCGACCACGGCCACGGTCACCTCGCCGTCCGGGCGCAGGCGGCGATCGACGATCTCCTCCCAGCCGCTCAGATCCGGCTCCGGCGCGTCGGTCAGGCCGAAGTGGGCCAGCACTTCGCGATCAAGCCCCTCGCGGTGATAGTCCAGCGGCACGGCATAGATGTCGGCCGAGTCCATCGCCTGGATGACGCCGCTTTCACGCACGTTGCAGAACAGGCCGATCTTGCGCTTCTCCTCGGCCGGGATCGGGTATTCGCAACGGCACAGCAGGATGTCGGGCTGGATGCCGATCGAGCGCAGCTCCTTCACCGAATGCTGCGTCGGCTTGGTCTTCATCTCCCCGGCGGTGGGGATGTAGGGCAGCAGCGTAAGGTGCACGAAGCAGCTCTGCCCGCGCGGCAGGTCCTGCCCCAGCTGGCGGATGGCCTCGAAGAACGGCAGGCCCTCGATGTCGCCGACCGTGCCGCCGATCTCGACCAGCACGAAGTCGACGTCCTGTCCGTCGTCGGTCAGGGCCTTGGACAGGCAGAACTGCTTGATCTGGTCGGTGACGTGGGGAATGACCTGCACGGTCGCGCCCAGGTAATCCCCGCGCCGCTCCTTCTCCAGGATGGTCTGGTAGATGCGGCCGGTGGTGATGTTGTCCGACTTCGCCGCCGAGACGCCCGTGAACCGCTCGTAGTGGCCCAGGTCGAGGTCGGTCTCCGCCCCGTCGTCGGTCACGAAGACCTCGCCGTGCTGATACGGGCTCATCGTGCCCGGATCGACGTTCAGATAGGGATCGAGCTTGCGCAGGCGGACCTTGTATCCGCGCGCCTGCAGAAGGGCGCCCAGCGCCGCCGAGGCGAGCCCCTTCCCGAGGGAAGAAACCACGCCGCCCGTGATGAAGACATATCTAGCCACGGGTGATCACCCTAGCGGCGATTCGGGCCGCTGAACTCAGAAGACTTTGGGGGCGGGAGCGGAAGGCGGGGATGAATCCCCCGCCCACCGTCAGTTGGCCGGAGCCGGGGCCGGGTTGGCCGGGGTCGTCGCCGGAGCGGGGGCGGCCAGATCGGCCTCCAGATCGCCCAGCGACGGCGTGGCGGCCGGGGCCGCCGGCGCGGCGCCCGCCTCGGCCGGAGCGGCTTCGGCGCCGGCTTCAGGGCCCGTCGGCGCGGCCAGGGCGCCCACGGCGTCGGCGTCGATGATCGACCCCGTGCCGCGCGCCATGTTGCCTGCGATCGACAGTCCGATGGCGCACAGCACGCCCAGGATGGCCAGCACCCAGGTCGTCTTGGTCAGCAGGTTGCCGGCGCCGCGTGCGGTCATGAAGCCCGACGGTCCCCCGCCCATGCCGAGCGCGCCGCCCTCGGACCGCTGCAACAACACCACCCCCGTCAGCGCGAGGGAGATCAGGATCATGACGACGAGGAGGATGTTCTGGAGCATGGCCGCATTCAGATGTGGCGCGAGGGCGCGCCGATCAAGCGGCGGCTGTTAGCACCCTTGCCGCCGACCGGCAAACGGATCACGCAGCGCGCACGATTCCGAGGAAATCCGCCGCCTTCAGCGACGCGCCACCGACCAGGGCGCCCCCCACTTCCGGCACGGCCAGAATGTCTTTCGCGTTGTCCGGCTTCACCGACCCGCCGTACAGGATGGGCGCCGTCCGGCCCGCCTCGCCCAGCCGCTCGACCAGGGCCGCGCGCGCCGCGACGTGCACTTCCTCGATCTGCTCCAGCGTCGGCGTCAGGCCCGTGCCGATGGCCCAGACCGGCTCATAGGCGACCGCGAAAGGCGCGCCGGCGGCCGCGTCGGGGATCGAACCCAGGATCTGTCCGCGCACGACCTCGACCGCCCTGCCCGCCTCGCGCTGGTCCAGCGTCTCGCCGACGCAGACGATCGGTTCCAGCCCGGCGGTGATGGCGGCTTCAGCCTTGGAGGACACGTCGGCGTCGGTCTCGCCGAAGCCCTGGCGACGCTCCGAGTGGCCGACGATCGCCAGGCTCGCGCCGGCGTCCTTCAGCATGGCCGCCGACACCGAGCCGGTGAAGGCGCCGGACGCCTTGGCATGACAGTCCTGCCCACCGATCTCGACCGCCCCGCCCTTCAGGGCCCAGGCCATCTGGGCGATCAGGGTGGCCGGCGGGCACAGGGCCACGCGATGCGGCGACGCCTCGGCGTCCAGCGCCGTGCGCAGGGACTTGGCCTCCTCCAGCGAGGCGGCCAGCCCGTTCATCTTCCAATTTCCGGCGATCAGCTTCACGGATTGTTTCATGCTGGGCTTCTAGAAGGCGATCACGCTGGCGCCAAGCCGAACTCAAAGCCGTCCGGCAAGCAGTGAAGCCAGACTGCGCGCGCCGTAGACCGTCAGGTGGTCATCGTCCCGGAACAGAAACGATCCGTCGGCGGCCACTGTCCGGCAATCGACCGGCCCGCACAGGGAATTGAAGGGCAGAACAAGCTCGATCCCGTGACGCTCGGCGACGCGCCGGAGCACCTCAGTCGTGGCATCGACCAGTGCCCGGTCGCGCGGTTGCACGAAGGCGCAGCGCTCCGTCGCCAAGCCCACCTGGGCGGCGCGGGCCCAGCAAAGCGTCGGCGCGACCGCAAATTCGGGAGTCGGCCCCCAAAGAACCAGCTTCACCTCGGGGCCCAGCCGTGAGCGCACCCGCCCCAGGCCCGCGTCCAATGACCTTTCCAGCTCCGCAGGCGCGCCGCCGGAAAGCCGGACGTACTCGCTCCACCGCCCTGCCAGAACCACAGTACGCGGCGGCGTCATCGCCAAGTCGTCCAGCACGACCGAGATGAAACCGGCGCAGTCCGCCACGACGCCGGGGAGAGACGCGGGTGGGCACGACGACTTGCTTATGTGACGCACGCTGGAGCCGGGCGCCGCCGCCACGACCAGAGGCACGATGTGCTCCCCGTGACTGTCTCCCCAAACCACCACGTCCCGAGGCCCGTCTCCGACGATGCAGGCGCGGCGGGGCGGCACGGTGATTCCGCCGACGTTATGACAAGGGTCGTGGGTTTCGGGCAGAGACAAGGCGGCGGACTGGGCCGACATCACGCCCGGGGCGGCACGGATGGGCAGGCCCTGAAGTCGACCCAGCGCGGCCCCTCCCAGGAACAGCGTCGCCAGCACCGCGACTCCGGCGCCGATTGCGACGAAACCCCGTCGAGGACCGGCTCTGAATGGGCGCTCGACCCAACGCCAGCTGGCCCAGGCCAAAACCAGCGCGACGATGACCGCGACGGAAGTCTCCACGTCCGTCAGCGGACGCGACAGCACCAGCGCAGGCAGACTCAAAAGCGGCCAGTGCCAGATGTACAGGGAGTAGGAGATCAGACCGAGCCCAACCGCCGGAGCGCTGGACAGGAGCTTTCCGGCGAACCCTTCACCTTGAGAGGTGATCACGAGAGCAGCACCCGCACATGGCGCCAGCGCGGCCACCGCGGGCCAAGGCGCGGAGGCTCCAAGTGGAGAAAAGGCAATAAAGATCAGAGCCATTCCTAGAAATCCTGATGCTTTTCGAAATGGCTTCGGCAGTCGTTCGAGCGGCAGGGTCGCCAGCAGGGCTCCCAGAAGCAACTCCCATGCTCGCGAGCGAAACATGTAGAAGGCCTCCGCCTCCGCCCCCTGCCAGCTCAGGCGAACCGCCTCGGCGAACGAGATGGCCGCCGCGCCCGCCATCGCAAACGAGGCCAAACGGGCCATACGGGGATGAAAAACCGCCAGCGTCGCAAGGGGCCACAGGAGATAGAACTGCTCCTCTATCGACAGCGACCAGGTGTGCAACAGAGGCTGATGCGCGGCTTCGGGCGCGAAATAGTCCGTCAGGGACAGAAAGAACCGATTGGACGAGAGGGAGGCGACCGAGGCGATCGACCGGCCGAGCAGGTCCAGATCCTGCGGGATCAGAATGGCGATGCCGACCAGCGTCACCGCGGCGATCATGAACGCCAAAGCGGGCAGGATGCGCCGCACGCGTCGCTCATAGAAGGCGAGCAGCCCGCTGAGCCCTCGGCCACGGTCACGCATGAGAATGCGGGTGATGAGATAGCCGGAGATGACGAAGAACACGTCCACGCCGAAGAAGCCCCCGGGCGCAAGCGAGGGCCAGGCGTGGCCGATGACCACGGCCAGAACGGCCACGGCCCGAAGGCCGTCGACGTCAGGTCTGTATTCGTCTCCGGCGGTGGCCGCAGCCGGGATGGACGTCATGCGCCGTCGCCGCCCCCCAGCGGATCAGTCCGTCAAGCCGCGCCGTCGGCCTTTTTCTTGCCGGCCTCGGAATAGATCAGCAGCGGCTGCGCCTTGCCGTCGATGACCTCGGCGTTGACCACGACCTCCTCGACGCCCTCGAACGTCGGCAGTTCGAACATGGTCTCCAGCAGGATGCCTTCCAGGATGGAGCGCAGGCCGCGCGCACCGGTCTTGCGGGTGATGGCCTTCTTGGCCACCGCCGACAGGGCGTCGTCGGTGAACGTCAGCTCGACGTTCTCCATCTCGAACAGGCGCTTGTACTGTTTGACCAAAGCGTTCTTCGGCTCGGTCAGGATCTTGACCAGGGCGACCTCGTCCAGGTCCTCCAGCGTCGCCAGAACGGGCAGGCGGCCGATGAACTCCGGGATCAGGCCGAAGCGCATCAGGTCGTCGGGCTCGACCTGTTTCAGGATGTCGCCGGTGCGGCGCTCGTCCACTTCCTTGACCTTGGCGCCGAAGCCGATCGAAGCTCCGTCGCCGCGCGCCGAAATCACCTTCTCCAGCCCGGCGAAGGCGCCGCCGACGATGAACAGGATGTTGGCGGTGTCGACCTGCAGGAACTCCTGCTGGGGGTGCTTGCGCCCGCCCTGCGGCGGGACGGAGGCGACGGTGCCCTCCATGATCTTCAGCAGCGCCTGCTGGACGCCTTCGCCCGAGACGTCCCGGGTGATGGACGGGTTGTCGGACTTGCGCGAAATCTTGTCGATCTCGTCGATGTAGACGATGCCGCGCTGGGCCCGCTCGACGTTGTAGTCCGAGGCCTGCAGCAGCTTCAGGATGATGTTCTCGACGTCCTCGCCCACATAACCGGCCTCGGTCAGGGTCGTGGCGTCGGCCATGGTGAAGGGCACGTCGATGATGCGCGCCAGCGTCTGGGCCAGCAGCGTCTTGCCCGAGCCGGTCGGCCCGATCAGCATGATGTTGGACTTGGCCAGCTCGACGTCGTTGTTCTTGGTCGCGTGGTTCAGCCGCTTGTAGTGATTGTGGACCGCGACGCTAAGCACCTTTTTGGCATGGGCCTGGCCGATCACGTAGTCGTCGAGGACCTCACGGATTTCCTTCGGGGTCGGAACACCGTCCTTGGCCTTCACGAAGCCGATCTTGTGCTCTTCGCGGATGATGTCCATGCACAGCTCGACGCACTCGTCGCAGATGAACACGGTCGGACCCGCGATCAGCTTGCGCACCTCGTGCTGGCTCTTTCCGCAGAAGGAGCAGTACAGCGTGCTCTTGGCGTCGGTTCCGGCGGCTTTGGTCATCGACCCTTCTCACTCTCGCGCCCGTCTCTGGCGGACGGAACGCTTTACCCTCGCGTTTGAGTCCCGAACTTTGGGCGCGAAGGTCTTCAAAAAATGACAATCACCCATCACGAAGCGGGCGACAACCCCAACCGGACCTGCGACTCGACCAGGATGGGGATCAGAATGGCATGCGGGATCACGGTGGCTAATGTCTGACATGGGGATGCAGCAAGGATCGCGCCAGCCGGACCCGGCACGCCCCGTGGTCGCCTTCGACTTCGACGGCACCCTGACGGTCCGCGACAGCTTCACGGCCTTTCTGCGCCGGCGCGCGGGCAAGCGCGGCTGGGCCCGGGGTCTGGTGCGCCTGTCGCCCGTGATCGCCGCCTATGCGCGGGAACGCGATCGCGGTCGGCTGAAGGCCGCCTCGGTGCGCGAATTCCTGGTCGGCGTCCCGCGTGAGGTCTTGGAGTCCGAGGCCGAGGCCTTCGCCGCTCATGTCTGGGACAGCTTCATGCGTCCCGACGCCTTGGCCGCCTGGGACGATTGGGGCCGCCGCAGCGCGTTGCGCGTGATCGTCACCGCCAGTCCGGAGACCACTGTAGCCCCTTTCGCCCGTCGTCTGAACGCAGAGATGCTTCTGGGCACACAGCTGGTCTTCGACGGCCAGGACCGTGTCACCGGAGCCTTCGCCACCCCCAACTGCCGCGGCGAGGAAAAGGTGCGTCGCCTCCACGCGGTCTTCGGCCCCGACCTGCGGCTGACCGCCGCCTACGGCGACACTTCCGGCGACCGTGAGATGCTTCAGATCGCGGACCAGCCGGGTTTCCGGGTCTTCACCGGCCGTCCATGACCTCCGACTCGTCGGGCGTCCGCGCCCGATAGGCGTCAAGAATCGACCGACCGAGGGCATCGGTTTGCGCCCCTCGACTGACGTAGCCGGGCCTCATCGAATACAGCCCTGCAAGATACGCCTCGTCCCAAGGTGAGAACCCCGCAGGCGTCGATCGGTCGGAGAACAGGTTCAGGATCGAATCGAACCGGGTCAGATCCGCCGCGGGATCGACCTGGGCCAAGGCGACGAAAGCGACGTAATCTCCCAGCTGCTCCAGCGTCACCCCTTCCAGCAGATCCACGTCGACGATCACGAACGACCGCAGCAGGCGATCCTCCAGCGGTTCGGCCAGCCGTGACGCCGAGGTGCTTTCGATCTGGGGGGCATAGCCCATGACCGTGCCCTTGGCGTCGGGGTTCGCGGTCTGCTGGAAATGCCCCGGTATCCGCACCGCGAAGTCCCCGGTGTTCGAGTTGAACGGAGCGCTGACGTGCCACCAGCGGACCGGACGCTGCTCACTGCGAAAGGCCGCCAGAGCCGCATTGCCCGCCTGCATTCCGGCCCCGCCGGGGTTGAAGATGCGCGGACGCTCGGCCACGAGCGCGTCGGCCATGGCCGCGCCGTCGTCGCCGCCGATGATCAGGATGGACGGATTGCAGGGCGGCTCATGCCCTCTCAATCCCAGGCTCCGCGCCACGTCGGAAACCCGATCGGCCAGGTATTGAGCCACTTCGGGCGAGAAGTTAGCCACGCCGACGCAGACGCCCTCCTCCCACCTGGCCGGCCCCCGGTCCCGCGCGGGATAGGCGACGGCGCCCACATACTCGCGCGCGGCCAGGTCAAGACGGCGCCCTTCCACCACCACGTCCTCGACGCGATAGACCGGATCCTGGGCGGCCGGCGGCGGATCCTGGACAAGAACCGCGGCCAGGGCGATGGCGATCAGCGACATGTCTTGGACTCCCACACGCGAATGGCGTTCTCAGTCTTCGGTCTGTGGCGAATAAGCTTCGACGATCGAGCGGCCTAAGGCGTCGATCTGCGCTCCGCGGCTGACATAGCCCGGCCGCATCGAGTACAGACCCGCCAGATACGCCTCGTCCCACGACGAGAAGCGGCCGGTCGTCGGACGATCGGAAAACAGGTTTAAAACCGACTCGAAGCGGGTCAGTTCTGCGTCCGGATCGACCTGGGCCAGGGCCACGAAGGCGATGTAGTCGCCGAGTTGCGCCAGATCGACGCCCTCCAGCATGTCGACGTCGACGATGATGATCGACCGCTTCAGCTGATCCTCGATCTCCTCCCGCAAACGCGATGCCGACGTCGAGAAGATCATAGGCGCAAAGCCGGTCGGCTTGTCGTCCGCGGACGACATTCCAGGCAGACGCACAGCCAGTTCACCGGTGTTCGAAACGATGGGCGCGCTGACGTGCCACCACCGCACTGCCCGCTCCCCTGTCGTGAAGTCGCGCAGGTCCGTCCGACCATAATTCATGCCGGCCCCGCCGGGGCTGAAGACGCGCGGTCTCTGGCGCACCAGCTCATCCGCCATCGCCGCGCCGTCGGTGGCTCCGACGATCAGGATCGACGGATCGCAGCCGGGTTCCTCCGGCCGAACGCCCAGACTTTCCGCGACCCCCGACACATGATCCACGAGGTACTGGCCCACAGCCGGTGAGAAGTTGGCCGCGCCGACGCAAACCGAGTCGGCCCACCGCGCCGGGCCGCGATCGTTCGGCGGCCTGGCCACCTCCGAGATGAAGGACCGGGCCGCCCGGTCCACACGTCGGCCTTCGACCACGACGTCCTCGACCCGGTAGGTTGGTTCCTGAGCGGCTACAGCTGCGGGAGGATCCTGTGCCGTCGTGGCGGCCAGAAGCGGATCCTGCATGAGGACGGCGGCAAGTGCGGCTGCGATCAACGGCATAAAAACCCCCGAGGCTGAGCGAATTCAGGGAATACCCATAACCGATACTTGACAAGGCCGGTCACTCATCCGCCTGGTCCTGCTCCAGCACGTCCCGCACGCCTGCGGCCTGATCGTGGCGGTTCCACCGCTGGTCGTCCGGCGCGGCGTACATGGCGCGGACATAGGCCCGGTCCCATTCGGTCAGGCCGGACGGCGCGGCCTCGCCGAACAGGTTCAGGATGGTGTCGAAGCCCGCGGTGTCGGCTTGCGGGTCCACCTGAGCGAAGGCCACCAGCGTCAGGTAGTCCGCGAGCTGCTCTCCCGTCACGCCCTCCAGCCGGTCGACGTCCACGACGACCACCACGCGGTGCAGGTCGTCGCGGATGCGGTGCCGCAACTGAGAACGGGCGTAGACCTGAATCTGAACGCCCTGGCCGCAACAGGTCGGCTGGGTCCGTCCAGTGAAGACGTCATAGTGCTTCGGCACGCTCGCCTGCCACCACCGGACGGGAGCGTCGGATTCTCGGAACGCGGTCAGGGTCGACCGGGTGGCCCCCGTGTCGGCATAGGGCGAGCGGAACTGGGTGGGCGCGGCCTCGATCCAGCCGGCGACCAGGGCGTCGGCGTCCGCCGCGCCGACCACCAGAACATTGGGCTCGCACTCCGGTTCTTCGATCGGCACGCCCAGCTCCGCCCCGGTCGACACCATGCGGTCGGCGATCCAAGCGGCTGTCTCCGGCTGAAAATTGGCCACCGCCACACAAACCGGCCCCCGCCAGCGGGCGATGCCACGACCCGGCGCCGGTCCGGCGACCGCCTCGGTGAAACGCTCCGCCCGCGCGATCAGCGGCTCGCCCACCACCACGACGTCGTCGACCTGGGTGACGGGCGGTTCGCCGACTTCCTGGGCGCCGGCCGTCGACGCGAAAGCGAGCGCGGAGGCCCAAGCGGTCAGCACCCCGGTTCCCCAAGCTGTTCGCCGACACGCCATATCCGGCCTCCCCCTTCATGGGGACACGCCCGGCTCGTGCGGTCAACCTCCGCGGGATCAGACCGTCTTCACGCCGTCTCCGTCCGCCTGCTCCCGGCGGTCGTAGACGTGGTCGACCAGGCCCCAGGCTTTGGCTTCCTCCGCCGACATGAAGTGGTCGCGGTCCAGGGTCCGCTCGACTTCCTCATAGGTCCGGCCGGTGTGGTGGACGTAGATCTCGTTCAGCCGGCGCTTGGTGTAACGGATGTCTTCGGCGTGGCGCTCTATGTCCGAGGCCTGGCCGCGGAAGCCGCCCGAGGGCTGGTGCACCATGATCCGCGCGTTCGGCAGGGCCACGCGCTGGCCCGCCGCGCCGGCCGTGAGGATCAGCGATCCGGCCGAGGCGGCCATGCCCATGACCACCGTCGAGACCGGGCTCTTGATGTACTGCATGGTGTCGTAGATCGCGAGCGCAGAGGTCACCTGACCGCCGGGGCTGTTGATGTACATGCTGATTTCCTTCTTCGGGTTCTCCGATTCCAGGAACAGCAGCTGGGCGCAGATCAGGCTGGCCATGCCGTCCTCGAAGGGCCCGGTCAGAAAGATGATCCGCTCGCGCAGCAAACGCGAGAAGATGTCGAAAGCCCTCTCTCCCCGGCTGGACTGCTCCACCACCATGGGCACGAGGTTGGACTGAATGAGGTCGAGGGGATCGCGCATGGGGGCCTTCTCGGGATGCAAGGGGCGCGACTCATCGGCCACGCCCTGATCCTCCGGATATCGCGTCCTGAGGCCGGCCGCGCAAGGCGGCCGTCGGACGATCACGGCTGCGCCGAGGAACGGATCGTTCGTGCGACGGCGTCGGCCACGTCGTCCGACACCGCCCGCGAATTGGTCCGAGTTTCCACGTCGGGGCGATACAGGGCCCGCAGGTACGCCATGTCCCAGTCGCTGAAGCCGGCGCCGGAACCCGGATCGTCGAAGACGTTCAGCACGCTGGCCTGGCGTGAAACGTCGCCTCGCGGATCGATCTGCGCCAGCGTGACGAAAGCCAGATAATCCGCGAGTTGCTGCGGCGTCACGTCACCGATCCCGTCGACGTCCACCACGATGAACACTCGGCTCAGATCGTCGCGGATCTGGGTGAACAGGCGCGACGCCGAGGTGCTGTAGATCATCGGCGCGGCCGGCAGGCCGGTCGCGGGATCCAGATCGCCCGGCAAGCGGACGGCGCGCCGACCGGTTTCGGAATCGGTCGGGACGCTGGTGTGCCACCACCGGATCGCGCGGTCGCCGTCCACGAAATCCCCGAGATGACCGGAATCCAGATGAAAGTTGCGATGCCCCAACCGGAAGCCGCGTGGGTCGGCCTCAAGGATCGCCGCGGCGACGGCGCGGGGATCTTCGGTGAAGACGATGATCACGTTCGGTCGGCAACCCGGTTCTCCCGATCGGACGCCCAAACCGTCCGCCACGCTCGCGATATGATCCAGAAGCGGCCTCGCCGCCTCGGTCGTCAGATTCACGGCCCCGACGCAGATCGGCCGGCGCCATCGCGCCAGGCCGCGATCGCGCGGCGCCTCCCCGACATTGTCCACGAACTCCTCGGCCACCACGCGGAGCGGACGGCCGTCCACGACGATGTCGTCCACCCGGGTGGCCGGCGGATCCTGGGGCGGCGGATCCTGCTGCACGGCCGCCAGAAGGGCCATGGACACGAGGGCGGCCAACATGAAGGCGCTCCTGAACACGCTCGGGATCGGGCGCGATCAATCTGCCCTAGACAACCGATCCAGGAAAGTCCCGCCTATTGGCGGTCAGCCTTCGTCTTCGTCCTTCAGCAGGTCTTCCTTGCTGATCGGCGCGTCCTTGACCTCGGCCTGGCCGAAGATCAGCTCGCACACCTTCTCCTCATAGACCGGCGCGCGCATCTGGGCGGCGGCGTTGGGGTTCTGGCGATAGAAGTCCAGCACCTGACGCTCCTGGCCCGGATAGTTGCGGGCCTCGGCCATGATGGCGTTGTTCAGCTCCTGGTCGGTGACCTGCACGTTGTTGGCGCGGCCGATCTCGGCCAGCACCAGGCCCAGGCGCACGCGGCGCTCGGCGATCTTGCGGTATTCCTTCTCCAGCGCCTTGTCGGTCTTCTTGGCGTCGGCCTCGTCCAGGCGGCCGGCCTCCTTGTCGGCCTGCACCTGACGCCAGATGCCGTCGAACTCGGCGTCGACCATCTTGGGCGGCAGGTCGAAGCTGTGCTTGGCGTCCAGCTGATCCAGCAGGGCGCGCTTCAGCTTGAAGCGGGCGGCGCTAGTGTACTGCTGGTTCAGGTTCTGCCGCAGCAGGTCCTTCAGCTTGTCCAGCGATTCCAGACCCAGACGCGTGGCGAATTCATCGTCGATCTTGGCCTCCGCCTCGGCCTTGATGGCCTTGACCGTCACGTCGAACGTCGCGGCCTTGCCGGACAGGTGCGCCGCGCCGTAGTCGGCGGGGAAGGTGACGTTCAGCGTCTTCGCGTCGCCGACCTTCACGCCCTTCAGCTGTTCTTCGAAGCCGGGGATGAAGCGGTTGGACCCGATCACCAGGTCGGCGTCGACAGCCGAGCCGCCTTCGAACGCCTCGCCGTCGATCTTGCCGACGAAGTCGATGGTGACCTGGTCGCCCTGGGCGGCCTTCACCGTCTTGCCGGTCTTGTCCTCATAGGACTTGGCCTGACCGGCCAGTTCCTTCAGCGCCTCGTCCAGATCGGCGTCGGTCGCCTCATAGACCGGGCGCTCCAGCTTCAGCTTCTTGACGTCCACCGGGGTGAACTCCGGCATGATCTCCAGCGCCATCTCATAGGTCAGATCCTCCTGGCCCAGGATCACCTTGTCCATATCGCTGACCAGCTTCATCTCGGCCGGGGCGGCGGGGCGAAGCTTGGCCTCGTCCAGCGCCTTCTGGCTGGACGTGTTCAGCGCCTCGTTGACGATCTCGCCCATCAGGTCGCGGCCGTAGGTCTTCTTCACGTGCGCGGCGGGCACCTTGCCGGGACGGAAGCCCTTCAGCTTCATCTGCGGCGAGACTTCCTTGATCTTGGCGTCCAGCTTCTCGTTCAGCTCGGCGGCGGGGATGGTCACCGCGATCGTGCGGCTGAGACCTTCGTTCGACTTTTCGACGACTTGCATGTGCGGGACGATCTGACGCTCTGGGGCGCGGACGGACGGGCGGACGCGCGATGGGAAAAGCAAGAAGGGCCGCCCTTGGTCAGGGCGGCGCCTCGAAGCCCGCCCTTATGTCGAGACGGGGCGCAAAGGTCAACGCGGGTGGCGGCTAAAGCCCCAGCGCATCCATGGCCGGGGCCTCATACGGTCCGTCCTCGCCCGGGTACCGCAGCCGGTCGCCGAAGCGGCCGTCCGCCTTGGCCAGTTGATGGATCAGGCTGTGCGAGCACGGCGCGACGTCCGGCCGCGACGCGAAGACCGGGTCTGCAAACGCCTCGTCGGCGTCGATCAGTACCCAGCCCGAGTCCCTGAACGCCTTCAGCACCATCGGAAGGAACAGGGCCGTCGTCAGATTGTGGTGGATCAGCAGCGTATGCGCGGGCGACCGGCCCAGCACCGCACGCGCCAGCCCATCGTAGAAGGCGGCGCGATCCAGCAGGTGCCGCACCAGGTACGCGCCGTAAGGCATGACGTCGGCGTTCGGCTCCTTTTCCAGCCGGGCCAGCAGGCGCTGGTTCACATACCAGTCGGACGCGTCGATTGTGACGTGCCCGTTCATCAGGCGGCGCGAGTCCAGAACCGCGCGCATCAGGTCCCGGCTTTCCGCCGTTCGCCCCTCGGCCAGATAGGGAAACCGGAACCACGGTCGCCATGTCGGCAGGTCGGCGATCAGGTCGGCGGCCCGGTCGATATCCGCTCCCAGATCACCCGGCTCGGCGCCGCCGTAGTAGGCGTGACTGAAGGTGTGGTTCGCAACGAAATGCCCGGACCCCGCCCAGCTTTCCAGATGCGCCCGCGCCTCCGCGCTCCCGACGTGCTTGCCCGTCACAAACCCCGCCGCCTTGATGCGTTCGAAATACAGCGCGTCTAGGATTCCGTGATGACGGGTGTCGCCGCTGATCAGCGGCCCGTCTTCGAAGCGGAAGTCGTCGATGGTGATCGCCACGCGCGGCCGCTCGTCTGCGCGGGCGCCCGTCGCGGCAAGAAGTCCGGCGGCCGCCAGTCCACTCAGAAGCTCGCGTCGATGCATCATCCGGACAGCCTATGCCGATCGGCGCGGCGCGACTATCTCTGCCGCATGACCGACGCCCCCTCCCCCCTCGGCCTGTTCGTCGCGCCGGTTACGGCCTTCCAGCAGAACTGCACCGTCGTCTGGTGCACCAAGACGAACAGGGGAGCGGTCATCGACCCTGGCGGCGGCGTCGATCCGATCCTGACCGAGATCGCCCGGCGCGGTTTGACGCTGGACCAGATCTGGATCACCCACGGCCACCTCGACCACGCTGGCGGCGCCGCAGAAATGGCCGAGAAGTCCGGCGCGCCCATCATCGGCCCCCATCCTGAGGACCAGTTCTGGATCGACGGGATCCCTGCCCAGGCCGCGCAGTATGGGCTGGAGCCGATGCGCAGCTTCACGCCGACCCGCTGGCTGGACGAGGGCGACGTCCTGACCCTGGGCGAGACGACCTGGGAGGTCTTCCACACCCCCGGCCACACGCCCGGCCATGTGATCTTCTTCTGCCGCGCCGCCCGCTTCGCCCAAGTCGGCGACGTCCTGTTTCAAGGCTCCATCGGCCGCACAGACTTTCCGCGCGGCGATCTTCAGACGCTGATCGCCTCTGTCACGACCAAACTCTGGCCCTTGGGCGACGACGTCCAGTTCGTCCCCGGCCACGGCCCCGGCTCGACTTTCGGAGTCGAGCGGCGGAGCAACCCCTTCGTGTCGGACAAGGCCTTGGGCCGCGTCTGATCCTCCTCTGCATCCGCGCGTTCCCCTCCTGAAGCCTTTCAGGAATCCGCCATGCACGACCCCATGCCAGAACCCGTCTCGCCGCCCGAGGTGCCGGACGTCACCCCGCCCGGTCCCGAGATCGATCCTCCGCCACCGTCGCCCGACCTTCCGCCGATGCCGGAGCCAGGGAACCCCGGTCGCCCGGCGGCGTGACTGATTCGCCGAAGAGTCAGCGGTTTGCGGCTCGCGCGCCTGTGACCACGCGGCGGGAACGGATGAGCCGCACGCGGATTGTGACTGCAACCCAAACGCCACAGTGAGGATGGACCCCGATGTCCCTTCAGCCCCCCAAAGCGTCCGGCGTCTCCAAGCGCGGCTTCGCATCGATGGACCCGGAACGTCAGCGCGAGATCGCCCGCAAGGGCGGCGCCAGCGTGCCCAGCGAGAAGCGCTCCTTCTCCCAGGATCGCGGCCTGGCCGCCAAGGCCGGCCGCAAGGGCGGAGAGGCCTCCCACGGCAGCCGAAAGCCCGGCGAGGTCGGCGCGCGTGTAAACTGAGGCGTCAGGCCGCCAGCAGGGCCAGGGCGACGGACGGATCGGGGCTCACGTCCAGTCGCACCAGCGTCCAGCCCGCCGCCGTCGCCAAATCCCGCAGGCTCGCCTCAGTGAACTTGCGCGAACTCTCCGTGTGGATCGTCTCCCCGGCATCGAAGCCGAACGCGCGGCCGCCGACGTGAACCGTCTGCGGCCGCGTCGATTCCAGATGCATCTCCACCGCCGAACGCGCCGGGTTCCAGATCGCCTGGTGACGGAATCCGTCCAGGTCGAAGTCCGCCTTCAGTTCGCGGTTTGCGCGCGCCAGCAGGTTCATGTTGAACGCCGCCGTCACGCCCTCGGGATCGTCATAGGCGCGCTCCAGCACCTCGACGTCCTTGACCAGATCGACGCCCAGCACGAACAGGGCGTCCGGCCCCAGCAACTCCCGTGCGCCGCGCAGGAACCGCACCGCTTCCTCCGGCTCCAGATTGCCGATGGTCGATCCCGGGAAAAAGCCGACCCGCCGGCCCTCGGGTAGGGTGTCGGGCAGCGCCAGCGGCGACAGGAAGTCCCCAGCCATCGTGCGGATGGTCAGTTGCAGATACGCCGCCTCCAGCCGCGCCTTCGCCTCGCGCAGGGCGTCCGGGCTGATGTCGATCGCGACATAGGCCGCCAGGTCGTGCGCAGCGTCCAGCACCTTGCGGGTCTTCTCGCTGGCGCCCGACCCGAACTCCACCAGCACCGCGCCGGGCCCGAAGCTCTCGGCCAGCCGCGGCGCGGTCCGTTCCAGCAGGGCCGCCTCCTGCCGTGTCGGATAATAGGCTTCCAGCCGGGTGATGTCCTCGAACAGCTCGCTGCCTCGCGCGTCATAGAACCACTTGGGCGAGGTCGCCTTGCGCGGGCGGCTCAGCCCCTCGATCAGCTCTTCTCGGAACGCCTTGGTCTGCACGGGCTCCAGCGGACGATCGGCCCGTGCGGGCTCGTCGGCCAGCCGCACGCCGGAGAAGGCCCACCGGGCCGACGGTGGGAAGAAGTTGCGATAGGTCGCCCGCGCATGCCCCTCCGGCGTCGCCCATGACGATCCGCGCAGCACCTGCTGCCCGCTCATGAACTTGCCGTTGTACTCCGAAGCCGTGCCCGGCGTCGGCCGGAACCGCGGATAGGCCAGATAGGCGCTGGCGGTCCATTGCCACACCTCGCCGAAGGCGTCGCTCAGCAGCCCGGCCTCGGCCGCTGTCTCCCACTCCGCCTCGGTCGGCAGCCGCTTGCCCGCCCACCGCGCGAAGGCGTCCGCCTCGTAGTAGCTGACGTGCCGCACCGGCTCGGACGGATCGACCGCGCGCCGCCCGGCCAGCGTCATCGTGGTCCACAGGCCGTCGGCCTCGCGCCTCCAGTGGAGGGGCGCGGTCCAGCCCTCCGCCTTCACCGTCGCCCAGCCGTCCGACAGCCACAGCTCCGGCCGCTCGTATCCGCCGTCCTCGATGAAGGTCAGCCACCGCCCGTTCGTCGCCAGCCCGCGAGAGATGGCGAAGGGCTCGACGAACACCTGATGGCGGGGCTTTTCGTTGTCGAAGGCGAAGCCGGCTTCGCCCGCGCCGATCTCCACCAGCCCGCCCTCGACCCGCGCATACCCCTGCGCCGTCTCGGGCGCCGGCGTCGGCCGCGGCTCGGCGTCGAACGCGGCCGGCTCCAGAGGCGACCGGCTCATCAGGTGCAGCAGGTCCATCAGGAACAGCTCGCAGTGCTGCTCCTCGTGCGCCAGGCCCAGGTCGAACAGATACCGCTCGTGGTCGTCCCGCAGCCCATCGGCCAGCACGCTCTCCATCCGCCTGTCGACCTCTTCGCGATAGGCCAGAATCTGCTCCAGCGACGGCCGCGTCATCAGCCCCCGCTCCGGCCGCGCCACGCGCTCGCCCAAGGCTTCGTAATAGCTGTTCAGGACCAGCTTCAGCTCGGGATCGACCGGCGCATAACCCTCGCGGCGCCCCAGAATCATGGTCTCGAAGAACCAGCTGACGTGCCCCAGGTGCCACTTGCCGGGGCTCGCGTCCGGCATCGACTGCGCCTGCAGGTCTTCCGCCGTCAGCCCGGCCGCCAGGCGCGGCATGCAGGACCTGACGGCCCGGTAGCGAGCGACGTCGTCGGCCGCCGAACTGACGGTCTGCGCCGACGTTTTCATAAAGACGCTCCTGCGACGCCGCCGGGCCCCGATGGCGGCTGACGTTCAAAGCAACACGTGGGTTCCGCTTCCGTTGCCTTCAAGCCGCGAAATGCGTCCCTGCCGCCACCGTCCTGGCGGCAGTCGCGGATCAACGGACCGGCTTGCCGCCGTGCCTGGCATACTCCAGCCGCGCGATGGTCCGGTTGTGCACCTCGTCCGGGCCGTCGGCGATCCTCAGTGTACGGACGGTCGCATACAGCTCCGCCAGCGGAGTGTCGCCCGACACGCCGGCCCCGCCGAAGGCCTGGATGGCGTCGTCGATGACCTTCAGCGCCATGCGCGGCGCGGCGACCTTGATCTGGGCGATCTCGCTCTTGGCGTTCTTCGCCCCCGCCTCGTCCATCATCCAGGCGGCCTTCAGCACCAGCAGACGGCACATCTCGATGTTGGTCCGCGCTTCCGCCACCCGCTGCTCCCACACCGAATGTTCGGCGATGGCCTTTTTGAAGGCGGTCCGGCTCAGCAGCCGCTCGACCATCAGATCCAGCGCCCGCTCCGCCGCGCCGATCACGCGCATGCAGTGGTGGATGCGGCCGGGGCCCAGCCGCCCCTGGGCGATCTCGAAGCCCCTGCCCTCACCGGCGATCAGGTTCTCGACCGGCACGCGCACGTTCTCCAGCACCACCTCCGCATGGCCGATCGGCAGTTCCTGATAGCCGAACACCGACAGCATCCGCTCGACCCGGAACCCGGGCGTGTCGACGGGCACCAGGATCTGGCTCTGCTGCTGGTGCGTCGCCGCGCCGGTGTCCGTCTTGCCCATCACGATGGTGATGGCGACGTTCGGGTGCGCCATGTTGGTCGACCACCATTTCCGCCCGTTGATGACGTAGTGGTCGCCGTCGCGCTCGATGCGCGTCTCGATGTTCGTCGCGTCCGAACTGGCCACCGCCGGCTCGGTCATCAGGAAGGCCGAGCGGATCTCGCCGGCCATCAGCGGCTTCAGCCAGCGCGCCTGCTGTTCGGCGTTCCCATAGAGGTGCAGCACCTCCATGTTGCCAGTGTCCGGCGCGTTGCAGTTGAACACCTCCGCCGACCACAGTCGCCGCCCCATCATCTCGGCGAGCGGCGCATATTCCAGATTGGTCAGCCCGGCCCCGTGATCTCCGGGCAGGAACATGTTCCACAGTCCGGCCTCGCGCGCCTCGGCCTTCATGGTCTCCATGATCGGCGCCTGGCGCTTCGGGTTCTCGTGAACCTGCGCCCAGTACTCCGCCTCGCGCGGGACGACGTTCGTTTCGATGAAGCGCGCGACCCGCTCCTGCCAGTGCAGGCCGCGGTCGGAATGACGGAAGTCCATTGGACGTCTCCTGATGGCGAAACGGCGCGGCCCCGTCGGGAACCGCGCCGTCCAAAAGTCAGTTCGGCGCCGAACTCAACGCTTCAGCAGCGGAGCCAGCTTCTGGGCGATCATCATGTCGCCCGCGATCTTCAGCTTGCCCTGCATGAAGGCCATCATCGGGTCCAGCTGACCGTTGGACAGAGCCATGAAGTCGTCCCACGACATCGACACCGTGGCGTCGGCCGGCTTGTCCTCGTTGGTCACCGAGTTCGGGACCGAGGCGCCGTCGATGTAGATCTTGCCCGTGTCACCCAGATCGATCTTCACGGTCTTGCCCAGACCGGAGTTGTCGCCCACGGCGCCGCGGATGTGGTCGGTGACGGAAGCCAGGTCGGCCATGGTCGTCTCTCCCTTGAGAACCTTCGTTGCGTCCGGCCTAGCGCGCGTCCACCGCCCTGCCAAGGTCACGTCGGGTCAAGTTGCCGTCAGGCCCTCGGCCTCATCCGCTTTCTTCCGCCGCAGCTCGATCAGGCGCACGCACCAGATCGAGATTTCGTAGAGCAGCACCAGCGGCACGGCCAGCATCAGCTGGCTGATCGGATCCGGCGGCGTCACGACCGCCGCCACCACGACCACCGCCACGATGGCGTAGCGACGCCCTTCGGACATCAGCTTCGACGAGATCAGCCCGGCCAGCCCCAGCAGCGTCATCACCACCGGCAACTGGAAGCACAGGCCGAACGCCAGCAGCAGCGCGGTCACTAGGTTCAGATACTCCGAAATCTTCGGCAGCAGCGCCACCGACACCCCGTCGCCGACCACCTGCTGGCCCAGCGAGAACCACATGACGAACGGCAGCATGACGAAATAGACCAGCGCCCCGCCCAGACAGAACAGCACCGGCGCCGCCAGCAGGAACGGCAGGAAAGCGCCCTTCTCGTTGCGATACAGGCCCGGCGCCACGAACCGGTACAGCTGGAACGCCAGCACGGGAAAGGCCAGCACGACGGCGCCGAAGCCGGCGATCTTCATCTTGGTGAACAGCTGCTCCAGCGGCGCCGTCGCGATCAACTGCACCACCTCCTGGCCGCCGTCCGGAACGGGCTTCAACCCCGCGGTCACCGCGATCAGGTCGAACGGGTTCACGTGATGCCCCTGCGCCGCGTGCATGGCGGCGGCCGCCTGGAACGGCTGGATCAGGATCAGCTGGATCTGCGCCGCGAAAGTGAAGCAGACGATGAAGGCCAGGATGAAGGCCACCACGCAGATCAGCAGTCGCCCGCGCAGCTCGACCAGATGCTCCATCAACGGCGCGCGCGACGCCTCGATCTCGGCCTCGTCCCGCTCGTCGCGGCTCATGGTTCGACCGCCTTCTTGCGCGCGACTTTCGGCTTTGTGGCCGGCGTCCGGGTCTTTGGCTTGGCTTTGGCTGGCTTCGGCGACGGCACGGCCGCCGTGCTGCTTTGTGAGCCGGCGGTGGCGGCGCGTCGCTTGCGCGCCTTGGCCGGATCGGATTGCACCGCCGGCGTCTCCGGATGCGGCGGGCGCGGCGGCCCCAGCCGCTCCGGCCCCGGATCGGCGAACTCTTCCGGTCCCGTCAGCAGAGGCTGCGGCGCGGGCGCCGGCGCCTCCACCGGCCGGTTCAGGTCGGCGTTGATTTCGCGAAACGTCGCATCAGCCTCGGCGCCCAGCGGCACCATCTGGTTGCGGCGCAGGGCCTCGACCTCTTGCCTCAGCTCGTCCAGTTCGGACTGGCGCGCCATCTCGTCGAAGCTGGCGCGGAAATCGTTGGCCATCGACCGCGCGCGCGCCATCGCCTTGCCCAGCTTGCGCATCATCACGGGCAGATCCTTGGGCCCTACCACCAGCAGGGCCACAAGTCCGATCACCAGGATTTCAAAGCCGCCGATGCCGGGGCCCAGGCCACCCATCCGTCAGGGTCTCCGACGTTCGTTGGGGGTCAGCGCTTCAGCTCGTCTTTTTCCGCCTCGGTGCGCGGCAGGCTGCTGACGCCGTCGGCCGGGCCGTCCTTCTTGTCGTCGTCCTTCAGGCCGTCCTTGAAGGCGCGGATGCCCTTGGCCGCGTCGCCCATCAGGCCCGACAGCTTGCCGCGCCCGCCGAACAGAAGGGCGATCACGGCGATCACGATCACCCAATGCCAGATGCTCATCGCGCCCACGGCGTACTCTCCTCATGCGGGCCGGTTCGTCGGCCCAAATCTCTGAAGCCGCATATAGGCGCTTAGGTGGCGCGACGCCAAGCGGACCTGTAGTCACGGCCGCAATGAGTCATGTCATCATCCACACCGACGGCGCCTGCAAGGGCAACCCCGGCCCCGGCGGCTGGGGTGCGGTGCTGCAGACCGGCGGGGGGCATGAGAAGGAACTGTGGGGCGGAGAGCCGGCGACCACCAACAACCGCATGGAGCTGACGGCCGCGATCATGGCGCTGGAGGCGCTGACCCGCCCCTGCCGCGTCGACCTGCACACCGACAGCCGCTACGTCATGGACGGCGCCACCAAATGGATGCCCTCGTGGAAGTCTCGCGGCTGGCTGACCGCCGACAAGAAGCCGGTCAAGAACGACGACCTGTGGAAGCGCCTCGACGTCGCCCGCGCCCGGCACCAGGTCAAATGGCACTGGGTCAAGGGCCACGCCGGCCACGCCCTCAACGAACGCGCCGACGCCCTGTCGAACCGATGGATCGAGGAGCGGCGGGCTTAGGGCTGGGCGTAGAGGCCATAGGTCCAGCGGCCGCCCGACCCGCGCCGGAGTTCGACCCAGACGGCCACCATGTCGCAGACCGTCGCCGTCAGGGTCTCCGGCCGATCCGAAGCGGGCTCCAGCCGGGCGGCGAACGCCGCCGAGGGCCCAATGCCGTCGATCGTCTTGACCAGCAGGGCGTCGTCCAGAAACCCGTAGCGTACGCCCTGACGGTCCCGGCCGTCGCATTCGCCGCCGCCGTCCCCGGAACAACGGACCTCGACCAGCCGCCGATCGCCCGGCCCGGCGCCCTCGTCGAAGCGGATGTCGCCGAAGGCGTCGGCCTGCGCGAGCGGCACGCAGGCCAGAGCGGCGGCCAGCAGGACGATCATCCCGTCGTCACCTTCAGCGTGGCGCCCGAGGCGTCCGTCACGGTGACGTAGGTCCCTAAGGGCGCCTCGCCCGCCGGCATCTCCGCCGCCCACTCGGCGCCCGAGACGAACACCCGGCCGCGACCGGCGACGAAGCTCTCGACCACGCGCGCCTGCTGGCCGACCAGCCGCGACGACCGATCGTTCACATCGGCCGAATCGTCCGGATTGACCCGCTGGATCAGCCGCCGCGACATCAGCGTCATCCCCGCCGTCAGCAGGGCGAAGATCGCCGTCTCGGCCGGCAGGCCCAGTCGCAGGCCCAGCGCGGTCAGCACCGCCACCCCACCGGCGGCGACCGCCGGCCACAGCAGCCACTCCGTCGACAGGGCGGCCTCGACCGCCAGCAGGGCCACGCCGACCGCCAGCCAGATCCACCAGGGCTGGGCGGCGTGCAGGCTCAGGATCGCGTCCATCATCCTACTCCGTCAGGGGAACCGAACCGGCGGGCCGACGCGGCGGGCGCGGCGGCGCGGGCGGCGTGCTGCGCGGCGCGGGCGGCGGGGTCGATCCGCCCGACTGCTGCTGCCGGCCGGCCAGTCCCACCAGTTCGCCGATGCCGGCGATGGAGCCCACCAACGCGCCCATCTCGGCGGGCACGATGACCGTCTTCTGCTGCGGGCTGTTGGCCAGCTGGGCGAAGGCCTCGACGTACTTCTGCGCTACAAAGTAGTTGATCGCGTTCACGTCGCCGCGGGCGATGGCTTCCGACACCATGGCGGTGGCGCGGGCCTCGGCCTCGGCTTCGCGCTCCCGCGCCTCGGCGTCGCGGAAGGCGGCTTCCTTGCGGCCCTCGGCCTGCAGGATCGCCGACTGCTTGGCGCCCTCGGCGCGGGCGATGGCCGCCTGTTTCTCGCCCTCGGCCTCGGTGATGACGGCGCGGCGTTCCCGCTCGGCCTTCATCTGGCGCGCCATGGCGTTGGTGATGTCCACCGGCGGCGTGAGATCCTTGATCTCGATCCGGTTGACCTTCACGCCCCACGGCTCGGTCGCCGCGTCGATCACGGTCAGCAGGCGCGAGTTGATGTTGTCCCGCTGGAACAGCACCTCGTCCAGGTCCATCGAGCCGACCACGGTCCGCAGGTTGGTCGAGCATAGCTGGGTGATCGCATAGGGCAGGTCCTCCACCCGATAGGCGGCGGCGGACGCGCTCATCACCTGTATGAAGACGATCGCGTCGACCTTCACCATGGCGTTATCCCTGGTGATCACCTCCTGCGTCGGCACATCCAGAACCTGCTCCATCATGTTCATCCGCCGGCCGATTCTCTCGACGAACGGCGTCAGGATGTGGATGCCGGGGGCCAGGGTCTTGGTGTATTTGCCGAACCGTTCGACGGTGAACTCGCGCCCCTGCGGCACGATCTTCACCACGCTGAACAACAGCACGATCGCGAACGCGACCAGAACCAGCACGAAGATGTTGGACAGATCCATCAGTTCCTCCTGAACGCCGCGAATCTACGACGCCGCCGCCGCGCGTTCCATCGAAACCGGAACGCGAAGATTACATCGGCGTAACAAACCGCGCCGCCGCCAGCCGGATCACCCGTCGCGTCTCCCCCCAGTCCACCCGCGCGCACGCCTCCTCGATCGTCACGAACGCCGCCTCCGCCGCGTCGTCGCCGGCGACGGGCTCTCCCGAGGTCCATCGTGCCGCGTAGTCGATCAGCACATAGTGCCGCCCATGCTCCGGCCAGACGCCGTCGACCACGTCGATAAGCCCCAGCAGCTCGGCGTCGACGCCCGTCTCCTCGCGCAGTTCCCGCAGCGCGGTTTCCACCAGGCGCTCGCCCGGCTCCACCCGCCCGCCGGGGATGCTCCATTGCCCCAGCCGCGGCGCCTTGCCCCGCCGGATCAGCAGCACCTCGTCGCCACGGAAACAGATCACGCCGACGGCGGGCACGGGGGCGGGGAAGGTCATGCCTCGCCGTAACTCGCCCCTTCCCACCCCGGCAAGCCTTTGGGACAAGGGGCCATGGACCGCGCCCTCCCCCTCCCGCCCGACCGCCTCAAGGCCGCGCTCGACGGCCTGGCCGAAGGCCTGGCGGAGCTGAAGTCCGCGCTCGGCCCCGGCGGCTGGACCGACGATCCGCGGGAGATCGCGCCCTGGCTGAAGGAGTGGCGCGACCGCTGGCATGGCCACACGCCCCTGATGCTCACGCCCCGCTCGACCGAAGAGGTGGCGAGAGCCGTGACGATCTGCGCCGCCCGCCGCATCCCGATCGTGCCCCAAGGCGGCGCCACCGGCCTGGTGGGCGGCCAGGTGCCGTTCGGCGAGGTGCTGCTGTCGCTCCGCAAGATGCGCGCGATACGCGCCGTGTCCCCGCTGGACGACGCCCTGACCGTCGAGGCCGGCGTGACGCTGAAGGAGGCCCAGGACGCCGCTCTCGCCGCCGGCCGCCGCTTCCCGCTTTCGCTCGCCGCCGAAGGCACGGCCACCATCGGCGGGGTCATCTCCACCAACGCCGGCGGGGTGCAGGTCCTGCGTTACGGCATGATGCGGGATCTGGTGCTGGGGATCGAAGCCGTCCTGCCCGACGGCCGCGTGTTCAATGGGCTGAAGACCCTGCGCAAGGACAACACCGGCTACGACCTGAAGCAGCTGCTGATCGGCGCCGAGGGCACGCTGGGCGTCGTCACCGCCGCGACGCTGAAGCTGTTTCCCCTGGTCCGCTCTCGCGCGACCGCGATCGTCGGCCTGTCGAGCGCCGCCGACGCCGTCGAGCTTCTGGCCCGCGCCAAGGCCGAGACCGGCGGCGGGGTCGAGGCCTTCGAGCTGATGCGCCGCATCGGCGTGGAGATGGCCGTCCGCAACATCCCCGGCGTGCGCGAGCCGCTGGAGACCGTCACGCCCTGGATCGTCCTGATGGAGCTCGCCTCGGGCGAGGACGGCGCCGCCGAGGCCGCGCTTCAGCGCCTGCTGGAATCCGCCTTCGACCAGGGCCTGATCGTCGACGCCGCCGTGGCGACCAATGAGGCCCAGCGCGCCGCCTTCTGGAAGCTGCGCGAGGAACAGTCCGCCGCCCAGAAGCCGGAGGGTCCGGGCTGGAAGCACGACGTCTCCGTCCCCGTCTCACGCATCGCCGAATTCATCGACGCCGCCGAGGCCGCCGTCTTGGCCTTCGAGCCCGGCGCCCGCATAAGCGCCTTCGGCCACGTCGGCGACGGCAACCTGCATTATGACGTCATGCGACCCTTGGACGCGGACCCCTCCGCCTTCATGGCCCGCCAGCCGCAGGGGTCCAAAGTCGTCCACGATCTGGTCGCCGCCTTCGACGGCTCGGTCAGCGCCGAGCATGGTCTGGGCCGCCTGAAGACCGACGAGGCGCGCCGCTACAAATCCGACGTGGAACAGGACGCCATGCGCGCCGTCCGCGCCGCTCTCGATCCGCACCGGATCATGAATCCGGCGGTGCTGTTCTAGCGCCGCGGTTCAAATCGGCGCCGAAGCGGCCTATCTGGGTGCCCATGCTGTTCGTCCTCTCCCCCGCCAAGCGTCTCGACTTCGCCGAGGCGCCGACCGACGTGCCGACCACCCGCCACAGGTTTGAGGACGACGTGCGCAGCCTGTCGGTCACCGCGCGCCGCCAGACCCAGGCCGAGCTGCGACGCCTGATGGGCATCTCCGACGACCTCGCGAAACTGAACCAGCAGCGCTTCAAGGCCTTCGACCCGGCATCGGACGAGGGGCTGCAGGCCGTCCTCGCCTTCGCCGGCGACGTCTATCAGGGCCTCGACGCGCGCTCGCTGTCCGGCGCCGACCTCAACTGGGCTCAGGATCGTCTGCGCATCCTGTCCGGTCTCTACGGCCTGCTGCGCCCGCTGGACCGCATCCAGCCCTACCGCCTCGAAATGGGCACGCGGCTCAAGACCCGGCGCGGCGCCGGCCTCTACGATTTCTGGGGCGACCGCATCTCGAAACAGCTGAACGCCGACGCCGAGGGGCACGCCGATCCCACCCTGATCAACCTCGCCAGCCAGGAATACTTCGGCGCCGTGGACGCCCGGGCGCTGAAGCTGCCGGTCGTCACCTGTCACTTCCGCGAGAGCGCCAAGAACGGCGGCGGCGAGACTCGCATCATCTCCTTCTTCGCCAAGAAGGCCCGCGGCGCCATGGCCCGCTTCGCCGTCGAGAACCGCATAGAGCGCGCCGACGGCCTCAAGGACTTCGCCGTCGACGGCTACGCCTTCGACAAGGCCGGCTCGACGAATTCGGACTGGATATTCATCCGATAAGGAATATCGTCGCCGGGTCGCCTTCGCGCGTGCGAAAGGCTAGACGGGGCAAGACGCCGACCACGGCGCGCAGGAGACGAGACGACCCATGCTGCAGTGGCCCAAGCGCCCCGCCGCGCCCGGCGAGACCGACAAGCCCGCCCCGCGCGACCTGAACGACCTGTCCGGCCAGGTGGCCGTGATCACCGGCTCGACGTCCGGCATCGGCCTGGCCCTGGCCCGCGCCGTGGCCGCGCGCGGCGGCGACGTGGTGCTGAACGGTCTGGGCGATCCCTCCGAGATCGAGCGCACCCGCGCCGGCATCGAGGCCGCCTGCGGCGTCCGCGTCCGCTACCACGCCGCCGACATGCGCCGGGGCGAGGAAGTCGCCGACCTGATCGCCTTCGCCAAGCACGACCTCGGCCGGCTCGACATCCTGGTCAACAACGCCGGCGTCCAGCACGTCGAGGCGATCGAGAAATTCCCCTCGGAGAAGTGGGACCAGATCCTGGCCATCAACCTGTCCTCGGCCTTCTATGCGATCCGCGCGGCGGTCCCGATCATGAAAGCCCAGGGGCGCGGCCGCATCGTCAACGTCGCCTCCGCCCACGGCCTGCGCGCCAGCCCCTACAAGTCCGCCTACGTCGCCGCCAAACACGGCCTGATCGGCCTGACCAAGACCGTGGCGCTGGAGCTGGCGAAGGACGGCGTCACCTGCAACGCCATCTGCCCCGGCTTCGTCGAGACGCCGATCGTCGAGAAGCAGATCGCCGACCAGGCCCGCACCCACGGCATCTCCAAGGAGCGCGTTGTGGACGAGGTCATCCTGGCCAAACAGCCGACCAAGCGCTTCGTCACCTCCGACGAACTGACAGGCATCTTCCTGTATCTGGTCAGCGACCTCGGCGCCTCAGCCACCGGCGCCAGCTTCTCCATCGACGGCGGCTGGACCGCGCAATAGGCAAAGGGTTGAGCCGGTGCTGAAACGCAGTCGGCCCTCTCCGTCGCGACGCCCCATCGCGCTCGCCCTGCAAGGCGGCGGGGCGCACGGCGCGTTCCAGTGGGGCGTGCTGGACCGCCTGTTGGAGGACGACAGGCTGGAGGTCAGGGCCGTCACCGCCGCCTCGGCCGGGGCCATGAACGGCGCGGCCCTGATCAGCGGGCAGGAGGAAGGCGGGGCCGAGGGTGCGCGGGCGCGGCTGGACCTGTTGTGGCGCGAGGTGAACCAGTCGGGCGGGCGCAACGTGTTCGGCGATTCCTCGATCTGGAGCGCAGCCCTGACGCCGGGCTGGCTGAAGGATTCCGGGCTGTGGCGCACCGGCGAGCAGCTGGCCCTGTCGATGAGCCCGTATCAATTCAACCCGTTCAACCTGAACCCGCTGAAGCGGGTTCTGGACACCGCCGTCGACTTCGAGGCGGTGCGGGCGTCCACGATCGCCTTCTTCGTCTCGGCAACGGCGGTCCAGAAGGGCCGCACGCGCCTGTTCCGCTCGCCGGAGATCACCGCCGAGGTGCTCTTGGCCTCGTCCTGCCTGCCGCACCTGTTCCAGGCGGTGGAGATCGACGGCGAGGCCTATTGGGACGGCGGCTACCTGGCCAATCCGCCGTTGTGGCCGATGATCCATCCGGACACGCCGGACGACGTGCTGATCCTGCCGCTCAACCCGTTCGCGCGCGAGGAGACGCCGCATTCGGCCGGCGACATCATGGACCGGCTGAACGAGATCGTCTTCAACGCCCCGCTGGTGGCCGAGCTGCGGGCCTTCGCGCTGCTACAGTCCCTGGTCGCCGAGGGCCGGCTCAAGCCCAACGGCCGCCACCGCGCCCAGGCCATCCGCATGCACGCCGTCGAAAGCGACCGCTGGCTGGGCTCGCTGTCGCTGGGGTCGAAGTTCGACACGGAATGGAGCTTCCTGAACCGGCTGAAGGGCTATGGGCGCGAGGCGGCGGAGGAATGGCTGGCGACCTGCTTCGACAAGGTTGGGCGGGAGTCGAGCGTGGATGTCAGGGCGCGGTTTCTTTAGCCCACAAACCCCGCCGCCCGCCTCAGCCGGTCGTTGATCGCCTCGCCGAGCCCTTCCCCCGGCACCGGCGCCACCGCGATCCCCGCCGGCCGCTCCCGATCCGCCTCGCGCAGCCGCCGGAACAGGTTGGCCGCCGCCTCGCGCAGGTCGCCGGTTTCGCTGAGGCTCCAGCGAGGGTCGCCGACGCCGGGGCCGAAGCCGAGGAGGATTTCGCCCTCGCCCGCCGCCTCCGCGTCGATCCGAACCGGGGCGTCGGGAGCGTAATGGAGGGCCAGGCGGCCGGGGGAGCGACGGCCCTCCCCCGCCCCGGACAGCGGGCCGGCCAGGGCCTCGATTTCCTCGCGGGTCACGGCGCCGGGGCGCAGCAGCGCCGGCCGCCCGTCCATCACCGAGACGACCGTGCTCTCCAAACCGACCGCGCAGGGCCCGCCGTCGATCGCCTCGGCGACGGCATGCCCCGTCTCCTCGAAGGCGTCGGCGAAAGTCGTCGGACTGGGCCGCCCGGAGCGATTGGCCGACGGCGCCACGACCGCCCCGCCGAAGGCGGCGATCACCGCCCGCGCCTTGGCGTGTCCCGGCACGCGCACGGCGACGCTGTCCAACCCCGCCCGAGCCAGGTCGCACACACCCGCATCGGCCCGCGCAGGCAGCACCAGCGTCAAGGGACCGGGCCAGAAGGTTTCGGCCAACCGACGGGCGCTCGGATCGAAGACGGCGATCCGCTCGGCCTGCGCCGCGTCCGCCACATGCGCTATCAGGGGATTGAACCGCGGCCTGCCCTTGGCCTCGAACACCTTGGCGACGGCCTCGGGGGTCGCCGCGTCGGCGCCCAGGCCATAGACCGTCTCGGTCGGCAGCAGGATCAGCTCGCCGGCAGCCAGGGCCTCGGCGGCGAGGCGAATCGGATCGGTCACGGCCGTCGGGGAATGAAGGGGATCATTCGGTGCAGGACGTCGTCGCGGTTCAGGAAATGGTGCTTCAGCGCGCCCGCCAGATGCAGGAACAGCAGCACGTACAGCGCCTTGGCGCCCAGTTCGTGCATGTCCATGAAGCGCCCGGCCGCCTCCCGACCGCCGCCGATGGGCATCAGGGGCCAGTTGAACAGGCCGAAGAACTCGATCTCCCGGCCGGCCGCCGAGGAGGCCGCCCAGCCGCCCAGCGGCATGCCGATCAGCAGCAGATAGAAGCCCACGTGCGTGGCCCGCGCCAGGATCCGCTGCCACACCGGGGTGCCGAACGGCAGGGCGATCGCCGGATTGGCCGCGCGCCAGCCCAGCCGCGCCAGCGTCAGCACCAAGATCGTCAGCCCCACCGACTTGTGAAGCCCGATCAGGTCCCGCGCGCCCGGGCCCTCGGTCTGGTCGGCCAGCGTGACCAGGACGATCTGGGCCACGACCAGAGCCGCCGTGACCCAGTGCAGGGTCAGCGACACGGTCGAATAGCGATGACGCGGTTCGCTCATGGGACTTCCCTTCCGCTGCGGCACAGGGTCACCTTGGGCCATCGGCGCCGCTTCGCCAAGACGCCCGACGGAAACCGAGACACGACATGACCTATCGCGCCCCGCTGCGGGAGATCGCCTTCACCCTCAAGTCCGTCGCCGGCCTGGATCAGGCCCTGGCGACCGGCGCCTTTCCCGACTGCGACGACGACGTGGTCGGCGCGGTGCTGGAGGCCGCGGGCCAGTTTTCGCAGGACGTGCTGGCGCCCCTGAACCGTCCGGGCGACCAGGCGGGCGCGCATTACGCCAACGGGGCGGTGACCGCCGCTCCGGGCTTCGCCGACGCCTATCGCCAGTTCGCCGCCGGCGGCTGGCTGGGGCTGGCGGCGCCGGTCCACGCGGGCGGGCAGGGTCTGCCCAAGGCGCTGGAGCTGGCCGCCTATGAGACGGTGCATGCCGCCAACATGGCGTTCGGCCTGTGCCCCATGCTGTCGCTGGCGGCCATCGAGGCGCTGGAGGAGCACGGGACCGAGGCCCAGAAGGCGACCTATCTGACCCGCCTGGTCTCCGGCGAGTGGACCGGGGCCATGGTGCTGACCGAGCCGCACGCGGGCTCGGATCTGGGAGCCCTGACGGCCACGGCCGTGCCCGACGGCGACGGGACCTATGCCCTGACCGGCCAGAAGATCTTCATCACCTGGGGCGACCACGACGCGACCGACAACATCGTGCACCTGGTGCTGGCCCGCCTGCCGGACGCGCCGCCGGGACCGAAGGGAATCAGCCTGTTCCTGGCGCCCAAGTTCCTCGTGAAGCCCGACGGCACTCTGGGCGACCGCAACGCCTTCCGGCCCGTGGGGGTCGAGCACAAGCTGGGCATCCACGCCTCGCCGACCTGCGTCATGTCCTATGAGGGCGCGACCGCCGAACTGGTCGGACGGCCCAATGAGGGCCTGTCGCACATGTTCGTCATGATGAACGCCGCGCGTCTGGCTGTCGGCATGGAGGGCGTCGGAATCGCGGAGCGGGCCTATCAGGCGGCGCTGGCCTATGCGCTGGACCGGCGTCAGGGCCGCAGCGCCTTCACCGGGCAGGCGGGCGCGCCGATCTTCGATCACCCGGACGTGCGACGCATGCTGGGCGTGATGAAGGCCAGGATCGCGGCCGCCCGGGCGATCTGCCTGTCGTGCGGGGTCGCCGCCGATCTGGCGCGGCATGCGCCCGACGAGGAGGCGCGCCGTCACTGGAAAGGCCGCGAGGATCTGCTGACGCCGATCGCCAAGGCCTGGTCGACCGACGTCGGCGTCGAGGTGGCGTCCATGGGCGTGCAGGTCCATGGCGGCATGGGCTTCATCGAGGAGACCGGCGCGGCCCAGCACTATCGCGACGCCCGCATCGCCCCGATTTACGAGGGCACCAACGGCATCCAGGCCATGGACCTGGTCGGGCGCAAGCTGGGTCAGGACGGCGGGGCTTCGGCGCGGGCGATCATCTCGGAGATGAAGGCCGATCTGGCCCGCCTGCCGCGCCTGTATGCCGGCAAGCCGGTCGAGCGGCTGAAAGCCGGGATCGAGGCGGTCGAGGACGCCACCCTGTGGCTGCTGGACGCCAAGGCCGACCCGTCCCGCGCCGCCGACGTCCTGGCCGGCGCCGACGCCTATCTGAGGCTGATGGGCGACGTGATCGGGGGCTGGCTTCTGGCACGCGGCGCTCTGGAGGCGTGGGCCGAACTGGACGCGGGTCAGGGCGATCCGACCTTCCTGGAGGGCCGCATCGCCCTCTACGAACTCTATGCCGCCAACGTGCTGGGCCACGCCTCCAGCCGTCTCGCCGCCGTGGGTCAAGGCGGCGTCCTCCTTCAGCGTTTGACGCCGGAAGTTCTGGCGGGGTGATCGTCAGATATCGTCGGTTCAACCGCTCTCGACGATCAGGACGTTCAGGCGCAGACTGCGGCCAATTCAACCCGCCTGGAGGGGCAGAGATGAGGTCGATGATCCTTGGAGCCGCGGCGCTGATGCTCAGCGCCGGTGCGGCCGTCGCCGACGAGTGGGAGGCGGTCGCCGTCTCCGACGCCGCGGTCATGGCCGTGGACTGGAGCTCGATGCGGATCACGGGAAACACGCGCCGGATCAACAGCGCCCTTGTGACCCGTCAGTCTGAACCCGGACAGTTCGACTGGGCGACGTCCCTGATCGACATCGACTGCTCGCGTCCTCGTTATCTGACGATCCGGTCTTCGTTCTTCTACATCGACGGCAGTTCGGCCTCGGAGGACTTCGTCGGCGACGGATCGTGGACGGACATCAACTCAGGTTCCATCGTTGAGGATGTCAGAGCCTCCGTCTGCGCCGCATCCGCCGGTAAACAAGGCTATTTCGACGATCCACTGACATTCTCGGTCAATGCCCGACTGGTGATGACTTCGGAGTAGACCGTCAGCGCGTCAGTTCGAACCGGGCCGGCTCTCCCGACTGGGCATCGGGCGCAAGCCAGACGTCGAACCTGCCCGGCTCGACCGTCCAGCGGTTCTCCGGCCCTATGTACACGAGCGTCGACCGGTCCAGAATGAAGGCGACCCGTCGCGTCTCCCCAGGTTCCAGCCGCACCTTGCGGAAGGCTTTCAGTTCCCGCACCGGCCGGGTCAGCCGAGCCACCCGGTCGCGGACATACAACTGCACCGTCTCCTCGGCCGCGCGCGCGCCGACGTTCGTCACCTCGACGGCCACCTCCAGCCGCCCGTCCCACGCCATCGTGGGCGCAGCGACCTGGGTCGGACCGTAGGCCACCCGACCATAGGTCAGGCCGTGTCCGAAGGCGAACGCCGCGCTGTGCGGGGCCTCACGGAACTGGGTCCGATACTCCTCGCGCGGCGGGGCCGGATCGGCCGGGCGCCCGGTGGGTTTGTGGTCATAGTGGAACGGCTGCTGCCCGGACACGTGCGGAAAACTGACCGGCAAGCGGCCCTGCGGCGCATGATCCCCGAACAGAAGGTCCGCCAGGGCATGGCCGTGCTGGCTGCCCAGGAACCAGGTCACCAGAATCGCGTCCGCGTCCTTGACCGCGCCTTCCAGCGCCAGCCCGCGCCCAGTTCGCAGCAGCACGACCGTCGGCTTGCCGACCGCCTTCACCGCTTCCGCCAGCGCCTGCTGCGGTTCCGGAACCACGATCTCGGCGCGCGACTGCGCCTCAGCCGACATCGGCGTCGATTCCCCGATGGCCAGGATCACGACGTCCGCAGCCTTTGCAGCCGCGACCGCCGCCTCCATGCCGCCGGCCATGGCTCCTTCGGGGTCCGAGCCCCGCACGAACGTCAGCGCCGCATCGGGTCCCAACGCCGCGCGCAGGCCCGACTCCAGGGAGATTGCGCGCGTGCGGTCGCCCCAGATCGTCCAGGGACCGAACACGTCCTCGTCCGCCGCCGGGCCGATGACCGCGATGCGTCGGCCCGTTTTCGGCAGCGGCAGCAGATCGCCGTCGTTCTTCAGCATCACGACGGACTTCCGCCCGGCCTCCCGCGCCAGGGCATGGTGTTCCGCCGCATTGACCTCTCGCCGTTCGACGTCGACGTCGGAGCCTTTGTAGGGATCGTCGAACAGCCCCAGCGCCGCCTTGACGCCCAGCACCCGTCGCACCGACCGGTCCACCACCGCCATCGGCACGTCGCCCTTGGCCACCAGGTCGGGAATGTGAGCGTTGTACAGACCCGAGACCATGCTCATGTCGACGCCGGCCAGCAGGGCGATCCGCGCCGCGTCCCGGCTGTCCTCGGCGAAGCCATGGGCGATCATCTCCTCTTCCGAAGTGAAGTCGGAGACGACGTAGCCCTCGAAGCCCCACTCGTCGCGCAGGATGTCGGTCAGCAACCAGGGATTGCCGCTGGCCGGGACGCCGTTGACCTCGTTGAACGCGCTCATGGTCGACAGGGCCCCCGCGTCGAAGCCGGCCTTGAACGGCGGCAGATACACGCCACGCAGCCGCTGTTCGGACATGTCGACGGTGTTGTAGTCCAGCCCCGCTTCGGCGGCGCCATAGGCGGCGAAGTGCTTCGGCGTCGCCAGAACGGCGTCCTTCGCCGTCAGGTCCGGTCCCTGAAAACCACGTACCCGCGCCGCGGCCAGCACCGATCCCAGGAAGACGTCCTCGCCGGCGCCCTCCACGACCCGCCCCCATCGCTGGTCGCGGCCGACGTCCACCATGGGGGCATAGGTCTGGTGGATGCCCGACGCCGCCGCCTCCCGGGCCGCCGCCCGCGCGGTCCTCTCCGCCAGCCCCGCGTCCCAGGCCGCCGCTTCCGCCAGCGGCGCCGGAAAGACCGTGAACAAGCCGTGGATCACGTCGGCGGCGAACAGCAGGGGGATGCCCAGCCGGCTTTCCTTCACGGCGATGTCCTGGACAGTCCGTGCCCCCGCGGCGCCGACGCCGTTGAACAGCGAGCCGACCTGACCCTTGCGGATCATCTCGGCCAGGCGCGAGGGATCGCCGTCCTTGTCCACCGGATTGATCTCCTGCGGCCGGAATCGGAAGGGATCGTTGAACAGGCTCAACTGGCCCGCCTTCTCCTCGGTGGTCATGCGGGCGATCAGATCGTCGATCCGGGCGGCATGACGGACCCGCGCGTCCTGCGCAGCGGCGGACCGGACGGAGACCATGAAGCTGGCGGCGATCAAGCCGGCGCCGCCGAGAAGCGCGCGACGGGACGGCGAAGGCGTACGGACGGTCATGGCGGCTCCGGACTCGATCATGCGACGCCCCGGCTTACGACAGGCCGGGGCGTCGTGGGGATCACACCGGGTTTCGTCCCCTCAGTTCAGGCGTTCGACGCCCGACGGCAGACCGATCCGCACGCCGAAACCGGCGCCGGGCGACGTCTCCACCGTCATGGATCCGCCCAGCTGGGTCACCAGTCCCTCGATCAGCGCCAGGCCGTCGCCCTTGCGGGGCTCAGCGGCGCCTTGACCGGCGTCCCGTACGACCAGACTGAGTCCCGAACGCGTGGCGGAGAAGGCGACGGCGACCGCGCCGCCCCCGCCGTCGACGAAGGCGTGGCGCGCCGCATTGGTCAGGAGCTCGTGAAGGATGACGGCCAGCGGCAGTCGTTGCGTCTCCGGCAGATCGCCGACGCGGCCCCGAACCTCCAGCCGCACGCCGCGCGCCTCCAGGCCGCGCCGCCAGAACGTCAACGCCTCCTCCACATAGACGTCGAAGGGATCTCCCTGCGCCTGACGCTCGGTCATCAGACCGATCGCCGCCGCCATGTCGCTGATCCAGGCCAGGTGCCGACGACACTCCGGATCATCGACCGTCGTCAGCCGGATGGCGACGAGCGTCTGCAGAAAGCGGCAGCATGCATCCGGTCCCGTCGGAGGCTGTTCATCAAGGCCGCCAAGCGACAATTCCGCCATCACTGAACTCCGCGGCCCTGATTCCCCAGATTTTTAATAGCTTGGCTTGAACCAACCTGCCATGGGCACGTTCGAAGTGTCCGGTCGCCGACACTCGCTGTCTCGGGCGACCTGAAGCTTGCGACGGTGGGGAACAGCATCCAGTGACGGGCGGCGACGGCCTGCGGGTCATGATCGTGGAAGATCAGGCCCTTCTGGCCATGGAACTGGAACTCATCCTGCTCGATGCGGGATGCGAAGTGGTGGGCGTCGCCGTCGACACTCGCGGCGCCTTCGACGTGGCCGCACGCGAGAAACCCGATCTGGCGCTGGTCGACGTCAATCTCATGGACGGGATGACCGGTCCCCAGATCGCGCATCGGCTGGTGGCCGAGCACGGCGCGGCGGTCATCTTCCTGACCGCCAACCCGGAACAGATCCCCGACGGCTTCTCCGGCGCCCTGGGCGCGGTCTGCAAGCCGTTCGACGAACAGACCCTTCGCGCCGTGATCGCCTTCGCGCGCCAGTTCATCACCACGCGCACCGTGGGCACGACCCCGCGCCGGTTCCGCCTCGCGCCTTGGCTCACCACCCCGCCTCGCGACGTCGCTCCGCATTGAGGCCCGTGGGGGTTACCACCCCCGACCCCTCGTGATAGCCATTTCGAAACAGCCATTTCCGGGAGTGAACACGTGCGCCAGTCCGTCTCGTCGATCCGCAAGCTGCTGGGGGGCTCCGCCGCCCTCGGCGTCGTTCTTTTCGCCACCGGCGCCTGGGCCCAGCAGGCGCCCCTGATTCAGCCGGGCGCCCCGGGTCAGGCCAGCCGTACGCTCGAAGGTCGCGAGGCCGCGCGCATCGCCGACAACCGCTATTCCGACGCCGACGTCGCCTTCATGCAGGGCATGATCCTGCATCACGGCCAGGCGCTGGAGATGGCGGCCCTGGCCCCGAGCCGCACCAACACCCGCCAGGTCCTCGACCTGGCCGCGCGCATCGACGCCTCGCAGGAGGACGAGATCGCCTTCATGCGCGGCTGGCTGACCGAGCGCGGCGAGGCGGCGCCCGCGCCCATGCCGACCACCGGCGATCACGCCGGTCACGCGGGCATGGACCATTCGGCCCACGGCGCCGGTCACGCCGGCATGCCCGGCATGGCCTCACCCGAGCAGATGGCCGCCCTGGCCGCCGCACAGGGCGCCGAGTTCGACCGCCTGTTCCTGCAGCTGATGATCCGCCACCACGAGGGCGCGGTCGTCATGGTGTCGGACCTGCTGGCGCGCGGCGGCTCGGCCTATGACCCGGTGCTGTTCCGTTTCGTGAACGACGTCACGAATGAACAGCAGGCCGAGATCAACCGCATGACGGCCATGGCGCGCGCCGCCTCGCCCGACCCGCGCACCAACCTGCGCGCCGGCTTCCGCGACGCCGAGGTGGCCGCCTCCAACATGACGCTGCTGGCCAGCCTGCCCAAGCCGGCCGGCTTCTTCGATCCGACCAACCCCGAGGGCCTGCCGCCCCGCGCCGGCGAGGACGTGGGCCGCCGCGCGCCCTTCCTCAGCTTCTCGAACACCGACATGGCGTTCCAGGGCGACCTGCTGGCCGTCGGCAACTATCACGGCATCAACCTCTACCGGATCGGCGCGGATCCGGCCCCGACCCTGATCAGCTCCATCGTCTGCCCGGGCGGTCAGGGCGACGTCTCGATCGTCGGCGACCTGATGCTGATGTCGGTGGAATCGACCCAGGGCCGCGTCGACTGCGGCCGCGAGGGCGTGGGCGCCGAGCCCAGCGCCGATCGCTTCAGGGGCCTGCGCATCTTCGACATCTCCGATCCGGTCCGCCCGGTCCAGGTCGGTCAGGTCCAGACCTGCCGCGGCTCGCATACCCACTCGGTCGTCGCCGCCGACGACCGCCGCCTGATCGTCTACAACTCCGGCACCGCCGGCGTGCGCAGCGAGCAGGAGCTGGCCGGCTGCGTCACCGGGGCGCCGGGCGACCCGCGCACCGCCCTGTTCCGCGTCGACGTGATCGAGATTCCGCTCGCCGACCCGTCGCGGTCGCGCATCATCGACAGCCCGACCGTCTTCGCCGATGAGGAGACGGGCGCCGTCGCGGGCCTGTGGGCCGGCGGCGACCACGGCGCGGGCACCCAGACCACGGCCCAGACCAACCACTGCCACGACATCACCCTGTTCCCGACCCGCAACATCGCGGGCGGCGCCTGCTCGGGCAACGGCATCCTGTTCGACATCTCCGATCCGCGCGCGCCCAAGCGGATCGACGCGGTGACCGACGACGGCTTCGCCTACTGGCACTCGGCCACGTTCAACAACGACGGCGACAAGGTGCTGTTCACCGACGAGTGGGGCGGCGGCGGGCGTCCGCGCTGCCGCGTCCAGGACCCCATGACCTGGGGCGCCAACGCCATCTACGACATCGTCGACGGCAAGCTGGTGCACCGCGGCTACTACAAGCTGCCGGCGGCCCAGACGGACCTCGAGAACTGCGTCGCCCACAACGGCTCGCTGATCCCGGTCCCCGGCCGCGACCTGTTCGTGCAGGCCTGGTACCAGGGCGGTCTGTCGATCAGCGACTTCACCGACTCGTCTGACGCGCATGAGATCGCCTATTTCGATCGCGGTCCGGTGAACGCCGAGCGTCAGGGATCGGGCGGCTACTGGTCGGTCTACTGGTACAACGGCAAGATCTACGGCTCGGAGATCGGCCGCGGTCTGGACGTCTTCGCCCTGACCCCCAGCGAGCATCTGACGGCCAACGAGATCGCCGCCGCCCAGATGGCCGACGAGGGCGGCACGGTGAACCCGCAGCAGCAGTTCCCGGTCCGCTGGCCCGCCCACCCGGTCGTGGCCCGCGCCTATCTGGACCAGTTCGCCCGCGACGGCGGCATGGACGCGACCCAGATGGCCCAGATCACGGCCGCCCTGGACCAGGCCGCGCCGCTGGTCGAGTCGGGCCGCAAGGACCCGGCCGTCGCCGCCCGCCTGCGCGGCCTGGCCGACGCCATCTCGCCGCGCGGCATGGACCAGACCGCCAAGCGCATGCGCGGCCTGAAGGAGACTCTGACCGGCATCGCCGCGGTGGTGGGTTAAGCTCGAACGCTGAGGGTCAGCCGTTGCGCTCGACGATGACCCTCAGCACGGCCTCTGCCGCGATCTCCGACGGGTCGCGGCCGCCCCGGCCCATCAGGTCCAGCGCCGCCGTCTGGCGCGCCGCCTGATCGGTCCGTGCCGCCGGATCGTCCAGCAGCCGCCCCACCTCGGCGGCGAAAGCTTCCGGCGTCGCGTCCTTCTGGATCAGCTCGCGGGCGATCTCCGCGTCCGCCGCGTGGTTGAACAGCGTCGCGTACTTGCCGGTGAAGAACGGCCGCATGATCGCATAGCTCAGCGGCTGGAACCGGTAGCCGATGACCATCGGCGCCCCCGCCAGCGCCAGCTCGGTGGACACCGTCCCGCTGGTGGCCAGCGCCACGGTCGCGGCCTTCATGGCGGCGTACTTCCCCGCCTCATCCACCTGGTGGATCGGCATGCCCCAGCCGGCCAGTTCGGCCCGCACCTGATCCGCCACGGTCCCGGCGACCGCCACGGCCACCTCCAGCTCCGGCCGCGCCGCCTTCAGCCGCGCGACCGCCTCGCCATAAACCGGCGTCATCAGCCGGATCTCGCTGGGCCTGCTGCCCGGCAGGACCAGCAGCAGCGGCGCCTCCGCCGCAATCCCCCGCGCCGCCCGGAACGCGGCCGGATCGGCTCCGCCCATGTCGACGTGCAGCGCCTGCGACCCGACCACGGTCGTCGCCAGCCCTTCCCGCTCGAACCACGGCGCGTCGAAGGCATACAGCGCCAGCAGGTGGTCCACCGCCCCCGCCAGCGTCTTGGCCCGCCCCGGCCGCGACGCCCACACCTGCGGCCCCACGTACTTGATCAGCGGCACGTCCGGCAGGACCTCCCGGATCGCCTTGGCCACCCGGATGGTGAAGCCCCAGCTGTCGATCAGCACCACCGCGTCCGGCCGCTCCGCCTGAGCCAGCGCGACGGTGTCGGCCACTCGCCGCTTGACTATGCCATAGGCCTTCAGCCCCTCCAGCCAGCCAAGGATCGACAGCTCGGCGATGTCGAAAGGACTGACGACCCCCTCGGCCGCCATCGCCGCGCCGCCCACACCGACGAAGGTGACTTCTTCGTCCAGCCGCGCCTTCAGCGCCCGCGCCAACCCGGCGCCCAAGGCGTCGCCAGACGCCTCGGCGGCCACCAGCATGACCTTCAGCCGCCGGCTCACCCTTCGCCCCAGACGTACAGCCCCAGCCGGTCGGCCGCCTCGACGATGGCCGCGCGGTCGATCATGATCAACCGCCCCGCCTTGCCGCCGACGCCCGCCAGCCCCGCCGCCGCGGCCAGCTCGATCGTTCGCGCGCCGATCACCGGCATGTCCACCCGCAGGTCCTGGATCGGCTTCGGCGCCTTGCCCAGCGCCCCCTTCGGCGCGCCCGGCGAACCGCGCAGATCGGCGGGCAGACCGGCGACGCGGGTCAGCATGGCGTCCGTCCCCTCCTGCGCCTCGACCGCCAGCACCAGGCCGTCGCACACGACCGCGCCCTGCCCCACATCCAGCTCGCCGGATTTCTCGGCGACGTGCAGGGCCTTCCTCAGATCCGCCAGCTGGGCCGCATCGGGCGTCACCCGCCCCAGCGCCCCGGGCGACAGGATGTCCCCGCCCAGGATGTCGTCGGCCCCTTCGACCGCGTACCCCTCGCCCTCGAACACCGACAGAATCTTGCGCAGCAGGGCGTCGTCGCCCTGCTGGGCCGCCTTGACGATGCCGGGCAGCAGGGTCGCCCCCTTGAAGTCGGGCTTCAGCGACCTGAAGTCCGGCCGGTTCACCGCCCCGGCCAGACAGACGGCCTTGCAGCCCGCCTTCTTCATGGCCGCCAGGATGCCGCCGATCTGGGCCATGCCCATGTCGACGCCGTCGCGCGTGGCCAGCGCCGGATCGGCGAAGCCCGCCAGCCGGATCACGAACAGCGGGCGACCTTCCGCCTCGCACCGCGCGGCCACCGCCAGCGGCAGGTCGCCGCCGCCCGCGATGAGGGCCAGTTTGCCCCGGCTCATTTCATGCCTTTCGGATTTGTCGGCGACGCTTGGCGATCTTGGTCGGATTGACGCCCCGACTGGTCAGTTTGGTGGGATATCTTGGTCGGTTTGACGCCGGGATCGCTCATTCGTCCGGCAGCGCGACGGGGCGCCGCGTGTCCTCGCGGATGAAGGCGATGATCTCCTGGATCTCCGGCAGGTCGGCATAGGCCGCCTCGGCCGCGTGCAGCCGCTCGGAGAACAGGCCGGGGGCTTCGAAGATGTCGCGGTAGGCCGCCAGCAGCCGGCGCACCTCCACCTTGCCGTAGCCTTTGCGCTTCAGCCCGATCAGGTTCAGCCCGTGCAGCCGCACATGGTTGCCCCAGGCCGAGCCATAGGGGATGACGTCCCGCGTCACCGCCGACAGGCCGCCGACGATGGCCCCCTGCCCCACCCGGCCGAACTGATGCACCGCGCACAGCCCGCCCAGGAAGACGCGGTCCCCGACCCGCGTGTGCCCGCCCAGCGTCGCATTGTTCGCGAACGTCACATGGCTTCCGACCACCGCGTCGTGGCCCACATGGGCGCCCGTCATGAACAAACACCCATCGCCGATCGAGGTCAGCTTGCGATCGCCCGGCGTGCCGCGGTTGAAAGTCGAATGTTCCCGGATCGTGCAGTTCGCCCCGATCTCCAGCGCCACCGGCTCGCCCTTGTAACCTCCATGCTGGGGGTCGCCGCCCATGACGCAGAAGGGGTGGATCGTCGTTCCGGCGCCGACCGTCGTGTCCTGCTGGATGACCACATGACTGGCCACGCGCACGCCCTCGGCCAGCTTCACGCGAGGGCCGACGATCGACCATGCGCCGACCTCGACGCCGTCGGCCAGTTCGGCGCCGGCGTCCACCTGGGCGGTCGGATGGATGGTCATCAGGCGACCGGCTGGTCCACGGTGACGGCCATGGCCATGAATTCGGCCTCAGCCGCCAGCTTGCCGTCGATGAAGGTCTCGCCCCGGAACTTGTAGGCGTCGCCCCGCGCCCGAGTGACCTGAACCTCCATGCGCAGCTGGTCGCCCGGCCGCGCCGGCTTGCGGAAGCGCACGCCGTCGATCGACATGAACATGATGACCTTGTCGGCCACGTTCACGTCCAGCGTCTTCGACATCAGCAGCGCCCCGGTCTGGGCCATGGCCTCGACGATCAGCACGCCCGGCATGACGGGATCGATCGGAAAATGGCCGGGAAAGAAGGGCTCGTTGTGCGTGACGTTCTTGACGCCGACGATGGAAGTCGCCGGCACGAAGGCCTCGGCCCTGTCCACCAGAAGGAACGGATATCGGTGCGGCAGGCGCCGCATCACCTCCGCATAGTCGACGTCCGTCCCCGCGCTCATCCGTCCGCCTTTCCGCGCACTTTTCCCGAAGCCTGTTTGGCCAGCCACACCGCCTCGCGCAAGGATTCGCGCAGGGGTTTCGCCGGATAGCCCGACCAGGTCTCGCCCGGCGGCACGTCCTTCAGGATCCCTGCCCCCGCGGCGATCCGCGCGCCCTCGCCGATCGTGATGTGGTCGCCCACCCCGGCCCTTCCGCCGAACACCGCCCCGTCGCCGACCTTGACCGAGCCGGAAATCCCGGTGAACGCGGCCATCAGGCAGTTTCGCCCGACCACGCAGTTATGGGCGATCATCACCAGGTTATCGATCTTCGTCCCCTCGCCGACCACAGTGTCTTCAAAGGCGCCGCGATCGACGCACGAGTTCGCGCCGATGGTCACTCGGTCCTGGATGATCGCCCGACCCAGCTGCGGCACGTCCACCGGACCTTCCGCGGAAACGGCGGCCCCGAACCCCGCTTCGCCGATGCGCACGCCGGACGACAGCTTCACCTGATCGCCGACCAGGGCGAAGAACAGGCTGACGTTGGCGCCGATGACGCAATCCCGACCGATCTGGACCCCCGGCCCGATGACGGTGTTCGGGCCGACCCGGGCGCCGCGCCCGATGCGGGCCCCCTCGCCCACGACCACGCCGGGCCCGAACGCCACGCCGGCATCCTCGGCTGCCGCTTCGGGGGCGATGGCGACGAACGGGCGGGGACGGATCAGGGCGTCGGCCGCCTTGGACCATGCCGCCTGGGGCGTCGCCGTGACGATCACGGCCGCATCCGCCGGAACGGAGTCGGCGGCCTCGCCCCGAACGAAGACCAGCCCGGCACGGGTCATCGCCAGCGCCGCCTTGAGCTTGCGATCGGACAGGAACGACGCCGCCGTCGCGTCCGCCGAGGCCAGCGGCGCGACCGTCGAGATCAGGCGGTCTCCGCCTCTCAGAACCTCACCGCCGACCAGATCGGCCAACTCCTGGACGGAGCGCGGCGGCAGGGCCTCGAAGAAGCGGAGATCGGGCAAACGTGGTCCTTACTGGCCCGGAACCTGGACCGGCGGGGTCATGCGCGTGAAGCTCAGCGACGGCAGGGATCCGTTCAGGCGCTGGATCACCACGTCGGTGATGTCCATGGCCGGATTCATCTCGATGACCGCGTCGCGCGACAGCAGGAGGCCGCATCCGCGCTCCTGATAAACGGCGACCAGGATCGGGTCCGTGGCCTGCGCGATGGCGCGGAGCTGCATGTTCAAGGTGTATTCCAGCTCCGCTTGCCGCTGGCCTTCCAGCTGCTGGGCTTCGCGAATTCGCTGCTGCACCGCCTGACCACGCTGGGCGTATTCCTGGTCCGGGATGGTCCCACGCCCCTGCTCCAGCGCGGTGATCTCAGAATCGATGGCCTGAGCATAGGGCTGCAGTTCGCCCGCCACCTGCTGCGACAGGGTCCGCATGCCGGTCTGAACGGACATGCCGACGGTCGACTGCGCCAGCAGGCGCTCGTTGTGGAACACGCACACGCCCGGAATGACCGGACCGGGGTTGGCGGGCCCCTGGGCCTGTGCGGTCGCCTGACCGGCGCAAAACAGTGTCAAGGCGAACGCGCCGAAAGCGAGGGTCTTCATGTCATCAAGCCTTTGGGTAAGCCCCCTGTCGAGGGGATCAGAACTGGGTGGACGTCGAGAAGCGGAAGTTCTCGGTCTTGTCGAACGGTTGCTCGGAGAACGGCTGGGCCAGGTCGAACCGGATCGGACCCATGGGCGAACGCCAGTGGATGCTGATGCCCGCGGCGCCGCGGAAGTCGAGATCGTCGTTGATCCGTGTGCTGGGCAGGCCGGTGGCCGAATCCGTCGTGTAGCGTTCGTCCAGCAACCCCAGAGTGCCCACGTCGACGAAGGCGGAGGTGCGGATGCCGTACTCCTCCGGCAGCCCGTTCGGAACGGTGACCTCGACGGTGCCCACCAGATAGAAGTTGCCCCCCAACGCGTCGGTGGTCAGCAGGTCGCGCGGCCCCATGCCGGCGGTCTCGAAACCGCGGAAGCTGTTTCCGCCCTTGAAGAAGCGGTCGTTGATCCGGACCGGATCCCCGGCCCAGCCCGTGACGTAACCCGTCTCGAGGCGCGTGGTGACCACCCACTCCGGCGTGATGCCGTGATAGGCTGACACCTCGGCCTCCGTCTTGAGGTAGTTCACGTCGCCGCCGACGCCGGCCAGATCCTGGCGCAGGCTGCCGGACCAGCCGCGGGTCGGGCGGATCGGATCGTTCCGACGATCGACCAGCAGCGTATAGCCGATCGAGGAGTTCACGAACGACCCGACCTGATCGCACAGCGCCGAAGAGCCGCCGGTCGTCGATCCGCAGAACCCGTTGGGAACGATGATCTCATCCTCGCGCAGGAAGTAGCGGCCGCTGATCGCCGTATATCCGTTCAGAGGATAGGACAGCCGCAGGCCCACGCCCGTCGACCGATAGTCGTAGGACGAGAACTCGCTGAGATCGTAGCGCTGGTGGAACAGGTCGAAGCCCGCGCGAAGATCGCGGCCCAGGAACTTCGGCTCGGTGAAGCGGAAGTCCACGTTCTGGCGCAGCGAGCCCCACTCGACCCGCGCGACGACGTTCTGACCGCGGCCGCGGAAATTGCTTTCCGAAATGCCCAGATTGACCACGAACGAGTCATAGGAGCTGAACCCCGCCCCCACCGAAAGCTCGCCGGTCGGCTGCTCCTCGACCTTGACGTTGACGACGGTCCGATCCGGTTCGGAGCCGCGGACTTCCTCGACCGTGACGTCCTTGAAGAAACCCAGGGCGCGCAGGTTGTTGCGCGAGCGCTCCAAAAGCTGGCGGTTGAAGGCGTCGCCTTCGGTGAGCGTCAGCTCACGTCGGATGACCGGATCGATCGTGCGAGTGTTGCCGACGACGTTGATGCGTTCGACGTAGACCCGCTCGCCTTCCCGCACGTTGAACACGACGTCGACGGTGTCCGTATCGGGGTTCACCGCGAACCGAGGCTCGATCTCCACGAAGGCGTATCCCGCCGAACCGGCGGCGTAGGTCAGGGCGTCGGTCGCCGACTCGATCTTGTCGCTTTCATACAGGTCGCCTGACCTGAACGGCAGGATCGCGGTCAGCAGGTCCGTGTTAAGGCGATCGTTCTCGGTCACGACCGAGACCTCGCCGAAGTTGTACTTGTCGCCCTCGTCGACTGTCAGGGTGATGGCGAAGGCCTCGCCGCCGGGCGTCAGCTCGGCCACGGCGGAAACCACCCTGAAGTCGTAGAAACCGCGGTTGGTGTAGAAGTCCCGCAACTGCTCGCGGTCGTAGTCCAGGCGGTTCGGGTCGTAGTTGTCGTTCTGGGTGAAGATGCGCCACCAGACCGACTGCTTGGTGACCATCACCTCGCGCAGGTCGTTGTCCGAAAAGGCCTCGTTGCCCAGGAAGGTGATGGACTGCAGCCCGGTCTCCGGGCCCTCGTCGATCTCGAACACCACGTCGACGCGGTTCTGTTCCAGGCGGACGATCTTGGGCGTGACGTTGGCCGAGATGCGGCCCGACAGACGATACAGTTCGACGATCTTGCCGACGTCTTCCTGGACGCGGGCGGGGGTGTAGATGCCGCGCGGCCGGATCGTGACCTCTTCGCGCAGCTTGTCGTCGCCGACGGAGCCGTTCCCTTCGAAGATCACCTGATTGACGATCGGGTTCTCGACGACCTCAACCACCAGCACGCCGTTCTGGACGCCCATCTGCACGTCGGCGAACAGACCGGTGCGCGAAAGCGTCTGCACCGCGACGTTCAGCACGACCTCGTCGACGACGTCTCCGGGGCGGATCGGCAGATAGGACAGGACGGTGGCGTCCTCGATCCGCTGGTTGGCGCCGCGCACCTCGATGCGGGTGATCTGGACGCGCTCTTGACCCGGGTCCTGCGCCACGGCGGGCGCGGGCTGGCCGGCCGGAGGCGCCGGCGGCGTCTGCTGCGCCAGAGCCGGCCCGGTCAGGCCCGCGGCCATGACCAGGGCCACAACGCTGACGCGGCCCGGAGCGCCGAAGGGACCGCGAGGGGAAGAAGAAGTCATGCTGTTTACCGTCGGGGGCTGGCGTCGGCTCACGAGGCGAGCCCGCCGAGGAAGGCGAAGAGATTGAGTTTTTGCAGGTCGTTCCAGGTCGCGAACAACATCAATCCCGCCAGCAAGGCAAGACCGACGCGGAACCCCGCTTCCTGAACCGGCGCGGGGACTGGCCGTCGCGCCACAGCCTCATAGGCGTAAAACACCAGGTGCCCCCCATCGAGAACCGGAATCGGGAGCAGATTTACAAAGCCAATTCCGATCGAAACTAAGGCGGCGAACTGAAGAAGCGTCAGGATCAGGTTGGCGCTGCGCAGACCCAGGTCGCCCTCGGCCTGCACGGCCTGCTGCGTCACCCCGCCCGCGGCCTTGGCGATGCCCAGCGGCCCGCTGAGCAAATCGCCGGATTCCCGCCCGGTCAGAATGCGTCCCAGATAGGTCAGCGTGGTGTCCAGGGTGTCGCTGATGGCCGCCACGCCCTGCCCCAGCGCCTCGACCGGGTTCAGGCGGCGGTAGGTGAAGTCCGCGGCGCTGAGCGGCCCCAGGGCCATGCCGATGCGGGCGATGCGCACGCGCCCGGCGATCTGATCCTGCTCCATGACCCGCACCGGCGTGGCGGTCAGCTGCAAGATTTCCTCTCCCCGACGGACGTCGAACGTCAGCACCTCACCCGCGCTCAGCACCACCTTGCGCGTGACCTCGTCGGCCGCGACGACGGGGCGCCCGTCGATGGCCAGCACCAGATCGCCGCGCTGGAAGCCGGCGGCTGCCGCCGGCGTGCCAGACACGACCTGCGCCACGCGCGGCGCGGCGACCTGCTCGCCCACCCAGCTGAAGACGATCGTGAACAGGACCGCCGCCAGGATGAAGTTGGCCGCCGGCCCCGCCGCCACGATCAGAGCCCGCTGCCAGATCGGCTTGAAATGGAAGTAGTCGCGCTCGGCCCCAGGGCCCTGTTCGGCGATCAGACGCGCCTTCAGTTCGGCCAGACCCGCCTGATCCGGCACGCTGGAGGCGTCGAGGTCGCCGGAAAACTTGACGTAGCCTCCCAGCGGCAGGGCTGCGACGCGCCACTCGATGCCGTGACGGTCCGTCCGGCTCCACAGCCGCTTGCCGAAACCGATGGAGAATTGATCGACCTTCACGCCGAAGGCGCGGGCGACCCAGAAATGCCCCAGCTCGTGGATCGTCACCACCAGGCTGATGACCAGCAGGAACGGCACGACGTGCAGCAGCAGCGAGCCCAGGACGTCCAGCATGCCGTTCACCGCTCCTCCGCTCAGATCGCCAGCCGGTCGACGATCGACCGCGCCAGGCGCCTGGCGTCCGCGTCCACGGCCAGGGCCGCGTCGCAGGCGCAGACGTCGACCGAAGCCATGTCCCCCGACGCCGCCGCTTCGAGCGTTTCGGCGACGACTGCGGCAATATTGAGAAAGGCCAGACGGCGGTCAAGGAAGGCCAGGGCCGCCACCTCATTGGCCGCGTTGAACACGGCGGGCGCCGCGGCGCCCGCCGCCAGCGCCTCACGCGCCAGCCGCAGCGCCGGGAACGCCTCCAGATCGGGCGCCTCGAACGTCAGCCGGCCCAGCGCAGCCAAATCCATGCGGGGCGCGGGCCAGGCCAGACGCTCCGGCCAGGCCAGGGCCACGGCGATGGGCGTCTTCATGTCCGGCAGGCCCAGCTGCGCCAGGGTGGACCCGTCGCGATGCTCGACCAGGCTGTGAATGATCGATTCCGGATGCACCACCACATCGACGCGGTCGGCCGGCATGTCGAACAGATAGGCCGCCTCGATCGTCTCCAGACCCTTGTTCGCCAGAGTGGCGCTGTCGACGGATATCTTGGCGCCCATCGACCAGCGAGGGTGGGCCACGGCCTGCTCCGGCGTGATGTCGGCCATCTCCGCGCGCGTCCGCCCCCGGAACGGCCCGCCGGACGCGGTCAGGATCAGGCGCTCGACGCCTTCCGGCCGCGCCGGGTCGAACACCTGGAAGATGGCGGAATGCTCGGAGTCGACCGGTATCAGCGTGCCTCCGGACGCCGCGACGCGCGCGATCAGGGCCGGGCCGCAGCAGACCAGGCTTTCCTTGTTGGCCAACGCCAGCGTCGATCCGGTCGCCGCGGCCGCCCAGGCGGATTGAAGGCCGGCGGCGCCCACGATGGCGGCCATGGTCCAGTCGACGGGGCGCAGGGCGGCCTCCACGAGCGCCGCTTCCCCCGCCGCCGCCTCGACGCCCGATCCGGTCAGGGCGGCCCGCAAGTCGTCAAGCCTATCTTCATGAGCCGTGACGGCCAGCTTCGCCTTCCAACGCCGCGCCTGGTCCGCCAACAGGGCGACGTTGGCGCCGCCGGTCAGCACCTCGACCTCATACGTCGCCGAGCCCGCCGTCTCGCTCTGGGCCATCAGGTCCAGCGTCGACGTCCCGACGGAGCCGGTGGAGCCCAGGATGGCGACGCGGCGCCGGATCACGCCGCACCGTCCGTCATGATGATCAGAAGCCGCGCGGCGGCAAGCACGACGGCGGCGAACATCAACCCGTCGACGCGATCCAGAAGGCCGCCGTGTCCGGGGATCAGCCCGCCCGCGTCCTTGACCCCGAACCGTCGCTTCAGCGCCGACTCCCACAGGTCTCCGGCCATGGTCGCCAAGGCGCCGGCGAGACCCAGCAGCAGACCCCACAGAGGATGCGGCACGCCCAGCCCGCCTGGGATGAAGGCCGCCACCAGCCAACCGGCCACCGAACCCGCCGCCAGTCCACCGACGAAGCCGGACCAGGTCTTGTTGGGCGAGTACCGCGGCCACAGCTTCGGCCCCTTGACCGCGCTGCCGACCAGAAAGGCCATGACGTCGGCGGACCAGGCCACCAGGAACACCAGAATGGTCCAGCTCAAGCCCATGCCGCTGTTCCCGTCGCGCAGCCAGATCAGCAGAATCGCGGGCCAGCCGAGGTAGAGCACGCCATAGGCCGCATCCAGCCCCTCCTGCCCGATGCGACGCGCGAACACTCCGGCCAGGGCGGCGGCGAAGACCAGGGTCACCAGGGCGGGCGACAGGGCGACGTTCGCCGTCGCCGTGGTCGCCACCAGGGCGGCGCCCACGGCCCAGGCGATGGGAATCGGGCGCGCCGGGGCGCACATCTGGGCCCATTCGCGCGCCAGCACCGCGCAGGCGGCCAGCATGATCGCCAGGAACCACAGGTCGCCGGCCCAGATGGCCAACACGGCCAGCGGCGCCAGAATCAGCGCCGACACCGCCCGCAGACCCAGGTTGCCCAGCGACGGCATCAGGCGCTCACCGCGGGCCGTCCGCCGTATCGTCGGTCGCGCCGCCGGAACGTCTCGACCGCCTCGCCCAGCGGCCCCTCGCCATAGTCGGGCCACAGCACGTCCTGGAAGACGAACTCGGCATAGGCGGCCTCCCACAGCAGGAAGTTCGACAGCCGCGCCTCTCCGGAGGTCCGGACGATCAGATCGACCGGCGGTCCCTCGCCCGTAGACAGGGCCCGATCCATGGTGTCCTCGTCGATGGCGTCGCCGGCCTGGACCAGTTTTCGCGCCGCGTCGACGATGTCGGCGCGGCCGCCGTAGTTGAAGGCGACCTGCAGGCGGAACCGGTCGTTGCCGAGCGTCTCGGACTCGGCCCGCTCCACGATCTCGGCGATGTCGGCGGGCAGGCCCTGGCGACGGCCCAGCACCCGCACCTTCACCCCCTCGCGCTTCAGCCGGGCCAGGTCGCTGGCGACGTAGGCGCGGACCAGACCCATCAGGTCGGACACTTCTTCCGCCGGGCGGCGCCAATTCTCGGTCGAGAAGCCGAACACCGTCAGGCACTGGATGCCGAACTTGGGAGCCGACTGCACCGTGCGCTTCAGCGCCTGCACCCCCTCGCGATGGCCGACGGCGCGGGGCAGGCCCCGGCGCTCGGCCCAGCGGCCGTTGCCGTCCATGATGATCGCCACGTGGCGAGGGCCGAAGCCCGAAGGGTGTGCTGGGTCGCTCATTCGCGGACGCGGCCGGGGCGTGGACGCCTCAGACCTGCATGATCTCCGCTTCCTTGGCCTTCAGGGCCTCGTCGATGCGCTTGATCGCGGCGTCGGTGTCCTTCTGGACCTCGGCCTCCATCTTCTTCTGCTCGTCCTGGCTGATGTCGGAGGCCTTCTCGGCCTTCTTCAGGTCGTCGTTGGCGTCGCGGCGGACGTTGCGCACGGCGATCTTCTGCTGCTCGGCGTATTTGCCGGCCAGCTTGGCCAGGTCGCGGCGGCGCTCCTCGGTCAGCGGCGGGATCGGGATGCGCAGGGTCTGGCCGTCGACGACGGGGTTCAGGCCCAGGCCGGCGGCGCGGATGGCCTTCTCGACCGAGACCACCATGCCCTTGTCCCAGACGCTGACGGAGATCATGCGCGGTTCCGGCACGCTGATCGCCGCGACGGCGTTCAGCGGTGAGGTGGAGCCGTAGGCCTCGACCGTGACGGGGTCCAGCAGACCCGCGTTGGCGCGGCCGGTGCGCAGGCCGTTGAACTCGCTCTTCAGCGCATCGACAGCCTTGTCCATGCGCTCGCGATAGGTCTTGAGATCGGGCTTGGCCATCAGGGTTTCTCTCGCGTCTTCTTGATCTTGTCAGGCGGTCTTGGCGTTGCGGATGACCGTGAAAGCTCCCTCGCCGCGCAAGGTCCGCCGGAACGAGCCCTTCTCGCGGATGGAGAACACCACGATCGGGATGCCGGAGTCACGCATCAGCGCCACGGCCGAGGCGTCCATCACCTTCAGGTCGCGCGCCAGGACGTCGTGATAGGTCAGTTCGTCATAGCGGGTGGCGGTCGCATCCTTCTTGGGATCGGCGGTGTAGACCCCGTCGACGCTGGTGCCCTTCAACAGGGCGTCGCAGCCCATCTCGGCCGCGCGCAGGGCGGCGCCGGAATCGGTCGTGAAGAAGGGCGCGCCCACGCCGGCGGCGAAGATCACCACGCGCCCCTTCTCGAGGTGGCGCAGGGCGCGGCGGCGCACATAGGGTTCGGCCACGGCGTTCATCACCAGGGCGCTCTGCACGCGGGTCTGGACGCCGATCTTCTCCAGCGCCGCCTGCATCGCCAGGGCGTTCATCACGGTCGCCAGCATTCCCATGTAGTCGGCCGAGGCGCGGTCCATGTCGCCGGCCGCCTTGGACAGGCCGCGGAAGATGTTGCCGCCACCGATGACCAGGCAGATCTCGACGCCCTCTCGCGCCACCTCGGCCACGGCCTGGGCCACCTCGGCGACCGTCGCCATATCGATGCCGTAGCCCTGTTCTCCCATCAGGACCTCGCCGGAGACCTTCAGCAGGACGCGCTTGTATCGGAACTCGCTGGGCGCGTCGGGCATGGGAAATCCATCGGTGGGCGGAGAACGCCGGAATCGGCGGTCCCTTATAGACGAAGGGCGCGCCCGGCTTCAAAGCCCGGCGCGCCTTCTCCTCCCCATCTTGATGGGGAGGTGGCTCGGCGCGAAGCGGCGAGACGGAGGGGTTCTGTCCGCGCGCGCGGTCAAAACCCCTCCACCGCTTCGCGGTCCCCCTCCCCATCGGAGATGGGGAGGAGACGACATCTCAGCCCTTCATCATCGAGGCGACTTCGTCGGCGAAGTCGGGGCCTTCGACCTTCTCGACGCCTTCGCCCAGCGCCAGCCGCACGAAGCCGCCGATGTGCAGGCCGGGTGCGCCCAGCGCCTTGCCCTCTTCGGCGACCAGCTGCTCGATGGTCACGTCCGGGTTCATGACGAACGGCTGCTTGGTCAGCACCACATCCTTCTGGAACTTGTTGATCTGACCCTCGACGATCTTCTCGATCATGTTCTCGGGACGGCCCTCCTCCTTGGCCTTCTCGATCAGCACGGCGCGTTCCTTCTCGATCGCGGCCGGGTCCAGGTCGTCGGTGTTCAGCGACAGCGGGCTGGTGGCCGCCACATGCATGGCGATCTTGCGGCCCAGCTCGCGCAGCTTGGCCTTGTCGCCCGCGCCGTGCAGGGCGACCAGCACGCCGATGCGGCCGACGCCCGGCGACACCGCGTTGTGGACGTAGGTGGCCACCACGCCTTCGTCGACCGACAGGCGGGCGGCGCGGCGCAGCTGCATGTTCTCGCCGATGGTGGCGATCATGTTGGTCACTTCGTCCTGGACGGTCTTGCCCGACTCCAGCTCGGCGCCGTGCAGACCCTCGACGGTGGCGTGCTCCAGGCCCAGCTCGGCGAAGCGCTTGGCGGCGTTCTGGAACAGGTCGTTGCGGGCGACGAAGTCGGTCTCGGCGTTGAACTCGATGGCCGAGGCCACCTCGCCGGCGCCCACTTCCTTCGACGCGACCGCGACCAGGCCCTCGGCGGCGACCCGGTCGGCCTTCTTGGCGGCCTTGGACAGGCCCTTGGCGCGCAGCCAGTCGATCGCGGCTTCGATGTTGCCGTCGGTCTCCTGCAGCGCCTTCTTGCAGTCCATCATGCCGACGCCGGAGCGCTCGCGCAGTTCCTTGACGAGGGCGGCGGTGATCTCGGCCATGTTCAGTCTCCTGTAGTCGCTTCGTATGCGGGAACGGCCGGGCTGATATCAGCCCGGCCGCGCTGTTTTGTGTCAGGCGCGGCCTTCTCTCTGTCCCCTACCGCTCGACCCGCGGGGCCTCGCTGCGTGAGGGGGGAGAAGACCGCTCGGGCGGTCAGCCCTCGGCCTTCTCGGTCTCGGCTTCGGCGTCCGCGGCGGGAGCCTCGGCTTCGGCGGTCGCCTCGGCTTCAGCGGCCGGAGCTTCGGCGGCGGCCTCCATCTCGGCGGCGACGTCTTCGGTGCCGGCCGGGGCGGCTTCGGCTTCGGCCGGAGCGGCCTTGGCTTCACGCAGCATCGGCTCGACCGGCGCTTCCGAGGCGCCCAGGTCGATGCCCGAGGCCGAGGCGCCCGAGGCCAGACCGTCCAGGATCGCATCGGCGATCAGGTCGCAGTAGGTCTGGATGGCGCGCGCGGCGTCGTCGTTGCCCGGGATCGGATAGGTGATGCCGTCCGGATCGCAGTTGGTGTCGAGGATGGCGATGACCGGGATGTTCAGCTTGCGAGCTTCCTGGATCGCGATCGCTTCCTTGTTGGTGTCGATCACGAACATGATGTCCGGCAGGCCGCCCATGTCCTTGATGCCGCCCAGCGACAGTTCCAGCTTGTCGCGCTCGCGCTGCAGGGTCAGCAGTTCCTTCTTGACCCGGCCCTCGCCGCCCGACTCCAGCAGGCCGTCCAGCTCGCGCAGGCGCGCGATGGAGCCCGACACGGTCTTCCAGTTGGTCAGGGTGCCGCCCAGCCAGCGGTTGTTCATGTAGTACTGGGCCGAGCGCTTGGCGGCCTCGGCGATCGGCTCGGCGGCCTGACGCTTGGTGCCGACGAACAGCACGCGGCCGCCCTTGGCCGCCACGTCGCGCACGGCGACCAGCGCCTGGTGCAGCAGCGGGATCGACTGCGACAGGTCGATGATGTGGATGTTCGAGCGCGATCCGAAGATGTAGCGCTCCATCTTCGGGTTCCAGCGGTGCGTCTGGTGGCCGAAGTGGGCGCCCGCTTCGAGCAGGGTGCGCATGGAGAATTCAGGCAGAGCCATCTGCTTACAGTCCTTTTTCCGATCAAATCCGCCGCAGGCGCTTTAAAAGGCCGAAGCCCTCGGAACGGAGCGGACCGGATGTCTCCCGGCACGCGCCACGCCTGCGTGTGAAGTGGGCGCGCATGTAGGGGAGATCGGCCCCGATGGCAAGGGTGAGGTCGCGCCGCACGCGAACCGGTGGTATGGGAACGGCGCGGTCGGTCCGGGGAGGGCGAACCATGCGCAGGTCATGGGCGGTGGCGTCGGGGTTGCTGGGCTTGGCCCTGTTGGCTGGTGTGGCCTGGACGCAGACGGCGCCCACCCCCACGCCGCAGGCGCCGGCCGGGCCGCCGGTTCCGGCCACCGTCGCCCTCACTCCGGATCGGGCGGAAGCGGCCGCCCTGGCGCAGGCGCGACGGAATCCGCTGGCCGTCCGTTTGCGGGACGTGCTGAGCAAGAGCCCGGCACGCGCCGCCCTGCCCGCGATCCAGGCCTCCGAGACGCCTGTGCTGGGACCGCCCGATCCCGCGCTGCTGGCCACCGCCCGCTTCATCCCCGGCGACGGACAGTACACCCTGGTGGTTCGCGACGGCGACACGGTGATCGAGATATTCGGCACGACGCGGGCGTTACGGAGCCCTACCGGCGCCCCCCTGGCCGCGCCCTTGGCCCCTCCCCCGCGTCAGGCGCTGACGCGGGGGCCTTCGGCGCTGGAAGCCGCTTCCACCCAGGCCCGGCAGTCCGGCCTCAGCCAGGTCCGGACCGAGCGGACGGAGTACGGCGTCGACGTCAGCTTCAGCCGGTTCGGCGCCGCCTACAACGTGACCTTCATCTGTGAGGGGCCCGGGGGGTCCGTGGGCTGCACCGAGGCCGACGCCGTGGCCTTCGCCGCGTCCCTGATCGTCCTGGGAGGCGGGCAATGAGGGCCCTGTTCGTCCTCGGCGGCTTCCTGCTGCTGACGGCCTGCGCGCCGGGCGGATGCAGCGGAACCGAAGTCGGAACCCCGCCCGACGTCGGCGAGGTGGTCCCGCCGCCGGGTGAGCCGACACCCCCTCCCGAACCCGAACCGCCGGCCCCAACGCCGATCAGCTGGCCGCACGAGGCCGGCGGCGCCCTGCACCCCGGCTCGGGCTCCGGCGCGACCGATCCCACCCTATGGGCGCCGGGCATGCGGTTCCCGATGGAGTCCGCGCCCGCCTATGCCAACTCCCAGGTCTACGGCTATGGCGGGTTCATGGCGCCGGGACCGGGTGGCCAGTGCGACGCGCGCAACTATGCCTATCCGTGGCGCGACAATTTCTGCGAGACGCGGTCCTGGACCAACGGCATGTGCCCGGCCGGCAAGGGCCACCAGGGCCAGGACATCCGCCCCGCCACCTGCGTCAAGAAGGTGCACTGGGTCGTCGCAGCCGAGAGCGGCGTGGTGACCTCGATCGGCAGCTATTCGGTCTTCATCCGCGGCGACAGCGGGCGGCTTTACCGATACCTGCACATGGACCGCGCGCACGTCCTGACCATCCTGGCAGAGGATCAGCGGGTCACGCGCGGGCAGCGGATCGGGCGGGTGTCCGACGACTTCGGCGGCTCGGCGACGACCATCCACCTGCATTTCGAGATCAAGGCGCCGGTGGTGTCTGGCGCCGACCTGGGCGTCATCTTCGTGCCGACCTACTCCAGCCTGACGGACAGCTACGGCCGCCTGCTGAACGCCCCGACGACGCCGGAGGCCTAGAAGCTGCGCCCGTCCACGCGGGTCGCGGTCCAGCTGAAGGGTTCGACGTCGGTCAGGGTGCGGACGTTGACGGCGACCATCTCCGATCCGTCGGGCGTCGTGCCGCGGGCGAAGGTCTGAACCCCGCAGGTTTCACAGAAGCGATGGCGGATGCTGTGGTTGTGGAACAGGTATTCGGTCTGGGGGCCGTCGGCGGTCAGGCGGAAGGCGTGGGGCTGAACGAACCCCAGGACGAAGCCCTTCCGACAGCAGTGCGAGCAGTTGCACTCGATCAGCCCGTCCAGGCTCATGTCGACCTCATAGGCCACCGCGCCGCAGTGGCAGGAGCCCTTGTGTGCCTCAGTCACCGTTCCATCCCTTTCCGCCTGCGTTCGCGTCGGCCGGATCGCAGTGCCAAGACCAACCCCACCACCGTCACCACCAAGGCCGCCGGCAGAGCGATGAACGCAAAGAACAGCTCCGGGTAGCTCTCGTCCGGTCGACCCTCCAGAATCCAGACCGTCGGAGTGAAGCCGAGGAAGGCGCACAGGCCCGCTAGGCCAAGGCCGACCCAGAACAGCCACCTCCTGAGAGGCATCATGCGTCCTCCAGCAAGGTGACCCCCGGCGCGGTCTTCAGCGCGCCGCGGACGGCGGCGTCGAGGCGGTAGCGGCCGGGCAGGCGGATCTCGACCTCGCGGCGGCCTTCCAGGGCGGCGACCAGCCAGACCTCCCCGCCCCGGTCGTCGGCGCGGGCGCGATCCAGACGGGCCTTCAACGCCTCGGCGTCGGCGGCGCGCGAGGAGACGTGGACGCGCAGGCCCGCCGCCGCGTCGTCGATGACGCGGTCCAGCGGCGAGACGTCGTCGCCGAAATAGCGCACCTCTCCGTCCGCGGCCTTGGCGCGGACCTTGACCAGCACGGTCGCCCCCGTCTCCAGCCGGTCGCGGCAGCGGCGCAGCTGTTCGGGCGGGAACAGGCATTCGAACTCGCCCGTCGGGTCGGAGAAGGTGACGAAGGCGAACTTCTCGCCCGTGCGGGCGCTGGCCCGCTCCTGACGGCGGCGCACGACGCCGGCCATCTGGAAGGCCTCGTGCCCGCTCTCGGCCAGGGCCTGGACCTCGGCGGCGAAGGTGACGCGGCGGCGCTTCAGGGCCGAGGCCATGTCTTCCAGCGGATGGCCCGACAAATAGAAGCCGACGGCGGCCAGCTCCTGATCCAGAGCGTCGGGCCCGCTCCACGGCTCGACCGCCTTCAGGCGCGGGCGCGCGGCGTGGGCCTGGTCGGCGCCGAACAGGCTGACCTGACTGCTGGCGCGCTCGGCGGCGACCGACTGGCAATAGGCGATCAGCACGTCGGCCTGCTCCACCAGCTGGCGGCGGTTCGGATGGATGCCGTCGAAGGCGCCGGCGCGGGCCAGGTTCTCCAGCGCCCGCTTGTTCACCGCGCGCGGATCGACGCGCTCCAGGAAGTCGAAGACGTCGGCGAAGCGCCCGCCGGTCTCGCGCACCTCGACCACGTGGCGCATGGCCTCCAGACCGACGTTGCGCACGGCGCCCAGCGCATAGAGGACGGCCCCCTCCCCGTCCGTCCACGCCACGTCGAAATCGGCGGACGAGCGGTTCACGTCCGGGCGCTCCACCTTCACGCCGAAGCGGCGGGCGTCCTGATAGAAGACGGCCAGCTTGTCGGTGTTCGACAGGTCCAGGCTCATGGACGCGGCCATGAACTCGACCGGGTGGTTGGCCTTCAGCCAGCCGGTCTGGAAGCTGATCAGGGCATAGGCGGCGGCGTGCGACTTGTTGAAGCCGTAGCCGGCGAACTTGGCCACCAGGTCGAAGATGCCGCCGGACTGGACCTCCGGCACGCCCTTTTCGGAGGCGCCCGCGACGAAGCGCGCCCGCTGGACGTCCATCTCCTCCTTCTTCTTCTTGCCCATGGCGCGACGCAGCAGGTCGGCCTCGCCCAGGCTGTAGCCCGCCAGGATCTGGGCGATCTTCATCACCTGCTCCTGGTAGATGATGACGCCGTAGGTCTCCTTCAGCACCTCCGCCAGGGACGGATGCAGAGTGTCCACCTCCTGTCGGCCGAACTTGCGGTCGATGTAGGTGTCGATCATCTCCATCGGTCCCGGTCGATAGAGGGAGATGAGCGCCGTGATCTCCTCGATGGAGCCGCAGCGCATCTTGCGCAGGGTGTCGCGCATGCCCTGGGATTCCAGCTGGAACACGCCGACCGTCTGGCCCGAAGCCATCAGCTCATAGGTGGCGGGATCCTCCAGCGGCAGGGCGTTCCAGTCTGGCGCGGCCCCGCGCCGCTCCAGGAACTGGCGCGCGCGGTCCAGCACCGTCAGGGTCTTCAGGCCCAGGAAGTCGAACTTCACCAGACCCGCCGGCTCGACCCACTTCATGTTGAACTGGGTGGCCGGGATGTCCGACCGCGGATCCTTGTACAGCGGCACCAGCTGGGTCAGCGGCCGGTCGCCGATGACGATGCCCGCCGCGTGGGTCGAGGCGTTGCGGTACAGGCCCTCCAGTTCCAGCGACACGGACAGCAGGTTGGCCACGGCTGGTTCGGCGTCGCGCGCCTCCTTCAGGCGCGGCTCGATCTCGATCGCCTGTTCCAGCGTGGTCGGATTGGCCGGGTTGTTCGGCACCATCTTGCAGAGGCGATCGACCTGCCCCAGCGGCATCTGCAGCACGCGGCCGACGTCGCGCAGGACGGCGCGGGCCTGAAGCGTGCCGAAGGTGATGATCTGGGCCACCCGGTCGTCGCCGTAATGCTGCTGCACATAGGCGATGACCTCCTCGCGCCGTTCCTGACAGAAGTCGATGTCGAAGTCGGGCATGGAGACCCGCTCGGGGTTCAGGAACCGCTCGAACAGCAGGCCGAACCGCAAGGGATCCAGGTCGGTGATGGTCAGGGCCCAGGCCACCAGAGAGCCGGCGCCCGAGCCCCGTCCGGGGCCCACGGGGATGCCGTGCGCCTTGGCCCATTTGATGAAGTCGGCCACGATCAGGAAGTAGCCGGGGAAGCCCATCTGGGTGATGATCCCGACTTCCCACTCCAGGCGGTTCCAGTAGTCCTCCTCCGGCGCGGCGGGGACGACTTGCTTCAGCCGCGCCTTCAGCCCCTCGCGGGCCTGGTGCATCAGCTCGTCGGGCTCAGACCGGCCGTCGCCGGCCTCGAAACGTGGCAGGATGGGGGCGCGGGTCTTGACCAGAAAGGCGCAGCGCCGGGCGATCTCCAGCGTGGAGTCGCAGGCCTCGGGCAGGTCGGCGAACAGCTGGCGCATGGCCGCGGGCGGCTTGAACCAGTGCTGGTCGGTGATGCGGCGGCGGTCGTCCTGACCGACGAAGGCGCCGTCGGCGATGCACAGCAGGGCGTCGTGGCTGCGCGCCTGGGTGGCCTTGGCGTAATGGACGTCGTTGGTGGCGACCAAGGGAACGTCGTTCGCATAGGCCCAGGCGACCAGACCGGCCTCGGCCTGCGCCTCCTCCGGCCGGCCGTGGCGCTGAAGCTCGACGTAGAAGCGGTCGCCGAAGACGCGCGACATCTCGGCCAGCGCGGCATGGGCGTCGCCTTCGCGCCCCTGAACGAAGAGGGGATCGACCGGCCCGTCGGGACCGCCGGACAGCAGGATCAGCCCGGCGTTGCGCTCCACCACGCGCGCCCATGGCACGCAGGGTTCGACCGCGTCGTCGGCGTTCAGATAGGCGGCCGACGACAGGTCGCACAGGTTCAGCCAGCCGGCCTCGTCCTGGGCGATCAGCACCACGGTGGCGCAGCGGGCCCAGCGGGCGTTCACCTGGCCGCCGATGCCCGTGACCGGCAGGGCGCAGGCGATCAGGGGCTGGACGCCGGCGTCGCGGGCGGCCTGGCTGAACTCCAGCGCGCCGAACAGATTGGCCCGGTCGGCCACGCCCACGGCGGGCATGCCCGCCTCGGCCGCCATCTTCGGGATCTTGCCGGCCTTCAGCGCGCCTTCCAGCAGCGAATAGGCCGACCGCACCCGCAGGTGCACGAACCCCGAACCCGTCGCCGCCTCGCTCACGCCGCCCCCCGCTTCATGACCCGATCAGACCGCGAGTCGGGGCCGGATGTGGACTCCGTGCACTCCGTGCACTCCACCAGAAAAAAGGGTGCACCGAGTCCACGGAGTGCACATCGCACCGCCTGGATCAGGCAGCGAAACGCCCCGCGTCAGGCGTGCGCGATCAACGCCGCCTGCCAAACCATCCAGACGAAACCGCCACACGACGCCAGCGCCATCGCCTCCCGCATCCACCGAGCCATAGGATCGTCCCCAGAAATGATGTTCTGGTAATGTTCTATGTTCTGGTTTGGTTCACGTCAAGAGGTAATCGGTCTCAGTAAGCTTGGCTCTCCGCCGGCCGCTCTTCCAGGTGCCCGTCCTTAAGCGCGAAAACCCGGTCCATGTGGCCGGCCAGTTCCATGTTGTGGGTGGCGATCAGGGCGGCGACGCCGGTGGCCTTCACGCGGGAGCGCAGGTCGTCGAAGACGGCCTGGCTGGTGGTGGGGTCCAGGTTGCCGGTCGGTTCGTCGGCCAGCAGGAGGCGGGGCGCGTTGCCCAGAGCGCGGGCGATGGCGACGCGCTGCTGCTCGCCGCCCGACATCTGGGCCGGCTGGTGCGTCAGGCGCTCGCCGAGGCCCAGCGAGGTCAGGGTCTCCTCGGCGCGGCGGCGGGCCTCGGCCTCTCCCACCCCGGCGATGCGCATGGGCAGGGCGACGTTGTCGCGCGCGTCGAACTCCGGCAACAGATGGTGGAACTGATAGACGAAGCCGATCTTGAACAGGCGCAGCCTGGTCCGCGCGCGTTCGTCCAGCCCGCCGACGTCCTCGCCGTCGATGGCGATGGAGCCCTCGGTGGGCTTCTCCAGCAGGCCGGCGGCGTGCAGCAGGGACGACTTGCCGGAACCGGAGGGCCCGATCAGGCCCACGACCTCGCCTGGTCGCACGTCCAGATCGACGCCCCTGAGCACCGTCAGGCCGCCGGAGCCGGTGACGTAGGTGCGCGTCAGATTGCGGACCGAAAGGACGGGCTCACTCATAGCGCAGCGCCTCCACCGGATCGAGGCGGCTGGCCCGCCACGACGGCAGGAAGGCCGCCAGGCACGAGGCGCCGACCGCCAGAACCGCGACCCAGAAGACGTCGCCCATGTCGACGAGCGCCGGCACGGCGTCCAGCATGTAGACCTCGGCGTTGAACAGCTGCACCCCCAGCAGGCCTTCCAGAAAGTGCTGGATCGCCGCGATGTTCAGGCAGAACAGCAGGCCCAGGGTGATGCCGGCCGCGGTGCCCGCCACGCCGATGGTGGCCCCGGCGATGAAGAAGACGCGCAGCATGGACGAGGGGCTGGCCCCCACGGTCCGCAGCACCGCGATGTCGCGGGTCTTGTTCTTCACCAGCATGACGATGCCGGAGATGATGTTCAGCGTGGCGATCACCACCAGCATGCCCAGGATGATGCTCATGGCCACGCGCTCGACCTGGAGCGCGCCCCAGAAGGCCGCCAGGCTCTGGCGCCAGTCGGTGACCAGGGTGCCCGGGCCCGCGGCTTCGCGCACGGCGGGCAGGATCCGCTCGACGCGATCCGGCTCCTGGACCTTCAGCTCGACGACGTCCCACAGGCCCTCCTTGCCGAAGAACAGCTGGGCCTGCTCCAGGGGCATGAAGACGTAGGCGCGGTCGAAATCCGCCGCGCCGGAGGAGAAGACGCCGCCGACGACGTAGGTCTTCTCCTGACCGCCCAGATTGCCGAAGGCGCTGTCGGCGCCCGTCGGGGAATAAAGGGTGATGGGCGAGCCGACGCCGACGCCCAGTTGCTGGGCCAGCGACTTGCCGATCAGCACGCTGTCGCCGCCCCACGCTCCTTGCCCGAAGGTGGCCTTGGCCCGGTCGTCCAGGCTGGCGAAGACGAACCGCATGGAATCGAGATCTTCCGTGCGGATGCCGCGCACCAGACCGCCGGTGATCTGGCCCCCGGCGCGGAACATGGCCGGGCTCTCGATCAGGGGGGTCACGCTGACCACCTGCGGCAGAGCGTCCAGCGAGGCCAGCCGCTGTTCGCGGTCGTCGGCGTTGAGCACTTGGCCGTGGACATAGAGATGGCCGTTGAAGCTGAGCATGCGACTGAGCAGCTCAGACCGGAAGCCGGCCATGATGCTCATCACCGAGATCAGCACGGTGACGGCCAGCATGATGCCGATGAAGCTGATCCAGGCGATCAGGGCGACCCCGCCCTCCTTCCGCCTGGCGCGGAGGTAGCGCATCGCCAGACCGATCTCCCAGGCGGAAAACGCGCCCGCGCCCTTCATGCGGTCAGCCTTTCGATCACCTCGGCCAGCGGCACGGAGACCTTCTCGCCGGTGGCGCGGCGCTTCAGCTCGACGACGCCGTCGGCCAGGCCTTTGGGTCCGATCGTCAGCTGCCAGGGCACGCCGATCAGGTCGGCAGTGGCGAACTTGCCGCCCGGACGCTCGTCCGTGTCGTCGTAGAGGACGTCCTTGCCCGCCGTCTCCAGCTTCGCCACGGCCTCCTCGCAGGCGAGGCACACGGCCTCGTCGTTGGCGCGCAGGTTGATCACGACGACGTCGAACGGCGCGACCGCGTCCGGCCAGATGATCCCGCCCTCGTCGTGGCCGGCCTCGATGATGGCGCCCAGCAGGCGCGACACGCCGACGCCGTAGCTGCCCATGTGGACCTCGGCGTCCTGGCCGTCGGGCCCGGCGACGCGGGCCTTCATCGGCGCGGAATATTTGGTGCCGAAGTAGAAGATGTGGCCAACCTCGATGCCGCGTGCGGTCAGACGGTCGGCCTCGGCCGTCTGCGCCTCGAAGGCGGCGGCGTCGTGCATCTCTTCCGTGGCGGCGTACAGCGAGGTGCGGCCGTCGACGATGCCCTGCAGATCGTCCCAGTCCACGTCGGCGCCGGGGGCCGGCATCTCGACCAGCTTCTTGTCGCAGAACACCTGGCTCTCGCCGGTGTCGGCCAGCACGATGAACTCGTGGCTCAGGTCGCCGCCGATCGGTCCGGTGTCGGCGCGCATCGGCACGGCCTTCAGCCCCATGCGGGCGAAGGTGTTCAGATAGGCCACGAACATGCGGTTGTAGGCGCGGCGGGCGGAGGCCTCGTCCACGTCGAAGGAATAGGCGTCCTTCATCAGGAACTCACGCCCGCGCATGACGCCGAAGCGCGGCCGGCGCTCGTCTCTGAACTTCCACTGGATGTGGAAGAGGTTCAACGGCAGCGCCTTGTAGCTCTTCACATAGGCCCGGAAGATGTCCGTGATCATCTCCTCGTTGGTGGGGCCGTACAGCAGCTCGCGCTCGTGCCTGTCGGTGATGCGCAGCATCTCGGGCCCATAGGCGTCGTAGCGCCCGCTCTCGCGCCACAGGTCGGCCAGCTGCAGCGTCGGCATCAGCAGCTCGACGGCGCCGGCCCGCACCTGCTCCTCGCGCACGATCTGCTCGATCTTCTTCAGCACCCGCAAGCCCAGCGGCAGCCAGGCGTAGATGCCGGCGGCCTCCTGCTTGATCAGGCCGGCGCGGAGCATCAGCTGGTGGGAGACGATCTGGGCGTCCGAAGGCGCCTCTTTCAGCGTGGGCAGGAAATAGCGCGAAAGGCGCATGGTCTGGAAATCCGGGCAGGCGGGAGTGGGCCGCCAGCTTTAGCCGGGACGACGGGGCGAAAGCTAGGCGGTCGTCACCCGACGTTCGGCAGCGGCAGCCAGCCCGTTCCGATCAGGACCATGACGAAGGCCCAGACGATCACGGAGACCCAGGTCGTGGTGATGAATTTCTTCTTCAGATTGGGGTTCGCCGGGGCGCCCCACTGGCCGCCGTCGGTCGGCCGCTCCTGATCGCTCTGGTTCATGCCCAGCGGCAGGACGGCGAACAGCACAGTCCACCAGCAGGTGATGTAGATCGCCGTCATGGTGATCGGGCCGATGGGAAAGTCCATCAGTGCGGCTCCTTCGGCGTTTCCATAAGTTCGACCAGCACCCCGCCCATGTCTTTCGGGTGCAGGAACAGGATCGGCGTGCCGTGCGCGCCGATGCGCGGCTCGCCCGTGCCCAGAATGGTCGCGCCCTTCGCCCTCAGGGCGTCGCGCGCCGCCAGGATGTCCTCGACCTCGAAACAGACGTGGTGCTGGCCGCCCCTGGGGTTCTTGGCCAGGAAGCCGTGGATGGGGCTGTCGTCGCCCAAGGGCTCGATCAACTCGATCTGACTGTTGGGCAGGTCGACGAAGCAGACCCGCACCCCCTGCGCCGGCAGGTCGAACGGCGCATGCGCCTTGGTCGCGCCCAGCAGGTCGCGGTACAGGGCCACCGAGGCCTCGATGGACGGGGTGGCGACCCCGACGTGGTTCAGGCGTCCGATCATGCAGTCCTCTTACAGGTCACCTCTCCGTTCGCGAAGGCGGACGGGGAGGACAGCGCGCCGCAGTCGCGCAGGAGGGGGCGACTCGGTGCTGAGCGGCCATGACGGAGCCGCCCCCTCCTGGTCGCTGGCGCGACCTGTCCTCCCCATCGCCTAGCGGCGATGGAGAGGTGACGGTCACAGCCTCAGCACGATCGTCTCGACGATCGGGCGGCGGTCCCAGACATGCTGACTGGCTTTCTTCAGCGTACGCGCGACGGCCTGTTCGACGACCATTTCGTCCTCCAGCGCCTCACCCTTCAGCTTGCGGACGGTCTCTTCGACGCGTTCGGCCATGTCGTCCAGGATGTCGCCCAGCGGGCGGTCCGCGTCGCCGGGCAGGCCCAGGCCGCGCACGTCGATGTCGCTGACGATCTTGCCGCGCTTGTCCAGGGCGAAGCTGACGATCAGGACGCCGTTGTTGGAGGCGTGCTTCCGCTCGCGCAGGGCCTCGCCCGCCTCCTCGACCAGCATGCCGCCGTCGACGAACAGGCGCGCGGACGGCACCTCGTCGATGATGACCGCCGGGCCGGGGGCCAGGCGCACCATGTCGCCGTCGCGCGGCGTGATCGCCTGCGGCACCTGCATGTCCTTGGCCAGCAGCGCGTGTTCGGCGATGTGGCGGCGCATGCCGTGGGTCGGCACGGCGATCTGCGGCCGCACCCACTGGTACATCAGCTTCAGCTCGTCCCGGCACGGGTGGCCGGACACGTGGATGCCGGGGTGGTCCTTGTCGGTGTAGATGCGCACCCCGCGCTCCGACAGGCGATCCTGCAGGCGGCCGATCGGCACCTCGTTGCCCGGGATGATCCGCGACGAGAAGATGCAGTGGTCGCCCGGCCCCAGCTTGATGAAGGGGTGGCTGCAGTCAGCCACCCGCGACAGGGCGGCGCGCGGCTCGCCCTGGCTGCCGGTGCATAGGTACAGGATCTCGTCGGCGGGCCAGATGCGCGCCTCCTGTTCCGTCAGGAACGGCTTGACGTCGGCCAGCATGCCGACGGACTTCGCCGCCGCGGTGATGCGGTGCATCGACCGGCCGGCCAGGGCGACGCGACGGCCCGCCTGCTCGGCCGCGTGGATCACGCTGTCCATGCGCGCGACGTTGGAGGCGAAGCAGCCGACGGCCACCCTGCCCTTCAGCTCGGAGATCAGTGCAGCGAGAGCGGTGCGGACCTCCCCCTCCGACCCCGCCACGCCGTCCTGGAAGACGTTGGTGGAGTCGCAGACCATGGCCAGCACGCCGTCGTCGCCCAGCCGCTTGAGGCCTTCGACGTCGGTGTTCGACCCCAGCACCGGATCGTCGTCCAGCTTCCAGTCGCCGGTGTGGAAGATGGTGCCCAGCGGCGTCTTGATGGCCAGACCGCTGGGCTCGGCGATCGAGTGGGTCATGGTGACCATCTCGATGTGGAACGGGCCCAGGTCGACAGAGCCGCCGACGTCGACCAGATGGATCGGCGCGTCGTCGATGCCGGCGTCGCGCAGCTTCTCGCGCACCAGATAGGCGGTGAACGGCGTGGCGTAGATCGGCGCCTGCAGCCGCGGCCAAAGCCACGGCAGGCCGCCGATGTGATCCTCGTGCGCGTGGGTGACCACGATGCCCAGGATGGTCTCGCCCTCCAGCGCGGTCGGGTCGGGCACGATGATGTCCACGCCGGGCGTGGTCAGGTCGCCGAAGGTCACGCCGACGTCGACGATGATCCATTTGCGGTCGTGCGCCGGGCCGAAACCGTACGCGTTGAAGTTCATGCCGATCTCATTCGACCCGCCCAGCGGCAGGAAGACGAGCTCGTTCGATTTGTCAGTCATTCAAACTCTCAGGAGCCGCAAGGCGGCAATGAAGTCAGCCGAGGTCGTCCTCGGCGTCGTCGCCAGCTTCAAGACCGGCGAAAAAATGGTCGTAGCCAAAGCGTGCCGCCACGATCAGCACGATGGCCGGCGCGTACCAATCGAAGCCCGCCACCGCCAACCAGCCGACGCCGATCGCGGCAAGCACGAATCCGAGGCAGACGATCGCTTGGGCCAGCAGACGAACGTCGGGACCGGCACGATCCTGATGCAGCGGGGCGATGGTCACTTCTCGTCCTTTCTGCGCTTGGACCGACTGGCCGGCTTCTTCTCGGAACTTTGTGAGGCGACCATGAGGCCGACCCCCGCCGTGAAGAAGTGGGGAGCCGTGGCGAAAGCGAAAGGGTTCAGCGCGGCGTCCAGAACGCCGAGACCGACGAGCCCCAGCCCGCTGACGAAGTTCAGGGTCCGCGTGGACGGCATTCTCATGCGGTCAAGCTATCACTCACCGCGCCGTGTTGCGACGGTGGATTTCGAGGAGGCCGCGGATGGTCAGGTCGGGATCGAAATGATCGATCGCCGTGGTCGCGCCCTCGAACAGGCTCGCCACGCCGCCGGTGCCGATGACGGTCATGGGCTTGCCCCACTCCGCCTTGATGCGCGCCACCAGCCCCTCGATCAGGGCGACGTAGCCCCAGAAGACGCCGGACTGCATGTTCGACACCGTGTCCTTGCCGATCACCTTGTCCGGCCGCTGGATGGCGATGCGCGGCAGCATGGCCGCCGCCTCGTGCAGGGCCTGAAGGCTGAGGTTGATGCCCGGCGCGATGATGCCGCCCTCGAAAGCCCCGTCGGCGGCGACGACGTCGAAGGTGGTGGCCGTGCCGCTGTCGATGACGATCAGGTCGCCGGGATACTTCAGATGAGCGCCCACGGCGTTGACCAGACGGTCCGCACCCGCCTCGGTCGGCTTCAGGATGCGCGCCTGGATGCCCAGGTCCACGCCGGGATCGCCGATCACCAGCGGCTCGGCGTTCAGATAGCGGCGCGACAGGTTGCGCAGGTTGAAGATCGACTGCGGCACGACCGACGAGATGATGCAGGACGACAGCGCCTTCAGGGCCAGGCCGCGCATCGACAGCAGCTGCGCCAGCCAGACCGCGTATTCGTCGGCCGTGCGCGTGCTTTCGGTCGCCGTGCGCCACTGGGCGATCCAGCCCGCGCCGTCGTGCACGGCGAACAGGGTGTTGGTGTTGCCTTGCTCGATCGCCAGCAGCATCAGGCGCCCTCTCCGAAGAACACGTCGCCGGCAGATATCAGCCTCAGCGTCCCGTCCGCCAGCCGCAGCCGCAGCGATCCGTCGTCGGCCAGACCCTCGGCCACGCCCTCGACCGTTTCATGACCGAGCCGCGCGACGGCCGGGCCGCCCATCCCCTGCGCCCGCGTAGCCCAGGCGTCTCGTATCGGGGCGAAGCCATAGCGCTCCCACCGTTCCCACCAGGCGTCGAAGGCCTGGGCCAGCACGTCCAGCGCGGCCTCCGGCGAGGGGGCATAGGCCAGATCGGACCTAAGCGCCTGCGCCACCGCAGTCGCCGGACGTTCCACGTCCTCGGGCGCATGCCCAAGGTTCACGCCGATGCCGACCGCCAGCCACAGGCCGCCCCCAGGATGCGCGCCCGACTCCAGCAGGATGCCGCACGCCTTCTTCCCGTCGATCATGACGTCGTTGGGCCATTTGATGCGGACCCGTTCCGGCTCCAGGAAGGCGGCGATCAGCGCGTGCGCGGCCAGCGCCGCGATGAAGGTCACCTGCGCGGCCTCGGCCGGCGGACGGCGAGTCACGGCCAGCAGGGTGGCGGCCAGATTGCCCGTCTCACTGGACCAGGCGCGACCGCGTCGCCCCCTGCCCGCGGTCTGGCGGCGCGCGGTGATCCATACCGGCGCCAGCCGGCCGGCCTCGGCCAGCCGTCGGGCCTCGGCATTGGTGGAGTCGACCTCGTCGAGACGCAGGATCTCGACCTGCGGCTGGGTCATCCCGCGCCGTAGCCCCCGGCCGCGATCCGGGTCAGGGGCTCAAGCCAGGTCAAGCCGACGATCACCAGCGGGAAGGCGAAGGCCGCGCTGGCCAGCGCGATCGTCTTGGCCTCGACCGGCGCGGCGTCCGTGGCCTCCACGCCTTCCGGCGCCGGATCGAACCACATCAGCTTGATGATGCGCAGATAGTAGAAGGCGGCCACGACCGAGGCGACCAGACCGGCCGCGGCGACCTGCCAGTAGCCCGCGTCGGCGGCCGCGCCGAACACGTACCACTTGCCCCAGAAGCCCGAGAACGGCGGCATGCCCAGAACCGACAGCGACAGCACCGTCAGAGCGATGGTCGTCACCGGCTTGTCCTTCTTCAGCCCCGCCAGATCGGCGATCCGCCGGATCGGCCGGCCGCCGCGCGACAGGCTCAGCAGGATGGCGAAGAAGCCGAACTGGTCGATGACGTACAGCGTCATGAACATCAGCATGGCCTGCACGCCCGCCTCGGTGCCCGCCGTGATGCCCAGCAGGGCGTAGCCGATGTTGGCGATCGAGGAATAGGCCAGCAGGCGCTGCAGATCCTTCTGCGCCAACCCGCCGAAAGCGCCGACGGCGAACGAGATCAGCGAGATCAGCACCAGCACCTGGGCCCACTGGTCGTGGATGCCGCCGAAGCCCTGGTCCAGGGCGCGGGCGATCAGGACCATGGCCGCCAGCTTGGGCGCCGTGGCGAAAAGGGCCACGACCGGGGTCGGCGCGCCCTCGTAGACGTCCGGCGTCCACATGTGGAACGGCGCGGCGGAGACCTTGAAGGCCAGACCGCAGATCAGGAACACCAGGCCGAAGATCAGGCCCGGGCCAGGGTCCGACAGGGCGAACAAGGCGATGTCCTCGAACCGCATCGAGCCGGTGAAGCCGTAGACAAGGCTGGCTCCGTACAGCAGCAGGCCCGACGACAGGGCGCCCAGCACGAAATACTTCAGCCCCGCCTCCGACGCCTTCAGGTCGTCGCGGTGGAAGGCGGCCAGCACGTACAGCGCCAGCGAGTGCAGCTCGATGCCGACGTAGAGGCTGATCAGGTCGCCCGACGAGGCCATCATGGCCATGCCGACCGAGGCCAGCACGATCAGGATCGGCAGCTCGAACCGGGCGATGCGCTGGCGATGCATCCAGCCGTCGGCCAGCACGACGGCGACCGCCGAGCACAGGAAGATGGCGACCTTGGCGAACACGGCCAGCCGGTCCGACACGAAGGCGCCGTCGAACGCGGCGCCCAGCGGCGAGGTCGCCGCCACCGCCGAGGCGGCGACCAGCAGGCCGACCGACAGGATCGAGATCAGCCGCGCCGACTTCTCGCCGAGGAAGGCGCCCAGCATCAGCAGCACCATGGCGCCGATCGCCAGGGTCAGTTCGGAAGCCGCGATCTGAAGCGCGCCGTTGAGGTCCATCATCTCAGTCTCAGCCCCCGATCGCGGCGCGATAGGCGCTGGTCACGCCTTCGACCGACGCGGCGGTCACGTCCAGAACGAGGCCGGGCTGCACGCCCAGCCACAGGGTGCCGACGATCAGCGGCACGAACAGGATCAGCTCGCGCCGGTCGATGTCGGTGATCACCTTCAGGGCGGGATTGGTGATCTCGCCGAACATGACGTTGCGGTACAGCGTCAGGGCATAGACCGCCGAGAAGATCACGCCCGAGGCCGCGACCAGCGCCGCCCAGGTCGAGACCTCATAGACCGCCGTCATGGTCAGGATCTCGCCGATGAAGCCCGAGGTGCCCGGCAGGCCCACGTTGGCCATGGTGAACATCAGGAAGATCGCCGCGAACCACGGCATCCGCGACGTCAGCCCGCCGTAGAAGGCGATCTCCCGCGTGTGCATGCGGTCGTAGACCACGCCCACGCACAGGAAAAGCGCGCCCGAGATCAGGCCGTGGCTCAGCATCTGGAACACCGCGCCCTGCACGCCCTGCGCGTTGCCGGCGAAGATGCCCATGGTGACGAAGCCCATGTGTGCGACCGAGGAATAGGCGATCAGCTTCTTGATGTCGGTCTGCCGGAAGGCGACCAGCGAGGTGTAGACGACGGCGATCACCGACAGGGCGAAGACCATCGGCGCGAACGCTTCCGACGCCTGCGGGAACATCGGCAGGTTGAACAGGATGAAGCCGTAGCCGCCCAGCTTCAGCAGAATCCCGGCCAGGATCACCGACCCCGCCGTCGGCGCCTGCACGTGGGCGTCGGGCAACCAGGTGTGCACCGGCCACATCGGCATCTTCACCGCAAACGAGGCGAAGAAGGCCAGCCACAGCAGGGTCTGCGCCTGCGCCCCGAAGGCGTATTCCTTCAACGCCGGAATGCTGGTGGTGCCGGCCTCGAACGCCATCCACAGCATGGCCAGCAGCATCAGCACTGACCCCAGCAGGGTGTAGAGGAAGAACTTGTACGCCGCGTAGATGCGGTTCTGCCCGCCCCACACCCCAATGATGATGAACATCGGCACCAGGGTGCCTTCGAAGAACATGTAGAACAGGAACAGGTCCAGCGCCGTGAAGACGCCGATCACCAGCGTCTCCAGCACCAGGAAGGCGATCATGTAGTCGACGACGCGGTCCTTGATCGTGGTCCAGCTGGCCAGGATGCAGATCGGCATCAGGAAGGCGGTCAGCAGGACGAACAGGATCGAGACCCCGTCCACGCCCAGATGGTACTGGGCCGCGCGGAACCACTCATAGCGTTCCACGAACTGATAGCCGACCTGCGACGGGTCGAAGATCGCCGTCAGCCAGGCGGCAACGCCGAGCGTGGCGAGCGTCGTGCCCAGCGCGATCCAGCGCGCGGCGGCCGCGGCGCCCTCCCCCTTGGCGACGAAGCGCGCGAGCAGGATCAGGGCGGCGCCGACCAGCGGCAGGAAGGTGACGAGGCTGAGGATGTAGTCGGTCACGGCCATGGGCTCAGGCTCCGAAGGTCGCGATGACGAAGGCCAGCAGGCCCGCCACGCCCAGGAGCATCACGAAGGCGTAGTGGTAGACGTAGCCGGACTGGATCTTGGCCAGCCGCGCCGCGGACTTGAGCGACGCCCAGGCCGCGCCGTTGGGGCCCAGACCATCGATGATCCGGACGTCCCCGACCTTCCAGAACAGGTCGCCCAGCGCCTTGGCGCCGCGGACGAATACGGCGTCGTACAGCTCGTCGAAGAACCACTTGTTGTAGAGGAAGGTCCACAGCGGCCCCTTCGCCTGGGCCATCCGCTTCGCCAGCCCCTCGCGCAAGACGTAGTAGTAGAGGGCGAACGCGGCGCCGATCAGGGTGACGACCAGCGGCGCCCACTTCACCCACTTGGGCACTTCGTGGCTGTCGTGCAGCACGTGGTTCGACGCGGCCGAGAAGATGGCCCCGCGCCAGAACTCGCCCTCGTGATGGCCGATGAAGTGGGGCGCGAAGACATAGCCGGCGGCGACCGCGCCGACCGACAGCAGGATCAGCGGGACCAGCATGACCCACGGGCTCTCGTGCGGGTGCAGCGGGCCGTGATGGTGATGATCGTCGTGGGCATGGTCGTCGTGCGCGTCCGGCAGCGGCTCGGAGTGGGTCTCCAGCTGGGCGTCGGTCGCGTGGTCGTCATGACCGTGGGCGTGGGCGTGCGCGGCGTGCGCCTCTTCCGTCCACTGCGGCTTGTTGTGGAAGGTCATGAAGATCAGACGCCACGAGTAGTAGCTGGTCAGGGCGGCGGCCAGCAGGCCGACGATGAAGGCGAAATAGCCCGCCGCCGAATGTCCTGTCGTGGCCGCGGCGTAGGCGCTCTCGATGATCGAGTCCTTGGAGTAGAAGCCGGCGAAGCCGCCGATCTCCGGGATGCCCAGGCCCGTGATGGCGATGGTGCCGATCATCATGACCGCATAGGTGACGGGCAGCAGCTTCCACAGGCCGCCCATCTTCCGCATGTCCTGCTGGTGGTGCATGCCGTGGATCACGGAGCCCGCGCCGAGGAACAGCAGCGCCTTGAAGAAGGCGTGGGTGAACAGGTGGAACATGGCGGATTCGTAGACGCCCACGCCCGCCGCGAAGAACATGTAGCCCAGCTGCGAACAGGTCGAATAGGCGATGACCCGCTTGATGTCGTTCTGCATCAGGCCGACCGTCGCGGCGAACAGGGCCGTCACCGCGCCGGTGATGGCGATCAGCAGCGACGCCGTCGGCGCGTATTCGTAAATGGGCGACAGCAGGCAGACCATGTAGACGCCGGCGGTGACCATGGTCGCCGCGTGGATCAGGGCCGACACCGGCGTCGGACCTTCCATCGCGTCGGGCAGCCAGGTGTGCAGGAAGAACTGGGCCGACTTGCCCATGGCGCCGACGAACAGCAGGGCGCCCGCCAGATCCAGCGCCGACCAGGTGTGGCCCAGGAATTCCCAGCCCGTGCCCGCGCGATCGGCGATCATGGGGAACAGCTCGGCGAACTGGATCGTGCCGAACATCCAGAAGACGGTGATGATGCCCAGGGCGAAGCCGAAGTCGCCGACGCGGTTGACGACGAAGGCCTTGATGGCGGCGGCGGACGCCGTGGGCTTTTTGTACCAGAATCCGATCAGCAGATAGGACGCCAAGCCCACGCCTTCCCAGCCGAAGAACAGCTGCATGAAGTCGGCGGCCGTCACCAAGGCCAGCATGGCGAAGGTGAACAGCGACAGATAGGCGAAGAAGCGCGGCCGGCTGTCGTCCTCGGCCATGTAGCCCCAGGAATACAGGTGGACCAGCGACGAGACGCTGGTGACGACGATCAGCATCACCGCCGACAGGGCGTCGATGCGGATGGCCCAGTTCGACTGGAAGTCGCCCACGTTGATGAAGGGCGCGATCTGGACCGTGAAGGCCTCCATGTGCCCCCAGGTGTGCTGGATGAAGACCGTCCAGGCCACGAAGCACGAAAAGAACAGCAGGCCCGTGGTGACGGCCTGCGACGCGACGTTTCCGATGCGGCGGCCGAACAGGCCCGCGATCATGGCGCCCAGAAGCGGCGCGAAGACCCCCAGGGTGACGAGAAGCTGGATGTCCACGATCAGCCCTTCATCACCGAGGCGTCGTCCACGGCGATGTCGCCGCGGTTACGGAAAAAGGTCACCAGGATGGCCAGACCGACCGCGGCCTCGGCCGCCGCGACGGTCAGCACGAACATCGCCATGATCTGACCGGACACCTCGTTGAGGTGGGTCGAAAAGGCGACGAAGTTGATGTTCACCGCCAGCAGGATCAGCTCGATCGACATCAGGATGATGATGACGTTCTTGCGGTTCACGAAGATGCCGAACACCCCGATCGTGAACAACATGGCGGCGACCGCCAGATAGTGCTCCAGGGTCACGACCATCAGCGCAGATCCTCAGGGTTCAGGCCGGCGCCGGTCTCGATGGACTTCAGCTCCATGGCCGTCTTGGCGTCGCGCCCGACCTGACGGCCGACGTCCTGGCGCTTGATGCCCGGCTTGTGCCGCAGCGTCAGGGTGATGGCGCCGATCATGGCGATCAGCAGCACGATCCCGGCCGCCTGAAAGAAGTAGACGTAGTCCGTGTACAGCACCCGGCCGATCGCCTCGATGTTGGTGCGGTCGGCCGTCGCCACCGCCGGGCCCACGGCGTCCGCCGCCGCGCCGCCGCCAGCCACCGTCACGGTGATCACGATCATCTCGGCCAGCAAGACGGCCGCCACTATGGCCGCCAGCGGGAAGTATTTGGCGAAGCCCTCGCGCAACTTCACGAAGTCGACGTCCAGCATCATGACGACGAACAGGAACAGCACCGCCACGGCGCCGACGTAGACGACCACCAGCAGCATCGCCAGGAACTCCGCGCCCAGCAGCACGAACAGTCCGGCGGCCGAGAAGAAGCTGAGGATCAGCCACAACACCGAATGCACCGGGTTGCGCGCGGTCACGACCAGCAGGGCCGAAACCACCGTCACTGCGGCCAGCAGATAGAAGGCCAGACCCTGCAAAGGCATCTTGCGATCGACTCCTCGCGCCTTGCCGTCGTCGGGGCCGACGGAGTCGCAGGTAGGTTTACGAAGGAGCTCCGCGGATTCGCGCAGGCCCGGAAAGCGCCGGACTACTAGCCGCCGCCGTCGCCTTTGCAAAGACCGAATGCGACCTCTCCGGGCCGTCGTTCCGCCCCTTGCCGCACCCCTGTGCAGGGCCCAGATTCGGCGTCTCGATTTAAGGGGCGGCGATGACCGACGATCGCGATTACCTGCTCGGCACCCACGACGCGGAGGTGGCGCGTCTGGGGCTCCAGCACCGGGTCTGGCGGCCCCGCGTGCTGGACGTCTGGAGACGCGCCGGAATCACGGTCGGATCGACGGTGATCGACGCCGGGGCGGGGCCGGGCTGGGCCGCCCTGGACCTCGCGGAGATCGTCGGACCGACGGGGCATGTCCATGCGCTCGAACGATCGGCCCGGTTCATCGAAGTCATGAACCGGACGGCCGCCGTGCGGGGGCTCGGCAACCTGACCGCCCATGAAATCGACCTGGTGACCGACGCCGTGCCCACGCCGCCGGCGGACGCCTTCTGGATCCGCTGGGTTTTGGCCTTCGTCAGCGATCCGTCGGCCGTACTGAACAAACTGGCCGCCGCGCTCCGCCCCGGCGGCGTGGCGGTGATCCACGAGTACCTGGATTACGGCGCCTTCGCCCTGCTGCCCGACCACCCCGCGATCGAGGATTTCAAGCGCGTGGTCGTCGACGACTGGCGCGCGTCGGGCGGGGAACCCGACGTCGGCCGCGCGTTGCCCGCCCTGCTGCCGCAGGCGGGATTGCGCCTCCGGTCGATGCGGCCGATCGTCGACGTCGTGAAGAGGGACGATCTGGTTTGGCAATGGCCCGCGACCTGGACCCGGAATTACCCCCGCTTCCTGGTGGAGGCGGGCAAGGTCGATCAGGCCTGGGCCGACCGCGTCGTCGCGGCCCTGGACGCCGCCGAGTCCGATCCGAACGCCGCCTTCGTGACGCCCATGGTGATCGAGATCATCGCCGAAAAGGCGTGACGGCGTGATCGCGACTCACCGCCACGACGCGTCCAGTTCCAGGTTCTTGGCGATCTGCCGCTCCCAGCGGTCGCCGTTGTCCAGCAGACGGGCCTTGTCGTAGTACAGTTCCTCGCGCGTTTCGGTGGCGAACTCGCTGTTCGGACCCTCGACGATGGCGTCCACCGGGCAGGCCTCCTGGCACAGGCCGCAATAGATGCACTTGACCATGTCGATGTCGTAGCGGGTGGTGCGGCGGCTGCCGTCCTCGCGCGGCTCGGCCTCGATGGTGATGGCCTGGGCTGGGCAGATGGCCTCGCACAGCTTGCAGGCGATGCAGCGCTCTTCCCCGTTCGGATAGCGGCGCAGGGCGTGCTCGCCACGGAAGCGCGGCGACTGAGGGCCGCGCTCGAACGGATAGTTCACCGTCATCTTCGGACGCAGCAGGTGCTTGAACGTCAGGAAGAAGGCGCCGACGACGTCCACTAGCAGGGCGCCGCGCAGGGTCTGGCTCACGCGGGCGATCATCGGACGGGGCCTTTGGACAGGGGGATCAGGGTCATGGTCATCAGTTCCGCGGACAGCCGCGCAGGTCGCCGTTGCGACGATCTTCGTCCGGGCGACGGTTGGAGGCGGCCTGGCAGCGACGCGCCTCCTCCGCCTCCCGGTCCAGCCGCTCGACGCGCTGCTGGGCGGTTTCGTTGGGATTCGGTGTGATCGAGCGCGGCCAGGTACAGGCGGCGCTCGTCAGGGCCAGGGCCAGGATCATCAGCGTCCGCATCACGCCCCCACCGCGAACACGCGCCACGCCGAAACGCCGGCGACCGCGACCAGAGAGGTCGGCAGGAAGATCTTCCAACCCAGCCGCATCAGCTGGTCGTAGCGATAGCGGGGCACGAAGGCCTTCACCATGGCGAACATGAAGAACCAGAAGACGATCTTCACGGCGAAGACCAGCAGGTAGAACAGGTTGGCCAGCCACTGCGGCCAGTCCGGCAGGCCGATCAGGGCCACGTCGAACCCGGGGTTCCAGCCGCCGAAGAACAGCAGGCTGATCATGGCGCACATGAAGACGATGTTGACGTACTCGCCCATCATGAACAGCAGGTACGGCGTCGAACTGTATTCGACCTGATAGCCGGCTACGAGCTCCGACTCCGCCTCGGGCAGGTCGAACGGCGGGCGGTTGGTCTCGGCCAGGGCCGAGATGAAGAAGATGATCGCCATCGGGAACATGATCAGCACGGTGGGCCAGGTCCCCTCCCCGCCGCCGAAGGCGAACCAGTTCCAGATCCAGCCCGACTGCTCCGTGACGATGGTCGTCAGGTTCATGGTCCCGGCCAGCAGGATCACGTTGATGATCACCAAGCCGATGGAGACCTCGTACGACACCATCTGGGCGGCCGATCGCAGCGAGCCCAGGAACGGGTACTTCGAGTTGGACGCCCACCCGCCCATGATGATGCCGTAGACGCCCAGCGAGCTGATGGCGAAGACGTACAGGATGCCGACGTTCAGGTCGGAGATGACCCAGCCCGGCGCGAACGGGATCACCGCCCAGGCGCCGAAGGCCACGATCACGGTCAGCACCGGCGCCAGCAGGAACACCGCCTTGTCAGAGCCCGCCGGAACGACGACCTCCTTCAGCACGAATTTGAAGAAGTCGGCGAACGACTGAAGCAGGCCGAAGGGGCCGACCACGTTCGGCCCTTTGCGCATCTGCACGCCCGCCCAGATCTTGCGGTCGGCCAGCAGCAGGAAGGCGACGGACAGCAGCACGCCGACCGTCACCAGCAGGATCGCGCCCACGGTGCCCAGCGTCCAGCCGAGGGGAGAAGTCCAGAAACCGGTCATGCGCTCACTCCGCCGCCAGGGCCAGGCGGCCGACGACGCGGCGCGCCGACAGGTCGGCCAGGGTCGGGCTGGCCCGGCCGATGGGATTGGCCAGATAGGGATCGCGGACATGGCTGCGGAACGGCACGTCCTCGACGTCGCCGGCGCGCCCCAGCTTGGCCGGGTCGAAGGCGGCCGGAGTCGGCTTCCAGTCGATCTGGCCGAAGGTCGGATGATCGGCGATCAGCTTTTCGCGCAGCTGCGTCAGGCCGTCGTACGGCAGGGTGCGCCCCACGCGCTCCGACAGCGCGCGCAGGATCGCCCAATCCTCCTTGGCGTCGCCCTTCGGGAAGACGGCGCGTTCGGCCATCTGCACCCGGCCCTCGGTGTTGACGTACAGGCCCGACTTCTCGGTGAAGGCCGCGCCCGGCAGGACGACGTCAGCTCCGTGCGCGCCGCGGTCGCCGTGGCTGCCCAGATAGATCTTGAAGGCCTTGCTCGCCGAGGCGTCGATCTCGTCGGCGCCCAGCAGGAACAGCACGTCCAGCGCGCCTTTCCTGACCATGTCCACGGCCGTCATACCCCCGGCCGCCGGCACGAAGCCCATGTCGAGCCCCCCAACGCGCGCAGCGGCGTGGTGCAGGACGTTGAAGCCGTTCCAGCCGTCGCGGATCACGCCGGCCTTGGCCGCCAGCTTGCCGATCAGGTTCAGCACCGCCGCCCCGTTCGGACCGGACACGGCCCCCGTGCCGACCACGATCGCGGGCCGCTCGGCGTTCGACAGGGCCTCGACCGCCGCCTTGGGCACGCGCGTCAGGATGCGCGAGGTGTGGCCGATCAGATCGTAGTCGTAGGTCAGGTCCACGCGCTCGCCGATCAGGCCGATCCGCGTCGTTCCGGCCAGCCAGCCCTTGCGCAGGCGCGCGTTCAGGATCGGCGCCTCGACGCGCGGATCCGTGCCGATCAGCAGCAAGGCGTCCGCCGCCTCGATCCCGGCGACGCCGGAGTTGAACAGCCAGCCCTCGCGCGGCCCGTGGCCCAAGGCCGACCCGTCCTGACGGCAGTCCGTATTGGCCGACCCCAGCGCGCGGAACAGGTCCAGCGCCGCCTTCATCGACTCCGCGTCCTGCAGATCTCCCGCAATCACGCCGATGCGGTCGGCCACAGCGCGCGTGATCGCGTCGGCGGCGGCGTCCAGCGCCTCGTCCCACGTCGCGGCGACCAGCTTGCCGTCCTTGCGCACCCACGGCCGGTCCAGCCGGCGGTGCTTCAGCCCGTCGACGGCATACCGGCTGGCGTCCGACAGCCATTCCTCGTTGATGCCCTCGTGCACGCGCGGCAGGGCGCGCATCACCTCGGCGCCCTTGGCGTCGATGCGGATGGCCGAGCCCAGACCGTCCATGACGTCGACCGTCTCGGTCTTCTTCAGCTCCCACGGGCGATAGTGGTACTGCCACGGCCGGTGCGTCAGGGCGCCGACCGGGCACAGGTCGTTGACGTTGCCCGACAGTTCGCTGTCGACGGCCTTTTCCAGATAGGTCGTGATCTCCGCGTCCTCGCCGCGCGAGATCATGCCGATGTCGGGGACGCCGGCCACCTCGGTGATGAACCTCACGCAGCGGGTGCACTGGATGCACCGCGTCATGAAGGTCTTGATGGTCGGGCCCATGTTCTTTTCTTCGACCGCCCGCTTGTTCTCGGCATAGCGGGAGCCGTCGCGGCCATAGCCCATGGCCTGATCCTGCAGGTCGCACTCGCCGCCCTGGTCGCAGATCGGGCAGTCCAGCGGGTGGTTGATGAGCAGGAACTCCATCACCCCTTCGCGCGCCTTCTTCACCATCGGCGTGTCGGTGAAGATCTCCTGCCCCTCGGCGGCCGGCAGGGCGCACGACGCCTGCGGCTTCGGCGGTCCGGGCTTCACCTCGACCAGACACATGCGACAGTTGCCGGCGATCGACAGCCGCTCGTGATAGCAGAAGCGCGGAATCTCGTGCCCGGCGCGCTCGGCGACCTGCAGCACGGTCATGCCGGGCTCGAACTGTGTCTCGACGCCATTGACTTTGGCTAGGGGCATGGGCGGGGTGATCTCGTGTCGGGTCAGGCAGGGTTCACGGTGTGGTCGTCGGCGTCGCGGGCGGCCAGACCTCGACGATCTCGACTCCCGCTTCAAGTCTTCGCAGCGCGTCCGACCAAGCCGCTTCCATCCAGGTCAGCAGCACGGGATTGGCGACGTTGCCGACCCTCAGCCACAACACCTGAACGGGTCCGACGGCCGGCCGGAAGTTCAGATAGTCCTCGTCCTTGGTCACGATGACCGAAGACGTCTCCAGCCCATGCCGGGCGATGTCCAGGTCCGAACGCCCGAGCATGTCCAGGTCGGCGACGTGATCCGCCTCCTGACCCTGACTCCGCAGCCAGCGCGCCAGCGCGGGCGGCAGCTGTTCGTCGACGACGAACCTCACTCCGCGGCCAGCACGACCGGATGTCCGACCTGGCTCGCCGCATAGGCCAGGGCGGCGGGCACGTCCTCCGCTTCAAGATAGGGATACTCGCCGAGAATCTCCTCGACGGTCATTCCGGCGGCCAGAAGGCCGAGCAGATCGCGCACGGGAAACCGAAGCCCGCGAATGCAGGGCTTGCCTCCCAACTTGCCGGCCTCCGCCGTGATGCGCGGTGCGATCTCCATGATCGTCAGCCTACCACAGACGCAGGCGCGGCGTCGCCGATCGGATAGATCTCCGTGGACGTCGTGCCGTTGGGCAGGGTCGTGGTGATCGCGATCTCCTCAGCGTCGGCGGTGTAGCGCACCAGCGGATCGCCCGCCTCGTTCATCCAGCGGTTCTGCGCCTCGTCCGGCCGATCCTGCGGCTTCCAGATGATCATGTCGCCGTCGACCCGGCACTGGGCCCGTCGCGTGCCGCCGTCGACCGGCGCCCGCCACGTGGCGTCGACGATGCCCTCGCGCACGGCGCCCAGGGTGACGGCCTCCATCGGCTGGCCATGGATCGCGGCCACGCCGGCGCGGCAGACCTGACGCAGGCGCGCCTCGGTCAGGGCCACGGGCGCGGGCGCCGAGCCGTCCTTGGCCGGCGGCGGCGGCGCGGCCGGCGGGGCGTCGGCCTTCTCGCCCTGACCGCAGGCGGTCAGGGTCAGCGCGGCCAGCAGGATGAAGGGGGAAACGCGCATCGTCATTCCGCCGCGATCGCATGGCCGGCGAAATTCGCACGGCGGGTGCGGTAGGAGGCGATGCGGTCCTCGATCTCGTGGCGGAAGTGGCGGATCAGCCCCTGCACCGGCCACGCCGCGGCGTCGCCCAGGGCGCAGATGGTGTGGCCCTCGACCTGGCCTGCGACGTCCAGCAGCAGGTCGATCTCCGACGGGTCGGCCTCGCCGATCGCCATCCGCTCCAGCACGCGCCACATCCAGCCGGTGCCTTCACGGCACGGGGTGCACTGGCCGCAGCTCTCGTGCTTGTAGAAATAGCTGATGCGGGCGATCGCCTTCACCAGATCGGTCGACTGATCCATCACGATCACCGCCGCCGTGCCCAGGCCCGAGCGCATATCGCGCAACGAATCGAAGTCCATCAGGGCGACTTCCGACATCTCGCGCGTGATCAGCGGCACCGACGACCCGCCCGGGATCACCGCCTTCAGATTGTCCCAGCCGCCGCGCACGCCGCCGCAGTGCTCTTCCAGCAGCTGCTTGAGCGGGATCGACATCGCCTCCTCGACGTTGCACGGCCGGTTCACGTGGCCGCTGATCGTCATCAGCTTGGTGCCGGTGTTGTTCGGCCGGCCGAAGCCCGCGAACCAGTCCGCCCCGCGCCGCAGGATCGTCCCCACCACCGCGATCGACTCGACGTTGTTCACCGTGGTCGGGCAGCCGTACAGGCCCGCCCCGGCCGGGAACGGCGGTTTCAGACGCGGCTGGCCCTTCTTGCCCTCCAGGCTCTCCAGCAGCGCCGTCTCCTCGCCGCAGATATAGGCGCCCGCGCCGTGGTGGATGTAGACGTCGAAGTCCCAGCCGTGGACGTTGTTCTTGCCGATCAGCTTGGCCTCATAGGCCTGCTTGACCGCCGCCTCCATGCGCTCGCGCTCGAAGACGTATTCGCCCCGCAGATAGATGTAGCAGGCGTGCGCCTGCATCGCGAAGGAGGCGATCAGGCAGCCTTCGATCAGCAGTTGCGGATCGTGGCGCATGATCTCCCGGTCCTTGGCGGTGCCGGGCTCGGACTCGTCGGCGTTGACCACCAGATAGTGCGGCCGGTCCTTCACCTCCTTGGGCATGAACGACCACTTCAGCCCCGTCGAGAACCCCGCCCCGCCCCGTCCGCGCAGGCCTGAGTTCTTCACGTTGGTGATGATCCAGTCCCGACCCAGGTCGAGCATGTCCTTGGTCGCATTCCACGCGCCGCGCGTCTTCGCACCTTCCAGCGTCCAATCCTGGAGGCCGTACAGGTTGGTGAAGATGCGGTCCTTGTCTTCCAGCAGTCCGGTCATCGGGGAGCCCTTTCGTCCGCCGCCGCCGCCGGACCGCGGGCGAGACAGCTCGCTTCGCCGATCGCGCGCGTCGCGCTCGGGTCGCGTCGGTGTCTGGGGGCCGGGGATCGGTGCATTTCGGTCAGGTGCATTCTTGGACTGCGGAGAGGGCGAAGGCGCCGCCGGCGGTTCCGGGCGGGCCTGCGCGGCGCCCAGCCCCATCGAGGCCACGCCCGCCAGATTGGCCAGGGCGACGCCGGCCGCCCGCGCGCCGCGGGTCAGCCGCTCGGAGACTCCGGAACGTGGCTTTCGCGATTTCATGATCGGGCCCCCACCCGGTCGTCCTCGACCGCGAGAGGGGTTTTGGCGCGCGAAGCTGACGGGCGTGCGACGGTGCGATCATCACGGGCGACCTCCCTCCATCTCCCGCATGCGGCGGCGATGGTGGCGCGTGCGCATGAAGATGGCCGCCAGCATCAGCATCCAGCCGCCGGCCAGGGCGGCGTAGCCCACGAATTGCACGGTCTCGCCCACGCCGCCCGCCTGCGGCGAGGTCCAGACCGCGATGGCCCCCAGCACGACCAGGGCGAAGCCGGCCAGGCGCGGCGTGCGCCCGACAGCGCGCAACTCTGCCCGATAGGCGGCCACGCCCGCGTCTGTGCTGAAGTCCGGCTTGGTCATGCCTTCACCGGTTCGGCGTTCGGCAGCTTCTTGATCGGCTTGGCGGCCGAGCCGTCATACAGCTTCGGATCGATCAGGGTCAGTGCGCCGCCCTCAGGCGCCGAGTTGACGCGGTCGACGCGCGGGCCCGGCTCCGGCGACTTGCCCGCGGCGAAGTCGTCGATGATCCGCTCCATGTCCTTGGCGGTCAGGTCTTCGAAATAGTGATCGTTGATCTGGGCCATCGGCGCGTTGGCGCAGGCGCCCAGACATTCGACCTCCTGCCAGGTGAAGCGGCCGTCGGCGCTCAGCTTGTCCTTGGGGCCGATCTTCTTCTCGCACACCTTCATCAGCTCGCCCGAGCCGCGCAGCATGCACGGCGTGGTGCCGCACACCTGGATCAGGGCGGACTTGCCGACCGGCTCGAGCATGAACATCGTGTAGAAGGTCGCGACCTCCAGCACCCGGATCACGGGCATGCCCAGCAGTTCGGCGATGGCGCGCATGGCGGGCTCGGAAATCCAGCCCTCCTGCTTCTGCACCAGCCACAGGATCGGGATCACAGCCGAGGCTCGGCGCTCCCCCGGATACTTGCTGATCCACCAGTACGCCTTTTCCTTCGTCTCTTCTGAAAAGACGAACGATTCCGGCTGCACCTTGGCGAGACGACGCACACCCATCAGACGTCCATCTCCGTGACCGTCAGACCCTTGCCCATCATCTTCTTCCTCATGGTCACGATCTTCCGCTGGCCGTGTCGGCGCAGCAGGAAGCAGTGGTGCACGTGCTCGCCGTACGGAGCCGTGGCCGAATAATGCTCCAGCTCCCACCCCTGCGAGAGCCATGCGGTCAGAGGGCGCTCGCTCATCGGTTCACGCTCATCTCTACGATGCAGCCGCCCTCGACCCGATAGACGGTCAGGCCGGTGAACGCGCCCGTGTATCCGCCCGTATAGGCTTCGGTCTGGGCGACCAGATCGCCGCCGTTCAGTTGTTGCAGCGGCCTCAGAACATACGGCGGATCGGCCACGAAGATCACGTCGCGATAGTTGTCCATCAGCCGGGCGCCGGTCAGCTCGCCATAGCCGGCGAGAACGCGGGCCTGCGGCGACAGCACCGCCCGCAAGCCCTCCAGATCGCGGGCGTTGTAGGCGGCCATGAAGGCGTCCACCGCCTCGGCCGGCGTGCGCGTCGTCGCGCCCGGCTCACAGACGGCCAGCACGGAAATCAAGGCGGCGGCGATCATCGGCGCCCCCCGAACCAGCGCCCCAGACGCTCCGACCAGATCGCGCGGTCGGCGCGGACCAGGGCGCCCGTGGCGAACGAGAACGGCGGCAGGCGGCGCACGGCCAGCCCCCCGAGGAAGATGGCGCCCATCATCCAGGGAAGGCTGCGCAGATTGGCCTCCAGGAAGCCGCGGCCGTCTTCCAGATAAGCCAGCCGATAGGCGCCGCGCACCAGCGTCACCCCGGCGACGGCCGGCGCCTGCATCAGGCCGGCACCCAGCAGGAAGCCGAACACGCCCAGCCGCTCCCGACGACGCGGCGAAAAGGCGAACTCGACCGCCAGACCGAACGCCAGCAAGCCGGCGAAAGCCCAGACCTGCAGCTGCGTGAAGATGGGGTCCACGACGAAGGCGTTCATTCGGCGGCCTCCGCGTCCGGCAGGATCCACGACCGTGCGATGGTGCAGCCCTCGACCTGATAGATCACCACCGCGCGCGTCACCTCGGCGCCGCCGACGGCGATGACCTCCTCGTCGATGACGAACTGGCCGTTGGCGATCCGCTCGCCCAGCGTCAGCATGAACTGTCGGTTTTCGAACGCCGGGGCATAGCCCGCCCGCATCTCGTCATGGCCGGTCATGATCGGCGTGCCGGGGAAGTTCGAGACGACCGCGTCCGGAGCGTACATGGCGACGAACGCGTTCAGGTCGCCGGCCTGAAAGGCCTGCAACTGGCGCTCCACCACCTCCACCGGATCGCAGTCGAACATCATCAGCGGTCGACCTCGCCGAAGACGATGTCCAGCGACCCCAGGATGGCCGACACGTCGGCCAGCATGTGCCCGCGGTTCATCCAGTCCATGGCCTGCAGGTGCCGAAAGCCGGGGGCCGAGATCTTCACCCGGTACGGCTTGTTGGTGCCGTCGGAGACCAGATAGATGCCGAACTCCCCTTTGGGCGCCTCGACGGCGGCATAGACCTCGCCTTCCGGCGTGCGGAAGCCTTCGGTGTAGAGCTTGAAGTGATGGATCAGGGCTTCCATCGACCGCTTCATCTCGCCACGACGCGGCGGGGCGATCTTGTTGTCCTCGACCATGATGGGCGCGCCGGGGCAGTTGCGCAGGCGATGGATGCACTGCTCCATGATCCGCGCCGACTGCCGCATCTCTTCCATGCGGCACAGATAGCGGTCCCAGCAGTCGCCGTTCTTGCCGACCGGCACGTCGAACTCCAGCTCGGCGTAGCACTCGTAAGGCTGGTTCTTGCGCAGATCCCAGGCGATGTCGGACCCACGCAGCATCACGCCGGTGAAGCCCCAGTCCAGCGCCTGCTCCTTCGACACCACCCCGATGTCGACGTTGCGCTGTTTGAAGATGCGGTTCTCGGTGACCAGGGCGTCGATGTCCTTCATCGCCGCCGGGAATTCCTGGCACCAGCGGGCGATGTCGTCGATCAGCTCGCCCGGCAGATCCTGATGGACCCCGCCCGGACGGAAATAGTTGGCGTGCAGGCGCGCCCCGCAGGCGCGCTCATAGAACACCATCAGCTTCTCGCGCTGCTCGAAGCCCCACAGCGGCGGCGTCAGCGCTCCGACGTCCATCGCCTGGGTCGTCACGTTCAGCATGTGCGACAGGATGCGGCCGATCTCGGAGTACAGCACCCGGATCAACTGGGCGCGGTACGGGACCTCGATCCCCAGCAGACGCTCGATCGCCAGGCAGAAGGCGTGCTCTTGGTTCATCGGCGAGACGTAGTCCAGCCGGTCCAGATAGGGCACGTTCTGCAGGTAGGTGCGGGCCTCCATCAGCTTTTCGGTGCCGCGGTGCAGCAGGCCGATGTGCGGATCGACGCGCGTCACCAGTTCGCCGTCCAGCTCCAGCACCAGGCGCAGCACGCCGTGCGCGGCCGGGTGCTGGGGGCCGAAGTTGATGGTGAACTTGCGGTCGTCCATCTCGCGCGCATGAGACGTCCGGCCGTCGTGCGGCGCGTCGTCGAACACGTCCGTGCCCAGGACGGCGGTCGGCTGGGGCGCCGGGGTGCGGGTTCCGTCGGCCATGGTCAGCCCTTCACCTTCTCGTCGCCGGGCAGGACCGGCGCCGGATACTCCGCGCCCTCCCAGGGGGACAGGAAGTCGAAGTTGCGGAACTCCTGCGCCAGCCGAACCGGCTCATAGACCACGCGGCGCTGTTCCTCGTCCCAGCGCACCTCGACGTGGCCGGTCATGGGGAAGTCCTTGCGCAGCGGATGCCCCTCGAAGCCGTAGTCGGTCAGCAGGCGGCGCATGTCGGGATGGCCCGAGAACAGCATGCCGTACATGTCGAAGGCCTCGCGCTCGAACCAGTTGGCGCTGGGATAGACCTCGATGACGCTGGGCACCGGCTGGACCTCGTCCGTCGCCACCTTGACGCGTACCCGCGCGTTCCGGGTCATCGACAGCAGATGATAGACCACCTCGAACCGCTCTTCGCGGTCCGGATAGTCCGCGCCGCACACGTCCAGCAGCTGCTGGAACCCGAACCGGTCGCGAAGGTCGGTCAGGACCTCCACGATCTTCTCGCGCTCGGCCACCAGCGTCAGCTCGCCGAACGCCACCTGGGCCGTGACGCCCAGCTCGGCCACCATCTCGGCGCCCAGCGGCGTCAGCGCTTCTTCCATCTCGACGATCGCGCTCATCGGTCGATCGTCCCCGTGCGTCGGATCTTCTTCTGCAGCTGCAGCAGCCCATAGACCAGCGCCTCCGCCGTCGGCGGGCACCCCGGCACGTACACGTCCACCGGCACGACCCGGTCGCAGCCCCGCACGACGGAATAACTGTAGTGGTAATATCCGCCGCCGTTGGCGCAGCTGCCCATCGACAGGACGTAGCGCGGGTCCGGCATCTGGTCGTAGACCCGGCGCAGGGCGGGGGCCATCTTGTTGGTCAGGGTGCCGGCCACGATCATCAGGTCGGACTGGCGCGGGCTGGCGCGCGGGGCCATGCCGAAGCGCTCCAGGTCGTAGCGCGGCATCGACGCCTGGATCATCTCCACGGCGCAGCACGCCAGGCCGAAGGTCATCCACATCAGCGAGCCCGTGCGGGCCCAGTTGATCACGTCGTCCAGCGAGGCGGTCAGGAAGCCGCGCTCGCCCAGCTCCATGTTGACCTGTTCGAAGAACTTGTCGTGCAGCGCGGGATCGTAGCCTTCGACCGACGAGCGGGCGGAAAGGCCATAGGGGCTGGAGGGCGCCGGAGGGGTCGCGCCGGGAACGATCACTCCCATTCCAGGGCTCCCTTCTTCCATTCGTAGATGAAGCCGACCGTCAGCACGCCCAGGAAAACCATCATCGACCAGAAGGCGAACACCATTCCGGCCTGCGACAGGTCGAACAGCGACACCGCCCACGGGAACAGGAAGGCGACCTCCAGGTCGAAGATGATGAACAGGATCGAGACCAGATAGAAGCGCACGTCGAACTTCATGCGCGCGTCGTCGAAGGCGTTGAATCCGCACTCATAGGCCGCCAGCTTGTCGCTGTCCGGGTTCTTGGGCGCGACCACCAGGGCCGCCACCGTGAACAGAATGCCGATCACCCCGCCCAGCGCCAGGAAGATGACGGCGGGCAGGTATTCCAGAAGGAACGCGTTCATCGAGAAAACCTCGGTCGCCCGTAAGGGGAAGGCGGGCGGAATCGCGGCTTTCTAGACGCACTCCCCCTCGCGTTCAAACCCCCGCGACACGGGGAATTTCTGCGAGTCGTTCGCACAGGCCGCCGCGCCGCACTTGCGCTTTGCGCCGCGACCGTCTCCCTTGGTTCACCCTCTTCCCAGTTCGGAGTTCTCAATGAAGCTCGGCGCCCGCGTCCTCGACGCCGTGGAAAGGGTCGGCAACAAGCTGCCCGACCCCGTCTTCCTGTTTCTGTGGTTGATCGGGGGACTGGTGGTGCTCAGTCTGGTCGGCGCGGGCCTGGGTTGGAACGCGGTCAATCCGGTGACAGGCGACGAGCTGGCCGCCAAGAGTCTGCTGGCCCCGGAGAATCTGCAGAAGCTCTTCATCGACATGCCCAAGACCCTGACCGATTTCCCGCCGCTGGGGATCGTCGTGGTCATCATCTACGGCGCCTCGGTCGCCGAGCGCTCGGGCCTGTTCATCGCCGCCGTCCGCGGGGCCCTGACCAATGCGCCGCGCTGGCTGCTGACGCCGGCGATCGCCATCACCGGCATGGTCTCGCACCACGCCTCGGACTCGGCCTACGTCGTGGTCATCCCGCTGGCGGCGGTGATCTTCGCGGCGGCGGGGCGGCATCCGCTGGCCGGTCTGGCGGCGGGCTTCGCGGCGGTGTCGGGCGGCTATGCCGGCAATCTGGTCCCCGGCGCGCAGGACGCCCTGTTGCTGGGCATCACCGAGCCGGCGGCGCACCTGATCGACCCGTCCTATTCGGTGAACATCGCGGGCAACTGGTTCTTCATCCTGGGCGTCGTCCTCGTCTTCACGCCGATCATCTGGTTCCTGACCGACCGGGTGATCGAGCCGAGGCTGGGCCTGTGGCGACCGCCGGTCGATCTGGATCGTCTGGACGAGGCCGAAGAGGTCGAGAAGGCGTCGCTGACCGCGTCGGACAAGCGCGGCCTGATGTTCGCGGGCCTGACGGTTCTGGCCATGATCGCCGTCTGGACGGCGATCACCCTGATGCCCAGCTCGCCTTTCGTGGACACGGCGGCCGAGCCGGCCCAGCGGATGAACCCGCTCTACAAGTCTCTGGCGGCCTTCTTCGCGATCACCTTCTTCCTGACCGGCGCGGCCTTCGGCGTGGGCTCGGGCTCGGTGAAGACCCACCGCGATCTGGTGCGGATGATGCGCGAGGGGCTGGTGCAGTTGGCGCCCTATCTGGTGCTGGTGTTCTTCGCCGCGCACTTCGTGGCCATGTTCAACTGGTCGGGTCTGGGGCCGATCCTGGCCATCAACGCCGCCGAGAGTTTGCAGCAGGTCAACCTGCCCGCGCCGCTGCTGCTGATCAGCGTGGTTCTGGTGTCGTGCTTCTTCGATCTTTTCGTCGGCTCGGCCTCGGCCAAGTGGTCGGCGCTGGCGCCAATCGTGGTGCCGATGTTCATGCTGCTGGGCATCAGCCCCGAGATGACCACGGCCGCCTACCGCATGGGCGATTCGGTCACCAACATCGCCACGCCGCTGATGAGCTACTTCCCCCTGATCCTGACCTTCGCACAGCGCTGGGATCCGAGGTTCGGTCTGGGCAGTCTGATGTCGACCATGCTGCCCTATGCCGGGGTCTTCCTGATCGCGGGCCTGACCATGGTGGCGATGTGGGTGGCGCTGGATTTGCCGCTGGGGCCGGGCGTGGGCGTCCACTACGAGCCTCCGCCCCCCACCGTGGCGGCCAAGCCGTCGGCCGAAGGGGGCATCGCGGGCGAGACGACGTCCCCCCAGGCGGCCGCCCGATGATCGGCTAAAAATCGATCGGGGCCGCGCTTGACGGGCGCGCGGCCCCCGCCTAAACGACGCCCCTCGCCGCGGCGCGCACGCGCTTCGGCCGGGATGTGCGGGTGTAGCTCAGTTGGTTAGAGTGCCGGCCTGTCACGCCGGAGGTCGCGGGTTCGAGCCCCGTCACTCGCGCCATTCCTGACCCAGTCGGAATGGCGACCGCCCATCCCAGTCTCATGCCGAAAGACGTTCCGAACGCCCCGGCGTCCCGCCAGGTCTGCCCGGTCAGCAGTCGGCCGGCGCTCCGTAGCGCGTCACGTGGACGGTCGGCGCGGCCTCGTTCAGATCGATCCGGGTCATGCGGTCGTACTCGCACTCCGGCATGTCGGCCGCCTCGACGCCCAAGGCCCGGGCGATCAGCGGCACGGTGTTGCTGTGTCCCACCACGAGGACCAAGGCGTCGCGCGGGCGCGACCGCACTTCAGTCACCACCGCCGCGACGTGGGCGTCCACGCCCTGATCCAGCGCGACGACCTTCATTTCGGAATCGAAGGCGTCGATCGTGGGTCCGGCGGTCAGAAACGTGCGCTGAAAAGGGCTGACGAGCACCAGTTCAGGACCGTGATCGCCGAAGGTCGCGTCCAGTTCCCCCGCCCGCCGCACGCCCGCTTCCGACAGGACCGGATCGCGCGACGCGTCGGCCTTTTCCGCATGCCGGACCAGCACCACGGTCTGGGCCGACGCCGCCCCCGCCGCCAGGGAAAGCCCGACCGCCACGGCCGCCGTGATCGCCAGCTTCTTCATGTGTCCCCTCCCCTGCCCCGCCGGAATTCGTCGCGGCCGCTGACGTCGGCATAGACCTCGCACAGGCCCTCGAACACCCTTCCCCAGGAGAAGACGTCGACCGCCTTGATCCTCGCCGCCGCGCCCAGGGTCTCGACGTCACGCTCGAACAACGCCCGGACCGCCTCGGCGTAGGCGCCGGGCTCCGCAGCGCGCGCCAGTTGGCCCACGGAAGAATCGACCGTCTCCTTCACCCCGCCCGCGTTGATGCCGACCACCGCCCGGCCGCAGGCCATGGCCTCCAGCACGATCAGGCCGAACGGCTCCTTGTCGTTGGCGTGAACGAAGGCGTCGCAGCTGGCGATGATCTTCGCCACGACTTTCGGGTTCGCCTCATAAGGCAAGGAAATCACGCGCTCCTCGGCCGGCAACCCCTGCCCCGCGCCCACCAGAACCAGATAGTAGGGATCGCCCAACTTCTGCACCGCCTCGATCAGGACGTCGACGTTCTTCTCGCGCGCCGGCCGGCCCGCGAAGCACAGCAGGCGCGCCTTGGCGGGCAGGCCCAGCCGCTCCAGCAGCCAGTCTCGATCCCGTCTATCGGGACGGAAGGTCTTCACGTCCACGCCCAGCGGCTGGACGACGATGTCGCCGATGCCCGCCTCCTCCAGCCGTCGCGCGATGTAGCGGCTGGGCGAGACCACGCGGTCGAACTGGCCGAACAGCCGAGCCCAGCGCTTCTCGACCGGCTTCTTGGCCCATTCGCCGAAATGCAGCGCGGCCAGGCCGGCGGGGTCGGAGTGGCAGAAGCCGATCACCGGGCACCCCGTCCGCTGCCCCGCCTCCAGGGCGCCCTGGCCCGGGGTGTAGGGATCGCCCGCCTCGATCACGGCGGGATTGGCCGCCGCCACCCAGGCGCCCCACCGCCGCACCGACTGGGGCCAGCGATAACCGTCGCCGAAGGGCAGCTTGGCCGCGTGCAGCCTGACGATGCCGTCTCCTCCCATTTCATGGTGGGCGCCCGGCACGATGAGGGAGTGCGCCACGTCGGGGCGTTCGGCTTCCAGCCACGCCTTCTTGGACATCAGGTAACGCTTCACGCCGCCGGACTTCGGCGCGAACAGCATGGTGGTGTCGATCAACCGGGGCCGCGCGTCGCCCGCCGTCGCGGCCTTCAGGCCGGTGAGGGTTTCGGAAACCTCCTCATCCAGCCCTGGAATGAGCCGGAGTTCCGCCTCCTGGACCGGCACGCCCCTGAGCGCACGCGGATCGACGTGCCCGGCATCCACGACCTCCACGCCCTGGACTTGTCGGCGACGGGACTTCAGGCGCTTTATCATCAGGCGCGCATAGGGCCCGGCGGCGGCAATCTCAAGCGTCCTGATCCGGGGACGACGACCGATCCGTGGACGGAGGATGACGCGGTGCGCGCCCTCGCGTCTGCAACGCCTCCCGCAACAGCATCTCGACCTGGGCGTTGACCGAGCGCAGTTCGGCGGCGGCCAATCGCTCGACCGCCGCCATCACCTCGGGCGAGGCGCGAAGCAGAAAGGCCTTCTTCGCCTTGCCCGGCATCAGCCGTAAAGCGTGCCGGTGTTGACCACCGGCTGGGCTTCGCGGTCGGCGCACAGCACGACCAGAAGGTTGGACACCATGGCCGCTTTGCGGTCCTCGTCCAGATCGACCACGCCGCGTTCGCCGAGGTCGGTCAAGGCGTTCTCAACCATGCCCACGGCGCCCTTCACGATCAGGCGGCGCGCGGCCAGCACGGCCTCGGCCTGCTGGCGCTTCAGCATCGCCTGGGCGATCTCGGGCGCATAGGCCAGGTGCGCCAGCCGCGCCTCATCCACCACGACGCCCGCGACCGACACCCGCGACGCCAGCTCCTTGCGCAGCCGGTCGGCCACGTCCTCGGCGTCGGCGCGCAAGGTCAGCTCTTGTTCCTCGCCGTGGTCGTAGGCGTAGTGGGACGTCAGGTCCCGAAGGCCGGTGTCCACCTGAATGTTCACGAAGGCCTGATAGTCGTCGACGTCGAACAGGGCCTGGGCCGAATCCTCCACGCGCCAGACCACGTTGGCCGCGATCTCGATCGGATTGCCGCGCTTGTCGTTCACCTTCAACTTGTCGCTGGTCAGGTTGCGGGCCCGCAGACTGATCTTCTTGCGGGTGTACCAGGGCAGCACCCAGCGCAGGCCGGTCGTGCGGTCGGTGCCGCGATAGTCGCCGAACAGCAGGATGGCCGCGGCCTCATTGGGCTGCAGGGCGTAGAAGCCACACATCAGGAACAGGCCGAGCGTGGCCAAGGATATGCCTCCGACCAGATTGGGCCAGGCCTCGGGGCTCTGGGCGACCAGAACCGGGCCCGCCACGACCATCGCCAAGGTCGCCAACAGGATGGGAATGCCCCCGGCCGCCTTGGCCGGCCGCTCGGTGGAACGCTCGCGCGCATCAGTCATGGAAGCCCCCTTGGTTTCAATGTCGAAATGATATCATTTAGATTGCGACGCAGACAAGTCCTTTCGGGGGCGTTCGGCCTTGCATTCGCCTCAAATTCGGGAAACTTGGGACAAACGTCCGAGGGGCCTGCTAAACGCCCTCGAATTCCGTCTCGTGCGCCGTCGAGGGTAGCCCCGCTCATGCGTCTTTTCTATGCGACCGCCGCGGCGCTCGCGCCTCTTCTCCTCGCCGCCGGCGCCCAGGCTCAGGTCGTCATCAACACGGCCCGCACCACGCCCATCCTGACGTCCACCGCCAACAACGGCGGAGCGGCCAACGTCGAGATCACTTCGGGCGGCGCGATCAACCTGACGACGGGAACGGCCGTCACGGTCGATTCGAACAACAATTTCACGCTCGGCTCGGGCGGCGCGGTCACTTTCACCAACGCCGCCGACGGAGCCACGGGAGTTCTGGTCAATGGGGGCGTGACGACCACCGTCACGATCAACGACCGCATCACGATCGGGGACAGCCTCGGTCAGTATCCCAACCCCGACAACGACCTCGATTCCGACGGCCCCTTCGCCACCGGTTCGGGACGCTACGGCGTGCGCGTGGCGGGTCCGGCGACGGCGGACGTCATCGTCAGCCGCACGGGCCTGATCCAGGTCGAGGGCAACGACTCCTTCGGCATTTCGATCGACGCCGGGATGACGGGAACGCTGAGGAACCAGGGCGACGTCCGCGTCATCGGCGACCGCGGCGTCGGCGTGCGGAGCGCGGGAACGCTTAACGGCAACGCCTGGATCGGCGGGTCGATCAACGTTCTGGGAGAGGGCTCCAGCGCCGCGCGTTTCGAGGGCGACGTCACAGGCGCTCTCGTCTTCCAGGGGAACCTTCAGGCGACCGGCTATCGCTACACCTCGCGTCCCGCACAGGACGTGCTGGACGACGTCGACGCCGACGATCGCCTCGAAGGGGGGCCGACGGTCGTGATCGCGGGCAACGTCGCACGCGGCGTCCTGTTCGACGTGCTGCCCACAGAGACCAACTCCTCCAGCACCGACGACGACGGCGACGGCGTCGCGGACGATCAGGAGTCCTCCTCGTCGGTGACGGTCTATGGCGCGGCGCCGGCCATTCTGGTCGGGTCGCAGACCCAGGCGATCACCCTCGGCGCCGTCGGCACGGGGGATCTGAATTTCGGCTTCATCAACCGGGGATCGGTGACGTCGCAAGGCATCCTGGACGGCGTGGACGCCCAGGCCATCCGGTTCGGGGCGGCCGGCGGTCAGGCCGTGAACATCGCAGGCGGCGTTCTGAGCTCAGGGCCCGTGTCCGTCCTCGCCTACGACGGCGACGCGACGGCGTTCCGGTTCGGGGCCGGCGTGACCACGCCGCGCGTCCATCTGGACGGCTTCATGACGGCCGCCAGCGCCAGCGCCGTCGGCGGAGAGGTGACCACCCTGCTGATCGAGGCCGGCGCCTCGGTGCCGGAACTGGTCAACCGCGGCACGATGCTGGCCGTCACCGGCGGCGGCACGGCCAACGTCACGGCCGTGCGGGATCTCAGCGGAACCCTGACCCGCATCACCAACCTCGGCATCGTCGAAGTCAACATCAACCCGAACGAGGACGACGATCCGATCACCGGCGTCGCCGTCGCCTTCGACCTGACCGCCAACACGACGGGTGTGACCTTCATCCAGGACGGATCGTCCGCTTCGGGCGCCACGGGCGACGACGAGGACGGAGACGGCGTTCTGGACGCCGACGAGCCGTCGATCCTGGGCGACGTCCGGTTCGGATCGGGGGCCGACGTGCTCGACGTCCGCAACGGGACGATCACGGGCGACGTCTCGTTCGGCGTCGGGGCCGACGTCCTGCGCGTCGACGGCGGCGCGCGCGTGACGGGCCGCCTCAGCGACGCCGACGGCCTGCTGTCGATCAATGTGCAGGACGGCATCCTCGACGCCCGACAGAACGGTCCCCTGACGGTCTCGGACCTGACGGTCGGGGCGGACGGGCGGCTGATCGTGACCGTGGACGGCCAGACCGGTCAGGCCGGCGGTTACGCCGTGACCGGCAATGCGAATCTTCAGAACGGAGCCCAACTCGGCGTGCGGTTCAGCTCGCTGATCGACCAACCGCGTCGGTTCACAGTCATTGACGCCGGCACGCTGACGCTGGGTCAGGTCGACTTCGGGGCGACGGAAGCCAATTCGCCGTTCATCTACCGCGTCGATGCGGGCGCTGACGTGGCCGCGGGAACGGTGTTCGTCGACGTCAGGCGGCGGACCGCCGACGAGGCGGGACTGATCGCGGCGGAAGCCGGCTTCTATGACGCCTTCTACGGCGCGCTCGGATCAGACGACGCCCTGCTCGAGGCCTTCATCGGCGAGACGGGGCGCGAGGGCTTCATCGACCTTTATGAGCAGCTGTTGCCCGACCACTCCGGCGGCCCGCTCCTGTCTCTCGCCGGAGGGGTGGACGCGGTGACTCGCGCGCTGGTCGGCCGCAACGCCTCCGCCGCGCCGGGCCAAGCCAGCGCCTGGCTGCAGGAGATCACCTTCTACGCCGACAAGGACAAGACCGACACCTACGGCTTCCGCTCCGAAGGCTTCGGCGTCGCCGGCGGAATCGAGATGGGTTCGGACTACGGCAACCTCGGCGTCAGCCTGGCCTTCACCTCCGCCGACCTGGAGGATCCGGAGTCGGCCGCCGAGGAAGTCGTCTCGGCCAGCCTGATCGAACTGGGCGTCTACTGGCGAGCGCAAGGGCAGTACTGGACGACGTGGGCACGGGCCGCGGGCGGCTATGCGACCTTCGACTCGACCCGGCGGCTGGTCGGCTCGGGCCTGAACCTGACGAACACCTCCAGCTGGAACGGCTGGACCGTGGCCCTGGCCGGAGGCGCCTCCTACGAGCGGACCTATGGCCGTTTCACGATCCGGCCGGAGATCTATGCGGAGTATTTTTCGCTCAACGAGGACTCCCACCTGGAAACCGGCGCGGGCAGCGCCTTCGACCTGGAGATCGACGAGCGCGAGGGGCACATGTTCTCGGCCGTCGCGGCGATGAACGTCGGCATGAGCCTGGGCGAACGCAGCTGGCTGAAGCCTGAGCTCCGCCTGGGCTGGCGCCAGAACATCTCCGTGGATCCCGGCGTGACCATGGGCCGGTTCGCCGGCGGGGGCACCGACTTCGCCATCACGCCCGACGGCATCGAGGGCGGGGGGCCGATCATCGGCTTGCGACTGAACGTCGGCAACGAGCTGGGCATGCTGTCGATCAGCGCGGACGCCGAGATGATCGAGGACTACGTCCGCTACATGCTGCTGCTGCGGGCCAGCTTCCGGTTCTGAGGCGGGCGGCTAGCTCAGCTGGTCAGAGCACCTCGTTTACACCGAGGGGGTCGGGGGTTCGAACCCCTCGCCGCCCACCAGAAACCAAGGCCCGCCGGAGCGATCCGGCGGGCCTTTTTCTTCCGACCTCAGTGGCTGATCGTCACCGCCGCGCCGTCGGCCGGCGGACCGGCCGGGGGCAGAGGCTCGGCGGCCTCGTCCCACTCCACCGGCGTCAGCGTGCCGGTCAGAGCCCATTTCAGCGCCTCGTCCGCCGTCGAGATCGGCACGATCTCCAGCGCCGACTTCACGTTGTCGGGCACGTCGGCCAGGTCCTTCTCGTTCTCCTGCGGGATCAGCACCGTCTTGATGCCGGACCGCAGGGCGGCCAGCAGCTTCTCCTTCAGCCCGCCGATGGCGGTGACGCGGCCGCGCAGGGTGATCTCGCCGGTCATGGCGATGTCCTTGCGGATCGGCACGCCGGTCAGGACCGAGACCATGGCGACCGTCATGGCGACGCCGGCGGAGGGGCCGTCCTTGGGCGTGGCGCCGTCCGGCACGTGGACGTGGATGTCGGTCTTCTCGAACACCGGCGGCTTGACGCCGAAGGCCAGCGAGCGGGCCCGGACGTAGGAGGCGGCGGCGGAGATCGATTCCTTCATCACCTCCTTCAGGTTGCCGGTCACGGTCATGCGGCCGCGGCCCGGCATCCGGATCGCCTCGATGGTCAGGATGTCGCCGCCGAACTCGGTCCAGGCGAGGCCGGTGACGATGCCGACCTGGTCGTTTTCGTCGGTCTCGCCGTAGCGGAACTTCTTCACGCCCGCGTACTCGGCCAGCTTGGCCTCATCGACGGTGATCGCGGCGGCTCCCGTCTTGGCCATCTCGCGCACCGCCTTTCGGGCCACGCCGCCCAGCGCCCGCTCCAGCGAGCGCACGCCGGCCTCGCGGGTGTAGTAGCGGATCAGGTCGCGGATCATGGCGTCCGGAACGATCAGTTCGTCCGTCTTCAGCCCGTGGTCGGTCAGCAGCCTGGGCAGGACGTGACGCCGGGCGATCTCGACCTTCTCGTCCTCGGTGTAGCCCGACACCCGGATGATCTCCATCCGATCCATCAGCGGCTGGGGCATGTTCAGGCTGTTGGCCGTGGTGACGAACATGATGTTCGACAGGTCGTAGTCGACCTCCAGATAGTGGTCGCCGAAGGTCGAGTTCTGGGCCGGGTCCAGCACTTCCAGAAGAGCCGAGGACGGGTCGCCGCGCCAGTCGGCGCCCAGCTTGTCGATCTCGTCCAGCAGGATGAAGGCGTTGGTGGTCTTGGCCTTCTTCATCGACTGGATGATCTTGCCGGGCATGGAGCCGATGTAGGTCCGGCGGTGGCCGCGGATCTCGGCCTCGTCGCGCACGCCGCCCAGCGACATGCGGACGTATTCACGCCCCGTCGCCTTGGCGATGGACTTGGCGAGCGAGGTCTTGCCGACGCCCGGAGGGCCGACGAGGCACAGGATCGGGCCTTTCAGCGAGCCCGTGCGCGCCTGGACGGCCAGATACTCGATGATCCGTTCCTTGACCTTCTCGAGGCCATAGTGGTCCTCCTCGAGGATGTCCTCGGCCTTCTTGAGATCGATCGGCTTCTGCTTGGCCTTGCCCCACGGGATCGACAGCAGCCAGTCGAGATAGTTCCGCACCACGGTGCTCTCGGCCGACATCGGCGACATGTTGCGCAGCTTCTTGACCTCGGCGTCGGCCTTGGCGCGCGCCTCCTTGGACAGCCTGGTCTTCCGGATGCGCTTTTCGAGTTCCATGATCTCGTCGCGCTGGTCGTCGGTCTCGCCCAGCTCGCGCTGGATCGCCTTCATCTGCTCGTTCAGATAGTATTCCCGCTGGGTCTTCTCCATCTGGCGCTTGACGCGCGAGCGGATCTTCTTCTCGACCTGCAGGACCGAGATCTCGCCCTCCATCAGGCCGTAGACCTGCTCCAGACGGCCGGCGACGTCGAAGGTCTCCAGCAGCTTCTGCTTGTCGGCGATCTTGACCGAAAGGTGAGCGGCCACGCTGTCGGCCAGCTTGGACGGATCGGTGATCTGGGGAATGGAGCTGAGCGCTTCGGGCGGGATCTTCTTGTTCAGCTTCACATAGTGTTCGAAATGCTCGATCACGGCGCGCGACAGGGCCTCGGCGCGGGCCGGATCGTCGATCTCGTCGTCGATGGCGACGGCCTCGGCCTCGAAATACTCCGACTGGCCGGTGAAGCGGGTCAGGCGGGCGCGGCGCTTGCCCTCGACCAGCACCTTCACGGTGCCGTCCGGCAGCTTCAGCAGCTGCAGCACGGTGGCCAGGACGCCGATGGGATAGATGGCGTCGGCGGCGGGATCGTCGTCGACGCTGTTCTTCTGGGTGGCCAGCAGGATCTGCTTTTCGCCCTTCATGATCTCGTCCAGCGCGCGCACGGATTTCTCGCGGCCGACGAACAGCGGCACGACCATGTGCGGGAACACGACGATGTCCCGCAGCGGCAGGACGGGGAGGACTTTGGACTCGGACATTGATGCGACTTCCTGGAGCCCGGGTTGATCCCGAACCCGTCGCGCCGGCGTGGGGGGCGAGAGCCCGACCGTTTCGACTCGACCCGCCTTGTGGCGGCCTTCGGGAAAGTATGTGGTCCGGAACGGGACAGGTTCAAGCTTGGCCGGTCGGAGGCCTGGGGATTGGGGGGGATGGGGTGTGGGTGTCGATAGGAGCGCGGACGTGGACGTCCGCGACTTGCGCGGCCGTCGGTTTCGCGGACCTGGAGGTCCGCGCTCCTTTGAACGTGCGCACGCGTCTTCGCTCCGTCGTTCACACGCGGAGTTGGGGCGGGCGGGCGGAGCGCCGGGCGCGGAGCCCGGATGAGGATTGAGTTTACCGTTTCGGCTTCG
>NZ_DASYGX010000017.1:0-25420 GCF_035999125.1 Brevundimonas sp. | reverse complement strand
TTCCACGTGCGCCGTGTTGATCGTGATGCCGCGCGCCTTCTCCTCCGGCGCCGCGTCGATGTCCTCGTACTTCTTCGCCGTCGCCCCGCCGGACTTCGCCAGCGTCATCGTGATCGCCGCCGTCAGCGTCGTCTTGCCGTGGTCAACGTGACCAATCGTGCCGATGTTGCAGTGCGGCTTCGTGCGTTCGAACTTTTCCTTGGCCATTCTCTTAGCTCCTCAGTCCCCGAACCGGGGTTCCTGTCTGGTTTGGGGGTTTTCGGTTAGGCGGAGTGCTTCTTGATCACTTCGTCGGCGACGTGTTGCGGCACCGGGTCGTAGTGGTCGTACTGCATGGTGAACTGGGCGCGGCCCTGCGACATCCCGCGAAGGGTGTTCACATAGCCGAACATGTTGGCCAGCGGCACGAAGGCGTTCACGACGGTGGCGTTGCCGCGCATGTCCTGACCCTGGATCATGCCGCGACGGCCGTTCAGGTCGCCGATGACCGAGCCCAGATACTCTTCCGGGGTCACGACCTCGACGGCCATGATCGGCTCCAGCAGCTTCGGCGCGCCCTGCGTGCGCAACTCCTTGAAGGCGGCGCGCGAGGCGATTTCGAACGCCAGCACCGAGGAGTCGACGTCGTGGAAGGCGCCGTCGATCAGGGTCGCCTTGAAGTCGATCAGCGGGAAGCCGGCCAAGAGGCCGTTGTCCTTGGCCGACTCCAGACCCTTCTGCACGCCCGGAATGTATTCCTTGGGCACGGCGCCGCCGACGATGGCGGATTCGAAGACGAAGCCCGACCCCGGCTCGCCCGGCTCGAACACCAGCTTGATGCGGGCGAACTGGCCCGTGCCGCCGGTCTGCTTCTTGTGGGTGTAGTCGATCTCGGCCTTCTTCCCGAGGCTCTCACGATAGGCCACCTGCGGCGCGCCGATGTTGGCCTCGACCTTGTAGGTGCGCTTCAGGATGTCGATCTTGATGTCCAGGTGCAGCTCGCCCATGCCCTTCAGGATGGTCTGGCCCGACTCATGGTCGGTCGAGACGGTGAAGGACGGGTCTTCCGAAGCCAGCTTGGCCAGGGCGACGCCCAGCTTCTCCTGGTCGGCCTTGGACTTGGGCTCCACGGCGATCTCGATGACCGGCGCGGGGAACTCCATGCGCTCCAGGATGACCGGCGACTTGATCGGGTCGCACAGGGTGTCGCCGGTGCGGGTGTCCTTCAAGCCGGCCAGGGCGACGATGTCGCCGGCGTAGGCCTCCTTGATGTCCTCGCGGTTGTTGGAGTGCATCAGCAGCATGCGGCCGACGCGCTCTTTCCTGTCACGGGTCGAGTTCAAGAGGCCCATGCCCGTTTCCATCTTGCCCGAGTACAGGCGGCAGAAGGTCAGCGAGCCGACGAAGGGATCGTCCATGATCTTGAACGCCAGGACCGACAGGGGCTCTTCGTCCGACGCCTTGCGGGTGACGGGCTCCTCGGTCTTGTAATCGATGCCCTGGGTCGGCGGGATGTCGATCGGCGACGGCAGGTAGTCGACGACGGCGTCCAGCAGCGTCTGCACGCCCTTGTTCTTGAAAGCCGAGCCGCACAGGATCGGATAGAAGGCGCCGGTCAGCACGGCCTTGCGGATGCACGTCTTGATGGTCTCTTCCGACGGCTCATTGCCTTCGAGGTAGGCTTCCATGGCCTCGTCGTCGAGCTCGACGGCGTTGTCGATCAGGTACTGGCGCGCCTCATTGGCCTTCTCGACCATGTCGGCCGGGATCGGCACGTCCGTGTAGGAAGCGCCCAGGCCGTCGTTGTCCCAGACCACGCCGGTCATGCGGACCAGGTCGACCAGGCCCGACAGGTTGGATTCCGACCCGATCGGCAGCTGGATCGGCACGGCCTTGGCGCCCAGACGGTCGCGGATCGATTCCACCGATTTGTCGAAGTCGGCGCCGATCTTGTCCATCTTGTTGACGAAGACGATGCGCGGCACGCGGTACTTGTCGGCCTGACGCCAGACGGTCTCGGTCTGGGGCTCGACGCCGGCATTGCCGTCCAGCACGGTCACGGCGCCGTCCAGCACGCGCAGTGAACGTTCGACCTCGATGGTGAAGTCCACGTGGCCGGGGGTGTCGATGATGTTCAGGCGCTTCTCGCGCCAGAAGGCGGTCGTGGCGGCCGAGGTGATGGTGATGCCGCGTTCCTGCTCCTGGTCCATCCAGTCCATGGTGGCGGCGCCGTCGTGGACCTCGCCGATCTTGTGGGACTTGCCGGTGTAATACAGGATCCGCTCGGTCGTCGTCGTCTTGCCCGCGTCGATGTGGGCCATGATGCCGAAGTTGCGGTAGTCTTCGATTTTATGCGTGCGGGGCATTGGGGAGCGTGCCTTGCGGTCGATGCGGGCCGGCGAAGTGCGCGGCCCTTGGAATGGGGTCTGGTCGGAGCGCGGGCGGTCTAGCCCAATCCCGCGAGGCCCGCCAGTGCGGCGAGCCCCTGCGGGCGAAGGCTCTTACCAGCGGTAGTGCGAGAAGGCCCGGTTGGCTTCGGCCATCTTGTGGGTGTCTTCGCGCTTCTTGACGGCGGTGCCGCGGTTGTTGGCGGCGTCCAGCAACTCGGCTGCCAGCTTTTCCGTCATGGTGTTCTCGCCGCGCTTGCGGGCGGCGTTGACCAGCCAGCGGATGGCCAGGGCGCGACGACGGTCCGGACGGACCTCGACCGGCACCTGATAGGTGGCCCCGCCGACGCGACGCGAGCGGACTTCGACCGACGGAGCGACGTTGTCGAGCGCGGTGTGGAAGGTGGCGACCGGCTCCTGGTCCTTCTTCTTGTCGGCCAGGATGTCGAAGGCGCCGTAGACGATGTTCTCGGCGACGGCCTTCTTACCCTCGTACATGACGTAATTCATGAACTTGGTGACGATCAGATCGCCGAACTTGGGGTCCGGCAGGACTTCACGCTTCTGGGCGCGGTGACGACGGGACATGGAATGATCCTCTTAAATCTGTAGAGCGCGCAGGGCGGATTACTTCGGACGCTTGGCGCCGTAGTGCGAACGGCGCTGCTTGCGGTCCTTGACGCCTTGCGTGTCCAGCACGCCGCGCAGGATGTGGTAGCGGACGCCCGGAAGGTCCTTCACGCGGCCGCCGCGGATCAGGACCACCGAGTGTTCCTGCAGGTTGTGGCCTTCGCCGGGGATGTAGCACACCGCCTCGATGCCCGAGGTCAGGCGCACCTTGGCGACCTTACGCAGGGCCGAGTTCGGCTTCTTCGGCGTCGTCGTGTAGACGCGGGTGCAGACGCCGCGGCGCTGGGGGCAGCCCTTCAGGGCCGGCACCTTGTTGCGGGCGACTTTCGGCTGGCGGGGCTTGCGCATCAGCTGGTTGATCGTGGGCATTCGAACTCGTCTCTCTTCTCAATCGATGGAGGCGTGTGCCTTTCGGCCGGGGCGCCTCGCTGCCTTCTTTTCGGACGGACCTGACGGTCCGCCCCGGGGTGATTTCGAGCCGTCACGACAAACGCAAAAGCCGGAACGCGCGCTGAGGACGTTCCGGCGGGCACAGCCCGTAGAGTGAATTGTCACGATCGGAGCGGACGCGGACGCCCTCTCGAAGGTGCGCGGCTTCTACGCGCGGGGGGGCGCGGGGTCAAGGGCGCGGCGGAACACACAGATGCGACGGAGAATCCCCGGCTCGTGCGTTGGAGTTTGACAGTTCGCGACCATAGAAACGAAGACGCCCATGACCGCCAGCCCGCCCGCCGCCGCCAAACCGACGAAGCCCCGCTTCCGCCGCCCCCGCCGCGGCGTGCTGATCGGGATCGGCGCGGTGCTGCTGGCGGCGCTGGCGATCTGGTTCTTCTTCCTGCGGGGCGGCGCGGACGCGGAACCTTACCGCACCGAGGCGCTGCGGCGCGGCGAGATCACCCGGTCCGTGTCGGCGTCGGGCACGCTGGAGGCGCTGGTGACCGTCGAGGTCGGCTCGCAGATCTCGGGCCAGGTGACGCAAGTGATGGTCGACTACAACGACCGCGTCCGCCGCGGTCAGGTCATGGCCGTGCTGGACCCCCAGAACCAGCGCAGCGCCGTGGAGCAGTCGCAGGCCCAGATCGCCTCGGCCCAGGCGGGCGTGACGCAGGCCCAGGCCCAGGTCGCCCTGGCCCAGGCCGAGTACGACCGGCAGAAGTATCTGTTCGACCGCCAGATCATCGCCCAGGCCGCGCTGGACACGGCCCAGGCCTCGCTGCGCACCGCGCGCGCCAACGTGACAAGCGCTCAGGCCCAGGTGCGTCAGGCCCAGGCGGCGCTGCGGTCGAACCAGGCCAATCTGGGCCGCACCACCATCACCGCGCCGATCGACGGCATCGTCATCGACCGCCAGATCGAGCCCGGCCAGACGGTGGCTTCGGGCCTGAACGTGGCGGTGCTGTTCACCCTGGCCCAGGACCTGGGGCGGGTGCAGGCCCTGGTGAACGTCGATGAGGCAGACATCGGTCAGGTCCGCGTCGGCCAGCCCGTGCGCTTCACCGTCGACGCGTTCTCGGAGGACAACTTCACGGGTCAGGTGACGCAGATCCGCGTCCTGCCGACGTCGGAGTCCAACGTCGTCGCCTATACGGTCGTGGTCGAGGCCGACAATCCGGGCGAGCGCCTGCTGCCCGGCATGACGGCCAACGCCGACATCATCCTGGAGCAGAAGCGGAACGTGTTGCGGGTGCCGAACTCGGCGCTGCGGTTCACGCCGGCGGACGTCGAGGCGGACAGTCAGGCGCGTGCCGGGGGCGGCGGCTCGCCGTTCGGCCCCGCGGCGGGCGGCCAGCAGCAGCGTCGCGCCGGCGGCGCGCCGGGTCGCGGCAACATGGCGGCGGCGTTGCTGGAGGAGCTGGACCTCGACGCCGCCCAGCGTGCGCGGGTTCAGCCCATTCTGGAGCGGGCGCAGCAGCAGGCGCGCGCGGCGCGCGGCGTGGGCGGCGGCGGTCAAGGGGGCGGGCGGCGTCAGCGCGGCATGAACCCGGCGGCGGCGGCGGCCTTCAACGCCGCCTTCGACGAGATCAAGCCCCTGTTGCGGCCCGACCAGCAGGTGAAGCTGGAAAGCCTGCGCCTGCGTTTCGCCGGCGGCGGCGGTCGCGGCACCGTCTGGGTGCTGAGGAACGGCGAGCCAGTGCAGGTCTCGGTCCGCACCGGCGCCACCGACGGCAGCTACACCGAAATCCTGGGCGGCGAGCTGAAGGAAGGCGATCAGGTCATCACCGGCGGCGGCCCGCGCCGCACCGACGCCCGCGCCCAGCAGCAGGCCCAGCGCATGGCCGGCGGCGGCTTTGGCGGCGGCGGCGGTCCGCGATGATCGAGATCGAGCGCCTGACCAAGACCTACGTCATGGGCGACGAGGTCATCTCGGCGCTGAGCGGCGTCTCGCTGCGCATCGACCGGGGCGAGCACGTGGCGATCGTCGGCCCGTCGGGCTCGGGCAAGTCGACGCTGATGAACGTGTTGGGCGGCCTGGATCGCCCCACCAGCGGTCTCTACCGCTTCGAGTCCGAGCCGGTGGAGGATTTCGACGACGACCAGCTGGCGGGGTTCCGCAACCGCCGCATCGGCTTCGTGTTCCAGTCGTTCCAGCTTTTGCCGAGGCTGACGGCGATGCAGAACGTCGAACTTCCCCTGATCTACGCCGGCGTGGATCCGGCGACCAGGCGGGAACGCGCCGTGGAACTGCTGACCCGCGTCGGCCTGGAACACCGGCTGAACAACAGGCCGACCCAGATGTCCGGCGGTCAGCAGCAGCGCGTGGCCATCGCCCGCGCCCTGGCCAATGCGCCGGACCTCCTGCTGGCCGACGAGCCGACCGGGGCGCTGGACACCGCGACGGGCCAGGAGGTGCTGACCCTGTTCGGCGAGTTGAACGCCCAGGGCCTGACGCTCTGCATCGTCACCCACGACCAGGAGGTGGCGGCGCGGGCGCGGCGGTGCATCGCCTTCCGCGACGGTCGCATAGTTTCGGACGATCGCCATGCTGGATAAGGCCTCGACGCGGGGCCAGACCCTGCATTTCTCCACCGGCGGCATGAGTTCAATGGAACTGGTCCGCTTCGCCGTGGGCGCCATCGCGGCGCATCCGATGCGGTCGGCGCTGACGTCGCTGGGCGTCGTCATCGGCGTCGCGGCGGTGATCATGATGACCTCGATCGGCGTGGGCGCGCAGCAGCGGGTCGAACAGGCGCTGTCCAGCCTGGGCACCAACATGCTGGTGGTTCGCCCCGGCGCGGCGCGGACCGGCGGCGGGGGAGGCTTCGTGCGCGGCGGCGGCGGTTCGGGCTCCAGCCTGACGGTGGACGACGCCGAGGCCATGCGGGCCTTGGACGGGATCGCCGCGGTGTCCCCCGCCATCAACGGCGGCGCCCAGCTGGTCTATGAGGGCGCCAACTGGTCCAGCCGGATCGAGGGCGTGACGCCCGACTACCTGATCGCGCGCGATCTGGAGATCGCGTCCGGCCAGATGTTCGACCAGGCCGCCGCCGAAAGCGGGCGGAAGGTCGCCGTCCTGGGCCAGACCGTGGTCAACGAGCTGTTCGGCGAGGGCGTTGATCCGGTCGGCCAGCGCATCCGCGTGGGCCCCATTCCCTTCCAGGTGATCGGCGTCCTGGCGCCCAAGGGGCAGTCGGGCTTTCAGGACCAGGACGACATCGTCGTCATCCCGCTGGACGCCGCGCGCAGCCGGGTGATCGGCCGCGGGCCGGGCGCCCGGGGCGACAGCGTCAACCAGGTCTATGTGAAGGCCGTGGACGAGGACGCCCTGTTCCAGCTGGAGCAGGACGTGGCCGAGCTGCTGCGCCAGCGGCATCGGATCCAACCCGGCCAGGAGGACGACTTCAACGTCCAGAACCTGACCTCGGTGCAGGAAGCGGCCCAGAGCTCGACCCAGACCTTCACCATCCTGCTGGCGGCGGTCGCAGGCGTGTCTCTGGTCGTCGGCGGCGTCGGCATCATGAACATCATGCTGGTGTCGGTGACCGAGCGGACGCGCGAGATCGGACTGCGGATGGCCATCGGCGCGAAACGGTCCGACGTCCTGACCCAGTTCGCGCTGGAGTCCGTGGCGCTGTCGCTGCTCGGCGGCCTCATCGGCCTGGGCATAGGCATAGGGGGCGCGCTGTTGATGTCCACGCTGGGAGACTGGCCGTCGGTGATCCCGGCCTGGGCGGCGCCGCTGGCGATCGGCTTCTCCAGCTTCGTCGGCGTGGTGTTCGGCGCCTATCCGGCCTGGCGCGCGGCTCAGCTGGACCCCATCGAGGCCTTGCGGCGCGAATAGCCGCCACCAAGGAGCCGCAACTTCGCCACCATCGGCCCGTGTCCTGCCCGAACGGCGGTCGAGCGGGGGGCGGATGGCGGCGGGCGGATCAGCGACCAGGTGGCGGACGCCGACGATCCTCGCGGGATCGGTCGCCCTGCACGCCCTGGTCCTGGGCGTGCTCGGTCTGCGCGCCATCCAGATGGACGTGCCCCAGAGGCTGGATCGGCCGACGATCCTGCTGGATATAGAGCCGCGGCCCATGCTGCGCGACGAACGGCCGCGAGAGCGATCCTATGCCGCGCCCGATCCCGCCGACGCCGAGGCTCGCCCCCAGACGTCCGCGACGGTCGGCCCGCGCCGGCCGGAGGAAGAAGACGACGCGCCCTCCCCTCCTTCCCCCCGCGCGCCCTCTGCCGCGCCCGGGGCGCCTACGGCGGCGGAGCAAGGCATCGACGACGCCTGGCGCGTCCCGACAGCGCCCACACGCCGTCAGGTCGGTCGATCCTTGCGCGGCAGCATGATCGGCTGCGACGCCATGAACGGACGCCTCTCCGCCGGAGAACAGGCCCAGTGCGACGAGGCCTTCAACCGCGTCGCGGGCGTCGCGCCGCCGATCGAGGGCAGCGGAAACGCCGAACGCGACGCCCGCTTCGCCGCCGAGGGCCGGCGGGAGATGGAGGCCTATGAAGGCCGCCGCCGTCCCCTGGCCGGGGGCACCGGCCTGGGCGAACACGGCGACTGCCCCGGCTCGAACTTCGGCACGGGCTGCCCGGGACGTCACCTGGATCCGGGCTGGCGGCGCGACAACAACGACGTGATGAAGGGGGCGCAGGGCGGCTACGCGCGCTGATGGGCGCCAGCGATCCTTGTCATCCCGGCCGCAGCCGCGAAGAGGCGGAGAGCCGGGACCAACACATCCTGAAGTATTGACCGCCCGGACGGCCGCCAGGCCGAGCCGGGCGACGGCTCGCGCACGCTCGACGCCTGAAGTCCAGGCGCCCGTCTCCCGGCTCGGCGCTTTCGCGCCGTCCGGGATGACAAGTGCCCCTCGCCACGAAAAAGGGCGGCCCGTCGGGACCGCCCTTTTCCGCTTCATGCGGACCCAGGGTATCAGCCCTCGGTCGTCTCCAGCTCCGCAGCCAGGTCGGCCGGCAAGGCCTCGACGGCCGCCTCGCGCGCGTCGGTCAGGACCGCGTCGCGCTCGTTGGCGATCTTCTGCAGGCTGCGCAGATAGGCGCCCGTGCCTGCCGGGATCAGGCGGCCCACGATGACGTTCTCCTTGAGGCCTTCCAGGGTGTCGATCTTGCCGTTGACCGAGGCGTCGGTGAGGACGCGGGTGGTCTCCTGGAACGACGCCGCCGAGATGAAGCTGCGGGTCTGCAGCGACGCCTTGGTGATGCCCAGCAGGACCGGCTGCGTGGTGGCCGGACGGCCGCCGCGCTTCTCGACCTTCTGGTTCTCCAGCACGGCCTCGGCGACCTCGACGGTGTCGCCCTTGATCAGGGTGGTCTCACCCGAATCCAGGACTTCGACCTTCTGCAGCATCTGGCGGACGATCACCTCGATGTGCTTGTCGTTGATCGGCACGCCCTGCAGTCGATAGACCTCCTGCACCTCGTTGACGAGGTACTCGGCCAGGGCCTCGACGCCCTGGATGCGCAGCAGATCGTGCGGATCCGGGTTGCCGTCGATGATGTAGTCGCCCTTCTGAATCAGGTCGCCGTCCTGCACCGAGATGTGCTTGCCCTTGGGGATCAGGAACTCGACCGGCTCGCCCTGGACCCCGTCGGCGTTGACTTCCGGAGTGATCTTGATCCGGCGCTTGTTCTTGTAGTCGCGGCCGAATTCGACGCGACCGTCCATCTCGGCGATGACCGCGCAGTCCTTGGGACGACGGGCCTCGAACAGCTCCGCCACCCGCGGCAGACCGCCGGTGATGTCGCGGGTCTTGGCGCCCTCGGTCGGCACGCGGGCGATGATCTCGCCCGGCTTGACCACGTCGCCGTTGGCCACCGACAGAACGGCGCCGACGGGCAGCAGGTACCGGGCGTCGCCGCCCGAGGCCAGCTTGGCGTAGGCGTCGCCGGTGGTGACGCCCATGGCCGGACGCAGATCCGAGCCGCGCGGGCTGGCCCGCCAATCGGCGACCACGCGGTTGGCGATGCCGGTCGCCTCGTCGGTCTCCTCGCGGACGGAAAGGCCGTCCACCAGGTCCTCGAACCGGATCGTGCCGCCGACCTCGGTCAGGATCGGGGTGGTGTAGGGATCCCACTCCGCCAGACGCTGGCCCTTGCCGACCTCGGCCCCGTCCTTGACCCGAATGCGGGCGCCGTAAGGGATCTTGTGGCTCTCGCGGTCCTTGCCGTCGACGACGATGGTGACGACGACGTTGCGGCTCATGGCCACCAAGTCGCCGTGCGCCGCCTTGACGGTCGGGCCGACGATCTTTGCCGTGCCGGCGTTGGTCGCCTCGAAGAACGAGGTCTCCGCCACCTGGGCCGTGCCGCCGATGTGGAAGGTCCGCATCGTCAGCTGGGTGCCCGGCTCGCCGATCGACTGGGCGGCGATGACGCCGACCGCTTCGCCGATGTTGACGTTGGTGCCGCGCGCCAGGTCACGGCCGTAGCACATGCCGCAGATGCCGGCGTCCGCCTCGCAGGTCAGAGCCGAACGGACCTTGACCGACTGAACGCCCGCCTGCTCCAGAACCTCGATCTCCTCTTCCTGCAGATAGGTGTCCGCGGGGAACAGGACGGTGTCGGCGCCGGGCTCCTTGATGTCCTCGGCCGCGTAACGGCCCAGCACGCGCTGGCCCAGCGAGACCAGGACGTCGCCGCCCTCGACCACGGCGCGCAGGGTGATGCCGCGCGTCGAGCCGCAGTCCTCCTCGGTGACGATGGAATCCTGCGCCACGTCCACCAGACGACGGGTCAGATAGCCCGAGTTGGCGGTCTTCAGGGCAGTGTCGGCCAGACCCTTGCGGGCGCCGTGGGTGGAGTTGAAGTACTCCAGCACGGTCAGGCCTTCCTTGAAGTTCGACACGATCGGCGTCTCGATGATCTCGCCCGACGGCTTGGCCATCAGGCCGCGCATGCCGCCCAGCTGCTTCATCTGCGCCTGCGAGCCGCGGGCGCCGGAGTGGGCCATCATGTAGACCGAGTTGACGTCCGGCCGCTCGCCTTCGTGCAGGACGCGCGGCTGGGCGATCTCGCCCATCATGGCGTCGGCGATCCGGTCCGTGGCCTTGGCCCAGGCGTCGACGACCTTGTTGTACTTCTCGCCCTTGGTGATCAGGCCGTCGGCGTACTGCTGCTCGTATTCCTCGACCTGGGTGCGGGTCTCGGCGACGAACTCGACCTTCTTGGCCGGAATGACGATGTCGTCCTTGCCGAACGAGATCCCCGCCTTGGCGGCCTCGCGGAAGCCCAGGCCCATCATCTGGTCGGCGAAGATGACCGTCGCCTTCTGACCGCAGTGACGATAGACCTGATCGATCAGGTTGCCGATCTCCTTCTTGGTCAGGTTCTTGTCCAGCAGGCGATAGCCGACGTTCGGGTTCTTCGGCAGCAGGTGCGCCAGCTTCATCCGGCCCGGGGTCGTGTCGATCACCTTGGTGACCAGCTCTCCGGCGGCGTCCATCTCGGTCCAGCGGGCCTTGATGCGGGTGTGCAGGGTCACCACGCCGGCGTCCAGCGCGGCGTCGATCTCGCCGATGTTGGCGAACAGCTTGCCCTCGCCCGGCTCCCCGTCCTTGACCAGAGACAGGTAGTAGAGGCCGAGCACGATGTCCTGAGACGGCACGATGATCGGCTTGCCGTTCGCGGGCGACAGGATGTTGTTGGTCGACATCATCAGGACGCGCGCTTCCAGCTGGGCCTCGAGGCTCAGCGGGACGTGCACGGCCATCTGGTCGCCGTCGAAGTCGGCGTTGAAGGCGGCGCAGACCAGCGGGTGCAGCTGGATGGCCTTGCCCTCGATCAGCTTGGGCTCGAACGCCTGGATGCCCAGACGGTGCAGGGTCGGCGCGCGGTTCAGCAGGACCGGGTGCTCGCGGATGACTTCCTCGAGGATGTCCCAGACCTGGGGCTGCTCACGCTCCACCATGCGCTTGGACTGCTTGACGGTGCCCGACAGGCCCTTGGCGTCCAGGCGCGCGTAGATGAACGGCTTGAACAGCTCCAGCGCCATCTTCTTGGGCAGGCCGCACTCGTGCAGCTTCAGCTCCGGGCCGACCACGATGACCGAACGGCCCGAGTAGTCGACGCGCTTGCCCAGCAGGTTCTGACGAAAGCGGCCCTGCTTGCCCTTCAGCATGTCGGCCAGCGACTTGAGGGGGCGTTTGTTGGCGCCCGTGATCACCCGGCCGCGACGGCCGTTGTCGAACAGGGCGTCGACCGATTCCTGCAGCATCCGCTTCTCGTTGCGGATGATGATGTCCGGCGCCCGCAGCTCCATCAGGCGCTTCAGACGGTTGTTCCGGTTGATGACCCGACGATACAGGTCGTTCAGGTCCGACGTCGCGAAGCGGCCGCCGTCCAGCGGCACCAGCGGGCGCAGTTCCGGCGGGATGACCGGCACGATGGTCAGGACCATCCATTCCGGCTTGTTGCCGCTTTCCAGGAAGGCCTCGATCAGCTTCAGGCGCTTGGAGGCCTTCTTGGCCTTCATCTCCGACGGGTTGTCGGCCAGTTCGCCGCGGTGCTTCTCGGCCTCGGCGTGCAGGTCGATGCCCATCAGCAGGTTGCGCACGGCCTCGGCGCCGATCTCGGCGGTGAAGCCGTCGTCCCCGAACTCCTCCTGATAGCGGTAGAACTCGTCCTCGGTCAGCAGCTGGTTCTGCTTCAGCGGGGTCAGGCCCGGCTCGGTGACGATGTAGTTCTCGAAGTAGAGCACGCGCTCCACGTCCTTCAGCGCCATGTCCAGCATCAGCGAGATGCGCGACGGCAGGGACTTCAGAAACCAGATGTGGGCGACGGGCGAGGCCAGCTCGATGTGACCCATCCGCTCACGGCGGACGCGGGCCAGGGTGACCTCCACGCCGCACTTCTCGCAGATGATGCCCTTGTATTTCATCCGCTTGTACTTGCCGCACAGGCACTCGTAGTCCTTGGTCGGACCGAAGATGCGGGCGCAGAACAGGCCGTCACGCTCGGGCTTGAACGTGCGGTAGTTGATGGTCTCGGGCTTCTTGATCTCGCCGAACGACCACGAGCGGATCTTTTCCGGCGAGGCCAGCGCGATCTTGATCTGGTCGAAGGTCGGAGCGACCGGGACCGGGTTGAAGATGTTCAGGACGTCCTGGTTCATCTTGAGTTCCTTGCTGCGGCGTCTGCCGCGAATTGGTTCAGGGGCTGGGTTCCAGGGGCCAGGTTCTAGGGAGTCAGGTCCGGGAGCGTCGGTGGGGTCGAGAGCGTTTCCGCTCGATCAACCCGCCCTAGAACCTGGAACCTGATCCCTAGAACCTCAGCTCAGCTGTTCTCCAGCTCCACGTTCAGGCCCAGCGAGCGCATTTCCTTGATGAGCACGTTGAAGCTCTCGGGAATGCCGGCCTCGAAGCTGTCGTCGCCGCGGACGATGGCCTCGTAGACCTTGGTTCGGCCGGCCACGTCGTCCGACTTCACCGTCAGCATCTCCTGCAGGGTGTAGGCGGCGCCGTAGGCTTCCAGAGCCCACACCTCCATCTCGCCGAAGCGCTGGCCGCCGAACTGCGCCTTGCCGCCCAGCGGCTGCTGGGTGACCAGCGAGTACGGGCCGATCGAGCGGGCGTGGATCTTGTCGTCCACCAGGTGGTGCAGCTTCAGCATGTAGATGTAGCCGACGGTGACCGGACGCTTGAAGCGCTCGCCCGTCTGGCCGTCGTACAGGATCGACTGACCCGACTTGTCCAGACCGGCCTCTTCCAGCAGGCGCTCGATGTCGTTGATGTGGGCGCCGTCGAACACCGGCGTGGCGAAGGGCACGCCCTTCGACAGATTGCGGGCCAGTTCGACCAGCTCGGCCTCGTCTTCCGGCAGGGGGGTGTCCTTGCCGTAGATTTCGGTCAGCCGCGCGATCAGCGCCTTTTTCTGTCCGCCGTTCTGCCAGTCCTCCAGCAGTCCGGAGATCTGCTTGCCGAGACCCGCCGCGGCCCAGCCCAGGTGGGTCTCGAAGATCTGACCGATGTTCATGCGCGAGGGCACGCCCAGCGGGTTCAGCACCAGATCGACCGAGGTGCCGTCCTCGAGATACGGCATGTCCTCGATGGGCAGGATCTTGGAGATGACGCCCTTGTTGCCGTGACGTCCGGCCATCTTGTCGCCCGGCTGCAGCTTGCGCTTCACGGCCACGAAGACCTTGACCATCTTCATGACGCCGGGGGGCAGTTCGTCGCCGCGCTGCAGCTTCTCGACCTTGTCCTCGAAGCGACGGTCCAGCGCCTTGCGGGCGTCCTCGAACTGGCGCTTCATCGCCTCCAGCTCGCCCATCGCCTTTTCGTCGTCCAGGGCGATCTGCCACCACAGGCCGCGCGACAGCTCGCCCAGCTTCTCCTCGGTGACCGTGCCGCGGCCCAGGCCCTTGGGGCCCGAGGTGGCGGTCTTGCCCAGGACCAGCGGCTTCAGACGGCCGTAGACGTTGCGCTCCAGGATCGCCAGTTCGTCGTCGCGGTCCTTGCCCAGACGCTCGATCTCCGAGCGCTCGATGGCGACGGCGCGCTCGTCCTTGTCCACGCCGTGGCGGTTGAACACGCGCACGTCGACGATCGTGCCGGCCACGCCCGGCGGCAGGCGCAGCGAGGTGTCGCGCACGTCGGACGCCTTCTCGCCGAAGATGGCGCGCAGCAGCTTCTCTTCCGGGGTCATCGGGCTTTCGCCCTTGGGCGTGACCTTGCCGCACAGAATGTCGCCCGGCTGGACCTCGGCGCCGATCGCCACGATGCCGGCCTCGTCGAGGTTGCGCAGAGCCTCCTCGCCGACGTTCGGGATGTCGCGGGTGATCTCTTCCGGCCCCAGCTTGGTGTCGCGGGCCATGACCTCGAACTCCTCGATGTGGATCGAGGTGAAGACGTCGTCGCGCACGATGCGCTCGGAAATCAGGATCGAATCTTCGAAGTTGTAGCCGTTCCAGGGCATGAAGGCGACCAGGGCGTTCCGGCCCAGGGCCAGTTCGCCGAGGTCCGTCGACGGGCCGTCGGCGATGACGTCGCCGGCCTTCACCTCGTCGCCCACGCGCACGATCGGGCGCTGGTTGATGCAGGTCGACTGGTTGGAACGCTGGAACTTCGACAGGCGATAGATGTCGACGCCCGAACGGGCGGCGTCCACCTCGCCGGTCGCGCGCACGACGATGCGGGTTCCGTCGATCTGCTCGACCACGCCGTCGCGGCGGGCCACGACCACGGCGCCGGAGTCGCGGGCGACCACCGTCTCCATGCCGGTGCCGACCAGCGGCGCGTCCGACTGGACCAGCGGCACGGCCTGCTTCTGCATGTTGGCGCCCATCAGCGCCCGGTTGGCGTCGTCGTTCTCAAGGAAGGGGATCAGGGCCGCGGCCACCGACACCACCTGCTTGGGCGACACGTCCATCATGTCGACGTCGGCTTTGGACAGCAGCTGGGAGTCCCCGTTCACCCGGCCGGGGACCAGGTCGTCGACGATCTCGCCGTCCTTCAGCGCGATGTTGGCCTGGGCGATGACGTGCTTCGCCTCTTCCATGGCCGAGATGTAGACCACGTCGTCGGTGGCCTTGCCGTCCTTCACGCGGCGGTACGGGCTCTCGATGAAGCCGTACTTGTTCACCCGGGCGTGGGTGGCCAGCGAGTTGATCAGGCCGATGTTCGGGCCTTCCGGCGTCTCGATCGGGCAGATGCGGCCGTAGTGGGTCGGGTGCACGTCGCGCACCTCGAAGCCGGCCCGTTCACGGGTCAGACCGCCCGGCCCCAGGGCCGACAGGCGGCGCTTGTGGGTGATCTCCGACAGCGGGTTGGTCTGGTCCATGAACTGCGACAGCTGCGAGCTGCCGAAGAACTCACGCACCGCCGCAGCCGCCGGCTTGGCGTTGATCAGGTCGTGCGGCATGACCGTGTCGATGTCGACAGAGGACATGCGCTCCTTGATCGCGCGCTCCATCCGCAGCAGGCCGACGCGGTACTGGTTCTCCAGAAGCTCGCCGACCGAGCGGACGCGACGGTTGCCCAGGTTGTCGATGTCGTCGATCTCACCCAGGCCGTCCTTCAGTCCGACCAGGATCTGCAGAACCTTGAGCACGTCGTCCTTGCGCAGCACGCGGATGTCGTCGCCGACCTCCGGCGTCTCCAGGCGCATGTTCATCTTGACCCTGCCGACGGCCGACAGGTCGTAGCGCTCGCTGTCGAAGAACAGCGACTGGAACATGGCCTCGGCCGCTTCCGGCGTCGGCGGCTCGCCGGGACGCATGACGCGGTAAACGTCGAACAGGGCGTCCTCACGGCCGGTGTTCTTGTCGATGCGCAGGGTGTTGCGCATGTAGGCGCCGACCGTGACGTGGTCGATGTCCAGCACGTCGATGGTCGTGAAGCCATGCGACTCCAGCAGTTCGATCGTGGCCTGGTCCAGCTCGTCGCCGGCCTCGGCGTAGATCTCGCCGGTTTCCATGTTGACGGCGTCGGCGGCCAGATACTTGGTCAGCAGGGCGTCGGCGGCCAGCGACAGAGACTTCGTCGTGTCGCCCAGCTTCTTGGCCTGGCGCGCGCTGATCTTCGTGCCGGCCGGCGCGATGACCTCGCCGGTGTCGGCGTCGACCAGGTCGAACTCCGGCTTCACTCCGCGCCAGCGCTCGGCCTTGTACGGCGTGACCCAGCCCTCGCCGCGCTTCTCGTACGGAACGGTCTCGTAGAAGGTCTTCAGGATCTCCTCGCCGTCCATGCCCAGGGCCATCAGGAAGGTCGAGGCCGGCAGCTTGCGACGGCGGTCGATGCGGACGTAGACGATGTCCTTGGCGTCGAACTCGAAATCGAGCCAGCTGCCGCGGTACGGGATCACCCGCGCGGCGAACAGCAGCTTGCCCGACGAGTGCGTCTTGCCCTTGTCGTGGTCGAAGAAGACGCCCGGCGAGCGGTGCATCTGGGACACGATCACCCGCTCGGTCCCGTTGACGATGAAGGTGCCCTTGTCCGTCATGAGCGGGATGTCGCCCATGTAGACGTCCTGCTCCTTGATGTCCTTGACCGAGCGCGCGCCGGTTTCCTCGTCAGCCTCGAACACGATCAGGCGCAGCTTGACCTTCAGCGGCGCGGCATAGGTCATGTCGCGCTGGATGCATTCCTCGACGTCGTACTTGGGCTCCTCGAACTCGTAGGAGACGTATTCCAGGACGGCGCGCTCGTTGAAGTCCTTGATCGGGAAGACCGACTTGAAGACCGCCTCGATGCCCTCGTCCGTGCGCTGGCCCGGACGGCCCTCGCGCTGCAGGAACTGCTCGTAGGAGGCGCGCTGCACCTCGATGAGGTTCGGCATCTGCACCGCCTCGGGGATCTTCCCGAACGAGTGGCGGATGCGCTTCTTGCCGGTGAACGAGGTGGCGGTGGCGATCTGGGCGGCGAGCGCGAGACCGTCGATGGACTTGGCCATTCTGTCTTCCCAATGAGAGGCCCGGGCAGGCCCCTTTTCAATGCGGCGGCCCCGGCCCGCCGAACGGCGGCCCGGGACTTCGGTGTTTCGGCGCCCACCCTCGACCTTTCGGCCTGGACGCCTGAAATGTGAGGCTCCCTTGGGGAGGAGCGCGCCTTCGCACCGGTCTGAGGGCGACGAACCGGGCCTCGGCGCTTTCGCGCGGACTCTGCTGAAGAGATTGCGGGAGGCGCTGATATACTCGCTTTTCGGACGAAATGAAGGCCTCCCGAAAAAAAGTCGGGCGGCCTGTCGAACCGGCGGTCGCTGGCGCGTCTCCTCGATGTCGTTCAGGATCGGACAGGCCGATCCGCGACGGGGAGATGAGACCATGCAGTACGCCCTTCTGATCCATGAGAACGAAACCGAGGCCTATCCGGACGGCGAGGCCGGTCAGGCCTGGCAGAACATCCTGATCGCCCATGGCGCCTTCGGCGGCGAGATGGCTCAGGCCGGGGTCATGCGCGGCGGCGCCGGGCTTAAGTCCGCATCGCTCGCCACCACCGTCCGCGTCACGCCCGAGGGCCGCACCGTCCACGACGGCCCGTTCGCCGAGACCCGCGAGCAGCTGGGCGGCCTCTACATGATCGAGGTCGACGATCTGGACGCCGCGATCGCGTGGGCCAAGAAGCTGCCGATCGCCAAGAACGGCTCCATCGAGATCCGGCCGCTGCTTCCGGCGCCCGAGGGCCTTTGAGCGCACTCGACCGGGCCTTTCGGGAGGCGGGCGGCCGGGTCGTCTCGGCCCTGGCCGCCGGCTTCCGCGACCTGGACCTGGCCGAGGAGGCCTTCGCCGAGGCCTGCGCTCGGGCGGCTTCCGCCTGGATCGACCGCCCGCCGGCCGATCCCTCCGCCTGGCTGTACTCAGTCGCACGGCGGGTCGCGCTGGACCGTCTGCGGCGCAGGGCGACCGCCGGCGCCCATCGCCCCGAGGAGGCCGAGCCCGAGCCGACGCCCGAGGATCACGTCATGCGGCTGGACCAGCCCATTCCCGACGAACGGCTGAAGCTGATCTTCGTCTGCTGCCACCCGGCCATCGCGCCGGAAGCGCGGGCGGCGTTGACGCTGAAGACCGTCTGCGGCCTGACCACGACTGAACTCGCCCAGGCCTATCTGCTGCCCGAGCCGACGCTGGCGCAGCGGCTGGTGCGGGCCAAGCGCAAGATCGCCGAGGCCGGCGTGCCGTTCGAGGTGCCCGGCCCTGAGCGCTGGGGCGAGCGGCTGGACGCCGTCCTTTCCACGCTGGAAGTCGCCTATGCCCAGGCGCACGCCGACGCGGCGCTGGCCGGGCCGCACGCGGACTTCGCGCGGGAGATGCTTTCGCTCGCGACCCTGCTCGCCCGGCTGATGCCGGAGGAGCCCGAGGTGCTTGCCTTGGCGGCGTCGCTCCATCTGGCCGAGGCACGGCGCGGGGCGCGTCTGGACGCCGAAGGCGCCATGGTTCCACTGAGCGATCAGGACGTGCGGGACTGGGACGCCGCGCTGTGCGACGCGGGGGAGCGGCTGCTGGCGACGTCCGCCTCTTTCTCCCGAGGAGCCGCTCGACCGCCGGGTCCACGCGCGATCCAAGCCGCCGTCCATGCGGCGCATGCGTCCCGACGGCGATCCGGAGTGACGCCGTGGGCCGACATTCTTGGCCTTTACGACGCCTTGCTGGCTGTCCGGAACGACCCGGTCGTCCGCACCAACCGCGCCGTCGCCCTGGCGGAGGCATCGGGCCTTTCGGCCGCCCTGGCCGAGCTCGATGGAGTCGGCGCGGTCGGCTGGCTGCCCTGGCATGCGGCGCGCGCCGACATGTTCGCCCGGCTGGGCCGTCATGCCGAAGCGGTCGCCGACTACGACGCGGCTCTAGCCCTGTCGCCGAACCGGGCCGAAGCCCTGTTCCTGAACCGACGACGCGCTGCTAGCGTGGCCGCATGATCCGCACGCTCGCCACCCTCGCCGCCGTCCTGACGATCGCCGCCTGCGCCACCGCGCCGGGGCCGGCCACCCCCCTGCCCGCTCCGACCCAGCCGGAATGGGAGGCCAACCAGGCCGACTGGCTGGCCTTCAACGCGACGCAGCCGGGATGGAACGTGACCGAGAGCGGCCTGCAATGGCGGCGCGTCGGCCGGGCCAATCCGTCGGGCGCGCAGCCGCGGCCGGAGGACACGGTGAAGGTCCACTACCGGGGCGTCTTCACCGGCGGGCAGGAGTTCGACAGTTCGTACTCGCGCAACGAGCCGACGGAGTTTCCGCTGAACCGCGTCATCAAGGGCTGGACCGAGGGCGTCGGCCTGATGCGCGAGGGCGAGACGTTCGAGTTCCTGATCCCCGGATCGCTGGCCTATGGCGACCGCTGGGTCGGCGGCGCGATCCCGCCGAACTCGGCCTTGCGGTTCACGGTCGAACTTCTCGAAGTGAAGCCCGCAGGCTAACGCCGGAGAAGTCTGTCCCGGGCGGCGTTCAATCGCGCTGCGAGACCTTCGGTGCCGCCTTGATCCGGGTGCGCCCGCGCCATCAGGCGACGCCAGGCGGCGTTGACCTGTTCCGCCGTCGCTCCGGCCGGCACGCCCAGCAGCGACCTTGCCTCCGCGTCGTCCATTTGCGCTGGGCGGGCGGGCAGATCCCGCTTGCGGGAAGCCAGGGTCAGCCAGAAACCTCCGACGGCCAGAGCCGCCGCCGCGATCCACGATCCTCGCACGCCGGCCAGCGCGGCGCCGCCCAGCATGACGGCGGCCAGGATCGTCGCGCTGACGCGCCAGTGCCCGCGCCCGGCCCGCTCGGTCTGACGCCCCAGCCGGATCAGGGCCCAGAGCGCGATCGCCGCCAGGGCCAGGACGAGCAGGGTCACGGCCGGGTCACGCCGCCTCTTGCGGCACGGTCTCGGCGCCCAGGTCCAGGGCCTGCATGAGGCCGCGCAGCTCCTGCCGCGCCGCGACGTGGGCCAGCGACACGGCGACGGGCCGCACCTCGGGGGACAGGTCCGCGACGGTCAGGCCGAAGGGGAACAGCTCCCGATAGATGACCCGGTCGCGCAGGCCCGGCCCGACGCGGAAGCCGACGCGGCGCGCCAGGGCGGCGACGCGCTCATCCAGCCGCTGCCGGTTGCGCGCGGCGGCGACGGCCAGACGGTTCGACAGGACGATCCAGTCGATCGGCTTGCCGCCGGCGACCGCGCGACGCTTGCGCGCCTCCCAGACCGTCTCGGCGTACATGGAGGGGCGTTTGACCTCCAGCGTCACGGGATCGACCTGCCCCAGCATGTCGAAGTCGACGAAGCTGTCGTTCATCGGGGTGACGATCTGATCGGCCGCGACGTGGGCGGCCCGGCTGACGGGCGTGTCGCCCCCCGGGGTGTCGATGCAGATGAAGTCGGCCGCGGCGCGGGCTTCGGCCAGCCCGCGTTCGAACGCCGCCAGCTGCATCGCCTCGTCGGCCCGCGCCAGGGCCACCCCGTCGCCCATGTCCGGCGCGATCGGCAAAGCCAGGCTGACCCCGTTCGCAGCACCCCAGGCGGCCCTGTTTTCGAAGAAGCGGGCGAAGGAGCGCTGGCGCAGGTCCAGGTCGAGGATCGCCACCCGCTTGCCGGCGTCCAGAAGGGCGCTGGCGACGTGGATGGCCAGGGTGGACTTGCCCGCCCCGCCCTTTTCATTGCCGAAGACGATCACATGGGCGGCCATGCCGCGAACCCCCGAACGCGAAACTCAGGCGACGGGAGTGACCGGATTTGGAGGCGACTTCAAGCCCCGCGACGGCACCACGGGCCGTCGACGCCGGCGGCGGCGCAGATCGACGCGGCGGCGTCGGCGGGGGCCGCGACCTTGAGCCGGACCAGGGCCTTGTCGCCGACGGTTACGGGCTCGAAGCGCGGCGTCAGGCCGGACAGGGCGCGCTCACCACGCAGCTTCGACCAAGCCGTCTCGGCGGCCTCGCGGCTGGAGAAGGCGCCGAGTTGGATCAGACGGGTCCCGCCCCGACGGGTCGGCAGGACGGCAGGGCGCAGTTCGGCGGCCTGGCGTTTGACCTCGCCGACCGCCGCTTCGGCCACCAGCGGTGCGGCGGCCTTCGCCACGGCCGGAGCGAGGCCGTCGCGGGCGTCCCAAAGATCGTGGGGATCCAACACCTCGACGCGGACCGGCTGAGGCTTCCGCAGAGCCGTCGCGCCGGACGACGTCGCCTCACCCGGGCGCTCCAGCGAGACCGGCACGTCCGACACCATGCGCGCCAGATTTTCAAATCGTTCGGGGTCGGCCTCCACCGCGCCGCAGGCGGCGAGGGTCGAGCCGGCGAGCGCGACCAGGACTGGACGGATCAGGGAACGCAGGACCATAAGCCCACCCTAAACGCGGGTCTTTGAAACCCGGTTCACGAACAGCCTTAAGCGTCGGAGTTAACGCGGAAACCATGATCGTCGATGACGCCCCGCTGCAGACCGTCCGCTCCGTCGCCGCCCTGCGCGAGGTGGTCGACGGATGGCGGGCGCAGGGGCGCAGCGTCGCCTTCGTGCCGACCATGGGCGCTCTTCACGAGGGACATCTGGATCTTGTGCGGGAAGCCGTCCGTCGCGCCGATCAGGTGGTGGCCAGCGTCTTCGTCAACCCGACCCAGTTCGCGCCGCATGAGGACCTGGGCCGCTATCCCCGGCAGGAGGCGAAGGATGCGGAGCTTCTGGCGGGCGCCGGCTGCCGCCTGATGTATGCGCCCTCGGTGGAGGAGATGTATCCGGCGGGCGCCACGACGACGATCTCCGTCGGCGGACCGGCGGAGGGGCTGGAAGGCGCTTTCAGGCCGCAGATGTTCGGCGGCGTCGCCCTGGTGGTGGCCAAGCTGTTCAACCAGGTGCGGCCCGACGTGGCGGTCTTCGGCGAGAAGGACTGGCAGCAGTTGGCCGTGATCCGGCGCATGGTCCGCGACCTGGACTTTCGGATCGAGATCGTCGGCGTGCCGACGGCGCGGGACGGGCACGGCCTGGCCCTGTCCAGCCGCAACGCCTACCTCGACGAGGGTCAGCTGGCGATCGCGCGCCGGCTGAACGGCGTGCTGGCCGAGGCGGCGGCCAGGGCACGGGAGGGCACGCCCCTGGCGGCCGTCGAGCGCGAGGCCCACTCGGCGGTGCTGAAGGCCGGCTTCGAGCGGATCGACTATGTGGCCGTCCGTGATGCGGAGACGCTGACGCCGTTCCGCTCAGGCGTCGTCGAAGGCCCGGCACGCGTGCTGGCCGCCGCCTGGATCGGCACGACCCGGCTGATCGACAACCTGCCGGTCTAGGGCACCGTTCCGACCAGGCCGTCGACCCGCTCCATCGGCACGGCGGCGTCGACCAGGGACAGGGTCCAGCCGCGGTGAGTGGCCAGGCCCCAGCGGCCCGCGCCGGGGCCGAAGTCGGCGCCGCCGCTGGAGACCGTGACGCGCCGGCCGACGGCCAGCGACGCCGGGTCGATGCGGCCGACGGCGAGGGCACGGGGAGCGGAGCGGCCGCAGCCGTCGAAGACGCGCAGGTCCGACCAGTCGGAGCGCAGGCCCAGCCACCAGGGGTGGTCGGCGTTCAGCGCCAGCACGGCGACGCCCTTGCCCTCCGCGGCGAAGGCCAGGGCGGCCTCGGCGTCGGGGCTTTCGACCAGGGTCGCGGCCTGGCCGAAGCGACGGCGCGCGGCGTCGACGGCGCGGCCGGAGCCGTCGGGGGCCCAGACGCGGACCTGGGTTTCCGTCTGGCGCGCCAGTCCCCAGCCGACGATCTCGCGCCAGAGTCCCTCGACGGCGCGGGCCCGGTCGGGGCGGGCGCCGGCGGTCATGCGGGCCAGGACGGCGGCCTCGCGGTCGGGGCGGAGCGGCAGGTGGGGGCCCGACGGGGCGTCCTTGGCGCGGCCGACGCGGTCGGCGAGGGCCAGGCGGCGCTGGAAGAGGGCCAACATCTGGTCGTCCAGCAGGTCGATCTCGTGGCGGAGCGCGCCGAGAGTCATTTCGTCGGCGGAGTGAGGGCGGAGGGATGCGAGGGAAAGGGTCACGGTGTCGGCTTTCGATGAGGAGGGAGAGTACCTCGCCGCTTCGTCAGAAGCGGTCGCCGGCGAGACGTGCGGGTCGGACCCGCGCCTCAGCCGGCGCGTCGAAAGCCGTAGGCGTAGAAGGTCGCGGCCGCGGCGAAGGCGCGGGCGACGGTCGTGCTGACGATGGCGGAAGCGCCGGTCATGCGGGGATGAGGCCCGATGCGAGGCGCGGCGTCAAGCCGGCTCGCGGCAGAGGAGAACGAAGCGGGTGCGGTTTTCGGCCATTTCCTGCATGTCGTTGCGCAGGATCGTCAGGCCGTAGATCTCCGCGGCCGGCGGCGGGGCCAGGGCGGCGCGGGTGCGGTCCTCGGCGTCGGCGACGGCGCGGGCGGCGCCGGCGGTGTCGAAGGCCTCGACCTGGGTCAGCTTCAGCGCCGCGATCTGGGGCTGGCACTGGGCCAGCGCCACGGGGTGGCTTTCGACCGTCTTGAGATCGGACAGGCGGGCCCCGTCGACGCCCATCAGGGCCAGGCGGATGGGGCGCCAGACCTCGGTGATGCGGTGCAGGCCGGACGCTTCCACCAGGGTGGCGGCGGGCTCGACCCGGCCGACGATGGCGTTCTCGACCGGGATCAGGGCGCAGTCGCAGTCGCCGGAGCCGACCGCGTCCAGCGCCTGCTGGAAGGTGTCGAAGCCGACGGCCACGTCCCACGGGCGCAAGGCTGCGCAGGCCTCATGGCTGAAGGCGCCGGGCGCGCCCTGATAGGCGACGCGGCCCGCCCGTTCCGTCTCGCCGCCGATCCCCCCCTGCCCGCTCATCTCAGGCGGCCTCGGCGTCGGCGCGGCGGCCGGATTTCAGCCGCTCGGCGACCAGGAAGGCCAGCTCCAGCGCCTGGTCGGCGTTCAGGCGCGGGTCGCAGTGGGTGTGGTAGCGGCTGGACAGGTCGTCCTCGGTCAGGGCCTGTGCCCCGCCCAGACATTCGGTGACGTTCTGGCCCGTCATCTCCAGATGGACGCCGCCGGGGTGCACGCCTTCCGCCTCGGCCACGTCCACGAAGGTGCGCACTTCCGACAGGATGCGTTCGAAGGGGCGGGTCTTGTAGCCGTTGCCGGCCTTCAGCGTGTTGCCGTGCATGGGATCGATCGACCAGACCACGCGCTTGCCCGCAGCCTTCACCGCCCGCATCAGCTTCGGCAGGCGGTCGCCGACCTTGTCCGCGCCGAAGCGCCCGATCAGCGTCAGGCGGCCCGGCACGTCGTCAGGGTTCAGCACCTCGATCAGGGGAAGGAGGTCGTCCGGCTCCATCGTCGGGCCGCACTTCAGGCCGATGGGGTTCTTGATGCCGCGGGCGAACTCGACGTGGGCGCCGTCGATCCGGCGGGTGCGCTCGCCGATCCAGAGCATGTGGGCGGAGGTGTCGAACCATTCGCCGGTGGCCGCGTCCTGACGCGTCAGGGCGCTTTCGAGGTTCAGCAGCAGGGCCTCGTGGCTGGTGAATATCTCGACCTGGCTGAGCTCCGGGTGCGTCTGGGGCGTGATGCCGACCGCCTCCATGAAGGCCAAGGCCTCGGCGATCTTGTCGGCCAGTTCGCGATAGCGGGCGCCGGGGCCGTGGTCGGCGAAGCCCAGCGTCCAGCGGTGGACGTTGTAGAGGTCGGCATAGCCGCCGCCGGCGAAGGCGCGCAGCAGGTTCAGGGTCGAGGCCGACTGGTGATAGGCCTTCAGCAGTCTTTGCGGGTCCGGCACGCGCTCGTCCGGCGTGAAGGCCATGCCGTTGACGATGTCGCCGCGATAGCTGGGCAGGGTGACGTCGCCGATCGTCTCCAGGGGCGAGGAGCGCGGCTTGGCGAACTGGCCGGCGATGCGCCCGACCTTCACCACGGGCTTGCGGCCCGCGAAGGTCAGGACCACGGCCATCTGCAGGATCAGGCGGAAACCATCACGGATGTTGTCGGTCGAGAATTCCTTGAAGCTCTCAGCGCAGTCGCCGCCCTGCAGCAGGAAGGCCTGACCGGCCTCGACCTGGGCCAGGCGTTCGCGGAGGCGGCGCGCCTCCCCGGCGAAGACCAGGGGCGGCAGGGCCGCCAGCTCCTGCTCGACGGCCGACAGGGCGGCCGCGTCGGGCCAGTCCGTCGGCATCTGGCTGACGGGTTTGCTTCTCCAGCTCTCGGGGGTCCAGCGGCTCATGGCGACAAGATAGAGTGGAGACGGGGACGGAACAATGAACGAGACGACGCAAGGGGTGTGGGGTGTGGGGTGTGGGGTGCAATCCGTCTTCCTTCCCCGCTCGCCGGGGAAGGTGGCTCGCGGAGCGAGACGGATGGGGTGGCTGGCAACGGCGAGCTCGGTGTCAGGGATGAGCGTCAGCGCCGGTGTTTCACCCCCCATCCGTCTCGCTCCGCGAGCCACCTTCGCCCGCAAAGGGGGGAAGGGAATTGCCGTCTCGCTCCGTCGTTTTTCACGCGGAGTTGGGAAGGGCGGGCGGAGCGCCGGGCGCGGAGCCCGGATGAGGATTGAGTTTACCGTTTCGGCTTCGCGACGACGCTCCGCGCGGCTCGTCTGATCAGGAGCTG
>NZ_DASYGX010000003.1:0-167864 GCF_035999125.1 Brevundimonas sp. | reverse complement strand
TGAGTTTACCGTTTCGGCTTCGCGACGACGCTCCGCGCGGCTCGTCTGATCAGGAGCTGTCCGAGGTGGCCGGAACCACCGCATAGGGCCGCTGCTTGGCGACTAACGGACGCGCCCCTGGCGGGCGGGCGGGAGACTTGCGAACCCCGGACCCGGACGCGCGCCTTCCCGTGACGCGCCATGATGTTTGGCCCTATCGCTCGGCCCGCGGGGCCTCGCTGCTTGAGGGCAGGAGGACCGCGGAACCCGCGTCGAGACCAGCACCGGCCGCTCAGGAACATAGGAGTTCCCGACGCAGCCCCCGCTCGAACCGCTCCCGCCGCGACAAGCTCGCAAGGCCTTGCGCCCTCCCCCGCGACGGAACCCCCAAATGCTGCCGCAGCCCCGAACCGACGTCGGAAAGTCGGGGATGGAAAAACGCAAGGCGCTGAAAGGGTGAGGAAAGAAGGAAGAAGTCGTGACGATTTCGCGGGCCATGTCGCCGCATGGAAGGAACGCGGACGTCCACGTCCGCGACTTGCAGCGCCGCCGGATTCGCGGACCTGGAGGTCCGCGCTCCTTTAAGGTTTGCGGAACGCATCGGACGGGCCGGTGTTTCACCCTCCATCCGTCAGGCTCCGCCTGCCACCTTCCCCCGCAAGGGGGGAAGGACAGGCGTGGCCCGGCGGCGATGACGCCGCCGTGCCTCAGGCCGACCGCGCCTTGATCGGCGCCGCGCCGTCGGCGAGGGATTCGTTCAGGTAGACCTCGGCTTCCTGGGCGTTCAGCGCGGGGGCGTAGCCGAAGCCTTGGCCGTAGTGGCACTGGGCGTCGATCAGGCGGCGCGCCAGGCCTGCGTTCTCGACCCCTTCGGCCACCACTTCCAGCGACAGGTCGCGCCCCAGGGCGACCACCGACTTCACGATCTTGGCCGAGCCCTCGTCCTTGTCCATCGTCAGCACGAAGTAGCGGTCGATCTTCAGCGTGTCGAAGGGCAGCTTGGCCAGCCAGGTCAGGGACGAGAAGCCGGTGCCGAAGTCGTCCAGCGCCAGCGAGGCCCCTGCGGCCTTCAGCCGGCTCAGCACCTCGGCGGCGCGCGCGGTGTCGCGCATGATGTCGCCCTCGGTGACCTCCAGCTTCAGCGCGCCGCGCGGCAGGCCGGCGTCCGCGATGACGCGTGAGACGTCCTCCACCAGATTGGGCCGCTCGATCTCGCCCACCGACAGGTTGACGCTGCAGAACAGGGCGCCCGCCGAGGGGTGGCGCCGCAGCCATTCCGCCAGCTGGCGCGACGCCCGCGTCATCATCAGCAGGCCGAGATCGTTCATCAGGCCCATCTCGTCGGTCAGGCCCAGGAATTCGTCCGGCGGCACCAGGCCGCGCGTCGGATGCCGCCACCGGGCCAGGGCCTCGAACCCGGCCACCGCGCCGCTCGACAGGTTCACGATCGGCTGGAAGAAGGGCTCGATCTCGCCGCGCACGAAGGCGTTGCGCAGGTCCGCCTCCATGGCCAGCCGGCTGAGACTGTCGCTTTCCAGCGCGCGGCCATAGGCGGCGGCCCCGCCGCGCCCGGCGGTCTTGGCTTGTTCCACCGCCAGCTCGACCCGCCGCAGCAGTTCGCCCGCGTCCGGCGCGTCGGGCCCGCCCTCGGCGTCCACCGCGCCGATGGAGACGGTCGGATAGATGTCGAAGCCGGCGACGCGCAGCGGCTGTTCCAGCGCCTCGCGCAGGCGGTCGGCGGGCGCGCGGCCGCCGGGCGAGGCGCGGCACACCACGGCGAACTCGTCCTCGCCGATGCGGGACGGCGCGGCCTCGGGCGGAAAGGCGGCGGCCAGGCGCGAACCCAGCGCCGACAGGACCATGTCGGCCCGCTCGTGCCCCAACGCCTCGTTCAGGCGGCGCAGCCGGTCCACGTCGGCCACCACGATCTCCACCGGGCCCGTCCGCGACAGGGTCTCGGCCACCCGCGCGACGAAGGCGCGGCGGTCCAGCAGACCTGTGAGGGGGTCGCGGTCGGAGCCGGAAAACTTCACGTCGCAGGCGACGAGGCCGGCCGCCCTCAGCCCGTCCTCCAGCCAGACGCCGCGCCAGACCGCCAGGCGGCCGTCGCGCATGCGCAGACGCAGCGCGACCTCGGCGCCCTCAGGCTGAGGTTTCAGCAGGCCTTCGGCCAGCGATCTGTCCTGCGGCAGGGTCAGGGCGACGAAGGCGGCGCTGGAGCATTCCGGGGCCAGAGGGCCCAGCCCCAGGGCGCCGGTAGCGCCGGTGAAGCGCAGGCGGTCGGCCCCCGGCGTCCACTCCCACAGCGCGGCCTCGGCTCCCGCCAGAGCCTCGATCGCTGTGGTCGCGTCCCACGCGAGGGCTCTGGACCGGGTCTGCACGCCCCAGGGGCTCCCTGAAATTCTTGACGCGCCCGGGCCGTCATGGCGCGTCGCGCACCCTCCCGAACAGAAGATGATCTGCCCATTCGCCGTTAATTTTGAGATAAGCCCGCGCCCGGCCCTCGGGCTCGAACCCCGCCTTTTCCAGCACCCGGCGCGAGGCGTGGTTGGTGGGGACGCAGGCCGCCTCCACCCGGTGCAGACCCAGATCGGCGAAGGCGTGATCCACCATGGCCCGCACGGCGGCCGTGCCCAGCCCCCTCCCTGCGAAGGGACGCCCGATCCAGTAGCCGAGGGTGCCCGTCTCGGCCACGCCGCGCCGCACGTTCGACAGGGTGATGGCCCCGACCAGATCGTCCCGGGCGAAGACGAACATGGGCCAGGCGGCCCCCGCCTCCTGTTCCCTCGCATAGATCGCCAAACGGCGACGAAAGGCGGTGCGGCTCAGATCGTCCTCAGGCCAGGTCGGCTCCCACGGCGTCAGGTAGTCGCGCGATTCGGCCCTCAGCGCGGCCCAGGCCGCATGATCTCCGGCACGAGGGGCGCGCAGGGTGACGCCGTGGGCGGCCACGCCCGGGCTCATCCGCTCGCCGATCCAGTCCAGCAGGGCCATGTCGATCAGCTAACGCCCGAAACGCCCGTTCGGCAACCGGCGCGCGGACCTCCGTGAGCCTAACCGGCCAGCGCCTCGGCGAAGACGCGCCCGGCCCCGTGCGCCGCGGCGGGGCCCAGAACGGCCGCGGCGCTGCGTCCGTCCAGGGCCAGCCGGGCGGCGGCGCGCACCGTCTCGACGGTCTGTTCGCGCACGCGGGCCACCGAAACCTCCGCCGGAATCGGCGCGCCGAAGATCAGGGTCTGGGCCGCCGCCCGGCCCGCGCGCGACGTCGGGCTCTCGTCGGACATCAGCAGCCCCGCGACCTGAACGGCCTTGGCCCGCGCCAGCTCGGCCTCGGTCGGACCCCGCGTCGCCAGGTCGTGCATCTCGCGCGCGCAGACCCGGGCCAGGGTCTCAGCGCGGTCGGGCGCGCAGCCGGCGTAGACGCCCATCAGGCCGGTCTCGTCATAGGCGTCGAACCAGGCGTCGATCGCATAGGCCAGCCCCAGCTCCTCGCGCCCCTTCTGGAACAGACGCGACGCCATGCCCCCGCCCAGGATTTCGGCCAGCAGGCGGGTCGCGGGATACAGCGCGTCGCGCACGCCGCACGCCGGGGCCAGGAAGACCAGATTGGCCTGCTCGATCCGCCGCCGAAGCGCCGCCTGACCCCCGACGAAACGGGCCGTCTCCGGCGGCGTCGCGGCGGGCCCGGACGCGTCGCCGAACCGGCGGGCCACCGCCTCGACCAGCCGGTGCGCATCGACGGCGCCGGAGGCCGCGACCACCAGCCGCTCGGGGGCATACAGGGCCGCGCGCCAGGCCTCGACGTCCGTGCGCGTCGCCGGCTTCAGCGCCGCGACCGTGCCCAGGATCGGCCGTCCCAGCGGCTGGTCCGGATAGGCCTGGGCCTGGGCCATTTCGAAGACGTGGTCGTCGGGCGTGTCGAAGGCGTCGGCGATCTCCTGGGCCACCACGTCCTTCTCGCGGTCGATCTCGGCCGGATCCAGCGTGGGCCGCAGGATCAGGTCGGAGACGACCTGCAGCGCCATGTCCAGCGAGCCGTCGACGCCGCGCACCTCGAACGACGTGCGCTCGTGGCCGGTGGCGGCGTTGACATGACCCCCCTCGCGCTCCACGCGCTCCACGATCTCGCGCGCGTCCATGTCGCCGGCGCCCTTGAAGACCAGGTGCTCCAGGAAGTGCGACCAGCCGGCGCGGGCGGGCCCCTCCCAACGGGAGCCGCCGCCGACGGTGACGGTCAGGGCGAAGGTCTTCAGCCCCGGCATGGGGTCGGCTGTGACGCGGACGCCGTTGGACAGGGTTGTGAGCGTGGGGGTCAGGGCGCGGGCTTTCTCAGGCGTCGGCGAAGCAGGGCCACATAGAAGCCGACCAGCGCGATCGCCAGCCCGAACCACGTCAGGGCATAGCCGAGGTGGTTGTTGGAAAAGGCGGGCGGCGGGGGGGCGGCCTGCAAGGCCAGCCACTCGGGCAGGGGCGAGGTCTCGGCGTAGAGCACCCAAGGCGGAGGCGGCTCGCTCAGGCCCAGGGCCTCGCCCATGGCGGCGGCGTCGCGGGCGAAGAAGCGGCCGTTCGACGGCGGCGGGGCAAAGGGGCTGGGCGCGTCGACGGCGCGCACCTGGGCCGTCCAATAGGGAATGAGGCCGGGGCCGGCCGGAGGGACGTTCGTGGCGGGCGGCCGCGCGCTGATCTTTTCCGACACGAAGCCCATGTCGACCAACCAGCCCCGGCAGGCGGAGATTAGGCGCACGCCCGGCTCGCCCTCGTGGATGGTCTGCAGTTCGACGTAGGGCCGGTTGCGCATGTCGCAGCCGGCGACGACGCGGCGGAACTCCGGATCGGGGAGGTCGCCGACCTCGGCCAGATCGACGGGCGGTTGGTCGCGCGCCGCCTCAGCTTGGGCGATCAGCCCCTCTTTCCACGAGAGCCGCCGCAACTGCCACGTGCCCAGAGAGACGAGAGCCGCCAGGGCCGCGACGGTGACGACGGTCAGGATCCAGGGGAAACGCTTCATCGTCCTTCTCCCGCAAGGGGAGAAAGATCACTCACCCAAACGTCACGTAGACGAAGGCGAACAGGAACAGCCAGACCACGTCCACGAAGTGCCAGTACCAGGCCGCGGCCTCGAACCCGAAATGCTTCTCCGGCGAGAACTGGCCGGCCATCAGGCGCAGCAGGCAGACCGTCAGGAACAGGGTGCCGATCAGCACGTGGAAGCCGTGGAAGCCCGTCGCCATGAAGAAGATCGAGCCGTACAGGCCCGAGTTGGCCGCCGCCTCGTTGAAGAACAGGTTCTCGTGGATGATGTGCTGGTACTCATAAGCCTGAACCGCCGTGAACAGCACGCCCAGCAGGACGGTGATCAGCAGGCCCGTCTTGGCCGCCTTGCGGTCGCCGACCTGCAGCGCGTGGTGGGCCCAGGTCACGGTGGTGCCCGACAGCAGCAGGATGACGGTGTTCAGCAGCGGCAGGGCCCAGGGGTCCAGGGTGTGCACGCCGCGCGGCGGCCAGATCATGCCGCCGTCGGAACCGGCCCAGGCGGCCGCCGTGTCGGCCCACAGGCCCACCTGCGGGATGGCGGCGCGCGCTTCGTTGAAGATCGCCATCTCGAAGAACATCCAGAAGAAGGCGGCGAAGAACATCACCTCCGAGGCGATGAACAGCACCATGCCGTAGCGCAGGCCGATCGACACCACCGGCGTGTGATCGCCCTTGTGGCTTTCCTTGATCACGTCCGACCACCAGCCGAACATCGAGTACAGCACCCCCGCCAGGCCGGCGAAGAACAGCCAGCTGGTCCCCTCCGGCAGGCCGAGCACCCCCTTCATCCAAGCCACCGCGCCGATCATCATCACCGTCACGGCGATGGAGGCGACCAGCGGCCAGGGGCTGGGATCGACCAGGTGATAGTCGTGGTGCGGGGCGGCGTGGGCGTCGGCCATGTGTCTCGGTCGTCTCTTGGGAAACGGGATTTGGGGGTGGCTATAGCGCCCGCCTCGGCGGGACGCCAGACCTCAACCGGCCACGGCCTGATCGAAGTCCTTGGTCGGCCAGAAGGTGTAGCTGAGCGTGATTTCGGCGATGCCGCGACCCTCGCGGTCGGTCGCCATCTCCGGGGCGATGAAGTATTGGACCGGGAAGGCCACGGTGGCGCCCGGCGCGATCACCTGGCCCTCGAAACAGAAGCACTGCAGCTTCTGGAAATAGGGGCCCGCCTTCTCCGGCACGACGTTGTAGGCGGCCGTGGCGCCCACGGGCCGGTCGGACGTGTTGGTGACGTCGAACCAGGCCATGCCCGTCTCGCCGATGCGCAGCCTTTGGCGAACCTGGCGCGCCTTGAAGGTCAGGGGCAGGTCCCGCACGTTGGTGTCGAACCGCACCATGACGGTGTCTTCCAGCACGATTTTCGAAGGCTCGTCCGCCCGCATGGTCGTGCCGTCGAATCCGGTGACGCGGCAGAACAGGTCGTACAGCGGCACGGCGGCGAAGGCGGCGCCGGTCATCAGCAGGACGGTCCCGGCGCAGGCGGCGGCGATGGCGTGGTCCTTCCTCATCGCGGAGCCTCCGCGACGGCGTTGGCACGCATGGCGCGGGCCTCTTCCATGTTGCGCTGCATGCGCAGGAAGGTGGTCAGGAAGACCAGCACCATGAAGGCCACCAGACCGCCGGCGATCCACAGATTGCGGCGCTTGCGGGCGGCCAGTTCCTGATCGGTCAGACGCATGTGGGGCACTCCAGAGCGCTCGCCGGCAGATGTTCGATCAGCAGGGCGGCGAACAGCGCCGACAGCCACAGGATCGAATAGGCGAACAGGTTTCGCGCCGGTTTGGCCTCGGCGCGGACGTCGTACAATGCGGCCTCTCGACCCACGGCCTCGGCCTTGTCCGGCTGGTCGCCCGCGCGGCTGCGATACAGGCGCCACGCCAGCAGCAGGAACAGCGCCCCGCCCGCAACCGACACCGCCAGATAGCCGCGCCCGCCCAGGCCCACGAAGGCGGGCAGGACCGCGACCGGGACCAGGATCAAAGAATACAGCAGCACCTGCAGCCGCGTGGACCTGGCGCCGCGCGCCACCGGCATCATGGGGATTCCGGCGCGGGCGTAGTCGCCGGCCGAGTACAGCGCCAGGGCCCAGCTGTGCGGCGGTGTCCACAGGAAGATGATCAGGAACAGCAGCCACGCCTGCCACGGCGCCTCGCCGGTGGCCGCGGCCCAGCCGATCACCGGCGGGAACGCGCCGGCCGCGCCCCCGATGACGATGTTCTGGGCGGTCCGCCGCTTCAGCATCAGGGTGTAGAAGACGGCGTAATAGACGATGGTCATCGCCAGAAGGCCGGCGGCGAACCAGCTGGCGTTCATGCCCAGCAGGGTGACCGAGAACAGGCTCAGCACCGCGCCGAACGCCAGGGCGTCGTTCTTGCGCACGCGGCCCGATGCGGTCGGGCGCCCGCGCGTGCGGCGCATCAGGGCGTCGGTCTCGCTCTCCAGCGCCATGTTGAAGGCGCCGGCCGCCCCGGCCCCCACGGCGATGCACAGGACCGCGATCAGGCCCTCCCACAGTCGCGGATCGCCCGGCGCCGCGAACAGGCCGGTCAGGGCGGTGAACACCACCAGCGACATCACCCGCGGCTTCAGCAGCTGGAACCATTCCTCCGGCTGGGTGGTGCTCAGGACTGTGGGGGGCGCGGGAGGGGTCATGGGTCCAGTCACCTCTCCATCGCCGAAGGGCGGTGGGGAGGACAGGCGCCGAAGGCGCCAGGAGGGGGCGACGCCGACGTGAGGATCAGAGGCTCGGACCATCAGCCTGAGCCGCCCCCTCCTGGTCGCTGTCGCGACCGGTCCTCCCCATGCGCCTTCGCGCACGGGGAGGTGACGTTCTTCAGTGGCGCTCGGTCGGCTTGATGACCGGCAGTTCGTTGAACTGGTGGTGCGGCGGCGGGCTGGACAGGGTCCATTCCAGCGTCGTCGCGCCCTCGCCCCACGGGTTCGGCACGCCCTTGCGGCGACGCACCGCGGCCTCGACCAGCACGGCCAGGAAGACGACCACGCCGACCGCCGTGATGGCGTAGCCCCAGGACGAGACCTGGTTCCACAGGGTGTAGGCCTCAGGATAGTCCACATAGCGGCGCGGCATGCCCTGCAGACCCAGGAAGTGCTGCGGGAAGAAGATCACGTTCACGCCGACGAACATGATCCAGAAGTGCGCGGCGCCCAGGAACTCGTTGTACTTCACGCCGAACATCTTTTCGAACCAGTAGTAGAAGCCCGCGAAGATGGCGAACACCGCGCCCAGCGACAGCACGTAGTGGAAGTGCGCCACGACGTAATAGGTGTCGTGCAGGCTGTAATCGATGCCCGCGTTGGACAGCACCACGCCGGTCACGCCGCCGACGGTGAACAGGAAGATGAAGCCCATCGCCCACAGCATGGGCGTCTTGAAGTCCAGCGAGCCGCCCCACATCGTGGCGATCCAGCTGAAGATCTTCACCCCCGTGGGCACGGCGATGATCATGGTCGCGGCGATGAAATAGGCCCGCAGGTTCACCGTCATGCCGACCGTGTACATGTGGTGCGCCCACACGATGAAGCCGATGAAGCCGATGGCCACCATCGCATAGGCCATGGCCAGATAGCCGAAGACCGGCTTGCGGCTGAAGGTCGAGACGATGTGGCTGATGATGCCGAAGCCCGGCAGGATCAGGATGTAGACCTCCGGGTGGCCGAAGAACCAGAACAGGTGCTGGAACATCACCGGATCGCCGCCGCCGGTCGGGTCGAAGAACGACGTGCCGAAGTTGCGGTCGGTCAGCAGCATGGTGATGGCGCCCGCCAGGACCGGCAGGCTCAGCAGCAGCAGGAAGGCCGTGACCAGCACCGACCAGGCGAACAGCGGCATCCGGTGCAGGGTCATGCCCGGCGCGCGCATGTTGAAGATGGTGGTGATGAAGTTGATCGCCCCCAGAATCGAGCTGGCCCCCGCCACGTGCAGCGAGAAGATGGCCAGGTCCATGGCCGGGCCGGTGTGGCCGGTCGTGGACAGGGGCGGATAGATGGTCCAGCCCCCGCCGAAGCCCTTGCCGGGCCCGCCGTCCACGAACATCGACAGGCACAGCAGCACCCAGGCGGCGACCAGCAGCCAGAACGACACGTTGTTCATGCGCGGGAAGGCCATGTCCGGCGCCCCGATCATGATCGGCACGAACCAGTTGCCGAAGCCGCCGATCATCGCCGGCATGACCATGAAGAAGATCATGATCAGGGCGTGGGCCGTGACGGTGACGTTGTAGCCGTGCTTGGACTGTTCGATCAGGCCCAGGAGGCTGATCGAGGAGTTCTCGGCGAACACCTGCATGCCCGGCTCCGCCAGTTCCCAGCGGATCAGGCCGGACAGGGCGCCGCCCACGATGCCCGCCATGATGGCGAACAGCAGGTACAGCGTGCCGATGTCCTTGTGGTTGGTGGACAGGAACCAGCGGGTGAAGAAGCCCGGCTTGTGGTCGTGGTCGTCGTGACCGTAGGCGGCGGCGGTGGCCATGTCTGTCGGCTCTCTCGCGTCTCTTTACTGGGCGGCGGCCGGCGCGGCGGCCGGAGCGGAAGCGGCGGCGGGCGCCGCGGCAGGGTCGGTCTGGGTCGGGGCCGGGGCGGCCGCGTCGGTGGTCGCGCCCACGGTCGGGGCGGCGGCCGGAGCGGTCGCGGCGGGGACGGCGGCGGGGGCCGCCGGCGTCATGGAGCCGCCCCTGGAGGCGACCCAGGCGGCGAACTCGGCCTCGGTCACGACGCGGATCTCCAGCGGCATGAAGGCGTGGTCGACGCCGCACAGCTCCGAGCATTGGCCGTAATAGGTGCCGACGCGGTCGGCGCGGAACCAGGTCTCGTTGGTGCGGCCGGGCACGGCGTCGGTCTTCAGGCCGAAGGCCGGCAGGGCGACGGCGTGGATCACGTCCGACGCGGTGACCAGCAGCTTCACGGTCTGGCCGACCGGCACCACCATCGGCTCGTCGGCGGCCAGGCGATACGGCACGCCGCGGGCGCGGGCCTCGTCTTCCGGCAGCATGCTGGAGATGTATTCCGCCACGCCCTGGTCCGGGTACTCATAGGCCCAGTTCCACTGGTTGCCGGTGACCTTCACCGTCAGATCGGGCTCCGGCATGTTCTCATAGGCGAACAGCAGGCGGAACGAGAACAGGGCGATCCCCACCAGGATGAAGACCGGCACGATCGTCCAGAGCACCTCGATGGCGGTGTTGTGGCTCCACCTGGCGGGCACCGGGTTGGACTTCTTGTTGTAGCGGATCACCACCCAGATCAGCAGGCCAAGCACCAGCAGGCTGATCAACACGATGGTCGGCATCAGGACCCAGTTGTGGAACCAGGTGGCCTGTTCCTTCAGCGGCGAGGCGCTGTCTTGCAGACCGATGCCGCCCGGCGTGGGCTGGCCCAGATACTCCTGCGCCTGCGTCGCCCCGGTCGCCATGACCGAGCCGATGAAGGCCGAAATCGCCAGGGCGGAGGTGCCTGGTTTCATGCGTGGTTTCCCTAGTCCTTGCCCCGCCGATTTCCCGGCGCGGAGCGGTCGCCGAACGGCCCCCGGGACGAGGTCCCGGCGGCTTTGGGGCGGTCCTTATCGCCCGCGGAGCCCTTTGCCAAGGCGGCGGGGCGCGACCTGATCCCGCACCGCGTCCGCGCGCCGCATGAATTCGCCGTCATGTTTCGCAAGCTACCTTGCCACGCAAGCTACCTTGTCATACGCATGGGGTCGTCAAGGGAGACCCACACCGTGCCCGAGCACATCGACACGCAGCTGAAGAAGGGGGTGCTGACGCTCTGCGTCCTGGCGCTTCTGAACCGGCGCGACGGCTACGCCTACGACATCGCCGCAGACCTTTCGAAGGCCATCGGCATGGGCGAAGGCACCATCTATCCGCTGATGCGGCGGATGCAGACCGACGGACTGGTCGAGACCTATCTGGTCGAATCCGCCGCCGGGCCGTCCCGCAAATACTATCGCCTGACCGCCGCCGGCCGTCGGGCGCTCGAAGCCCAGACCGCGGAATGGCGCACCTTCGCCGACGCGGTCGAGGCCGTCCTGGCCGAGCCCGTTCCGGCGCCGGCCGAAACCAAAGGGGAGCTGACCACATGACCCGCGCGGAATTCATCTCGCGCCTGAAGAAGGGGCTGGTGGGCCTGTCCGCCCCCGCCGCCGACGAGATCGTCCAGGACTATGAGGCGCACTTCGACGCCGGCGCGGCCGACGGCCGTTCCGAGGCCGAGGTGGCCGCCGCGCTCGGCGACCCCGACCGTCTGGCCCGCGAGCTGCGGGCCGAGGCCGGCGCCCGCGCCTGGAACCAGCAGCCGGGCGCCTCGTCCGCCGCGGGCGCCATCTTCGCCATCATCGGCCTGGGCGCCATCGACATCCTGATCCTGCTGCCCATCGTCCTGCCGGTGTTCGGCAGCCTGGTGGCGGTGCTGGTGTCGGGCATCGGCGTCTTCCTGGCCGGGGGCTTCACCCTGGTGGCCGGGCCGTTCCTGGACCCCCCGGGCGGACCGGCCGTAGCGCTCTTGGGCGGCGTCGGCGTCATGGGTCTGGGCATCTTCATGACCGCGCTGTGCGCCGTCTTCGTCAAATGGCTGATCGACGCCACGGTCTGGTACGCGCGCCTGCACTATCGCGTGCTGAAGCCCGCGCTCGACCAGGGCCGGATCTGAGGGAGGGACTGACATGATCCGCAATCTTCTCATCATCATGGGCGTGGGCCTGGTCATGGCCGTGGTCGGCATCGGCGGCGCCTTCGCCGTCGGCGGCCCCGCCATCATGCGCGATGGCTTTAGCTGGACCTGGGACGGCGAGGGCGACTGGGTCCGCGTCAGTCACGAGGGCCGCGGCGATCGCGGTCCCGAGATCACCCGCACCCTGGAATGGACCGGCGGCGACCGCCTGGTCCTGGACGCCGCCGCCGACGTGGTCTTCACCCAGGGCGACGTGGCCTCGGTCACCGTCACCGGTCCGGAGCGGCGCGTGAACGCGCTGAAGCTGGAGAACGGCCGCCTGTTCGTCGAGGGCGCCGAGGTCTGGGGCGGGTGGCGCGATCAGGTCCGCGTGACCATCACCGCGCCGAACGTCTCGACCTTCGAGCTGAACGGCTCGCAGGAGCTGTCCCTCCGCGCCATCGACGTGCCGACCTTGCGGATCGCCATCTCCGGCTCCGGCGAGGTCGTGGCCGAGGGACGCGCCCAGACGCTGGATCTGGACGTCTCCGGCTCGGGCGAGGCGGACCTGACGGCCCTGACGGTCGTCGACGCCGACGTGGACGTCTCGGGCTCGGGCGAAGTGGACGTCGGCCCCACCGGCCGCGCGACGATCGACATCTCGGGCTCGGGCGACGTCGACCTGACCCGCCGACCGACCTCGGTCCAGTCGAACGTCTCGGGCTCCGGCGACGTCAACGACGCCTGGTGACGGACAAGGCGGAAGGAGTGCGAACGCCTTCCGCCTACGTCCGTGCCGACAGGGCTGGTTCGTCACGAAGGACACCAAGAAGGCACGAAGGGCACTAAGAGGCCTGTGCCCAGCGGCTGCGCGCAGCGCATCCTCGTCTCCCTTCGACGAAGGGAACGCCTGCGGCGTGTTCGCGCTCGGTGGCTTGGTGTCCTTCGTGGCTTTCCCTTCCTTGGTGTCCTTGGTGAAGAACCAGCCGGCTTCTCCGCGGGGGCGCCGTCGGGGGTGACGCGCCCCTTCCGCCGTCCTATCTGCACGGCATGACCGCACACGTCCCCCCGCCGCCCCTGCTCGAAACCGCCGGCGTCGATCCCGAAGAGGCCCTGTCGATCTTGCGCGGCGCCCTGGCCGGGGCCGACGACGGGGAGCTGTTCCTGGAGCGGTCCGAGCTGGAATCCCTCGTCTTCGACGACGGACGGCTTAAGGGGGCGAACTACGACGCGACCGAAGGCTTCGGCCTGCGCGTCGTGGCGGGCGAGACCGCCGGTTATGCCCATGCCAACGAGATCACCGCCGACGCCATCCGTCGCGCGGCCGGGGCGGCGTCGCTGGCCAAGGCGGGCCATGCAGGCGTGACCGCCGAGGGTCCGCGCGCCACCAACCAGTCGCTGTACCCGCCGCTGGATCCGCTGGCGGCGCCCGGATTTTCGGACAAGATCGCCCTGCTGCAGGAGATCGACGCCTGGGCCCGTGCCCGCGACCCGCGCGTGGTGCAGGTCTCGGCCAGCCTGATCGGCGAGCGCCGCTCCATCGAGATCCTCCGCGCCGAGGGGCGCTCCGTTCGCGACGTGCGCCCGCTGGTCCGCTTCAACGTCTCGGTCACGGTGGAGAAGGACGGCCGGCGCGAGACCGCGTCCGCGGGCGCCGGCGGCCGCGCGGGCTTCGAGGAATGGACCGCGCCCGAACGCTGGCGGGCCCAGGTCGACGAATGCCTGCGTCAGGCGCTGGTGAATCTGGAAGCGGTCGACTGCCCCGCCGGAGAGATGGACGTGGTCATGGGCGCCGGCTGGCCCGGCGTGCTGCTGCACGAGGCGGTGGGCCACGGCTTCGAGGGCGACTTCCACCGCAAGGGCTCGTCGGTCTTCACCGGCATGATGGGCAAGCGCGTGGCCGCGCCGGGCGTGACCGTGGTCGACGACGGCTCCATCGCCGGTCGCCGCGGCTCGCTGACGGTGGACGACGAGGGCACGCCGACCTCGCGCACCGTGCTGATCGAGGACGGGATCATGGTCGGCCTGATGCACGACCGTCTGTCGGCCCGTCAGATGGGCCAGAAGGCGACCGGCAACGGGCGGCGCCAGTCCTTCGCCCACATCCCCATGCCGCGCATGACCAACACCTTCATGGAGGGGGGCAAGGACAGCCGCGCCGACATGATCGCCTCGACGAAGCGCGGCGTCTACGCCGCCAACTTCGGCGGGGGCCAAGTCGACATCACCAACGGCAAGTTCGTCTTCCAGTGCACCGAGGCCTATCTGATCGAGGATGGGCGCATCACCTCGCCGGTGCGCGGGGCGACCCTGATCGGCGACGGGGCGACGGCGCTGAAGGGGGTCACGATGATCGGCGACGACTTCGCCTTCGACCCCGGCGTCGGTACCTGCGGCAAGGCGGGGCAGGGCGTTCCGGTCGGCATCGGCCAGCCCAGCCTGAAGATCGGCGGTCTGACCGTGGGCGGCACGGCGGTCTGACCCTGAGCGTCGAAACGACGGAAAGACCGGCGAAGTCGTGACGACTTCTCCCGACTTGTCCTTATGAAACAAGAGGCAGGTCTGATCTGAGCGCGACTTGCCGACGTCGGTTCATGGCGGCGCCAGCATTCCGCCATGCGTTCGCGCGGGGCTCTTCATGTGCACTCCGTGCACTCCATGCACTCAAAAATTCCGGTGCAGTGCATGGAGTGCACCTTGTGCACACGACCTTGCCGCCGAGGCTTCGCCGCCTCAGCGCTTCCAGGCCGGGCCGACGATCTCGAAGCCGCGCGCCTCCAGCGTGTCCAGCAAGCCGTTCGGCTCGGCCAGCACGCGCAGGGGCGCGACGGCGAGGGTCGTGCCGTCCTGGGCCAGGGCGCCTTCGGCGCCGGCCAGCCACTGGCGGCGCAGCAGGGCGCCCCACTCCGGGTCGCCCCACGGCCAGCATTCGGTCAGCGCGATCTCCAGGGGCGACTTCATGACGGTCGGCACGTCGAACCTGCGCCAGGCCGCAGCGCGTTCCAGCATGCCTGTTTCGCCCGCTTCCGCCGCCACGATGCCCAGCTGAATGCAGGTCACCCAACTCTCCGGCGGCAGGGTCAGCAGGGCGTCGATGATTTCGTCGCCCCGCACCTCGCTGATTCGCTGGCTGGGCGTGCGGCCGCGGCGTGCGGCGCGGCGCACCGCATCCTCGACCGACGCGCCCTGGTCACGGTTCAGCCGGGTGAGGCCGAACAGCAGCTCGGTGCGGGTCAGAAAGAAGCTCTGCCGCGTCAGGTCGTCCCGCGTCAGGGCGTCCAAGGCCACCAGCCGCTGGTTCCACTCGGGCGACAGATAATCGGCGCTGGTCTTGCCGCGCGGCATGCGGGTCAGGGTGCCCGACCGCCAGATGAGCCGCAGGATGTCGCCCGGCGACACGTTGGCGACGTGCGAATACAGCACCCGGTCGGCCCGCTCGGCCGCCCGCTCCAGGGCGTCGGCCCGCCAGTCCAGGCTCTTGGGCAGGGCCTGGATCGCGCCGACCAGCAGCAGGGTCGATCCGCCGCGCGTCACTTCCCACGTCGGCGCGCCCGAGCGACGGACCTCGACGACCACCTCGTCGACCTCGGTCGCCTCGCCGTCCTGAGCATGGGCGATTGCCGGCACGACCAGCAAGGAAAGGCAGAAAAAGACGACGGTGAATACACGCATAGACTTCTTTCTGCCTCAATGATTACAGTTTCGAAACAATCAACACCTTATTTATGACGGTCATTTAACCTACCTGTCCAGCTTGTAACTGGAAACGGACATTTCGCCTCGTCAGGTTCCCGCCATCGAAGGAGAGGGAACCCCGTGAAGAAGTCGATCCTGCTCGCCGGCGCGGCCGCGCTCGCCCTGGCCGCCACGGCCGCCCAGGCCCAGGAGGCCGCCCCCGCCCCGGCGACGGCGTCCGCCACCGAGACGGCCTCGGGCGTCATCGTCTACCAGCCGGACTTTTTCGCCCAGGCGCGGCCGAACACCGCTCTGGAGATGGTCCAGCGGGTGCCGGGCTTCGGCATCGTCGACGGCGACGGCAGCCGCGGATTCGAGGGCGCGGTCGGCAACGTCCTGATCAACGGCGCGCGGCCGGCTTCCAAGACCGACACCGGCTCGTCCGTGCTGTCCCGCACCCCGGCCTCGCAGGTGGAGCGGATCGAGCTGGTCCGCGGCGGCGCGCCGGGCGTCGACATGCAGGGCTTCCCCCTGGTCGTGAACGTGATCCTCAAGAGCCAGGCCACGATCCAGCATGTGGTCAACGCCAACGCCTTCTTCTTCGAGGGCGCCCCCGATCTCTACGGCGGCAGCTATCAGGTCACCGCCCGGAACGGCGACACGAACTGGAGCCTGACCCTGTCCGACGGCGTCAGCATGAGCGACAGCAACGGCCCCGGCCGCGTCACGCGGACCAACGCCGCCGACGTGGTGACGCGGGACGAGGCGATCGACGGTTTCGCCGGCGGCGGCGGCCAGTCCGCTCGCGCCACCTGGGCCGGGCCGTTCGCCGGAGGCAAGATCGATCTGACCGGCCGGTACGGCGTCGGGGACTTCCGGCAGGAAAGCGTTCAGACCGCGTCCGGCGTCCTGCGCGAGAACGTCAACGCCAACGACTCGACCAGCGGCGAGGTCGGCGCCGTCTACGAGCGGCCGCTCAGCCCAGCGCTGAAGTTCGAAGGGCGGGTCATCCACACCTTCAACGAGACGGAAGGCGCCGCGGTCAACCGCACGCGCCTGGGCGGCGTGGACCAGCCCGAGTCGATCTTCAGCTTCGACGCCAAGTCCTCCGAAAGCATCGTGCGGGGCCAGCTGCGTCACGAAAACGGCGGCGTCACCACCGAAGTCGGCGCCGAGACCGCCTACAACGTGCTGGACACGACCCAGGCCCTGACGGTCGGCGGCGCGCCCATTCCGCTGCCGTCGGACCAGATCAAGGTCGAGGAGGTCCGCATGGAGGCCTTCGCCCGATCGACCTGGCGCATCGACGACGCCCTGACCCTGGAAACCGGCCTCCGGCTGGAGTCGTCCACGATCACCCAGAGCGGCGACGCCGACGCGGAGAAGGATCTGTTCTACGCCAAGCCCCGGGTCCAGCTGACCTGGACTCCAGGCGAGGGAAACCAGTTCCGGTTCCGGGTCGAGCGCGACGTGGGCCAGTTGAACTTCAACGACTTCGCCGCCTCGGCCAATCTGCAGAACGACCAGGTGTTCGGCGGCAACGTCGACCTGGAGCCGGACCAGCGCTGGATCTTCGAAGGCACCTATGAGCGCCGCTTCTGGGGCGACGGCGTGGTCTCGCTGACCCTGCGCCACGACGAGATCTCCGACGTCATCGACCGCGTCCCGCTGGTCGCGGGCCCGACGGCGGTCGGCAACATCGGCGACGGGACCTATGATCAGGCCCGGCTGTCGCTCACCCTGCCCACGGACCGCCTGGGCATCTCCGGGGGGCGCCTGCGCACCACCGCGACCTGGCAGGACTCCAGCGTCACGGATCCGACGACGGGCCGTGAGCGGACCATTTCCGGGATCCGACCCTTCGACGCGAACGTCAGCTTCACCCAGGACATCCAGTCGCTGAAGACCCAGTGGGGCTTCGAATGGCTGCGCGGGTTCGACGAGGCCAACTTCGATCCCAACGTCCGCCAGGACGTCCGGCTGCGGAACTATCGGGTCCTGTTCGCGGAGTGGAAGCCGACGGCGGACCTGTCGCTGCGGGCCCAGGTCAACATCTGGGACGACTTCACCATCACCCGGACCGTCTATGCGAACCGCACGACCCAGGCGGTGGATTACGTCGAGGTGCGCGACGTCGACCCCCGGACCTTCTTCCAGGTTCGGGTGCGCAAGACCTTCTGAGACCGAAGCTCAGCCCAGGCGCGCGATCAGCGCCCGCGCCGCGGCCGGATTGCGGACCTTCGCCCCGGCGATGAAATAGGCGAAGACGTCGCCGCGTTTCGCCCAGTCGCGACACCGGCCGGCGACGGCGTCCAACTCGGGCGCCGTCATGCCGGTCGGCTCCTCCTCCCGGCTGGACATCAGCCGGGCATAGGTGAAGTCGGCGGTGGCCTCATCGATGCGCGGCCACTCCGGCGCCTCGTCGTCCTCGGCATAGACGATGGCGACGCCGTATTTCGCCGCCAGATCGTAGAAGGCCTGCGTCTGGAACGTCGGGTTCCGCACCTCCAGCGCATGCCTCAGCCGCACGCCGTCCCGCTCGGGCGGCAGCAGCTTCAGGAAGCCCTCGAAGTCGTCGGCGTCGAACTTCTTCGTGCCCATGAACTGCCAGTTGATGGGCCCCAGCTTGTCCCCCAGCGCCGTCAGCCCCTGACCCAGGAACCGGTCCATCGACTCGCCCATGTCCGACAGCACCTTGCGGTTGGTGCAGTAGCGGCTGGCCTTGACCGCGAAGACGAAGCCGTCCGGCGTCTCGTCGCGCCACTTCATCCAGCTGTCGGGCTTGAAGGTCGAGTAATAGGTGCCGTTGATCTCGATCGACGTCAGCGCCCGACTGGCGAACTCCAGCTCCTTCTTCTGGCTCAGCTTCTCCGGATAGAAGACCCCGCGCCACGGCTCGTACGTCCAGCCGCCTATGCCGACCCTGACGACGCCGCTCACCGGCGCTGGCGGCGCAGCCGCTCCATTTCGCGCTCGACGGCGGCTTCATGACTGCCGGACAGGGCCATCCAGACCGAGGCCATGTGCGAGGCCAGGCCGATGCCCCAGCCGAGCAGCGGCCAGAAGGCCCAGTTGATGCCGCCGCCGGTCCACCAGTCGATGGCGAACAGGCCGGCGTTGACGATGACGAAGACCATCAGGTGCGAGACCACGCTGCGCTTGGCTTCCACGCGGCGTTCGGCCTGTTCCCTCAGCTTGACGTCGGCGTCGGTCATGTCACATCCCTCCCTGAACGGCGTCACGATGCCATGGCGCGGCGCGGGCGGGTAGGGGCATTGCCTTCGCCGCGCGGATGATCGACCGTCCCGCCGATGACCGCGTGCCGCTTCGACCGTTTCCGCCTGGACCCGCAGGACCGTCGCCTGACGCGCGACGGCGAGACGGTGGAGATCAGCGGCCGGTATCTGGACGCCCTGGCCCTGCTGGTCGCCGAGCGTGGCCGGCTCGTGACCAAGGACCGGTTCATGGACGAGGTCTGGAAGGGCGTGCCCGTCACCGACGAGGCCCTGACCCAGTGCGTCCGGGCCCTGCGGCGCGAGCTGGGGGACGACGCGGCGCGGCCTCGCTTCATCGAGACCGTGCCCAAGCATGGCTATCGCTTCGTCGCCGAGGTGACGGACGGAGACGAAACGGGGACCGGCGTCCCATCCAACCCCGCGCCTGCGGCCTCCTCGCCGGCTTCCGAGCCCCTCTGGCGACGCCTGGTCCCGGACGCGGGGGCGGGGATGACCGGCGGCGGGCTGGCCGGGGTCGCGGGCGGGCTGTTCTACGGCCTGGCCGCAGCGCCGCAGGGCATGGGCGGCGCCTCGACCCTGATCGTGCTGGTCTGCGCGACCACCCTTTTGGCTCTGGCCGCCGGGGCGTCGGTGGGACTGGGCGTGGCGGCGGGACGGCTGTGGCGCGCGGACGGACCGTGGGGCGCCGTCCTCGGGGGCGCCTTGGGCGGGGCGCTGGTGGGCGGACTGACCCGCCTGATCGCGCTGGACGCCTTCCGCCTGCTGACCGGCGTCGCGCCGGCGGACATGACCGGGGCGGGCGAGGGGCTGGCTCTGGGCGCGGCGGCGGGCTTGGGGGCCTGGCTGGCGACGCGCCCGGGGCTGAAGGCGCGCACGGCGGCGGCCTTCGGCGGCGCGGCCGGCGCGGCGGCGGGGCTGGGGATCACGCTGCTCGGCGGCCGGCTGCTGGGCGGCAGTCTGGACCTGCTGCTGCGCGCCTTCCCCGAGGCGCCCCTCAGCCTGGCGCCGGTGGGCCGGCTGATCGGAGAGGACGGCTTCGGGCCCGTCGCCGCCGCCGTGACCGCGACGCTGGAGGGCGCCCTGTTCGCCGCCTGCGTCGCGCTGGCGACCGCACTGGTCCGACGTCAGGCCGCAGGTTCGCCCGAGGGGGCGGTCGGCGCGTCGGGCGTGGCCGGCTGAGGATCGGCCGGCAGGGTGGTCGTGGGCCGCTCCGGCAGCGGCTGAGCCGATTCGAGCGACGTCGCCTCCGCCTCGGTCCGATCCTCGGCGGCGTCCAGGCCCGGACGGTAGGCGAACCAGATCACCGCGAAGGCGATCGCGACCAGCGTCGCCGAGACGATCATGATCGTCAGCACGTGCATCCCGCCGCGCCCCTGCTTGGCGCGCGTCTCGGCGACGACGGGGCCGTCGCCCTCGGGCTTCGGCTGGGTATGCGGCAGGATCGGATCGCTCATGCCCGTTGAATGCCCAAGCTGGGCGGGGCGTTCCGTCAGTAGGCGAAGTCGCGGTACAGGCGCGACAGGTCGCGCTCCCAGGCGCCGTGGAACAGGTCCAGAAGGCGCTCGGCGGGGGTGACGCCCGAGTCGGCGATGTCTTCCAGTTCCGACAGATAGCCGCGCTCGTCCACCATGCCGCCCGAGAAGCGCGCGCGGGCCTTCAGCCCCTGTTTGGCGATCGCGACCATGTCGACGGCGACGTCGCGCACCGTGCGGCCCGCGACCTCGGCCTTCAGGCCCAGTCGCGTCACGTCGCGGCGCAGGCGCTCGTGGTCGGCGATGTCCCAGCCCTTGCACAGATCCCACGCCGCGCTCAGGGCCGCGTCGTCGTACAGCACGCCGACCCACAGGGCCTGAAGCGCGCAGATGCGGCTCCACGGCCCGCCGTCGGCGCCTCGCATTTCCAGATACGACTTCAGCCGCACCTCGGGGAACAGGGTGGTCAGGTGGTCGGCCCAGTCCTTCTTCGTCGGCCGGTCGCCGGGCAGGTCGTCCAGGCCGCCGTCCAGGAAGCGGCGGAACGACCGGCCCGACAGATCGACGTATTTCCCGTCGCGCTTGGCGAAGTACATCGGCACGTCCAGGGCGTAGTCGACGTAGCGCTCGAAGCCGAAGCCGTCCTGGAAGACGAAATCCAGCATGCCGGTGCGGTCCGGGTCGGTGTCGGTCCAGACGTTGGCGCGGGCGCTCAGGAAGCCGTTGGGCCGACCCTCCGTGAAGGGCGAACAGGCGAACAGGGCCGTGGCGATCGGCTGAAGCGCCAGAGAGGTGCGGAACTTGCGCACCATGTCGGCCTCGGTCTCGAAGTCGAGGTTGGACTGGATGGTGCAGGTGCGCAGCATCATGTCGAGGCCCAGCGATCCCCGCTTGGGCATGTAGGCGCGCATGATGTCGTAGCGGCCCTTGGGCATGACGGGCACGTCCTCGCGCGCCCACAGCGGATCGAAGCCGACGCCGAGGAAGCCCAGGCCCAGCTGGTCGGCGACCTGTTTGACCTCCATCAGGTGGCGGCCGGTCTCGTCGCAGATCTCGTGCACGTCCTTCAGCGGGGCGCCGGACAGTTCGAACTGTCCGCCGGGCTCCAGCGAGATGGAGGAGGTCAGCCCCTCGGGCGTGGTGCGTTCCAGGGCGACGACATGGTCGCCCTCATACACGTCGGACCATCCGAAGCGGGTCAGGCCCTCCAGCATGGCCCGGATGCCGCTGGGGCCGTCGTAGGCCGGGCGGCGCAGCGTCTCACGGTCGAAGCCGAACTTCTCATGCTCGGCGCCGATGCGCCACTGGGCGCGCGGCTTGGCCCCCTTGGACAGGGCCTCGATCAGGTCCGTCCGGTTCAACGGCGCGTCGGTCATGCGGCAGTGGTTCCCAGCCCCTCGGTCGCCGCGAGATGGGCGGTCGCGAGGAGGCGCACAAGGCCCGGCCGGAGAGGCGAAATGTGCACTCTGAAAAAACAGGGTGCACATCGTGCACATTTCTCCGGATCCGGCCTTGGCGACCCGGAGAGTGGCACGGGCCTGCGTCGGATTCGGTCGCAGGCGGTCAGCAGTCCCAGTCGCCCACGGCCGCCTGCCACAGCGTCAGGGCGGTGGTCGCCGCGGTGTCGGCGCGCAGGACGCGCGGGCCCAGCGACACGGCCAGGGCGAAAGGCAGGGCGCGCAGGCGGTCGCGCTCCTCCGGCGTGAAGCCGCCTTCCGGCCCGATCAGGACGGCCCAGGGGCCCCCGCCGGCTTCGGCCAGCGCGCGCGTCGCCGGCGCGCCGCCGGTCTCGTCGCAGAACATCAGGCGGCGGGTCGGGTTCCAATCGGCCAGCAGGGCGTCCAGTTTCTGAGGGGCGTCGACGGGCGGGACGTCCAGGCGGCCGGTCTGTTCGGCGCTCTCCTCGGCGATGGCGTCCAGCCGGTCCATGCGGACGTGCTGGGCCTGGGTGCGGGCGGTGACGACCAGACGGATGCGCGCGGCGCCCAGCTCGGTGGCCTTTTCCACGGCGAACTCCAGCGCCGACTTCTTCACGACGGCGATCAGCAGGTGGACGTCCGGCGGCGTGATCTGGTCGCGGATCTTCTGCTCGGCGCGCAGGACCACGCCCTTCTTCAGCACCTCGGCGACGGTGCAGCGCCACTCGCCGTCCGCGCCGTTGAAGACGTGGACGGCGTCGCCCGCCTTCAGCCGCATGACCTGGGTCAGGTAGCGCGATTGATCCAGCGTGGGGGCGAGGGCGGCGCCTTCGGACAGGGGTTGGGGGATGTGGAGGCGGGTCACTTCGCAGCCCCCTCTCTCCGCTCATCCCCGCGAAAGCGGGGACCCAGTGAGAGCTTCAGGACAGGTCGTCGAAAAGGTCGCGCCAGCCGGGGTTCGTCCTCTCGATCAGCTCCAGCTTCCACGCGCGGTTCCATTTCTTGATGCGGCGCTCCCGCACGAACGCCTCGTGTCGCGTCGGGTGGCGCTCATACCAGACCAGAATGGTGCAGCCGTGTCTGGCGGTGAAGCCCTTCCGCATCCTCTCGCGGTGCTCGACGGTTCGGACGTAAACGTCGTCGGTCGATCCGGTGTAGATCGTGCCGTTGCGTCGACTGGCGACGATGTAGGTGAAGAAGTCCACCGTCCCGGTTCCCCCGAAAGGACTGGGTCCCCGCTTTCGCGGGAATGAGCGGATAATGAGTACCCTACAGCGTCCGCGCGATCAGCAGCTTCATGATCTCGTTGGTGCCGCCGTAGATGCGCTGGACGCGCGCGTCCTTGTAGAGCTGGGCGATGGGATACTCGTTCATGTAGCCGTAGCCGCCGTGGAGCTGGAGCATCTCGTCGATGGTCTCGCCCTGGACGTCGGTGACCCAGTATTTGGCCATGGAGGCGGTGGCGGCGTCCAGCTGGCCCTTGAGGTGCAGGCCGATGCACCAGTCGACGAACACCTTGGCCACCGTCAGCTTGGTCTTGACCTCGGCCAGTTTGAACTGGGTGTTCTGGAAGTCGATGACGCGTTTCCCGAACGCCTTGCGCTCCTTGACGTAGGCCAGCGTCTCCTGGAGGCCGCGCTCGGCGGCGGCGACGCCCTGCACCGCGATGTTCAGCCGCTCTTGCGGCAGCTGCTGCATCAGCTGGACGAAGCCCTGACCCTCGCCGCCGCCGATGACGTTTTCGACGGGCGCCTTCACGTCGTTGAAGAACAGTTCGGAGGTGTCGTTCCCCTCCATGCCGATCTTGTGCAGGTTCCGCCCGCGCTCGAAGCCCGCCAGCCCGTCGGTCTCGACGACGATCAGGCTCGTGCCCTTGGCCCCCTCGGCCGGGTCGGTCTTGGCCACCACGATGATGAAGTTGGCCAGCTGGCCGTTGGTGATGAAGGTCTTGGAACCGTTGACGACATAGTGGTCGCCTTGCCGGATGGCGGTGGTCTTGACGCCCTGAAGGTCCGAGCCCGCGCCGGGCTCGGTCATGGCGATGGCGCCGACCAGCTCGCCGGACACCAGACGCGGCAGCCAGCGCGCCTTCTGCTCCGCGGTGCCGTAGTGCCAGACGTACGGCATGACGATGGCGTTGTGCAGGCTGATGCCGAAGTGGTCCGCGCCCTTCCAGCCCAGCTGGCGCATCAAGACGACCTCGTGCCGATAGTCGCCGCCGAAGCCGCCGTCTTCCTCGGGCATCGACAGGCCCAGCAGGCCTGCGTCGCCCGCGTCGTTCCAAAGCGAGCGCGGCACCGAGGAGTCGGCGATCCATTGCTGCACCTTTTCGGGCGGCGCGTGCTCGTCGATCCACTTGGAGACCGAGTCGGAGAAGAGGGTGATCTCCTCTTCCTGCATGAAATCGGGATCGGGGGCGGCGAGGACGTTCATGCTAGGCTCTAGATCAAGAGTTGGAGGGCATCATGCGAGCGCTGAAAATCGTAAGCTGTGCAGTCGTTGCGATCGCTTTGTCGGGGTGCATCTTCGACTTCTATAGGCGGTCCCTGGATGACGACTACGCCCTGCTGTCCATCGACGGCCGAGATGACTTTTCCCTCTGTGCGATTGTGGACGGCGAGTGTCAGCACCTGGTCAGCGGCGCGGTTGTCGCTTGGGCGCGGAAGGGTGACGTCAGCGTCGCTATCCGATTGCCCTACAATATCGACGGCCCTGCTCCTGGGGCCTATCAACGAGAAAGCGTCCTTGAGTATTACGTCATAAACCGCACCGGCACGGGTCGTGGCCATGACGTCTTGGGTCCCTACACTGAGGCTGATTTCCGTGAAGAAGCGAAGCGGCGGGCCTTGCCGGAGCCGCTCGCTCTCCCCTTCTGATGCTCAGAACGCCTCCGCCGGCACGCTCATCAGGACGTCGGCGCCGGTCTTCAGCTTGGCGAGGTGAGCCCCGGCGTCGGGCAGGATGCGTTCGACGAAGTAGCGGCCGGTGGCCAGCTTGTTGGCATAGAAGGGATCGTCGGAGCCGCCGTCGATCTTCGCCTGCGCCGCCTTGGCCATCTGGGCCCACATGTAGGCGAGCGCCGTCAGGCCGAAGACGTTGAGGTAGTCGGTGGAGGCGGCGCCGGCGTTGTCCGGGTTCTGCATGCCGTTCTGCATCAGCCACATGGTGGCCTCCTGCAGCTTCTTCTTGGCGTCGGCCAGGCCGTCGACGAAGGGCTTGATGGCCTCGTTTCCGGCGTTCTCCGACACGAAGCCGTCGATCTCTCCGAACCAGGTCATGATGGCGCGGCCGCCGTTGGCGGGCAGCTTGCGGCCCACCAGATCCAGCGCCTGGATGCCGTTGGCGCCCTCGTAGATCATGGTGATGCGGGCGTCGCGCAGGTACTGCGACGCCGGGAAGTGCTCGGTGTAGCCCGAGCCGCCGTGCACCTGCATGGCCAGCGAGGCGACGTGGAAGCCCTTGTCGGTCAGATAGGCCTTCAGCACCGGGGTGATCAGGCCCATGTAGTCGCGCGCCTTGACGGCGGTGGCCTCATCCTCGGACTTCTGCAGGTCGGCCTGGAGCGCGGTCCACAGGATGAAGGCCTGGCCGCCCTCGACGAAGGCCTTGGCCTCCAGCAGCATGCGGCGCACGTCGGGGTGGACGATGATCGGGTCGGCGGGGCCCTCGGGGTTCTTGGGTCCGGTCAGCGAGCGGCCCTGGACGCGGTCCCTGGCGAACTCGACGGCGGCCTGATAGGCGGCGGTCCCGATCGACAGACCCTGAAGGCCCGTGCCCAGGCGCGCCTCGTTCATCATGACGAACATGGCCGCCATGCCCTTGTTCTCCTGGCCCACCAGCCAACCCTTGGCGTTCTCATAGGCCATGACGCAGGTGGCGTTGCCGTGGATGCCCATCTTGTGCTCCAGGCCCGCGCACTGGACGCCTTCGTTGCGGTCGCCCACCGAGCCGTCCTCACCCGCGAAGGATTTGGGCACGACGAACAGGCTGATGCCCTTGATGCCTTCCGGCGCGCCCTCGATGCGGGCCAGCACCAGATGGATGATGTTGTCGGTGAAGTCGTGCTCGCCCGAGCTGATCCAGATCTTCTGGCCGGTGATGGAATAGCTGCCGTCGCCGTTCGGCACGGCCTTGGTGCGGATCAGGCCCAGGTCGGTGCCGCACTGGGGTTCGGTCAGGTTCATGGTGCCGCCCCACTCGCCGGTCGCCAGCTTGGGGCAGTAGAGCGCCTTCTGCTCCTCCGAGCCGTTGGCGTTCAGCGCCTCGTAGCAGCCGTGCGTCAGGCCCGGGTACATGGAGAAGGCGGGCGAGGCGGCGGCGGTGAACTGGCCGAACGCCATGCCGACGATGGCCGGCATGCCCTGGCCGCCGTGCTCGGCCTCGGACGACAGGCCGACCCAGCCGGCCTCGACCATCTGCCTGTAGGCGTCCTTCCAGCCCGTCGGGCCGGTGACCCGGCCGGCGTCCCACTTGCAGCCTTCCTGGTCGCCGATGCGGTTCAGGGGGGCGATGACTTGTTCGGCGAACTTGGCGCCTTCCTCCAGGATCTGGCCGATCAGGTCGGGCGACACGTCCGCCAGGCCGGGCTGGTTGGAGTGGCGTTCGACCTCCAGAACCTCGTTCAGCACGAAGGTCAGGTCGCGGACGGGCGCCTTGTAGGCCATGGGTCAGGCTCTCGCTTTGAGGGGGTGCAGTCGGGACAGGTGGGCGTCGTGCATCGGGTCCGGGTTCAGCCGGGCCTTCAGCAGCTGGGCGTATTCGTCGGCGCCGGGCAAGAGGTCGGGGCGGTGCTCGCCCAGGCGCGCCTCCATCACCGCGCAGGCTTCCTCGGCCGTCTCGATGGCGGCGTCCAGATCGTCGCGCTGCTGCTTCAGGGCCTCGATCTGGGCCCGGTGACGGCGCAGGGCCACGGCCATCTGATGGGCGTTGTGGTCCTTGTGGTCGTAGAGGTCGAGCATCTCCTGGATCTCGACCAGGGAGAAGCCGATGCGGCGGCCGCGGAGGATAAGCTTGAGCCGGGCGCGGTCGCGGGCCGAATAGACGCGGGTCTGGCCCTTGCGGGCGGGCGTCAGAAGGCCCTTGTCCTCATAGAAGCGCAGCGCCCGCGCCGTGGCCCCGAATTCGCGGCACAGCTGGCGGATGGAATAGGTGCGATGGTCGTCGGCGCTCGCCATGGCGGGCATCCTTGCCCGAACTTGACGCGCACGTAAAGGGAAGGCTTCGTCGCGCCATGGCCCGCAAGCACGTCAACGACGTCGGCACGAAGAAGGGCGACCTGCCGCAGAAGACCTGCGTCGCCTGCGGCCGGCCCTTCACCTGGCGCCGCAAGTGGGCGCGCGACTGGGATCAGGTGAGGTACTGCTCGGACAGGTGCCGCGACGGCTGAAAGTCAGCGGGTCTCGCGGGCCCGCATCCACAGGACCGGGGCGACGGCGGCGATCAGGGCGAGGTTGGTCAGGGCCGGGACCGGCTCCAGCGCCAGGGCGTGGACGCTCAGCATTGCCGTGGCGAGCGCCAGCAGGCCGACGGCGGCGGTGACCATCAGTGGGCGGCCCCACTTCCACGACGCCAGCGGCGCCAGCAGCAGCACGGCCAGGGTGATCTCGGCCAGGCCGAGCCCCTGAACCATCTCGACCGGCACGCGGGCGGTCCAGGACATCAGCTCGGACAGGGTGGTCACGGGCTCGGTCGCCTTGGCCCAGCCGGCGGCGAGGAAGAACATGGCAAGCCAGCCCTGGAGGGTCCACAGGGTCAGGTTGCGATAGCTTCGGCGCAGGCGGACCTGCGAGGGGGAAAGGGCCTGAGAGCTCATTCTCAAAGTCGCCTGGGGAGAGGCGCTCCGGTTTTTATTCGTAACAGTGGCGAGATCGGTTCGCCGGCCCCATCCCGCAAGGGCTCGAAGCTTGAGCGTAACCATCCGTGATCGCCTTCTGCGTGAGCTACGGGGCCGAAGCGTGACCGTATGCATAAGAATCCGTAAGGAAGCGTTGCCGCGGACCCGTCGCCGCATCGAGGAGACGTTCGGGGCGGCCGGATTTCGACCGCGTGATCACCCTAGCGGCGGGCTGCTGCCAAGGTGCTGTCAGCAGCGGTTCAGTCGGCGCGAAGGCGCGCGATCTTGGCTTCGAACGGGCCCCAGTCGTCGTCGCGGTCGATCGCGGCCCAGATGGCCTCGACCTCGTCGATCCGCATCTCTTCGGGCTCCGCCACGGCGAAGCGGGGCGCTTCGAGGCGCTCCGGCCGGTCCGGCTCGTGTTCGAACAGGGCGAAGCGGAAGTCGGCGAAGGCCTTGCTCCGATACAGGGCGGCCCGGGGGCCCGACAGGGCGCGCGCCGAGGAGGCGAAGCCGGCGAACCAGTCGTGGAACAGCGGCTCCCACCGCATCGCCTCGCCGCCTTCGCGCAGCAGCGCCAGGGCGGCGTCCACCAGCCGCTGGTCCGCCGCCTCGCCCAGGCTGAGGACGCCCAGACGTTCCAGGAAGGCCGCGCGCAGTTCGCGGATGTAGGCGGGTCCGAAGCCGTTCAGGGCGTCCGTCAGCGCCTGGGCGTCGCCGAGGGGCTTCAGCGCGCCCCCCAGCTGGGTCAGGGCCCAGAACACCGCCTCGGGCTGGCGGGCGAAGGCATAGAGGCCGAACTGATCGAAATAGGCGGCGGTGAATCCGGGCTCATAATGCGGCAGGAAGCGCCAGGGGCCGTAGTCGAAGCTCTCGCCCGTGACGTTCAGATTGTCGGTGTTCAGGACGCCGTGGACGAAGCCGGCCGCGACCCACCGCGCCGCCAGCCGGGCCGAGGCGCTCACGACCGCCGCCAGAAATCCGGCGGCCTCCCCCGGCGCCACGTCGGGATGATAGGTCGACCGGGCGTGCTCCAGCAGGGTTTCCAACTGGTCCTTTCGGCCCAGATACGCCGCGCGCTGGAATGTGCCGAAGCGGATGTGGGAATGCGACAGGCGCACCAGCACGGCCGAGCGCGTGGGCGACGGCTCGTCGCCGCGTTCCAGCGCCTCGCCCGTTTCGATCAGGCTGAAGGCCCGGCTGGTCGGCACGCCGAGGCGTCGCAGCATCTCGGCCGCCAGCACCTCGCGCACCCCGCCCTTCAGCGTCAGCCGTCCGTCGGCCCCGCGAGACCACGGCGTCTGGCCGGAACCCTTGGTCCCGAGATCGAGCAACCGCCCGGCCGAGTCGCGCATCTGCGCCGCCAGGAAGCCGCGACCGTCGCCCAGATCGGGGTTGTAGGTGCGGAACTGATGGCCGTGATACCGCATGGCGATCGGGCCCGGCTGGCCGGGCAGGGGCGCGAACCGGCCGAAGTGATCGATCCACTCGGCGTCCGACAGCGTCTCCAGCCCGACCTCGGCCGCCGCCCGGTCGTTGCGGAAACGAAGGATCGCCCTGGGAAAGGCCGCCGCCCGCACGGCGTCGCCGTAGTCCTCGCCCAGATCGAAGAAGCGCGGTTCGGGGCGATAGACGGGAGACGGCGGCATCGTGTCCAGTTGCGCGCGGACGGGCGGCTTCGCAAGGTCGCCCCCGCCGGAAACCTCGGGAAGCGATCATGAAGCTGCTCCTTGCCCGCCTGCTTGCCGGCGGAACCGCGGTCGGCACGGCCGCTCCGGTCCTGACCGGCGGCATGGACGACGCGGACTTCGTCGTGCCGGACCTGATCCTGGCCGTCGCGTTGATCGGCGCGGCGCTGCTGCCCGCCCGGATCGCGCCGCTGGCCCTGATCCCGCCCGCCGCCTTCGCCCTCGGCGTCTTCTCGGTCGCGGCCGCGCGGCAGATGGGGGAAGGCGCGCTGAGCCCGATGCTGGGCGTCGCCATCCTGACGAGCGCGGCCTGTCTGGCGCTGGCGCTCTGGACGCGGCGGTCGCCGGCGGTATCCTGAGACCAGAGATCAGGCCCGCCGCCGTCGGGGCGGGCCAGGCCGGCGCCCTTGTTTCGAGGCGAATCCGGTCCGGCGTCCGTCGATAACCTGGCGCCCCGACCTTTCGTGATCCCGGAGGCCGCCATGGCACGCAGACTGACGCTCGAATTCCTGAAGACCGAGGCCGGCTCCGGCGCCGTGCTGGGACTGGCGGCGCTGAGCGCGCTGGTCGTCGCCAACTCGCCCCTGTCGGCGGACTATTTCGCCCTGCTGAAGTCCGAGCACGTGCTGCAGGTCGGGCCCGCGATCCTGAAGATGTCGATCTCGGAGTGGATCAAGGAAGGCCTGATGGCGATCTTCTTCCTCGTGGTGGGGCTGGAGATCAAATACGAAATCCTGCGCGGCGAACTGAGCGACCCGAGGAAGCTGGCGACGCCCGTTCTGGCGGCGCTGGGCGGCATGATCGCGCCGGGGCTGGTCTATCTGGGCGTGGTGTCCGCGCTCGGCGGGCCGACGCAGGGGTGGCCGATCCCGCTGGCCACCGACATCGCCTTCGCCCTGGCGGTCTTCGCCCTGGCGGCGCGGGGGCTGCCGTCCTCGCTCAGAGTTTTCCTGCTGACCCTCGCCATCGTCGACGATCTGGGGGCCATCGCGCTGATCGCGGTTCTGTTCTCGCAGGGCGTGGACTGGATTCCGCTGGCGTGGGTCGGCGCCCTGCTGGCGCTGGGCGCGGTGGCGGCGCAGTGGAAGAAGGTTCCGGCGCCGTTCTGGGTGCTGGGCTTCGGTCTGTCGTGGTGGCTGACGGTGGAGGCGGGTCTGTCCACGTCCCTGACCGCCGTGGCCTTCGCCGCCGTCGTGCCGATCAAGGAGCGGCGCGACGGCCAGGCCCCGCTGAAGGAGGCGATGCACGACCTGCATCCCTACGTCGCCTACATCATCCTGCCGCTGTTCGCTTTCGCCAAGGCGGGCGTCGGCTTCGCCGGGATCGGACTTGAGCAGGCCGCGGCGCCGCTGGTGGCCGGGATCGCGCTGGGCCTGTTCCTCGGAAAACAGGTCGGCGTGCTCGCCATGGCCTGGCTGGCTTCGGCGCTGAAGATCGGCAAGAAGCCGACCGGCGCGACGTGGCTGGAGGTCTACGGCGTCAGCCTGCTGTGCGGCGTGGGCTTCACCATGAGCCTGTTCATCGGAGCATTGGCCTTTCCGGGCGCGATCGACTCGCCCGAGCAGGTCGAGGTCAAGCTGGGCGTGCTGGGCGGCTCGCTGCTGTCGGGCGTCCTGGGTGGAATCGTGCTGGCGGTGGCCGCGCGACGGCGCAAGAAATTGGCCGTCACGGCCGCGAATACTGTCGCCTGACGCACGAACATTGACCTTGCGTCAGGCGTTTCCGTCGCTTTCTTGTCACAGTCGAGGCCGTCGCGCGGCGTCACGGCGGCTGTAACGCGGCGTGATCCTTGTTCCACGGCCCGGCTTGGATTACCCCGGATGATCGGAACCCTCGTCACGTCAGAAGGACGGGGTCTTCAGGGATTGGGAACGCCCGGCCGACCCGGCCGGGCTCTAGGAGCCGGGATAGACATGCGTCTGAACCACATTCTTCGCACCACCGTGTCCGCAGCCGTCGTCGGGACGGCCGTGTTCGGGGCCGCCGGCGTCGCCGCCGCCCAGGAACAGGAGGTCACCCGCGTCGACGACATCATCGTCACCGCCCAAAAGCGTGAGCAAAGCCTGCAGGACGTGCCGATCGTGGTCACGACCCTGTCGCAGGAGATGCTGGAGGACGCCGGCGTGCGCGACATCAAGGATCTGCAGATCCTGACGCCGGGCATGACGGTGACGTCGACCGCCTCGGAAGCCTCGACCACCGCGCGCATCCGCGGCGTCGGCACTGTGGGCGACAACCCCGGCCTGGAAAGCTCGGTCGGGGTCGTGATCGACGGCGTCTATCGCTCGCGGAACTCGGTCGGCTTCGGCGACCTGGGCGAACTGCAGCGCATCGAGGTTCTGAAGGGCCCGCAGGGCACCCTGTTCGGCAAGAACACCTCGGCCGGCGTCATCAACATCATCACCGAGCAGCCGTCGTTCACGCCCGAGTTCAACTTCGAGGCCACCGTCGGCAACTATGACGCCAAGGCGATCTCGGGCTCGGTGTCCGGTCCTCTGACCGACGCCCTGGCGTTCCGCCTGTACGCCGGCCGCCGCTTGCGCGACGGCTTCATGACCATTGACACCGGCGACGGCCCGCGGCCGGAGACCGACGACAACAACCAGGATTTCGGCACCGTCCGCGGCCAGCTGCTCTGGCTGCCGACCGACGGCATCTCGATGCGCTTCATCGCCGACTATTCGAAGCGCGACGAATACTGCTGCGTGGGCACCCAGGTGCGGACCGGCCCGACCTATCCGTTCATCGACGGCACGTCGACGGGAACGGGGCAGCGTCCGCCGGCGCCGGGCTTCGGCGCACTGCCGTTCTCACGTACGGCCTTCGCCAACCGATCGACCGGCCAGGAAGTCGAAGACAAGGGCTTCTCGCTGGAGACCAACATCGACTTTCCGTCGCTGTTCGGCGGCGCCACGCTGACGTCGATAACCTCGGTCCGCGACTGGAGCTTCGTCAACGGCCAGGACGCGGACTTCACCGGGGCCGACATCGCCTATCGCCTGAAGGACGGCGACTTCGGCTTCAGCGTCGAGAACGCCACTCAGGAGTTCCGGCTGGCCGGGGCGACGGATCGCCTGGACTGGCTGGTCGGCGTGTTCGCCACGCGTGAGGACATCGAACGTCGGGACAGCTTCTACCTGGGCGCCGACTACGCCCCGGTGCTGTCGTTCCAGATTTCGGCGGCCCTGAACGCGGCGGTCCCGGCCTTCCCGGTCAGTCCTTCCATCATCCCCTGCTTCACCCGGACCGCACAGACGTCGGTGGGCCTGCAGAGCTGCCTCGGCACCGGCGGCGCCGTGTTCGGCGGCGGCCCGGCCTTCGCGGCGGGCCAGTCGCTGGAGGACGTCTATCTCCAGCGGTCGGACTCGTTCGCCGTCTTCACGAACAACACCTTCTCGGTGACCGACCAGCTCGATATCACCCTGGGCCTTCGCTACACCTACGACGACAAGGGCCTCGAAGGTCGGCAGCGCAACGGAACCGGCGCAGCGGCGGCCACCTGCGCCGCAGGTCTGGGGAACCAAGCCGCGATCGCCGGTCTGTTGGGCGCATCGACGACGTCCAGCATCCTGGGTCGCCTGTGCCTGCCGTGGTCCAACCCGTTCTACAACAACCGCGCGGTCAACGAGGCCGAGAGCGACGGCGAGGTGTCGGGCACCATCAAGGCGTCCTACCGCATCTCGCCCGAGGCCATGGTCTATGGCTCGTACGCCCGCGGGTACAAGTCGTTCGGCTACAATCTGGACCGCGTGCAGACCGGCATCACGCCGAACGCGTCGCTGCTGTTCCCGTCGGAAGTCGTGGACAGCTATGAGCTGGGCGCCAAGCTGACGCTGCTGGACCGCACCGTGCTGCTGAACGTCACCTACTTCGACCAGACCTTCACCGACTTCCAGCTGAACACCTTCCTGGGCACGTCGTTCGTAGTCGAGTCGATCCCGGAGCTGACCTCTCGCGGCGTCGATGCGGACTTCGTGTGGTTCACTCCGGTCGAGGGTCTGAGCTTCTCGGGCGGCGTCACCTACACCGAAACCCAGTACGGCGAGTTCGTCGCCGCCGACCTGGCCAACCCGGGCAACTTCCCGCAACTGTCCCTGCTGCCGGGCGCCACGGCCTCGTTCGCTCCGGAATGGTCGGGCTCGGCCTCGGTCAACTTCGACCGCAGCCTGGGCGGCGGCCTGCGCGGCGGGTTCTCGCTCTCGGCCAAATACATGAGCGAGTACAACACCGGCTCGGACCTGATCCCGTTCAAGGACCAGGAAGCCTTCACCATGCTGAACGGCCGCGTGTCGATCGGCACGGAGGACGAGCGCTGGACCCTGGAAGGCTGGGTGCAGAACCTGACCGACGAGGAATACATCCAGGTCGCCTACAACGCCTTCCTGCAGGGCTCGGCGTTCCAGTCGACGGTTCAGCCGAACGGCACCTTCTACAACCCGGCGCTGGACAGCCAGACCTACAACGCCTTCAACGGCGCGCCGCGGACCTACGGCATGACCCTGCGCTATCGCTACTGATCGCGCGGGCCACGGCCTGAAACGGGAACCGGCCGGGGAGCGATCCCCGGCCGGTTTCTTCATGGGCTGAAGGCAGGACATGTTCGGCGGGACAAGAGCGACAATCCCGAGGACATGAGCGCCACATCGGACGAGACTTGCTCGACACCGTCGACTTCGGGTCGCACGGCGGGCGTCGAACGTCCCCGAGTCTGCGCAAAGCACCGGCGTCCCTGTCCCCGCGCCGCCAGCTGAGCGGGGTTTCGGAAGCCTGCCGCAAGTTCAGTGCGGCCTGCCCCGACGTCCGATCCCAGGGTCAAGGACGAAGGGTGACCGAGGTCGCGACGGTCGGGGCCGGGAGGCGGGCCGATCGCCTCCGCGACCTATTCAGCCGGCTTCTCCACGGCGCCGTCGGTTCCCCGCTGGTGGCGGAAGCGACGGCTCAGCCAGCTCTCCATCCGGGACTTGCCGCCGTCGATCAGGCTGAAGGCGGCCGGGACGAAGACCAGAGACAGGGCCGTGGAGGTGATCAGGCCGCCGATCACCGCGATGGCCATGGGCGACCGGAACTCGGTCCCCTCGCCGATGGCCATGGCGATGGGCAGCATGCCCAGGCCCATGGCCAGCGTGGTCATGATGATCGGCCGCGCCCGCTTGTGGGCCGCGTCGATCAGGGCCTCGCGCCGGCTCATGCCCTGTTTCATGGCGATGATGGCGTAGTCGACCAGCAGGATGGAGTTCTTGGCCGCGATCCCGGTCAGCATGATGATGCCGATCAGGGCCGGCATCGAGAGCGACCGGCCGGTGATGAGCAGGGCGAAGAAGGCCCCGCCGAACGACACCGGCAGCGCCGCCAGGATGGTCACCGGGTGGAAGAAGCTGCCGAACAGCAGCACCAGCACGATGTACATCAGCAGGATGCCCGTCACGATGGCGAACATGAAGCCGGTCGCGGTTTCCTGCAGGTTCTCCAGCTCGCCCGACACGGCCTGTTCGACGCCGTTCGGCAGGTTCTGCATGGCGGGCAGGGCGTCGACGCGCTGCGACGCCTGACCCAGGGTGATCCCGGCCAGTTCGGCCGTCAGGCCCGCGACGCGCTTGCGGTCCAGGCGGTCGATCTGGTTCGGGCCCGCGCCGAAGCTGATGTCGGCGACGGACGTCAAGGGAACCGTCTGTCCCGACGCGGTCGGCACCTGCAGGGTCTGCAGGGTGGCCAGATCCTCGCGCGCGTCTTCTCGCAGCATGACGCGGATGGGCACCTGGCGGTCGCCCAGATTGAATTTGGGCAGCAGCTGGTCGGCGTCGCCCAGTGTGGCGACGCGCGCGACGGCGCTGATGTCCGAGGCGGCGACTCCCTGCAAGGCGGCGACGTCGGCCTTGGGCGTGATCAGGATTTCCGGACGCACCAGCGCCGACGTCGAGATGACGTTCGACAGTCCGTCGATGTCGCGCATCTGGCGCTCGACGGCCGCGGCGGCCGGGACCAGGACGGCCGGATCGTCGCCGACCAGCTGGATCGACACCTGACCGCCGCCGCCGCCCTCGACCCCGAACTGGACCCGGGCGCCGGGGATGGCGCGCAGGATGGGCCCCATCTCCTGCTCAAAGGCCTGCTGGCGGATGTTGCGGTCGGACTTCTTGACCAGGTTCACCGTGACGGTCGCCCGGCGGACTTCGCCGGCGCTGCCGCCGCCGCCCGGGCCGAAGCTGGTGGTCGCCGAGCCGATGGAGGCATAGACGGAGCGGACCTCGGGCCGCTTGCGCAGCTCCTCGTCCACTCGGCGGACGACCGCATCCGTCTCCGCCAGGGTGGAACCGGGCGGCAGCTGGATGGTGACGTTGGAGCGCGACACGTCCTCCACCGGGATGAACTCGAACGGCAACAGCGAGGCCAGGCCCAGCGAGCCGACGAAGAACAGGGTGCCGCCCAGCATGACCCAGGCGCGGTGGTCGGTCAGACGACGCTTGGCGCGCGTCCACAGTCCCCCCCGCGTGCGACGTGCCTCGTCCGTCGTCGAGCTGCGCTCGGGCAAAACCCAGCGCAGAACGCGCAGATAGAGCTGCATCCACTTCGGATCGGCGTGCTCCTTGCCCTGGTCCGCCTTCAGCATGTAGGCGCCCATCAGCGGCGTCAGCGTCCGCGCCACGACCAGCGAGAAGAACACGCTGACGCAGGTGGCGATGGCGAAGCTCTTGAAGAACTGCCCGACCACGCCGGGCATGAAGCCCGTCGGCGCGAACACGGCGATCAGGGTCGCGGTGGTGGCGATGACCGCCAGGCCGATCTCGTCGGCCGCCTCCATGGCGGCGGGATAGGGGGCCTTTCCGTCCCGGATGTGCCGGACGATGTTCTCAATCTCCACGATCGCGTCGTCCACCAGAATGCCGATGGTCAGCGACAGGGCCAGCAGCGTCACCACGTTCAGCGACTGGTCCATCAGATCCATGACCAGGAAGGTCGGGATCAGCGACAGGGGCATGGCGACCGCCGCGATCAGGGTCGCGCGCCAGTCCCTGAGGAAGATCAGCACCACCAGGACCGCCAGGCCCGCGCCCAGCAGAAGGGCCTCGACCGAGGCATGGAAGTTGTTGATCACGTCCTGGGTGGTGTTGGTCACCTCCTCGATGGTGACCTCCGGCAGTTCCTTGTCCAGCAGGGCGATCTCTTCCTTGGACGTCTCATAGACGTCGAGTTCGGACGAGCCCTTGGAGCGCGACACGGAGAAGCCGACCACCTCGCCGCCGTTGAAGCGGGCGCGGCCGCGCGGTTCGGACCACTCGTCGGTCACCTCGCCCAGGTCGCCCAGGCGGATCGTCCGGCCGCCGACGGGGATCAGGGTCTCGCGCAGGTCGTCGACGCTCTGGGCCGAACCCAAGGTGCGGATGGCCTGTTCCGAGCCGCCGATCTCGCCGCGTCCGCCGGGCAGGTTGATGTTCGACGCCCGCAACTGGTTGGAGACCGCCGCGGCGCTGACGCCCTGGGCGGCCAGCTTTGCGGGGTCCAGCTTGATGCGGATCTCGCGGTTGACGCCGCCGTCGCGGCTGACCTGGCTTACGCCCTCGATCGACAGCAGTCGCTTGGCCACGGTGTTGTCGACGAACCAGCTGAGCTCCTCCGGATTCATGCCCGGCGCGCGCACCACATAGGTGGCGATCGGCTGCTGGGTGAACTCGATGCGCTGGACGATCGGCTCCTGAACGTCCGCGGGCAGCTCCTGACGGACGCCGGCGATGGCGTTGCGGACGTCGTTGGTCGCCTTCTCCAGGTCGACGCCGAGCTGGAAGGTGATCAACGTCGTCGAGGCCGAGTCGTTGACCGTCGAGCGCACCTCGTCCACCTCTCCCAGGCCCGCCACGGCGTCCTCGACAAGGCGGGTCACCTGGGTCTCCAGCTCCGTCGGCGCCGCGCCGGCCTGGATGACCGTCACCGAGACGACCGGCAGGTCGACGTTGGGGAAGTTGTTCACCGGCAGGCGGAAGTAGCTCATGACCCCCGCGACGGTGAGGACGATGAACAGCAGGACGACCGGAATCGGGTTCCGGATCGACCAGGAGGAGATGTTGTTGAAGTTCATCGGGCGGCCGCCTGAGCCGGAGCCTTGGCCGGGGCCGTGGCCCTGGCGGGAGACGCGGCGACGGTCACGCGGTCGCCGTCGCCCAGGAAGCCCGAGCCCGAAACGACGACACGTTCACCGGCGCGCACGCCGGTGACGGCCAGATCGTCGCCCTGGCGGCCCCCGGTGGTCACGGGACGGAACGTCACCGCATTGCCGGCCCCGATGACGTAGACGCCGGGCTTGCCCTCTCGATAGACGATCGCGCCGGACGGCACGACGAAAGACGGCTGGGCGCCCACGTCGATCTCGGCCCGCGCGAACATGCCGGGGCGAACCGTCGCGCCCGCGGGCAGGGCGATGCGGGCGACGCCCAGACGCGTCTGGCCGTCGACCTCGGGCGTGACGATGCGAACCGTGCCGGTCACGGCCAGGCCTTCGTCGCCGCTGACCGTCGCGGTCTGTCCGGCGCGGACCAGGGGCAGGTCGGCCTCCGGGATCTGGGCGTCCAGCTCCAGACGGCCGTCGCGGACCATGCGGAACAGCTCGGCGCCCGGCTGGACGATCTGGCCGCGCGTGACGCTGCGGCTGATGACGCGGCCGGCGACGGGCGCGCGGATGACGGTCTGGGACAGGCGCGTGCGCGATTCCGACAGCGCCGCCTCCGCGGCCTGCAGCGCCGCGGACGAGGACCGCTGATTGGCCACGGCCGTGTCCAGTCCCGCCTGGGACAGATAGCCGCGCTCCTTCAGCTCTTGGGCGCGCGTCAACGCGGCGTCGTCGCGGGCCAGATTGGCGCGGGCGGTGGCGACCTGGGCCTCCTGCTGGCGCACCTGGGCGCGCAACAGGGAATCGTTCAGCTGAACCAGCGGCTGGCCCTGCCGGACATAGGCGCCCTCGTCGACGTAGACGGCGGTGGCCACCAGCCCGCCGGTCTCGGCCCCCACCGGCACCTCTTCCCATGGCGACACCGTGCCGGACGCCGTCAGCACGCGCGGCAGATCGACCAGCCGGACGGCGGCGGCCGTGACCGTCTGACGCCCGCGGTTCTCGTCCGACGCCGCGGCCTCTTCGGAATGCCCGCCGCACGCGGCCAGGACGCCCAGCATCGCAAGCCCGACGGCCAGGACGCCCAGTCGACGCGCAATCTTCACGGAGACACCTCAAGTTCTGGATGGACGGCAGGTGGGGAGGTCCACCGTCGTTGACAAGCCGGTGCATACTCCGTTCCACGGCCAAGCCCAAGGGGGCGCGACGCCGTTACGCTAAAGTAATGTTGCAGCGCATGACGTGGGCGAAGGCGTGGCGTCGCGCGCCGTGGCGTCCGGCCCGCACCCATGCTAACCGCGCCCGGCCATGACGAGCCCCAAGACCCCCATCGACCGCATCCGAAACTTCTCCGTGGTCGCGCACATCGACCACGGCAAGTCGACCCTGTCAGACCGCCTGATCCAGGTGACCGGCGGCCTGACCGCGCGCGAGATGTCGGCGCAGGTCCTCGACAACATGGACATCGAGAAGGAGCGGGGGATCACGATCAAGGCGCAGACCGTGCGCCTGAACTACCGTGCCAAGGACGGGCTCGATTACGTGCTGAACCTGATGGACACGCCGGGGCACGTGGACTTCGCCTATGAGGTCAGCCGGTCGCTGGCGGCGTGCGAGGGCAGCCTGCTGGTCGTGGACGCGTCGCAGGGGGTGGAGGCCCAGACCCTGGCCAACGTCTATCAGGCGATCGAGAACGACCACGAGATCGTGCCGGTCCTGAACAAGATCGACCTGCCCGCAGCCGAGCCGGAGCGCGTGCGCGCCCAGATCGAGGAGGTCATCGGCATCGACGCTTCGGACGCCGTCATGTGCTCGGCCAAGTCCGGCCTCGGCATCGACGAGGTGCTGGAGGCCATCGTCACCCGCCTGCCGCCGCCCAAGGGCGACCCGACCGCGCCGCTGAAGGCCATGCTGGTCGACGCCTGGTACGACCCCTATCTGGGCGTGGTCCTGCTGGTTCGGGTGTTCGACGGCGTCCTGAAGGCCGGCCAGCGGGTCAAGTTCATGCAGAACGGCACGACCCATCTGGTCGACCGCGTCGGCGTCTTCCTGCCCAAGAACACGCCGGTCGACGCCCTGTCGGCGGGTGAGGTCGGCTTCATCACCGCCCAGATCAAGGAGGTCGCCCACGCCGCCGTCGGCGACACCATCACCGACGAGAAGAAGCCCACCGCCGAACCGCTGAAGGGGTTCAAGGAGGTGCAGTCGGTGGTGTTCTGCGGCCTGTTCCCCGTCGACGCCGCCGACTTCGAGGATCTGCGCGCCGCCATCGCCCGCCTGCGGCTGAACGACGCCAGCTTCACCTATGAGATGGAATCCAGCGCCGCGCTGGGCTTCGGCTTCCGCTGCGGCTTCCTGGGCCTGCTGCACCTGGAGATCATCCAGGAGCGCCTGTCCCGCGAGTTCAACCTGGACCTGATCGCGACCGCCCCGTCGGTCGTCTACAAGATCAAGCAGCGCGACGGCACGACGATCGATCTGCACAACCCGGCCGACCTGCCCGACGTGATGCAGATCCTCGAGATCCACGAGCCGTGGATCAAGGCCACCATCCTGACCCCCGACGAATACCTGGGCGGGGTCATCAAGCTGTGTCAGGACCGCCGCGGCGAGCAGAAGGAGCTCAGCTACGTCGGCACGCGCGCCATGGTGGTCTATGAGCTGCCGCTGAACGAGGTGGTGTTCGACTTCTACGACCGGCTGAAGTCCATCTCGAAGGGCTACGCCAGCTTCGACTACGAGCTGACCGACTACAAACAGGGCGACCTGGTGAAGATGTCGATCCTGGTCAACGCCGAGCCCGTCGACGCGCTCAGCATGCTGGTCCACCGCGCCCGGGCCGAGACGCGCGGCCGCGGCATGGTCGAGAAGATGAAGGAGCTGATCCCGCCGCACATGTTCCAGATCCCGATCCAGGCGGCCATCGGCGGCAAGATCATCGCGCGCGAGACGGTGCGCGCCCTGCGCAAGGACGTGACCAGCAAGTGCTACGGCGGCGACGCCACCCGGAAGAAGAAGCTTCTGGAGAAGCAGAAGGAAGGCAAGAAGCGCATGCGCCAGTTCGGCAAGGTCGAGATCCCGCAGGAAGCCTTCATCGCCGCGCTGAAGATGGACGGGGATTGAAGAGACCCGCTCGCCGTTCGCCGCAGAATCCAGGATCGCCCATGACCGCCGTCACCGACTTCACGCCCCTCAACGATCTCGAACGCCTGCTGGTCGCCGCGACCGGAGGAGGCGAGCGCGAGCGGAAGGCGTTTGAGTCGGCGGCGCTGGACCACGAGCTGTGGGCGGCCGTGCCGGCGGGCGCGGATCCGCAGGGCGATCCCCTGACCCTGGTGACCGGACGAGGTCAGGACGGGTCGGTGGCCACGGCCCTGTTCACGGCCCGGGAGAGGGCGATCGCGACCTTGCCGCAGGCGACGCCGGTGGCGTTCATGGGCGCCGATCTGTTGCAGTCGGTGCGGGGGCGCGACGCGGTTCTCAATCCCGGCCACGGCCATGGGGTGCGGTGGAGCTCGGCGGCGATCGGCGCCCTGCTGGGCGATCCGTCGCCGGCGGACGGGGTGCGGCGGCCGACGCATCTGGCGCGGCCCAGGACCACGCCCGAAGGCCTGGTCGAGGGCGTGACGCGGGTGCTGGGCGCGACGCCCCAGGTGAAGGGGGCCTGGCTGGCCCTGGCGCGCTGGGCCGGCGATCCCGACGCCGGCTTCCTGCTGGACGTGCGCATGGCGCCGGAGGACGCCGGCATCCTGCCCGGGCTGATGGACGAGGCGATGTCGGGGGTGATTCTGGACGCGCGCCTGGACGTGGTGACGCGCCTGCCCGGCGAGGCGGCCGGAGCGGGACTGGAACTGATCAGCCCCCGCGCGTGACGATGATCCCCACGGAGGTGGTCTCATGCCCCTCCAGCGCCAGCTTGAGGTGCGGCTCGGGCCGGTAAGGCGGCAGGTCCAGATGTCGGTCCAACGGGGCGTCTCCGGGCGTCAGGTCCAGCGGGGCGACGCGGTGGCCGGCGGCGGTCAGCCGATCGGCGAGCGCGTGCAAGTCGCGGGCGCGGAACAGCACCGTGCCTTGGTGGTCCACCGTGTCGTCGTCGGAGGTCAGGTTGAACTCGGTCGTGTGCACGGCGACGCCGCCGGGGCGCAGGGTCTCCAGAGAGGCCTCGATGAAGTCCAAGCCGGCGGCGATGGAGCCCAGATGCTCCAGGGCGCACGCCGACCAGCAGAAGTCGAAGCCGGTGAGGTCCGGCGGGATCGCCGTCATGTCGGCCGGCCGGAAAACCACGGATCGGAAGAGTGTTTCGGGCGGACACAGATGCGGACGCTGAAGCGCTTCCAGCCCGGCCGAGTGCTGGTCGCTCCGGGTCCAGCCGGCCTGCTCGGCCGCCGCGACGTCCTGATCGCTGGCCGTGACGCGGCAGCCGCGGGCGGCGAACCAGGCGGGCAGGGGCTCCTGCCCCACGCCGAAGCCCAGACCGCGCGCGCCCAGCCGCAACAGGCCGCGCTCGTGCAAGGCCTGGGCGATGAAGGCGAACTCCCACAGCTTGCGGTGATAGCGCAGGCGTTCGCCCAGACTCTCGGCCCACCAGGCGAACCAGCCGGTCTCGAAATCCGCCTGGCGGCAGAGGGGCGAGCGGTCGAAGACGCGCGCCCCGGGCCAGGAATCGGGTGGCGGCACGGGCTTGCCGCGCCATAGCTCCTCGGCCGGAAGGGCGTCGGTCACAGGCCGTCCAGCAAAGGCAGGACGGCCTCCTTCGGCCGGGCCAGCACGGCCCCGGCGGGCGTGACGACGATGGGCCGGTTCACCAGGACGGGATCGGCGACCATGGCGTCGATCAGGACGTCGTCGGAAACCGAGGGATCGGTCAGGCCGTCCGCTTCGGCCCGCGTGCCCATGACGCGCAGGACGTCGCGCGGGCGGGCCCCCATGCGGACGAGAAGGTCGGTCAGCTGGAGCCGGGTCCAGCCGGTCTTCAGATACTCGACCACCTCGGGCTCATGCCCGGCGTCGCGGATGAGCTGGATCACGTTGCGGGAGGTGCCGCAGTTCGGATTGTGGAAGACGGTGACGGTCATGGCCGCAGGATGCGGCGGGGCAGCCCGAGCGGCAAGCCGGTCACGACGCGTTTCCGGCGGCGCTTTTCGCACTTGCGAAGGTTGCGGTTCGGGGCAAGGGCGCGCATCTGGCCCGGATGAGCGCCGCGCCCTCCGTGATCGATCCGACGAAGACCTCCGGGCCCGGTTTCGCGGAGTTCGTTTGCCTGATCGCCCTGATGATGGCGCTGAACGCGCTGGCGATCGACGCCATGCTTCCCGCCCTGCCGGCGATCGGCGAGGCGCTGGGCGTGGCGCGTGACAACGACCGTCAGTGGGTGGTGACGGCCTATGTGCTGGGCTTCGGCGTGGCCCAGCTGGCCTATGGACCGCTGGCGGACCGGTACGGGCGCAAGCCTGTGCTGATGGGGGCGCTGGCGGTCTACGTGACGTTCAGCGCCGTGGCGGCCTTCGCCCCGACCTATGAGACGCTCATCGCCGCGCGGGTGGCGACCGGCGTGGGGGCGGCGGCGACGCGGGTGCTGGCCGTGTCGATCGTGCGCGACCGTTATGTCGGGCGCACCATGGCTCGGGTGATGTCCCTGAGCTTCCTCGTCTTCCTGGGCGTGCCGATCCTGGCGCCGACCGTCGGACAGGCCGTGCTGTCGATCGTGCCGGAGGCCTGGCAGCCGTGGCGCTGGATCTTCGGCGTGCTGGCGGCGGGCGGCGGGGCTTATCTGATCTGGGCGGCGATCCGCCTGCCGGAGACGCAGGATCCGGCGAACCGTGTGCCGATCCGCGTCGACCGGATCGCCGCGGCCTTCGGCGAGGCGCTGAGGAGCCGACAGGGCATGGGCTACACCCTGGCGATGACCGCGATCACCGGAGCCCTGTTCGGCTTCATCGGGTCGGCCCAGCAAGTCTTCTTCGACGTGTTCGACGCGGCGGGTGTGTTCGCCCTGGCGTTCGGGATCATGGCATCGGGGATCGCTCTGGCGTCGATCCTGAACGCGCGGCTGGTGGAGCGGCACGGATCGCGGCTGCTGTCGCACGGCGCCCTGATCGGCTTCATCGTCATGGGCGCCGTCCACGCGGCGGTGACGCTTGCGGGGCTGGAGTCGATCTGGACCTTCGGCGTGCTGCAGACGCTGACCATGTTCTTCTTCGGCTTCATCGCCGGAAACTTCGGGGCCATGGCGATGGAGCCGATGGGCAGGATCGCCGGCACGGCGTCGGCGTTGCAGGGCTTCATCTCGTCGACGTTCGGCGCCCTGCTGGGCTTCGGCATCAGCCAGGCGTTCGACGGGACGGCGCGGCCGTTCGCGGTCGGGTTGACGGTCATGGGTCTGCTGGCGCTGGCCTGCGTGCTGTGGGCCGAGGGCGGGCGGCTGTTCACGGCGCGCAACGCGGCGGCCGTCCCGACGCAGGGTTGACCTGAGCGGCCGGGCGGGGCGTGATCCGCGCCCCGATGTTTCCGGAGCTTGCCCCATGTCCGTCCGATCCCTGCTGCTCGCCGGCGCCTGCGCCGTCGCCGTGTCCGGCTGCGCCCAGATGGGCGGCATGAATTCGGGAGGCGGCATGGAACCCGACCTGTTCATTCCTCCGGCGCGTGAGCCGGACCCCGTCGCGCCGCCGCGTGCCACCCGTCCCATCCAATGGGTGCGCGACGTGCATTCCTATGCGCGGCCGGAGATCGCGCGCGTGACGCACGTCGATCTGAATCTGACCACCGATTTCGCGGCCAGGTCCCTGTCGGGCACGGCGACGTTGGACGTTCAGGGGCGGGCGGGCGCGACCGAGCTGATCCTGGACGTGCGCGATCTGGACGTGCGGGCGGTGCGCGACGCGAGCGGGGCGGCGCTGCCGTTCACCGTCGGCGCGGCGAAGGAGTTTCTGGGCAGCCCGCTGACCATCACCCTGCCGGCGCTGCGCGAGGGCGAGACGCGCAAGGTGGTGATCGACTACGCCACCCGGCCGGAAGCGGCGGCCCTGCAATGGCTGACGCCAGCCCAGACCGCGGGTGGTCAGAAGCCCTATCTGTTCAGCCAGGGCCAGGCGATCCTGACGCGCACCTGGGTGCCGACCCAGGACAGCCCGGGCATCCGCCAGACCTATGCCGCGCGCATCGTCGTGCCGTCTGAGTTGAAGGCGGTGATGAGCGCCGAGAGCCTGACGCCGAACGGCGAACCGGCGGGCGAGCGGCGGACGGCCTATCGTTTCGCCATGACCAATCCGGTGCCGCCGTATCTGATCGCGCTCGGCGTCGGCGACGTGGCCTTCGCCGACATCGACGAACGGACCGGCGTCTGGACGGAGCCGTCGAAACTGCACGCGGCGCACGACGAACTCATGCCGACCGCCGAGATGGTGGACGTGGCCGAGGCGCTGTACGGCCCCTATCGCTGGGGTCGGTACGACATTCTGGTGCTGCCGCCGTCCTTCCCGTTCGGCGGGATGGAGAACCCGCGGCTGACCTTCGCCACGCCGACCATCATCGCCGGCGACCAGTCGCTGGTGTCGCTGGTGGCGCATGAATTGGCGCACAGCTGGTCGGGCAATCTGGTGACCAACGCCACCTGGGACGACTTCTGGCTGAACGAGGGCTTCACCGTCTATTTCGAGAACCGGATCATGGAGGCCGTCTACGGCCGCGACCGGGCCATGATGGAGCAGGTGCTGGGCTGGCAGAGCCTGCAGGACACGATCGCCGATCTGCCGACGGCCGACACGCGGCTGAAGCTGGATCTGGAGGGCCGCGACCCGGACGAGGGTCTGACCGACGTCGCCTATGAGAAGGGCGCCTTCTTCCTGCGCACCATCGAGCGCGTGGTCGGGCGCGAGCGGTTCGACGCCTGGCTGAAGGGCTATTTCGAGCGCAACGCCTTCGTGCCGATGACGACGGAGTTGTTCCTGGAGGACATCCGCACCCACCTGATCCGAGGCGATCAGGCGCTGGAGGCCCAGCTGATGATGGACGCCTGGATCTATCAACCGGGCCTGCCGTCCAACGCCATGGCCCCGACGTCGGACGCCTTCGTGCCGGTGGATGCGGCGGCCCGGGCGACCTTCGTCGACGGCGCGCCGCCGCCGCGGGCCCTGTGGGAAGGCTGGAACACCCAGCAGCGTCAGCGCTTCCTGGCCTGGCGGCCGGAGGAGCTTCAGCCCGGCGCCGACTGGCTGAACCGCGATCGGCTGGCGGCGCTGGACCAGGCGCTGGACCTGGCCGACGAAGGCAATGCCGAGGTGCGCTTCGCCTGGCTGCAGATCGGGCTGGCGCACCGGTACGAGCCGGCGGCGGTCAGCGCGGAACAGTTCCTGCTGTCGATGGGCCGGCGCAAGTTCGTGCTGCCGCTGTTCACGACGATGTGGGGCGAAGGCGACTGGGGCCGCGGCTGGGCGACGCGCATCTACACCAAGGCCCGGCCGCTGTATCACCCGATCACGACCGGCAGCGTGGACGCGGTGGTGGGGCGTCCGGGGAGCTGAATCCTCTCCCTCCCCCTTGTGGGGATGTTGGCGCGCAGCGACGACAGGGTGTGGAGGTCCGAAAATGTCCCACCCTGGCGGCTGCGCCACCTGTCCCTCCCCACAAGGGGGAGGGAGAACCTCAGCCCTCCCCCGCCATCGCCTCCGCCGCACTGGTCAGCTTGACCGTCCGCCCGCGGGGGTCGTCGTTGACGAAGACGGCCGCGACCTTGGCCTCCTCGGCCCAGTCGAAGCCTTCGTAGCGGCCCATGACGATCAGGGCCGTCGACAGGGCGTCGGCGCGCACGGCGTTGGGATGCAGCACGGTGACCGACACGGTGTCGACGTCGACGGCGCGCCCCGAGCGGCCGTCGATCAGGTGCGACACCACGCGCGGCCCGTGGCGGAAGCCCTTGCGGAAGACCGTCGACGTCGCGACGGCCAGATCGGCGCAGGCGACGACCAGCGGCCGGGTCGCGGGTCCGGGGAGCGGCGGCAGGGTCACCGACCAGGGTCGGCCGTCGGGGCGGACGCCGCGGCCCTTCACGTCGCCGTCGAAGTCGATCAGGTGCGAGGTCGCGCCCATGCCGGTCAGGCGCCGCGACATCCGCTCCAGCGCCAGTCCCTTGGCCATGCCCGAAAGGTCCAGCTTCATGCCGCCGGGCTGGACCGCCGCACGCGCCTCACGATTCAGGCGCAGCTTCATCCAGCCGCTGCGCGCCGTCGCCTGCTCGATCTCGGCCTCGTCGGGCGTGGGCGTCAGGACCGGGCGCCGCCCGCTGGGGCCGAAGCCCCACAGATCGATCAGGGCCCCCAGGGTGGGGTCGAAGGCGCCGGAGGTGTCGTCGCCGAGGTCCAGCGCGGCGATAAGCGGCTCCCACAGCTCGTTCGACAGCTCCCAGGTTCCGGCGGGCGCGGCGTTGAAGCGCGAGATTTCGCTGGCCTCGGACCAGCGGCTGAAGACGGCCTCCATCTTCGCCAGTTCGTCGCGACAGGCGTCGAGCAGTTCCGGCGCCGGAACGCCCGGCGGCACGACGACCTGGGCGCGCCACGCGGCGCCGAAGGCCGCGTCGGCCAGATCGTAGACCGGCCCGGCGGGGGCCGGGGCCGGGGGGGGTGAAACGCGCGGGATCAGGACGAGCGGTGCGGGGTCGGTCATGTGCACGCCATAGCGTCTCCCTCCCCGTCAGGGGAGGGTAGTCGCGCAGCGACCGGTTGGAAGGGCTGCGGTGGCCCGGAATTCGGACCCGAGCGTGTTGCGCCGCGTCCCTCCCACCCGACCCCGCCAGCGGCTCGGCCACCCTCCCTTGACGGGCAGGGAGACGCCAAGTCTCACCACCGCCTCGACACCCCGACCCACAGCGTGCGCGGCGGGCCATAGGAGGCGACGCCGGTTCCGGTTTCGGCCGTCTCAAGGTCGGCGTCGGTCAGGTTCAGGGCCTCGATCCAGAGGGTGGTCGGGCCGAAGGCGCGTTCGACGCGGGCGTCCAGCGTCAGAGCCGGATCGAGAGCGCGCGAATTCAGGTCGTCGTCGAAGCGGCGGCTCTCCCAGCGGGCGTCGGCGGACAGGGTCCAGCCGGCCGCGAAGACCCAGTCGGCTCCCGCCGTCGCGGACCAGATCGGGGCCTGGGCCGGGCGCAATCCGGTCAGCTGGGGCGCCGCCGCGCCGCCGTCCAGCCTGGCGTCGGTGGCGGAGACGGCGGCGCGCAGGGTCAGGCCGTCGGTCGGCCGCCACGCCGCGTCGAGCTCCAGCCCCATGGCGTCGATGCTCCCCGCGTTCTGCCGCCGGCGCAGGACGCCGCCCGCCGGGATGAAGCCGGCGACCGGAAAAGTGCCGGGACCGGCGCCGACGGTCACGTTGACGATCGCGTCCTCGACGCGGACGGCGAAGGCGGTGGCGCGCAGGTCCAGCCGCGCCGTCTCGCGCGCGAGCCCGATCTCGGCGCCGGACAGGCGCTCCGGTTCCAGCGCGGCGTTGGCCTCGGTGACGTCGGCGCCGACGCGGAACGGCCGGTGAAGCTCGTTCAGCGTGGCGGGCCGGAAGGCGGTGTAGGCGGCGGCGCGGACGGACCAGTCGGGCGTGAGCGCGCGGCGCAGACCGAGTCGGGCTGACACCACCTCGCCGGACCGATCGGGAGAGGGGCTGTCGAGCGTCGGCGCGCCGGTCTGGGCGTCGGCCTCTCGCCGGAAGCCGCCGGTCGCCTCCCATCGGTCGAGCCGCAGGCCGCCCGCGACCAGCCAGGGGCCGCCGGTCCACGACCCTTCCGCATAGGCGCCGACGACCGAAGTCTCGCCCCCCGCCTGACGCGTCCGGGTGAACTGGCCGCCCATGAAGCGGAAGCGCTCGTTGGTCTCCCCCTCGGCGATGCGGGCGTCGAGGCCCAGCTCGCCTTCAAGCCCGCCGCGCCGGCCGCGCCAGGCGGCGTTGAGGCCCCAAGCCTCGGCCGGGGTGGCGAACTGGTCGTTGGCGGGCGTGGTCATGGACCGGTCGGCGGCAACCGCGACGGAGGAATTCTGGAGATCGGACGTGCCGCGCCAGAACTGCACGCGCCAGCCGGGAGCCTGGTCCGTCGGCGCGCGGGCGGCGGTCAGGGACAGGGCCGTGCCCTCGACGGTGGCACGGGCGCCGTCGAGGCCGGAGCCGCGGTCCTCGCGGTAGGCCGAGGCGCGGGCGGAGATGAGGACCGGGCCGGCGGGCAGGTCGAGGCGCAGCGAGCCGGACAGGGCGTCGAGATCAAGCGGGCGATCGGCGGCCCCGCGATCGGGCGCGCGGACGGGCACGTGACCCTCGGTGCTCTCATGCCCCGCCGTGGCGACCCAGCGCAGGGGACCGAGGTCGCCCGTGCCGGACGCGGCGACGCGCGCCGATCCCCGCTGGCCGACCGCGGCCGTGATCGCGCCGCCGTCGTCGCGCTCGCGCAGGACCACCGCGCCGGTCAGGGCCCCCGCGCCATAGGGCCCCGTGCCGCCGGCGCGCACCACGTCGAGACCGGACAGGCCCTCCACCGGCTGGCGGCTCCAGATCACCCAGCCCCCGAAAGGGTCGTTCAGCGGCACGCCGTCCAGGGTGACCAGCGCGCGGCCGGCGCCGGTGGGGGCTACGGCGCGCAGGGACAGGCCCTGGGTCGTCGGATTGGCGGTCAGGCTGGTGGTGCGTCGGAACAGGCCGACGGCGGGAACCGTGCCCAGGGCCTCGTCCAGCCGGGCCTCGCCGTCCAGCGTCTCCGGTCCGATCCGGGTGACGGAAAAGGCCGCGTCGCCGGCGGCGGGCGGCAGGCGCGGCGCGGTGACCACGACCTCGTCGACGACGGTGACCGGCGGATCCTGAAACATCAGGCGAGGCGGGCCAGCAGGTCTTGGGCGAACTCGGTCAGGGTGTCGTCGCGCGCGCCCATGACGACGATGCGGTCGCCCGGTCGCGCGAGGCCCAGCAGGCGGTCGGCGGCGGCCTCACGCGAGGCGACGACCTCGGCCGTGCGGCCGGAAGAGGACAGGGGCCCGATCACGACTTCCGAACCCACGCTGCGGTCCGTGGTTCCGCCGTAGTAGACGGGCTGCGGCATCATGACGACGTCGTCGGGGGCCAGGCCCTGATGGAAGGTTGCGGCCAGTTCCGCGCCCATCAGCTTCAGCGGGCCGTGGCCGTGCGGCTGGAAGAAGACCAGCAGGCGGCCGGGGAAGTCGCGCAGGGTCTTCAGCGTGGCGGCGATCTTGTCCGGGTTGTGGGCGAAGTCGTCGATCACGGTGACGCCGCCCGCCGTGCCGACGACCTCGAGCCGGCGCCGGATGCCCGCGAATCGCGACAAGGCCTGAGCCGCCTCGGCCGGTTCGACGCCCAGCGCCATCGCGGCGCCGATCGCCGCCAGTGCGTTGGCGACGTTGTGCGCGCCGGGGGTCTTGAGCGCGACGTAGACGGGGATCTGACCGCGCGGGGTCAGGCGGAAGGCGATGCCGTCGGGGCGCGGCGTCACCTGGTCGGCGAACAGGGCGGCGGACGGATCGGTCAGGGAGAAGGTGATCGCGTCGGGAAACTCCGCCGCCAGCGCCGCGGTGCCGGGGTTGTCGAGGTTGACCAAAAGGCGTCCGGCTCGGCGCGCGAAGCCGCCGAACAGGTCGCGCAGCTCCTCCAGCGACTTGTGATCCAGGGCCACGTTGTTCACCACCGCGACGGTGGCGTCATAGCGGGCGATGGAGCCGTCGCTCTCGTCCACCTCGGCGACGAACAGGTCGGGCGAGCCGACGCGGGCGCTGGCGAAGGGGTTGGACGGGTCTGACACGTCCTTCATCACCGCGCCGTTCATGACCGTGGGGTCGCGCCCGGCGTCTGCGAGGATGCGGGCGATCATGCCGGTGACGGTCGACTTGCCCGAGGTGCCGGCGACGCCGACCGACGTCTTCGCCGCATTGAACAGGCGCGACAGCAGTTCGGGCCGGGTCAGCAGGGTGGCGCCGACGCGTCGGGCGGCCGCGACGTCGGGCACGGTGTCCTCGATGGCGCCGGAGGCCACGACGATCTGGTCCGCAGACGTCACGCCCGAGCCGTCCTGCGGCCACAGGGTGAAGCCCTTCGATTCCAGCCATGCGAACTTCTCCGGGGTGCGGCCCTGATCGCGGCTGCGGTCGGAGCCTTCGACGCACGCGCCTGAGGCGGCGACGATCAGCGCCAGCGGCAGCATGCCGGACCCGCCGATGCCGCAGAAGAAGTAGGAGGCCTGATTCATGCTTGATCCGGAGGGGCGAAACCGGGGAGGGTCGGGTGTGACTAGCACGGGCTCGGGCGCGCACCACAGATGAAGATCGGCATCGTCAACGCCAGCTCGCGCTTCGACCCGGATCGGGCGATCGCTATCCAGCAGTGGTTCGCCGAGCACCTGCCGGACCGCTCGGTGCAGGTCGTGTTCCATCCGGCCACATTCGGCAAGCATGGCCACTTCGGCGGCGACGACCGGTCGCGGGCCGAGGCCTTCGTGGAGTTCGCCAACGATCCGCGCATGGACGCCGTCTGGTTCGCGCGCGGCGGCTACGGCGCCTGCCGCATCGCGGAAGCCGTGCTGCCTCGTCTGGGTCCGGCGGCGCGGAAGAAGCGGTACCTGGGATACTCCGACGCCGGCAGTCTGCTGGCGCTGCTGTACAAGCACGGAATCGGCGAGGTCGCGCACGGGCCGATGGCGTCGGATGCGGTGCGCAACGACCCGACCGCGATCCGGGCGCTGAACTGGCTGAAGTCGGGCGACGCCGAGGGCTGGGAGCCCAGCCTGCACGAGGATGCGCGGCCGGCGGTGGCCTTCAACCTGTCGATCCTCGACGCCCTGGTCGGCACGGCGCTGGAGCCGGATCTGACCGGCCACGTGCTGATGCTGGAGGACGTGTCGGAGCCTATGTACCGGATCGACCGGATGATGTTCCACGTCACGGGTCAGGACAGCATCCGCAAGGTGGCCGGCATCCGCATGGGGCGGGTCTCGAACGTGGTCGAGAACGACCCGGACTTCGGCCTGACGGCCGACGAGATCGCCCGCTATTGGTGCGAACGGTCGGGCATCCCCTACCTCGGCACGGCCGACATCGGCCACGACCGGGGCAACAAGATCGTGCCGTTCGGGCCGCGCGGGTGAGGCGCAACTTCCACCAGATCGCCTATGAGGCGCTGGAGGTCTGCAACGCGCTGGAGCCCGAGACGCTGGCCGCTTGCGTGGCGCGGACGGGGCTGACGCCCGGCGCCCGCGCGCTTGAGATCGGCGCAGGCAACGGGACCGTCAGCGTGATCCTGGCTCGGGATTTCGGTTTGCGGGTCGAGGCGGTCGAGCTGGACTGGGGCATGACGACCCTGGCCCAGGCGCGGATCGCGGCGGCGGGCGTGGCCGACCGGGTCATTCTGCACCGGCTGAGGTCCGAGGTGCTGCTGGCGGATATGGACGGACTGGACCTGATCACCGCGATCGGGGTCACGGATCCGGTCGGGGAGGGGGTGCGGGCGCCGCGCGCCATGTTGGAAGGCTTGAGGCCGCACCTGCGCGACGGCGGCTTCCTGATCTGGGGCGACCTGTTCTGGGCCGCCGAGCCGCCCGAGCCCCTGCGCCAGCTGATGGAGATGACCAATCTGCACGACACCCATGACGGCTGGCAGGCGGCGGCGCGGGCCGCGGGCTATGAGGTGGTGTCCGCCGAGGTCTCGTCAGAAGCGACGTGGAACCGCTATCTGGCGACCATGGACGGCGCGGCCCGCGCCTGGCTGGACGCCAATCCCGAGGCGCCCGAGCACAAGATCGTGCGGGCCTCGGCCGACCGGGTGAAGGCCATGTTCGACTTCGGCCGGCCCTATGTGGGGTTCGGGCTGTATCTGTTCCGCAAGATCACCTGAACGGCGGCTCGTCGAAGGCGCGGAGCTTGCGGCTATGGACCCGCTGGCCCTCCTGACGCAGCAGGTCGACGGCGTGGATGCCGATCTGCAGGTGCTCGGAGATGGAGCCTTCGTAGAAGCGGTTGGCCTGACCCGGCAGCTTGATCTCGCCGTGCAGCGGCTTGTCCGAGACGCACAGCAGCGTCCCGTAGGGCACGCGGAAGCGATAGCCCTGCGCCGCGATGGTGGCGCTCTCCATGTCGATGGCGACGGCGCGGCTCTGGTTGAAGCGCAGCGCCGACTTCGTGTAGCGCAGCTCCCAGTTCCGGTCGTCGGTGGTGACCACGGTGCCGGTCCGCAGGCGGCGCTTCACGTCCTCGCCCGGCATGCCGGAAACGGCCTTGGCGGCGTCGTAGAGGGCGCGCTGGATCTCGGCGATGTTCGGGATCGGAATGTCCGGCGGCAGCACGGCGTCCAGCACATGGTCGTCGCGCAGATAGGCGTGGGCCAGCACATAGTCGCCGATCGTCTGGCTGGGACGCAGCCCGCCGCAGTGGCCGATCATCATCCAGACGTGGGGGCGCGTGACCGCCAGGTGGTCGCAGATCGTCTTGGCGTTGGACGGCCCCACGCCGATGTTCACCAGGGTGACGCCCTCATGCCCCGGCGCGGTCAGGTGATAGGCCGGCATCTGGTGCTTCTTCCAGGCCGCGTCCATGACCGCGGCCTCGGGATCGGCGGTGTTGCGGTCCACGACGACGCCGCCGGAGCAGACCAAGCTCTCATACGGGCTGTCCGGGTCGCGTAGCTGGGCCACGGCCCAACGCACGAACTCGTCGACGTAGCGGTTGTAGTTGGTGAACAGGATCCAGCTCTGCACCGCCTCCACCGGCGTGCCGGTGTAGTGCTTCAACCGCGCCAGGGAAAAGTCGGTGCGCAGGCCGTCGAACTGGGCCAGCGGAAAGTCCTCGCCGGGATCGAACAGGCCGTCGGAGATCTCGTCGCCGATGTGGGCCAGGTCGGTGGTCGGGAACCAGCGGGCGATGGCGGCCGTCTGGGTGCGGTCCAGCACCACGTCGGAGCCGTCCAGCACATAGGGGAAGGGGATCTCCTGATCCGACGGTTCGACCTCGAAGGTGGCGCCGTAGTCGCGGGCCAGCAGGTTCAGTTGCTCGGTCAGATAGGGCCGGAAGAGGTCCGGCCGCGTGACGGTGGTGGAATAGACGCCCGGGCGCGACATGCGGCCATAGGCGCGGGCCTCCAGATTGGCGGGCCGCTCGCCGAACCAGGTCACCTTCAGGCGGGGGTAGGCGAACAGGCCGTTCGCGCGGGCCTGAGGGTCGGCGCGTTCGCCGGTGTCGAGGAAGGTCTTCACCGCCGCGCGGAGGTTGGAGACCGATTGCGTGTAGAGGGTTTCGAGGCGGTCCAGCGCCGCCTGTGCGTTCATCTGTTCTGTCATGGCCTCCCTTAACGGAGGAACGTGACGAAGGCGAGATGGTCACCGGTCCCTCTCCCGGCGGGAGAGGGCTTGAGGCTCGGTGAGCCTGCGAGCCGCCAGCCGAAAGGGTGAGGGGCTACCCTCAACCAGCGGACCCTCACCCTTTCGCGCAAGACCGATCGCTGCGCTCTCGGGCGCTCAAGCCCTCTCCCATCGGGAGAGGGACTTAAGCCAGCGTCCTTCTGAAAAACCCCGCGACGTCGTCCAGCACCGGCGCCTTCTTGCGGAACAGGGGGGAGAAGGTCGCGATCAGGTCGGCGTGGTCGAGGTCGGCGTAGAGCTTCGCCTCGACCGGCGCGCCCAGTGCCCGCAGCCGGTCGCGCAGGATCTCGGTGTCCTCGGCGTGGACCACCACGTCGGCCGTGCCATGGCCCAGCCAGATCGGCGGGGCGTCGGCGCGGGCGAAGGTGACGGGCTGGGTCAGCGTCGGGTCCGGCGCGCGGCCGAAGGCGTTGATCGAGGCCGGGACGTTGAAGGGCAGGAACTCATAAGGGCCGGCCAGCCCCGCCGCCGCACGGATCAGATCCGGCCGATCGACGGCGGCCATGTAGCGCCGGTCCAACGTGATCATCATCGCCAGATGGGCCCCGGCGGAGTGGCCGAGCACGCCCAGCCGGTCGGGATCGCCGCCGTGATCGCGCGCGACCTGGGCCACGCGAACCGTCGCCGCCGCCGCGTCCTCGATGAAGGCGGGGAACCGGACCTGGGGCACGACGCGATAGTCGGGCAGGGCGACCAGGAAGCCCTGGGCCGCCAGCGCTTGGGCGGCCCAGCCGTACTCGGCTCGTGATCCGGAGTCCCAGCCGCCGCCGTATAAGAAGACCAGGGTCGCCAGGGCGTCGTTCCCGTTCGTCGGAGCGTAGAGGTCGAATCTCTGCCGCGGATCGTCGCCGTAGGGCAGGTCGCGCGCGACCCGCCGGGCGTTGCGGTCGCGCGGGCCGAGCGCGTTCAGCGCCGCCAGCGGCGAGCAGGCGGCGGCCAGGGAGGCGAGGGCGGAGGCGATCACGGCGCGACGGGTCATGGTGGGCAGATACGGGACCACCAACGGCCCGGCGGCGCCTTCCGATGCGTGAAATTTCCGCGTCATATGAGTCGATTGCGGATTAGTTGTCGTAAAAGCTTTACATCGAGCGAAATCGGCGCATCATTCGCTCCGGGTTCTGACTTTTTAATCGCTTTGGAGGCGCATCTATGTTTCGGAAATTCACTTCGTCCCTTGTCCTGGCGGCGGCCGTCGCGGCCGGCGCGGCGCCCGCGCTCGCGACCCCGTCCGACCCCGTGACCAAGGCCGTCATGGTCTGCGGTCAGGACGCGGCGACGGCGCGCAGCTATGAGCGGACCTATGGCGAGCGGCCCGTCTTCATGACGGCGCGCCAGGTGCTGGAGGCCGACGCCGGCTGGCAGGCCCCGCGCTGCATGAGCGAGCGCGAGTACGCCGAACTGGTGCGCGTCAACGAGGCCCGTGTCCGCGCGCGCTGATCCGATCGCGAACCGCATGAGGGGCTGAGTCGCCGACTCAGCCCCTTTTTCGTGCCCGGTCACTCGGCCTTCAGGTGCTGGTCCAGCCAGCCGAACACCGTCTGGTGCCACTGCAGGCTGTTGGCCGACTTCAGCACCCAGTGATTCTCGTCCGGGAAGACCAGCAGACGGCTCTCGATCCCGCGCCGTTGCAGGGCGTTGAAGGTGGCCAGCGACTGGGTGGTGGGCACGCGGAAGTCCAGGTCGCCCTGGATGACCAGCATCGGCGTCGACCAGTTCCGGACGTGATTGGCCGGGTTGAACTTCTGATAGTTCTCGGGGACGTCGTAGGGCGTGCCGCCGTTTTCCCACTCGGTGAACCACAGCTCCTCGGTGGCGTAGCCCATGCCGAAGGTGTCGAAGATGCCGTCGTGATTCACGAGGCATTTCCACGGCTCCTTCCAGTTGCCGGCGATCCAGTTGACCATGTAGCCGCCGTAGGAGGCGCCGAGCGCGCAGGCGCGGTCGCCGTCCAGGAAGTCGTAGGTCGACAGGGCGTGGGCCCAGCCCTTCTGCAGATCCTCCAGCGGGCGGTCGCCCCAGTGCTGGGAGATCGAGTCGGTGAAGGCCTGGCCGTAGCCGGTCGACCCGTGGAAATCGATCATGACGACCGCATAGCCCGCCCCGACGTAGGTCTGGGCGTTCCAGCGATAGGACCAGGCGTTGCCGAACGACCCCTGCGGCCCGCCGTGGATCAGGAACGCCACCGGCGCCTTTTCGCCTTCTGCCAGCCCGGCCGGCTTGATGACGTAGCCGTGGACGGTCTCGCCGTTCCAGCCGGGGAAGCTGAACTGCTCGGCCTCGCCGAAGGTCTCGTCGGCCAGCTGGGGGTTCACGCGGGTGATCCGGCGCGGCATCTCGCGCCCGCGATAGGTCTTGAACCAGAGCTCCGCCGGGGAATCGAGCGCGTCGCGCGAGAAGACGAAGCCGGTCGGCGTCAGGTCGAAGGCGCCGACGTGACCGGGGCCCGTCATGGGGACGACGTCGCCCGAGCGGACGTCCACGGCGAACAGCCGCGTCTGACCCACGTCGCCGGCGGTGACGTAGATCGTCCGGCCGTCCGGCGACCACTGCAGACCGTCCGCCGAGCGGTCCCAGTCGGCGGTCAGGGCGCGGGTTTCGCCCGTCGCCACGTCCATCAATTGCACCACCAGCCGGTCCGCCTCGAACCCCGGGCGGGCCATGGCGCGATAGGCCAAGGTCCTGCCGTCCGGCGAGAAGACCGGGCCGGCGTCCCAGGCGTCGTTGGCGTCGGTCAGGTTGGTGAAGTTACCCGAGCCGGACAGATCGGCGCGGAACAGGTCGAAATTGGTGCTCCATGGCTCGGTCTTGCCGGCCACGCGGGCGGAGAAGACGATTCCTTGACCGTCGGGCGTGAAGGTGAAGTCGTTCTCGTCGCCGAACGGCTTGGAGGGGGTGTCGCCGTCGAAGCCCTTGGTCACCCAGGCCGCCTCTCCGGCTCGGCCGTCGGCGCCGATCGGCGCGACGAACAGGTGGTTTTGCGTACCGTCGTTCCAGGCGTCCCAGTGGCGCACGAAGACGCGGTCGTGGACCACGCCGGTGGACTTCGAAGCCGCCTCCGCCTCGGTCCTCGCGACCGAGCAGGCCAGGTCGGCGCAGTCGGGGTGGACGGCCAGGGCAACGGCGATGCGGTCGCCCGCGGGGCTGAGGCGATAGGTCTGGACGTCCACCGGTAGGTCCGTGACCTGCGACGCGCTGGCGCCCTGATCGGCCGAGACCCAGACCTGGCTGGAGCCCGAACGGCCCGACAGGAAGTACAGCTTGCCGTCCGGCGCCCAGCGCGCGGTGTTGGCCCCGCCGTCGGAGATGGCCAGACGCCGCGCCTCGCCGTCGCCGGCCAGCGGCTGGAGATAGAGGCTGGAGACGCCGCGGTTGTTCGGCAGGTCGGTGGCGCGCACCGAATAGACGACACCGGCGCCGTCGGGCGAGACCTGCGGGTCCGACAGGCGGTTGACCAGGATCAGGTCGTCATAGGTGAAGCGGTCGATCTCCTGCGACGCGGCCGGGGCGGCGACGCCCAGGGCCAGCGCCGCCAGGGCGGTCGAGAACAGAAGCGCGCTGCGCATGGGCATCCTCCGAAGGCTTTCCCGAGCCGTAGCACGGGGCGCGCCGCCCGGTCAGCCCCGCCCTGATCGTCGCTTGCCCGGCCGCGCGGGAGCGGCGACAACCGCATGGATGAGCGCCGCTTCGCCCCACATCGTCGACGTCCTGATCGCCGAGCGCGCCCCGCGTCTGACGGGGTCGTGGACCTGGCCCCTGGTGCGGCCGGGCCTGTACCGCCTGCTGGGCTACGCCCAAGCCCGGCGCATGGCCGACATGGTCGCAGACAGCCCCGGTCACGAAGCGCTGGAGCAGATCTCGGACCTGCTGGACCTCAGGGTGGCGGCGCTGAATCTCGACCGCCTGCCCGCCGCCGGGCGTTGCGTCGTCGTGGCCAATCATCCCACGGGCATCGCCGACGGGATCGCCGTGTTCGACGCGGTGAAGACCCGCAGGCCCGACGCCATCTTCTTCGCCAACGCCGACGCCCTGAGGGTCTCTCCCCGTCTTTCAGAAGCCGTGATCCCGGTCGAATGGGTCGCCGACAAGCGCACGCGCGAGAAGACCCGCGCCACGCTGGAGGCGGCGCGGGCGGCGTTCGAGGACGAGCGGTGCGTCGTGCTGTTCCCCGCGGGGCGGCTGGCGCGGATGGAGGACGGGGCCCTGACCGATCCGGAATGGGCGCCGACGGCGGCGTCGCTGGCGCGGAAGTACCAGGCGCCGATCGTGCCGATCCACGTGTCCGGGCCCTACAGCCGGCTGTTCCACATCTTCGACCGGTTCTCGCGCGAGCTGAGGGACGTGACCCTGTTCCACGAGCTGCTGAACAAGCGACGCAAGCCGTTCCGGCTGATGGTCGGCAAACCGATCCCGCCCGAGAGGCTGGACATCGACGCGGGCAAGGCGACCTATGCCCTCAAGGCCTTCACCGAGCGGGTGCTGCCGACCCAGCCGGATGCGGAATTCGCATGAGGGTCGCCCTGGCTGACGAGGCGGCGACGACGGCGCTGGGGCGGGCGATCGCGCCCCTGCTGCGGCTTGGCGACGCCGTGCTGCTGGACGGGCCGCTGGGCATGGGCAAGTCGACGCTGGCGCGCGGGCTAATCCGGGCGCTGGCGAGCGAGGAGGTCGACGTTCCCAGCCCGACCTTCACGATCGTGCAGTTCTACGAGACCGCGCCGCCCGTCGCGCACTTCGACCTCTATCGGCTGGAGCGGCCGTCGGAGGCGGCCGAGATCGGGCTGGACGAGGCGCTGGACGCAGGCGCGGTCGTGATCGAATGGCCGGAACGTCTGGGGGAAGAGCCGGAGGCCTGGCTGGGCCCCGACCGCCTGACGATCCGGCTGGAAGAGGACGGCGCCGGCCGCCTTGCGACCGTTTCTGGCGCAGGACGGTGGGAAGAGGCCCTGAAGGAGATTCATGTCCGATCGTGAAGCCCTGAGGCTCGACTTCCTGAAATCCGCCGGCCTGTCGGAGGCGGCGCGCGCGCCGCTGCCCGGCGACGCCTCCACGCGCCGATACGAGCGGCTGACGACCACGTCGGGCCAGACGCTGATGCTGATGGATCAGGCGCCCTCGGCCGAGAGCCCGCCGTGCGACCCGTCGTGGACGCCGGAGCAGCGCAAGGCGGCGGGCTGGAACGCCACGGCGCGGCTGTCGGCCGGCCGGATCGAGGCCTTCACGGCGGTGGCCGAGCACCTGCGCCACGCCGGCCTGTCGACGCCGGAGGTGATCGCGGTCGATGCGCCGAACGGGCTGGCGGTGATCGAGGACTTCGGCGACGACCTGTTCGCGCGCGTGATCGCGGACGGAGAACCGCAGACGCCGCTGTATCTGGCCGCGGTGGACGCCGTCGCCCGCATCCACATGGCGGCGCTGCAGCCGCCGGTGATGCAGGGGCCGGGCGGGGACTGGCCGCTGCTGACCTATGACGTCACGGCGTTGCAGGGCGGGGCGGACCTGTTCGTGGAGTGGTGGCCGAAATTCCGGCCGCAGGTCGACTTCGGACAGGGGGCGCTGGACGAATGGGCCGAGGCCTGGGCGCCGATCGCGGCCATGGGCGAGGCGAAGGCGTGGACGATCGCCCACCGCGACTATCACGCCGAGAACCTGATCTGGCTGCCCGACCGGACGCATCACCGGCGGGTGGGGCTGATCGACTTCCAGGACGCGGTGCTGGCGCATCCGGTCTGGGACCTGCACTCGCTGCTGCAGGACGCGCGGCGCGACGTGCCGCCGGAGCTGGAGGCGGTCTGTTTCGACCACTATTGCGACGTGGCGCTGGTGGACCGGGAGCAATACCGCGCCGACTACGCGGCGCTGGCGGCGCTGAACGAGGCGCGCATCCTGGGCGTCTTCGCCCGCCTGATCACGCGCGACGGCAAGCCGCGCTATGCGCAGTTCATGCCGCGCATGTGGGCGCATCTGGACCGCAATCTGCAGAGGCCGGGGCTCGAGAGGGTCGCCGCCTGGTTCGCCCGGCACGTGCCCGTGGAGGCTCGCCTGTGACCGCGCTCAAGACCGCCATGGTGCTGGCCGCGGGGCTGGGCACGCGGATGCGGCCGCTGACGGACGACCGGCCCAAGGCGCTGGTCGAGGTCGGGGGGCGGGCGCTGATCGACCACGTGCTGGACCGGCTGGCCGAGGCGGGGGCGGAGCGCGCGGTGGTCAACGTCCACTGGTTCGCCGACCGGCTGGAGGCGCATCTGAGGGCGCGCGGGCGCGGGCCGGAGATCGTGATTTCCGACGAGCGCGCCGAACTGCTGGAGACCGGCGGGGGGCTGAAGAAGGCGCGGGCGCTGCTGGGCGACGAGCCGGTGTTCGTGGCCAACATCGACAGCGTCTGGATCGACCGCGGCGACGCGCTGGGCGACCTGATCCGCCTGTGGGACCCGGAGCGGATGGACGCGGCCCTGCTGCTGGCGCGGCGCGAGGGCTCGATCGGGTTCGAGGGCGACGGGGACTTCTTCCTGGCCGACGACGGGCGGCTGGCGTTCCGCGGCGACGCGGCGAGCGCGCCCTACGCCTACATGGGCGTGCACATCACCCGGCCGGACTATGCCGACGGCGGGCCGGAGGGGCCGTTCTCGCTGAGTCCGCTGTGGCGCAGGTCGGCGGCCGAGGGGCGTCTGTTCGGATGCGTTCTGAACGGCGACTGGATGCACGTCGGCGACCCGCAGGCGCGGGATCAGGCCGAGGCGCGGCTGGGCGCATGAGTTCATTCGACCCCTTCGTCGGGCCCTCTCCCCGCTGGTTCTCCATCGACGCGCACCGGCCGTTCCTCGAGGACCTGGCGGACGGGGTGCTGGCGTGGCTGGGCGAGCGCGATCCGGAGGCCCTGTCGGACGCGGTGGTGCTGCTGCCCAACCGGCGGGCTGCGCGGGCGTTCTCGCAGGCCCTGGCCGGACGGGCGGGCGACCGGGCCGTGCTGCTGCCCGAGGTGCGGCCGCTAGGGGATCTGGAGGAGGACGAGCCGCCGTTTTCGCCGGGCGACGTGGGGCTGGACCTGCCGCCGGCCATCGAGGCGCGGGCGCGGCGGTTCGAGCTGGCGCGGCTGATCGTGGAGTCCGACCTGCGGCCCGACCTGACGCCGGTCGGTGCGCTGGGGCTTGCCGACGCCCTGAGCCGTTTTCTGGACAGCTGCCAGATCGAGGAGGTCGAGGACCTGTCGAAGCTGGACGAGATGGTCTCGGGCGATCTGGCGCGGCACTGGCAGGAGAGCGCGCGTTTCCTGCGTCTGGCGACCGAACGATGGCCCGCGCGGCTGGCCGAACTGGGGATGGTCGACCCGGCGTGGCGGCAGTCGAGACTGCTGCGCCTGCTGGCGGAGCGGTGGACGGAAAGCCCGCCCGACCGGCCCGTTCTGGCGGCCGGATCGACCGGCACCGCCCCGGCTGCGGCGGCGGTTTTGAAGGCGGTGGCGCAGGCGCCGCGCGGGGCCGTGGTCGTGCCGGGGCTGGACCGCGACATGGCCGACGACGTCTGGGGCGAGGTGGTCGGCACGCCTGAACGGCCGGGCGACGCCCAGCATCCTCAGCACGCTCTCGCGAAACTGTTGACGGCAGTGGAGGTCGAGCGCGGCGCCGTGCGTCCGTGGTTCCGCCCGGCCGAGGACGCCGTCGCGGCGCGCAAGGGTCGGGCGAGGGGGCGGGTGCTGGCCGAGGCCCTGCGGCCCGCCGAGACGACCGGCGACTGGAAGTCCGCCATCGACGCCCTGCGCGACGAGGTGGCGGACGTGACGGGCGCCGATCCGGTGGCCGAGGGGCTGGAGGGCCTGTCGGTCCTGACCGCCGAGAATGAGGAGGACGCCGCAGCAGCCATCGCCGTGATGATGCGCGAGGCGCTGGAGACGCCGGGCCGCACCTGCGCCTTGGTCACGCCCGACCTGGACCTGTCGCGCCGCGTGTCGGCGCGGCTGGAGCGGTGGGGCGTGGTGGCCGACAGCTCATCGGGCGCGCCCCTGTCGCGGACCTCGGCCGGGCGACTGCTGAGTCTCTCGGCGCGGGTGCTGGCCGATCCGCTGGACCCGCAGGCGTTGCTGGGCCTGCTGAAGCATCCGGCGGTGAACATCACGCTGGAAGGGCACGAGTACACGGACGCGCGGCGCGGGCTGGAGCGGCTGGCTCTGCGTGGTCCGCGTTTGCGGGACTTCACCCGGGCGCGGACGAAGCTGCTGAAGGCCCGCTCGGTTCGTGACGACGGCAAGGTGCCGTCCGATAGCACCGCGACCCAGGCGCGGGCGGCCGAGGCGCTGCTGGACCGGCTGGAGGCGCTGATCGCCCCGGCGCGCGCCGTGCCGGAGCCGACGCTGGACCAAGCGGCGCGGACCCTGACGGGCTTCGTCGAGTCGGTCGCCGGGCTGGACGCCTGGGCCGGGAACGACGGCGAGGCGGCGGCGGTGCTGCTGGCCGGTCTGATCGCGCACGGCGCGCCGCTGGGCGAGCTGGACGCGACGGCCTTCGCGCGGCTGCTGACCAAGCTGATGGACGCCGAGACGGTGCGCGCGGGCGACGCGACGCACCCGTCCTTACGGATTCTGGGGGCCATCGAGGCGCGGCTGGTCCGCGCCGACCGGGTCATTCTGGCGGGGCTGGAAGAAGGCGTCTGGCCGGGCGCGGCCTCGGTCGATCCCCTGCTGTCGCGCCCGATGCGCGCGGCGGTCGGCCTGCCGCCGCCCGAGAAAAGACTGGGTCAGACGGCGCAGGACTTCATCCAGGCGGCGTCCTCGCCCGAGGTGGTGCTGGTCGAACGGCGGCGGCGCGGCGGCCAGCCGGCGGTGCCGAGCAGATGGCTGTGGCGGCTGCGGATGCTGGCCAGGGGCGCGGGCGTGCAGGTGGCCGAGGCGACCACGCCCCTGACGCTGGCCCGGGCGCTGGACGCGCCGACGGGGGACGACAAGCCGGCCAAGCGGCCGCGCCCGACGCCGCCGGTGGCGCGGCGTCCGCGCAAGCTGCCCGTCACCGCGGTCGAGCGCTGGGTGCGCGATCCCTATGCGGTCTATGCCCGCTATGTGCTGGGCCTGAAGGAGCTGGAACGGCCGGGGCGGTCGGCCGAGGCGCTGGCGCGCGGCACGGCGGTGCACAAGGCGCTGGAGCGGCTGGTGGTGTCGTGGCCCGAAGCCCTGCCCGACGACTGCGAGGGCGTGCTGCACGACCTGCTGATCGAGGAACTGGGCCACGCGGGCTTCGACGCGGCGGCGATGGCGCGCGAGGGCCCGCTGGCGCGCAACTGCGCCCGCACCCTGTCGCGTCTGGAAGCCGAGCGACGGGCGCGCGGGATCGAGGTGCGGGTGGAGGAGAGCGTGCAGCACACCTTCGCCGCCCCGTTCGGCCCTTTCACCGTCACGGCCAAGGCGGACCGGATCGAAATCTCTGCGCACGGCGCGGCGGTGATGGACTTCAAGACCGGGCAGATCCCCTCGAAGAAGCAGATCGAGGCCAACTTTGCACCCCAGTTGTCGCTGACCGGCGCGATACTCGCGGAAGCGGGACTGAAAGACAGAGGTCCAATCGAGCCAGAAGAGCTGACATACGTCCGCGTCACCGGGCGCGACCGGGCTGATGAAGTGGCCATTCGGGCTTCCGGCGCGGAGGCGCTGGCCCTTTCGATGGCGGCGCTGGCCAGATTGAAGGCCGGCGTCGAGCGCTTCGACGACCCTGCGACGCCCTACGTCAGCTGGGCGGCGCCGCAGTTCATGGGCAATTTCGGCGGCAACTACGACCATCTGGCGCGGGTGTGGGAATGGCACGTGGCGGGCGGCGGCGAGGGGGACGAAGCATGAGCGGCGCATCCGCCCCCGCCCTGTTCGTCGCCGACCCGGCCCAGCGCGCGGCGGCCGATCCGCGCGCGACGGTCTTCGTCGTGGCCAACGCCGGGTCGGGCAAAACCTCGACGCTTGTCGACCGCGTGGCGCGCCTGCTGCTGACCGGCACGCGGCCGGCGGAAATCCTTTGCGTCACCTACACCAAGGCGGCGGCGGCGGAGATGCAGGGGCGGCTGTACGCCCGGCTGGGCGAGTGGGCGATCCTCGACGACGCCAGGCTGCGCGGCCAGCTGGCGGCGCTGGACGGGTCGGACGCCGACCGGCTGACGCCCGACGGCCTGTCGCGCGCGCGCCGCCTGTTCGCGCGCGCGCTGGAGACGCCGGGCGGGCTGAAGATCCAGACGCTGCACGCCTTCTGCGAACAGTTGTTGCGGCGCTTCCCGCTGGAGGCGGGGGTCAATCCGGGGTTCGAGGTGCTGGACGACGCCGGCGCGACGGAGCTGTCGACGCAGGCGCGGGACGACTTGGCCCGTCACGCCCTGACGGATCCGGACGGGAAGGTGGGCCGGGCCTACGCCCACTTCGCCGTGACGCTGGACTGGCAGAGCTTCCAGGACCTGCTGGGGCGGATCGAGGCGGACCGGGAGGTGCTGACCGCCTGGCTGGACCGGATCGCCGACGGGACCAGCCAGGGGCCGCACAGGGCCTTCGGGCTGGACGGCACGGAGACGCTGGAAGAGCACCAGTCCGGCTTCATGCGGCGGCTGGACCGGGGGCGCTGGCTGGAACTGGCCGAGGCGATGGCGACCGGGTCCAAGACCGACGCCGACTGCGCCGCGCGGATGCGGACGGCAGAGTGGAGCTTCGAGGCGATCCGGTCTGTGTTCCTGACCAAGGACGGCCCGCGCGCCAAGATGGCGACGAAACAGGCGCCGCCCGCCGCCGCCGAGGAGCTGATGCAGCTGCAGACGGCCTATCTGCACGCGCTGGACGTCTCCCGGAAAATCCGCACGGCGGAGGAGACGGCGCACGTGCTGGCGCTCGCGCGCGTGCACGCCGCCTTCTACGAGGCGGCCAAGGCCAGGACGCAGGCGCTCGACTTCGCCGACCTGATCGCGGCGGCGGTGCAGTTGCTGACCGTGAAGGCCGACGCGGCTTGGGTGCTGTTCAAGCTCGACGGCGGGGTCGACCACGTTCTGCTGGACGAGGCCCAGGACACGGCGCCGGAGCAGTGGGAGATCCTGAAGGCGCTGACCGAGGCGTTCTTCGACGGGGCGGGCGCAGAGCGCGCCTCCGACCGTCCGCGCACGGTCTTTGCGGTCGGGGACGAGAAGCAGTCGATCTATTCCTTCCAGGGCGCGCGGCCGGAGCGGCTGCGCGAGGAGCGCGGCCGGTATTTCCAGCGGGCCGAGGGCGCCGGGCTGGACTATGCCGGAGTCGATCTGGCGACCTCGTTCCGTTCGACGAAGACCGTGCTGGATTTCGTCGACGCCCTGTTCGACCGGCCCGACCGCGCCGTCGCCGCCGTGGGCGAGACCGGCGAGTGGGCGAAGCACGTCGCCTTCCGCGGCGACCAGCCCGGCTCCATCGACCTGTGGCAGATGCACGTCGATCCGGAAAAGGTCGAGCGCGACGCCTGGGAGCCCGTGGACGCCGAGCCGGAGGAAGGGTCGCGCAAGGCGCTGGCGCGCGATCTGGCGAAGGAGATCAAGCGCCAGGTCGAGGGCGGCGTCGCCGTGCACGACAAGGGCGGTGCGCTGAAGCCCGCCGGATATGGCGACTATCTGGTGCTGGTGCGCAAGCGCGACGGGCTGTTCGAGGAGATCCTGCGCGCGCTGAAGGCCGAGGGCGTGCCGACAGCGGGGGCGGATCGGCTGATGCTCTCGGAGCACGTGGCGTTTCACGATCTGCGCGCGTTGGCGCGATTTGCCCTGTTCCCGCACGACGATCTGACGGTTGCGGAGATCCTGCGCGGGCCGTTCTGCGAGGTGAACGAGGACAGCCTGTTCGATCTGGCCGGGCGCGAAGGGCGCGGCGGCCTGTGGGGCGAGTTGCGCCGCCGCGGGGGCGAACGGCCGGAGTGGGTGCACGCGCGGGCGCTGCTGGAGGCGGCGCGCGATCTGGCCGACCGCGACGCTTTCGGCTTCTTCGCGGGCCTGCTGAACCGGGTGGATGCGCGGGGTCTGACCGGGCGGGTGCGGATGCTGAACCGGCTGGGGGCCGAGGCGGCGGAGGCGATCGATGAGACGCTGAACCTGGCGCTGGCGGTCGAGGCGCGCGGGGCGGTCGATCTGGAGACCGCGCTGGGCCGCATGGAGACCGCCGAGGTCCAGGTCAAGCGCGAGCTGGAGGGGCCGCGCGGGCAGGTCCGCGTCATGACCGTGCACGGCGCCAAGGGGCTGGAGGCGCCGGTGGTCATCCTGCCCGACACCACGGGGGCGCCGGGCGGCGGCAAGGGCGTGGCGCTGCTGCCGCTGACCCTGCCGGACGGGACCGAGGGGCGCGTGCTGTGCGCCAGCTCCAAGGGCGAGGACTGCGACGTGGCCTCGGCCGCGCGGGCGGAGCGTGACGAACGGGGCAAGGCCGAGGGGCTGCGGCTGCTCTACGTCGCGCTGACGCGAGCGCGCGACCGGGTGATCGTCATGGGCCGCCACGCCGCCAACCGGAAGGGCGCGCCGGAGGGCAGCTGGCGCGACGTGATCGAGGAGACGTTCGGGCGGCTGGAGGACGTGCGCGATCTGGAGGGGCCGGGCGGCCGGACGATCCGGCGGTTCGGGGCCGATCCGCTGACGGCGGTCGGACCGGCGGCGGCCTCGGAAGCGGCGCCGACCGGCGTGCCCGACTGGACCCGGCGCACGCCGCCGGCGGACGTGTTGGCGCGGCCGTCGTCGCCGTCGCGGCTGGAGGGGTCGATCCTTGTGCCGGCGCCCTCGCCGCTGGCTACGGCGGCGGGCGCGGGGGCGCCGCTGGGCCGGTTCCGGCGCGGCGACCTGATCCACCGCCTGCTGGAGCGGCTGCCGGACGTGGAGCCCGGTCGGCGCGAGGCGACGGCGCGGCGGCTGCTGGCGCGCGAGCCGGATCTGGATCAGGCGCGCATCGATGAGATGGTGGCCGCGGCACTGAGAGTGCTGGACGACGACCGCTTCGCCGAGGTGTTCGGCCCGGGCTCCCGCGCCGAGGTGGCGGTGGCGGGCAAGGTCGGCGGGCTGACGGTGTCGGGGCGCATCGACCGGCTGGCGATCACGCCCGACCGGGTGCTGGTGGTCGACTTCAAGACCAACCGCCCCGCCCCGGACCGCATCGAGGACGCCGACCCCGCCTATCTGACGCAGATGGCGCTGTACGTCGCAGCGCTGAAGACGGTGTGGCCGGGACGGCGGGTCGAGGCCGCTCTGGTGTGGACCGACGGCCCAAGGCTGATGCCGATCCCGGAGGCGATGCTGGCGCGGGATTGAACCCGGCCCGATTCGCCCCACATCATGGCCGACCGAGTTTCTCCCCGTTTCAGGATGCGCCCATGCCCACCGTCAAGGTCACCGACGACAGCTTCGAGACCGACGTGCTGAAGTCCTCCACCCCCGTGCTGGTGGATTTCTGGGCGGAGTGGTGCGGCCCCTGCAAGCAGATCGGCCCGGCGCTGGAGCAGATCGCCGACGAGATGGCCGGCGCCGTCACGGTGGCCAAGGTGAACATCGACGACAGCCCCATGACCCCGTCCAAGCTGGGCGTGAAGGGCATCCCGACCCTGATGCTGTTCCGCGACGGCGAAATGACCTCCATGAAGGTCGGCCCCATGCCCAAGGGCAAGCTGGTCGAATGGCTGGCCGAAGCGGGCGTGACGGCTAACTGAGTCCCCTCTCCCAGCGGGAGAGGGCTTGAGGCTCGCAGAGCGCAGCGATGCGCTAAGCCGAAAGGGCTAGGGGCACCCTCTCGCCAGCCGACCCTCACCCTTTCGCGCAAGACCGATCGCTGCGCTCTCGGGCGCTCAAGCCCTCTCCCGTCGGGAGAGGGTCGTCAGTTGGGCCACGTCTCCGCATCCGCCCCCAGCACCTCGCCGGCCAAGTACAGCGAGCCGCAGATGACCACGCGGCCGGCGCCCAGCGACAAGGCGCGATCCAGCGCGGCGTCGACCTGACCGACGGCCATCGCGCCGAGGCCGTGGCCGGTCGCGACGGCGGCGAGCGCCTCGGGCGGCGCGCAGGCTCCGTCGAAGGCGACGGTGAAGACCTGGGCGTTCGATCCGTGCAGGGCCTCGAAGAATCCCGCGTGATCCTTGTTGGCCAGCAGGCCGACGATCAGGGCCGTGGGCCGCGGATCGCGCGCCTGACGCTCGGCCAGAAAGGCCGCCAGCGCCGCCGCTGCGTGCGGATTGTGACCGCCGTCCAGCCACAGCTCGGCGCCCGCCGCCGTCGCCGCGCGGCCGTAGGGGCCGACCGTCAGGCGCTGCATGCGGGCGGGCCAGGTCGCGGTCTCGATCCCGCGCCCGATCGCGTCTTCCGGCAGGCCCAGCTCCAGCGCGATCGCCGTCGCCAGTCCAGCGTTGTCGGTCTGGTGTGGGCCGGGAAGGCGCGGCGCGGGAAGGTCCAGCAGGCGCTCGGCGGTCTGCACCACCATTCCGCCGCGCTCGGCCCAGGCGTCGAAGTCCACACCCATGGCGGTGACGGGCGCGCCGACGGCCTCGGCCCGGGCGATCAGGGCGGCGTGGGCGATCTCCGACTGGCGACCGAGGATGGCGGGGGCGCCGGGCTTGAAGATGCCGGCCTTCTCGTCCGCCACGCCCGCGAGGTCGGTACCCAAGAACTCGGCATGATCCAGATCGACGGGCGCGACGGCGGTGATCAGGGGCCGGGAGATGACGTTGGTCGCGTCCAGACGGCCGCCCAGCCCCACCTCGACGATCGCCAGATCGGCCGGCGTCCCGGCCATGGCGAGGAAGGCGGCGGCGGTGGTGCTTTCGAACACCGTGGCCTCCAGCTCCGTCGCCTCGATGCGGTCGAGGACGGCGTTCAGCCGGTCGTCGTCGATCAGCGCGCCCGCCAGCCGGATGCGCTCGTTGAACCGCACCAGATGCGGCGAGGTGTAGGCGTGGACGCGCAGACCCGCCGCCTCGGCCATGGCGCGGACGAAGGCGACGGTGGAGCCCTTGCCGTTGGTGCCGGCCACGTGGACCACCGGCGGCAGCCGCTCCTGCGGATCGCCCAGCGCCCGGCACAGCGCCGCCATGCGGTCCAGCGACAGGTCGATCCTCTGCGGGTGGCGCAGCCGCAGGCGCTCGGAGACGGGGTCCATCAGGAAACGGGGGCCGCGGCGCGCATGGCGGTGCTATTCAGCGGATCATGACGAACCTCAAGCCCGAACGCGCACGCGTCGCGGCCCGATGGGTGCTGGCGGCCGTCTATATTGCGGCGGGCATGCTTCATCTGGCGTTTCCCGGGACCTTCGTCGGCATCGTGCCGGCTTGGGTTCCGCAGCCTGATCTGGTCGTGGCGCTGACCGGCGTGGCGCAGATCGTGGGCGCGGTCGGCCTGCTGATCCCGCGCCTGCGACGGGCGGCCGGCGTCGGGTTGGCGATTTACGCCGTCTGCGTCTGGCCCGCGAACTTCGAGCATGCCCGGCAGGCCTTGGTGGGCGGCGGCCCGTCGCTCAGCCTGTGGTATCACGTGCCTCGACTGGCGTTTCAGCCTGTCGTCGTCTGGTGGGCGCTTTGGGCAGGGGCGGTGATCGACTGGCCCTTCGGCAAACGGGCCTAGGCCGCGCGTTTCCCGTCCATCAGCATGGACAGGATCAGGCCGAGCGTGCGCGGCAGGTCGGGGCGGGGGACCACGCGGTCGACCATGCCCTTTTCCTGCAGGTATTCGGCGCGCTGGAAGCCGGGGGGCAGCTTCTCGCGAATCGTCGCCTCGATCACGCGGGGACCGGCGAAGCCGATCAGGGCGCCGGGCTCGGCCAGATGGACGTCTCCCAGCATGGCGTAGCTGGCGGTGACGCCGCCCGTGGTCGGGTCGGTCAGGACGACGACGAAGGGCAGGACCGCCGCCTTCAGCTCCTGGATCGCCAGGGTGGTGCGCGCCATCTGCATCAGGGACAGGGCCCCCTCCTGCATCCGGGCGCCGCCGGCGGCGGTGAAGCAGACCAGCGGCAGGCTGCGCGACACGGCCTCCTGCGCCGCCTTGATGAAGGCCTCGCCGGCCGCCATGCCCAGCGAGCCGCCCATGAAGGAGAAGTCCTGAACGATGACCACGGCCTCGACGCCGTCGATTTCGCCGACACCGATGGCCATCGTGTCCTTGCGGCCGGCGGCCTTGCGGGCTGTGGCCAGACGCTCGCGATAGGGTTTGCCGTCTGAGAACTTCAGCGGATCCTCCGGCACGTCGGGCGTGGCGACGTCTTCCCACAGGCCGTCGTCGAAGGTGACCTTCAGCCGCTGCTCGGCGTTCAGGCGCATGTGCCGGCCCGCCGGCGTGACCCACAGGGCGGCCTCCAGATCCGTGCGGTACAGCATGTCGCCGGTGTCCGGATCCTTGATCCAGAGATTGTCCGGCGTGGCGTCGCGGCGGCTGACGATCTTGCGCACGCCCGGCGCGATGCGGCTGAGCCAGCCGGTGACCGGGCGCTCGTTCGGGGTCTTTTCGTTGGCCATGGGCGGCGCCTTTACGCCATCTGAGAGGCGCGCGCACCCCTGACTGCGTCGGCCAGGCTGCGCACCCTGTCCAGAACGCGCCGCACGGGGTCGGCGTTCTCGGCCACCGCGGCCGCGCCTTCGTCGACGAGGACGGAGCCTGCAACGACCGCATCCGAGACGCGGGCGATCTGGGCGGCGCGCTGAGGCGTCTTGATGCCGAAGCCGACCGCGACCGGCAGACCGGAGGCGGCGCGCACGCGGGCCACGGCGGGCGCCACGGCGTCGGCGTCGGCCTCTTTGACCCCCGTCACCCCGGCGACGGAGACGTAGTAAACGAAGCCGCTGGTGCGGGCCGTGACCGTTTTCAGGCGATGGTCGTCCGACGTCGGCGTGGCCAGACGGATGAGGGCCAGCCCCTCGGCGTCGAGCGCGTCGGTCAGGGGCCCGGCCTCCTCCGGCGGGCAATCCACCACGATCAGGCCATCCACGCCCGACGTCGCGGCGTCGCGCGCGAAGGCGGCATGGCCATAGGTCTCCAGCGGATTGAGATAGCCCATCAGGATCAGGGGCGTATGGGCGTCGCCCGCGCGGAAGTCGCGGACCAGCTCCAGCGTGCCCTTCAACGTCAGCCCGGCCTTCAACCCGCGTGCGGCGGCCTTCTGGATGGTCGGACCCTCGGCCATGGGGTCGGAGAAGGGAAAGCCCAGCTCGATCAGGTCGGCGCCCGCGGCGGGCAGGCCGCGCAGGATGTCCAGCGTCACCTCACGCGACGGATCGCCGGCCATGACGTAGGTTACGAACCCGGCCCGGTCCTCGGCCTTCAGCGCGGCGAAGCGCGCATCGATGCGAGCGACGGTCACTGGGCGGCGGATCCTGCGCACACGTCGCCGGGGATGGGCGCGAAGCCGAGCCAGCCCTGGGTCGCGGGCCCGACCGGCCGCGTCTGGTCGTAGAAGGCCGCCATCTCCAGACCGTCGCACCGGCCGTCGGTGCGGCGGCGCGCGAAGATCACCGCATTCTCCTCGCCTCCGACGACTTGCCAGCCCTGACCCTGGAAGTGGATGATGTAGGCATCGGCCGCCGGTGAGATGACCGCCAGGGGGCCGCGCACGCAACGTGCCCGACCCTGATACTGGGGTCGGGGGCCGCAGGTCTGGTCGAACTCCATGCCCTCGGCGAGCGGCAGGCCGACCTCCTCCGCCGGCTGCTGGGCCGCCGCGGCGCCGGCGGCGAGCAGTCCGGCCCCGACGACGGCGGTGAAAAGGGTCCGCATGATCACAACTCCACACCCAGATGCTTCGCCACGGCGAAGATGTCCTTGTCGCCCCGCCCGCACATGTTCAGCACGACGTCGCCGCCCTTGCCAACCTCGCGCGCGATCTCGCCCACCCGCGCCAGGGCGTGCGACGGCTCCAGCGCCGGGATGATGCCCTCCAGCTTCGAGCACAGTTGGAAGTGCTCCAGCGCCTCCTGGTCGGTGGCGGAGCGGTACTCGGCGCGGCCGGAGTCGTGCAGCCAGGCGTGCTCCGGCCCGATCCCGGGATAGTCCAGCCCGGCGGAGATGGAATGGCCCTCCAGAATCTGGCCGTCGTCGTCCTGGAGCAGATAGGTGCGGTTGCCGTGCAGAACGCCCGGGCGGCCGCCCTGCAGGCTCGCGGCATGGTCGGGGCCGTCCAATCCCAGCCCGGCGGCCTCGACGCCGATCAGGCGCACCGACGGATCTTCGATGAAGGGATGGAACAGGCCGATCGCATTCGATCCGCCGCCGATCGCGGCCACGCAGGCGTCGGGCAGTTTGCCGCGCCGGGCCCTCATCTGGGCCTTGGCCTCCTTGCCGATCACCGACTGGAAGTCGCGCACCAGCTCCGGATAGGGATGCGGGCCCGCCGCCGTGCCGATGATGTAATAGGTGTCGGCCACGTTGGTGACCCAGTCGCGCATGGCCTCGTTCATCGCCTCCTTCAGCGTCGAACGGCCGTTGACGACCGGCACCACCTCGGCGCCCAGCAGCTTCATGCGGAAGACGTTCGGCGCCTGCCGCTCCACGTCCACAGCGCCCATGTAGACCGTGCAGGGCAGGCCGAAGCGGGCGCAGACGGTGGCGGTGGCGACGCCGTGCTGGCCGGCGCCGGTCTCGGCGATGATCCGCGTCTTGCCCATGCGCATGGCCAGAAGGATCTGGCCCATGCAGTTGTTCACCTTGTGCGCGCCGGTGTGGTTCAGTTCGTCGCGCTTGAACCAGATGTTGGCCCCGCCGTGATGGTCGGTCAGGCGTTGCGCCAGATACAGCGGACTGGGGCGGCCGACGTAGTGTTCCAGCCAGTCGTCCAGTTCGGCCTGGAACGCCGGGTCGGCCTTGGCCGCCTCATAGGCGTCCTGAAGCTCCAGTACGGCGGGCATCAGGGTCTCGGCGACGAAGCGACCGCCGAAGGGGCCGAAGCGGCCCTCGGCGTCGGGCCAGGCGTAGGCGGAGTTGGGGATGGGAGCGTTCACGGAACCGGCTTTCAGGCCTCGGCGACGGCCTTCAAGAAGGCCGCGATGCGGGCCGGCTCCTTAACACCCGGCGCGCTTTCCACGCCAGAGGAGACGTCGACCAGGGGCGCGCCGGTCATGCGGATCGCGCGCGTCACATTGTCCGGGTCCAGACCGCCGGCCAGGAACCACGGTCGGTCGAAGGCGTGGCCCGACAGGATCGACCAGTCGAAGGCATGGCCGACCCCGCCGGGCAGGGCCGCGCCCTCGGGCGGCCTGGCGTCGAACATCAGGTGGTCGGCGGCCCCGGCCCAGGCGTCGGCGGCGGCCAGATCGGCCGCGTCGCGGACGGGCAGGGCCTTGATGACCCCGGCCCGGGTCAGGCGTCGGACCTCCGCCGCCCGCTCCGGCGTCTCCGACCCGTGCAGTTGGATGAAGTCGGGCCGCAGGCTGAGCGCCAGCGTGGTCAGGAGCAGGTCGTCGGGGTTCACGACCACCGACACGATCTTCGCCCGCCCCCGCGCCCGGTCGAACAGCGTCGCGGCCTCCAGCGGCTCCAGATGGCGCGGGCTCTTGCCGAACGTCACCGCGCCGACGAAGGCCGCGCCGTGATCCAGCGCGGCGTCCAGCGTGTCCGGCGTCGTCAGGCCGCAGATCTTGGCGAGGGTCATTCGGTGCAGGTGCGGCGGCGTGCTTCCGCGGTCAAGACCGATACAGATCCGCGTCCGGATTGGTCTTCCCCCGGATCGCGGCGCCGACGATCTCGGACGCGATGACCGAATAGGTGATGCCGTTGCCGCCGAAGCCCATGACGGCGAAGGCGTGGTCCATGCCGGGCACGGGGGCGATGGAGGGCAGGCCGGTCTCGCTCTCGCCGAAGGCGCCGGCCCAGGCGTGTTCGACCTCGAACTCGACGTCGGGCATCAGCGTCTTCAGCTTGCGGGCGACGCGCGCCGTCTTGGCCCTCAGTTTCGGGATCGAGGCATGGGCCGTGGGACCGTCCTCGTCCTCGCCGCCAGCGATCAGCCGGCCGTCGCGGGCCATGCGCAGATAAAGGTACGGGTCCGACGCCTCCCAGACCAGCATGTCGCGCAACCAGTCGGGGCAGATCGCGCGCGGCTCGGTCGCCAGCGCCCAGGTGGAGATCACCTTGGCGCCGGGCGTGGGCACGCCCTTGGGAAATTCATAGCCGCAGCAGAAGACGACGTGTTTCGCCCTCACCGCGTGGCCCACCCCCGTGATCAAGGTCACGCCGTCCGGGTCCGACACGGCCTCCGTCACCTCCACCGGCGAGTAGATGCGCGCGCCGGCGTCGTGGGCGCGGCGCAGCAGGCCGGCGCCCAGGCGGGCGGGGTCGGCGCGGGCGGACCCGTCGGACAGGATCGCGCCGGTGCGATCGATGCCGTACTGGGCGCGCAAGGTCGCGGCGGGGACGAAAGCGCTGTCGAGCCCCATCACCGCGCGGGCCTCCGCCTCGGCCTCCAGTGCGCGGAAACCGTGCTCGTCCCCGGCCAGATAAAGGGTCCGGCTGGGCTTGAGGGCACAGGGAATGCGCTCTCTGGCTACGATTTCCATGAGGTTGTCCACCGCCTGACGGGAGCGGGCGTAGGCGCGTCGCGCTTTCGCAGGGCCGATCTTCTTCGACAGCTCGATCAGCGGCAGGTCGATCTCCCACTGCAGCAAGGCGGTCGAGGCGATGGTGGAGCCCCTCAGCGGCGGGCGGCGATCCAGGACGGCGACGCTGAAGTCGTTCGCCAGCCCATGGGCCATGAAGGCGCCGGAGATGCCCGCCCCGACCACGGCCACGTCCACGCTGATGGACCGCGTCAGCGGGCGCGTCGGGACGCTCAGGCCCTGGCCCTGCGCCCATAGGGAGGCGCCGGTGCGGAGGTCGCGTTCGTGGGTGGCGGACATTCAGGCTCCGTCGAAGCGAAGCCATAAGCCCTCACCCTGTGTCGGGTTCCCGAAACACGAGATCGACCTCGCCCGGGGTCAGCAGGCGCCAGTCGCCGGGGGCGAGGTCGGCGGGGATCGTCAGGGCGCCCATGCGTTCGCGGTGCAGGGCCTCCACGTGATTGCCGGCGGCGGCGAACATGCGGCGGACCTGGTGGTAGCGGCCTTCATGGACCGTCAGCCAGGCCTCGGTGGGCGAGATGACGTCCAGAAAAGCCGGGGCCAGCGGCTTGTCTTCGCCGTCCAGCATCAGCGCGCCCGCGGCGAACAGCGCCGCCTCGTGCCCCTCGAGCGGCCGGGCCAGGGTCGCGTGATAGACCTTGGCCACGTGGCGGCGTGGGCTGATGATCCGGTGCAGCAGGTCGCCGTCGTCGGTCAGCAGCAGCAGGCCCGAGGTCTGCTTGTCCAACCGCCCCACCGTCGAGATCGCCGGGTCCCGTCGGCGCCAGCGCGAAGGCAGGACGTCGTACACCAGCGCCCCGTCCTCCTTGTGCGAACAGGTCATGCCCAGGGGCTTGTTCAGCAGGATCACCAGCCCCGGCGTCGGATCGACGGGCCGACCGTCGATCGTCATGCGATCCGGCAGGTCCGAGGTCGGGGCGATCTTGGCCGACGCGTCGGTCAGGTCGCGGCCGTCGAGGGCGATCCCGCCGACCCTGGCCAGTTTCGCGATCTCCTGCCGCGAACCGTAACCCATGCCGCCCAGCAGCCTGTCCAGTCTGACGGGCTTCATTTCGTCGCCTCGAACGCCTTGTATCCCTGCGCCTCGGCGACCACGCGAACCCGACGGAAGGCCTCGTTGAGCTCGGCCTCGTAGGGTAGGTGGCGGTTGGCGACCATCCAGAGGACGCCGCCCTTCTTCAGCATCTCCGCCGCCTTGCGCACGAAGGCCTGGCCCAGGCGGCGATCCTCCTGCCCGCCGTCGTGGAAGGGCGGGTTCATGACGACGAAGTCCAGGTCGCCGGAGGCCGTCAGGGTCCGCGCGTCGGCCCAGTCGAAGGTCGCGCGGGGGTCGGCAACGTTCAGTCGCGCGGCCTCGACGGCGCGGCGGTCCAGGTCGATCCCGGTCAGCGCCGTCACGGCGGAGCTCGTGAGCACGGCCTCAGACAAGACTCCCAGCCCGCAGCCGAGATCGGCGCCCGCGCCCTTCATCGGCGGCAGCAGCACCGCCAGCATCAGGGTGCCCGCGTCGATCCGGTCCCAGGCGAAGACGCCGGGGCGGGACCACAGGCCCGTCTCGTGAACCTGGCGCAGGGCGCCAGCCTCGATCGCATCGTGCAGTCCGGTCGCGGGGCCGTCCACGGTCGCGCGGCAGCGGCGATGATGCGCTTTAGGCTCGTCCATCACCGTCAGGCCGAAGCTCTCCAGCTCCTTCTTCAGGCGCGACCCTCCCTTGTCCTTGAGCGCCATGGCGTCGATGCGGCCGCCCGGTTTGAGCGCGCGCAGGGCGAGAGCCAGCACCGCGCGCCGCTCCAGCGCCCCGGGCGGCGCGTAGATCACGGCCAGATCGGATGAACCGGGCGCGACCTCTTCCAGCGCCGTCGATCCGGGGATCAGGGGCGAGGTCTGGATCGCCTGCACGGGCGGGTCGAACACCGCCGGCGGGCGGCCGTAGAGGATCACGGTCATCCCCGGCTCAATCCACGGGATCGGCCCCGAAATCAAATGTCGCGCATGACATGCGGGCGCCGCTGGGGCACTCACGGCCCGTGCCCGCCGAATCCCCCATCGACCTGACCGAGGCCTGCGCCCTGCTAGAGCGCGTCTGGGGACATGCGGATTTCCGGGGTCTGCAGGCCGGGGTGGTGGCCGAGGCGCTGGCCGGGCGCGACGCCGTGGCCGTGCTGCCCACCGGCGGAGGCAAGTCGGTCTGCTATCAAGTGCCGGCCATCTTGCGGCGCGGCATGGGTCTGGTGATCTCGCCGCTGATCGCGCTGATGACGGACCAGGTGGAGGGGCTGCGCCAGCAGGGGGTGAGGGCGGCGCGGCTGGATTCCGGCATGACGCTGGACGACCGGTCCGCCGTCTGGCGCGCGGCGCGGGCGGGGGAGCTGGACCTGCTCTACGTCTCGCCGGAAGGCTTGGCGGCCGGCGCCATGCTGGAGCGGCTGTCGGAGATCGAGCTCAGCCTGATCGCCATCGACGAGGCGCACTGCGTGTCGCAGTGGGGCCACGACTTCCGGCCGGACTATCGCAACCTCGGGCGGCTGGCGGAGGCGTTCCCCAACGTGCCGCGGCTGGCGGTCACGGCGACGGCCGACGCCCGGACGCGCGACGACATCGTCGCCTCGCTGCGGCTGGGCGAGGCGCGGGTCTTCGTCGACAGTTTCGCGCGGCCCAATCTGGCCTTGGCGGCGGAGAAGAAGGGTGCGGGCACGCGCGCCTGGACCGAGCGGCGGGTGGTCGAGCTGGTCTCAGCGCGGCGCGGCCGATCCGGCGTGGTCTATTGCGGCAGCCGCGACGGCTGCGAGCGGCTGGCCGAGGCCCTGGCCGGCGCGGGCATCGACGCCCTGGCCTATCACGCCGGCATGGACGGGCGGGAGCGCGACCGGCGCCTGGCGCGGTTCCTGGCGGCCGATGCGGGCGTGATGGTGGCGACCATCGCCTTCGGCATGGGCGTGGACAAGCCGGACGTGCGTTTCGTCATCCACGCCGATCCGCCGGGGTCGCTGGAGGCCTACTGGCAGGAGATCGGCCGCGCCGGCCGCGACGGAGAGCCGGCCGAGGGGCTGACGCTGTACGGACCTTCAGACATCGCCTGGACGCTGAAGCGGCTGGACGGCCGGCCCATGGACGAGGCGGTGAAGGCGGCGCAGGTGGGCAAGGCGCGGCGGCTGTTCGCCATGCTGGATGGGGCGGTCTGCCGGCCGCAGGCTGTGCGACGGTATTTCGGGGAGGAGGGGGCCGAGGTCTGCGGCGTCTGCGACGTCTGTCTGGATCCGCCGCAAACCTATGACGCCACCGTCCATGCCCAGAAGGCGCTGGCGGCGGTGCAGCGGCTGGACCAGCGCTTCGGCCGGGGCCGGGTCATTGACCACCTGACCGGCCGGACGAAGGACGTGCAAGGCTGGGAGCAGGGCCTGTCGACCTGGGGCGTCGGGGCCGACCTGTCGCCGCACGGCTGGCGCGAGGTGATCGACCACCTGATGTTCGAGGGCCTGCTGGAGGAGGACGCCAACGACGGCCGCCCCCTGCTGCGGCTGGGCGACCCTGCCGGCGTGCGCGCCGTCTATCGCGGCGAGCGGACGGTGGAGGTGGCGCAGGCGCCGGCGTCGTCCGTGCGGTCGACGCCGCGTCGCCGCGGCGAGGGCAAGGCCTCGGCGGCGCTGGAGCATCTGCCGGAAGAGGTGCGGATGCGCTTCGAGCGCCTGCGCGCCTGGCGCCGCGACCGGGCGGCGGAGCAGCGGGTGCCGCCCTACGTCATCTTCCAGGACCGGACCTTGCTGGAGATCGCCCGCCTCAACCCCGCCCGCCTGCCCGAACTGGCCCCCGTGCCGGGCGTCGGCGAGGCCAAGATGGCGCGCTACGGCGAGGCCGTGCTGAAGGCGTTGGCGGCGTAGAGAAGCCTTCTCCCCTTGGGGGAGAAGGTGGGCGGCGGAGCCGCTCGGATGAGGGGGCTGGAGGCACCGCGCTCATCAGCCACCACACGTCGCGCGGTAGCCCACCCCTCATCCGTCTCGCTCCGCGAGCCACCTTCTCCCCCAAGGGGAGAAGGGCGCATCAAAGCTCGCCTTTTGTGCCCGCGTTTCCTATATTTCCGCTGTTCCGCACAGGCGTGATTCATGCCGCGGACCCTGCATCCCCGGACAGATGACCGCATGACCGACACGACCGCCGACCAGCCGGAATACGGCGCCGACTCCATCAAGGTTCTCAAAGGCCTGGACGCGGTGCGCAAGCGGCCCGGCATGTACATCGGCGACACCGACGACGGCAGTGGCCTGCACCACATGGTCTATGAGGTGGTCGACAACGCCATCGACGAGGCCCTGGCCGGGCACGCCGACCTGGTCCAGGTGATCCTGAACGCCGACGGATCGGTCACCGTGACCGACAACGGGCGCGGCATCCCGACGGACATCCACGAGGGCGAGGGCGTCTCGGCGGCCGAGGTCATCATGACCCAGCTGCACGCGGGCGGGAAGTTCGACCAGAACTCCTACAAGGTCTCCGGCGGCCTGCACGGCGTGGGCGTGTCGGTGGTCAACGCCCTGTCCGACTGGCTGCAGCTGAAGATCTATCGCGACGGCAAGCAGCACGAGATGCGCTTCGAGCGCGGCGACACGGCGAAGTCGCTGGAGGTCACCGGGACGGCGCCGACGCGCACCGAGGGGCCCAAGGCCGGTCAGCCGCTGACGGGCACCGAGGTCACCTTCTATCCGTCGGTCACCACCTTCAGTCACATCGACTTCGACCTGAAGACGCTGGAACACCGCCTGCGCGAGCTGGCGTTCCTGAACTCCGGCGTCGTCATCCGCCTGGCCGACAACCGGCACGCCGAACCGTTCGAGGAGATCCTGCACTACGAGGGCGGGGTCGAGGCCTTCGTGCGCCACCTGGACAAGTCCAAGTCGCCGCTGCTGAAGGAGGTCATCGTCGTCCGCGGCAGGCGCGACGGGATCGAGCTGGACCTGGCCCTGTGGTGGAACGACAGCTACCACGAGACCATGCTGTGCTTCACCAACAACATCCCCCAGCGGGATGGGGGCACGCACCTGTCGGCCTTCCGCAGCTCGCTGACGCGGGTCATGAGCGGCTACATCGAGGCCGCCGGCGCGGCCAAGAAGGAGAAGGTCTCCGTCTCCGGCGAGGACGCGCGCGAGGGCCTGACCTGCGTCCTGTCGGTCAAGGTGCCGGATCCGAAGTTCAGCTCCCAGACCAAGGACAAGCTGGTCTCGTCGGAGGTGCGTCCGGCGGTCGAGGCCCTGTGCACGGAGGGGCTGTCGACCTGGTTCGAGGAGCATCCGGTCGAGGCCAAGGCCATCGTCGCCAAGATCGTCGAGGCCGCTGCCGCGCGCGAGGCCGCCCGCAAGGCGCGCGAGCTGACGCGCCGCAAGTCGGCGCTGGACATCTCCAGCCTGCCCGGAAAGCTGGCCGACTGTCAGGAACGCGATCCGGCCAAGTCCGAGCTGTTCATCGTCGAGGGCGACAGCGCCGGCGGCTCGGCCAAACAGGCGCGCAACCGCGAAAACCAGGCCGTGCTGCCCCTGCGAGGCAAGATACTGAACGTCGAGCGGGCGCGGTTCGACCGCATGCTGTCGTCGGACCTGATCGGCACGCTGATCCTGGCCTTGGGCACCGGCATCGGCCGCGACGACTTCAACGCCGACAAGCTGCGCTATCACAAGATCATCCTGATGGCCGACGCCGACGTCGACGGCGCGCACATCCGGACCCTGCTGCTGACCTTCTTCTACCGGCAGATGCCGGAGCTGATCGAACGCGGCCACGTCTACATAGCCCAGCCGCCGCTCTACAAGGTCGAGAAGGGCAAGCAGGGCCGCTACCTCAAGGACCAGGCCGGGATGGACGCCTATCTGATCGAGGAGGGCGTGGCCGAGGCCGAGCTGGACCTGCCGACCGGCGAGCGCCGCACCGGGTTCGACCTGGCCGCGCTGGTGCGCGAGGCCAAGGCGTTCAAGGCGGGCGTGGATCGCCTGTCGCAGCGGGCCCCGGCCTTCGCGGTCGAGCAGTCCGCGCTGGCCGGCCTGTTCGCGGACGACGGCGGCGACCCCGCGAAGGCGGCGGAGCGGCTGAACCTCTATGCCGAAGAGGGCGACGGGGCCTGGTCGGGCGCGCCGGGCGCGCAGGGGGCCGTGGCCTTCGAGCGCGTGCGCCGGGCGGTGACCGAGCGCATCGTGCTGGAAGAGGCGCTGATCCGCTCGCTGGACGCGCGGCGTCTGGCCGAGCGCGCGACGGCCTTCGAGGGCCTGTTCGACACCCCCGCCGTCTATCGCCGCAAGGACAAGTCGGTGACCATCCGCGGGCCGCTGGATCTGCTGGAGGCGGTGCTGGACGCCGGCAAGAAGGGCATCAAGATCCAGCGCTACAAGGGTCTGGGCGAGATGAACCCCGAGCAGCTGTGGGAGACCACGCTGGATGCCGACGCCCGCACCCTGCTGCAGGTGAAGGTCGAGCACCAGGAGGACGCCGACGATCTGTTCGCCAAGCTGATGGGCGACGTGGTGGAGCCCCGCCGCGAGTTCATCCAGGAGAACGCGCTGGACGCCGCCGTCGACGCCTGACGCGCGTCAGTTGCGGTTGGAGGCGAGAAAGTCCTCCAGCCGGGCCCACGGCCGCCCGGTCGGCAGCTCGCCGTCGCAGGCGACCGCGTCCAGGAAGGCCATGTTGCTGCCCGGCGGCACGGCCAGCCAGGCGGCGTCGGCCTCGTCCCAGGCGTCGAGCTCCGCGCCGTCCGGGCCGTATTCCTCGGTCCGGATCACGCGCCACTGGTCCTGGCCGCAGCGGAACTCATAGGTCTCGATCGCGTGCTCGCGATCCGAGCTGGAGGCGGGGGTCCGCGGCGCGCGCGCCATGCGGATGGCCGTGACGCCGTCGGCCTGTCTCATGCCGCCCACATCCGCGAGATAGATGGAACCCGACGTCCGCGACAAGGTGCGCCAGGCGGGCGCCCCGGCCGGGGCCGCGGGTTCCGCCGTCAGAACCTCCTCCTGCGCGATCGCCATGCCGGGCGCGGCCAGACACGCCCCGACGATCAGAATGCCCCACAGCTTCATCTCACACCTCCTGAACGGCCCCACCGCAATGATCCGCCTTCCCACGCGATTGGCAAGGCTTTCGCCCACACTTCGCCGCACGACGTTCGCACGATGAGGCGATGAGCCCCCGAGTCCTGTGCGCCCTCCTGTTCCTGATCGTACTGACGTCGCCCGCCGCGGCGGCGCAGGCGCAGACGGGCGGCTTCCGATCTGACCGGATCACGGTCGAGACGCGCGGGCGGGGCCCCGACGTCGTCCTGATCCCAGGTCTGGCCTCGACGTCGCTGGTCTGGACGCGGCTGGCGGACCGGCTGGACGACGACCACACCGTGCATCTGGTCTCTGTCCGGGGCTTTGGGGAACTGCCGGCCGCCGCCAATGCGTCCGGGCCTCTTGTCGGCCCGGTGGCGGGCGAGGTGTTGCGCTATGTGCGGGCGCGAGGGTTGAGGGCGCCGGCGGTGATCGGTCATTCGATGGGCGGGCTGGTGGCGATTCGGATGGCGGCTGACGGCGGCCCGGCGATCGGCCGGGTCATGGTGGTGGACGCCTCGCCCTTCTTCCCCTCGCTGCTGGACGGCGGCGCGTCGGCGCGGGACGTGGAGCCGATCGCGCGGGTCGCCTATCAGGCCGTGCTGTTCCTCGGCGACGACGCCCTGACGCAGGCGGGCTGGGGACAGGGCGCGGGCGAGGCCGTGATGTCCGGCATGGGCTGGCAGGGCGGCGACCGGCGCGTGCTGGCGCAGGGGCTGTACGAGGTCATGACGCTGGACATGCGGCACCGGCTGGACGACGTCACCGCGCCGGTGACCGTCGCCTACGGCTGGAGCCGGGCGGAGGACTCGCCCCGCCGCGACATCGAGCGCCGCCTGCGCCCCGCCTTCCGCGGCCTGCGCGCGCCGCTGACGCTGGAGCCGATCGAGGGCGCCGAGCACATGGTGATGATCGACCAGCCCCGACGGTTCGAGGCGGCGGTGCTGCGCTTCCTGCGCTAGGCCTCTGGGAGCAGGGCCCCGCCCTGGACGCGCACGAAGCCGGCACGGCCGCGCAGGGGGGCGAACAGGTCGGCCTCGGTGCCGGTCATGAAGGCCTGCAGGCCCAGCGCCTCGACCTCGTCGAACAGGGCAGCGCGGCGGTTCGCGTCGAGATGGGCGGGGGCCTCGTCCAGCAGCAGGAGCGGCGGGGCCGCCTGATCGGCCAACCGGTTCAGCTGTGCCAGCACAAGATTGAGCACCAGCGCCTTCTGCTCGCCCGAGGAGCCCTCGGCGGCGGGACGGTTCTTCTCGCGGTGGAGCGCGGTCAGGTCCGAGCGGTGGGGGCCGAACAGGCTGCGGCCGGCGGCGGCGTCGCGCGCGCGGGAACGCGACAGGCCCTCGCGGATCGACGCCGCGACGGCCTCGGCTTCGGCGTCGTCGGCGGCCAGGGTTTCGGCCTCGCCGGTCAAACCCAGGTCGGCCTGCGGAAAGGGGCGGTCGCCGCGCGCGTCGATGGCGGCCTGCAGATCCTTCAGCGCCCCGGCCCGGGCAAAGGCGGCCGCGGCCCCGGCCTGACCCAGCCGGACCTCCAGCGCATCCAGCCACAGCGGGTCGGCGGCGCGCCCCTCGGCCCCATCGACCAGCAGACGCAGCCGCTCGCGCAGGGCCTTCTCATAGGCGGCGACATGGGCGGCGTGGTCGGGGTCGGCTGCGAAAACCAAACGGTCGAAGAATTTCAGCCGCTCGGCCCGCGCGTCCGAGAACAGCCGGTCCTGCTCGGGCGTGGCCCAGACGGGGCGCAGGTGATCCAGCAGGCGGCCGGGCGGGGCGGTCTCGCCGTCGATGCGGACCACGCGGCGCGCGCCGCCGGCGGACTGGACGCCCGTGCCCAGCCTCACCTCGTCGCCGTCGGTCGTCAGCGTCGCCGCCACGGCCCAGGCCCGGCCCGACCGCTCGCCCGGCTCGCGCCGCCCCATCTCCGGCGCCGTGGCCCCGCGCAGGCCCCGGCCCGGCGTGAACAGGCTCAGGGCCTCCAGCACATTGGTCTTCCCCGCCCCATTGGCCCCGTGCAGCACGGTGATCGCGCGATCGGGCTCCAGCCGCGCGGCACCGTAGGAGCGGAAGTCGGTGAGGGTGAGGGCGGTGATCAAGCGCCCGGTTTAGCGGCGCCCGCGCCTCCCCGCCACTGATTGGCCCGCTCGCCGCGTGCGGCCCTTTCGGCGGTCTCGGTGACGCGCTTCGCTCGGGTCTCTGGCGTCTTCGCCGAACCGATCCATTCCAGCACGCCGCGCCGTACGGACTTCGGAAAGCCGTCCCAGGCCTCGCGCGCGCCGGGGCGGGCGGTAAACGCCTCAGCCAGATCGTCGGGAACCTCCAGCCGCTCCACGGCGTCCAGCGCGGTCCACGTGCCGTCCCGCTTCGCCTGATCGACCTTCGCCTGACCGGCAGGATGCATCAGGCCGGCGGCGGTCATCTTCCCGACCCGCGCCTTGTTGACCGCCGACCAGTTGGACCCCGGCTTGCGCGGCGACATCAGAAGCATGGTGCGCTCGTCGTCGAGCCGACGCGGCAAGCTGTCGACCCAGCCGAAAGCCAAGGCCTCCTCCACCAGATCGTCGTAGGGGACGCGGGGCCTGGAGGCGCCCTTCCTGAAGGTGACGACCCAGACGGAGTCGGCCTGCGCGTGGTGCGTGGTCAGCCAGGCCCGCCACTGGCCGCGCTGGGTGATCTCGACCCGCTCGAACTGGTCGAGCGCGCGGGGCATGTCACACCCGCAGCGGCATCAGCACGTACTGAACGCCCGGGTCGCCCGGGTCCAGCACGAGCGTGGGGCTGGCCGGGTCGGCGAATTTGAAGTGGGCGGTCTCGCCGGTGATCTGGCCGGCGACGTCCAGCAGGTAGCGGGCGTTGAAGCCGATCTCGAAGGGCTCTTCGGAATAGCCGATCTCGACCTCCTCCACGCCCTGGCCGGCCTCCATGTTGCGCACGGTCAGGGTGACGCGGTCGTTGTCGAAGGCCAGTTTCACGCTGCGGCTCTTCTCGGCCGAGATGGTCGCCACCCGGTCGACGGCCGAGGCGAAGACGGCGTTGTCGATGTCGGCCTGCTTGTCGTTGCCCTTGGGGATGACCCGGACGTAGTCGGGGAAGGCGCCGTCGATGACCTTGGACGTCAGGGACGCTTGCCCGAACTCGAAGCGGATCTTCTGGGCCGAGACCATGACCTCGACCGGGCCGGAGCCGTCGTCCAGCAGGCGGCGGACCTGATCCACCGTCTTGCGCGGCACGATGACGCCGGGTCCGCCGGCGGCGCCCTCGGGCGCGGGGGTCTCGGCCAGGGCCAGGCGGTGGCCGTCGGTGGCGACGGCGCGCAGCAAGGGCACGCCGCCCTCGGCCACGGTGTGGAGATAGAGGCCGTTCAGATAGTAGCGCGTCTCTTCCGTGGAGACGGCGAAGCGGGTCTTGTCGATCAGCCGGGCCAGATCCTCCTTGGGCATGGAGAAGCGGGCGCCGCCGGTCTCGGTCGACATGACGGGGAAGTCGCCGGCCGGCAGGACCGGCAGGTTGAACTTGGACCGGCCGGCCTGGACCACCAGCCGCGGATCGTCGCCGTCGTAGGACAGCGAGACCTCGGCGCCCTCCGGCAGTTTGCGGGCGATCTCGTACAGGGTGTGGGCCGGGGCGGTGATCTGGCCCTCGACGTTCACCGTCGCCTCGGCCTCGTCCACCATCTCCATGTCCAGATCGGTGGCGGCGAACGACAGCTTGTCGCGCCCGGCGGACAGCAGGACGTTGGACAGGATCGGGATGGTGTTGCGGCGCTCGACCACGCTCTGCACGTGGCCCAGGGCCCGAAGGAGCGCGGATCGTTCGATGGTCAGCTGCATGTCGTCTCGCCCAAGGCGACTCAGGCCGCCTCTACACTGTGGCCCGCGACACTAGCGGATTGGGGGTGGGGGGCAAGAAAGGGGGTAGGGCTTAGGGCTTAGGGCTTAGGACGCATCGCCGCCGCCCGTGGATAACCCGGTGGACAACGACATCGCCGCCGCATATCGCAGCCTAAGCCCTAAGCCCTAAGCCCGCGGCATCAGCCCCTCAGCTTGCGGGTCAGGGTCTCGACGTCGCGGGCGACTTGGTCGTCCTGGGTCATCAGCTCGCCGACCTTGCGCACGCCGTGCAGGACCGTGGTGTGGTCGCGCCCGCCGAAGCGGCGGCCGATGTCCGGATAGGACCGCGTCGTGTGCTGTTTGCACAGGTACATGGCGATCTGGCGCGGACGCGCGACGGCGCGGTTGCGGCGGTCGCTGAGCAGGTCGGCCTGCTTCAGCTGGAAGTGCTCGGCGACGGTCTTCTGGATCTCGTCGACCGTGATGCGACGCTCCGGCCCGCCGCGGAAGGCGGCGCCCAGCAGGCCGCGCACTTCGTCGGTGGTCAGGGCCGACAGGCGGGCGCCGGCGGCCGCGGCGACCGTGTTCACCGCGCCTTCCAGCTCGCGCATCGTGCCGGGGGTCTGATCGACCAGATGCTCCAGCACCGCGTCCGGCGCCTCGCCCGAGACGACGCCCAGCGCGGCCAGGGTCTGGAAGCGGTTGCGGGCCACGGCCAGCTTCAGCGCGCGGTCGCCCGCCTCGATCGGGCAGGTCAGGCCCGCGGACAGGTGACTGCGCAGGCGCGGCTCGATCTCGCTCAGGGCCATGGGCGCGCGGTCGGCCGACAGGATGACGCGCTTCCCGTCCTCGATCAGCGAGGTCAGGGTGGACAGAAGCTCTTCCTGAGTGGCGGCCTTGTTCCCGACGAACTGGACGTCGTCGATCAGCAGCATGTCGGCGCCGCGCAGGGCCTCCTTGAAGCCGGCGGTGGTGCGGTCCTGAACCGCCCGCATGAAGTTCGACAGGAAGCGCTCGGCGGTCAGGTAGATGACCTTGGCGTCGGGGCGCAGGCGCTGCGCTTCCCAGGCGACGGCGTTCAGCAGGTGGGTCTTGCCGTAGCCGTAGGGGCCGCAGAAGACGACGGGATTGAAGTGGCCGTCGGTCCACGACGCGATCTGGCGGGCGATGGCCAGGGCGAAGGCGTTGCCGTGGCCCTCCACGAAGCCGTCGAAGGTCAGCCGCTCCTGCAGACCGGCGGCGCGCACGGCGCGGGCGCCGTCGGCGACGGGGCCCACGGTCGGGGCGGGCATGGCGGCAGGGCGAGCCGCGACGGCGCTTGCGGCCGACGGGGCCGACGCGATCACCGAGGGGGTCACGGCCGGCATGTCGGCGCGGCAGCGGACGTCCAGCCGGCGCGACAGACCGTCCAGGCCCAGCCACAGCTCGTTCAGGCGGCGCAGGGCGTTCTTGCGCACCCAGTCGCGGGCGTAGCCGGTGGGCGTGACCAGCACCAGCTGGCCCGAGCCGTCCAGACGCACGGCCGAGGGGGCGATGTAGCTGCTGAAGGGGCCGTCGCCGATCTCGGCGCGCAGCCGTCCGGCCGCTTCCGCCCAGATGCGATCCGGATCCGTCATCGCCACACGCGCCGCTTCAGCCGCCATCGTCACCGCCCCTTGTTCTCTCTCCGCCCCGAGCGCGCAGGGAGGGTCGGGCCCGGGGACGTGTTTCCCCGTGCCCTGAAACATGGGTTTCAGGGGCTAGGTCGCCGTCCGGGCAGACTTCTCCCGCCAGCGCGAAACGGAGGTCTCGCGCCGTCTTCATCCGTGATGGGATGGAAGTGCGTCAGAAGGGAAAACTACTCCCCGGACGGGACCCGTCAACGCTGATTCGAATCGCTTCGAGAAGTTAATTCGCTTGACTCGCGCAACCCCAAAAACGGCCTTGGAATTTTGTCGAGCGACGCTCTGTGGAGAGAATGAATCTCACGAATCCGCTTAGAGCCGGACATGACGAAGGCGAGGCAGGTGATCCTGCCTCGCCCTTGAAATCGTTTGGATTTACCATGACGGGACCGTGAAGGCCCGTCCGAAGTCGACAGATCAGGCGGCGGTCATCTTCTTCAGTTGAGCGGCCAGACGGCCGACCTTGCGCGAGCCCGTGTTCTTGTGAACCACGCCCTTGGAGACGGCGCGCATCAGCTCTGACTGGGCGGTGACGAAGGCGCCCTTGGCGGCTTCGGCGTCGCCGCCGGCGACGGCTTCCTGGAACTTGCGCAGGAAGGTGCGGACGCGCGTGCGGCGCGACTTGTTCACCTCGGTGCGGGCGGCGATCTTGCGGATCGCCTTCTTGGCGCCGGCGTTGTTGGCCATCGATCAAACCTTCGGAACGGAAAACGCCGCAGACCAAACGTCCGCGGCGCGGAAATCTCAAGAGGCGCGGCGTATAGCGGAAGGGGCCGCGGGGGTCAACGCGGTGTCAGCGTCCCTTGAACTCCGGCTTCCGCTTCTCGACGAAGGCGCCCATGCCCTCCTTCTGATCCTCGAAGGCGAACAGGCTGTGAAACAGGCGGCGTTCGAACTGGACGCCCTGGGTCAGGGTGGTCTCCAGGGCGGCGTTCACCATCTCCTTGTTGGCCATGACGGCGAGTGGGCTCTGTTCGGCGAGGCGGGCGGCGATCTTGCGGACCTCGTCCAGCAGCTGGTCGTGCGGCACGACGCGCGAGGCCAGACCGGCGCGCTCGGCCTCGGCGGCGTCCATCATCCGGCCGGTCAGGCACATGTCCATGGCCTTGGACTTGCCGACCAGGCGGGTCAGGCGCTGCGACCCGCCGATGCCGGGGGCGACGCCCAGATTGATCTCCGGCTGGCCGAACTTCGCCTTCTCCGACGCCACGATGAAGTCGCACAGCATGGCCAGCTCGCAGCCGCCGCCGAGCGCGAAGCCGTTGACGGCCGCGATGATGGGCTTGCGGAAGCGCGTGATGCGGTCGTGGCCGAGCGCGAAATAGTTGCCGACGTACATCTGGGCATAGGTCTGGTCCGCCATCTCCTTGATGTCGGCGCCGGCGGCGAAGGCCTTGTCGCCCGACCCGGTCAGGATCAGGCAGCGCACGCCGTCGTCGTGCTCCACGGCGTCGAGGAAGTCGGCCAGATCCCTGAACAGCGCCGAGTTCAGCGCGTTCAGCGCTTCGGGCCGGTTCAGGGTGACCACCGCATAGCCGTCGGCGTGGCGTTCGATCAGAAGGTTGGCGTAGCTGTCGGCCATGTGCACTCCGATTTTTTGAGTGCACATAGTGCACATTTGGCGATCCGGGCAGTCTGCCACACGCCTGCGACGGATGCGGTCGCAGTCACCGACGCGGCAGCAGCATCAGGGTGAAGGCGGCGCGGATCAGTTCCGTCAGGACGACGAGGCCGAGCAGGACGTTGGCGGCCACCGCCTGGGCGCGGGCGGTGGAGAAGTCCAGGCTCCAGCCGAAGCGCGAAGCCAGGGCCAAGGTGAAGGCGAGGCCCAGCAGGAGCACGATCAGCGCCATCAGCGCCACGTGCCCGGCCTTCAGCGCCGCGTTCAGGCTGGGGCCGTCGTCCAGATCGCGGGCGCGCTTGCGGAACAGCCAGGCCACGACCGAGGTGGCCCCCGCTTCCAGCGCCACGGCGGCGACCAGCGCCGCCAAGAACCCCCAGATGAGGCCGGACAGGTCGTCGGCCCGCACCGCGTGCGCCACGTGCAGGAAATAGGCGCCCCAGACGCCGGTCCCGACCAGCAGGCTGATCCAGAGATGCGCCCGTCTCACGTTTTCACCCCGACCATGTCCGCCAGCTTCAGCACCGTGTTCCAGTTGCGGGCCGTGCCCATGCCGGTCAGGCGGACCTGGGCCGCCTTCTCGGCCATCTTGGACTTGCCGATGCCGTCGGGGTGGAAGAACCACAGGGCGCCGGGGGTGGTCTCGACCCGCTCGTCGCCGACGGCGAAGCCGCGCAAGGCGTCGGGCACGTCGTCCTTTATGGTGCCCTTCATGACCATGAGCAGAGTCTTCGACGGATGCGCCGCCGCCTCGGCCGGAAAGGGGCAGGCGGCGATCAGCCCGGCCCACTGATCCGCCGTGCGTACCATGGCGGCGATCTTCAGGCCGAAGGTTTCCTGCATCGCCGTCTCGATCTCCGCTTCCAGCGCGGCGGGATCGCGGTCGCTCTCGACCACAAGATTGCCGCTGGCCAGCAGGGTGCGGGGGTTGTTCAGCCCCATGCGCCCGGCCATGGCCCGCTGCTCCGCCACCGGCGCGCGCACGCCGCCGGTGTTCATGCCTCGGAACAGGATGATGCGGCGCTCGGTCACCGCTTCTGGCATTCCGGACAGAAGAAGGTGGAGCGGCCGCCCTGGACGATGCGGCGGATCACGGGATGGGTCTCGACCCTGCGGCAGGGCTCGCCCTCGCGGCCGTAGACGTCGAACCGATGCTGGAAGTAGCCCTGTCCGCCGTCGGCATTGGCGAAGTCGCGCAGGGTAGAGCCTCCGGCCAGGATGGCCTCGGTCAGGACGTCTCGAATGGCCGCGGTCAGCGCCTCCAGCCGGGGCGACGACACCTTGCCCGCCGCCAGCCGGGGCGAGATCCGGGCGCGCCACAGGGCTTCGCAGACGTAGATGTTGCCCAGACCCGAGACGATGCGCTGGTCCAGCAGCGACACCTTGACGTTCTGCGCCTTGCCCCGGAACGCGGTCTTCAGGTGCTCGGCCGAGAAGGCGTTGCCCAGCGGTTCGGGGCCCAGTCCGGCGAACCACGGATGCGTGTCCACCTGATCGTCGGGGATCAGGCCCATGAAACCGAACCGCCGCGCGTCGGCGAAGCCGATGCGGGTGCGGCCCGAGCCGGCGTCGGCGCAAAGGCTGAAGTGCTCGTGCTTGCCGGCGATCGGCGCCGGCTCCTCGAACTCGCCCAGCTGACGGCCGTCCAGGGTGAAGCGGCCGGTCATGCCCAGGTGAGTGACCCAGGTCTCGCCGGTCGACAACGGCATCAGCAGGTATTTGGCCTGGCGCAGCACCCGCTCGACCCGCGCGCCGTCCAGCCGCTCGGCGAACCGCTCCGGGAAAGGGAAGCGCAGGTCCGGCCGGTTGACCCGCACCGCCGACAGCCGCGCGCCGGCCAGAAGGGGCTCCAGTCCGCGCCGGACGGTCTCGACCTCGGGAAGCTCGGGCATGGGTTCGATCTAGCGCGCCGAGGCGGCGCCCGCCAGCGGTCGTCCGATCCGGGACGAGGCGCAACCGAACCTGCGCAGAAACGCCATGCGGCCGACGTCGAAACGTGACCGACGCGACACCCGACTCGGGCATGTCGGGCGAACGCCGCCCTGGGGGAGACATGACGGCCGGACATCCCGATTTCGTCGCCGCGCCGGCATGGGTCGACAGGTCCAGGCGCGCCCTGCGCCGTGCGGGCGCCCGAGCCCGTCTGGCGATCGCCGCCGGCGCGCGGGTGGAGGAGCCGGCGGTGCTCGCCCTCGCCGCGACGCTGCTGCTGACGGTCTACTTCCTGATTGCGCCGGGCGTGGACGTGGCCGTCAGCGAGGCCTTTCATCGGGTCGGTGAGGGCTTCCCTCTGGCGCAGGAGCCGGCGTTGCGGGCGCTGCGCAAAAGTTCGACCTGGGTGATGGGGCTGGCGCTGCTGGGGGTGCTGATCGCCTTGGGGTGCCGGGTGGGGCAAGGCCGGCCCTTCACCTCGCGCACGGCGCGTAAGGCGTGGTTCCTGCTGGCCGGGCTGGCGCTCGGGCCCGGGCTTCTGGTCAACGGGACGCTGAAGGCGCTGTGGGGCCGGCCACGCCCGGTGCATCTGGAGGCGTTCGGCGGCGACGCCCCCTATGTGCCGGTATGGCGGGTGACCGACTGGTGCGACGCCAACTGCTCCTTCGTGTCGGGCGAGGCGGCCTCTGCGGCCTGGACGGCGGCGGCGGTGGTCATGCTGCCGCCCGCGATCCGGCGCTGGGCGGTCGGACCGGCGGTCGCCTATGGGGCGGCGCTGTCGCTGAACCGGCTGGCGTTCGGGGGGCATTTCCTCTCGGACGTGCTGCTGTCGTGGTCGCTGACCGCCTTGGTGCTGGGCGTGCTGTGGCGCGTCATGGTCGAGGCGCCGGAGCCGGCGCGTCGGCGCATTCTGGAGCGGCACGCGGCGCGGGCCGGAGCGGCCGCCTGATCCGTGATCGCGGCACGGCGGTCTTCCTGGCGACCGTCGCGGCGCTGACGGCGCTGCGTCTGGCCATGCTGTGGACCTCGACCGCCGGGCTGCATTACGACGAGGCGCAGTACTGGGTTTGGGCCCAGGATCCGGCTTGGGGCTATTTCTCCAAGCCGCCGATGGTGGCGTGGCTGATCGCCCTGGCCGAGCCGGTCTGCGGGTCGGGTGCGGCCTGCGTGCGGTCGCCGGCGCCCCTGCTGTGGGCCGGCACGGCGCTGGCGACGTTCGGGGTCGGGGCGGCGCTGTTCGGGCGGCGCGTCGGAGTCTGGGCCGGATGGGCGGCGTTGCTGGCTCCGGGCGCGGCGTTCTCGGCGCGCATCCTGTCGACCGACGTGCCGCTGCTCCTGTTCTGGGCCCTGGCCCTGCTGGCCTGGGTGCGGCTGAGGGCCGGAGGCGGCGTCGGCTGGGCGACCCTGTTGGCTGGGGCGCTGGGGCTGGGGCTGCTGTCGAAGTACGCCATGCTTTACTTCTATGGATGCGTGGCCGTCGCCGCCGTCGCCGATCCGGCCAGCCGGCGTGTCCTGACGAAGCGGGCGGCCGTCGCGGCCTTGGCCGTCGGCCTGACCGCCCTGATCCCGAACCTGCTGTGGAACCTGGAGCACGGCGGCGCCACCGTGAGGCACACAGCGGCCAATGCGTCGGGGGCCGGGCTCAGTCTGGGGCTGGCGGACGGAGTCGAGTTCGTGGCGGCGCAGTTCGCCCTGGCCGGGCCCGTGATCCTGACGGGCCTGATCCTGGCGGCGGTCAGGCCCCGCATGGCCGAGACGCGGCTGCTGCTGGCCTTCAGTCTGCCGATCTTCCTGGTCGTGACCGGGCTGGCCCTGCTGACGCGGGCGCACGGGAACTGGGCGGCGACGGCACTGATCGCGACCTTCGTGTTGGGCGCGGCTCACCTGCTGGCGAGGGAGCGGCGGGGCTGGCTGGCGGGGGCCCTGGCGCTTGGTGCGGCGGCGCAAGCCGGGCTGTTCCTGGCGGACGCGAACGCCGCGCGGCTGTCGATCGCGGGGCGGGCGCCCTATGCCGTCGCCCTGGGGTGGGAGGCGACCGCGCGCGCCGTGGCCGAGACGGCGCGGGCCCAGGGCGCGGTCGCCGTGGTGACCGAACGACGGCGCGACGCCGCGGCCCTGACCTATCATCTGCGGGGCGAGACCTTGCCGGTGCTGGCCTGGCCGGGGCCGGGCGGCGTGCCGGACGACCATTTCCAGATGAGCGTGCCGGCGACGGGTCGGGAGGCTGGGCCGCTGCTGATCGTGGCCGGCTGCGCGTCGCCCGAGAGGATCGCGGCGGCGGCCGAGGGGGTGGCCTCCCTGGGTCCGCGTCAGGTCGCGACGGGGCCAGGAGAGATGCGGACCGTCTGGCTGTTCCGCGCGGATCGGGCGCGTCCGGGCCTGCGCCCGCCGGATTGTCCGTAGACGAAACCCCTCGGACTTGGTTACCTCGCGCCCTCTTGGGAGAGGGATGACCGAAATGACCGACGTGCCGAGCGCGGCGCCCACGGGCGCGCCTGGCGGGCGCCGCATCGAACTGACGCTGAGGGCGCTGGTTCTGGGCTGCCTGCTGGCGGTGATCTTCACCGCCGCCAACACCTACCTGGGCCTGCAGGTGGGTCTGACCTTCGCCTCGGCCATTCCGGCGGCCGTCATCTCCATGGCCGTGCTGCGGACGCTGCGCGGCTCGACCATCTGGGAGAACATGACGGTCCAGACCGTGGCCTCGGTCGGCGGCGCCATGAGCTCGATCATCTTCGTCCTGCCCGGCCTGGTCATGGTGGGCTGGTGGCTGGAGTTCCCGTTCTGGGAGTCGGTGATGATCTGCATCCTGGGCGGCGTGCTGGGGGTGACCTTCTCGATCCCGCTGCGCCGCGCGCTGGTGGTCAACGGCGGGCTGCCGTATCCGGAGGGCGTCGCCGCGGCCGAGGTGCTGAAGGTCGGCTCGCCGGGCGCGGAGCAGACGGAAGAGGCCGTGCGCGAGAACCGGGCCGGTCTGTGGGTCGTGATCTGGGGCGCGGTGGTTTCGGCGGCCTATGCCTTGGGCGCGGCGGCGAAGGCGTTCGCAGGCGAGGCGGCGCGGTTCGTCAGCCTGCCGGCTTCGCTGGGCGGCGGCGCAACCGGGATCGGCGTGGGCATGCAGTTCGCCCTGCTGGGCGCCGGTCACCTGATCGGTCTGGCCGTGGGTCTGGCCCAGCTGTTCGGCCTGGCGCTGGCCTGGCTGATCGCCGTGCCGATCCTGACCAGCCCGGACACCATCGCCTGGCTGACCGCCAACGGCATCCCCTCGATCGCCACGACGCTGGAACCCGGCGCGGGCGCCGAGGAGCTGGCCGGCACGGTCTGGGCGCGCGAGGTGCGCTTCATGGGCGCGGGCGTCATCGGCGTCGCGGCGATCTGGACCCTGATCAAGCTGGCCGGTCCGCTGATCGGCGGCCTGACGTCGGCGCTGGCGGCGAACCGTCGGCGCAACGCGGGCGAGGCGCTGGACCTGACCGAGCAGGACATTCCGATCACGCGCGTGGCCCTGCTGTCGCTGCTGGCGCTGGGCGGCATCGGCGTGCTGCTGGCGGTCGTGGCCAACGGCATGGGGCTCGGGTCGGCGGCGCCGATCCTGGTGGTCGGCGGGCTGATCTACGTCGTGGTCATCGGCTTCGCGGTCGCGGCCATCTGCGGCTACATGGCCGGCCTGATCGGGAGCTCGAACAGTCCGGTGTCGGGCGTGGGCATCCTGGCCATCGTCATCGCGTCCCTGCTGATGCTGGTGGTGCTGGGGATCACCGGCCTGCCGGCCAATCCGAACGTCGTCGCCTTCGCCCTGATCGTGACGGCCATCGTCTTCGCCGTGGCGGTCATCGCCAACGACAACCTTCAGGATCTCAAGACCGGCCAGCTGGTGGCCGCCACGCCGTGGCGCCAGCAGACTGCCCTGATCGTCGGCTGCGTCGCCGGCGCCCTGGTCATCCCCTTCGTGCTTAACCAGCTGAATCTGGCCTTCGGCTTCGAGGGTGGGCCGAAGGGGATCGCGGATGAACCGCTGGCGGCGCCCCAGGCGACGTTGATCTCGGCCTTGGCCCGTGGGGTCATCTCCGGCGACCTGCGCTGGGATTTGATCGGCATCGGCGCGGCGATCGGCGCGGTCATCATCGTGCTGGACGAGGTGCTGCGGAAGGTCAGCGGCGACAGGATCAAGCTGCCGCCCTTGGCCGTCGGCATCGGCTTCTACCTGCCCGCCGCCGTCACCTTCATGCTGGTGATCGGGGCCGTCTGCGGCTTCATCTACAACCGCACCGTCTCCGGCCGCGCCTATGGCGAGGTGGCCAAGCGGATGGGGGTGCTGCTGGCGTCCGGCCTGATCGTGGGCGAGAGCCTGTTCGGCGTGTTCAACGCCGCCACCATCGTGGGCACCGGCAACGCCGAATGGGCCGCCGTGCTCGGACTGGCGGACACCTGGCCGGCCATGACGGTGGGCATCGCGGTGTTCGCCGCGCTGACCGTGCTGCTCTACGGCTGGATCATCAACCGGTCGGCGAAGGTGTGAGGGGGCCGACGCCCCCTCTTTCCTCTCTGACGCCATGACCGGCGTGCTGCGCGTCCTTCCGGGCGTGCTTCTGAGCGCGGCCGTGGGCGCGGTGGCGTTCGGCGTGCAGGCGCTGGAGGCCCGGATGATGGGCCGGGCCTGGGTCGAGGCCCTGGTCCTGGCCATCCTGATCGGGGCCGGGCTGAGGCTGGTCTGGACGCCGTCCGAGACCTGGGCGCCCGGCGTGCGGTTCAGCGGCCGGACCCTGCTGGAGATCGCGATCGCCCTTTTGGGCGCGACCATCAGCGGCGCGGCGGTGATGGCGCTTGGCCTGTGGCTGCTGCTGGCCATCGTGGTCGTGGTCGCCCTGGCCCTGGTGGGAGGCTACGCCATAGGCCGCCTGCTCGGCCTGCCGCCGGCGATGGCGCTGCTGGTCGCGTGCGGCAACGCCATTTGCGGAAACTCCGCCATCGCCGCCGTCGCGCCCGTGATCCGGGCAGAGGGCGAGGACGTGGCGGCCGCCATCGGCTTCACCGCCGTGCTGGGCATCGGCGTGGTGCTGATCGTGCCGCTGGTCGGGGCCCTGATGGGGTTCGACGCGCTGGAGACGGGGGCCCTGGCCGGGCTGACGGTCTATGCGGTGCCGCAGGTGCTGGCGGCGGCCGCGCCGGCCGGGGCCGCGGCGATCCAGCTGGGCGCGATCGTCAAACTGGTGCGCGTGCTGACGCTGGGGCCCGTATGCCTGATCCTGGCCCTGCTGGGGCCCGAGCGGTTCGGCGGGCCGGCGCCGGCGGGGCGTCCGTCGCTGCACCACCTCCTGCCCTGGTTCATCGTGGCGTTCCTGGCCCTGACCGCGCTGCGGTCGATGGGACTGATCCCGGACGTCTTCCTGCCGCCACTGGAGGTCGGAGTCACGGCGCTGACGCTCACGGCCATGGCGGCGCTGGGGCTGAGCGTGGATCCTAGGGCGGTGGTCCGGGCCGGACCCCGCACGGCGGCGACGGCGGCGCTGTCCGCCCTGCTGATCGGCGGGCTGGCGCTGGTGGCGATCCTGATCCTGCCTTTGCCGCCTGGATAGCCATCGGAGCGCGGACCTCCAGGTCCGCGACTTGGGGCCGGCGGGAATTCGCGGACCTGGAGGTCCGCGCTCCTTTTTCTCAGCTCACTCCGCCTTGTAGACTTCGTGGCACGACTGGCAGCCGGCGCGGACCACCGTCCATTGCGCGGCGAAGCCCGCCGCGTCGTCGGCGCGGGCCAGTTCGGCCAGCTTGCCGGCCTCCGTGGCGAAGGACGCGGCCTTGGCGTCGAAGTCGGCGCGGTTCGCCCAGATGACGTCCTTCGCATCGGTGGCCTCGGCGCCCAGCCGGCCCTGACCGGTGCCGGCCGGGAACATGCCGGGGATGGCCTGGCCCCAGCGGGCAAGGCCGCCAGAGGCGAAGGCCTGGGTCCGCACCGGGCCGCCGGCGTCGATCGTGGCCTTTATGGACGACATGGCCGCGCCCGACAGGGCCATGCCCGCCTTGCGCCCGGCGACCACCTCGGCCGCGCCGATCTGGACGGGGTCCTGGGCCGCGGCGGTCACGCCGGTGCAGACCAGGCCGACGACGGCGGCGACGATGACGGTGCGCATGGGGAGCCCTCCTGAAGGAACCGCCACGCTCCGCCCGAAATCAGCGTTTGTCGAGTCGGTCCCGGATCGGCCAGCCGTGGTCCAGCGGGCCGTGACCGCCGCCCAGGCCGGGCGCGCGGCGGATGGCCTCCGCGACGTAGGCCCAGGCCTCGGCCACCGCGACCTCCAGCGGCAGGCCGCGCGCCAGGCCGGCGGCGCAGGCGCTGGCGAGCGTGCAGCCGGTGCCGTGGGTGTGCCGCGTCTCGACCCGTTCGCCCTCCAGCAGGGTCTCGCCCGACGACGTGAGCAGCAGGTCCACCACGGCCTCGCCTGGCACATGGCCGCCCTTCATCAGAACGGCGCGGGCGCCCATCGCCAGGATGGCCTCGCCCGCGCGGCGCTGGCCGTCCAGGTCGCGGACCTCGATGCCGGTAAGGGCCTCGGCCTCGAGCGCATTGGGGGTCAGCAGGGCCGCGCTGGGGACCATCAGGGCCTTGACCGCCTCGACCGCCTCGACCGGCAACAGGGGATGGCCGCCCTTGGCCACCATGACGGGATCGACCACGGCGGGGGCGTTCGCGCGGTCCAAGATGGCGGCGACCGTCTCCACGACCTCGACCGAGCCCAGCATGCCGGTCTTGACCGCGTCCGTGCCGATGTCCTCCAGCACGGCGTCCGCCTGGGCGGCGATCAGGTGGACGGGCAGGGGGTGCACGGCGTGGACGCCGAGGGTGTTCTGGACCGTGATCGCGGTGACGGCCGTGGCGGCGAACCCGCCCAGCATCGTGATCGCCTTCACGTCCGCCTGAAGGCCTGCGCCGCCGCCGGAGTCGGACCCTGCGACGATCAGAACGCGGCCTTTCTTGGTGGCGCTACCGCTCGCGCCGCGGGCGCTCGATGCTTGAGCGCGATCGGAGGTCGTCACGCCGGGGCGCCGGAGAACAGCTTCAGCCCGACGATGCCGGCGACGATCAGGACGATGCAGACGATGCGCAGCGCCGTCGCGGGTTCGCCATAGGCCAGGATGCCGACAGAGGCTGCGCCGACCGCGCCGATGCCGGTCCAGATGGCGTAGGCGGTGCCGATCGGCAGCTTCTGCGTCGCCAGCCACAGGAACCAGAAACTGGCGATCATGGCCGCGCCGACGGCCAGCGAGGTCACCGGCCGCTGGGGCCCCACGAATTTGAAGCCGGACGCCCAGCCCACTTCCAGCAGTCCGGCGATCATGAGGGCGAGCCAAGGGTTCATGCGGCCCAGATGGGACAGGCGAGCCCCGGGGGCAAGCGTCAGATGGCCGCCCTGACCGCGGCCAGCATCTTCAGCGCCTGCGCCGTCTCGCGCGCGTCGTGAACGCGGAGGATTGACGCGCCCAGCCGGGCCGCTTCCAGCGCAAGCGCCAGCGAGCCGCCCAGACGGTCGCCAGGGTCGGTGGCGGTGGGGTCGACGAACTGGATCGTGCGCTTGCGGCTGGCCCCGTAGAGCACCGGGAAGCCGGTCGCGGTCAGGGCGTCGAGGCGGGCGGTGAGCAGCAGGTTGTGGGCCGCCGTCTTGCCGAAGCCGATGCCGGGGTCGAGCCAGACGCGGTCCCGCGCGACGCCCGCCGCCATGGCCGCCTCGGCGCGGGCGAGGAGCCAGTCGCGGACCTCGGCGACAACGTCGTCGTAGCGGGGATCGGCCTGCATCGTGCGCGGATGGCCCCGCATATGCATCAGCGCCACGTCGCAGCCCAGTTCGGCGGCGACGGCTGGCGCGTGGGGCGAGAAGGTCAGGGCCGTGACGTCGTTCCACATCGTCGCGCCGGCGGCGACCGCGACGCGGGCCACCGCCGGCTTCATCGTGTCGACGCTGATCGGGCCGGTCCAGGCGGCGCGCAGTCCGGTGATCACAGGCACGACGCGGGCGATTTCGTCGGTCTCGGACACCGGCTCGGCGCCCGGCCGCGTGCTCTCGCCGCCGACGTCCAGCAGGTCGGCGCCCTGTTCGACCAGCCGCAACCCGTGGGCGACCGCCGCCTCGGCCGAGCCCAGCCGTCCGCCGTCGGAAAAGCTGTCCGGCGTCACGTTGACGATGCCCATGACGCGGGGGGTCATGGCTTGGCCTTCTGCGGATGGGGCGTCTCGCCGCGCGCGAGCATGGCGGTGAGGTCGGCGATCTTCTTCTTGCGGCCGGCCTCGGTCTTCATCTGCGTGGTGCGGAAGATCAGGGCGAAGCGATTCTGGGCGGTCAGCGTGGCGAAGGCGGCGCAGGCTTTCGGGTCGGCGTCGATGGCGGCCAGAAGGTCGGCGGGCATTTCGGCATCCCTTACGCGATAGGCGGCGTCCCAGCGGCCGTCCGCCTTGGCCGCCTCGACGTGCGCCATTCCCTGCGGCCGCATGCGGCCGGCGGCGGTCAGGGCGGCGACCTTGTCGACGTTGATCTGCGACCAGCTGCTCTTCGGCTTTCGCGGCGTGAAGCGCTGCAGGAAGCTGGTCTCGTCGAAGGTCTTCTTGATCCCGTCGATCCAGCCCCAGCACAGGGCGGCGTCCACCGCCCCGCTCCAGTCGATCGACTTCAGGCCCGAGCCCTTCTTGTGGATCTTGACCCACACCTCCGGCTCGCGGTCGTGGTTCGCCGCCAGCCAGTCGTGAAAGGCCTGGAAGTCCTCGAACGGGCGCACGCGCGCGGGATCGACCGTCATCGGCGCCATCAGCCGCGCCCTCCGATCAGGCCGCCCAGCGCTTTCAGATAGGCGGCGAAGGCGGCGCGGCCCGCGGGGGTGATGGAGACCCTGGTCAGGGGCTTGTTGTCCTTGAAGCTCTTGGCGATGGAGACGTAGCCCGACTCCTCCAGCTTCTTCAGGTGGACCGACAGATTGCCCTGAGTCGCCTCCAGCACGGTCTTCAGCTCGGTGAAGTCGGCGGTCTCGGCGTCGGCCAGATAGACCATGATCCCCAGCCGCATGCGGCCGTGGATGACCTCGTCGATGCGGCCGAGATCGTGCAGCCCCATGCTCAGGCCGGCTTCGATCGGGCGTCGTTGAACAGAATCCAGCCGGGCAGGGCGAACAGCAGGAACAGGGCGACGGTGCAGATGCCCAGATAGATCAGCGGCTCGCGCACCGTGACGCCGAGGGCCACGGCCGTGACCCAGCCGCCCAGGGCCGTGGCCAGCATCCAGCCCTTCTTCTTCAGCGTCCAGGCGACGTACCAGGCCGCGGCCTGAAGCGCGAAGACGATGGCGGCGTAGTAGAGCCAGATGGCGAAGTCCTGATCCCGCCAGGCGCCGACGGCGAAGACGATGATCACCGCCGTGTTGGCCATGCCGGTGGCGCTGAAGGCGGCGTTCAGCGTGCGCCCGGCGACCGGGCCGCGATTGGTCCCGCCGTCCTTTCGGTCCTTCAGGATCGCCCAGGTCAGGATCGACAGGAAGGCGGCGGAGATGCCGACGACGAACAGCAGGTTGGCCAGGTCCGGCCAACGGATCAGGCCGAAGGCCTGACCGGCGTGGAACAGGCACTGCACCCCGTAAAGCAGGCCGCCGGCCAGGTAGCACACCGCCAGAGTCATCGGAGTGCGTCCTCCGCCGTCCACGATGGAGCGCAGGAAGGCCAGGTCGGCCTCGGCGGACGATCGGAGTTCGGAGCGGGGGCGGGGTTCGGGCATGGGGATCTCACGCGGTGAACGGCTCGTCCTGGCGTGGACGAGCCGTTCGGGGAAGGCAAGTCATTCGGCGGGCTGAACCTCGGTCTCGCGGGGTTTGCGCCATGGAATGCGACGACCGTTCAGCGCCTTGCCCACGAAGGTGTGGCGAACCAGAAGTTCGTAGGTGACCAGGCAGACCGCCGTGACGCCGACGACCACCACGCCCGCCTTGGCCCACCACGGCCAGGCCATGTCAAGCAGCAGGACGTGCCCGACCATCACCAGCGGCAGGTGAATCAGATAGGTCCAGTACGAGGCGTCGGACAGATAGCGGATCACGGCGTTGGCGCGGCTGAGCGCCGTGACGCACAGGCCCAGGAAGCCGAAGGCCGAGGCGTAGGTGGCGAAGGCCGTGACCCAGGCCTGGGTCATCTTCATCGAGGGGTCGGCCTGGGGTTCCAGCACCGGCTGAAGTCCGCCGGCCAGCTGAAAGGCCGCGACGCCCGTGGCCGCACCGACGATCAGGAACAGGGGCCACAGCCGGGTCAGCCGGGGCAGCAGATCCAGCCGCCGCGCCAGCAGCCAGCCGATCAGGAAGGCCGAGCCGTAGGCGACCAGGGCCGCCACGTTCGGCACGAAGCCGTAATCGGGCGTGGGCACGCCGAACATGGGATACCAGTCGGGGTGGGCGTTAAGGGCCAGTGCCAGGGGCACGGTCGGAATCAGGGGCGTCCATGGGCCGATCATCCAGCCGGCCAGACGGTCGGCGAGCTTGCCGTTGCGGTCGAGCAGCCGCGCAAGGGGACGCAGGATCAGGGCGCCGGCGTAGAAGATCAGCAGCACCCACAGGAACCACAGATGCGTCAGCGGGAAGGTCTCCAGCGTCAGCGGCGGGGGCGGAGGGCCGTCGGTCGGGATGGCCCCGCCGTTGTCGATCGCGGCCTTCCACACGATCACGGCGACGATGGCCGGGAACACCACCCACCACATGCCGAACAGCGGATTGGCGATCCGCGCCAGCCGGTTCTTCGTGAAGCCCCACGGGCCGCGCCGCGCCATCAGCATCTGGGCGAACAGGCCCGCGATGACGAAGAAGGCGGTCATGCGGAACAGGTGGATGACGAAGAAGACCAGATAGGCTCCGACCGAGGTCTGGGCGTCCGGCACGGGCCATACGGGAAAGGGCAGATAGGCCATCATGGCGTGCAGGACGACGCCGAGCAGAAGCGCGATCGCGCGCGCGGCGTCGAGGCCGTGCAGCCGTTCGCCAGTGGTTGGGGTGTGGGACATGACGCCTCCTCCTTGGATGCGGCTGTATCTAACAGACAAGTTTATAATGCAAACATGTTGATCTGTTCTCTTGGCCCGGCGGGAGAGGGCTTGAGGCTCGGCGAGTGTGCGAGCCGCCAAGCCGAAAGGGTTAGGGGGCTAAGGTGTCCGATCGGGCCCCGCCGAACCCCTCGCCCTTTCGCGTTTCCAGTCGCTTCGCTCTTGGACGCTCAAGCCCTCTCCCACCGGGAGAGGGTTGCGGACGGGACTCGCTGGGCGCATCTGTCGGCCCATGTCCGCAGACGCCCTGACCCCGCCCGCTCCGCCGCAGCCGCTGGAACACCGCGGCGTCAACTGGATCGGGTTTTGGACCCTGTACCTCAAGGAGGTGCGGCGGTTCTGGAAGGTGGGGGCCCAGACCGTGGCCGGGCCGGTGGTGACGACCCTGCTCTACATGCTGGTCTTCGTGGTCGCGACGCAGGGGACGCGGGCCCCGCTGCACGGCACGCCGTTCCCGGAGTTCGTGGCCCCGGGCCTGATCATGATGGCCATGCTGAACAACAGTTTCGCCAACGCGTCGTCCAGCCTGATCCAGGCCAAAATCATGGGGACGGCGACCGACTTCCTCACCCCGCCGCTAAGTCCGCTGGAGGTGACGGCGGCTTTCACCCTGGGCGCGGCGACGCGCGGCCTGGTGGTCGGGATCGTGACGGCGATCTGCGTCCTGCCGTTCGCGGGCCTGTCGATCTCGAACCTCGCCATGGTGCTGGGCTTCGGCCTGGCCGCCTGCCTGATCATGGGGATGCTGGGCGTGTTCGCCGGCCTGTGGGCGCAGAAGTTCGACCAGCTGGCGGCGGTCCAGAACTTCGTGGTCATGCCCATGACCTTCCTGTCGGGCACCTTCTATCTGGTCGAGCGCCTGCCCGAACCCTTCGCCACGATCAGCCACTGGAACCCCATGTTCTACCTGATCGACGGCTTCCGCGCCGGCTTCATCGGCCGCGCCGAGAGCGACGTCCTGATCGGCGGGATCATGGCGGCGGTCCTGACCGTCGTCCTGGCCTGGACGTGCTGGGCGGTGTTCAAGTCGGGGTGGCGGCTGAAGAGCTGAGCGCGTGGCCTCGACGGTCGGTTCATCACCAAGGACACCAAGGAGGCACGAAGGACACAAAGAGACCTAGGCGCGCATCGACGCGCAGCGTCTTTGATCTTCAAGAGCCTTGAAGGCGGCTGCGCCGCGCTCGGTACCTTGGTGTCCTTCGTGCCTCCTTGGTGTCCTTGGTGATGAACCCTCGCGCGATAGAGAGCGGCCGCACACTAAGCCGGTCGCGCACGGACGCCCGCGCGGGGTTGACTGACTCCTCCCCCGGTTCGACAAGACGGCATCGAGACTGAAGGCGGTCCCGGCGCAGGCGCGCTCGGGGCCGCGTCGCTTTTCCGGGAGGATACCGCCGTGTCGACCGAGCACCTGATGGGCGTCTACAACCGCGCGCCGCTGGAGGTGGATCGCGGACAGGGCGCCCGACTTTGGTCGACCGACGGGACGGAGTACCTGGACTGCGTCATGGGCATTTCGACGAATGCGCTCGGCCACGCCAATCCGGTGCTGGTCGAGGCGGTCAAGGCCCAGGCCGAGAAGCTGTGGCACGTGTCCAACATCTTCCGCATCCCGGACCAGGAGGCCCTGGCCGACGACCTGTGCGCCAAGTCGTTCTCGGACGTGGTGTTCTTCACCAACTCGGGCACGGAAGCCGTCGAGTGCGCCCTGAAGACGGCGCGGAAATTCCACGTGGCGAACGGCCAGCCCGAACGCATCGACGTCTACGGCTTCGACGGCAGCTTCCACGGCCGCACCTACGGCGCGATCAACGCCGCGGCCAACCCCAGCTACACCGAGGGCTTCGGGCCCAAGATGGAGGGCTTCCACCAGCTGAAGTGGGGCGATCACGAGGCCATCAAGGCGGCGCTCGCCAGCCCGACCTGCGCCGCCGTCATCGTCGAGCCGGTCCAGGGCGAGGGCGGCTGCCGAGCCATGCCCGAGCCATGCCTGCGCGGCCTGCGGGAACTGGCCGACGAACACGGCGTGCTGATCATCTTCGACGAGGTCCAGTGCGGCATGGGCCGGACCGGCAAGCTGTGGGCGCATGAGTGGGCCGGCATGGCGCCGGACATCATGGCCGTCGCCAAGGCGCTGGGCGGCGGCTTCCCCGTCGGCGCCTGCCTGGCGACCGAGCGGGCGGCCAAGGGCATGGTCGTGGGCGTCCACGGCTCGACCTTCGGCGGCAACCCTCTGGCCATGGCGGTCGGCCTGGCGGCCTTCGGCGAGGTGTCGAAGCCCGAGACCCTGGCGCATGTGAACGAGGTCGCCGGCTATCTGAAGCAGCAGCTGGTGGGGCTGAAGGACCGCTATCCCGACGTCATCGTCGACGTGCGCGGCAAGGGTCTGCTGATCGGGGTGAAGCTGGTGCCGAACAACCGCGAATTCATGGGCTGGGCGCGCGACGGCCAACAGCTGCTGGTCGCCGGCGGCGGCGACAACTGCGTGCGCATCCTGCCGCCGCTGAACCTGACCCTTGAGGAAGCCCGCGAGGCGGTGGCCCGCTTCGAGGCGACCTGCGAGGCGGCCAGAGGGAAGATGGCGGCGTGACCCGGCACTTCCTCGACATCCACCGCCTCGACGCAACGACGCTGCGCGCCATTCTGGACGACGCGCATGCCCGCAAGGCCGCCCGCAAGGGCAGGCCGAAGGGGTGGGTGGACGCGGACGCGCCGGCGAAGGACCGGGTGCTGGCCATGGTGTTCGAGAAGAACTCCACCCGCACGCGCTTCAGCTTCGACGCGGCGATGCGCCAGCTGGGCGGGGCGTCCATCATCGTCAACGCCGGCGACATGCAGCTGGGCCGCGGCGAGCCGGTGGAGGACACCGCGCGGGTGCTGTCGCGCATGGTCGACGCGGTGATGATCCGCGCCAACAGCCATGAGGACGTCGAGAATTTCGCCCGGTTCGCCACCGTGCCGGTAGTCAACGGCCTGACCGACCGCAGCCATCCCTGCCAGATCCTGGCCGACCTGATGACGATCGAGGAGCACCGGGGGCCGATAGCCGGCAAGACGATTGCCTGGGTCGGCGACGGCAACAACGTCTGCCACAGCTTCATGCACGCGGCGCCGCTGTTCGGCTTCCAGTTCCGGGTGGCGTGCCCGGCGGAGTATCACCCCGACCTGCACGATCTGGCCAAGGGCGGCGACGACGTCTTCCTGACCGGCGACCCGCAGGAGGCCGTGCACGGGGCCGACGTCGTCGTCACCGACACCTGGGTGTCGATGGGCGATCAGGACTATGAGGCGCGGCTGGAGGCCTTCGAGGGCTACGGCGTCGACGACGCCCTGATGGACGCCGCCGCGCCGGACGCGGTCTTCCTGCACTGCCTGCCGGCGCACCGGGGCGAGGAGGTGACCGACGCCGTCATCGACGGCCCCCGCTCGCTGGTCTGGGACGAGGCGGAGAACCGCATTCACGCCCAGAAGGCGGTCCTCGCCTGGTGCTTCCGCGGCTGATCAGTTCAGCCGCACGTCCGTGACGCCGCCGGCGTCGGGCAGGGTCTTGGTCAGGTTGGCCTTGGCGATCTCGAAGGCGAACTTCACCAGGCCGCCGTCGGACACCCAGATCCGGCCGTCCTCGCCATCGAAGCGCAGGATCATCAGGTGCGGGTCGTCCTTGCCCTCTGGATACCAGGCGGCCAGCACCGGGTTCCAGTAGCGGTCGATGATCTCGCGGTCGTGGCCGTGCACGGTCAATTCGCCGGCGATGCAGGCCCAGACCTTCTGGTCCTTGGATCCGTAGTGGAACATGGCCGCGCTTTCGCCCGCCGCCGCCACGTCGCGGGCCAGGTCGGTGTCGTCGCGCGTGAAGAACCAGATCGTGCCGGTCTCCTCCTCACGATAGGCCGTCATCGGCTGGGCGTGGTTTCCGGGGCGGTCCAGACCGAGCATGCCGGTGTTGGATTTCTCCAGCGCCTTCCAGAACTCGGCTTCGGCCTTTTCGGGGGTCAGGTCGTCGTGATGGGACATGGGGAGGTCTCCTGAGGGTTCCCTCGCTGAATGCCCGGCCGGCGCGCCCGTTCCGCCTATTCCGCCCCTGCGGCCAGACGCGCCAGGTGGATGAGCAGCAGGACGCCGAGCGCGGCCGACATCAGCATGACGAACCGCCAGGGGATCATGCGCGGCCCCTTGGAGATGTTCGGCAGCTGGGCCCCGCGCCAGCCGGCGTAGAACACCAGTGCCGTGGTGAGGGCCGTCAGGATCAGCGTCAGGGTCAGGCTCATGGTCGCGGCGAGATGGCGCCGACGGCGACGGAGCGCAAGCCGGCGGCCGACGGCAAAGCTTACGGACTCCTTAATCTTAAGCGGGCGTTAACCGACGCCGGGCGAGATCGACGGAAGGCGGCGGGACGATCCACAGGAAGGTCGCGGCGCCCCCACATCTTGGGGTTAACGACGCGTTTACACCCTCGATCTGGGTCATGTAGCGTGAGCCCACAGGTCGGGAGGCGAATCAGTGAGCGCAGCGGCGTCCCCGTGGAGCGTGAAGGGCATAGACCCCAAGGCCCGCGAGATCGCCAAGGACCTTGCGCGTCGCTCGGGCATGACGCTGGGCGAATGGCTGAACTCCATGATCATGGAGGACGAGGACGACGACGGCGTGGTGCCGCTGGGCCGCCGTCCACACGCCGCCGACAGCTATGAGCGGCGCGGCCGCAGCCGCCGGCTGGACGACGCCTACGAGATGGAGGAGCGCGGCTGGGACCGTATCGGGGCCTCCGTCGACGCCATCGCCGCGCGGCTGGAGGCGGCCGAGCGCCGCTCGACCATCGCCATCCAGGGCGTGGACCAGGCCGTTTCCGGTCTGCTGCGCCGCCTTGACGAACAGGACAAGAGCGCGGGCGTGCTGGCCCGCCGTCTGGACGACGTCGCCGACGAGCTGAAGGAGGGCCACCGCCGCCTGCGCCGCTTCGAGCAGGAGACGGGCCCCACGACGCAGGAGACCTTCGGCAAGGTCGAAAAGGGCCTGCAGGCCATCACCGGTCGCCTGCTGGAGGCCGAGGACCGTCAGGCGCGCCAGGCCGAGGAGCTGCGCCGCCGGATCGAGGCGGTGGAGAAGAGCGCGCCCGGCGCCGGCACGGACATGCTCAGCGAGGTCGGCCGTCGGCTGGACGCTGCTCAGAGCGGCACGGCCGAGGCCCTGCGTCGGCTGGAGGCCAGCTTTTCACAGCTGGATCGCCGCCTGCACGCAGCGGAGCAGCGGGTCGAGCCCGAGGGCGCGCGCGAAGCGGCCCGCTTCGAGAAACTGGCCGAGACGCTGAGCCGTCAGGTGGACGCCAACCGCGCCGAGATGATGCGCCGCATGGACGCCGCCGAGGCCGAAGGGCGGATGGACCGCATCGAGCGCGCGGTTCTGGCCATCGGCGATCAGGTCAAGTCGTCCGAGCAGAAGTCGGCCCAGGGCATCGAGGCCATGGGCCGCGAGGTGCTGCGCATCGGCCAGAACCTGCACGGCCGCATGCAGGTGGTCGAACAGCAGGGCGAGCGTCAGGCCCAGGCGCTGGAACAGCGCCAGGCCGCCGCCGAGGACCGCCACGCCCTGGCGCTGGAAAAGCTGGGCGTCGAGATCACGCGCATCTCCGACCGCCTGTCGGACCGCATCGCCCAGTCGGAGCGCAAATCGGCGCAGGCGATCGAGGAGATCGGCCGCCGTCTGGCCGACGGCGCCGGGCGGATCGAGCAGCGCTACGACCGGGCGTCGGGCGAACTGGCCGAACGCATGCGCCTGTCGGAAGAGCGCACGGCCAGACTGCTGACCGAGGCCCGCGAGGCGCTGGAGACGCGCGCCGCCGCAGCGCCGCCGCCCGCGCCTGCCGCCGTGCCTGAGCCCGCGGCACGACCCGATGTGGTGTTCGCGCCCATCCCGGAAGCCCCCACCCAGCCGCCGCCCGTCGAGGCCGACTGGCGCGCCGCCGCCTTCCCCGACGTCGATCTGGGGCTGGACGATCCGTTCTCGGACGGCCTGCAGTCGTTCGAGCCGGAGCCGCTGCCGCAGGCTCCCTTCGCCGCGCCGTTCGCCGCCGCGCCCGAGCCGGCTCCGATCGAGCCGGCCTTCGCGTCCGAGCCGGAGCCCGCACCTATGGCCGGACCTTTCGGCCGCGCCGCTCCCGCCGCAGGCTCCGCGGCCTTCGGCGGGGCCGACGTGTCGGACGCTCTCGCCGCGACGGCGCCTGATCTGGACGCGGACGACTTCGCCGCCGAGACCGACTTCGTCGATCCGCGCGCCCTGCGTGCGGCGGCCCAGGCGGGCCGCGCCTCCTCGACCCGCGCCGCCATCGACCAGGCCCGCGCCGCCATGGCCCAGCCGGCGGAAGAGGCCCCGGCCCGCACCGGCTTCGGCCTGAAGAAGGGCGGCAAGTCGCGCCTGCAGGAACGGCTGGACAAGCAGGCGGCGGGATCGACGGTGCGCAAGGCGCTGGGCGCCTCGGCCATCGCCGTGGCCCTGACCGGCGGCATCTACGGCTTCATGCGGCTGGAAGACGGCGCGGCGCCCTGGGCCGGCCTGACCGGCGGTGAAGCGCCGACGACGCTGGCGCTGGCGACCACGGACGCCGTCGCCGCGCGGCCCTCGCCCGACGTGCTGGCCGAAGCGGCCGCCCTGTACGACCAGGCGGTCGAGGCTCTGGCCGCCGACGACCTGACCGGCGTCGACACGCTGACCCGCGCGGCCGAGATGGGGCATGCGCCGGCCCAGCTGACGCTGGCGGGCCTGTACGAGACCGGCGACGCGGGCGTGACGCCGGATCTGGTGCAGGCGCGGCGCTGGCTGCGGCGCGCGGCCGAGGCGGGCGATCCGCGCGGCATGTTCGGCTACGGCATGTTCCTGTTCGAGGGCCAGGGCGGCGACCGCGACGCCCGCGCCGGTCTGGACTGGATCACCAAGGCGGCCGAGGGCGGCCTGATCGACGCCCAGTTCAACGTCGGCCTGATCCTGAAGACCGGAGAGGGCGGCACGCCCGCAGATCCGGCGGCGGCCTATCGCTGGCTGCTGATCGCGGCCCGCGGCGGCGACGCCCAGGCGCGTGAGGAGGCCGAGGGCCTGGCCTCGTCCCTGACCGACGCACAGCGCGCCACGGCGCGTCAGGCGGCGGCGGACTTCCAGACGCGCAGCCCCGAATGATCGCGCGCCGCGTGCCGCCGGTGGCGTCGGCGCGCGAGGCGGCCTAAACCGGGGCGTCGTTCCCCGGAGCGGCCTCCCTTCACACCCAGCCGAAGGCCCGACCTTTGGACCTGTATCTGCCGATCGCCGAGGTTTCGGTGAACTGGCCCCTGATGCTGATGCTGGGGGCCGTGGTCGGCTTCGTGTCCGGACTGTTCGGCATCGGCGGCGGCTTCCTGATGGCGCCGATCCTGGTGTTCCTGGGCGTGCCGCCGACCGTGGCCGTGGCCAGCCAGGCCAGCCACGTGGTCGCCTCGTCCACCTCGGGCGTGATCGCCTATTCCGGCGCGGGCCAGGTCGACTTCCGCATGGGCGGGATCATGGCCGCGGGCGGGGTGATGGGCGCCTTCCTGGGGGTCGAGCTGTTCCGCTGGCTGCGCCTGCTGGGCCAGGCCGATCTGATCGTGGCCCTGTCGTATCTTCTGTTCCTCGGCGTCATCGGCAGCCTGATGCTGAAGGAGAGCCTGGAGCAGATCCTGCGACGCCGCCGCGGCCTGGCGCCGGAGCGCAAGGAACGGCGTCGTCCGCTGTGGCTGTATGGCCTGCCGTGGAAGATGCGGTTCCCGAAATCCGGCCTCTACGTCTCGGCCATTCCGCCCATGGCGCTGGGCGGGTTCGTCGGCGTGCTGTCGGCCATCATGGGCGTGGGCGGCGGCTTCATCCTGGTGCCGGTCATGCTCTACGTCCTGCGCATGAAGGCGTCGGTGGTGGTCGGGACCAGCCTGTTCCAGATCATCATCACGACCGCCGTCACCACGGTGCTTCAGGCCGGGCGTAACCAGACGGTGGACATCGTGCTGGCCTCGTTGCTCCTGTTCGGCGGGGTGGTGGGGGCTCAGCTGGGGGCCCGGTGGTCGGGCCGCTTCCGGGCGGAGGAGCTGCGCGCCGCGCTGGGCCTGATCGTTCTGGGCGTCGGCATCTACATGGGCATGGAGCTGATCGTCCGGCCATCCGACATGTTCGAGATCGCGCCTGGAATTCCTGGAGAAGGGGCGCCGGACTGATGATCCAGGACGTGCCCCCTCCCGATCCCGCGGTGGTCATCGAGCGGTCGATCGACACGCTGAACGCCGCCGAGCCGGTGCGCGTCTCCGCCGCCCTGACCGATGCGGAGGTCAAGGTCGACGCCGGCTTCCAGGGGGCGTCGATCGTGCTGTACGGCGCGGTCTTCAACCCGACCGACGCCCCCGTGGACGTGGTCGTGGTGGTACGCGGCCCCGACGCGCCCCTGCGTCTGGTGCGCAAGGTGCAGGCCGGACCCTTCTGGCTGAACAGCCGGCCGGTGGTGTTCGAGGGTGCGCCCGGCTTCTACATGACGGCCTCGACCCGGCCGCTGTCGGAGATCGCCAACTTCGGCCAGCTGCGCCGGCTGGGCGTCGGCGTCGACCACCTGAGGATCGCCGCGCCGGAGGAGCGTCGGGTCGAGACCCGCTACGGCGTGCGCGACGTCGTCGTCAGCCGTCTGGGCGACGACTATCTGGACTGGCGCCGCGCCGTGATCCGGCTGCGGGAGGAGGGCGGCCTCTACGACACCCGGCCGGACGGGGTGGAGTTCGTGGATCGCGGCCTGTTCCGCGCCCAGCTGGACCTGCCGACCACGGCCCCGACGGGCGCTTATTTCGCCGAAGTCTGGCTGTTCCAGGACGGCCGGCCGGTGGCCTCGTCCAACCTGACGCTTACGGTGCAGAAGGTCGGGCTGGAGCGCGACGTCTATGAGTTCGCGCACCGCCGGCCATGGCTGTACGGCGTGCTGTGCGTCCTGCTGGCGGCGTTCACGGGCTGGGCCTCGAGCCGCGTATTCAGGAGGGGGTGAGGCTTCTTTTTCCTTCTCCCGTTGGGAGAAGGAGGGGCCCGCCGCGAAGCGGTGGGAGGATGAGGGTCGGCTGGAAGCCGACCGAGCGCCGATGAGCCCCTCACCCTTTCGCGCCAGGACGACGGCTTCGCCGCCGTGCGCTCAAGCCCTCTCCAGCCGGGAGAGGGAACCCTACCTCGCCGCGAACTCGCTCATGGCGTCGATGACCGCGCGGTTCTGGTCGTCGGTGCCGACGGTGATGCGCAGGCAGTCCGGTAGGCCGTAGCCGCCGACGGGGCGGACGATGATGCCCTGTTGGTTCAACCAGTCGTTGGCGGCTTGGCAGGTCTCCACGTCGGCGAAGCGCACCAGAACGAAGTTGCCGGCCGAGGGCAGGACGTCGAAGCCGAAGCCGCGCAGCGATTGGGTCAGGCGCGGCCGCCAAGTCTGGATCAGGTCGCGCGACGCCTTCTGGTGCGCCTCGTCGCCCAGCGCGGCCACCGCCGCCTCGATGCCCGGCACCGAGACGTTGAAGGGCAGGCGGATGCGATCCACCGCCTCGGCCACCTTCAGCGGCGCATAGCCGAAGCCGATGCGCAGGCCCCCCAGGCCGTGGATCTTGGAGAAGGTGCGGGTGACGACGACGTTCTCGCTGGACCGCGCCAGTTCGAAACTGGTCTCCCAGTCCGGCTCGGTGACGTATTCGGCATAGGCCTCGTCGATCACCAGCAGCACGTCGGGGCGCAGGCCCTCGTGCAGGCGGCGGATCTCGTCCGGCGTGTTGTAGCTGCCGGTCGGGTTCGACGGGCTGGAGACGTAGACGATGCGGGTGCGGCCGGTGACCTGCTCCAGCAGGGCCTCGGGCGTGACCTTGAACTCCGGCTCGGGCGCCAGGCGCACGCTCGCCTGATTGGCCAGGGCCGAGATGCGGTAGGCCAAAAAGCCGTACTGGCCGGTCACGATGTCGTCGCCCGGCGTCAGATAGGTCTGGTTCAGCAGGGCGAAGACCTCGTCGGAGCCGTTGCCGAAGATCAACCGCTCGGGCTCCAGCCCGTGATGCTCGGCCACCGCGGTGCGCAGCTTCGTCGCGCGGCCGTCGGGATAGATGTGGATGTTGCGGATGGCCGCCTCATAGGCCGCGCGCGCCTTTTCGCCCGCACCCAGCATGTTCTCGTTGGAGGACAGCTTCATCGGCTCGGCCACGCCGTCGATCTTCGACTTGCCGCCGACGTAGGGGGCGATGTCGAGGATGCCGGGCTTGGGCGTGGGGAGATCGGTCATGGGGCGCTTTCAGAACACGGGGGCGGCGCCGACGACGCCGGACAGGGTTCCCGGCAGCCCGATCAGGCGCGGGTCTTCGGCCTGCACATAGCCCGCCAGCAGGAACAGCTTCAACCCGCCCGCCTGCGACAGAGGCGTGCCGGCCAGGCCGTTCTGCGCCAGCGACGCGAGGATCGCGTGATCGCCCTGGCCCGCGTCGGTGACCCAGAAGGTGCGGTCGTCGCCCGTCGGACCGGGCCGGGCGGTGGAGACCCGCAGGGCGCGCGGCGTGCGAGTTGCGTCGTCGGGGAGGGCTCCGACCACCCGCAGGTGCGGCCTCGCCAGCAGACGGCCCCACCACGGCGTCACGCCGGACAGGCCGATCAGGGCCGCGCCGCCGGCTTCCACGGCCGCCAGCGCCTTGTCGGCCGTCTCGTGCATCTGAAAGCCCAGCCCGTGCCGGTCGGCGGCCAGCAGGGCGGCGTCGGCGCTGTGGACGTGCAGCGGGCCGCGGTCCATCCGGCCCCACAGCGCCTTGATCGCCTCCGCCCGGTCGGGCGCCCCCGCCAGCAGGCGGCGCAGGGCCAGGGCCTCGGCGTCCGGCGTCGTCGCGGCCAGAGCCAAGCGGTCCATCAGCGCGGCCAGCAGGGCCGCGTCCGCCGCTGCCCGCGCGGGGTCGTCCTGCGGTTCGACCAGCATCAGAACAGGCGCGGCGCAGGGGCCACGGCGAACGGACCGAGGAAGGCGCGGCCGTCGCGAAACTCCAGCGTCAGGGCCACGTCGCTGCCCGCCGCCCCAGCCAGCCGCGCCGCGCCCTCGCCGCCGCCGGCCAGACCCGAGACCACGGCGGCGGGACGGTCGGCCCGCATGGTGATCCGCCCCTCCAGGCGCCCGTCTTCCCGCGCCGACAGATCCGAGCTTTCGATCAGGGCGCGGTTCTCGCCGCTCTCCAGAATGCCGCGCACGTGGGTGAAGCGGCCGCCGCTCCGGCTCCAGCCGGCCATCAGGCCGTCGTTCGAAGGCGTGCGGAGGCCCTCGGCGTTCTGCATGCGGAACTCGATCCGCGCGCTCAGCAGGCCGCTGTCGGTCACGCCCTCGACCGGCCCGCCGGCCCGCCCGCGCCCCTCGACCATCTGGAACAGGACGTCTACGGCCTCGTCCTGCGGCCCCGGCTTGGTCTCCAGCGACACGTGCCCGGCGCGGGAGATGGGGAAGGCCTCGGACCGGCCCAAGGGCGTGAAGGTCGGCCGGATCAGTTCCAGGGCGAAACGCGGCCACGGCCTGTCGATCCCCACCAGGCTCATCCGCGCCCCGTCGCCGGAAATGCGGACGCGCCCCTTGTCCGGCCGGGTCAGGATCAGGTCCTCCGGCGCGATGGCCACCCAGGCGAGCGGCGCCCAGGCGTTGGCCTCGGCGATCAGGCGGGGCGTCTCGATCCCGTGGCCGGAGGGCGCCAGCACGCGCGTCTCGCCCAGGTCCAGCCGCACCCGGAACGGCCAGCCGTCGACCGACCGCCGCGCGGTTTCGACCGTCCAGCCGGTCTGGCGCAACGCCTCGATCCGCGCCGCCGCCCGCGTCTCCACCTGCCGAGCCAGCACGAACCACCACACGGTCCAGGCGAGGAGGATCAGCCCGACGACGGCGAAGGGCAGAATCAGGTCGCGGCGGGAATGGCGGACGGGAGCGTCGGTCGGGGTCATCGGCCGCCCATATCAGATCGCGGCGGCGTTCGCGCCAGTTCCCCCGCCAGACGCGCCTGAAGCGCGGCGGCGTCGCGGGTCTCGCATTCCCAGATGGTGATGACCTTCAGCCCGGCAGCCGCCAGCGCCGCCTCGACCCGCGCGTCGCGGGCCTGGTTGCGGGCGAACTTGGCGGCCCAATGCTCGGCATTGTGCACCGGCGTGGTGGTCCGCTTGCAGCCGTGTCTATGCCAGAAGCAGCCGTGCACCAGCACGGCCCACCCCTGCGTCCGGTTGGCGAAATCGGGCGTTCCGGGCAGGGCGCGGACATGTTTCCGATAGCGCAGCCCGATCGCGCGCAACGCCTGGCCCACCCGCGTCTCCGGCGTCGTCCCGGTCGACCGCACCCGGCTCATCGTCCGGCTGGTCCGGGCGTCGAGGGGGATCATGGGCGTCAGCGGAGGGGCCCGACGCGCGAGGGGTCCGTGGAAAGGAATAGGTGCGTCAGAACTCCGCAGATGTCGGCCGACGCGACTGGTCCATCCTCTCTCGAGTCGATCGCATTCAGTCGATTATCGCCAAGCAGAAACCACTGGTCCGGCCCGAGTCGGACAGGGCCGTAGTTGAGAATCGAATCTGGCGCGGGGCCGTCGCGAAGGAAGATGTGATGATGCTTGCCCTCACCAGGTTCCTCACGGAACACACGGCCTCCATAACCGCCAAGAAGAACTCGCCCGGTCTCCGTCTGAAGGGTCTCTCGACCCGCGACGACGAGCAGTCCCGCGCGTAGTTCGACTGTCTGGCCGGGCCCGGCCACCACGCGGCTGATCCAGTGATCTGAGCCACGACGGCGCACGACGATGTCGCCCGTCACGACGCCTTCGACATCGCCGCAGTCATCCGGCCCACGGTCGGCCATCACTCTTTCGCCGACTCGTAAGGTCGGCTCCATGCTGGTCGATTGCATCACGTAGGCGTGCACGCGTCGTTCTTGGGCTTGAACGGCAGAAACAGAGAGCAGCGTCAGAAGCAGAGCTAGCAACGATTTCACAGCATCCCCGTCCGTTCCACCTCGACCGGGCCGGTCATCAGAATGTGGCTGGTCGTCTCGTCCCAGGAGATGTGAAGCTCGCCGCCGTCCACGACGACGGTCGCGGCGCGGCCCGTCAGCCCCCGACGGGCGCAGGCCACCAAAGCGGCGCAGGCGCCGGTTCCGCAGGCCTGGGTCAGCCCGGCGCCGCGCTCCCAGACGCGCAGGCGGATTCGGTCGCGGGCCTCGACGTGGGCGAAGCCGACGTTGACGCCTTCGGGGAACAGGGGGTGGTGCTCGATCAACGAGCCGGAGGCGCGCACGAAGGCGTCGTCCGGCACGTCCGGGGTGAAGAAAACGACGTGGGGATTGCCCATCGAGACTGCGCCCGGCGTATGCAGCACCGGCGCGTCGATCGGCCCGATCTGAAGCTCGATGCCGCGCGTGTCCATCTCCTCCGCCAGCGGGATTTCGGTCCAGTCCAGACGCGGCGGGCCCATGTCGACGATGACGCGGCGCGGCCCGGCGCGCGTCGCTGTGGTCGGCCCGCCCAAGGTGTCGATCGTCACTCGGTCGCGCCCGCCGGCCTCCATCAGCATCCAGCCGACGCAACGCAGGGCGTTGCCGCAGGTTTCGACCGTGCCCCCGTCGGCGTTCCACACCCGCATGAAGGCGTCTGCCGTGTCCGACGGCTCGATGGCGATCAGCTGGTCGCAGCCCTGGCCCGTCGCGCGATCGGCGATGGCGCGAGCCTCGTCCGGCGTCGGGGCGAACGGGCGCGACAGGGCGTCCACGACCACGAAGTCGTTGCCGCAGCCGTTCATCTTGACGAAGGAGCGCCCGTTCATGTGGCGGGATATAGAGCCGCCCGCTACCGGATGCGAGCGACGCGCGTTATGCCGGTTCGATGGCGACGACCGACGCGACGACGGAGAAAGACGGCCTGCGCCTGCGGGCGCGGCTGAGGGCGCTGTATCACGGCACGTCGCAGACGGCGGTGCGGTTCCGCATCGCGGTGCTCGTGGTCGACCTGGTCATCGTCGCCTTCTTCATCGCCGCCCCCCTGCTGCGCGACCAGCCGCTGGCCTTCTACGTCATCGACTACGTCATCGCGGCCCTGCTGGCGGCCGACCTGGCGGCGCGGGCGTGGTGCTATTCCGACCTGAAGGACTGGTTCAAGAAGCCGATCGTCTGGATGGATCTGTTCATCCTGGCGACCCTGCTGTTCCCCGCCTGGCTGTTCAATCTCGGCTTCCTGCGGGTGCTGAGGCTGTGGACCCTGATCAACTCCGACTTCTTCTGGCGCACCGTCGGACGGCGCTATGACGACACGCGGGTGGAGGAGGTGACCAAGGCGCTGGTCGCCCTGATCACCTTCGTCTTCGTGTCAACGGGGTTCGTCTACACCGCCTTTCTGGGCAAGACCGAAGGCCTCATGGGGTGGGTCGACGCCCTGTACTTCACGGTCACCAGCCTGACGACGACCGGATACGGGGACATCCTGCTGCCCGGCGCCTGGGGGCGGATCGTGTCGATCGTCATCATGCTGGCGGGGGTGACCCTGTTCGTGCGCTTGGGCCAGACTCTGCTGCGTCCGCACAAGGTGCGGTTCCCCTGCGACCGCTGCGGACTTCAGGTGCACGATCCGGACGCGGTCCACTGCAAGGCCTGCGGCCAGATCCTGTGCATCCCCGACGAGGGCCATCACTGACATGACAAATCCGTAAGGCGACCGACCGTCCGCTTGCCGCGCGACGGCCGGTCCTTAAGGTGCGCTCCGAAAGTTCCGGGGACCCCACATGATCAAGACCAGGCTCGCCCTTCTCGCCATGACCGCCGCCTTCACCCTCCCGGCCGCCGCGCCGGCTCTCGCCCAGGCCGTGCAGGACGCCGCCGGCTTCGCCCAGTCGGACGCCACCGACCCCTACCTGTGGCTGGAGGAGGTCGAGGGCGAGCGCGCCATGGCCTGGGTCAAGGAGCAGAACGACCTGTCCCTCGGCACGCTGCAGGGCGACCCGCGCTATCAGGGTTTGCACGACCAAGCGCTCGCCATCCTCGAAGCGCGCGACCGCATCCCGGGTCCGGGCTTCGCCATGGGGCTGGAGGGCGAGGCCCAGGGCATCTCCAACTTCTGGCAGGACGCCACCAACGTGCGCGGCCTCTGGCGGATGACGACGGTCGACAGCTATCTGACCGACCAGCCGGAATGGACCACCATCATCGACGTCGACGCCTTGTCGGCGGCGGAAGGGGCCAACTGGGTCTGGCGCGGCGCCAACTGCCTGTCGCCCGACGACCGCATGTGCCTGGTCACCCTGTCGGACGGGGGCAAGGACGCGGTCACGGTGCGCGAGTTCGACCGGTCGACCCGCACCTTCGTCGAGGGCGGCTTCGTCCTGCCGGAATCCAAGGGCGGGGCGACCTGGGTGGACGAGAACACCCTGCTGATCTCGCGCGACTTCGGCGAGGGCACACTGACCACGTCCGGCTATCCGATGACGGTGCGGGTGTGGAAGCGCGGCACGCCGATGGATCAGGCGGTAGAGGTGTTCCGCGGCCAGCCGACCGACGTCTCGGCCTCGGGCTTCACCCTGCGCGATCCGGACGGGACGCTGCGCGCCACCCTGATCAACCGCGGCGTCACCTTCTATGAGGGCGAGACCCACGTCCTGAACGCCGACGGCACGACCGCGAAACTGCCGCTGCCGGCCAAGTCGGGCATCTCCGGCTTCGTCGGCGGCAAGGTGATCCTGACGCTGGAGCAGGACTGGAGCGTCGGCGGTCGCGCGTTCAAGACCGGCGATCTGGTGGCCTGGGACCTGGACGGCCTGCTGGGCCGGACCCAGGCGCCGGTCGAGCTGATCCTGCGTCCGACCGAGCGTCAGGCCATCGAGGGCGTCAGCGTCACGCGCAACCGCGTGGTCGTGGCGCTGTACGACAACGTGCGCGGCGGGCTGCTGTCCTATGCGCCCGACGGCTCGGGCGGCTGGACGGCGACCCGGGTCGCCCTGCCGGAGAACGTGTCGGTCAACCTGGGCTCGGCGTCGGATCAGGACGACCGCGTCTTCGCCTCCGTCTCCGGCTATCTGACGCCGCAGTCGCTGTGGCTGGTCGACGCCGCCACGGGCGCGGCGAACAGCGTGAAGTCCCTGCCGGCCAAGTTCGACGCCACGGGGCTGGAGGTCCGCCAGTTCGAGGCGACCAGCGCCGACGGCACGAAGATCCCGTATTTCGTGGTGGGCCGCGAGGCCATGCCGACCGACGGGTCGAACCCGACGCTGCTGTACGGCTACGGCGGCTTCCAGTCGTCGCTGCTGCCCGGATATTCGGCCAACGTCGGCAAGCTGTGGCTGGAGCGGGGCGGCGTCTACGTCATCGCCAACACGCGCGGCGGCGGCGAGTTCGGCCCCAACTGGCACCAGTCGGCGCTGCAGGAGAACCGCCAGCGCGCGCATGAGGACTTCCAGGCCGTGGCCATGGACCTGATCGCGCGCGGCATCACCAGCCCGCGCCGCCTCGGCGTCATGGGCGGGTCGCAGGGCGGCCTTTTCATGGGCGCGATCCTGACCCAGCGGCCCGACCTCATCAACGCGGCGGTCATCCAGGTGCCGCTGTTCGACATGCTGCGCTTCCACAAGCTGCTGGCCGGCGCCAGCTGGATCGCGGAGTACGGCAACCCGGACGTCCCTGAGGAACGCGCCTGGATCGCGGCGTACTCTCCTTACCAGAATCTGGCTCCGGGCCGGCCCTATCCGCAGGTCTTCATCCACACCTCGACCAAGGACGACCGCGTCCACCCCGGCCACGCCCGCAAGGCCGCAGCCCGGATGCAGGAGCTGGGCTATGACGTCCTGTTCTACGAGAACACCGACGGCGGCCACGCGGCCGGCGCCAACCTGCGCGAGACGGCGCGACGTCTGGCGCTGGAATACACCTACCTGACGCGCCGGCTGATGGATTGAGAGAGCTTAAATCCTCCCCCGTCGGGGGAGGGGGACCGTCCGAAGCCCGCAGGGCGGAGGAGGGTGGAGGGGGCCTGACCCGGGCTGAGTTTTCAGTGATGATCGACGGCGCCTGCGGCGGACCCCCTCCACCCCCGCCGCTTCGCGCCGGCGGTCCTCCTCCCCCTGTGGGGGAGGATTTGATGCAGCGGAACTCGACATGCGCCACGCCCTCCTGATCGCCGCCTCGGCCTTGGCCCTTACCGGCTGCGCTTCGGTCTTCCAGCCCCGCGACGAGATCGTCGTCACGACGAAGCACACCCGCCCGCCCCACCTCCCCACCGACCTCTCGCCAGAGGGTGTCGCCGCCGCCGACGACCATCTGGCGCTGGAGCAGGTGGACGGGGCCGAGGCGATGGCCTTCGTGCGGGCGTCGAACGAAAAGGCGCTGGCCGTCCTGACCGGCGACCCGCGCTACGAGACCTTCCGCGCCGAGGCAGAGGCGATCCTGACCGCCACGGACCGCATCCCGGCGCCGTCCTTCCTCGGCGACGGCATCGGCAACTTCTGGCAGGACGGCACGAATCCCAAGGGCGTCTGGCGGCGCACGACGCTGGACAGCTACGCTTCCGCCGACACGCGCTGGGAGACGCTGCTGGACGTCGACGCTCTCGCGCGATCGGAAGGCAAGGACTGGGTGTTCAAGGGGGCCTCCTGCCTGGCCCCGGACGAGACCCGTTGCCTGATCTCCCTGTCCGACGGCGGCAAGGACGCCGTGGTCGTGCGCGAGTTCGACCTGACGACGAAGACCTTCGTCGACGGCGGTTTCGTCCTGCCCGAGGGCAAGCACCGGATCAGCTGGCTGGACGCCGACACCCTGCTGGTCGCCACCGACTTCGGCCCCGGGACCCTGACCGAGAGCGGCTATCCCTACATCGTCAAATCCCTGAAGCGCGGCCAGACGCTGGCCCAGGCGACCGAGGTCTATCGCGGCGCCCAGTCCGACGGCGGCTACGGCGTCTCCGCTTCCGTCTTCCGCGACGCCCAGGGCGCCGTGCAGGCCGTGATCTTCAACCGCCCGCTGGACACCTTTCGCAGCGAGCGCTGGTGGTGGCGCGACGGCCAACCGGTCAAGCTGGGGCTGCCGGAGCGCGCTTCGCTGCACGGGGTCATGGGGCAAGGCGAGGGCGCAGAGCTCGTCTTCACCGCCGAAGAGGCCTGGACATATCGTATGTTCCAGTCGTCCGAGATGCCCACCGAAGGTGAAGCAGTTCCGGCTGGCGCCCTCCTCTCCGTCGATCTTGAGAATCTGGTGCCGCTGGAATCGCCCGAAACCGGCGAGGTCGTCGAGTCGGTCACCCTGGACTCGGAGGTGATCTTCGAGCCGGGACCGAGGCAATCCGTCGAGGACGTGCGCGTGATGAACGACCACGTGCTGGTCGCCTACTCCGACAACGTGGTGGGCCGTGTCGCGCGGTTTCAGGACCGCGGCGAGTTCGCTTGGGAACGCCAGGAAGTCACTGTCGCCGCCAGCAGCGCGATCGGGCTTGGCGACTCTTCAAGAAAATCCGGCCGCGTGTTCGTCTCGGCGCAAGGCTTTCTGACGCCCCCGTCCCTCGGTCTGCTGACGCCGACGGATGCCGCCCCTCGCCCCCTCCGTGCCGCCCCGCCCAAGTTCGACGCCTCCACCCACGTCGTGGAGCAGTTCGAGGCCACCTCGTCGGACGGGACGAAGATTCCCTATTTCGTCGTCATGCCGCGCGGTCTGCGAATGGACGGCTCCGCCCCGACCATCCTGTTCGGCTACGGCGGGTTCCAGGTCAGCTTCCCGCCCGCCTATAAGCCCGAGATGGGCAAGCTGTGGCTGGAGAACGGCGGGGTCTTCGTCCAGGCCAACATCCGCGGCGGCGGCGAGTTCGGCCCGGCTTGGCATCAGGCCGCGTTGAAGGAGAACCGCCAGCTGGCCTTCGACGACTTCGCGGCGGTGGCGCAGGACCTGATCGATCGCGGCATCACCTCGCCGCGCCGGCTGGGCATCTACGGCCGCTCAAACGGCGGCGTCCTGACCTCGGTGTCGATCACCCAGCGCCCCGACCTGTTCAACGCGGCGGTGATCGAGAGCCCCCTCATCGACATGCTGCGCTATCACCTGCTGCCCGCCGGCGCCTCGTGGATCGGCGAATACGGCGACCCGCGCATCCCGGAGGAGGCGGAGTACATCGCGCGGTACTCGGCCTATCAGCGGCTTCGTCCGGATGCGGACTACCCGCGCGTCTACATCACGACCAACACCCGCGACGACCGGGTGCATCCGGGCCATTCGCGCAAGTTCGCGGCGCGGCTGGCGGCGCAGGGGCACGACCACCTCTATTTCGAGGACACCGCGGGCGGCCACTCCAACGACGCCGATCCGGTGGCCAACGCTCGGCGCTGGGCCCGGCATTACGTCTATCTGGCCCAGCAGCTGATGGATTGATCCCCGGCTTCGTCCACAGGCCTCACGTCCCGCTCACGGGAATATGAGCGGCGCGCTTCGCCCGGGGCGATAGGGTCCGGCCCCATGAGGATCGGGGGCGTCATCGCCGCGGCCTGCGCCGCGCTGGTTCTGGGGGGCGCGCAGACGTCGGCCCAGACGGACGCGCGGCCGCGCGCCGCCGCGTCGGCGACCGAGACCGTCGTGGTCGAGCTGTTCACCGCCCAAGGCTGCGCCGGCTGTCCGGAAGCCAACGGCGTGGTCGAGCGGCTGGCGGACGAGGCCGGGGTGATCTTGCTGACCTGGCCCGTCGACTATTGGGACTGGCTGGGCTGGAAGGACACCCTGGCCAGACCCGCCTTCAGCGCGCGCCAGCGGGACTACGTGCAGGCGTTGCGTCTGCGAGCGCCGGCGACGCCCCAGGTCATCGTCGACGGCCGCCGCACCGTCGCCGCCGCCGCGGGCCCGCTGGACGCCGTGGTGGCCGAGGAGGCCGCGCGCCGCGACTGGCCGCCGGAGGTCGAGTTCCGCGAGGGCGCCGATCGCGTGGGCGTCGGTTCCGGCCGCGTGCCCGAGGGCGGGGCCGAGGTGGTGGCCGTGATCTTCACGTCGGGCGTCCAGAGCGTGCGCGTCGGCGCAGGCGACAACCGCGGCAAGACGGTGCGTCAGGTCAACGTGGTCCGCAGCGTCGCCCGCCTGGGCGCCTGGACCGGCCGGCCCGAAGTCTATGCCCTGCCCGATGGCTTGGATGCGGACGACGGCGTGGCGGTTCTGGTCCAGTCCCGCGCGGACCGCCGGATCCTGGGCGCCGCCCGGCGCTGAGCCGTCCAAATCAGCTTCCATCACTGGCGCGGCTTGCGCCCCTCGGCTGTCACGGCATGATGGTCGGTGAACGGGAGTGCAGGGGCATGGGCGTGCGCGCGGGTCTGAGGGCCGGGATGGCGGCGGCCGTGCTGTGGGTCGCCGGCGCCGTCGGCGCGATCGCCCAGGAGGAGCCGGGCGCCGCCCAGGGCGTGGCCCGTCTGGCCACCGCGGCCCAGCTGGCCGACTGGGGCCGCGAGCGCGACGACCCCGGCGCCCTGATCCTGGCCGCCCGCATGGTGGCCGAGGTGCCCTTGCAGGCCCAGGGCGACGCCGCCCCCTTCTTCACCGCGGACGCCCTGCTGGACGAGGCGCTGGCCATGTCGGGCGACGACCCCGCCTATGCCGCCGCCATCGCCGTGGTGCGCCAGGATCCGACGCGCGGCGTGGTCACCAGCCCTTATGGCCGCGGGCCGATCGCCACGGTGAAGACCATGCGCGCGAGAGAGGCCTACGGCTTCGACGTGATCGCTCGCCCGAACGAGATCCTGCGCGTGGCGGCCATCGGCGACGGCGACGTGCCGCTGGATCTTTCGGTCCGCGATTCCGCCGGTCGGGTTCTGTGCCGCAGCGGCGTGGTCGATCACTATCCGGTCTGCACCGTGCGGCCCCGCGTCGGGCGCGTGCGGATCGAGGTGACCAACGGCGGCGGCGTCTGGAGCCGCGTCCAGATCCTGAGCAACTGATGCGCGGCCCTCTGATCCGTCTCGGCCTGATCATTGGGGCCGCCTTGGCGCTTGCCGGCGCGGCGGCGACGCAGGATCCGGCGAACAGCCCCGAGGCCCTGCGCGCCGAGGCCTATGAGGCGGCGCAGTGGGCCATGTCGTCCGACGCCGCCGAGGCCCTGGCCCGGGTCTCGGCCCGCTATGCGGAGGGGCAGGGCGAGCTGGGAGCCCTGGCGGAACGGCGCGAACGCCTGCTGGCCGGACGCGACGCGCAGGAGCGGGAGTTGGCCACCCTGTACGGCGTCGACGGCGACGCCGCCCGCACGCGCCGCGCCGAACTGACCGACGCCTATGAGGCGGGGCTGGACGCGCTGAAGGCCGTCGAGGCCGAGCTGGACGCCCGCTTCCCCGCCTATGCCGAACTGGTGGCCCCGCGCGCCTTGTCGGTCTCCGAGACGCAAGCGCTGCTGAACCCCGACGAGGCCCTGCTGCTGGTGCTGGTCAATCCGGAGGCGACCTACGTCTGGGGCATCTCGCGTGACCGGATCGTCTGGGCCCGCGCGGCCGATCTGGGCGAGGCTGAGCTGACGCGGTCGGTCGGGCGACTGCGCTCGACCCTGACCACCGCCGGCGCGCGGCGCGACGAGGGCGATCCGGTCGTCGATCCCATGATCTGGGCCGGCCGCGGCGGGCTCAGCTTCGACCGGGCCGAGGCGCATCGGCTGTACAAGTCCCTGATCGAGCCGGTCGAGAGCGCCTTCGAGGGCAAGACCACCCTGCTGTCGGTAGTCTCCGGGCCCCTGACCGGCCTGCCGCTGGCGGTCCTGTCGACCGCCGCGCCGGGCGGAGCCGACGACGCGGGCTGGCTGATCGACCGCTACGCCCTCGCCACCCTGCCGGCGGCGTCCAGCCTGAAGTCGCTGCGCTGCCACCTGGTCGTCGGCGCGGCCCGGCACCCGGGGTGTCCCCCGGCCCTGACCGCGCGTGCCGAGGTCCGCGAGACGGGCGTTCGCCTGCCGCTGGTCGCCTATGGCGCGCCGACGCTGGGCGGGGCCGCCGTGTCCGGCCCGCGGGGCGCGCCGACCGACGCCGACGCCGTGCGCGGAGAGGGGGCTCTGGCCGACCCGGCCAAGCTGCGCGCCCTGCCGTCCCTGCCCGGATCGAAGGCCGAGCTGGAGGCCCTGGCCGCCGGCTATCCGTCGGGCGTCGTCCGCATCGGCGCGGCGGCCACCGAGACGGCCGTCAAGGCGACCGACGCCGAGGCCCTGTCGCGCGCCCGCTTCGTCGTCTTCTCCACCCACGGCCTGATGGCAGGCGCAGCCTTCGCCGAGCCCGGACTGGTCCTGACGCCGCCCGAGACGGCGACGGAGATCGACGACGGCTATCTGACGGCGTCGGAGGCGGCGGGCCTGCGCCTGAACGCAGATCTCGTCGTCCTGTCCGCCTGCAACACGGCCGCGCCCGACGGCCGTCCGGGCGCGGAGGGCCTGTCGGGTCTGGCCCGCGCCTTCTTCTACGCCGGGGGCCGCGCCGTCCTGGTGTCGCACTGGGCCGTGTCGGATCAGGCGACCCAGGCCCTGATCGGCCGCACCTTCTCCGGCCTCGACGCGTATGGCGCCGACCCCGCCGCCCGCGCCCGCGCGCTGCGCGACGCCTCGCTGGCGGTGCGTGCCGAGCCCCGCTGGCGGCATCCGGCCTATTGGGCGGCGTTCACCCTGGTGGGGGCGCCTTAGTTTTAGGCAGTAGGCAGTAGGCAATAGGGAGCGCACGGGAGATTGACCGATCGGCTGGAGCGCGAGCAACACGCCTGCCTACTGCCTACTGCCTACTGCCTTGGCTTCACGCCCCCGCCTTCTTCGCGAAACTCCACGCCGCCTCGGCCAGCAGCGGCACCTGCGCGGCCATGGACTTCGCGTGGGCGCTGGCGGCGGTGCCGTCGCGGACGCGGCCCGCGATGCCCTGGCAGATGGCGGCCAGGCGGAACAGGTTGTAGGCGAACAGCCAGTCGAGGTTGGTGGGCGCGGCGACGCCGGCCTTCTCGGCATAGCGGGCGGCGGTCTCCTCGACCGAGGGGATGCCCAGCGCCGCGACGTCCACGCCCGCCAGCCCGTTCCGCTGCGTCGCCGGGATCACCCAGGCGATCAGCAGGTAGGAGAAGTCCGCCATCGGATCGCCCAGCGTCGACAGTTCCCAGTCCAGCACGGCCCGCACCTCGGCCGCGTACGGAGCGAGGATCAGGTTGTCCAGCCGGAAGTCGCCGTGGACGATCCGCGTCGGCCCCTGCGGCGGCAGGGTGGCGGGCAGGAAGTCGATCAGCCGGTCCATCGCCGGAATCGGATCGATCTCCGACGCCCGATACTGCTTGGTCCAGCGCCCGACCTGGCGCTCGAAATAGTTGCCCGGCCTGCCGTAGTCGGCCAGCCCGATCGCGGCCGGATCGAAGGCGTGCAGCGCCGCGAGCGTGTCGACCTGGGCCTCGTAGATCGCGCGGCGTTCCGGGGGCGCCATGCCGGGCAGTTTCAGGTCCCAGAGCACGCGCCCCTCGACCTTCTCCATGACGTAGAACATGGAGCCGACGACCGCGTCGTCCGTGCACAGCGCATGGGGCCGCGCGACCGGAAACCCCTGCGCGTGCAAGGCGGAAATCACCGTGAACTCCCGGTCCACCGCGTGAGCGCTGGCCAGCAGCGTGCCGGGCGGCTTTCGGCGCAGGACATAGGTCCGGCCCGGCGTGGTGAGCTCATAGGTCGGATTGGACTGGCCGCCCTTGAACTGGCGGATCGTGAGCGGCCCCGCATAGCCCTCGACGTTCGCCGCCATCCAGGCGTCCAGCGCCGCGGCGTCCAGCGCATGGCGCGGATCGACCTCGCGGGTGCCGGAGAAGGTCGATTGGGCGTCGGTCTGGCTGGCGTCGGTCATGGCACGGCGACGATGGCCGCCTTCACCGCCGCGCGCCAGCCCTTCAGCAGGCGTTCGCGTTCGTCCGCCCCCATGCGCGGCTCCCACCGCGCGGGCGCCTCCACCGGATGGTCCTCCAGGTCGGCGATCAGGCCGACGCCCAGGGCCGCCAGCTTGGCCGCGCCCAGCGCCGTCATCTCCTGAAATGCCGGCCGTTCGACCGTGACGCCGCAGACGTCGGCCACGAACTGCATGGCCCAGGCGTTGGCCGTGACCCCGCCGTCGACCTTCAGCACCTCCAGCGGCGGCGCCCCGTCCTTTTCCAGCGCGTCCAGCAGGTCGCGTGTCTGATAGGCCAGGCTCTCCAGCGCCGCCCGCACGAAGTGGGCCGGGCCCGCATCGCGCGTCAGCCCCACCACGGCCCCCCTCACGTCCGGCTCCCACCACGGCGCGCCCAGGCCCGTGAACCCGGGCACCAGATAGACGCCGCCGTTGTCCTTCAGCCCCTGAGCCATCGCCTCGGAGCGGCGGCTCTCCTCCAGCACGCCCAGCCCGTCGCGCAGCCACTGGATCGCCGACCCGGCCGAGAAGATCGACCCCTCCAGCGCATAGGCGACGTCTCCGCCCGCGTCGTATCCCAGCGTGCCCAGCAGCCGGCTGGTCGAGGCCACGGGCGTCGCGCCGACGTTGGCCACCAGAAACGCCCCGGTGCCATAGGTGATCTTGGCCTCGCCCGGCTTCAGCGCGCCGTGGCCGACCAGCGCCGCCTGCTGATCCCCCGCCGCGCCATGGATCGGCAGGGCCGCGCCCAGCACCGACGGTTCGCAGTTGCCCAGCAGGTCGGCGCAGCCCCGGATTTCCGGCAGGGCCGCCATGGGGACGCCGAACAGTTCGGCGAGATCAGGTCGCCATTCGCGGCTCGTCAGATCCATCAGTGAGGTGCGGCCGGCGTTCGTGGCGTCGGTGACGTGACTGGCCCCGCCCGTCAGCTTCCAGATCAGCCAGCACTCGATGGTGCCCAGCTTGACCTCGCCGGCCTCGGCCCGCGCCCGCGCGCCCGGCACGGCGTCCAGCAGCCAGGCGTACTTCGACGCGCTGAAATAGGGATCGAGGATCAGGCCGGTCGCGGCCTGCACCATGGGCTCGTGCCCCGCCGCCGCCAGCTTGCCCGTCGCCTCCGCCGTGCGACGGTCCTGCCAGACGATCGCCCTGTGCAGCGGCTCGCCGGTGGCCGCGTCCCACATGACCGACGTCTCGCGCTGGTTGGTGATGCCCACGGCGGCGAAGCGGCCGACGCCCCCGGCCTTGCGGATCACCTCGCGGCAGGTCTGCAGCGTGGCGTTCCAGATCTCCGCCGCGTCGTGCTCGACCCAGCCCGGATGCGGAAAGTGCTGCGCCAGTTCGATCTGGCTGACTGCGACGGGGCGAAGCCCGCCCTCCGGCGCCGGTTCGAAGGCGATGGCCCGCGTCGAGGTCGTGCCTTGGTCGATGGCGAGGATCAGTTTGCTCATTTCGGCACCTTACGCGCGGCTTCGCGGTCGGGTTAAGTGGGCCCATGCACACCGCCTCCTTCGACGGCGTCCGCGACGCCGCCCGTCAGATCGCCGGCGTCGCCGTCCGCACCCCGCTGATCGAAAGCCCTGCGCTCAATGAGCGGCTCGGTGGCCGGGTGCTGCTGAAGTGCGAGAACCTGCAGCACGCCGGCGCCTTCAAGTTCCGCGGCGCCTGGAACCGCATCAGCCGCCTCAGCCCGGACGAGCTGAAGCGCGGCGTCGTCGCCTACTCCTCCGGCAACCACGCCCAGGCAGTGGCCGCGGCGGCCAGGATGATGGGCACGTCCGCCGTCATCGTCATGCCGGCCGACAGCCCGCGGGTGAAGGTCGAGGGCGTCCTGTCGTTCGGCGGCGAGGTGCGCAGCTATGACCGCTATCGCGAAAGCCGCGAGGCGATCGGCGAGGAGATCGCCGCCACACGCGGCAGCGTGCTGGTCCGCCCCTTCGACGACCCCTTCATCATCGAGGGGCAGGGTACGACGGGGCTGGAAATCCTCGAACAGGCGGCGGAGATCGGGGCCGACATCGACCAGTTGCTTTGCGGCGCCTCCGGCGGCGGCCTGATCGCGGGCATCAACCTGGCGATGGCGGCGCTCCTGCCCCACGTGCCGGTGATCGGGGTGGAGCCCGCCGCCTACGACGACACCCGCCGGTCGCTGGAGGCCGGCGAACGCATGACCCATCCGCCGGTCGACAACCCCTCCATCTGCGACGCCCTGATGACCGACCGTCCGGGCGAGCTGACCTTTCCCATCAACCGCCGCCTGAAGGAGGTCGTGACCGTGTCCGACGCCGAGGTGGCCGAGGCGGTGCGCGTCGCCTTCCGCACGCTGAAAATGGTGGTCGAGCCCGGCGGCGCGGTGTCGCTGGCGGTCCTGCTGGCCGGCAGGATCGACGCCCGCGACCGCACCACCGCCCTCGTCCTGTCCGGCGGCAACGTCGACCCCGGCCTGTTCGCCGACATCATCCAGGAGCGGTTCGTCCCATGACCAGGCCCAGCGAGCTGCAATCCCTGATCGGCCATGAGGTCGGTGTCTCGAAATGGTTCGAGGTCGACCAGGCCCGCATCGACGCCTTCGCGAAGATCACGGAGGACGGGCAGTTCATCCACGTCGACCCCGAAGCGGCGAGAGCCACGCCATTCGGCGGCACGATCGCCCACGGCTTCCTGACCCTCAGCCTGGCCTCGGCCATGAGCTACGACGCGGTGAAGCCGCTGGAGGGCGTGGTGATGGGCGTCAACTACGGCTTCGACAAGCTGCGATTCCTCGCTCCCGTGCCCGCCGGGTCCAAGGTCCGGGGCCGGTTCAAGCTTCTGTCCGCCGAGGACAAGGGCGGCGGGCGCTGGCTGCTGAAGCACGAGCTGACCATCGAGATCGACGGCGCCGACAAGCCCGCCCTGATCGCGGAATGGCTGGGGATGCAGGTGGTGGGCGGCTAATCATTGAATTGGACCATCGCTTGGTCCATGATCGATCCATGATCGAAGTCGCCGTTTCCGAAGCCAAGGCCCGCCTGACCGCCCTCGTTCGACAGGCCGAAGAGGGTCAGGACATCTACCTGACCCGCAACGGTCGCCGCGTGGCGAAGATCACGGCGGAGACGGCCCGCCGGGTGCTGACGCCTGATGAGAGGATGGCGGTGATCCGCAAGGCTCAGGCGATGGCCAGGGGCAAGTTCGAGCCCGGCATCGATGCGGCCCGCAGCGCGGACTTTCTCTACGGCGACGACGGCATGCCGGGGTGATCGTCCTCGACACGTCGGCGCTGATCGAGGTCCTGGCGCAGCAGCCTTCCGCAGAGGCCTGCGCCGAGGTTCTGAGCCGCGGCGTCTTCGTGATGTCGGCCGCGACGCTGACCGAGGCGCTGATCGTCGCCCGTCGCAAGCGGGTGTCCCAAGAACTTGACGAGCTGTTGGCCGCGCTGGAACTGACCATCGTGGAGGTGGACGTGGAGTTCGCCGAGCTGGCGGCCAACGCCTATGGCCGTTGGGGCAAGGGCTTCCACGCCGCGGGCCTCAACTACGGCGACTGCTTCAGCTATGCCCTGGCGGAACTTTACGGCTGCCCGCTGCTCTACGTCGGCGACGACTTCGCCCGGACGGACGTCAGGAGCGCGCTGGGGTAAGCCACAGAAGCACGGCTCCGGATACGAGGGCAGCCACAGAGCCAGTGGACCAGAAGGGGCGCGCTGCTGAGGATCAACCCTGATACAAGGCCGCCGACGATAGCGGTGCAAATCAGCCAGATCGCCGCCGAGCCAGTCATACGAGCCATGAGGCCGGCAACGACGCCCGTCAGCGTCGCTGGGATACAGCCGAAAACATAGGCCATCATCAGAAGCAGAGGCGCGCCCATCACACCGGCTTGAATGCCGTGGCTGCCGACCTCGCTCGCCACTACGGGAGCCCCGACGAGCACGCCGCCGACCGCGGGACCAGTCGCCAGGAAGATCACGGGAAAGCGCCAGAACGGCGCGCCAAGCCGTCGATTGAATCCTTGCCTTATCCCTCGCCTAAACATCTGAGCGCCACTTCCAGGTTCCGCAGCCCGTCCTCGCCGGTCACCGCCGGGGTCTCGCCCGTGCGGATGGCGTGGGCGAAGGCTTCGAGTTCCTTCTTCAGCGGTTCGTTGGGCCAGCTCATGACGCCGCGGGTGGAGTAGGACCCGTCCGGTTGCTGGCCGAAGTATTCGGTGACCTGGCGGGTCATCAGGTCGGCGACCACGAACTTGTTCGGCGTGGCGACCTGCAGGGTGCGGGTCTTGTAGGGCGTGACCCAGTTGGTGGTGATGTGGGCGATGGCGCCGGACGCCAGCCGGAACTGCAGCAGGGCGGTGTCCTCGCGGTCCGCCTTGGTGCGGGCCAGCTGGGGCTGGATCTCGACGATCTCGCTGCCGGTCAGATGGCGGATGATGTCGATGTCGTGGACCGCCAGGTCGATGACCACGCCCACCTCGCCCATGCGCGGCGGAAAGGGGCCGACGCGGGTGATCTGGATGGAGATGATCTGCTCGTCCGCCACGGCGCGCTTGACCGCCTCGACCGCAGGATTGAACCGCTCCACCTGACCGACCATCAGCACGCGGTCGTTCGCCTTGGCCGCGTCGATCAGGCGCTGGGCGTCGGCGACCGTCGCGGCGATCGGCTTTTCGACCAGCACATGGACGCCGCGTTCCAGCAGGGCGACCCCCACGTCGCCGTGGGTCCGGTTCGGGGTGGCGATGACGGCGGCGTCCAGCCCGGCGTCGGCGAACGCCTGGACGGTGTCCACGCCCGTCGCGCCATAGACCTCGCCCACCCCCCGGGCCGTGGACGCGTCGGCGTCGAAGACGTGGGTCAGGTCGAAGTCGCGGATGTCGGCCAGGACGCGCGCATGGTTGCGGCCCATGACGCCGGCGCCGGCGACGCCGACCTTCAAGGGGGGATGCGAAGCGGTCATGGCGACCCTTCTAGCCTCAGCCGGCGAAGCTGGCGACCGCGGCGACCACCTTGTCCTGCGTCGCCTCGTCCAGGTCCGCATGCATGGGCAGGCTGATGACGACGTCCTTCAGCCGCTCGGTCACCTCCAGGCCGCCCGCGCCCTGCGGGAAGCGCGCATAGGCCGGCTGAAGGTGCAGCGGGATCGGATAATAGACTGCGGTCGGCACGCCCTGGGCCTTCAGGTGCGAGGCCAGGCCGTCGCGGTTCTCGTGCTCGATCGTGTACTGGGCCCAGTTGGACACGTTGCCCGCCGGCACGCGCGGCACCGCCGTCACGTGCGGGGCTAGAAGCTCACCATAGCGGGCCGCGATGCGCATCCGCCATTCGATCTCCTGCGGATAGACCGCCAGCTTCTCTATCAGGATGGCGGCCTGGATGGTGTCCAGGCGGCTGTTCATGCCGATGCGCATGGCCAGGTACTTCGGGTCGTGCTCGAACGCCGCTGCGCCGGCCTTCAGATCCTTGGCCACGACCTTCCCGTGGACGCGAAGGCTGTCCATCTCCTGCGCCAGATCCTCGTCGTCGGTCAGCACCGCGCCGCCGTCGCCGTAACAGCCCAGCGGCTTGGCCGGGAAGAAGCTGGCGGTGGTCACGTCGGCCCATTTGATCGGGTGGTCGCCGTCGATCGTGCAGCCGAAACCCTGGGCCGAGTCGGAGATCAGCTTCATCCCGTGGCGGTCGCAGACGGCCTTGATGGCCGGATAGTCCGCCGGCTGACCGAACAGATCGACGGCGATCACGACCTTGGGCGTCAGCTTGCCCTCGGCCTTCACCGCGGCGACGGCGGCTTCAAGCTTGACCGGGTCCATGTTGTAGGTGTCGGGGTCGACGTCGACGAAGATCGGGGTCGCGCCCAGCCAGGGCACGATCTCGCCGGTCGCGGTGAAGGTGAAGCTGGGCACGAAGACCGCGTCGCCGGTGCGGATGCCCCAGGCGATCAGCGGCAGGATCAGGGCGTCCGTGCCGTTGGCGCAGCCCAGGGCGTGCCTGGCCTGGCCGAAGGCCGCCAGCTGTTCCTCGAACTGCTTCACCTGCGGGCCCATGACCCAGGCCCCGCCGGTCACGGCGTCCTGGACCGCCGCCTCGATGGCGCCGTTCAGGCGAAGGCGCTGGGCCTGAAGGTCGATGAAGGCGATCGTCATGCCGGAAGTCTCCAAGGTTCCGGCGCGGCTATAGCGAACCGGGTTCCCCCCGCCAAATCCGGGGGCGTCACATCGCGTTGCGGGTTGCAACGGTCCGCGTTAGGACCGGGGGCCGCGCGGTGCGGCCCGAGGGCGTAGAGTTTGCAGTCGACCGACGCGGCGGTGGTTCCCGCCGCCTTTCTGGACCGAGACGGCGTCCTGATCGAGGACGTGGGCTATCCGCATCGGGAGGATCAGCTGCGCTTCATGCCGGGAGCGGCCGAGGCGGTGCGGAGGCTGAACCGGCTCGGATACCTCTGCGTCATCGTGACCAACCAGTCCGGCGTGGCGCGCGGCATGTTCTCTCTGGATCAGATGCACGCATTCAACGCCCTGATCGTGCGGCGACTGGCGGCCAAGGGCGGGGTCATCGGCGCGGTCTATGCCTGCCCCTATCACGCCGAGGCGACCGTCGACGAATGGCGGCACCCCGATCATCCGGAGCGCAAGCCCAACCCCGGCATGATCCTGCGCGCCATGGCCGAACACCGCATCGACCAGTCCCGGTCCTTCATGATCGGCGACCAGCCTTCGGACCAGGAGGCGGCCCGCCGGGCGGGCATTCCGGGGTTCCGGTTCGACGGCGGCAACCTGGACGACTACGTCCACGAGCTGTTCGGCGGCTAGATTTCAGCGAGTGATGAAATAGGGTGGGGTCATGACCCAGCCCTACGTCGACCGCCGCTTCACCAGCCCCGACGGGCTCAGCCTCTTTGCCCGCGACTACGCGCCGGGCGCGGGTCAGACGAAGCTTCCGGTGATCGCCATCCACGGCCTGACCCGCAACTCCGCCGACTTCGGCGCCATCGCGCCGGAGCTGGCGCGGGCGGGCCGTCGGGTGCTGGCCGTGGACGTGCGGGGGCGCGGGCTGTCCGACAGGGCGCCGGACCCCATGACCTATCAGCCGGCGGTCTATGCGAAGGACGTGTTGGCCCTGATGGAGCAGGCGGGGATCGAAAGAGCGGTCTTCCTGGGCACCTCCATGGGCGGGCTGATCACCATGGCCCTGGCGGCCGTTCGGTCCAAGGTCATCGCCGCAGCCGTCATCAACGACGTGGGCCCTGAGGTGGCCAAGGAGGGCCTGGCCCGCATCGCCGCCTATGCCGGCCAGCCGGTCGACACGCCGACGTGGGCGGCGGCGGCCGAGTATGCGAAGCGGCACAATGCGGTGGCCCTGCCGCACTATTCCGACGCCGACTGGGACGCCTTCGCCCGCCGCGTCTTCCGCGAGGGGCCGGACGGCGCGCCGATCCTGGACTACGACCCCGACATCTCCGTGCCGATCCGGGCGATGGGGGCCAAGGGCCTGGTCCCCAACCTGTGGCCCATGTTCGGCCGACTGGCGAAGGGGCGACCGACCCTGCTGATCAGGGGCGCCACGTCCGACCTGCTCAGTCCCGAGATCGCGGCGAAGATGCGCAAGCGCGCGCCGACCATGGCCTATGCCGAGGTGCCGGGCGTCGGCCACGCCCCGATGCTGGACGAGCCCGAGGCGAAGCGGGCGATCTTCGAGCTCCTGGCGGAAGTGGCGTGAAGCGAGACGGGCACCTGAAAAAAGCGGGCGCCCCGTGCACATTCCCGAAATGTGCACTCCAAAAAACAGAGTGCACATAGTGCACATTTGCGGGGGACGGAGGCGGCATCCGGTCAGACTGGCATGCGCCCGCGTCAGAAGCGGTCGTAGCGAACGTCGCCCGTCAGCCCGGCACGTTCGCCTCCAGCTCGTCCAGCCAGACCCGCGCGCTGGCGTCGGACGGGGCGCGCCAGTCGCCGCGCGGGCTCAGCGAGCCCCCCGTCACCACCTTCGGCCCGTTGGGCAGGGCCGAGCGTTTGAACTGGCTGGTCTGGAAAAAGCGGACCAAGAATTTCCGCAGCCAGTGCTTGATGGTCGCCAGGTCGTATTCGACCTTCTCGTCCTCCGGCGTGCCGGCGGGCCAGTGGCCGGTCGTCCGGTCCTTCCACGCCTGCCAGGCCAGGAAGGCGACCTTCGACGGCGTGAAGCCGTAGCGGCTGATGTGGAACAGGAAGAAGTCGTTCAGGGCATAGGGGCCGACGGTCTCCTCCGTCGACTGCATCTTCCCGTCCCTGGCCGGCACCAGTTCCGGCGAGATTTTGGTGTCCAGAATGGCGCGCAGGGTCGGGGTCGCCGCCTCGCCGACCAGCCCCGTGTCGGCGACCCAGCGGATCAGGTGGCGGATCAGCGTCTTCGGCACGCCCGAGTTCACGCCGTAGTGGCTCATGTGGTCGCCGACGCCATAGGTGGCCCAGCCCAGCGCCAGTTCGGACAGGTCGCCGGTCCCGACCACGAAGCCGCCGTGCAGGTTCGCCAGCCGGAACAGATAGTCGGTGCGCAGCCCCGCCTGCACATTCTCGTACGTGACGTCGTGCACCGCCTGCCCTTCGGCGGCGGGATGGCCGATCTCCTTCAGCATCAGCTCGGCCGTCGGACGGATGTCCAGCTCCTCGGCCGTGACGCCCAGCGCGCGCATCAGCGCCCAGGCGTTCGCCTTTGTCCCGTCCGATGTCGCGAAGCCCGGCAGGGTGTAGGCCCGGATGCCCGTCCTCGGCAGGCCCAGCCGATCGAAGGCGCGGCAGCAGACCAGCAGCGCCTGCGTCGAATCCAGCCCGCCCGAGACGCCGATGACGACCGTCTTTCCATCAGTCGCCTTCAGCCGCCGCATCAGACCCTGAACCTGGATGTTGAAGGCCTCGAAACAGTCCTGATCCAGTCGCTTGGGGTCGTCGGGCACGAAGGGGAAGCGGTCGAGGGGACGGCGGAGGTCGGAGGCCATGAGGCGGTACGGGAGCTTGAACGCCTCGCGCTGGATTTCACCCGGCTCCAACTCCCGTCGCGCGGCGTCCGCAAAGGTCCCGTTCCGCAGGCGGTCGGCCCCGATGCGATCCACGTCCACGTCGCAGATCGTGAGCCCGCCCGTCAGACTGAAGCGGTCGCCTTCAGCCAGCCTGGCGCCCAGCTCGTGCACGGTCGACTGGCCGTCCCAGGCCAGATCGGTCGTGCTCTCCCCCCAACCGGAGGCGGTGAAGACATAGGCCGCCATGGCTCGGGCCGACTGGCTGGCGCAAAGCATCGCCCTCTCCTCCGCCTTGCCGATCACGATGTTGGAAGCGGACAGGTTGAGGAGGATGCGTGCGCCCCCGAGGGCTTGGCGGGTCGATGGGGGGATCGGAGCCCAAAAGTCCTCGCAGATCTCCACGCCGAAGGTGAAGCCGGGGCGATCTTCGTCGAAGAAGACCGCGTTCTGGGCCATCACGCCCGACTCGCCCGCAAAACTCAGCTCGGCATCGAACGCGAGCTCGGTGGCCGGCGAGAACCACCGCTTCTCGTAATACTCGCGATAATTCGGCAGGTAGGTTTTGGGGATGACCGAGTCGATGTTCCCGTTCGCCATCACCAAGGCGCAGTTGTAGAGGGCGTCGCCGGCGCGAACGGGCGCTCCCAGCACGGCGACCAGCCCCGCGACCCGAACGGCCTCGGCCACCCGCAGCGCCTGCCGCTCCACCTCGTCGAGCAGCGCCGCCTGCATGTGCAGATCGTCCAGCGCATAGCCGCTCAGGCTCAGTTCGGGGAAGACGATCAGGTCCACGCCCTGCTTGGCCGCCTGCTCGATCAGGCGGATGTGCTCGTCGGCGTTGGCCACGGGGTCGGCCGTGTGCACCACCGGCGTGGCGGCGGCCACGCGCACGAAGCCGTGGGTGCGCGGGCTGAAGAAGGGGTGGGGGCTCGCCATCAAACTTTCCGCTCATCCCCGCGGAAGCGGGGACCCAGTGAGAGCAACTCGCTCGGCCTCGGGCCGCGACTTCTGCTCATACAGGCACAAACAGCGACGCCAAAGGACTGGGTCCCCGCTTTCGCGGGGATGAGCGGTGGTTTAGGTGCAGTCAGCATGACCGACGCACCCAAGAAGGGCTGGCTCTCCCGGCTGACGGAGGGGCTTTCCCGCTCCTCGAAACAGATGACCGACCAGGTCGTCTCGGCCTTCGTGAAGGAGCCGCTGAGCGAGGCCGCGCTGGAGGGGCTGGAGGAGCATCTGCTGGAAAGCGATCTCGGTCCGGCCGCGACCGATCGGATCGTCGCCCGCTTCCGCGAGCTGCGCTTCAACGCCGGGGCGAACGAGCGCGAAGTGAAGGAGGCGCTGGCCGACGCGGTGCACGCCGAACTGGCGAACCATCAGGCCTCCTATGAGCCGCTGACGGGGCCGAAGCCCTTCGTGACCCTGTTCGTCGGCGTCAACGGCTCGGGCAAGACGACGACGCTGGGCAAGATCGCCGCCGACCTGACGGGGCAGGGGGCCAAGGTCATGATCGTGGCCTGCGACACCTTCCGCGCCGCCGCCCGCGAACAGCTGAAAGTGTGGGCCGAGCGCGCGGGCGCCACCTTCGAGAGCCGCCGCGACGGCGCGGACGCGGCCGGTCTGGCGTTCGACGCCTTCACCCGGGCCAAGGCGGAGGGGTTCGACGTCGTTCTGATCGACACCGCCGGTCGGCTGCAGAACAAGTCGGCCCTGATGGACGAGCTGCTGAAGATCGTGCGCGTGCTGAAGAAGGTCGATCCGGACGCCCCGCACGAGACGCTGCTGGTGCTGGACGCGACCGTGGGCCGCAATGCGCTGGAGCAGGAGAAGATCTTCGGCCGCACGGCCTACGTCTCCGGCCTGGTCATGACCAAGCTGGACGGCACGGCGCGCGGCGGGGTTCTGGTGCCCGTGGCCCAGGCCTCGGACGCGCCGATCAAGCTGATCGGGGTGGGCGAGGGGATCGAGGATCTGCAACCCTTCGACGCGCGGGCCTTTTCCCGCTCGCTGGTCGGATTGGAGGACGCGGCGTGAGCGAGATGGCGAACAAGCCGGCGTCGACCGTGCGTCAGCTGGTGGATTTCGGGGCGCTGCTGGCCTTCATGGCGGCCTATGCCGTCAACCGGTTCGTGCGCGGACTGGAAGGGGACCAGGCGCTGGTCCAGGCGACCTGGGTGCTGGTCGGCGCCTCGGCGATCGCGCTGCTGGTCGGCTGGATCGTGGAGCGGCGTCTGGCGCCCCTGCCGCTGCTGGCCGGCGGCTTCGCCCTGATCTTCGGCGCGCTGACGCTGATCTTCAACGATCCCGTTCTGCTGAAGATCAAGCTGACGATCCAGAACGGCCTTCTGGCCGCCGTTCTGCTGGGCTCGCTGCCGTTCGGCAAATACCCGTTCAAATACCTGCTGGAGAGCGCCTTCCGCCTGACGGAAGAGGGCTGGCGCGGGCTGACCCTGCGCTACGGCCTCTATTTCGCGGCGGTGGCGATCGTGAACGAAATTGTCTGGCGCACCCAGACCGACGACGTCTGGGTCGCCTTCCGCGGCGGTCTGTGGATCGCCTCGGCCGCCTTCGGCATCTGGCAGGTGTTCTTCATCATGAAGCATCTGATCAAGGACGACGACGTTCCGCCCACGGCGCCCGATCCGGGTCTTTGATCTTTCCGCGGTTCGTCCGTCGTCAAACCGTAAAACGCGACTGCTAACCCTCTGACGACTCGGGTTCAGGGGTGCGCGTGATGGTGAAGTCCGGCAAACAGGCGCGGCGGCAGGGGGCCCTGGCCGACTCGCCCAGCCATCAGATGCATCGTGCGCTGCAGCTGGCGCTGGACGTCTATGCCGAAGAAGTAGGCGCCGACGGCCCGACCCAGCGGCAGTTCGCCGTGCTGGAGGCCGTGTCGGTCCAGGCCGGGCTGACCCAGACCGACCTGGTCAAGGCCACCGGCATCGACCGCTCCACCCTGGCCGACCTGGTGTCGCGGATGACGGCCAAGGGCCTTTTGGAACGCGAGCGTTCGGCGCTGGACGCCCGCGCCATGGCGGTGCGCCTGTCGGCGGCCGGCGCGGCGATGCTGGAGGCCGCTCGGCCCCGCGTTCTGGCGGCGGACAAGCGCATCATGGGCCTGCTGCCCAAGGGCAAGCGCGAGGCCTTCCTGGAGATGCTGTCCGAACTGGCCGCCGCCGCCGACGCCGCGCCGGAGCAGGCGAAACTGGCCGCCAAGGCCGAGAAGAAGCGGCTGAAGGACCAGCGCAAGGCCGAGAAGGCCGCGAAGAAGTCGGACAGGCCCGGCAAGACTGAAAAGCCGAAGAAGCCCAAGAAGGCCGCCAAGCCGGTCGATCAGGCGGCCTGATCTAGGCCGGATTCGGCGCGCAGACGGCGCGGAATCCCGCCGCCGCGAACCGCACCATGTAGTCGCAGGCGCTCTCCAGATCGCCGGACCGGCACAGGCCGCCCGACAGGCGATCCAGCCGCCCGGTCTCGCCCAGCGTCAGCGTCAGGGCGCCCGACAGGTTGTGATAGGCCCAATAGAGATCGACTTCCCGGGCGTCGGGCAGAACCTGCTTGATCAGCTCGATCAGCCGACGGATGGCGGGGTCGAAATAGCGGGCCATGGTCTCGCCGCCGAAGGTGGGATTGGCGTTGGTCTGGGCCACAAGCGCCGAATAGTGCTTCCACCCCGGCCCGCCCTTCAGCGACCACTGGAACGGCGGGCGCAGGAAGGCCTCCAGAAGACCCTCCAGCGTCATTCCATCGGGGCCGGGATCGCGCGCATAGCGGTCCACCGCCGCGACCCGCTCGTTGTTCCACAGTTCCGCCCGGCGCTGGAACACCGCGTCGAACAGCTCGCGCTTGGATCCGAAGTAGTAGTGCACCAGGGCCGTGTCGACGCCCGCCTCGCGCGCCACCTCGCGGATGGTGACGCCATAGAAGCCGTGCTTGGAGAAGAGATCCTCGGCGGCGTCGAGGATGGATTCCGACGTGTCGCCGGCCGCGGCCTGGGCCTTGCGGGGGCGTCCGCGCTTGCCGGTCGGCGCGTCGGCGGGCGGGGCGTCGAGTTTGGTCATGGGGCCAGCTTGGCCCGCCGACCGGCGGTGTGCAACGGCGCCACACCCCGCCCGGCTCATGCCGCAACGGAACCTCGGCCGTTTGACAGACCCCGGAAAGCGGTTACTTTCGCCGAAAATCATTGAACGCTGAATAAAAGCGTCATGGGCTGAAACATCAGGAACTGGGGTTCATCATGAGAAAATTCGTCAAGGCCGCCCTCTTCGCGGGCGCCGCCTGGAGCGCCATGGCCGGCATGGCCGCCGCACAGGACGCGCCGTCGCAGGATCCGGAAGCCACGGTCGACGAGATCATCGTCACCGCCCGTCGCCGCGACGAGGCGCTGAAGGACGTGCCGGTCGCCGTCTCGGCCCTGTCGGCGGAGCAACTGGAGCAGACGGGCGCGGCCGACATCACCGCCCTGCAGCAGCAGACGCCGAACGCCACCGTCCAGATCGCCCGCGGCTCCAACTCCACCCTGATCGCCTTCATCCGCGGCGTCGGCCAGCAGGATCCGCTGTGGGGCTTCGAACCCGGCGTCGGCCTGTACGTCGACGACGTCTACATCGCCCGTCCGCAGGGCGCCGTGCTGGACGTGTTCGACGTGCAGCGCATCGAGGTGCTGCGCGGTCCGCAAGGCACCCTCTACGGCCGCAACACCGTCGGCGGCGCCATCAAATACGTCACCCAGCGTCTGGCTCCGGAGAACGAGCTGAGCCTCAAGGGCTCGTTCGGCAGCTTCAACCAGGTCGATTTCCTGGCCATGGGCAGCGGTCCGCTGACCGACACGCTGCGCGTCGGCGGGGCCTTCGCCAAATACACGCGCGACGGCTACGGCACGAACGTCAACACCGGCGCCGAGCACTACGACAAGGACGTCGAAGCCTTCCGCTTCTCGGCTGAGTGGACCCCCAACGACGACGTCTTCGTCCGCGTGGCCTACGACCTGATGAACGACGATTCCAACCCGCGGCACGGCCACCGCGAGCTGGCCGGCGCCCTGCCGGACGGCGCCGTGCAGGGCAGCGTCTACGACACCAACGCCGGCGTCGGCGACGTCAACTCGGTCGAGACCAAGGGCTGGTCGATGACCATCCAGGGCCGAGTTTCGGACAACTGGACGCTGAAGGCGATCGCCGCCCGCCGCGACGGCCGCACCGACACCGTCATCGACTTCGACAACACGCCGCGTCCGACGCTGGACATCCCGGCCTATTACGAGGACGAACAGACCACGCTCGAGTTCCAGGGCCTGTTCGAGTACGACCGCATCCAGGGCGTGATGGGTCTGTTCTACCTGGACGGCCACGCCGAGGGCGCCTTCGACACCATCCTGGGCAACGCCGGCATCGTGATCGGCACCGGCGGCTTCGTCGACACGACCTCGATCTCGGCCTACGTCGACGTCAACCTGGACCTGACCGATCGCCTGCACCTGTCGCTGGGCGGCCGCTACACGCTGGACGACAAGACCGGCGACGTGTTCCGCGCCAACTATCTGGGGGCCACGCGGTCGCCGCTGCTGGGCGGGACGGTCCGGGCGCCGCTGCTGGTCCGCACGGACTACACGGCCTCCAAGCAGTTCGATCAGTTCACGCCCAAGGTGGCGCTGTCCTACGACTTCTCGGACGACGTCACCGGCTATGTGTCCTTCTCGCAGGGCTTCAAGTCCGGCGGTTTCGACATGCGCGGCGACGCGGTGTTCACGCCGAACACCGTCAACGGCTATGATCCGGAGACCGTCGACAGCTATGAGGCCGGTCTGAAGGGCCGGGTCGGTCCGCTGTCGTTCAGCTCGGCCATCTTCATGAACGAGTATCAGGACCAGCAGGTCACGACCCAGGTCCCGGCCGTCGGCGGCATCGCCAGCTTCGTCGACAACGTGGGTCAGTCGACCTTCTACGGCGCCGAGTTCGAAGGCTCGCTGTTCCTGACGGAAAACCTGACCGCCAACTTCGCGGTCGGTTATCTGAACTCCGAGTTCGACGAGTTCCTGCGCTACAACCTCGGCACCATGACCTTCGAGGACATCTCCAGCCAGGTCGTCCTGCAGAACGCGCCGGAATGGACGGGCTATCTGGGCCTGACCTGGAACAGTCAGGTCGCGGGCGGCGATCTGACCGTCATCCCGTCGGTCAGCTGGCGCGACGACTACAGCCAGTTCGAGTTCCCGAACCCGATCCTGGACCAGGAGGGCTTCGCCCTGGTCGACCTGTCGGCCACCTGGACCTATGACCGGCTGACCTTCGGCGTCTACGGCAAGAACCTGACGGACGAGGAGTACCGCGTGGGCGGCTACAACTTCCCCGGCGCGCTCTTCGACAACTCGGTGATCGGCTACTACGGCCCGCCGCGCACGGTCACCGCCTCGGTCACGGTCAACTTCTGATCCTTCGACCATCCTGAACGACTGGGCGGCGCATCTCCGGATCGCCGCCCATTTTTCTTTCCGGACCCGCTTGCTAGGGTTCCGACGAAGTGCCCGGGGAGGGGCCGCCCATGACCGACGCCGCCGCCAAAGATCCCGCCGCGAACCCCGGCCATCGCGTCTATGTGCTGGCGCTGTTGATGGTGGTCTACACCTTCAACTTCATCGACAGGCAGATCCTGGCGATTCTGGTCCCCTACATCCAGGCGGACCTGAAGTTCACCGACGGCCAACTGGGCCTGCTGGGCGGCCCCGCCTTCGCCGTCGTCTATTCCACTCTCGCCCTGCCCATCGCATGGTTGGCCGACCGCATCAGCCGCGTCTCGATCGTCTCGGTGTCGTTGGCTGTGTGGAGCGGCTTCACCGCGCTGTGCGGGGCGATGACCGGTTTCTGGGGCCTGTTCGGCGCCCGGATGGGCGTGGGCGTGGGCGAGGCGGGAGGCGTGGCGCCGTCTTACTCGCTCGTCGCCGACTACTTTCCCAAGTCGCAGCGCGCCCGGGCGCTGGCCTTCTATTCCTTCGGCGTGCCGATCGGCACGGCCCTGGGCTATCTGTTCGGCGGCCTTCTGGCCGAGCGGATCGACTGGCGAATGGCCTTCATGATCGTGGGCGGCGTGGGCGTTTTGCTGGCGCCGCTGCTGAAGTTCACCGTGAAGGACCCGATCCGCGGCGGCTTCGACCGGGTCGCCCCGGCCGAGGGCGTCCCGGCCACCGCGCCCCCCAAGGCCGCAAGCTTCGGCCAGGTCTGGGGCGTTCTGCTGCGCAAGCCCAGCTTCTGGTTCCTGTCGTTCGGCGCCGCCTGTTCGTCCGTCTACGGCTACGGCGCGGCCTTCTGGCTGCCCAGCTTCTTCCAGCGCTCCATGGGAATGGAGGGCGAGGAGCGGGCCCTCTACATCGCCGGCATCGCGTTTCTGGGCGGCACCGTCGGCATCTGGCTGGGCGGCTGGCTGGCCGACAAGCTGGGCCGGGGCGTCCGGCGCGCGGCCTACCCCCTGGTCCCGGCGATCGGCTTCATCATCGCCGTGCCGCTGTTCTTCCTGGCCATGAACGTCGAGGACAAGTGGCTGGCCTTCGCCCTGTTCCTGATCCCCCAGGCGCTCAGCCTGGCGTGGCTGGGCCCGGTCGTGACCGCTGTCCAGCACCTGGTGCCCGCGCACATGCGGACGACCGCCTCGGCCAGTTTCCTGCTGATCAACAACCTCGTCGGCATCGGCCTGGGCATCTATCTGCTCGGCGCCGTTTCGGACTATCTGACGCCGCGTTTCGCCGAAGAGGCCCTGCGCTATTCGCTGTACGTCGGCCAGTGGTTCTACGCGCTCGCCGCCATCCTGCTGATCGTCGCGGCGCGCAGCCTGCGGCGCGACTGGGTCGACTGAGCCGGACCGGGTCGGGGGCGGTTGCGCCGCTCTCGACCCGCCGCCTATAAGCGCCCCGACTTCCTCCTCCCCGATCGGCGGCGCATTCCATGAACATCCACGAATACCAGGCCAAGCAGGTCCTCAAGGGCTTCGGTGTGCCCGTCGCCGAGGGCGTCGCCATCACTTCCGCGGACCAGGCCGAGGCCGCCGCGAAGCAGCTGCCCGGGCCGCTGTGGGTGGTGAAGAGCCAGATCCACGCCGGCGGGCGCGGCAAGGGCCGGTTCAAGGAGCTGGGTTCCGACGCCAAGGGCGGCGTCCGGCTGGCCTTCTCGATCGAGGACGTGGTCAAGAACGCCCGCGAGATGCTGGGCTCGACCCTGGTCACCGCCCAGACCGGCGACGCCGGCAAGCAGGTGAACCGCCTCTATGTCGAGGACGGCGCCGACATCGCCCGTGAACTGTATCTGTCGATCCTGGTCGACCGCGCCCACGGCCAGGTGGCCTTCGTGGTCTCGACCGAGGGCGGCATGGACATCGAGCAGGTCGCCCATGACACGCCGGAGCGCATCCAGACGGTCGTGATCGACCCCACCGCCGGCGTGACCGACGCCGACGTGGCGGCCCTGTCGTCGGCGCTGAAACTGGACGGCGCGGCGGCCGAGGATGCGAAGTCGCTGTTCCCGGCGCTCCACAAGGCCTTCGTCGAGAAGGACATGTCGATGCTGGAGGTCAATCCGCTGATCGTCATGGAGAACGGCCGTCTGCGCGTGCTGGACGCCAAGGTCAGCTTCGACGGCAACGCCCTGTTCCGCCACAAGGACGTCCAGGAACTGCGCGACGTGACCGAGGAGGATCCCAAGGAGATCGAGGCCTCGAAGCACGACCTGGCCTACATCGCCCTGGACGGCACGATCGGCTGCATGGTCAACGGCGCCGGCCTGGCCATGGCGACGCTGGACATCATCAAGCTGTACGGCGCCGAGCCGGCCAACTTCCTGGACGTCGGCGGCGGCGCGTCGAAGGAGAAGGTCACGGCGGCCTTCCGCATCATCACCTCCGACCCGAACGTCGAGGGCATCCTGGTCAACATCTTCGGCGGCATCATGCGCTGCGACATCATCGCCGAGGGCGTGGTGGCCGCGGTCAAGGAAGTCGGGCTGAAGGTGCCGCTGGTCGTCCGTCTGGAAGGCACCAACGTGGAGCTGGGCAAGCAGATTCTGCGGGACAGCGGCCTGAACGTGATCCCGGCCGACGACCTGGCCGACGCGGCGGAGAAGATCGTGGCGGCGGTGAAGGGGTGATGCTCCGGGCCGGCCTGTTCGTCGTCGGCCTCCTGTGCGGCGGTTGCTCACAGGCCCCCGCCAACGACTCCGTCCAGGATCCCGCCGACGGCATTGAGCTCTTTACGGCGGCCTGCGTGGGGACAACGTCGGACAAAGCGCGCCTGGCCGAACTCGCTGAGCGCAGCGGCTGGGCGCCTCTGCCGTTCAGCGCCGGCCCGGGTGGCCCAGACTGGGGGCTTGGCTATGATCTGAGTTGGGCGCGCGTCATGTTGGCCGGACGTGATCATGAAGTCCGACGCACCGATCCTTCGGGGCGAGCGGGCACTCAACAGCGCAATGTAGTCTGCGCCGTTGACGCGCGAACCACGCCGTCAGACTGGGAGACGCGTCTCGCGGACGAAGCCGATCGTCTGGACCTCGCCCCCTCAGGTGTTCCCATATCTGCGATGCGGCCGGATGTCCGGAGCGCCGCTGTTGCCAAGATCTGGGGTGAGCCGGGCCGTCGCGTCCTGCTGGCTTACGAACGGGCCGATGGCACCTTCGTCGTGGAAATGACGACTTTCCTTCCCCTTGTGTCCACCGACTGAGTTCACGGTCCGGATTCGACACATGAGACTTCCCCTTCTCACCCTCTCCGCCCTGCTGCTGGCCACGCCCGCTGCGGCCGATCCGTACGACGATTTTCTGGAGCTGTGCGTGGCCCCCGCGGGCGACGTGGCGGCGGCGCAAGGCAAGGCCCGCGCGGCCGGGTTCGCCGACGCCCCGGCCGAAGTGGCCCAGACCTTCCGCCTGCCGGACTTCCCCGACGCCGTCGCCCTGATGCGGGGAGAGGGCGCGGCCATGGAGATCTTCGTCGCCGGCACGGCGCCCCGGCCGGACTTCGGCGCCATGACCGGCACGACCTGCATCGTCGTGGCCCCGGGGCTGGACGCGCGCTCGGCCGAGGCGCGGCTGGAGACCAAGCTGGGCTTCCCCGCCTTCACCGACGGCGCGGCGGACGCGCCGATGTGGTATCTGACCGGCGGGCCGGACGCGTGGCGGTCGGAGCCTCAGCTGGTCGGGGCCGACGACGCGGGCATCGCCGCGGTCGCCCGGGCCCGCCCGGTCTCCATCTTCGCCGTCTTGCCGGTGGGGCAGGGCGCCGGCCTGATGTACGGAACCCTGAAATGACCCGAGTTCTTCTCGCCGTGATCGCCTCCGTCCTGGCCGCGGCGCCTGTCCGGTCGCAGGAGGTTTCGCCTCCGCCGCCCGTCAGGATCGGCCCTGCGCCGGCCGTCGATGAGGCCGCCACCGCGCGCTACCTGGCCGACTTCACCAGGCTGTGTCTGGACACCGCGGGCGAGCGCGCGGCGGTCCGCGCGGCGGTGTCGGCGGCCGGTTGGGGCGAGGTCCCCGCCGACGCCTTCCAAAGCGATGAGGCCGTCGATCTGGCGGCCTGGAGGGCTCCGGGCGGGGACGGCGCGACCTTGTTGACCTCGGCGTCGCGGCCCGGAGACGTCGCCGACGGCCTGATCGTCCGGACGTGCATCCTGCAGCCCGCCGGCGGCTCGGCGGGTCCGCGCTCGCGGCTTCAGGCGACGACGACGACCGCGATCGGCCTGCCGGGCACGCCCTCGGGCGGCAATGTGGTCTGGATCCTGTCGGGGGACGCGCGAGCGGGATTCCGGGACGAGCGGGCGGCCTTCGCGGCCGCCGGCTCGGCCGAAGCGGGAATGGCGCTGGGTCTCGATCGCCCCATCCTGATGCTGACTCTTGTCGGCGCCGACGGCGACGCGGGTCTGGCCCTGATGCGTCTCTCCGCGGAGTGAGCGCAACGGCTCCGCTTTGCGGCGGGCCTGTGGACGGTTAGAGTGGCGGCAGACCGGGGGGACCGGTTCGCAATCATCATCGAGGCTGTTCCTATGTTTTCTCTTCGCGCGCCCCTGAAGACGGGCGTTCTGACCGCTTGCGCCGTGGCCTGTCTGGCCGTGGCCGCTCCCGCCGCCGCCCAGGATCCGACCTTCGAGACCTTCCGCGACATCTGCATCGCCGGCGACGGCGACGCCGCCAAGGCGGCCTCGGTCGTGGAGGCCGACGGCGGCTGGATGACGCTGGACCCCGCCATGTTCGGATCCGACGCGCCGTTCGAAAACCTGAAGGCCTGGATGAAGCCCGCGGGGGCCGGCTTCAATCTGGTCATGACCGGCGACATGTCCGAGCCGATGGACGGCATGGTCGGCATGGAAATGAACATGACCGTCTGCGCCGTCGGCGCCCAGCCGGCCGACGCGGCGGCCCTGGAGGCCGAGATCAAGCGCTTCACCGGCGCCCAGGCCCCGGCGCCCGACATGGATACCCCGGAGTTCCGCGGCTATGTGGTGGCCATCGACGGCGGCCGGCCGGTGCCGGTCGATCCCAACATCACGACGGAAGGTCTCGGCGCCCGTCTGATGACCGGCGAGCTGCGCATCCTCATGGTCGGCGAACAGGGCGGCGTCGCCATGGCCATGTACATGGAGCCCAAAGCCCAGTGATCGGAGCGGGGCGCGCCATCGCGTCTGCATCATGAAGGAAGGGGCGGCGTCGATGGGCGCCGCCCCTTTTCGTTTGCGCCGACGGGGTGGCGCGCGCCGCCGCCTTCGCTTATTCACCCGCCCGGCGGCGCTGGTCGCCGACCTCCCCGCGCCGCGATCCGAAGGCCCCGAATGTCCATTCTCGTAGACAAGAACACCAAGGTCATCACCCAGGGCATCACCGGCGCCCAGGGCACCTTCCACACGGAACAGGCCATCGCCTACGGCACCCAGGTCGTCGGCGGCGTGACGCCCGGCAAGGGCGGGATGATGGTGCTCGAGGACGTGCCGGTGTTCGACACCGTCAAGGAGGCCGTGGAGAAGACCGGCGCGACCGCTTCGGCCATCTATGTGCCGCCGCCCTTCGCGGCCGCCGCCATTCTCGAGGCGATCGAGGCCGAGGTGCCGCTGATCATCTGCATCACCGAGGGCATCCCGGTGCTGGACATGGTCAAGGTGAAGGCGCGCCTGGACCGCTCCAGCTCGCGTCTGATCGGGCCGAACTGCCCGGGCGTGCTGACGCCGGGCGAATGCAAGATCGGCATCATGCCGGGCAGCATCTTCAAGAAGGGCTCGGTGGGCGTGGTCTCGCGTTCGGGCACCCTGACCTATGAGGCGGTGTTCCAGACCTCCAACGCCGGTCTGGGCCAGACCACGGCCGTCGGCATCGGCGGCGACCCGGTCAAGGGCACCGAGTTCATCGACGTGCTGGAGATGTTCCTGGCCGACGACGCGACCGAATCCATCATCATGATCGGCGAGATCGGCGGTTCTGCCGAGGAAGACGCCGCCCAGTTCCTGATCGACGAGGCGAAGAAGGGCCGCAAGAAGCCCATGGCCGGCTTCATCGCGGGCCGCACCGCCCCTCCCGGCCGCACCATGGGCCACGCCGGCGCCATCGTTTCGGGCGGCAAGGGCGGCGCCGACGACAAGATCGCGGCCATGGAGGCGGCGGGCATCCGAGTCTCGCCGTCGCCGGCTGCGCTGGGGGAGACCCTGCTGGCGGCGCTGAAGGGCTGACGTCGTCAGGCTTCGTCGGTTGACGAGGTCGGGCGTCTGTTGCCTGATCCCGGCATCGAAACCGGGAGGACGCCCATGCGCACCCTGCTTCTCGCCGCTCTCCTGCCGGCCGTCGCCGCCTGCGCGCCTGCGCTCGCCCAGGATCCGCCCGCCACGCCTCCAAGGCAAGATGGGCCCCTGTACGTCACCTTGAGGGGGACCTACGTCGGCAAGCAGATCGGCATCGCCGCCGACGGCCGGATGATCGAGGAGCGGCGCTTCACCTTCCCGCCGCCGGGGGCCGAGGACCGGCTGACGGTCGGCTGGGGCCCTGCGGGCGCCGCCCGGCTGCGGGTCGTGATCGAGGGCTGTCCGGAGGCATGGGAGCGGGACGTGGCCGTCGCCCCGTTCAAGTCGGCGTCGCTCATTTTCGACGGCTGCGAGATCGAGGCCCTCCATCCCGAGTGACTTGCGCGAAATTCCGCGCATTTCGCCAAGCTTCGGTCATGACCCGTGAGCAATTGGCGCTTATATGAGCGCCGGCCCGGCGCGGACGCGCCGTGCGCGGGCCCATGGGACGACAGAAGAGACGATGGCTGACGACGCCGGACGGCTGAACCAGGTCTTTGCCGAGACCAGCTTCCTGTACGGCTCGAACGCCGCCTTCATCGAGGACCTGCACGCCCGCTGGGCTGACGATCCGTCGTCGGTGTCCGAGGAATGGCGCGCCTTCTTCGACCAGCTGCGCGACCATGCCGATGCGGTGAAGGCCTCTGCCGGCGCCGGCGCCTGGGGCCGCCCCGTCACGCGTGAGCCCAGCGAGGACACCGCCCCGTTCGACGGCCGCTGGCCTGCGCCGAAGCCCGATCCGAAGGCGGCCCGGACAGCGCCGGTCCCCGCCGCGCCTTCGGCCGACGCCGTGCGCGACGCCGCGCGGGATTCGATCCGCGCCCTGATGCTGATCCGCAGCTATCGCGTGCGCGGGCACCTGCAGGCCAATCTGGACCCGCTGGGCATCGAGCCGCCGGTGCAGAACCCGGAACTGACGCCCGAGTTCCACGGCTTCGGTCCGAACGACCTCGATCGCCCGATCTATCTGGACGGCGTGCTGGGCATGCAGACCGGCACGATCCGCGAGGTGCTGGCCATCCTGAAGGCCACCTATTGCGGCAACGTCGGCGTGCAGTTCATGCACATCGCCGAGCCGGAGGAGAAGGCCTGGCTGCAGCAGCGCTTCGAGGGCGCGGATTCGCAGGCGCGCACCGGCTTCTCGAAGGAAGGCAAGCTGGCCATCCTGAACAAGCTCATCGAGGCCGAGGGCTTCGAGCGCTTCCTGCACAAGCGCTTCCCCGGCACCAAGCGCTTCGGTCTGGACGGCGGCGAGGCCATGGTCCCGGCGCTGGAGCAGATCATCAAGCGCGGCGGCGCGCTGGGCGTCGACGAGATCGTGCTGGGCATGGCCCACCGGGGCCGTCTGAACGTGCTGGCCGCGGTGATGGGCAAGCCCTATCGCGCCATCTTCCACGAATTCCAGGGCGGCTCGTCCGTGCCGTCGGACATCGAGGGCTCGGGCGACGTCAAATACCACATGGGCGCCAGCTCGGACCGCGAGTTCGACGGCAACCGCGTGCACCTGTCGCTGACCGCCAACCCGTCGCACCTGGAGATCGTCAACCCGGTGGTGCTGGGCAAGGCGCGGGCCAAGCAGGCCTTCGACATCCGCGAGGCGCACGCCGGCGTCACCGAACCGCAGGGCACGCTGGACCGCACCAAGGTGCTGCCGCTGTTGATCCACGGCGACGCCGCCTTCGCCGGTCAGGGCGTGGTGGCCGAATGCTTCGCCCTGATGGGGCTGAAGGGCTATCGCACCGGCGGCACGATCCACTTCGTCGTGAACAACCAGATCGGCTTCACCACGGCGCCGCGGAACAGCCGCAGCTCGCCCTATCCGTCGGACGTGGCCCTGATGGTCCAGGCGCCGATCTTCCACGTGAACGGCGACGATCCTGAAGCGGTCGTCTTCGCCGCCAAGGTGGCCGCCGAGTTCCGCCAGAAGTTCCACAAGGACGTGGTCGTGGACATGTTCTGCTACCGCCGCTTCGGCCACAACGAGGGCGACGACCCGACCTTCACCCAGCCCTTGATGTATTCGAAGATCAAGGCGCAGCCCTCGACGCGCGAACTGTATGCCCGCCGCCTGGTCGAGGAGGGCGTCCTGACCGCCTTGGAGGTCGAGGCCGAGATCGCTCGCTTCGAGGCCTTCCTCGACGCCGAGTTCGACGCCGGCAAGGCGTTTCAGGCCAAAAAGGCCGACTGGCTGGACGGTCAGTGGAAGGGCGTCGGCCTGCCCGAGGACGACGAACGGCGCGGCAAGACCGCCGTGCCGATGGAGACGCTGAAGTCGCTGGGCGACCGCCTGACGACCATGCCCGCCGACGTGGACGTGCACAAGACGCTGAAGCGGGTCCTCGACGGCCGCCGCGCGGCGATCGAGAGCGGAGAGGGGCTGGACTGGGCCACGGCCGAGAGCCTGGCGTTCGCCAGCCTGCTGGACGAAGGCTTCCCGGTGCGCCTGTCGGGTCAGGATTCGGTGCGCGGCACCTTCTCCCAGCGCCACTCGGGCGTCGTCGATCAGACCACGGAACGTCGCTACGTCCCGCTGAACAACCTGCGGGAAGGCCAGGCGCCGTTCGAGGTGATCGACTCGGCCCTGTCGGAAGAGGCGGTGCTGGGCTTCGAGTACGGCTACTCGCTGGCCGATCCGAACACCCTGGTCCTGTGGGAAGCCCAGTTCGGCGACTTCGTGAACGGCGCCCAGGTCGTGATCGACCAGTTCATCAGCTCGGGCGAGCGCAAGTGGCTGCGCATGTGCGGTCTGACCATGCTGCTGCCCCACGGCTATGAAGGTCAGGGCCCGGAGCATTCGTCGGCGCGTCTGGAGCGCTTCCTGCAGGCGTGCGCCGAGGACAACATGCAGGTCGCCAACTGCACGACGCCCGCCAACTATTTCCACATCCTGCGTCGCCAGATGCAGCGGCCGTTCCGCAAGCCGCTGGTGCTGATGACGCCCAAGTCGCTGCTGCGGCACAAGAAGGCGACCTCGACCCTGGCCGATCTGGCCGAGGGCAGCTCATTCCACCGCGTCCTGCACGACGACGCCCAGACCCGTCCGGACGTGGCGGGCGTCACGCTGAAGCCCGACGCCGAGATTCGTCGCCTCGTCCTGTGCTCGGGCAAGGTCTATTATGACCTGCTGGAACGTCGTGAGCGCGACCAGATCGACGACGTCTATCTGATGCGGCTGGAGCAGTTCTATCCGTGGCCGATGAAGTCGCTGATGACCGAACTGGCCCGTTTCCCCAACGCCGAACTGGTCTGGTGTCAGGAAGAGCCGCGCAACATGGGCGGCTGGACCTTCGTCGATCCGTGGCTGGAGCTGACGCTGGAGAAGCTGGACGTGAAGTCGAAACGCGCCCGCTACGTCGGCCGCCCGGCCTCGGCCTCCACGGCCGCCGGCCAGATGAGCCGCCACCTGAAGGAACTCGACGCTTTCCTGACCGACGCCTTCGCCCTCCCGGACAACGGCTGACGCCGTTTCCGGGATGACAACAGAACGAAACCGAAAGACCCGACCATGGCCGACATCCTGACCCCCGCCCTCGGTGAAAGCGTCACCGAGGCCACCATCGCCAAGTGGACCAAGTCCGCGGGCGAGGCGGTGACCAAGGACGAGATCCTGGTCGAGCTGGAGACCGACAAGGTCTCCTTGGAGGTCGTGGCCCCCGCCGACGGCGTGCTGGCCGAGATCAAGGCCGAGGCCGGCGCCACGGTCGTTCCGGGCACGGTCCTGGGCGTCGTGACCGAAGGCGCCGCCGCCGCCAAGCCGGCCGAAGCGCCGAAGGCCGAAGCCAAGGCCGAGCCCGCCGCCGCTTCGGCCAACTCCGGCTCGGCCCAGATCAAGTCGGGCGAAGACCCGCACCTGTCGCCGGCGGTCCAGCGCGTCGTTTCGGAAACGGGCGTCGATCCGAAGTCGATCACGCCGACCGGGCCCAAGGGCAATGTGACCAAGGCGGACGCGGTCGCCGCCGCTGCTGCGCCGAAGCCCGCGCCCGCGCCCGCCGCCGCCGCGCCGTCGGCCCCGCGCGACCTCGGCCCGCGCGAGGAGCGGGTCAAGATGACCCGCCTGCGCCAGACCATCGCGCGCCGGCTGAAGGAATCCCAGAACACCGCCGCCCAGCTGACCACCTTCAATGAGGTGGACATGACGGCCGTCATGGACATCCGCACCAAATACAAGGACGCCTTCGAGAAGCGCCACGGCATCAAGCTGGGCTTCATGTCCTTCTTCGTGAAGGCCGTGGTCGAGGCCCTGAAGGAGATCCCGGCCGTCAACGCCGAGATCGACGGCACCGACGTCATCTACAAGAACCACTACGCCATCGGCGTGGCCGTCGGCACCGACAAGGGCCTGGTCGTGCCGGTGCTGCGCGACGCCGACCAGCTGTCGCTGGCGGGCATCGAGAAGGGCATCGCCGATCTGGGCAAGGCCGCGCGCGACGGCGACCTGACGCTGGACCAGCTGCAGGGCGGCACCTTCACCATCACCAACGGCGGCATCTACGGCTCGCTGATGTCGACGCCGATCCTGAACATGCCGCAGTCCGGCATCCTGGGCATGCACAACATCGTCCAGCGTCCGGTGGCGATCGGCGGTCAGGTGGTGATCCGCCCGATGATGTATCTGGCCCTCAGCTACGACCACCGCCTGGTCGACGGCAAGGAGGCCGTGACCTTCCTGGTGCGGATCAAGGAGCACTTGGAAGACCCGCAGCGGTTCCTGCTGGATCTGTGATCGGGGCGGGCGGATGACGCACCAACCGGCCGCGTCGATCCCGCACCTCTCGATCTCCGTGTCCGATCTGGACGCGGCTGAGGCCTTCTATTCCGGCCTGCTGGGCGGAACCGTCGGACGGCGCACGGCGGGCTGGATCGACGTCTGGCTGTTCGGCGTCCAGATGACCCTGCACCGCATGCCCAAGGCCGTGACGCCCTCGCCGTACCGCGAAGCGCTGCATTTCGGCGCGACCGTCGGCTGGGACGACTGGCCGGACTGGCTGGCGCGGCTCGAGCGGGCCTCGGCGCCCATGGCCATGCCGCCCCGCCGCGACGCCGACGTCGCCAAGCTCTACGTCTCCGATCCGGACGGCTATGTGATCGAGATCAAGGCCTACGCCGACGTCGCCGCCCTGGCCCGGCCCTGGTCGTGAATGTGGCGCCGTTCCATCAAGCAGGCGATTGGAGAACTGAGCTCGCACATGGCCCTCGTCGAAATCGCCCGCTTCACCGACGTCTATGAGGCCGATCTGGCCGCGGCCTTTCTGGCGTCGCACGACGTTGAAGTGTCGGTCACCGAGCGCTTCCAGACCACCGTCGATCCTCTGATGCAGAGGGCGCTTGGCATCCGCCTCATGGCCCCTGCGTCACAAGCTGCAATGGCGCGAGATCTTCTGGCCCGCGCTCGCTCTGGCGAGTTCGCCGAGGCGGACGAGGACGATCTGCCCGACGCAACGCCTTTGGCCCGTGGCGTGGGCGGCGCGTTGGCGGTCGCGGCGTGGGCGACAGGCGGCTTCTGGGGCAGCAGCCTGCCGCGCCGCCTCCGGCCGCTCGCGTGGCAGGGCATGCTGCTCTCGGCGCTTCTGGTCGTCGCCGTGATGCTGGCGGTCTTTTTGATCGGCAAGGTGCTGCTCGACCCGCCGAGGGGCTAGGCGCCCTTCAGACCGCCCAGCACCTCTTCCGTGTCCGCGCCCAGCGCGGGCGGCGGGCGGTCGTAGCGGACGGGGGTCTTCGACAGGCGGATGGGGCTGGCCACGGTGCGCACCGGGGCCGACAGGTCCGCGCGGGTCTGCTCGACCTCCAGCCCGCGGTGCAGGGCCTGCGGCTCGGCGAAGACCTGATCGACCGTGTTCACGGGTCCGCACGGCACCCCGGCGCCCTCCAGCAGGGCCATCAGCGCCTTCATCTCGTGCCCGGCCGTCAGGGCCGACAGCTCGGCGGTAAGGGTCGCGCGGTTCTCGATACGCGCCGCATTCGTCGAGAAGCGCGGGTCCGATCCCATGCCCGGCGCGCCCAGCGCCCCGCAAAGCGCCCGGAACTGGCCGTCGGCGCCCACCGCGATGATGACGACGCCGTCCGTGCACGGAAAGGGCTGGTATGGAGCGAGGTTCGGGTGCGCGTTCCCCATCCGCGTCGGCGCCTTGCCCGAGACGAAGAAATTGGTCGCCTGATTGGCCAGCATGGCCGCCTGCACGTCGAACAGGGCGACGTCCACGTGCTGCCCTTCGCCGGTCGCCCGCGCGTGCATCAGCGCCGCCAGGATGGCGTTGGACGCGTACAGGCCGGTGAACAGGTCGACCACCGCCACGCCCACCTTCATGGGCTCTGCCCCCGGCGCCCCGTCAGGCTGGCCGGTGATCGACATCAGCCCGCCCATGGCCTGGATCATGTAGTCGTAGCCCGCACGGCGCGCGTCCGGCCCGTCCTGTCCGAAGCCGGTGATGGAGCAATAGACCAGCCGGGGATTGACCTTCTCCAGCGAAGGCCAATCCAGCCCGTACTTCTTCAGCCCGCCGGTCTTGAAGTTCTCGACCACCACGTCGCACGTGGCGGCCAGCTTCCGCACCGCCTCGGCCCCCTCCGGCGTCGCGATGTCCAGCTCGACGGATTTCTTGCCCCGGTTGGCGCACAGGAAATAGGCGGCGTCGCCGCGCGATCCGTCCGTCCTCGTCGTGAACGGCGGGCCCCACAGCCGGGTGTCGTCGCCCGCGCCCGGCCGCTCGATCTTGATCACCTCGGCGCCCAGATCCGCCAGCGTCTGCGTCGCCCACGGCCCCGCCAGAACGCGGGACAGGTCCAGAACGCGCACGCCGTGAAGAGGGCCCTGGGTCATCCGGCCTGACTAGACCGTTCGCGCCGGGTCGAGAAGGGCGCCTCGACGGCCTCAGGGCTGCGGCGTACGGTGAGGGCCATGGACACGACCTTCGCCGGCTTCACGTCCCGCGACCTCGCCTTTCTGGCCGATCTTCGAGCGAACAACGACCGTGACTGGTTCGCCGCCCACCGCGCGGCCTATGACGACGGCCTGAAGCCCGCGCTCGGCGCCCTGATCGCGGCCCTGTCGGCGGAGTTCGCCGCTCGCGGCGTGCCCCTGTCCGGCGACCCCCGGGCCAGCCAGTTCCGCCTTCATCGCGACACCCGTTTCTCGAAGGACAAACGGCCCTACAAGACCCACGTCTCGGCCACCCTGACCCGCGTCAAGCCCGACGGGTCGCACGACCGCATGGCGCCCGGCATGGCCTACGTCCACATCGAACCGGCCGCGCCCGGGCCCGACCCCGACGCCCTGCACGACGATCCGCACGGCCATGGCCCCTTCGCCGCCGCCGGCTTCTATCTGGACGAACGCCCCCACATCGACGCCGTGCGCGCCGCGATCGCCGCCGATCCGGCCGGCTGGGGCCGCGTGGAAACGTCCCTGGCCGCGGCGGGCCTGCGTCTCGACCCCGGCGCTCCGGTCAAGCGCATGCCCAAGGGGTTCGAGGACCACGCGGGCGGCGCGCTGGAGCCCGCGCTGAAGCGCACCCGCTGGATCGTCAGCCGTCCCCTGACCGACGCGGAGGTCCGATCGCCGGACCTGCCGCGCCTCATCGCCGACTTCGTGGCGTCTGCGCGGCCTTTGCTGGATTTCGGATGGAAGGCCCTGGACGGTCGCTGATCTAGAGGCCGGGATCCCAAACCCCCGCGTCGCGCATCCGGCATTCGCGCGCCTCACGCGCCCGACCGTCCAACTCGTCGGCCATGCGGCAGATGGAGCGCGACACCGTCGCCTTGTGCACCCCCGGCACCAGGGCGTGCAGGAAGGCGCACCCCGCCAGTTTCATCAGCCTCAGGCCGAACCGGCCCGACGCGGTCATGTGATGCAGATAGGTTTCGCCCACTTCCCGCGGGTGCTCGGCGAACAGACGATTCAGGGTCCGGATCATGTGCCGCACCATAGCGCGCAGCGGGGCCGCCCTCTACCCGTGGAGCCCGTTCTGGCCTAAACCGCGCGCAACCCCGGTCGGGCGGCGCTTCGTGCGGCCCGATCCGCTCGAATCGGAGAGACATCGCCCATGGCCGACGGCGCCGCTTCCCCCGCAAAAGGCTTCCGCTGGGACGACCCGCTGGACCTGGACGGTCGTCTGACCGACGACGAGCGGATGATCCAGGGGGCCGCGCGCGGCTATGCCCGCGATCGCCTGCTGCCCCGCGTCGTCGCCGCCTTCCGCGACGAGACCTTCGACCGCGCCATCATGACCGAGCTGGGCGAGATGGGCTTTCTGGGCGCGACACTGCCGGAGCAATACGGCGGGGCGGGCGCGTCGCACGTCGCCTACGGCTTGATCGCGCGCGAGATCGAGGCGGTGGATTCCGGCTATCGCTCGGCCATGTCGGTGCAGAGCTCGCTGGCCATGTACCCGATCTACGCCTTCGGCTCGGAGGAGCAGCGCATGCGCTGGCTGCCGCGCATGGCGGCGGGCGAACTGGTCGGCTGCTTCGGCCTGACCGAGGCCGACGGCGGCTCCGACCCCGCCTCGATGAAGACCAAGGCGGAGAAGGCCGCGGGCGGATATCGCCTGAACGGGGCCAAGTACTGGATCACCAACTCCCCCATCGCCGACCTGGCCGTGGTCTGGGCCAAGCTGGACGGGGAAATCCGCGGCTTCGTCGTCGAACGTGGCATGGACGGCTTCACCACCGACAAGATCGGCGACAAGCTGAGCCTGCGCGCCTCCGTGACCGGGGACATCGGTCTGAACGACGTGCTGGTGCCGGAGGACAATCTGCTGCCCGGCGTGAAGGGCCTGCGCGGCCCGTTCTCCTGCCTGAACAAGGCCCGCTACGGCATCAGCTGGGGCGCCATGGGCGCGGCCGAATTCTGCTTCCACGCGACGCGCGACTACGTGGCCCAGCGCACCCTGTTCGGCCGCCCGCTGTCGGCGCGCCAGCTGGTGCAGAAGAAGCTGGCCGACATGCAGACCGAGATCTTCCTGGGCTTCGAGGGCGCGCTGGCTCTGGGCCGTCGTCTGGACGCCGGCGACTGGTGCCCGGAAGCCATCTCGATGATGAAGCGCAACAACTGCGGCAAGGCCCTGGCCATCGCGCGCGAGGCCCGCGACATGCACGGCGGCGCCGGCATCACCGGCGAGATGCACGTCATGCGCCACGCCATGAACCTGGAAACCGTCAACACCTACGAAGGCGCCCACGACGTCCACGCCCTGATCCTGGGCCGCGCGATCACGGGGGAAAGCGCGTTCTGACGTCAGGAACCGTCTGCTTGCCCGCCTGACCGTCCCGCGTCATCGTTCCGCGAGCCTCAGGGGAGTTCCGCATGACCGACGCCGCGATCGAGGACGACGCCTTCGCCCTGCTGGGGCCGGTGTTCGCCGGGCGCTCGGCCCTGTTGCTGGAGGACGACCCGGCGCTGGCCGAGCACGTCGAGGCGCGGCTGCGGCGGGCGGGGTTCGCGCGGGTCGACCGGTTCGACGCGGGCGAGGGCGCGCTTCAGGCCGCAGCCGGCCACGCCTATGATGTGCTGATCCTGGACCGGCTTACGGCGGGTCTCGACGGGCTGGAGACGCTGAAGCGCGTGCGCGCCTCGGCCGGCCCCTCCGCCGATGCCCCGGCCCTGATGCTGACGGCGCTGGGGGGCGAGCGGCAGAAGGTCGACGGGCTCCTGTCCGGCGCCGACGACTATCTGGCCAAGCCGGTCGGCGACGAGGAGCTGCTGGCCCGCATCGCCGCCCAGCTGCGCCGCTCGGCCCGCAAGGCCGCTCCCGCCGCGCCGACCGAAATGGCCAACGGCCCGTTCCGCCTGTCGCCGGGCGCCCGTACGCTGAAATGCCATGACCGGGTGGTCGACCTGTCGCCGCTGGAGTTCGCCATCGTGTCCGAACTGATGGGCGCGCGGGGTCAGCCGGTGACCAAGACCATGCTGTGGGACCGCTGCTGGGTGGAGTGGAACTTCCTGCCCGACAACTTCGTCAACATCATCGACGCCCGCATCTCGGCTCTGCGCAAGCGGCTGAAGGAGCAGTGTCCGGAGGTGCCGGACGACATGCACCCCCTGATCGTCTCGGCCCGCAGCCAGAGTCTCGTCTTTCGTGATCTGGGGCCGGCGGCCTAGGTGACGGGCGGGCGCATCCGGGCCTGGCTGGGGCGGCGCACCCTGGCGCAGCTGTCGGTGGGGGTCGGCGTCCTGGCGGCGATCGCCCTGACCGGCTCGCTGATCGTCACGGGCATGGCGGTGCGCGCCGAGCAGCGGAAACAGGCCGCGCTGGCGGCCTTGGCCGACTATGCCGCCATGGCGTCGAAACTGGGCGCCGAGGCCGGCCTGGCCGAGGGCGCCGTCACCGCCGCCGACGCCGCCTATTTCTCGACCTGGCTGGCGGCCTTCCAGGACGGGCCCGGCGCCGCCCAGAACGCGGTCACGATCGAGGAGACCTGCCGCACGGGCCGGGGCGGGGCGGGCGTGCGCCTGATCCGCGCGCCGGTCGGCAAGCCGGCGGGCCTGTCGGCGCTGGCCGAGCGGCCGGCGACGCCGTTGCCGGGGCTGGGCGAGGACGTGCAACTGGTCCGTCTGGCGGCGGGCGAGCTGTGCCCCGGCCGCGCCGTGGACGTGGTGGTGGTGGCCAAGTCCGTGGGGGCGCTGGACGTGCGCGTGGGCCGCGTGGTGGCGCCGCTGGGCGACGCCTGGTTCCGCGCCGTGCTGGCGGTCGCGGCGGCGGCGGCGTTGATCCTGATCACCGCGCTGGCGGGAGCCGTGGTGGCGCGCGGCCGGCTGACGACGGCCCTTGCGGCCGTCAGTCGCGCGCTGGAAGGCGCGGCGGTCGGCGACCTGTCCCGTCGCGCGCCGGAGGAGGGCGTGGCGCCTGAGCTGGAACCGCTGACCCGCCACGTGAACCTGACGCTGGACCGGCTGGACGACCTGCTGACCTGGCTGCGCGATTCCTCCGACCAGCTGGCCCACGACTTCCGCACGCCCCTGGCCCGCGCGACCGCCCGGCTGGAAGCCCTGGAGGACGCGCCCGACGCCGCCCAGCGCCGCCGCCTGCTGGGGGAGGCCAGGGCCGATCTGGCGCGGCTCAGCCAGGCCATGGCCGAGACCCTGATGCTGCGCGACGGCCAGGCCTGGGCCTTCGAACGGGTCGATCTGGCCCAGCTGATCCAGGCGACGGCCGAGCTGTACGAGCCCTTGGCCGAGGCGCGCGCGGTGACCCTCCGCGTCGAGGCCGGGCCCGCGGTCGTGCTCGGCGTCCGCTCCCTGCTGCAGCGCGCCTTGGTCAATCTGGTGGACAACGCGGTGAAGTTCTCGCCCGAAGGCGGCGAAATCCGCCTGTCCGTCAAAGCCGACGGACCCGGCGCCGTGCTGGCCGTCGCCGATCAGGGGCCGGGCTTCGGTGCGGATGCCCCGCAGGGCGAAGAGAGCCACGGCATGGGCCTGCCCTTCGTCCGGGCGGTCATGCGTCGCCATGGGGGAAGTCTGGAGATTTCCGCCGCCGATCCGGGCACGGTCGTCACGGCCCGCTTCACGCGCTAGCGTGGAGCCGAACAGGGGAACCTCATGCGTCGCACCGTCCGCCTCTCGCTCGGCCTGGCCGCCGTCCTGACCGTCGCCGCGCCCGCCGGTCTGGCCTGGGCCCAGACGGCGCCGGCCCCCTATGACCAGCGGCGCGGCGTCTTCACCTTCGCCGGCGGGCTGGAGAAGTCGCTGCCGGCCGTGGTGCAGGTCACGACGCTGGGTCAGTCCGAGGGCCCGTCCTCGGCCTCGCGCGAGCCCAAGCTGATCGCCACCGGCTCGGGCGTCATCATCGACGCGGCACAGGGCATCATCGTCACCAACCAGCACGTGGTCGAGAACGGCACCAAATTCACCGTCGACATGCTGGACGGGCGCCTGCTGGACGCGACCCTGATCGGCGCGGACAAGGCCACCGACATCGCCGTGCTGAAGATCGAGGCTCCCGGCCTGATGCAGGTCGAGATCGTCGACAGCGACACCCTGCGCACCGGCGACGTGGCGTTCGCGGTGGGCTATCCGCTGGGCTTGGACCAGACGGTGACGATGGGCGTCATCTCCGGCCTGAACCGGTCGGGCCTGGGCGACGCGGTCGAGGACTACATCCAGACCGACGCGGCGGTGAACAGCGGCAACTCCGGCGGGCCGCTGCTGGACAGCCGGGGCCGGCTGATCGGCATCAACACCTCCATCCTGTCGGGCGGCGGCGGCGGCAACGACGGCATCGCCTTCGCCGTCCCGACCCGCATCATGCTGGTCGTCGTCGGCCAGCTGCGCGACTTCGGCGAGGTGCGGCGCGGCGAGATCGGCGCCGTCCTGGGATCGCTCACCGCCGAGCGGGCGCGGGAGCTGGGTTTGGGCATCGTCCGCGGCGCCGTGGTGCTGGACGTCGCGCCCGGATCGCCGGCCGAGCAGGCGGGTCTGCGCGCCGGCGACGTCATCACCCGCATCCACTCGCGCCCGGTGGCCAACGCCGGTTCGGTCCTCGCCACCGTCGGCGTCGCTGCGCCCGACAGCCGCCTGAACGTCGCCTGGCTTCGCGACGGCGTGGAGATGGGCGGCGAGGTGCAGGTTCGCATGGCGACGCCGCAGGGCGTGGTCATGGGGCAGGACCGCCTGCTGGCGCGCGGCGCCACCCTGGCGGCGGCGTCGGGCGACGTGCCGGGCCTGCGGGTCGAATCGGTGGAGAGCGGCTCGGTCGCCGCGGCGGCGGGCCTGCGCGCCGGCGATCTGATCGTGGGCATTGACGGTGCTGGCGTGGCCGATCTGGCCGGCGCCTCGGTCGCGCTGTCGGCCGAGGGCGTGCGCGCGCTGACGGTCCGTCGCGGAGAGGGCGAGGTTCAGATCACGCTGTAGGGAGGCAGACCCCGAAACGAAGACGCCCGCCGCCGCCTGGAGGGGGGAGGGGTGGCGGGGCGGACGTCTCGCTTGGAGGAAGCATCGGCCCGCCGGAGCCCTAAGCGGTGTGAACCGGGGGGCTGGGGGGGCTGTTCAGGATCCAGGTTCACTCCGAACCCCGGCGAGCCGATGAGGGGACATTCATCGGCCAAGGCGGCGCGTGAAAGTCCGAAACGGGGCCATTTCGTGTCAGGCGCGAAGGGCTGGCGCCGCGGGGGAATCGTGCCCACTCTCAAGGCATGAGCCTCGAGGCCCTGACCGAACCGCAGCGTGGCCCCGTCTTTTTCGACAGACGCGAACTGGAGCGCATCCTGCGCGTCTATGGCCGGGGCATCGCGGCGGGCCAGTGGCGCGATTATTCGGTCCTCAGCCACGACGACGCGGCCGAGTTCGCCATCTTCCACCGCTCCGGCGACGCGCCGCTTTACCGCATCGAAAAGCGGCCGGCCTTGCAGCGCCGCCAGGGCCAGTGGGCCGTCTACGGCTCCGGCGGTCAGGTGCTGAAGCGGGGGCGCGAGCTGGACGTCGTGCTGAAGGTGTTCGACGCGAGGAAGTTCACGGTCGTCGATTGATCCTTCCCCGCTCGCCGGGGAAGGTGGGCGCCGGAAGCGCTCGGATGGGGTGGCTGCGTCACCAGACTGACCGTCGGACTATGATCGAGGCCCCGCGAGCCACCCCATCCGTCTTGCTCCGCAAGCCACCTTCCCCGGCGAGCGGGGAAGGAACGCTACCGCGGCGCCAGCCGGATCGCGCCGTCGAGGCGGATGCACTCGCCGTTGATGTAGGTGTTCTCGGCCAGGTGCAGGGCCAGGTTCGCATAGTCCTGCGGCGTGCCGAGGCGCTTGGGGAAGGGGATCATGGCGGCCAGCGCGTCCTGAACCTTCTTGTCCATGCCCGCCATCATCGGCGTCCACATGATGCCGGGCAGGATGGTGTTGACCCGCACGCCCTCGTTCATCAGATCGCGCGCGATCGGCAGGGTCATGGCGTAGACCCCGCCCTTGGACGCCGAATAGGCGGCCTGGCCGATCTGGCCGTCCTGGGCCGCCACCGAGGCGGTGTTGACGATCGCGCCGCGCTCGCCGTCCTCCATCGGATCCAGCGTCACCATGCCCGTCGCCGACTGCGACAGGACGCGGAAGGTGCCGAACAGGTTGATCGAGACGGTGCGCTCGAACTGGGCCATGTCGTGGGCCCGCGGCTCCTGCGTCTCGCGGTTGCGGCTGACGGTTTTCTGGCCCGTGGCGATCCCGGCGCAGTTGACGGTCAGGCGCTCCTGCCCGTGGGCGGCGCGGGCCTTGGCGAAGCCGGCCGCGACGCTCTCGTCGGAGGTCACGTTCACCTCGCAGAAGACGCCGCCGATCTCCTTCGCGATCTGTTCGCCGCGTTCCGCGTTCAGGTCGAAGATGGCGACCTTCACGCCCCTGGCCGCCAAAGCGCGCGCCGTGCCCTCGCCCAGGCCCGAGGCCCCGCCCGTCACCACCGCCGCGATCGACCCGTCGAGTTTCATGGAGGCAGTCCCTATGTTGGCTGAACCGTTGAGTTGCGCGAGGGTTTAGCGGCCATGACCGCCGATGCCAAACCGATCGATCCGGACGCCGTGCTGGACCCCCAGCGGGCGCTGGTCCCGTCCGTCCAGCGGGTGAACGAGACCCGCGTGACCAAGGGCTTCTGGCCCAAGATGCGCCGCGTCGCCAGCCGCGTGCCCTTCGCCGACCGCGCCCTGTCGGTCTGGTATGCCGCGCGCGATCCGGAGACGCCGACGGCGGCCAAGGGGATCATGCTGGCGGCCCTGGCCTATTTCGTCATGCCGGCGGACGCCATTCCCGACGTCTTCGCCGGCATCGGCTTCACCGACGACGCGGCGGTGATCGCGGCGCTTCTGGCCACCGTCGGCGCCAACGTGCGCAAGCGGCATCACGAGCTGGCGCGCGAGGCGCTGAAGCGGCTGGGCGGAGGCTGACACGCCTTCGCCGCCTTTCGTGCTATAAGCCCGGTCCTCCCCGAACACGGATCGACTTGCCTTGAGCCTGACCCTCGACCTGACGCGCGCCACGCCGGCGCCGAGCGCCCCCGTCAACCTGACCGGTCTGACGCGCGAGGGCCTGCGTCAGGCGTTGATCGAAGCGGACGTCTGTCCGCCCGAAAAGGCTAAGATGCGGGCCAGTCAGGTGTGGCGCTGGATCCACCACTACGGCGTCACCGACTTCGCGATGATGAGCGACGTCGCCAAGGAGACGCGGGCCAAGCTGGCCGACTCCTTCACCCTGGCCCGGCCCGAGATCGTCGAGCGTCAGGTGTCGAAGGACGGCACCCGCAAATGGCTGATCCGCACCGCGCCGGGCATCGAGATCGAGACCGTCTACATCCCCGACGTGGGCCGCGCGGGCGCCCTGTGCGTGTCGTCGCAGGTGGGGTGCACGCTGAACTGCACCTTCTGCCACACCGGCACCCAGAAGCTGGTCCGCAACCTGACCGCCGCCGAGATCGTGGCCCAGGTCCAGGTCGCCCGCGACGATCTGGAGGAATGGCCGTCGCCCAAGGAAGACCGCCGCCTGTCCAACATCGTCTTCATGGGCATGGGCGAGCCGCTCTACAATCTGGACCACGTCGCCGACGCCATCGACATCATCAGCGACAACGAGGGCATCGCCCTGTCGCGGCGGCGGATCACGGTCTCGACCTCGGGCGTGGTGCCCCAGCTGCCGGCCTTGGGCGACCGCACCGCGGCCATGCTGGCGATCAGCCTGCACGCCACGAACGACGCGCTGCGCGACGTCCTGGTGCCGCTGAACAAGAAATACTCGCTGGACCAGCTGATGGCCGGCATCCGCGCCTATCCCGGCCTGTCCAACGCCCGGCGGGTCACCTTCGAATACGTCATGCTGAAGGGCGTCAACGACAGCCCGGAAGAGGCCCGCGCCCTGGTCAAGCTGATCCAGGGCATCCCGGCCAAGGTGAACCTGATCCCGTTCAACCCGTGGCCGGGCACGGACTACCAGTGCTCCGACTGGGCCACCATCGAACGCTTCGCCGCCATCCTGAACAAGGCCGGCTACGCCAGCCCCATCCGCACGCCGCGGGGACGGGACATCCTGGCCGCCTGCGGCCAGCTGAAGTCCGAGAGTGAGAAGGTGCGGGCGTCCGCGCTCAGGAAGGCGGAGCGGGACGCGGCCTGAGCCGCCGATTGATCCGCCCGCTGTAATCTTCGGTCACCGGGTGTGTCCCCGGTGCGCTTGCGGATTGGGGCGCGATTGGGGCACACGGCGGATCGGGCGCATGGGGCGCCGCGGCTCCCGTTCCGATGGAATCCTTTCTCTCCGATCTGCTGGCCAGCGCCGAGGTTCAGGCCTTCGCGGCGGGGTTCCCCGTCATGCTGCTGCATCTGGCGGCGACGCTGGGGCTGCTGGTGCTGGGCGCGGTGATCTATGCCGCGCTGACGCCGTGGAAGGAGATCGAGCTGATCCGCGACGGCAACGCCGCGGCGGCGGTGGCTTTCGCCGGGGTGTTGGTCGGGCTGGCCATTCCGTTGGCGGTGTCGTTGACGTCGTCCACCTCATTGCGGGAGATCGGGCTTTGGGGCGCGGCCACCGTGGCGATCCAGCTGCTGGCCTTCCGCGTGGTGGACGCGATCCTGAACGGCCTGCCGCAACGCATCCGCGAGGGCGAGGTGTCCGCCGCCGTGCTGCTGGTGGGGGCCAAGCTGGCGACGGCGCTGATCCTGGCCTCGGCCCTGGCGGCCTGACGCCATGCGCCTGCCCGACTGGCTGGTCTACGTCGCGGTCGTCGGGGTCCTGATCGTCGCGGCGGTGCAGGCGCGCGAGGACGTCTACACCCCGCCGGCCCCGCCCCCGCCCGCCGAGGCGGAGGGCGCCCTGCTGGGCCCCGTCACGCCGTTCGACGACACGGTCACCGTCACTGCGCCCGACATCCCGTTTCAGCCGGCGGCGGGCACGGCCTTCTCCATTGCGGGCGAGGGCCGTTGGGTCACCGCGAGACACGTGGTCGAGGGCTGCCGCCGGCCGGCCATCGTGGTCGGCGGCGGGCGAGCCGTGGCGGCCGACGTGCGGCTGGCGCCCCGGGCGGACGTGGCCCTGCTGCTGACCGACGGCGGCCCGCCGGCGCTTCACGTGCCGAGCGACCTGCCGCTGCGGCTGGGCCAAAGGGCCTTCCACCCCGGCTATCCGCAGGGACGGCCCGGCGAGGTGACGACGCGCCTGTTGGGGCGCGAGACGTTCAAGGTGCGGGGCCGGGGCGCGCGGGACGAGCCCGTTCTGGCCTGGGCCGAGATCGCCCGCACCGACGGCCTGCGCGGCACGTTGTCGGGCCTGTCCGGCGCGCCGGCCCTGGACCGATATGGTCGGGTCGTGGGCGTGACCATCGCCGAGGCGCCGCGGCGTGGGCGGGTCTACACGACCTCGCCGGACACCTTCCTGCCCGCCGTGCGCGGCATCCAGCGCGCCGACGAGCCGATGCTGGGCGAGCCCGTGACGCCCGACAACTACGGCCGCGTGGCCGACGCCCTGCGCCGCGACCTGCGGGTGGCGCAGGTGGTCTGTCTTTCGGCCTAGCGGCCTGCCGCGTCGTCCTCGAACACCGCCACGTGCACCTCGCCCTCGGGCGTCAGCCAGGCGCGCTTCATGCCCTGGCTGTTGAACGGGTGGGCGACGCGGCCCCGGGCGTCCAGCGCGATCAGGCCTCCGTCGCCGCCCAGCGCCCCGACCGCGTTCACGGCCGCGCGGGCGGCGTCGCCGATGGAAGCCCCGGCCTCGACCGACCAGCCGATGCGGGCGGCGGCGACGGTGCGCAGGAAGTATTCGCCCTGGCCGGTGCACGACACCGCAACTCGCGCGTCGGCCCAGACGCCGCAGCCCACCACCGGGCTGTCGCCGACCCGGCCCGGCATCTTGCCGAAGACCCCGGCTGTGGAGGTGGCGGCGGCCAATCGGCCGTTCGCGTCCAGCGCGCAGCACCCGACCGTGCCGTGGGCCAGCGTCCCGGGCGGATGGTTGTCCTCGCCCTGTCCGGCCCGTGTGAACCAGGCGTCGACGTCTTCGATCCGGTCCAGACCGCGCTCCCCGGCGAACCGCGCCGCGCCCTCGCCCGCCAGCAGGACGTGCGGCGTGTGGTCCATGACGGCGCGGGCCGCGACGACGGGGTTTCGGAAGCCCTGCAGCGCCGCGACGGCTCCGACGCGGCCGGTCGCGCCGTCCATCAGGCTGGCGTCCAGCTCGAACGCCCCAGCCAGGTTGGGCGAGCCGCCTCGCCCGGCGACGTAGAGGCCGGAATCCTCCAGCAGCACGGTGGCCTCTACCGCCACGTCCAGCGCCGCCGCGCCGGCGTTCAGCCGCTCGGCCATGCGGGCGACGACCTCGGTCATGTGCGCCCGCTCGGTCGTATAGTCCCGGCTGCGCCGCGCGCCGGCGCCGCCGTGCAGGATCAGTGCTCCGCCCATTGCAGCCCCTTTCGCGCGGCCTCGCCGCCCGCTAGCGTCCGTCGATGAGGCCCGTCATGCGCGAGCAGGGAACCGACGTGCAAGCCCGACCCGTCGGCGAATCGCCGATCTCGATCGATCCGACCCTGTCTCCCGATGGGGTCGCCGCGGCCTTCGGTCGGGCGGGACGGGTCCATGTGCCGGGATTCCTGACGCAATCGGCCGCGCAGCGCGTCCATGCCGCGCTGCATGCGGAGACCCTCTGGTGGCTGTCCACGCTGGGCGGAGGTCAGACCGTCGACGTGCCGATCGAGCAACTGGCGGCGATGCCCGCGGACGCTCAGGCCAGGCTGATCGACCTCGCCCATGCGGAGGCGCGCGACGGCTTCCACTACATGTTCGACAATCTGAGGGTCAGCGACATGGCGGCCCGGGGCGAGGCCCTGCCGGAGGCGCTTGCGGCGGCCTATGGCTTCCTGAACGGTCCCCGCTTTCTGGACTTCGTCCGCAGGGTCACCGGCGACGACCGGCCCAATTTCGTCGACGCCCAGGCGACCCGGTTCCGGCCCGGCCACTATCTGACCCAGCACGACGACCGGAAGCCGGAGGCGGGGCGGCTTTACGCCTATGTGCTGAACCTGACGCCGCGGTGGCGCGTCGACTGGGGCGGGCTTTTGACCTTCATCGACGACGACGGCCATGTGGCCGAGGCCTATACGCCCGCCTGGAACGCGCTGAACCTCTTCCGGGTGCCCTGCGCCCACGCCGTGTCCAGCGTGGTCCCTTTCGCGGGCGCCGCCCGCCTGTCCATAACCGGCTGGATCCGCCAGGTGGATCCGTCCCGCAAGGAGTCCGTCTGAATGCGCGCCGTCCTGTCCAAAGCGCCCGGTGGGCCCGAGACCCTGGTGGTCGAATCGACGCTGGACCCCACGCCGCTGAAGGGCGAAGTGGTGATCGAGGTGAAGGCCGTGGGGATCAATTTCCCCGACACCCTGATCATTGAGGACAAATACCAGTTCAAGCCGTCGCGGCCGTTCTCTCCCGGCGCCGAACTGGCGGGCGTGGTGGAGGCGCTCGGCCAAGGCGTCACCGGGCTGAAGGTCGGCGACCGGGTGATCGCCGTGCCCGGCTGGGGCGGGCTGGTGGAGCGTATCGCCGTGCCGGCGGCCTCGGTCGTCAAGATGCCGGACGGCATGTCGTTCGAGGAGGGGGCGGCCCTGCTGATGACCTACGGCACCAGCTACTACGCCCTGAAGGACCGGGCCCAGCTTCAGGCCGGCGAAAGCCTGCTGGTGCTAGGCGCCGCCGGCGGCGTGGGCGTGGCGGCGGTCGAGCTGGGCAAGGCCATGGGCGCGCACGTGATCGCGGCGGCCAGCACCAACGACAAGGTGCAGTTCGCGCTGGAGGCGGGCGCCGACAACGGGCTGATCTATCCGACCGGGCCGATGGACAAGGCGGCGCAGAAGGAGCTGTCGGGCGAGCTGAAGCTGGCCAGCGGGCGCGACGGCGCCGACGTGGTCTACGACGCGGTCGGCGGCGACTATGCCGAGCCGGCGTTGCGGGCGATGGACTGGGGCGGGCGCTATCTGGTGGTCGGCTTCCCGGCGGGCATTCCCAGCCTGCCGCTGAACCTGACCCTGCTGAAGTCGGTGTCGGTGGTCGGCGTCTTCTGGGGCGCGGCGGTGATGCGCGATCCGGCCGGTCATGCGGCCAACGTCGCGGACCTGATGCGGTTCTGGAGCGAGGGCAGGATCAAGCCGCGCGTCAGCCGCACCTTCCCGCTGGAGAAGGCGGCCGACGCCATCCAGGCGCTGGGCGACCGCTCGGCCCTGGGCAAGATCGTGGTCACCGTCGAATGACGCCGCCGCCCGCCGAGGCGGCGGCGCGGCTGGCCGAAACGGGCCGCGTGCGGGTCGAGATGCCGCTGGGCGAGGAGACGACGCGCGGGCTGCATGGGGCGCTCGCCGGCACCGACATGGTCTGGAACCGGGCCATCCGCACGCCCTTCGGGACCGACGTGCCCGCCGCCGTCTTCGACGCCCAGGATCCGGCCGAGAAGGCGCGCCTGATCGCCATGGTGCATGAGGAGGCGGCCGAGGGGTTCCAGTTCATCTACGACCGGCTCCGTCTGGGACTGGCCCGCACTCTGGGCCTGCCGCTGCCGGCGCCGCTGGACGGGCTGCACGCCCTGTTCAACGACTCGGCCTGGCTCGACTGGACGAGGGCGCTGACCGGCGACGACCGCATCGCCTACGTCGACGCCCAGGCGACGCGCTATCTGCCGGGCCACTTCCTGAACGGCCACGACGACCGGCACGAGGACGCCGGGCGCCTGTACGCCTACGTCCTGAACCTGACGCCGCGCTGGCGGCCGGAGTGGGGCGGGCTTCTGGCCTTCACGGACGAGGCCGGCGACGTGACGCAGACCTTCGTGCCCGCCTTCGGCACGCTGAACGTCTTCCGCGTGCCCCAGCCCCACCTGGTGACCCAGGTCGCCGACTTCGCGCCGGAGCCGCGCCTGTCGGTGACGGGCTGGTGGCGCACGACCCCGCCGCCGGGGTGAGGGTCATGAGCAAGGAGCGCGGACGTCCACGCCCGCGTCTTGCGGTTGGGAGGTGTTTCGCGGACCTGGAGGTCCGCGCTCCTTTGAACGTGCGCACGCGTCTTCGCTCCGTCGTTCACACGCGGAGTTGGGGCGGGCGGGCGGAGCGCCGGGCGCGGAGCCCGGATGAGGATTGAGTTTACCGTTTCGGCTTCG
>NZ_DASYGX010000006.1:0-321806 GCF_035999125.1 Brevundimonas sp. | reverse complement strand
CAGCTCCTGATCAGACGAGCCGCGCGGAGCGTCGTCGCGAAGCCGAAACGGTAAACTCAATCCTCATCCGGGCTCCGCGCCCGGCGCTCCGCCCGCCCTTCCCAACTCCGCGTGAAAAACGACGGAGCGAGACGGCAATTCTCCGATGCTGCGTCAGGCCCGCCCACTCTGGCCCGACAGAGCGCCGGCTTCGAAGACGCCGACCTGACGCAGGGCGCGCGACCATTTCGAGGCATGGTCCAGATCGAAGACGAGGTCGGCGTCGGCGTCGGCGATCAGCCAGACGTTTTCGGCCAGCTCGGCTTCCAGCTGGCCCTCGTCCCAGCCGGCGTAGCCCAGGGCCAGAAGCGCGCGGCGCGGTCCGGCGACCGGGTCGCCCATGGCCACCAGGGCGTCGCGCGTGCCGGTCAGGGCCAGCCCCTCGCCGAACGGCCGACTGGAACCGTGCGACAGCCAGTCGTCGGAATGCACCACGAAGCCGCGTTCCCGCTCCACGGGGCCGCCGACCAGGACGGGACGATCGGGCGCGCCGTCCGCCGGCGGAAGATCCAGCCGGTCCAGCACCGTCGCCACGTCGACGCCCGGCGCGGGATGATCCAGACGCACGCCCATGGCGTGATCGTCGCCGTGCGAGCAGACCAGAATCACCGCGTGTTCGAACCGCGGATCGCCGATGCCGGGCATGGCGACCAGAAGGCGGCCTGTGAGGGAGGAGGAGCCGTCCATGTCCTCATCATCGGGACGGATCGGGCCCGGCGCAAGGGCCGGCGCTTGGCGGATCGGCCGCGACCGCCTATCTGCGGACCCTCATCGTCCCTCGCGCATCGGAGCCTGCCCGTGACCATCCAGATCGGCGACCGCATCCCCTCGGCCACGCTCAGCCTGGCGACCTCCGAAGGGCCCAGGCCGGTGAGCACCGACGACTTCTTCCAGGGCCGCACCGTCGCCCTGTTCGCCGTGCCGGGCGCCTTCACCCCGACCTGCTCGGCCAACCACCTGCCCGGCTTCAAGACCAGCCTGGACGACATCAAGGCCAAGGGGATCGACCAGGTCGCCTGCCTGTCGGTGAACGACGGCTGGGTCATGCGCGCCTGGGGCGACAGCCAGGGCGTGGGCGAGGACGAGATCGCCATGCTGGGCGACGGCAACGGCGAGCTGACCCGCGCGCTGGGCCTGACCATGGACGCCAGCCGCGGCGGCCTGGGCGAGCGGTCGCAGCGCTACGCCATGGTCGTGAAGGACGGCGTGGTCGATCAGCTGCACGTCGAACAGCCGGGCGAGTTCCGCGTCAGCTCGGCCGAGCACCTGTTGACCCAGCTCTGATCCCGGATCAGGCGGCGGCGACTTCCGCGGGCGCCGCCGCCCGATCGTCCTGGTCCTGCGCCGACAGCACATGCTGGACCGCGCCCAGCAGGGCCGGCGGCGTGATCGGCTTGGGCACGAAATAGGTCATGCCCGCGTCCAGACAGGCCTGGATGTCCTCCGGGCTGGTGTCGGCCGTCACGGCGATCACGGGCGCCCTCGCGTTGACCCCGCCCGAGGCGCGCAGGCGACGCGTCGTCTCCCGCCCGTCCAGCTCGGGCATCCGCACGTCCATGAAGATCAGGTCGAACTGATTCTGGTCGCAGGCCCGCAGCGCCGCCATGCCGTCCTCGGCCGTCGTCACCTCGCAGCCCAGCGGCATGAGGATCAGCTGGACCGCGCGGCGGTTGATGTCGTGGTCGTCGACGACCAGGACCTTCATCGGCCGGCCCTCGTCCGCATCGGCCGCCTCGTCCGAAGCGGCGACCGCGACCGGCTCGGGGGTCGGCGCCTCCGGCACGAGGGGCGCCGGCGGCGCGACGGCAGGGCGCGCGGCGCCGGTCAGGGCCTGGGCCAGGACCAGGCGGCCGGTGTCGTCGGGCGCGTCGGCGCGCAGGGCCTCTCCGGCGGAGGGCGCGAAGGTCAGGGCCACGGCGAAGGCCGCGCCCTCTCCCGGCCGGCTGCGCACCGTCAGCCGCCCGCCCATCAGTCCGACCAGCTCGCGGCTGATCGCCAGACCCAGACCGGTGCCGCCGTGCCGGGCGCCGACGCCTTCGGCGGTCTGGTCGAACGGCGTGAACAGCCGCGCCACCTGGTCGGCCGTCATGCCGGGGCCGGTGTCGACGACCTCCATGACCACCGCATGCGCGCCGTGCTCGTCGGTCCAAGACGACAGGCGCAGGGTGACGGACCCCTCCTTCGTGAACTTGACCGCGTTCGAGATCAGATTGTTCAAGACCTGACGCAGCCGCATCGGATCGCCCTGAACCCCGCGCGGCAGGGTCGAGGCGCCCTCCACCCGCAGACGCAGGCCCTTGGCGCGCACCGGGCGCTGCCACAGCATCAGGGTCTGGGCGGTCAGGACGCGCAGGTCGAAGTCGACGCTGTCCACCGTCATGCGGCCCGCGTCCAGCTTGGCGTGATCAAGCAGGTCGTCCAGCAGCGCCTTCATCATCAGGCCGGCGTCGGCGATCAGCTTGGCCTGGGCCCGCGACGCGGAGTCGCCCGCCGTGCGTTCGATCTCCATCGCGCCGCTCATGATGGCGCCGATCGGCGTGCGCAGGTCATGGCCGACGGCGGCCAGGAAGGCGGATCGGCCGTTCATGGCGTCTTCCGCCTCGCGCCGCTTGCGGTCCGCCTCCAGCCGGGCGGCCGCTTCGGACGTCCGGGCGCGCTCCATCTGCCGCCAGGTCGACAGGCAATAGGCCATGAAGACCGCGATGCCCGTGGCCCCGGCCACGCAATAGGCGGGGGGCGCCCCCCAGGCGAGCATCAGAAACGGCGTCGCCGTGAGGTAGGCGAAATGCGGGGCGATGGTGAGGGCGAGAACCAGTCTCGACCGCGGCGCGTTGACGACGCCGTAGATCGCGCCCGACGACAGCAGAATGGCCGCGCTGATCCCGCCCATGGGTCCGCCGGCGATCCACAGGGCGATGGACAGACTGCCGAAATAGGCGGCGTTGAACACCAGCATGGCGTTCGCCGCGACCATGCGAAGCGGCCCCATGCGGTCGACCTTGCCCGCATTGACCGGCCCGAAGATCATCAGGTCCAGAAGTTGGACCAGGAAGTAGCCGCCGACCCACAGGGCCGCGAAATTCCACGTCAGGATGGGGCTGAACACGAAGGCGGCGGCCGCGCCCATGCCGAGGCGCTGCAACAGCGCCTTGCGGCGCTGACGCACGGCCGTGGCCCAGGGGCTGGCGTCGCTCGCGGTCGTCATGCGGTCTCCCCGACGACGGGAGATGGAGGCTCCCGGTCGGAAATCCTGCCTCAACCGCCCCTAACGCCTCGTCAACGCGCCGTGCCGACGGCCTCGGAAATCGTGGTGAATCCTTCGGCCAGAAGTCGGGCGCGCAGATCGGCCACGATGCGGCGGACCAGGCCGGGGCCATGGTGGACCAGGGCGGAATAGAGCTGGACGGCGCCGGCGCCCATGCGGAGGCGCAGCAGGGCCTCCTCGCCGGAATCGACGCCGCCCGCCGCGATCAGAGCCAGCCTCCCCTCGGACGCTTCGGCCGCGAGCGACAGGGCCCGCCGCGCCAACGGCTTCAGCGGCGCGCCGGAAAGTCCGCCCGCCTCGACGGCGTGCCGCGACCGCAGGTCGGCCGGACGTGCGATCGTGGTGTTGGAGACGATCAGTCCGTCCAGCTTCCAGGCCCGCGCCGCCTGAACGATCTGCGCGATCTCCGAGGCCTCCAGATCGGGCGCGATCTTGAGAAAGACCGGCGCGCCGTCGGCCGGGCGCGCCTCCGCGACCCGTCCAAGCAGATCGTCCAGCGCGTCGCGCCCCTGCAGCGCGCGCAGGCCCGGCGTGTTGGGCGAGGAGACGTTGACGGTGAACCAGTCCGCCTTGCCGGCGAGGCGACGCAGGCCGGTCACGTAGTCCGCCGCCCGGTCCTCCGAATCCTTGTTGGCCCCCAGATTGGCGCCGACCAATACCCCCGGCGGCCGACGGTCGAGGCGCTCGGCGAAGGCGTCCAGCCCCGCATTGTTGAAACCCATGCGGTTGATGACGGCGGCGTCCTCGTTCAGGCGGAACAGACGCGGGCGGGGATTGCCGTCCTGGGGCCTGGGCGTCACCGAGCCCGTCTCGACGAAGCCGAAGCCCAGCCCCGCCAGACCGCCCAGCGCCTCCGCGTTCTTGTCCAGGCCCGCCGCGAGGCCGACCGGATTGGGCAAAGTCAGGCCGGCAAGACGCGTCGTCAGAACCGGGTCCGGCGCCGTGGGGCGCGGCGGCGGCATGAGGGCGAGACCCCGGACCGCCATCCGGTGCGCCGTCTCCGGATCCATCCGGCGAAGCAGCGGGGCCGCGACCGCGCTCAGCATGGATCGCCGACCGTCATGACGCCTTCGGCGGACACCGACATCGGTCGGTCGGACAGCACCGCCGCGACGGGCAGAGGCCCGTACTGATGGGGAAACAGATCGCCTCCGCGCGACGGTTCCCATTTCACGGCGTCCAGTCGCTCCAGATCGACTTCGAGCAGACGCAGCCCGTCCCGCCCAGAATAGTGGCGGCGCGCCGTCTCTGCGAGCTGGCCTGCGGCCGACAGATGGACGTAGCCGTCGGCCAAATCGACCGCTGAGCCCGCATAGGCGCCGATCCGACGGGCACTCGCCCACTCCTGGGCGTCGACGATCTTGAAGGCCGTGGTCACACGTCGGCCCCGCCGCCGACGTCGCGCGGCTTGAGGAACAGTTCCAGCGAAGCGCGGCCGTTGGCGTCCAGGGCGAAGACGGCGGCCGCGCCCGTCGGGAAGCCGGCGGCGAAACGCTCGATGGCCGCAGGCGACGCCGCGCCCTCGATCAGCAGCTCGACCGCCAGCTGATGAACGCCCGGATTGTGCGCGATCAGGATCAGGCAGCCGGCGCGGTCCTCCTGCGCTTCCACCGCGCGACGCAGGGTGGAGGCCGAGGCGTCGTAGAGGCCGGGCTCGATCAGGACTTCCACGTCCCCGAAGGCGTCGTGGACGGCGTCCCAGGTCCGGCGCGTGCGCTCCGCGCCGGACACCAGCGCCATGTCCGGCCGCACGCCACGCTGAGCGAGGGCACGTGCCACAAGGCCCGCGTCGTTGACGCCTCGGGCGCTCAACGGACGATCGACGTCACGCCCGGAAGGCGCCTCTCGCTCGGCCTTGGCATGCCGCATCAGGATCAGCCGGTTCATGGGCCCGATCTAGAGAGGTTCGTCGTGCGGGGCCAGCGCACCGCCGCGCGTGGCGGGCGCCGGCTGCAGGATCGGGGCCGACGGGACGGTCGCCGCCGCGCCCCGGGGGCGGACGCGGGCATAGGCCTGGCGCGTCGCTTCCAGCAGGATCAGACCGGCGAACCCGGGGGCCACGCGACGGCCCGCCTCTTCGAATCCATCGGCCATGCCCAGCAGGGGCCGCCAGGGCGGGACGTAGAGCGTCTGCGACCAGGCCGACGGTTCCAGCCCGACCTGGCGGACCAAGCCTTCCAGCTGACGGCGAGTGAAGGGCCGGCCGTGACCGAAGGGGGTCGATTCCGCGCGCGCCCAAAGGCCGCCCCGCGCCGCCGTCGCCAGGATGATGCGCCCGGTCGGAGCCAGCACGCGCACGGCCTCGGCCAGCACCTGGGCGGGAGCGTCGGCCTCTTCCAAGGCATGGATCAGCAGCACCCGGTCGAAGGCGCCGGCCGCGAACGGCAGGGTGCGCTCATCCACCAGGGCCGTTCGATTGCGGCCGACCGGAGGCCAGGACTCGGCGCCTTGCCCCCCGGGCATGGCGGCGATCTGGCGCCGCGCCCCCACGAAAGCGTCCAACCAGGGCACGGCGTAGCCCAGGCCCAGGACGTCGCAGCCCGTCGCCTCGCCCCAGGCGTCGTCGAGGCGCCGCGCGACCAGACGCCTCACGACCTGGCCGGCCGCTTCGCCATAGAAGGCCCTGAGCTCTTCGACGCCACGACGCATGACCGCAGGATAGGCCGCTCACGCGGTCGCCGCTAGGATGCCCCTCATGACCCTGGACGTGCGCCTCTTCCCCTGCCTGACCGACAATTACGGCTTCCTGGCCCGTGACGGCGCGACGGGGGCGGTGGCCGCAGTGGACGCGCCGGACGCCGCCGCCGTCCTCGCGGACCTCGAGGCCAGCGGCTGGGGACGCCTGGACCTGCTGCTGACCACGCACTGGCACCCAGACCACACCCAGGGGGCGGAAGCGCTGAAGGCCGCCACCGGCTGCGTCGTCGTGGGTCCGGAGGAGGTGCGTCGCGTCGCGCCGCTGGACCGCGCGGTCGTCGAGGGCGACGGCGTCGATCTCGGCGCGACCCGCTTCGACGTGCTTGAAGCGCCTGGCCATACCTTGGGTCACATCGTCTATCTGGCCGAGGCGGCGCGCACCGCCTTCGTCGGCGACGTGATCTTTCCGTTGGGGTGCGGACGGCTGTTCGAGGGGACGCCGGTGCAGATGTGGGCCAGCCTGTCGCGCATCGCGCTTTGGCCGGACGACACCGTGCTCTGGGCCGCGCATGAGTACGCCGAAGGCAATGCCCGTTTCGCCGTGACCGTGGACCACAGCCCGGCGTTGGCGGCGCACGTCGACGGCCTGATGGCGTGGCGGACGAACGGCCTTCCGACCGTGCCCACGACCGTCGGGATCGAGAGGCGGTTCAATCCCTTCCTGACCGCCGGAGACGCCGAGACCTTCGCCGCGCGTCGGGCGGCCAAGGACGTGTTCTGCGGCTGACGCCTATTCGACGCCCGAGACGACCCGGGCGATCCGCGCCGAAGACGGGCGGCCCGCATAGCCCGCCGTGGGGTCGATGCCGATCGTCAGCACGCCGCGCGCGAAGGTGATCCGGGGCCGACCTTGGTCGGTCACGACGATGCGCCGGACGCGTCCGGCGTCCTGACGCAGACCCGCCGACCGGGCCATGCGGACCACGGCCTCGACGGCCGTGGCCACGGCGTCGGCGGCCACGGCCTCGCCCCCCTCCCCGATCTCGACGTCGATGATGACGAGGCGACCCACGGCGCTGGACGCGCGTCCGCTTTGGTGGATGATGAAGTTGGCGAGTTGCACCGCCGTCAGCGTCGGCGGCAGAAGCCGCGCCGCCGAGCCCTGGGCCGACACCGGAACGCCCTGCGGCGCGGAGGCGGTGTAGAGGGTCATGTTGCCGTCGGGCGTGACCCGCAGCACCTGATCGCCGGCGTCGTTGCGCAGGATGACGTCGCCGCGCGGCGCCGGTTGAGGACGCAGGACCCAGACCTCGTTGGAGCGCTCGAACCGCATCAAGGTGCGGGGGCCGGATCGGTCAAGAACGAAGCTTTGCCCGGCCTCGGAGACGTAGCGGCCCGTGTCGGGCAAGCCGCTGCGGCTGCGGCTGGGCGCGTCTCCGCGCAGAATGGTGCCGGACTGGGCCGCCGCCACATCGGCCACGGCGGAAGCGGCCACGACGGCGACCGCCGTCGCGGCCAGCAGGCGCAAGGTCGCCTTTCGGGTCCGCATCCCAAGCATCATGAACCCGACTTGAATGGCTCACCCCGGCGGATTTTGGGCCGGATTCCGTCAGCCGACGAGATACTGACCGCCGTTCAGCGACAGGGTGCAGCCTGTGACATATCCGGCACGCTCACCCGCCAGCCAGGACACCATGTCGGCGATCTCCTCGCCTTTCCCAAGTCGTCCGACCGGGATCTGGGCGATGATGCCGGCCAGCACCTTCTCGTCCATCGCGCCCACCATCTCGGTGTCGATGTAGCCGGGGGCGATGCAGTTCACCGTCACGCCCTTGCGTGCGTTCTCCAGCGCCAGCGCCTTGGTGAAGCCGATCATCCCGGCCTTGGCGGCCGAATAATTGGCCTGCCCGATCTGGCCCTTCTGACCGTTGATGGAAGAGATGTTGACGATCCGACCCCAGCCGCGGTCGCGCATGCCGTTGATGACCTGGCGCGTCATGTTGAAGACCGAGTCCATGTTGACGCGGATCACGTCGGACCATTGGTCGTGGGTCATCTTGTGGAAGAAGCCGTCCCGGGTGATGCCGGCGTTGTTCACCAGCACGTCGATCCGGCCCAACGCCGCCTCGACCTCCCTGACCGCGCGTTCGCAGTCCTCGAACGAGCCGACGTTTCCCTTGACCACCATCACGCCCAGGTCGCGCGCGGTCGCCTCGGCCGCCTCGACGTTGCCGGAGTAGCCGGCGGCGACCTCCATGCCGTCGGCCTTGAGCCGCTCCACGATCGCCTTGCCGATGCCGCGGGTTCCGCCCGTCACGAGTGCGACGCGTGCCATGTGCGATTCCTGTCCCTGTCGGCGGAGCCTCTGGAGCGGGCCCCTGCCTTCTGGAATACGCTTTAGCTTGGCGGACGTTGCGCGCAAAGCGCCGTCATTCGGTCACGGCGCCTCTTCGATCCTGCTCATGTCCAGCACGAAGCGGTAGCGCACGTCGGACTTCTCCATCCGCTCATAGGCCTCGTTTATGCGGTCGGGCGCGATCACCTCGACGTCGCAGGCGATGCCGTGCGCGGCGCAGAAATCCAGCATCTCCTGCGTCTCGCGGATGCCGCCGATCAGGGAACCGGCCACCCGGCGCCGGCGCCACAGCAGCGGAAGAGCGTAGACCGGCAGGCCCTCCGTCGTCAGGCCCAGCATGACCATGGTCCCGTCCTTGGCCAGAAGGTTCAGGTGACCGGCGATCTCGTGCGTGGCCGAGACGGTGTTGATGATCAGGTCGAAGCTCTCGGCCGCCGCCGCGATGGCCGCCTTGTCGGAGTTGATCAGGAAGTGCCGGGCCCCCATGCGCTCGGCGTCGGCCTTCTTGCGGTCGGAGGTGGAGACGACGGTGACCTCGGCGCCCATGGCCGCGGCCTGTTTGACCGCCATGTGACCCAGTCCGCCCAGGCCGACGACGGCCACCCTGGACCCCGGCCCGACACCCCAGGTCCGCAGCGGCGAATAGGTGGTGATCCCGGCGCACAGAAGAGGGGCCGCGGCGTCCAGCGGCAGGGAGTCGGGGATGCGGACGACGAAGTCCTGATCGACGACGATGGCCGTGGAATAGCCGCCCTGGGTGATCTTCTGACCCACGTCGGCCCCCTTGGGGTCGGGAGAGCCGTAGGTCTGGGTCATGCCGGGAACGCAGTACTGCTCCTCGCCCTCGCGGCAGGGCCCGCACTGTCGGCAGCTGTCGACCATGCAGCCGACGCCGACGCGATCGCCGACCTTGAACCTTCCGACGCCGGACCCCACGGCCGTCACCACGCCGGCGATCTCGTGTCCCGGCACGATGGGATAGCGCGTGTTGCCCAGGTCGTTCCTCACCACGTGGAGGTCGGAGTGACAGACGCCGGCGTATTTGATCTCGATCGCCACGTCGTTGGGGCCCGGATCGCGTCGGTCGAAATCGTAGCGACCGAGGGCGGCGTCCGCCGAAGTGGCGGCGAAGGCACGGGCGGCGATGGGCATGGGAGGTTCTCCGAAGGCGGCGCCCCGCACATGGGGTCCGTCGCGCGCCGCGACAACGGCCGTGCTTCAGGCGCCGGACTGACGCCGAATTGCGGTGGAGGACTTCGCGTTCAGCGGCGCGCGCAGATAGGTCCACGCCGGAGCCTGCATGCCGGGCAGCAGAGACGCCTTGCGCGAGGAGACGCGGGCGAAGGCGAAGCGCCGCGCCGCGGGCGCCGCCCGGCTTTCCAGAAGACTGCCGGGGCGCGCCACCACGGCCACCGGAACGGCGCGCATGATGTCGGTCCAGCCCCGCCAGCGGTCGAATCCTTCCAGATTGTCCGACCCCATCAGCCAGACGAACCGTACGCCCGGGTGGCGCTCCCGGAGCGCCCGAAGGGTGTCGACGGTCCAGCGCGTGCCCATCCGGGTCTCCGCGTCCGACACGACCATGGCCGGCCCCCGCGCCTGGGCGCACGCCGAAGTCATCCGGTCCTCCAAGGACGCCGTCTCGCGGGCGTCCTTCAAAGGATTCTGGGGCGACACCAGCCACACCACGCGGTCGAGACCGAGCCGGCTCAGCGCCGTCTCCGCCACATGGGCATGGCCGTCGTGGGCCGGATTGAAGCTGCCGCCGAACAGGCCGACCCGCATCCCCGACGTCAGATGCAGTCCGTCACGCAGCGCCCCGGGACGGGGGCCGAAGGCACGGGGCGCGGGTCCGGCGTGGAAGAAGCTCAAGGGAGGGGCGCGTCCGGGCTTATGCTCAGCGTGGCCCTAACACGGCCGAACGATCCTGTCCCCGCCGAAGACGCCGCGCCCGCTGACGGCTGCTGCCGCACCGCCGTCAGCAGCTCGGCGCCAGCTTCGCCGTGAACGGAGCGCGACGATGATCATGACCGACCGTAGAGACCTCCTGGCCGCGATGGCCGTCCTGCCGGTTCTCGACGGCAGACATGTTCGGACCGATTCGACGCCGGCCGCGCCGGGACAGTTCGACTGGCTGAGCGGCGAGTGGCGCATCGCCCACCGACGGCTGAAGGCGCCCGAGGATTGGGACGTCTTCGAGGGCGAGGCGACCTGCTGGTCCATCCTGGAAGGCCGCGCCCACGTCGAGGAACTGCGCATTCCGGTCAGGGACTTTTCAGGGATGGGGCTGAGGACGCTGGACGCGGAGGCCGGGGTCTGGATCGATTACTGGATGAACGCCCGGATCGGAAAGCTGGGCGGCGAGGGCGTGTCGGGTCGGTTCGTCGGCGGCGACGGCGTGTTCGATTCCGAAGATCGGGACGATCAAGGCCCCATCATCGTGCGCGGCCTGTGGGACCGCATCACCGGCAGTTCCCATCGCTGGCGACAGGGCATTTCGCGCGACGGCGGGACGACCTGGGAATGGAACTGGATCATGGACTGGACGAAGGCCTGACGGCTCAGGGCCGCCAGCCGCCCGGCGTCTCCTCGACGGGGCCGAGGTCGTCCTCGTCGTCCGGCAAGGCGATCTCGCCGCGGGTGCGGCGCACGACGGTCCACGCGGCGCGCAGCAGCGCCTCCACGCCCTCTCCCGACACGCCGGAAACCAGCAGGGGGTCGACGCCGGCGGCGGCCTTCAGCTCCGCCGCCTTCTCGGTGCGCGCCTCGTCGGTCAGGGCGTCGATCTTGTTGAGGGCCAGGATCTCGGTCTTGTCGCCCAGGCCCTGCCCATAGGCCTCCAGCTCGTGCCGGATGGTTCGCCAAGCGCCGGCGACGTCGTCCTGCGTCGCGTCGACCAGATGGATCAGGCAGCCGGAGCGCTCTACGTGACCGAGGAAGCGGGTGCCCAGCCCCGCGCCCTCGCTGGCGCCCTCGATCAGGCCGGGGATGTCGGCGATGACGAACCGCTCGTTGGGGCTCAGGTCCACGGTGCCCAGATTGGGGGCCAGGGTGGTGAAGGGATAGTCGGCGATCTTGGGCCGCGCGGCCGAGACGGCGGCCAGGAAAGTGGACTTGCCGGCGTTGGGCAACCCCGCCAGACCGACGTCGGCGATCAGCTTCAGCCGCAGCCAGATGGCGCGCTCCTGCCCCTCCTGACCCGGATTGGCGTGGGTCGGCGCCTGGTTGACCGGGCCCTTAAAGCGGGCGTTGCCCCAGCCGCCGTTGCCGCCGCGCAGCAGCATCTCGGTCTTGCCGGCATGGTCCATGTCCAGCAGCACCGTCTCCTTGTCCTCGTCCAGCACCTGGGTGCCGACGGGCACGCGCAGGATCACGTCCTCGCCCTTGGCCCCGTGCATGTTGCGGCCCTGACCGTGATTGCCGGTGTCGGCCTTGAAATGCTGCTGGTAGCGGAAGTCGATCAGGGTGTTCAGGCCGTCGACGGCCGTGATCCAGACGTCGCCGCCCTTGCCGCCGTCGCCGCCGTCCGGCCCGCCGTGCGGAATGAATTTCTCGCGCCGGAACGACACGGAGCCGCCGCCGCCGTCGCCGGAGCGGATGTAGATCTTGGCCTGGTCGAGGAACTTCATCGGCGGCTTATGCCGTAGGGAGGGACTAGGGACTAGGGATGAGGACGACGGCGGCGAACGCTCATCCCTCATCCCTCTTCCCTCGCCTCACCCCCACACGCCGTAAGGGTCGCTCCACTTCAGGCCCAGCGCCTCGCCGACGGCGGGGTAGGTGAGTTCGCCGTTCAACACGTTCAGGCCGCGGGCCAGGTGGGGGTTCATCTTCAGCGCCTCCAGCCCGTGGTCGGCCAGCGCCAGACCGAACGGCAGGGTGGCGTTGTTCAGGGCTTCCGACGAGGTGCGCGGGGCGGCGCCCGGCATGTTGGCGACGCAATAGTGCACCACGCCGTCGACGACGTAGGTCGGGTCCTCGTGGGTGGTCGGCTTGGAGGTCTCGAAACAGCCGCCCTGGTCGATGGCGACGTCGACCAGAACGCTGCCTGGCTTCATCTGCTTCAGATGCTCGCGCTTGATCAGCTTGGGCGCCTCGGCGCCCGGGACCAGCACGGCGCCGATGATGACGTCGGCCTTCACCAGCTCCTCCTCGACCGCGCCGATCGAGGAGTAGCGGGTGATGACGCGGCCCTGGGTCACCTCGTCGATGTAGGCCATGCGCGGGATGGAGCGTTCCAGCACCACGACCTCGGCGCCGAGGCCCAGCGCCATGCGCGCCGCGTTCAGGCCGACGACGCCGCCGCCCAGAACCAGCACCCGCGCCGGCGCCACGCCCGGCACGCCGCAGAACAGCAGGCCCATGCCGCCGTTGTGCTTCAGCAGGGTTTCGGCGGCCGAGAAGACGGCGATCCGTCCGGCGACCTCGGACATCGGCGCCAGCAGCGGTAGGCCGCCTTTGGCGTCGGTGACGGTCTCATAGGCCACGGCGGCGCAGCCGGACGCCATCAGCCCCTTCGTCTGCTCCGGATCAGGCGCGAGGTGCAGATAGGTGAAGAGGATCTGGTCCTTCTTCAGCATCTCCCACTCGACCTTCTGCGGCTCCTTGACCTTCACGATCATGTCGGCGTTCGCGAAGATCTCGGCGGCCGAGGTGGCCAGCTTGGCGCCCGCCTTCTTGTAGTCGGCGTCGGTGAAGCCCGCGCCCAGACCCGCGCCGGCCTGCACAGTGACGTCGTGGCCGTGGGCGACGTATTCGCGCACGGCGGTCGGCGTCAGGCCGATGCGGTGCTCGTTCTTCTTGATCTCCTTGGGGACGCCGACGCGCATCTGGGATTTCCTCGTCTGAAGGGGGCGGCCGTCTTCGACGGACGGCTCGCGTCGGGGCGCAATCTAGCGGCGGTTCCGCGACAGGTTCCTGTTCTTTTCGCTGAGTGAACGCCGTAAAGTCGCAGACCCTGCGAAGGAGGCCGCTGATGAAGACCGTTTCCGCCGTCGCTCTGGACGAGACCGACCGGCGCATGATCCGCGCCCTGCAGGCCGACGGGCGCATGACCAACGCCGACCTGGCGCGTACGGTGAACCTGTCCGAAAGCGCCTGCCTGCGCCGCCTGCGGGCGCTGGAGACCGAGGGCGTCATCAGCCGCTATGCCGCCATCATCAACGAACGCGCGGTCGGCCTGCCGATCTCGGTGTTCGTGACGGTGACTCTGTCCAGTCAGGCCGAAAGCGCCCTGACCGCCTTCGAAACCGCCATCGCCACCGTGCCGGAGGTGGTGGAGTGCCACCTGATGACGGGATCATCCGACTATCTGCTGCGCATGGTCTGCCGCGACGTGGACGACCTGGAGCGCATCCACGCGCGCGAGTTGACGCGCATACCGGGCGTGACGCGGGTCAGCTCCAGCGTGGCGATGCGCACGGTGGTGAAGCGCGGGGCGCTGCCGGTTTGAGACGATCTGTGCTAACCGCGTTGCGGCATGGAAGTCCGTGAGAACATCGTCGTCTGGATCGACCGCGAACCGACCCTCGACGAGGAGTTGGCCGCCGTGGATGATGAGGACGTTCTCGAGATGGCCAACCTCGACCCCGACGAGACGGGCGTGCCCGCCGTGGTCATGATCTCGACGATCATGGGCAAGCACGGACCTCGAGTGAAATGCTTCCTCAAGCCCGGCCGCAGCCAGCCCAGCTTTTCGGTGACGATCGGGGCCGATCCTCGAGTGGTCGCCAAGTCGGAGGAGTTCGACGACCGCGATCTTCGCCGCCTCGCGCCCCTCGTCATCCGCTGGGTCGAGCTGAATCATCAGGCCCTGACGGAGTTCTGGTGGCGCGGAAACGACCTGACGAACAAACAGGTCCAGACCTTCATCGCCGACCTGAAGAAGGTCTGACCCCTTACTTCAGCGCCAGCGTCACCGCCTTGACGTCCACGTACTCGTCGATGCCGTGGACGGAGCCTTCGCGGCCGTAGCCGGACTGCTTCACGCCGCCGAAGGGGGCGACGGGGGTGGAGATCAGGCCGGTGTTGACGCCGCACATGCCGGCCTCGATGCGACGACCGATCCGCATCGCGCGATCCAGGTCGCGGGTGAACAGATAGGAGGCCAGACCGAACGGGCTGTCGTTGGCCTTGGCCACCACCTCGTCCTCACTCTCGAACGGGAAGACGGGGACCAGGGGGCCGAACGTCTCCTCCTCGCGGAACAGGGCGTCGTCGCCGCCCAGCGTCACCGTCGGCTGGAAAAAGCGGCCGCCGCGCTCGTGTCGCCCGCCTCCGGTCAGGACTTTGGCGCCGTCTTTCTTCAGGGCGGCCAGATGCGCCTCGACCTTGTCCAGCGCCTTGTCCTCGATCAGGGGGCCGACCTTCACTCCGTCCTCGAAGGCGCCGCCGACCGTCAGCGCCGCGACCTTTTCCGCCAAGACTCGCGCGTACTCCGCCGCCACCAAGGCCTCGACGTAGACGCGGTTGGGGCAGACGCAGGTCTGGCCGGCGTTGCGGAACTTGCCCTTCACCGTCTCCTCGGCGGCGTGCTCCAGGTCCGCGTCGGTGAAGACGATCAGGGGCGCGGCCCCGCCCAACTCCATCGACACCCGCTTCAGCGTCGGCGCGCACTGCTCGGCCAGCTTGCGGCCGACGGGGGTGGAGCCGGTGAACGACAGTTTGCGGATCAGCGGCGAGGCCGTCAGCACGCCGCCGATGGTCGCCGCGTCGCCGGTGACGACGTTCAACACGCCTTTCGGCAGGCCGGCGCGATCGGCCAGTTCGGCCAGGGCGATGGCGGTGAAGGGGGTCTGGCTGGCCGGCTTGACCACGGCGGTGCATCCTGCGGCGAACGCCGGGCCCAGCTTGCGCGTCAGCATGGCGGCGGGGAAGTTCCACGGCGTGATCAGGGCGCAGGGGCCGACCGCCTGGCGGAAGGTCAGGATCAGATGCCCCAGCGGGCTGTCCTGCGTCTCGCCCAGCAGGCGCTCGGCCTCACCGGCGAACCATTTCAGGAAGCCATTGGCGTAGGCGACTTCGCCCTTGGCCTCGGCAAAAGGCTTGCCGTTTTCCAGCGCCATCAGGGCGGCGAGGCCGTCGGTGTTCTCATCCACCAGGGCGGCCCAGTCGCGCAGGATCTGCGCCCGGGCATGCGGGTCGGATCGCGACCAGTCGGGGAAGGCGTCGGCGGCGGCCGTGATCGCCCGCTCCGTCTCCGCCGCGCCGAGATCGGGCACATGACCGATGACGTCCCCCGTCGCCGGGTCGTCGACCGCGATGCGACTTGCGCCCGTCACCGGGTTTCCGGCGATCAGGGCGTGCTCGCGAAGCAGCTTCAGTCCGGCGTCACGGGGCGAGGTCATGGGCGTCTCCTGCGTCAGAGACGCCATAACGCCTCACCGGCCGATGGTGTCCAGATCGCGCCCCTTGGTCTCGGGCAGCCAGATCAACGCGACCACCACGGCAAGCGCCGTGAAGGCCACGGCGTACCACAGGCCGAAATAGATGTTCCCCGACCAGGCCACGAGGGCGAAGCTGGCGGCGGGCAGCAGGCCGCCGACCCAGCCCGTGCCGACGTGGTAGGGGAGGCTCATCGCCGTATAACGGACCCGGGTGGGGAACAGCTCGACCAGCGCCGCCGCCTGCGGTCCGTACAGCGCCGTGGCCGCCACGATGAAGACCATCAGGATGCCGAACACGGCCGGGAGGTTGATCCGCGCCGGATCGGCCCGTTCGGGGTAGCCGGCGGCCACCAGTGCGGCTTTGATGCGCCCTTCCACGTCCGACCTGGCCGCCTTGAGCGCCGCGGGGTCCAAGGCCTCTCCTTCGACGGAAGACACCACGACGTCGCCGACGCGCACGACGGCCAAGGTTTCCGGTGCGGCCGCCTCATTGGCGTAACTGACCCCCGCGTTGGACAGGACGCTCTTGGCGATGTCGCAGGATGAGGCGAAGGCCGTCTTGCCGACGGGATCGAATTGGACGGCGCAGGTGGCCGGATCCGCGACGACGGTCACGGGGAACGTGGACTGGGCCTCCGCCAACGCCGGATTGGCCGCGCGGGTCAGCGCCTGAAAGCCGGGGAAAAAGGCCGCAAGCGCCAGGATCATGCCGAACAGCATGACGGGCTTGCGCCCCACCTTGTCCGACAGCCAGGCGAAGAAGACGTAGAAGAAGGCCGACAGGGCGGTGACCGCCAGCATCAGCTGATCGACCGTGTTCACCTCGACCTTCAGCACCCGCTCCATGAAGAAGCGGGCGTAGAAATATCCGCAATACCAGACGGCGCCTTGGGCGATCATGATGCCGAACAGGGCGATCAGGACGAAACGGCCATTGTTCCAGCGCAGGAAGCTCTCGACGTAGGGCGCGCGCTTCTCCCCCGCCTCGGCCTTCATCCGCTCATAGGCCGGGCTTTCGTTCAGCTGCAGGCGGATCCACAGCGACACCGCCAGCAAGAGCGCGGAGAGCAGGAAGGGGATGCGCCAGCCCCACTCGTCGAAGGCTTCCGTGCCCACGATCGCGCGCGTGATCAGGATGACCGACAGGGCGCCGATCAGACCCAGGGCAGCGGTGGTCTGGATCCAGCCGGTCAGCAAGCCACGCTTCCTCGGCGGCGCGTGCTCGGCCACGTAGATGGCGGCCCCGCCGTATTCGCCGCCCAGCGCGAAGCCCTGGAGGATGCGCATGACGATCAGCAGGATGGGAGCTGCGAGGCCGATCTGCTCATAGTCGGGCAGCAGGCCGATCGCGACGGTGGCCACGCCCATCAGGGTGATGGTGACGAGAAAGGTCTTCTTGCGCCCCGTCCTGTCCCCGAACCATCCGAAGACCAGGGCGCCGAGCGGGCGGACGACAAAGCCCACACCAAAGGTCAGCAGAGCCAGAATGTAGGACGCCGCCTCGCCCACGTCGGCGTAGAAATGGCGGGCGATGACGGCCGTCAGCGAGCCGAAGATGAAGAAGTCGTACCACTCGAACGCCGTGCCGGCGGCGGACGCGGCCACCACGGTGCGGATCTTGCGCGGATCGTCGATCGACGGGTCTGCGACATGGTCAGTCATTCGGCCCCCGGATATTCCTCTGACGGCCTCTTTGCGGGCCGATCGCGCCAACCCTAGGAGCGGCGCGGTTCAGGGAAAAGCGGAATTGCGAAGGCCCCGCCGTTGGGGCCGGCGGGGCCTCGTCTTCACACGGGCGGGCCAGCGCCCATGTGGCCACTCGGAAGTCAGTCGGCGGCGTCTTCCGCGGCGTCGGTGACGGCGTCGCCGGCGGCCGAGGCGTCGCGACCCACGCCGGCGACGGTGTTGCACGCGGCCGTGGTCAGGGCGGCTGCGGCGCTCAGAATGACGAACAGCTTGCGCATCTTAGGGCTCCTGGGAGGGATGTCGCAAAGGAAACGCCGGTTTCAGCCGGCGGTTCCCGAGGCGCGCTCGCCCGGCGTCGCGAAGGTCATGCGCACCAACGCGCCCCCCACCGGCGAACCCAGAACCTCCGTCTCGCCCCGCAGCTGTTTGGCGAAGGCGGCCATCAAGGTGCGCCCGACGCCGGTGGCCGACGCCGTGTTCAGACCGGGCCCGTCGTCCTCGACTTCCAGCACGCTGGTTTCGCCGTCGACGCGGAAGCGCACGGCCAAACTGCGCCCGCCGCCGGCGGCGAAGGCGTGCTTCTGGGCGTTGGACACCGCCTCGACCAGCCACAGGGCCATGGGCGCCAGCTTGTCGGGATCGACGATCAGGGAGTCGGCTTCGACGGAACTGTCGACGATCTGTCCGCGCCCCGCCTGGTCCGCCACCATCTGGCCGACGAGGGCGTTCAGGAAGTCTCGCATGTCGGCCCGGCCCAGATCCTCGGCCTGGTAGAGGGTTCGGTAGATCAGGGCGAGGGCGGAGATGCGCTGACGCGTGTCGCCCAAGGCGGTCTTGGCCGCGGGGTCGCTCACCGTGCGCTGCTGCATGCTCAGCAGGGACGAGATGATCTGCAGATTGTTCTTCACCCGATGGTGGATCTCGCGCATCAGCGCGTCCTTTTCCTCCAGGGCCTGGGTCAGCGACCTGTCGCGCATGGTGACGCCGTCGGCCAGGTCGTCCAGCGTCCGCGCCAGGGAGCGTATCTCGGTCGGCGCCGCCGCGGCCTGGATCGGTCGCACGGACAACCGGCCGCGGGCATGGATCGCCGCCACGCGCTGAAGATAGTCCAGCCAGCGGATCACGAACCTCTCGGACAGCGCCATGACCGCCACGAACGCGGCCAGCCAGACGCCGATCGGCAGAAGAAAGGCGCCGAGCGGATTCAACAAGGCCCAGGACCACATACTCGGCGCCGGGGCGGCGTAGAGAACGTGCAACTCCTGATCAATCAGCGAGGCGCGCACGAACACCTTCCCGTCGCGCTCGACGACCATGGCCTGCCCGGTGTCGGCGGGCGGCGGCGTGCGGGCCGGCACGTCCCGGAAGGTCGTGGGGTCGGTGGCGGCCAGAACCCGGCCGTCAGGGGTGACCAGCGCCGCCTGTGTTCCCTCCGGCAGATTGCGAAGATCGCGTCTCGGCAGGAGCTGGGTCAGCGGCACGACCACCGCCGTCGCGCCGTCGAAGGCGCCGAGCGGCCGCTCGAGCCGAAGGGCGACGACGAGACCGGAGCGACCCGACCCCACCGGTGCGGCGACCACGCGTCGTCCTTGCCGCAGGTCGTCGATCCAGGGCCCCGACGCGGGCGCCGCCGCGGAGCCGCAGAGCAGCGCCCCATCGGATCCATAGCGGGCCAAACCGTCGTAGTTGGCCAGCCGCACGTCGACCGCGTCCAGCCGCGCCGGACAGCCCTGCCCCACGCCTTCGAGCGCCAACACTTCGAGCAGGGCAGCCGTGGACTGCACCCGCCCCATCTGGTCGGCGACGCTGCGCTCCGCGGCGAGACGCAGAACCTCGCGGCGCTCGTCTGACTGTTGGCGAAAGTCCGCCTGGGCCTGGAAGGCGCTGAGGGCGAGGAACGGCAGCAGAGCCAGACCCAGCGCCGCACCCAAACGAAAGCGGATGCCCTGAAAGCGGGGCCGCAGCCTGCCCCGGAACAATCGACCGCGCGGGGTCACGCGGTCAGGTCCGCAACGGGCCGCTCAACCGATCCGCATCGGCGAGGATGGAGCGCATGGCGTCGCCCGCCGCCCGGCCGTCGCGCGCGTACCCGCCGGTTTCCAGGATGCCGAGCAGCGACCGACGCGCACGGCTGACGCGGCTCTTCACGGTGCCGACGGCGCACTGGCAAATCTCCGCAGCCTCCTCGTAAGCGAAGCCCCCGGCGCCGACCAGGATCAGTGCCTCGCGCTGCTCGGCGGGCAAGGAATCCAAAGCCTGACGCAGTTCGTCCAGCGCCACCGGGGCCTCCGGGTCGTCGACGGCGACCAGAGTGCGCTCGGCCGCCTCTTGGTCCAGCTGCGACTGCCGCCAGGACCGGCGTTTCTCCGAATAGAACTGGTTGCGCAGGATCATGAAGGTCCAGGCCTTCATGTTGGTGCCCATCTGATAGCTGGCGCGTGCGTCCCAGGCCTTCATCAGGGCGTCCTGGGCCAGGTCATCGGCGGAGGTGGCGTCGCCCGTCAGCGTGCGCGCGAAGGCGCGCAGGTGCGGGATCAGCGTCACCAGTTGGGCCTTGAATCCTTCATCGTCGCTGGACGGAGGCTTGGGAGCCGTCGAACCCCTCACGAGCGATCGCCCCCCGAGCCTTCGCGGCCGTCCGCGCGGCGCAGGATTTCCAGGAAGTCGTCCGGCACGGGCTCGTTCACCACTTCCTCGAACATATGGCGCAGGCGCACGCCGATCGCCTGCTGGCGCAGTCGAGCTTCTTCCAACTTGGGTTCCTTACGCGTCTTGCCGCCGCGCGCGCGCGGGGCGTCCTGCTCTTCGCTCATGTCTTTCGGCATGTCGCCGCCCCGATTCTGAACCTCCGCAACGCCGCCGAAAGACGCGGGTTCCCAAAAACGCACATTTCAATGACGCGCGCTTCCTTTCGCGTGGAACCCGCGCCCATCTGCCACGTTCAAAATGGTTGCAACGCCGCTTCACATCCAACGGCGAGGCGATTTCTATCGTCGGGGATCCAAGAACATGAGCCTTTTGGCCAGACTCGCGCCGCACCTGCCCTATGTCCGACGCTATGCGCGGGCGCTCACCGGGGACCAGGCGACGGGCGACAACTATGTGCGGGTGGCTTTGGAGGCTTTGGCGGCGGGCGAGCGACAGCTGTCTCCCGACATGACGCCGCGGGTCGCGCTGTATCATGTGTTCCACGCCATCTGGTCGACGACCGGCGCACAACTGGAGCCGATCGAGACGGACGAGACCGACGCGGGTCGCCGCCTGATGCGCATCTCGCCTCGTTCGCGGCAAGCGTTCCTGCTGACGGCGCTGGAAGGCTTCACGCCGTCGGAGGCCGCACAGATTCTGGGCGCCGACGCCCACGCCGTCGAGGGCTTGATCGCCGAAGCCCAGTCCGACATCGACGCCGAACTGGCCACCGACGTGCTGATCATCGAGGACGAGGCCATCATCTCGGCCGACATCGAAAGCCTGGTCCGCGAACTGGGTCATCGGGTCACCGGCACGGCGACCACGCACGACGAGGCGGTCGACGCCGTCGCCCGTCACCGTCCGGGTCTGGTGCTGGCGGACATCCAGCTGGCCGACGGCTCGTCGGGGATCGACGCGGTCAAGGACATCCTGAAGCGGTTCGACGTGCCGGTGATCTTCATCACGGCCTTCCCCGAGCGCCTGCTGACCGGCGAACGCCCGGAACCGACCTTCCTGATCACCAAACCGTTCCAGCCGGAAACGGTGAAGGCGGCGATCAGCCAGGCGCTGTTCTTCCACCCCGCCCGCCAGAAAGAGGCCGCCTGAAAATAATTTCGCCGGCGAGGGGAACCGGGTTTCGGGCCGGACATTCTCACACTGCGGAGGCGGCGACGCCCCCCCGACACGAGACTGGAGAGATCCAGTCTGTCGCCTCCGCACCTCATTCTCGATGATGCGACCTCGGGCGGGATCGGAAACGATCCCGCCCTTTTTCTTGCCTCGCGGGCGGGGGCGGCTAAGGTCCGTGGCGAAAAGCAACGCAGGAGCGCCGTCATGCCGTCCGTCAGCCGCCAATGGGTTCTTCGCGCCCGCCCGCAGGGCCTGATCCAGCAGGGCGATCTTGAACTGGTCGAGGCTCCGCTCGCCGAGGTCGGCGACGGCCAGATCCGCGTGCGTACCATCTATCTGTCCCTGGACCCCACCAACCGCACCTGGATGAACGACACGGCCGGCTACCTGCCGCCGGTCGGTCTCGGCGACGTGATGCGGGGCCTGACGCTGGGCGTCGTCGAGGACAGCCGGTCGGATCGCTTCGCCGTCGGCGACCTGGTGACCACGGCGGCGGGCGGATGGGCCGATCACGCAGTGATCGACGCCGGCGCCGCCTCACGTGTCCATCGTGTCCCCGGACTGCCGCTGACGGCCAACATGTCGGTCATGGGCATGACCGGCATGACCGCCTGGTTCGGGGTCACGGACGTGCTCCAGCCAAAGGCCGGCGAGACGGTCGTCATCTCCGCCGCCGCCGGGGCGGTGGGCTCGATCGCCGGCCAGGTGGCCAAGGCGCACGGCGCGCGGGTCATCGGCATCGCCGGCGGGCCGGACAAGTGCCGCTGGCTGACCGACGAGCTCGGGTTCGACGCCGCCATCGACTACAAGAGCGAGGACGTGGGGGAGACTCTGGACCGGCTGGCCCCGGACGGCGTGGAGATGAATTTCGAGAACGTCGGCGGCGACATCATGCTGGCGGTGTTCAATCGCCTGAAGATCCACGGGCGCATGGCGGTGTGCGGTCTGATCTCGGCCTACAACGCCACGCGGCGCCCGCCGTCGCCGGACTTCAGCCGCCTGATCACCCACCGCCTGCGCGTGCAGGGCTTCCTGGTCATGGACTATGCGCCGCGCGCCAAGGAGATGGTCGCGGGCATGGGGCCCATGCTGGCCGACGGCCGCATCAAGTGGAAGGTGCACGTCGACGACGGCCTCGAAGGCGCGGTCGACAGTCTGAACCGCTTGTTCACCGGATCGCACGACGGCAAGCTGCTGGTGCGGGTCTCGGAAGAGCCCTGACCACAGACCCCGGGGCCCGATGACCGAACCGCTGCACGTCCACTACGAGGATCTGTCGACCGGCGAGGTCATCCCCCTTGGGGCCTGCGCCGCCGACGGCGACATGGTCGCCGCCTTCGCCGAGAAGTTCGTGCCCGGCTGGGACGTGGAGGGCGGCGCGCCCGACGCGCTGATCTATGCGCTGTGGAGCCGGCTTTTCGGCGAGAAGGCGCGCGGGTGGGCCCAGACCAAGGTGCTGGCGATCGATGGCCTGCGCTTTATGCGCAATCCGCCTACGGGTGAACTGCTGCGCGGGCGAATGACCGTGATGGGCAAGGATCCCGTCGGCGACGACAAGGGCATCGTCATCGCCCAGCACGATCTGCTGGACGAGGGCGGGAGGCTGGTCTTCTCGTGCCTAACGCGGGCGGTGTTTGCTCGAAGGTGAGCCGAAACGCGAAACGGCGGCCGATCGGCCGCCGTTTCTTCAACTCAAGAAGCCAAAAAGGCTCCTGACGGGATCAGGCGTTCGCCGACGTAGGCATGGCCGCGGCGCGGGCGAAGGTCATGGCGATCAGTCGGTCCCAGCCCAGCAGCGAAGTCAGGTGGGCATAAATCTGGCCGAGGGCGCCGTTGTCGCGCAGCTCCGCCAGCTTCTCGGCCGGCAGGGCGCGCAGCTTGTCTTCGGAAACCGCATAGTATTCGGCGATCTTCTGAGCCTCGCCGGCGGGCTGACCTGCGACGTCGCGGGGGGTGAAGGTCGCCTCGCGGATTTCCAACAGATCCAGCTCCTTCAACAGACCGACGAAGGACTCGGTGCGCAGACGCTCCTGCTCGAAGCTGTTGCAGAACTCCATGGCCTGTTGGGTGAAGGCGCTGGGCTGACCGTCGGTGAACAGGGGCTGAGCGCCGCCCTCCTTCACGAACGGCGCGTCGCGATCGATGCAGAGGATCAGCCGCTGCTGGGTCTCGTCGTTGGCGAAGACGAACGGATAGCGGCGAACGTACGCAGGAATGTAGGCCTCGGCCTTGAACAGTCCGTCGTCGCCGACGAACAGGTTCTGATCCGGACGCAGGCCCATGACCGCCACCGGCTGGCGCTGGTCCCCGACGAAGATCACGGGATAAGACAGCGCCGCCGGCGCGAACTCGGTCACGGTCACCGGCACGATGTGCGACTTGGCCACGAAGGCATAGGGTTTTTCAGCCTGTTCGATGCCCAACCCGCCGTGGTTCTCCACCGAAAGGGGTTCGGGCTTGCCGTAGAACAGGACGGTGCCGGCGAGTTGGCCGGACATCTGGCCGGTCTGCATGTTGGTGTCGGTCATGGAGGCGGGGAACGCTCTGGAAAGGGACGGAAGGCGGGCCTTCTAGCCCAAGGCCGCGCGGGCGGCAAACGCCGCCGCCCGCCACGGGAAAAGGCCTCAGAAGCGGTAGGCCGCGCCGATCCGCAGGTTTCGTCCGGGCGAGGGCGCCAGATCCTTCAGGAAGCTGGTGTGCTCGCGGACTTCCTCGTCCGTCAGGTTCTTGGCCTCGGCGAACAGGATCAGTCCGTCCTCACGCGGCGCCCAGCCCAGATAGAGGTCGGCGGTGGTGTGGCCGTCGGTCGGCAGTTCGAAGGCCGCGACGCGGTCTTGCTCTCCGACGCGACGTACCTGACCGCGCACGGTCCATGGGCCCATCTCCAGCTCGGCGCCCGCTCGCAAAGACCACGACGGGATGCGGGCGGGCGGGCCCAGATCGGTCTCGCCGCGCACGACGTCGTAGCCCAGCTCCAGCGTCAGAGCATCCGCCCCGCGTTCCCACGCCCGGTACCCCAGCTCGGCCTCCAGCCCGCGGAAGGTCGCGTCGGTCTGGACGTACTCGAAGATTCCCAGCTCGCTGTCGACGTCCTCGACCCCGGTGGGCGCGAGATCGATGAAGCCGTCGTAGTCGGCGTTGAACACGTGCAGATCGACCGTCAGCGGGCCGCGGTCCCAGTGCAGCGTGCCCTCCAGCGAGGTGACCTCTTCTTCCTCCAGATCGGCGTCGCCGACCTCGAAGGCTCGGGTGGCGACGTGCGGCCCCTCGGCGAACAGCTCGGCCTCGGTCGGCGCGCGGCCGTTGCGTGCCAGGGACAGGCCCAGGAACAGGTCGTCCGTCGGCTTGAAGTAGGCGCCCAGCGACGCCGAGACGGTCGAAAAGTCTCGGGCGCCGACCGCACTGTCCAGCTCCTTCGAGTCGAACCGCAGGCCGCCCTCCAGACCCCAGCCGCCGTAGTCGAGGCGCTGAAGCGTGTAGACGCCGATCTCCGAAATGTCCGTCTGAGGCACGTAGGCCTCGTCGCCCTGGGCGTCGAAGTCGCGCTTCAGGCCCTGGACGCCGAACGCCCCGTCCCAGCCGCCGCGGCGGACCTGAACCAGCTCCAGCCGGCCCTCGACGCCTTCGGACGTGAAGACCGTGCCGACCTCATCGCCCTCGAACTCGGTGTGGGTATAGTCGGCATAGGCCGCCGAACCGCGCAGACGGGCGAAGGGCCCGGACGGCATTCGCAGCTCGCCGCGCAGGTCGTATCGCGTCTGCTCCAGGCCGATGGTGACCAGTTCCTCTTCGACGGCCGGCGGGGCCAGAGGATCGTCTTCGTGCTCGTGGCCGGGAACGCCGTAGTCGGTTTCGGTGCGCTTCACAGACCCACCGACGAAGCCCCAGTCGCCGATCCAGGACAGGCCGGCTCCATAGGCCGACAGATCGACGAAGCTGTTCTCCAGAGTGGTGCCGCCGGTATCCTCGAACGTCTCACCTTCGGCTTCCAGCTGTCGACGGGATTCGGCGGGCACGGGAATGTCGTAGTCGCCGGCTTCGCGCCGGAAGCCGTCCAAAGTGAAGACCAGCGGCCCCGCGGCGAAGGCGCCGCGCGCGCCGAAGCTCAAGCCGTCGTCGACGGTGGACGTCTGAGCCCAGGCGCGGCCGTCGGCGCCGCCGACCGGACGCTGCTCGGCGATGCGGCCGTCGATGACGTTGACCACGCCGCCTATCGCCGAGCCGCCGTAGGCCAGGGTCTGGGGTCCGCGCAGCACCTCGATCCGGTTCGCCTCACCCGGGTCGGCGGCGACCTGATGATCGGGCGACAGGGCGCTGGCGTCGATCAGGCCCAGGCCGTTGGTCAGCACCTGGACGCGCGGGCCGGCCAGACCGCGGATCACGGGACGGCCGGCCCCGGCCGCGAAAGCCGTGGACCGCACGCCCGGAAGACCGTTCAGCACGTCGCCCAGAGAAGTGGAGGGTGCGGTGGTCAGGTCCTCGTCGTCCAGCACATCGACGGCGATGTTCGTGGCCTGGCGCGCGACGCCGTAGGGGGCGGCGGTGACGACGACGTCGTCCACGCGGGTGACGGGGCCTGTCGGATCCTGGGCGAGAGCGGCGGCGGGGATCAGCGCGATCGCGGAGACGGTCAGGGCGAGGGGAAGGCGGGACTGGATCATGCGAAAAACGTTATGAGATAACATCACGCTCCGTCAAGCGTAGTTGCCCCGCGCGCGAACACGCCTTAGCTGAGTGACGATGGACGGATGCGGTCACGACCATGCCGAACTGCGGTTGAAGCCTGCGGCCGTGCGCGCGGCCCTGGCGGTCGCGGAGGCGGGCTGCCTGGCCGACGGCGAGCGCATGACGGCCCCGCGGCGGCGGGTTCTGGAGCTTCTTCTGGCCGCCGGAGAGCCGGTGAAGGCCTATGACCTGATCGCCGCCTATGGCCGTGACGGCGAGGCCGCCAAGCCGCCCACAGTCTATCGCGCGCTGGAGTTTCTGGAGCGGCGCGGTCTGGCGCACCGCATCGCCTCGCTCAGCGCCTACGTCGCCTGTTCGCACGGGGACGCGGGGCACGCGGCGGCGTTTCTGATCTGCGACTGCTGCGGGGCGACGGCGGAGATCGGCGTCGGGGCCGGCGCGCAGATTTCGGCCAGCGCCGCGGACCTGGGCTTTTCGATCCAGCGCGCGACGGTGGAAGCGCACGGCCTGTGCGCCCGCTGCCGGCCCGACGCCTGAGCGACGTCAGGCGACTTCGGAAGAGACCTCAGACGCGACGGGCTCGGGGATCGGCGACAGATCCTCAACCGGCGAGACGTAGGCCGCCAGAGCGTCGAACTCCTGCAGGAAGACCGCACGCAGGTCATCGGTCTCCATGATGACCTCATGCTTCGATCCCGGCACTTCGACGTAACGGCCCCGACCCATGCGCTTGGCGGCCCATTTGTTGGTCTGTTTCCAGATGCGGTCGTCGTCGGCCGGCTGGACGACGCAGACGGGCATCTTCACCGCCTTCAGCGCCTTGGGCTTCAGCGTCCGCTCGCCCAGATCGATGGCGAAGGCCAGCCAGCCCCAGGTCGGACCGCCGACCGCCAGGTGCGGGCAGGCGTAAAGCTGTTGCCGCCACAGCTCGTAGCGAGCCTCGTCTGACGTCAGGGCGTCCTTTTCGAAGGTGTGCTCGAACGGATCGTCCGGATCGTCCAGCACATAGTCGCCGGCCTTGCCGTGCCGCAGGTTCCAGCGGACGGCCAGCTTGACCGACCACATCGATCGCTTGCCGGTCTTGATCCGCAGCATGGGCGCGCTGAGCAGGGCGCCGCCGAAACGGCTCTCGCCCGCCTGAAGCGTCGCCAGGTTCAGCGCCGCGCCCATAGAATGCCCGACCATCACCCAGGGGCGCGGCGCCGTCGCCTCGTGAGCGTCAAGAAGGCGGGCGAAGTCGTCCAGATACTCCTCGACCGCGCGGGCGTGGCCCTTCAGGCGGTCCGGCAGCAGGCGGGCCGAAAGGCCTTGTCCGCGCCAGTCGTGCGCCAGAACGCACCAGCCGCGCGCCAGGAAGTTGCCGATCAGTTCGAAATACTTCTCGATCGGCTCGGTCCGGCCCGGGCTGAGCACGACGGTGCCGCGGGGGCGGGCGCCCATCAGGGCCGAGGGCCGCCAAAAGGCCGCGCGCAGGCGCAGACCGCCGGCGCCGCGGTACCAGCTGCCCTCACCGCCCGCAGGGGCGGCGGCGCCGGGAACGCCCATCAAGGGGGCATTGGCGGCATAGGCGGCGGCTCGGTTCACTCAGGCTTCCTGAACTTCAAGGTCATGCGGTCGCTTTCGCCGATCGCGTCGAAGGGGGCACGATCGAAGTCGGGGTCCGGCGGCTCTCCCACCGGCGCCGTCAGACGCATGGGGGCCAGGGTGTCGACGCCGAAGGGATGGTCCTTGTCGTCTTCCGGATTGGCGTTGATCTCCGACGCCGAGACGAAGACGAAGCCGGCCTCGGCGGCCAGCTGGCGGACGAAGGCCTCCTGCACATAGCCGCTGGCGGCCACGGGGTCCTGATCCTGCTCCGGGCCCAGACGATGCTGCTCGACGCCCAGAATCGCGCCCGGCCGCATCGCGGCGAAGGCGTCGGCGAAGGCCTTTTCGGCGATGCCCGCGGCCATCCAGGCGTGCAGTGTGCGCATGAACAGCACCATGTCGACGGACCCGGGATCGGCGATGGGCCCGCTGGTCGCGCCGAACTCGGAGAAGACCACCTCGCCGTACAGGCGACGATCCGAGCCGAACCGCGTCTGATAGGCCGCGTTCAACGCCGCCTGGGCCGGATCGGCGCCCGCGCCGCTCTGGAACCCGACGGCGACGTAGCGCCCGCCGCCTTCCTTCAGGTACGGTGCCAGGATCTCGCTGTACCAGCCGCTGCCCGGCCAGAAGTCGGCGACCGTCATCCGCGGCTGGAGCCCGAAGAAGCGCAGCGTCTCCATCGGATGACGCCATTCGTCCCGTGCGCGGTCCTGGGCCCGCCAGGCGCCGGTCACCGCCCATTCCAGCGATCCGCGCGGCGGTCCGTTCGGGGCCTCAGGCTCGGCCTTTTCCTCGCGGCGGCCGCAGCCGGCGAGTCCGGCCATGACGACCGCCGCCGCGCCGGACAACAGGGCACGACGATCGACGGCGGGCGCTTTCCGCTCCGACCCCGCTCGCTCGCCTCTGGTCCGGTCAGCCATGGCCCAATCCCCACCAGCCTCGACGCGCAAGGCCTCCGCGCGCCGAAGCGACCGGCTTAGAGGGCTTCGCCGCGTGGGTCAAAGTGGGATCGCGACGCTCATTCCGGCTTTCGGAAACGCAGGGTCATGCGGTCGCTTTCGCCGATCGCGTCGAACTCCGTCCTCTGCTCCGGCGTGATCTGGCAGCCGTCCTCAGGCCCGCGCCTGACAGGGGGCAGGGTCCAGACGCCGCAGGGATGATCACGGTCGTCCTTGGCGTTGGCGTTCAGCTCGCTGCGCGCGTCCAGAACGAAGCCGGCCTTTTCCGCGGCCGCAATGACATAGGCCTCGGAGACGTACCCGGTGGCGGCCGTGGCGTCCGGGTCCGCCCCTTCAGGCGCCCTGTGTTGCTCCACCGCCAGGACGCCGCCGGGTTTCAGCGCCGTGAAGAACAGGGCCATCAGATCATCGGTCCGGCCCGCCCGGTGCCAGTTGTGGAAGGAGCGCGCGACCAGGACGAAATCGGCACTGCCGTCCGGGACGCCCAGCCCCCCCTGTATCCGATCGACTGGGAAGTAAGCGCCGCCCGTGGCCGCCGAATAAGGCTCCAGGATGTGGCGCCACCATCCGCCCGCGCCCGGAGCGATCTCGACCACATTCATCCCCGGCTCCAGGCCCCAGAAGGTCAGGCTCTCGTAAGGGCGGCGGAAGGCGTCGCGGGCGCGGTCGGCGGCCGGGCGCGTCTCTGAGGCGACGGCGGCGCGCAGGGCGGCGTCTTCCTGAGCCTGGGCGGAGGCGGCGACGGGAACGGCCAGGGCGAGGGCGGCGGCGATCGGGGCGAGCGGGGTCAGGCGCATCGAGGTCGTCTCCGGTGAAAGGGCGTCACGTCTTCTAGGGCGCCCGCGCGCCCAGGGACAGGCGCCTCTTGACGCAGCGACGGCGCTTCCCAAATCCCGTGATGAGGACGCCGACGTCGGGTCCTCCGGACCGGACGGGGCCTGCGGGACCGACCGGGACGCACCCCCCGCCGTCCGGGCAAATCGCCGGGCGGTTCACCCTTGCTGACCTTTCAGGAGGCTGACCATGCGTACCTTCGACTTCACCCCTCTCTATCGTTCCGCCGTCGGTTTCGACCGCCTGGCCGCCATGCTGGAAAACGCCGCGCGGACCAGCGAGCAGGGCTGGCCGCCCTACAACATCCAGTCGACCGGCGAAAACCAGTACCGCATCGAGGTCGCCGTGGCGGGCTTCGGCCCCGACGAGCTGACCGTCGAGGTCAAGGAGAACCTGCTGACCGTCACCGGCCGCAAGACGGCCAACGACGACGGCGAGCGGACCTATCTGCACCGCGGCCTGGCCGAGCGCGACTTCGAGCGCCGCTTCCAGCTGGCCGACTATGTCGTGGTCAAGACCGCCGATCTGGCCAACGGCCTGCTGACCGTCGACCTGGCGCGCGAGCTGCCCGAGGCGCTGAAGGCGCGCCGCATCGAGATCGGCGCCGGCGCCGGCAAGCTGATCGAAGGCAAGGCCGGCAAGGCGGCCTGACAGGGCTGAAGAAGACGATCGAGGGGCGGCGGCGACGTCGCCCCTTTTTCTTGCCGTCAGGCCACCGCGGCGGAGAGCAGCGCTTCGGGCGGCAGTTCGTCGGCGCCCCGGAAATCGGCGTCGTCCAGACGCGCGCCCGTGAAGTCCGCACCGTGAAGCCTGGCCCAACGCAGGGAGGCGCCGCTCAGATCGACCGGCATGGTCCGCCCACCGCCCAGCGGCAGAGGCGCCAGGATCGCGCCGCGCAGATCGGCTTGACTGAGCAGGGCGCCGCCCAGTCGCGCGCCCCTCAGATCGGCCCCGCGAAGATCGACGCCCCGCAGATCGGCGCCCTCGAGATTCGCCCCCTGCAAGCCGACGCCCGTCAGATCCATTCCCACCATGCAGGCTCCGCGAGCCGTCAAGGCCGCAAGCTTGAGCCCCTTGAAGCCCGCGCCGACCGGGCGCAGATCCTCATCGTCGAAGTCGGGCGGCGATCCGAAGACGCCCCCGCTTTCCGTCCACGCGTTTCCGTCCAGCGCGGCCTCACGATGCGACTTCGCCTTGGCGACGGCCTCCGCTGTGGGCGCCCGCACGACGCCGGTCATGTCCGCTCGCTCGGTCGTGGCGCCCTCGATGGCCACGTCGGTCAGCACCGCGCCGACCAGCTTGGCTCCGGACAGGTTGGCGCCGGACACCGCCGCGCCTTCCAGCAAGGCGCCGGAAAGATCGGCTTCCTTGAGGTTGGCGCCCGTCAACTGCGCCCCCGCCATGGCGCAGTCGGTGAAGTCGACCTTGAAGGCCGACAGGCCGCTCATCTCCGCACCGGCCAGGCGCGCGCCCGAAAAGCTGGCTCCGTCCGCCACGCCGCGCCGCGTCTCTCGCGTCGCCTGCGCCAGGCCCTTGGTCGCATGGGGAACGGCGATGACGCCTTCGCGGAAATCCGCCTTGGTCAGGTCCGCGCGGTTCAGGGTCGCGCCACGCAGGCAAGCCCCCCTCAGATCCGCTCGGGTCAGGTCGGCTCCGGTGAAATCCGCGCCCTTCATGTCGCAGCAGAAGAAGACCGCACGGGCCAGTCGGGCGCCCTTGAGTCGCGCGCCTTCGAACGAGCAGCCGCTGAACTCCGCGTCGTCCAGACGCCGTCCCGACAGATCCAGCCCCCGCAGGTCCATGAACTTCAGCGCCATGCGCCGCCCGCCGGCCCGCCCCTCGACCAGACGCTCGTGCGCGGTCATCAGCATGTCCAGGTCGCCCTGGGCAAGGGCGCGACGGGAAAACGTCATGCGGCAGCTCCAGCCAGAGGTGAGACGAGGCCCTGGGCGCCGTCCAGTCGCGCCCGCTTCAGGTCGGCGCCGGTCAGGACCGCGCGGCGCAGGTCGGCCCGCGACAGATCGGCCCCGCGCAGGCAGGCGTCGGTGAGGTCGGCGGCCAGCAGGCGGTCGGCGGCGATCATGAGCGGGCCCAGCTGGGCCTCGCGCAGATCCGCTCCGTTCAGCCGGGCGCCCTTCAGCCGGGCGCCGCGCAAGTCTGCCCGGCGCAGGTTGCAAGCCCTGAGGTCGGCGTTCTCGAGGTGCGCGCCCTGCAGCTGCACCCCCTCCATGTCCAGGCCGTAGAAGACGGCGCCTTTGGCCGACAGGGCGGTCAGGTTCAACCCGCCGATGGATTTCAGCGCGCGAAGATCGACGCCGTCGAACACGGACGGACGACCGTCACGGCCTCCGGTCTCGCACCACTGCGCATGCTCACGCAGCATTTCGGCGGCGGGCATCTTGCTGACCGGAGCCGCACATGAACGGTCGTCGGTCAGGGCCCCGTCCATGTTGGCGCCGTCCGTCCGCCACATCGCGGCGGTGACGCCGATCAGCACGGCGTCGCGCAGGTCGGCCCCGGAAAGATCGGCTCCGGACAGATCGGCCCCGGCCAGATCGGCGCCGCGGAAGCTGGCCTGTTTCAGGTTTGCGCGGACAAGCTTGCAGTCCTTCATCACCGCGTCGGTGAAGTCGGCCTGAATGGCGATGACGCCGCCCATCTTTGACCGCTGCAGATTCGCCCCCACCAGACAGGCGCCGTGCGCCTGGGTAACCTCGTCGCCGTCGCGCCGACGCGCCTCGACGATGCGATAGCCCTTCTGAGCGTCGGCGGCGGCGATGGCGCCTTCCCGCAAGTCGGCCTCGAACAGGTCGGCGCCGGACAGGTCGGCGCCGCGCAGGCAGGCGCCGCGCAGGTCGGCGCGCCTCAGGCTGGCGTCGACGAGCACCGCGTCCTGCAGGTCCGTGCCGAAGAAGGTCGCGTTGTCCAGCCGTGTCCCGGTCAGATCGCAGCCGATCATGGCCGCCGCAGCGAAATCGGCGTCGGCGAGGTTTCGGCCCTTCAGACTGAGCCCCGACAAATCCATCCAGGCGAAGACGGCCCGGGCGCCGCCGGGCCGGGCCTGCCACAGGCGGTCGTGCCGGGCGCAGATGGCGTCCAGCTCCTCCTGCGTCAGACGACGCCTGATGACCTCCGGGGCGACTTCTCCCATGTCGCCACAGTGGCGAAACAGGCTTAAAAAAGCGTTGGAAGTCCGCGCCTTCAGGCGGTCAACAAGCCTTGCTCGGCCAACGCGTCCGCGAGCTCGCCGGGCTCAACCCAAACGCGTGTGTACCCGGCTTCTCCCAGCCTTTTCAGCTCGGTGGCCAAGTCCGCCTTGGGCGAGGCGGCGAGGCGGGCGTCGAAGCCCTCGCCGCCGTTCGACAGCCGCACCATGGGCCGCCCCGTCTCCACCCGGTGAAGGTAACCCTCGTAGAGCACCGCCGCGCGGTCGGCCAGGACGCCGGTCTCGACCTCCAGCCCCGCCTTGCGCAGCTTCTCGACGCCTCGGCCGGCCGCGAACGGCGACGGATCGACGGCCGCCACCACGACCCGCGCCACGCCCGCGTTGAGCAGGAACTGCGAACAGGAGGTGCGGCCCGAGGACCGGGCGCCGCAGGGCTCCATGGTGACGTAGGCCGTGGCGCCGCGCGCCAGATCTCCGGCCGTCGGCACGGCCTGCTCCTCCGCATGAGGCCGACCGCCGTCGGCCGTCGCGGCCTCGGCGATCACGACGTCGTCCCTCACGATGACGCAGGCGACCGCAGGGTTCGGCCACGTGCGGCCCATCTGGGCCGTGGCCAGCTCGACGGCACGGGCCATCCAGCGTTCGTCGGCGGCGCTCACGCGGCGCCCTCCGGCAGCGGCGTGGCGCGGTCGGCGTCCAGATAGCGGGCGGCGACTGGCTTCAGGTCGGCGTCCAGATCCATCTCCAGCGGATTGCCGGTGGGGATCTCGACATCCACGATCCGGTCGTTCGGCACGTCGAACAGATGCTTGACGATGGCGCGCAGGCTGTTGCCGTGGGCGGCGATCAGCACGTCCTCGCCGGCCTTGAGCCGGGGGGCGATCTCCGCGTCCCAGTACGGCACGACCCTTTCCAGCGTGGTCTTCAGGCTTTCGGTGGCCGGAATGTCATGGCCGGCATAGCGGGCGTCGGCGGCGAAATCGAACTCGCCGCCCGGCTCCAGCGGCGGAGGCGGCACGTCATAGCTGCGGCGCCAGACCTTGACCTGATCCTCGCCGTGCGTCTCGGCCGTCTCGGCCTTGTTCAGTCCCGTCAGCCCGCCGTAGTGGCGCTCGTTCAGCCGCCAGTCGGCGACGACCGGCACGTCCTTCAGTCCCGCGGCCTGCAGCGCCAGCGCGCCCGTCCGCTTCGCCCGCGTCAGCACCGATGTGAACATCACGGCCGGAGTGAAGCCCGCCTCGGCCAGCAGTTCGCCCGCGCGCCGTCCTTCAGCCTCGCCCTTGTCGGTCAGGTCGACGTCGACCCAGCCGGTGAAGCGGTTCTCGAGGTTCCACCGGCTCTGGCCGTGGCGCAACAGGACGAGGCGGGGCATGGGCGTCTCCGTTCAGTCGCGCCGGGGTAGGACCCGGGTCCGGCCGGGTCAAGCGGCCGGGCTGGAGCCCCGCCCCTCATCGCACGCCACCGCCGCCAGCAGATCGACGCTCAATCCCTGCCCCGACCACGTCTGACCGAGGTCCAAGGCGCCGTCGTCGGTCCAGATCACCAGGGCGGCGTTCAGGTCGGGCATCAGGAAGTTCCGCACCTGCACCCCGCCGATCGCGCCCTGACGCTCCACCACGCGCGTCTTGATCCCGCAGCCCGGCAGCTGGACCTCATAGACCCAGACCGCCAGTCCGCCGTAGCCCGTCTCCGGCCCGGCCTTCCACATCTCCACACGCGCGGCGTCGGAGATCAGGCCTCCGTCCATGAGGGCCTGGTCGAAGGCCAGCATGGCCCCGACGCCGCCGTACAGGTCACCTGCGGGACCATAGGTCGAGACGTCGACGGGCGGCTCGGCCATGTCGCCGTCGAACGCCTCCGACCGCGCGCCCGGCGCCGCCGGCTCCAGCGAGGCGAGGCCGAGCGGCTCCTTGATCCGCGTGCGCACCAGATCGGCCCAGCTTCGGCCGGTGACCGCTTCCAGCACCGCGCCGAGCAGCAGGTAGTCGCAGTTGTTGTAGGTGAAGCCGGCGCCGACGGCGGCCCGAGGCGAGGCGGCGCAGACCGCGCGCCAGTCGCCGCCCGTCTGATAGAAGTCCGGCATGCCGTCGCCGTCCAGGTCGGGGGAGGCGTTGAGGTCGGCCAGTCCGGAGGTGTGCATCAGCAGCTGGCGCAGGGTGGCGTCCCCATTCACCGTCCAGTCGGGCAGATAGCTCGACACCGGCGCGTCCAGCGACAGCCGACCGGCATCGACCTCCTGCAGCACCAGCACCGCCGTCACCGCCTTGGTCACCGACGCCCAGCGGACGGGCAGCCAAGGGTTCTCGCCGCCTCGGCTGCTCCAGGAATAGTGGGCGGCATTCCCGCCCCGGCGCGCCCCGACGATGCCGGAGAAGCCGCCGGGCACCGCGTCCAGTCGCTGGACGATCGCGGGAATGGACGGCGGCACGGCCCAGGCCGGCGTCGCGCAAAGCGCGATCAGGGCCGCAAACACGGCGGACAGGCGACGCATGAGGACCTCCCGATGATCGCCGACGCTAGCCGCAACCGGGCCGCTTGTCTCGCCGGCCGCGCCTGATAAGGCCTGACGCATGCTCCATCCCTCCGGTTTCCGCGAATACGACGCCCGCTGGCTGTGGGGGGATCAGGTCGACGCCGACGGCTTGCGCGCCGTCGGGCGCGCCTTCGCCGCCCTGGCCCGCGAGCGGGGCGTCGCCCGCGTCGTGGTGGGGCACGACTGGAGGTCGTATTCGGAAGCGGTGAAGGCGGCCCTGATCGAGGGGCTGGTCGAGGGCGGGCTGACCGTGCTGGACGTCGGCCTGTGCCTGACGCCCATGGCCTATTTCGCGCAAACCTGGCTGGAGGCGCCGGGCGTGGCGATGGTCACGGCCAGCCACAACCCGAACGGCTGGACCGGGGTCAAGATGGGGCTGGAGCCGCCCCTCACCTTCGGACCGGACGACATGGCGGCGTTGAAGACCCTGGCCTTGGGCGGCGGCGCCGAGTCGGCGCCGGGCGGATCGGTCGAACGCGTCGAAGGTCTGGCCCAAGCCTGGATCGCAGACCTGGCGTCGCGGGTGCGGCTGGACCGGCCGCTGAAGGTCGTCTGCGCCTGCGGCAACGGCACGGCCGGCGCCTTCGCGCCCACCGCCCTGCGCGCCATGGGGGCGGAGGTGGTCGAGATGGATTGCGATCTGGACTGGACCTTCCCGCGCCATGATCCGAACCCGGAGGATCGCGGGATGCTGTCCGAGATCAGCCGCCGCGTGATCGACGCCGGGGCCGATCTCGGGCTGGGATTCGACGGCGACGGCGATCGCTGCGGGGTGGTGGACGATCGGGGCGACCCGATCTTCGCCGACAAGATGGGCCTGTTGCTCGCCCGCGGTCTGGCGCCGGATCACCCCGGCGCACGCTTCGTCGTCGACGTGAAGTCCACGGGCCTGTTCGACGCCGACCCGGTGCTGGCGGCCAACGGCTGCGTCGTCGACTGGTGGATGACCGGGCACAGCCACATGAAGCGGCGCGTGGCGACAAAGGGCGCCCTGATGGGGTTCGAGAAGTCCGGCCATTTCTTCCCGGCCGCGCCCTTGGGGCGGGGCTACGACGACGGCGTGGCGACGGCCGGACTGGTGATGGATCTGGTGACGCGCGCGGGGCGGACGCTGTCGGCTCTGCGCGAAGACCTGGCCCCGGCGTGGACCAGCCTGACCATGAGCCCGCACTGCGCCGACGAAACCAAATACGACGTGGTGGCGCGCCTGACGGCGGAGTTCGAGGCCGATCGGACGACGGGCCGGACGATCCTCGGCCGACGCATCGTCGACGTCGTGACCATCAACGGCGCACGGGTAAAGCTGGAGGACGGATCGTGGCTGCTTGTGCGCGCGTCGTCGAACAAGCCGGAACTGGTCGTCGTGGTCGAAAGCCTGCGCTCCGAACACGACATGCGAGCCCTATTCCATGAGGTCATGAAGCTCCGGTTGGCGAGCCATCCGGAAGTCGGCGCCTTCAACCAGGAAGTCTGAGCCCTTTGACCGCCAAGCGTTGGCCGTTCATGGAGTGCGGGTGACCGCAGCCCCCATCCTGATCGTCGGCGGAGGATTCTCCGGCGCCATGCTGGCGGCGCGGCTGGCCGAGTGCGGGCAGGCCTCCGTTCTGATCGACGCGACGGGCCGGTTCGGACGCGGCGTGGCCTATTCCACCGACTTCGACGGTCATCTGCTCAACGTGCGCTCGGCGCGGATGGGCGCGGCCGAAGGGCGGCCGGACGATTTCGTGGAGTGGCTTCGGACGAACGCCCCCGCTCATGCGGACCCGAACGGCTTCGCGCCGCGCCGCCTTTACGGGGAATATGTCGAGGACCGGCTGACTTCGGTTCAAGCGGCCCATCCGGGACGGATCACGGCGCTGCACGCCCGCGCTTCGGCCGTCGATGGATCGGGTGTGGTGCTGGAAGACGGCCGGCGCCTGACGGGTCACGCCGTCGTCCTGGCTACCGGCAACCCCGCCCCCAACACGGCCGGCGAACACACCGACCGGCTGATCCGAGATCCTTGGGCCCCCGGTGCCCTCGACGTCGTCGAGCCGACCGACGTGGTCGCGGTCATCGGCACGGGCCTGACCATGGTGGACGTCGCCCTGTCGCTGGAGGCGCTGGGATGGACCGGAGAGATGCGCGCCTCCTCGCTGCGCGGCCTCTTGCCTCGCGCGCATGCTGCGACGCCCGACGCGCCCGTCGCGCCGACGTCGGACATGCTGAACGGCCCCGCCTCGCGCCGTCTGAACGCCGCCCGGCGGCTAGCCCGTCAGCACGATTGGCGCGGCGTCATGGAGGGGTTGCGCCCCATCACCGCCGACCTTTGGCACGAGGCCGACGCGAAGACGCGGTCGCGCTGGGTCCGTCACCTTCGTCCATGGTGGGACGTTCACCGCCACCGGATCGCGCCGGCGGTGGCCAAGACATTGGACACAATGATCGCCGTGGGCCGGCTGAGCATCTCAGCCGCCCGCGTGACCGGCGTGAGCACCGTCGGGCCCGGCACGATCGATGCGGAAACGAACCGACCCGTTGCCCGCGAAAAGGTCGTCGTGGAACACCTGCCGCCGCGTGCGCAAGTCCCGCGCGGCCTGATCGTGGATCGCGTCATCGACTGCTCCGGCCCGGGTCATGACCCGCGGCGCGATCCGCTCACGGCGCCGCTGCTGGCGTCCGGCCGGGCGCGGCTTGATCCGTTGGGATTGGGTCTCGATCTGGACGACGCCGGACGGGCCCTCTCGGGCGACGGCGTGCCGGATCAGGCGCTATTCGTCCTGGGTCCGCCGGCGCGCGGCGCCTTCTGGGAGACCATCGCGGTTCCCGACATCCGCAAGCGGATCGAAGAGATCGTGACGGCTTTGACCTAACCCGCCGCCTTCACAGCCACCGCGACGGCGTCGACCATCTTCGTCACCAAGCCTTCGTCGTCGCCCTCGGCCATGACGCGGATCAGCTTTTCCGTGCCCGACGGACGGACCAGGAGCCGGCCGCCGGCGGCCTTCAGCGTGGCCTCCGCTTCGGCCATGGCGGCCTTGACGGTCGCGTCCTCCAGCGGCTTGCCGGCGGCGTAGCGGACGTTGACCAGCTTCTGCGGCACCGGGTCGAACTGGCGCGCGAGGTCGCTCATCTTGCGGCCCGAGGCGACCAGAACGGCCAGCACCTGCAGCGCGCTCATCAGGCCGTCGCCGGTCGTGGCGTGGTCGTGCAGGATGATGTGGCCGGACTGTTCTCCGCCGACGTTGAAGCCGCCCTCGCGCATCCGCTCCATGACGTAGCGGTCGCCGACCCTGGTGCGCTCCAGCGTCAGGCCGGCCGCGGCCAAGGCGCGCTCCAGACCCAGGTTGGACATGACGGTGGCGACCACGCCGCCGCCGACCAGAAGGCCCCGGTTGGCCCAATCCAGCGCCACAAGCGCCATGAGCTGGTCGCCGTCGACGACCTGGCCCTTCTCGTCGCAGATGATGACGCGGTCGGCGTCGCCATCAAGCGCGATGCCGATGTCGGCGCGGTGTAGGCGCACCGTCTCGGCCAGCTGCTCAGGATGGGTCGATCCGCATTCGGCGTTGATGTTCAGACCGTTGGGTTCCACTCCGATCGGAAAAACCTCGGCGCCGAGCTCGTAGAGCGCCGTCGGCGCCACGTTGTAGGCGGCCCCGTTGGCGCAGTCGACGACGATCCTCAGTCCACTGAGGTTCAAGCTCTTGGGGAAGCTGGCCTTGGCGATCTCGACGTAGCGGGCCTGGGCGTCGTCGATGCGCTTGACCCGGCCCAGCTTGTCCGGCGGGGCCAGACCCTCACCCAGGGCCTGGTCCATCATCGATTCGATCTTGAGTTCCACCGCATCCGACAGCTTGTAGCCGTCCGGGCCGAACAGCTTGATCCCATTGTCGGCATAGCTGTTGTGGCTGGCGGAGATCATCACCCCGATGTCGGCGCGCATCGACCGCGTCATCATCGCGACGCCCGGCGTCGGCAGCGGGCCGAACAGGCGGACGTCCATGCCGGCGGAGGTGAAGCCCGCCACCAGAGCCGGCTCAATCATGTAGCCGGACAGACGGGTGTCCTTGCCGATCACCACCAGATGGCGGCGGTCGTCGGACGACATGAACAGGCGCCCGGCGGCCAGGCCGACCCGCAGGGCGACTTCCGGGGTCATCGGATGGCTGTTGGCCCGGCCGCGGATGCCGTCAGTCCCGAAATATCGCCTGTCGCCCAAGGGCCCCTCCCGATCGCCGCCAGGGCGAAGAAACCTTGCGTAATGACTTTTCAGTCGTCACGCGCCGCGCCATCCCGTATCGGCGGGACGCGTCGGACATGTGAAGGGCTGATAAACCTTCATATTCCGCGTGCAAAGGGCGGCCTTCAAAGGGCCGCGAACGAGGGCGACCAGGAATGTGCGGCATCATCGGCGTGACGGGGACGGGAGCGGTGGCTCCGCGACTGATCGACAGCCTGAAGCGGCTCGAGTACCGCGGCTACGATTCCGCCGGGATCGCCGCCGTGGTCGACGGCCGGATCGAACGCCGCCGCGCCAAGGGCAAGATCCGCGAACTGGAAGCCGTGCTGGCGGCCGATCCGCTGAACGCCACCGTCGGCATCGGCCATACGCGCTGGGCCACCCACGGCGCGCCCACGGAGGCGAACGCCCATCCGCACAAGGCCGGTCGCGTGACGCTGGTGCACAACGGGATCATCGAGAATTTCGCAGACCTTAAGGCCGAACTCGCCGCCCACGGACGGACTTTCGAAAGCCAGACCGACACGGAGGTGGTGGCCCATCTGCTGGACGCCGAACTGGCGACCACGAATGACCCGCTGGTCGCCTTCAAGCGCGTTCTGGACCGGCTGACCGGCGCCTATGCGCTGGCGGTGCTGATCGACGGCGAGGACGGACTGATCCTCGGAGCCCGTCGCGGCAGCCCCTTGGTCGTGGGTTGGGGCGACGGCGAGATGTATCTGGGCTCCGACGCGCTGGCGGTCGGGCCATTCACGACATCGATCAGCTATCTTGAAGAGGGCGACTACGTCGCGCTGGATCGGTCCGGCGCGCGGATGTTCGACATGTCGGGAGCCCCCGTGGATCGGCCGGTGGTACAGGTCTCCGGATCGTCGGCCATGGTCGAAAAGGGCGAGTACCGCCACTTCATGCTGAAGGAGATCCACGAGCAGCCCGACAGCGTCCAGCGCACCCTGTCCGAATACCTCGACTTCGTGAACGGCAGGGCCAAGCCGACCTCCGTCGATTTCGGCGCCGTGGAGCGCATTCAGGTCGTGGCCTGCGGCACCGCCTTCTATGCCGCCCAGATCGGCCGCTACGCCTTTGAGCGCCTGGCCGGCCTGCCGTGCGACGTCGAGATCGCGTCGGAGTTCCGCTATCGACGGCCGGCGGTGACGAAGGGAACGCTGGCGGTCGCCGTCAGCCAGTCGGGCGAGACGGCCGACACCCTTGCGTCGCTGACCTGGTGCAAGGCGCAGGGCCTGAACACCGCCGCCCTGGTCAACGTGCATTCCTCTTCGATGGCGCGGGAAGCGGCCGTTCTATGGCCGACCCATGCAGGGCCGGAGATCGGCGTGGCGTCGACCAAGGCCTTCACCGCCCAGGTCGCGGCCCTGCTGGCGCTGGCGGTGGCGGCGGGCGTGCAACGCGGCCGGATCGAGGCCGCCGAAGAGGCCGAGCTGATCCAGGCCCTGTTCGAGACCCCGCGTCTGATCGCTGAGGCCATGGGGATGGACGACGCCCTGCGCGACGTCGCGAACGAGCTGTCCAAGGCGACGGACGTCCTGTTCCTCGGCCGTGGGGCCATGTTCCCGCTGGCCATGGAGGGCGCGCTGAAGCTTAAGGAAATCAGTTATATCCATGCCGAGGGCTATGCCGCCGGCGAGCTGAAGCATGGCCCGATCGCTCTGATCGACGAATTCACGCCGACGGTGGCCCTCGCTCCGCTGGACGACGTCTTCGAGAAGACGGCCTCGAACCTGCAGGAGGTCGCGGCGCGCGGCGGACCGGTGATCATGATCGCCCCGGCCGAGGCGCCGGACCCCCACGGGGCGGGAATCCGCCGCGTGGACGCTCCGGCGTGTCATCCACTCGTGGCGCCGCTCGTCCACGCCGTGGCGATCCAGCTTCTGGCCTATTACACGGCGGTCCAGAAGGGCACCGACGTGGACCAGCCGCGCAATCTGGCGAAGTCCGTCACGGTGGAGTGATCGCCTTTCGGGTCTGAGGCGTTAGGGTGGCCGACCTTCACCGTTCGGGATTCGCCATGACGACCGCCCCCCGCCGCCTGCGCAAGGCCGTGCTTCCCGTCGCCGGTCTGGGCACGCGGGTGCTGCCCGGCACCAAGACGACGCCCAAGGAGCTGCTGAACGTCGTCGATCGGCCGATCCTGTCCTACATCGTCGAAGAGGCCCGCGAGGCAGGCATCGAGCACATCGTCTTCGTGACCGGCCGCGCCAAGCAGGCGATCGAGGATTATTTCGACCACCAGATCGAGCTGGAGGCCCAGCTGGAGGCCAAGGGCAAGACCGACGTCCTGGCCATGATGAACGCCGAACTGGCCGAGGCCGGCGAGATGAGCTTCACCCGCCAGATGCAGCCCAAGGGGCTGGGTCATGCCGTCTGGTGCGCCCGCGACATCGTCGGCGACGAGCCGTTCGCCGTCATCCTGCCCGACGTGATCGTCGACTCGCAGCCCGGCGCCCTGAAGCAGCTGGCCGACGTCTATGCCGAGGTGGGCGGCAATGTGATCGGCGTGGAGCAGGTGCCGGAGACCGAGACCCACAAATACGGCATCATCGACCCGGACGGCGACGCCTCGGGCGCGCGGATCCGCATGAAGGGCATGGTCGAGAAGCCGCCCCGGGGCGAAGCGCCGTCGACCCTGTCGATCTCCGGCCGCTACATCCTGCAGCCCGAAATCTTCCGCATCCTGGCCACGCAGGAGCGCGGCGCCGGCGGCGAGATTCAGCTTACGGACGGAATGGCCAGGCTGATGCGTGACCAGACGTTCACGGCCGTCAAGTACGACGGCGTCACGCACGACTGCGGCGACAAGATCGGCCTGCTGCGCGCCAACGTGGCGCTCGCGTTGAAACGGCCCGACCTTGGCGCGGCCGCGCGCTCCGCAATCGCCGGCCTGCTCTGATCAGCCTTTTGAGATCAGAGCGTCGTCCAGTTCGCGCGCCCGCGCGGCGGCCGGACGATCGGCGATGCGGGCCCAGTAGGCCTTGAAGGCGTCGCGGTCCGGCAGGGTCTTGAACATCAGTCCCCATCCGACCTGGCTGCCCAGATAGACGTCCGCTGCGGTGAAGCGGTCGCCGGCCGCGAAGTCGTGGCGCGACACAAGGTGCTCCAGACCGTCGACCATGGCCTCATAGCTGCCGTAGCCGACCTGACCCGCCTTGTCGGCGGGCGGAAGGGCGCCGACAGAGCGCGCTGTGACCGCCGCCTCCAGAGGCCCTGCGGCGAAGAACAAGGCGCGCAGATAGGCCCCGCGTTCCGGAGCGTCGGTCGCGGGCGCAAGGCCCGCATCGGGAAAGGCGTCGGCCAGATAAGCGCAGATCGCGGCGCATTCGGTGACGGCCTGCCCGCGATGGAGGATCGCCGGAACCTTGCCCATCGGATTGATCGCCAGATAGGCGGGCGCCTTCATGGTCGTGCCGTAGTCCAGGACCTCCGTCCGATAGGGGGCGCCCACCTCCTCCAGCATCCAGCGGACGATGCGGCCGCGCGACATCGGGTTGGTGTAGAAGATGATCTCTTCGGACATGGCGGGCCTCGTTTGCGACGCCGCGGACGATGCGCGCGAAGGCATGTAACCTCAAGCTTCGCGGCGACGTATCTTCATGTCATGCTGGCCGCGTCGCCGAGCCGTCCTTGGGGGGACCATGAGCCGACCTGACCGCCCGTTGCCCGACGGCCGCGTCGCCATCTGGCGGCATCCCCTGCCCGTTCGCGTCACCCATTGGGTCAATGCGATCTGCGTGCTGATCCTTGCGATGACCGGGCTGAACATCCTGAAGGCGCATCCGCACCTCTACTGGGGCCTGGCCTCGACCTTCGCCGATCCGTGGCTGAGTTTTCCGAACATCCCGGACTGGGCGACGATTCCGACGACGCGCAACCTGGCCGTCGCGCGCAACTGGCACTTCTTCTTTGCCTGGTTGTTCGTGATCAACGGCCTGATCTACCTGGCCTATGCCCTGATCGCCGGACGCTTCCGCCGCCTGATGGAGCCGTCGCGCGAGGAGCTGAAGCACATCCCGCAGAGCGTTGTGGAGCACGCCAAACTGCATTTTCCGGAAGGGGAAGAGGCGCGGACCTACAACGTCATCCAGAAGCTGACCTATCTGGTCGTGCTGCTGGTTCTGCTGCCACTGATGCTGGGCACCGGGCTGGCCATGTCGCCGGGGATGAACGCCGTCCTGCCGGACCTGCTGCATCTGTTCGGCGGGCGTCAGTCGGCGCGGACGCTGCATTTCATCGCCGCAGCCGGGATCGGCCTGTTCGCCGTCGTCCACGTGCTGCTGGTCTTCCTGTCCGGGCCCTGGAACAACCTGCGCGCCATGACCACGGGCTGGTTCGTCATCAAGCCCGACGCCACGCCCCCCGCCACGCCTGAGGAGAAGCCCGATGCGTCCTGATCGTCGCCTGCTGATCCTGGGAGGCGCCGCGACCCTGTCGGGGTGCGACGCCTTCACCCGCGTGCCGGCCGTCCAGTGCACGGTGAAGAAGGCCGAGAAGCTGACGCTGGGCGCCCAGCGTGCGGTCATCCCGCGCACGGCCCTGGCCCCGGAGTATTCCGAAAAGGACATCTCCAAGGATTTCCGCGCCAACGGCTCCATAGATCCGGCGGATCGCGAGTACCGGACCCTGCGGGCCAACGGCTTCCGCGACTATCGGCTGGTCGTCGACGGCCTGGTGAATCGGCCGCTGAGCCTGTCGATGGAGGACATCAAGCGCCGCCCCTCGCGCACGCAGATCACCAAGCACGACTGCGTCGAGGGCTGGACCTCGATCGGCAAATGGAAGGGCGCGCGCCTGTCGGCCATCCTGAATGAGGCGGGGCTGAAACCGAACGCCAAGTACATCATGTTCCACTGCTTCGACGCCCTCGATCAGACCGAGGATGGCGAGCGCTATTACACCTCGATCGACCTGGTGGACGCCTTCCACGCCCAGACGCTTCTGGCCTATGAGATGAACGACCGGCCTCTGCCCATCAAGCACGGCGCCCCGCTGCGCCTGCGGGCCGAGCGCCAGCTGGGCTACAAGATGGCCAAATACATCAAGCGGATCGAGGCGGTCGAAAGCTTCGCCCACATCGGCAAGGGCAAGGGCGGTTATTGGGAAGACCGCGGCTACGAGTGGTACGCAGGCATCTGACGCCCACATCGGGTCACCCCGTCGCCCCATTTCTGACGTGAAGATGAACGGCGGATATCGGCGTTCTTCAGGGCGGCGGGCGCATCGCTGACCTCACCGGTCGACGACCGGTCCGCCCACGGGGCGGCAACCTTGGAGGAGGGTGCAGTCATGAAAGCGTATCTTTTGGTCGCCGGGTTCACCCTGGCGCTGTCCACACCGGCCCTGGCGCAGGAGATGCATCGCCTGCCCGCCGGCGCCGCCCGCATCGACCCTGTCGGTCACGCCGCCCTGGGCGATCGTTTCCAGCCGCGGGGAGGTCTGATCCGCGACGCCGTCTGCGCCGTCGATCCGGCGATAACCGGCGTCACCCTGACCAAAGGTGACGGCGGCGCGGTCAGAGTCGCCTATGAGGTCGCCAACCGCGGCCGGCATGCCTGGGCGTCGGGCGAGGGTCAGCAGATGGTCACCGTGCGGGTCACGAACGGCAACACCGGTCGCATCTTCGCCGAATCGGAAGCCCTGGCCACGGCCGCAGCCCCGCGGGCCAGTATGGGCCGGTTCTCCACACCCATGATCGCCGACGCCTTCGACACGTTCGAGTTCGGCGGCGAGGTGGAGGTCGAGATCGCCTACGACCCCGACATCGCCATCGACGGCAACGGCTGCAACGACGACGGCGCCGCCCGAAACAACGTCCTGCGGATCAGTCACTCCCAGGTCGCCGGCTTCCTCGGATCGCGCGCCACGAGCCGCACCTTCCGCTGAGGCGCAGGCGCCGGTCAGAGGCCGGTCCGTCGCGGGTCAGATCCCGCGGCGGACCGGCCTCAGGCGTGTTCGGACGCCTCCGTCGCGCGCTTCTTCATCAGGGCGTCGAAGCTGTCCCAGACGCCCTCGGCGCCGTGCCAGGATCCTTGCGTCGCCGCCTTGGAGTACTCCGTCGCGCGGGCCTCGAAGAAGTTGGCGTGCTCGACGCCGCTCAGCAGGGCCTGAAGCCACGGCAGCGGGTTCTCGCGCGAGCCGCCGTACAACTCCGGCAGTTGCAGCTGCCGGAGGCGCCAGTCGGCGATGAAGCGGATGTAGTCCTTGATGTCCTGGGGCACCATGCCGTTCACCGGGCCCTGTTCGAAGGCCAGGTCGATGAACTTGTCCTCCATGTTCACGACCGTGCGGCAACATTCCACGATGTCCTCGGCCACGGCCTTCGTCACCGCGCCCGTCTCCTTGTTGAAGGCATGGTACAGCTTGATGATGCCCTCGCAGTGCAGGCTTTCGTCGCGGACGGACCAGCTGACGATCTGGCCCATGCCCTTCATCTTGTTCTGTCGGGGGAAGTTCATCAGCATGGCGAAGCTGGCGAACAGTTGAAGCCCCTCGGCGAAGCCGCCGAACATGGCCAGCGTGCGGGCGATGTCGGCCTCTGAGTCCACCCCGAACTGGCCCATGTAGTCGTGCTTGTCCCGCATGGCCTCGTATTCCATGAAGGCGCCGAACTCGGCCTCGGGCATGCCGATCGTTTCCAGCAGCAGGGCGTAGGCCGCGATGTGGATGGTCTCCATGTTGGCGAAGGACGCCAGCATCATCTTGACCTCGGTCGGTTTGAACACCCGGCCGTAGCGCTCCATGTAGTTGTCCTGCACCTCGATGTCGGCCTGGGTGAAGAAGCGGAAGATCTGCGTCAGCAGGTTGCGCTCGCCGTCGTTCAGATTGGCCGCCCAGTCCTTGCAGTCCTCGCCCAGCGGCACCTCTTCGGGCATCCAGTGGACCTGCTGCTGCTTCTTCCACATGTCGAAGGCCCACGGATAGCGGAACGGCTTGTAGGCGGCCGAAGGCGTCAGCAGGCCGGGGACCTTGAGCGACGAGGACGGGACGTGCGCGTTCATGCGGGGACTCGGCGATTCCGGGTTGAAGTGCGTGCGTTCACCATGCGGGTGAAAGGCTCCGGCGCCAAGCCGAATTGCGGCTATATTGCGATCACATTTTCGCAGACCGCTAGATGTGGTGTCGGCTCCAAGCTTCCTGTGGGCGTCGTCGGGGATGGATCAGGGCGGCTGATGGCGGCGGGCGACGAACTCGGGAACACGGGGTTCCGGCCCGCACTAGTCTGACCGCCGGAGGATCGTCATGACCTACATCGTCTACGGCGCGCTCGGCTCGGGCTCCATCCCGGTCGAGGCGGCGCTGACCCTGATCGGCGCGCCGTATCGCGTGGAGGAGTTCGTCACCTATGCCTCCGAAGCCGAGCGGGCGCGCATCGCCCCGCACAATCCCATGCGTCAGGTGCCGGCGCTGGTGACGCCCGAGGGCGAGACGATCACCGAGAGCGCGGCCATCCTGCTGTGGCTGACGGAGCGCCATCCGGAAGCGGGGCTGGCCCCGCCGCCGGGCGATCCGCGGCGGGGACGGTTCCTGCGGTGGATGGCGTTCATTTCCGCGGAGATCTACGCCCTCTACTGGGTCCGGGACGTGCCTTCGAGACTGGTCGGCGACGACGCAGCCGCCCAGACGCAGATCAAGCTGCGGACTCAAGAGCGAATCGCCGCGTGCTGGGGCGTGATGGAGAGCCAGACCGATCCCGGCCGGTTCGTGCTGGGCGCCGAGCTGAGCGTGCTGGACCTCTACATGGCGGTCGTCAGCCGTTGGCGACCCTTGCGGCGGCGGTTCCATGAGGTGGCGCCGCGACTGGGCCAGGTCGCACGGCGGGTCGACGCCCTGCCGGAGCTGGCGGAATTCTGGGCCCGCCGGTTTCCGTTCGAGGGCGACTATATGGGTTAGGCCGCGACGGCGTCCGGTCTGGTGGCGGCGAACTCGCCCGACAGAGCGCGGTTCAGTACGGTCAGCAAGCCGTGCTGGCTGATCGGCTTGGCCATGTGGGCGTCCATGCCTGCGCCCAGGCAACGGGCCACGTCTTCGGGCATGGCGTCGGCCGTCATGGCGACGATCGGCGCCTCCGACAGGTCGGCGCGCAGGCGGCGCGTCGCCTCGATCCCGTCCATGCGGGGCATGCGCACATCCATGAGAATGAGGTCGAACGCCTGCGCTTGGGCACGCGACACAGCCTCAAGCCCGTCCACCGCCTCGGTCACTTCGCAGCCGAAGGCTTCCAGCATGACCCGCGCGACTTCTCGGTTCACGGGGTGGTCGTCCACGACGAGCACTCGGGGCGCGCGGCCGCCCTCGTCCGGAGGCGGCGCGGCGTCGGCCGGTTCGTGCGCGGGACCGGGCATGTCTCCGGCCCGGGGCAGCGGCAAGGTCAGGGTGAAGGCCGCACCGCCGCCCGGCCGGTCGCCGACGTCCACCCGCCCGTCCATGCGCCGCACGTTGCGGGCCACCAGGGCAAGACCGAGACCGGCGCCCTGATGCGCTCGGCTGAGGGAATCGTCGATCTGCTCGAACGCCCCGAAAAGGCGGTCGCGGTGATCGGGATCGACGCCGGGGCCCGTATCGGCCACGCGGATCACGATCTGCCCGCCGCGCTCTTCGATGCGCACTTCCACATGGCCGCGCTCGGTGAACTTGGCCGCATTCGAGATCAGGGCGTGCAGCGTCTGGCGCAGGGCGCGGCGGTCGGCGAAGTGGCGGGCGCCGGGCGCCAAGCGCGCCTCGACCCGAAACTCCAGGCGCTTGGCCTCCAGCGCACCCAGGCTGGCAGACGCGGCGTCGCGTACGACGGTCTCCAGTTCGACCGGTTCGGGCGACAGGGCGGCGCCGCCGCGCGCGAAATCCAGAACGTCCTCGACCAGCATCAGAAGGCCGTCGCTGGACTGGCGAATCTGCCGGGCTTGTCTCACGGCCTCCGCGTCAAGCCCTGGCCGCGTCGCGAGCAGGTCGGCGAACCCGGCGACGCCGTTAAGCGGCGTTCGCATCTCGTGGCTCATCAGGGCCAGGAATCGCCCCCGGGCCTCGGCTGCGTGCTCCGCCCGAAGCCGCGCCTCTTGCGCCGCCTGGGTCCGGGTCCGCAGACGCGCCTCCAGGCGTCGGCGCTCCGTCACCACGGTGGAGATCGGAAGGATCGTGATCACCGCGCAGACCAGGAAGACGTTCAGGATGAGCAGCCGCCTCAGCATCGGCGAGGAACCCGCCAGGGCCGGGTCGTCGGACAGCTGCGTCAGATGCACCGGCCCCTGACCCGTCAAGGTCAGGGTTCCGCAGATCGCCGCCGTGACCAGGACGATCGCGGCCGTTGTCGTCGGCGAAAGGCGTAAGGCGATCAGCACCAGAGGCATCAGGACCAGGAACAGGACCGGCGCGGCCGCCTGCGTGAAGGTCAGGATCGTGACGGCCACGCTGAGCGCGATCAGGGCCGCCGCCTCACGCTTCGAGGCCCGGGTCACGCCCCGAAACCTGTGGGCCCGGGCCAGCATCAGCAGGGCGGGCGTGACCAACATCACCCCCAGGAACTCCACGGACACATAGGTCTGGACGTAGAAGGCCAGGATCGCCGCGGGCAGGGGCATCAACAGCGACATCAGACCGATGGCCGCCGCCGCCGACAGAAGCACGGCCGGCAGGGCGGCCATGACGGTGAAACGCAGCAGTCTCGAGGGCCGTCGCATGTCCAGCGCGGCCCCGCAGAACCGGCGCGCCAGAAGCGCTGCGAGCGCGGCCATGCCGAGGTTCAGCAGGGCGTTGATCCATAGGAAGACGCCGGGGTCGCCCCGCACGACGTTGTTCAGAAGATTGGCGGCGAAGCAGGCGGCGATCACCGCCACCGCGTCGCGTCGGTGAAGCTGCAGGAGCGCTGCGGCCATGATGCCGTTGGACAGCCAGACCGCGACCGCGCCGAATTCGCGCGCCGACCAGAACCCGGCGACGAGCGAGGCGACGAACATCGCCACATAGGCCCAGGGCGGCGGTCCCGCCACGCGTCCGGCCTCATGCCGGAAAAGACGCCACCGACCCTTCACGGGCGGCCCTCCCACTCCATCCGGGCGCAGACTATCCGCCAGCCGTAAACAAATCGGTCCACGGGCCGCGGGTCCGGAACCGGGGTTCAGGCGGAGCCGTTCCCCCTGCCTCGCGTCCAGAGGCCCCGATGTCCGACACCGTGCTCGACCCCAGCTTTCATCCGCCCGAGGAGGCGGTGGAGTTCTATGAGGAGAGCCTGCGCCTGCTGAAGGAGAGCGGCATCCCGTTTCTGCTGTCCGGCACCTATGCGGTGACGGCCTATACGGGCATCCGGCGGCCGACCAAGGACCTGGACGTCTTCTGCAAGCCCGGCGACTACCCCCGCATCCTGGCCTTCTTCCAGGCGCGGGGATACCGCACCGACGTCGAGGACGAGCGCTGGATCGCCAAGGTCTGGAAGGACGAGAAGCACTTCTTCGACGTCATCTTCGCCATGTCGAACGGCACCATCGCGGTCAACGACAGCTGGTTCGGCGACGACGCCATCGAGGTCTATGGCCATCGCGTCACCATCACCCCGCCGACCGCCTTGATCCTCTCGAAGGTCTTCATCCAGGACCGCTACCGCTATGACGGCGCGGACGTGAACCACGTCATCCTGAAGCAGTCCGAGGCCATCGACTGGAAGAGCCTGTTGGATCAGATGGACTTGTACTGGGAGGTGCTGATGGCGCACCTGCTGAACTTCCGGTTCGCCTATCCGACCGAGCGGGACCGGGTGCCCGCCTGGGTCATGACCGAGCTGACCGAGCGGCTGCGGGCGCAGGTCGATCTGCCGGCGCCGCGGGTGAAGGTGTGCCGCGGCCGTCTGTTCAGCCCGCGCGACTACATCTCCGACGTGGCCGAATGGGGCTTCGGCGACGTGGTCGGCAAGGGCCTGGAAGAGCGGCACGACCCGGTGCACTGACCATGAGCGACGTCGTCACGCCCATCTCCCCCGCAAATCAGGACGCGGCCCCGCAGACGCTTCAGCCAGGCCTGGAGCCCGGCCCGGTCAAGAAGCTGCGCGTGGCCGCCGTCGGCGACCTGCACGTCGGCGAGGGTCAGGACCGGCCCCATCGCGACCTGTTCGAGCGCGTGCACGAGGACGCCGACGTCCTGTGCCTGGCCGGCGACCTGACCAACTTCGGCAAGACGCGCGAGGTCGAAATCCTGCTGGAGGACCTGAAGGCCTGCCGCATCCCCATGGTCGGCGTGCTGGGCAACCACGAGCATGAGTGCGGTCAGCCCGACCATGTGCGCGACCTGCTGTGCGACGCGGGGGTCAAGGTGCTGGACGGCGGCCAGGCCTATGAGATCGAGGGCGTGGGCTTCGCCGGCGGCAAGGGGTTCGTGGGCGGCTTCGGTCGCTACATGCTGAGCGCCTTCGGCGAGACGGAGATCAAGCGCTTCGTGCAGGAGGCGGTGGACGACGCCAATCTGATCGAGAACTCCATCCGCACGTTGCGCACGGAGCGGTCGGTGGTCGTGCTGCACTATGCGCCGGTGGTCGACACCGTGGTGGGCGAGCCGCCGGAGATCCACGCCTTCCTGGGCTCGTCGCGTCTGGGCGAGACCATCGACCGCTACGACAACGTGAGCCTGGTGGTGCACGGCCACGCCCACCGCGGCGCGCCGGAGGGGCGGACCAACAAGGGCGTGCCGGTCTACAACGTCGCCCTGCCGGTGCTGCGGACCCTGGGTGAGACGCCGTATCGGGTGTTCGAGGTTTGAAGGCAGTAGGCAGTAGGCAGGAGGCAGCAAAGGCAGGCCAGTGGCGGACCAAGGGGGCATGACGTCCTAATGCCTACTGCCTACTGCCTATTGCCTCACCTCAGCAGCATCCACGCCCCCGTCGCGATAAAGCCCAGCGCCGCCGCCAGCCGGATCCATTTCAGGGGCAGGCGGGCGGCCAGCGCCTCGCCGAGCAGGACGGCCGGCACGTTGGCGATCATCATGCCGAGAGTGGAGCCCAGCAAGACCGGGACCAGCGCCTCGAACCGCGCGGCCAGCAGGGCCGTGGCGATCTGGGTCTTGTCGCCGATCTCCAGCACGAAGAAGGCGGCGGCGGTGGTCAGGAAGACGCCGAGGAAGGTCTTCTCGTCCGCGTCGGTCCGCTCCTCCAGCCTGTCGGGGATCAGGGCCCAGGCGCCGAAGCCGAGGAAGGCCAGGCCGACGCCCCACTTCAGGTGATCGCCGTCCATGAAGCGCGCCAGCACCGAGCCGGCGACCGCCGCGAAGGCGTGGTTGAGGACCGTGGCGGCGAAGACGCCCAGGATGATCGGCGCGGGCCGGCGCCAGGCCGCGGCCAGGATCACGGCCAGCAGCATGGTCTTGTCGCCGATCTCGGCGACCGCGACCAGGCCGGTCGAAATCAGAAAGGCGTCCAAAGGACGTCACCGGATGCGCGGGGGGCCGACGGAGAACCAGCGACTTCGCAGCCAGGCCCCCGCGTGGAAGCGCCCTGCGAAGTCAGCGGTCTTGCTGGAGATGCTTGCCCTAACGCTCGCGCCGCGGGCGCTCGCTGCTTGAGGGCGGGCCGGATCATCATGATCCGACTGAGCTTCCCTTCCGCGCCATTCCCTCCGGGCGAGGGAAAGCATGTTGACGCGGACCCCGCATGAGACGCTGCGGACGGCTACTCCCCGATGACGGCGTCGCCTTACCGCGGAGAGGGCTCGTCATGCAAGCCGGACAGGCGCGCCGCCTGCCGCCGCTCGAAGCCATAGCTGACCAGCCACAGCGCCATGGCCCAGGCCGCGCCCGCGCACCAGCCGGCGATGACGTCGCTGGCCCAGTGGGCGCCCAGATAGACGCGGGTCATGCCGATGATCAGGGCGATCGTCAGCGCGCAACCCAGGGCGAACGCCTTGAACCGCCGCTGTTGGAAAGCGCGCGTCAGCATCACGCCGAGCGTCAGATAGAAGACGGTGGACAGCAGGGCGTGGCCGGACGGAAAGCTGGCGTTGATCGTCTCCACCGCCTGATAGGCGGCGGGCGGGCGATCGCGGGCGAACAGGGCCTTCAACCCCTCGCTGAGCGCGACCCCGCCCAGCAGGCCCAGCACCAGCAGCAGGGCCGACAGACGCTTCCTCTGCATGATCAGGAAGATCACGGCGATCAGGGCGAACAGGGTCAGCACGGAAATGCCGCCCAGCGAGGTCAGGTCCGCCGCGGCCTCCTCCAGCCACCACGGGCCCCGCGCATTGCCGGGCGTCGGCTGCAGCCAGGTCAGCACCGACATGTCGAAGGCCTGGCCGTCGGCCTCGGTCGCGTCGTCGGCCACCTCGATGAAGGTCAGAATGCCCAGCGCGACGATCAGCAGGGCGGCCAGGGCAGAGATCTCGGCGCGCGCCATGCGCAGGGCGCGGCGTAGGAAGGTGGCGATCTGGCTTTCGGTCATGGTGGGCATGAACGGCCACGCTTGTCGGGCGTTCCCGATCACGCGGTCGTGATGTTGGTCGTCATGCCGCCGTCGCGGCCCGTCCACAGGCTCATCCCCCGTCTCGAACGCGATTCGCCCAGAAAACGACCGTCAACCCCGTTGACGGGTCGTTAGCCATCTGCGCCCCATATGTGGGTTCGGGAGGCGCTTCGCCCACTAGATGATGTGGTCGGAACGCAGGTGGCTTAATCGAGACTCTGTTCGGGGCACTGACGAAATGGCTGGCGGCGAAGCGGTGAAGACGGCGGAATTCCAGACGGTTGCAGACGTCGACGTGACGACGCGCCCCCAGCTGTCGGTCGTGAAATCGATCCAGCTGGACCGGTCGCGCGACGACCTGCTGACGGAGTTCGGGAAGAAGACGCTGGAGGACCGCTATCTGCTGAAGGGCGAGTCCTATCAGGACATGTTCGCCCGCGTGGCCACCGCCTTCTCGGACGACGCCGACCACGCCCAGCGCGTCTATGACTACATGTCGAAGCTGTGGTTCATGCCGGCCACGCCGGTGCTGTCCAACGGCGGCGCGGATCGCGGCCTGCCGATCAGCTGCTTCCTGAACGCGGTCGGCGACAGCCTGGACGGCATCCAGAACGTCTGGAACGAAAACGTCGCCCTGGCGTCCAACGGCGGCGGCATCGGCACCTACTGGGGCGGCGTCCGCTCCATCGGCGAGAAGGTCAAGGGCGCGGGCCAGACGTCCGGCATCATCCCCTTCATCCGCGTGATGGACTCGCTGACGCTGGCGATCAGCCAGGGTTCGCTGCGCCGGGGTTCGGCGGCGGTGTATCTGGACGTCCACCACCCGGAGATCGAGGAGTTCCTGGAAATCCGCAAACCCTCGGGCGACTTCAACCGCAAGTCCCTGAACCTGCACCACGGCATCAACATCACCGACGCCTTCATGGAGGCGGTGCGCGACGGCCGGACCTTCGACTTGCTCTCGCCCAAGGACGGCGAGGTGATGAAGACCGTCGACGCCCGCGGCCTGTGGCAGAAGATCCTGGAGATCCGCCTGCAGACGGGCGAGCCCTATCTGATCTTCTCCGACACGGTGAACCGGCAGATGCCGCAGCACCAGAAGGACCTGGGGCTGAAGGTCAAGCAGTCGAATCTGTGCGCCGAGATCATGTTGCACACCGGCCGCGACCATCTGGGCATCGACCGCACCGCCGTGTGCTGCCTGTCGTCGGTCAACGCCGAGAAGTTCCTGGAGTGGCGTGAAGAGCCGATGTTCGTCGAGGACCTGATGCGGTTCCTGGACAACGTTCTGGAGGACTTCATCCGCCGCGCCCCGCCGGCCATGAAGGCCGCCGTCTATTCCGCCGTGCGCGAACGGTCGGTGGGACTGGGCCTGATGGGCTTCCACTCCTTCCTGCAGGGCCAGGGCGTCGCCTTCGAAAGCGCCATGGCCAAGTCTTGGAACATGCGCCTGTTCAAGCACCTGCGCCGCGAGGCCGACAAGGCCAGCCGCGTCCTGGCCGAAGAGAAGGGCCCGTGCGAGGACGCCCGTGAACGCGGCGTCATGGAGCGGTTCAGCCACAAGCTGGCCATCGCCCCGACGGCCTCGATCTCGATCATCTGCGGCGGGACGAGCGCGGGCATCGAGCCGATTCCGGCCAACATCTACACCCACAAGACCCTCTCGGGCTCTTTCGCGGTCAAGAACCCGTATCTGGAGGAACTCCTGGAGGGCAAAGGACTCAACACCGACGCCATCTGGTCCTCCATTCTGGAACACGAGGGCTCGGTGCAGCATCTCGACGGCCTGACCGACGACGAGAAGTCGGTGTTCAAGACCGCCTTCGAGCTGGACCAGCGCTGGCTGATCGATCTGGCCTCGGATCGTGCGCCGGAGATCTGCCAGGCGCAGTCTCTGAACCTCTTCATTCCCGGCGACGTCGACAAATGGGATCTGCACATGCTGCACTGGTCGGCGTGGGAACGGGGCGTGAAGTCGCTGTACTACCTGCGCTCCAAATCGGTGCAGCGCGCCGCGTTCGCGGGCGCCGAGGACAAGGCCGCTTCGGATGAGGCGGAGGTCGATCCGAACCAGCCCGACCTTTTCTCGGCCGCGCGCACCGACTACGACGAGTGCTTGGCCTGCCAGTGATCTTGGCCCTGACGCTAGCGACGCGGTCGCTCTCATTGCTTTGAGGGCGGCGGAACCCGCCGAGCTTCCTGTCCGTTCGGTGTCCGAAATCCGTCGTGAAAACGTCAGTTGCGGCCGGGGCTGACCCTGGGGCATGCTGTCGGGGCTGACGACGGTTTGAGGGGACCGCCATGCGCCGGACGAATGCCGTGATCAAGGGAGGGAGCTGCGCCGTCGCCGCGGCCCTGTGCCTGGTCGCCGGCGCCGCCTCGGCCCAGACGGCGATCCGCCAGACCTGGGGGGACGGCGCCGACGCCACCTCCCGCCTGAACCGCATGCCCGCCACGACGCTGGCCTCCGGCGCCGGATTCGCCGATCCTGCTCCCGCGGCCGCGCGGATCGTCACCGAGCCGGGTTCCCCCTGGGTCGCCGTCGAGCGCGACGTCTGGGTGGAGAGCGAGGCCGCGACCGACCGCTTTCGCCTGACCCGATCCGGCCGGATGCAGCGGATCGACGGCGCGCCCGTGCCGCCGGGACCGCTGGACGCCGCCGTGCTCGACGACGAGACGTTCGACCTGACCTACACGCGCGGCTGGCCGACGGCGATCGCCCGGACGGCCTCGGGGCTCGAGGTGTCGCTGACGCCCCACGCAGGGATCGGTCTGGGCTCGCGCGGCGGCTCGGCCGAGGCCGGCGCCACGCTGAAGATCGGCAACGACCTGGAGCGCATGGTTCCGGACGGTCTTCAGGCCTTCGGAGATCGCCCGCGCTGGTACGTCTATGCCGCAGGCTCGGGCCGGGCGGTCGGCTACAACTTCGCCCGCACGCGCGACGGCGACTTCGCCCGCTCCGGCGTCAGCCACGACTCCGGCGCCTTCATCGGCGACGCCTCTCTGGGTGTTGCCATGCGGCAGGGACCGATCCACGGATCGGTCGGCCTGGTCTACCGTGAAGTCGAGGTCGAGGGCCTGCGCGTCGGTCAGGGCGTCGACGACGACGTCGACGAGGGCATGCTGGCCTTCCAGCTGTCGGTCAAGCCGGAGTGGTGATCGCCCTTCAGTAGGCCACCACGCCCTCGCGCCGGTCGTCGGCGCCGCCGTCCCAGCCCCAGCCGCCGCCCGCGCCGCGTCGCCAGATTCCGCCGTGCAGGCCGGAGTTCTCGCTGGTGTTCGGCCGGACCACGATCCCTCGCTCGCCCAGCGCCGCACGCAGTTCCGGAGAAAACCTCTCCGCGTCCGCGCCGAACCCGCCGCCGCGCGCCACCAGATTGGGCAGGTCGAACGCCGCCTGCATCGGCAGGCCCCAGTCCAGCACCGCCACCAGCGCCTTGGCGTTGTAGGCCAGGATCGAGGTTCCGCCGGGAGAGCCCAGAGCGGCGACGAACCGGCCCTCCAGATCCAGCACGATCACCGGCGACATGGAGCTGCGCGGCCGCTTGCCCGGCGCCACCGCATTGGCCGCCGGCTGGCCGTCCGCCCGCAGCGGCTCGAACGAGAAGTCGGTCAACTGGTTGTTCAGGAAGAAGCCCGCCGCCATCCGGCCCGACCCGAAAACGCTTTCGACCGTCGTCGTCATGCTGACCACGTCGCCCTGGGCGTCCACGACCACGAAGTGGCTGGTGCCCGAGGGCTCCTGCGTCGCGTCGAAGCCGCGGATGACGCCGCCGGGGGGCCGCCCCGCCTCGGCCGCACCGGTCAGGGTCATGGCCAGCTCCGCCCGCTCGGCGACATAGCCCTCGTCCAGCATGCCCTGCACCGGCACGCCGACGAAGGCCGGGTCGCCGACCCAGCGGTCGCGGTCGGCGTACATGACGCGCTGCAGTTGGGCGAAGGTCGCCCAGGCGTCCACGCTGTCGGGCCCTTCGAGGATGGCCGGCGTCGTCTCCGCCATGCCGAGGAACTGCAGGACGGCCACGCCGGACGACGGCGGCGGCGGCACGCAGACCAGGTAAAGCCGATAGGGCCGGCACAGGGCCCCGCGCTCCTTGGGTTCATAGGCCTCAAGATCCGCCGCGGTCAGCGACCCGGGGCGCGGCTGGGCGCCGACGGCGGTCAGGATCTCGGCCGCGATGCGCCCCTCGTACAGGGCGTCCGGGCCGCGCACAGCCAGTTCGGCCACGGTCTGAGCATAGGCCGGATTCTTCAGAAGATCGCCCGCGACCACGCGCGCGCCGTCCGGCCTGGTGAAATAGGCCTGGGCCCACGGCGTCCCCCCCTGTCCCGTCCGCGACGCGGCGAAGCCGGCCAGACGGGGCGAGACCACGAAGCCGTCGCGCGCCAGCCGCTCGGCGTCGCCGAACAGGGTGCTCCACGACAGCCGTCCGTGCTTCTCGTGCGCCAAGCCCAGCATGGCCACGGCGCCCGGCACACCGGTCGATCGGCCGGACAGCACCGCGTCGCGGAAGTTCAGCGGCCGGCCATTTTCGTAGAACAGCTCCGGCGTCGCTGCGGCCGGCGCCGTCTCGCGTCCGTCGAAGCTGGTGATGTCCCCCGTCTCGGCGTCGTAGTGCATCATGAAGGCGCCGCCGCCGAGACCCGACGACTGCGGCTCCACCAGCCCCAGCACCGCCTGCACGGCGACCGCCGCGTCGACCGCCGAGCCGCCCTCGCGCAGCACCTTCATCCCCGCCTCGACCGCCAGCGGATTGGCCGCCGAGACGAACGGCCCCCGCGCCGGCGGCGGAGGCGGAAGGGCCGGCGTCGCGGGCGTCGCCGTCGGTGCGGCTCCGCAGCCGCCCACCGTCAGCAGGACGGCCGAAGCCAGGACGAGCAGGGCGCGGCGGGCGGGGGGCGGGGTCATGGCTCCTGACCTAGGCGACGCGACCGCTTGCGCCAACCCCGCCGGCCGTGCCTCATGCGACGACCATTCTGGGGAGACCGCTCATGATCCGCCCGCTCGCCGCCGCCCTGATCCTCGCCTTCGCCGCCACGCCGGCCCTGTCGCAGGAGGCGCCCGCCCCCGCCGCGGCCCCGGCGCATGTGCCGAACCCCGCCGACGTGGAGACGATCGACGGCATCATGGCCGCCCTCTACGACGTCATCTCCGGCCCGGCCGGCCCGCGCGACTGGGACCGGTTCCGTGGTCTGTTCCTGCCTGGCGCGATCTTGGGCGGCTCGGGTCCCGTCCGCGACGGCATCGCCCGCCTGCGCGTCGGCGGCGTCGAAGACTACGTCCGAAACTCCGGCGCCTATTTCATGGAGAACGCCTTCTTCGAGCGCGAGATCGGCCGCAAGGTCCAGACGTGGGGACCGCTGACCCAAGTGCTGACCGCCTATGAGACCGCCGCGACCGAAGGCGGGGCGACGACCCAGCGCGGCGTCAACTCCGTCACCCTGTTCAACGACGGCAGGCGCTGGTGGATCAGTTCCATCACCTGGGCCGGAGAGGTGCCCGACCGCCCCATGCCCACCGACTGGTGACCGGATCGAAACCGTTCGGACACGGCTTGCCTTGCCGCGCCCGAACCGTTAGATGACCGCCCTCGCCGTCAAGGCCAGTGCGCACCCGTAGCTCAGCTGGATAGAGCACCAGACTACGAATCTGGGGGTCAGGAGTTCGAATCTCTTCGGGTGCGCCATGCCTGACCGCCGTGCTTGCCGCGCGGCCCGCGCGGGGCCAGCATCGGCCCATGCCGCACTTCCTCGCCGTCTTCACCAGCGACAAGACCGGGTCCAAGTGGCGCGCCTGGCGCGCCATGACGCCGGAGGATCAGGCCGCTCGGGCCGAGATCGGCGTCGCCGCCGTCAAGGCCTGGGAGGCGGCGCACGCGGACGCCATCGTCCACGTGGGCGGCCCGCTGGGCTCGACCCGCCGCATCGACGACGCCGGCGCCGTGACCGATGTGGTCAACCCGCTGACCGTCTTCATGGTCGTGCGCGCCGACGACCACGAGGCCGCCGCGCGCCTGTTCGACGGCCATCCGCACATGTCGATCTTCGTCTGCGACGGGGTGGAGGTGATGCCGGTGCTGGGGCGCGAGGCTTAAGGCTCACCCGGCCGCGTCGTAGGCTCGGCGCAGCAGGGCGGTGATCTCGGCGTCGACCTGTTCGGCATTCGAGAGGGCGACGGCGTACTGGCACATGCCGCCCGGCTTTAAGGCCACGGCGCGGGCGCAGGCGGCGTCCTCCTTCAGGTTGATCCCCAGCTCGGCGCGGTCGTTGGTCTTGGGGCCGATCATGGCGAACTGCTTCTTGCGGCGCAGCGCCACATAGCCCTTCTTGGGCGCGACCTCGACCTTGCCGAGCGCCTCCACGGCGGCCAGGACGGCGTCGTGGATGGGGCGCAGGTGGGCCTTCTTGCCCGCATAGATCTCGTCCAGCACGGCGTCGTCGGACTTGTCGGCCGCGGCGGTCTGGCCGTCCGTGCCGCGCGCGTAGTGGACCAGCCCGTTGGCGTCGCCATGGCCCAGGCCATAGGTCTGCATCAGCCAGGCGCGCGCCTCGCCATGTTTGGGCCGGCCCGCCGCCTCGAGCGCGGCGCGCAGCTGCGCCAGGGACTGTCCGGTCTTGGCCTCGATGTTGGCGATGTGGCTGGCGCGGGCCTGATCGAGGGCGGACATGGCGAGCTTCCGGGCGGGGAAACGCTGAGGTTAACCTCCCCATCTTTTTTCGTCATCCTCCGGCGAGCGCAGCGAGACCGGGGGACCCAGCGGCGCCGCGACGGCGGCGAAACAGCGGCGCTTTCGACAGTGTCCTGCTGTCGCAGGCCGCTGGGTCCCCCGATCTGCGCCGCTTCGCGGCTTGTCGGAGGATGACGAAAGTGTAGGAAACGGTGCCTAATCCTCCTCCGGCGGCGGCTGCCAATCGGGATCGTTGACGGGAAACCAGTCCGCCGCGAGGTCTCGCCAATTCGGATTGTCGGTCTCGATCAGCTTCAGCTTCCAGTCGCGCAGCCATTTCTTGAGCCGCCGCTCGCGCCGGATCGCCTCAACCATCCAGACGTGGCGCTCGAACCAGACCAGGTCGGTGCAGTCGTTCTCGTCGGTGAAGCCGGGAAAGGCGCGCGTCTTGTGCTTCCACACGCGGCTGGTGAGGTTGGATGTGGAGCCGATGTAGATCGTGCCGTTGCGCCCGCTCGCCATGATGTAGGTGGCGATGAAGGTGCGATGGGTTGCCATCCGCACAACCTATGCTGATCCTTCCCTTTCGTCATCCTCCGGCGAACCGCACCCATTCTTTCGTCATCCTCCGGCGAGCGAAGCGAGACCGGGGGACCCAGCGGCGCGCGAGAGCGCGACCCTGCCGAGAGCGCGAACGCCTGATCCGCCGGTGTTTCGCCGCCGTCGCGGCGCCGCTGGGTCCCCCGGTCTGCGCCGCTGCGCGGCTTGCCGGAGGATGACGAAAGGTATGGAAGCGTTCGTTCAGGGCGCCATGTTCAACCGCCCTTGCGGAGCGACTGGGCCAATCGCCACTCGCGATCACCTGGCCGCTTCACCTCTATATCGCGCCACGCATTTCGGCTTGAGTTCGCCACCGAGTTTGCAAAGTGCGCCGGGCTGGTTGGCTGGGAACCGACCTGGAACTCATCACCGTCTACTCGGGCATAGTGATACTGGGCCTTGTATCGGAAGCGAGCCTCAGTTCCGTGAGGCAAGAAGAGCTCTTTCCAGCGATAACCGCGCCCTCGCACGCCGGTCTCGAAAAACTCAGGCTTCCAGTCGGCGTTATCCATCCAGTAGTCGATGGCCAGCCCTACGACGTCAACCGGGTCTTGGCTCGAACCGTGGCCGTCGAGGAATGCGGCAAGTGCAAGAAACTGCTGGGTGGCAATCGGGACGTTTATCTGCGTCGTCATGTGTGTGGCTCCATCGCTGGTCCATACAAATGACGCGAGCCGCGCGAATCGTCAAGACAAAAAGAATACTATTCTTGTCTTTAGCCAGGCGGCGTTCTCAATGTACCCGCGCCTTCCCGATCTCCAGCCCGTCAACCCCCGCCGACACCGCGATCACCGACCCGTCCTCCACCCCTCCCGCCAGCAGCTTGCGCGCGATCGGGTCGACCAGCTCCTTCTGGATGACGCGCTTCAGCGGCCGGGCGCCGTAGACCGGGTCGTAGCCCTTGTCGGCGAGCCAGGCGGCGGCGCCGTCGTCCAGCGACAAGGTCAGGCGGCGGTCGGCCAGGAGGCGCTCGAATCGGGAGAGCTGGATGCGGACGATGCCGGCCATCTGGGCTCTCCCTAAACGCCGGAACAGGATGATCTCGTCGATGCGGTTGAGGAACTCGGGGCGGAAGTGGGCGCGGACGGCCTCCATGACGTAGGGGCGCACGGCCTCGACGTCGTCGCCTTCCCCCTGGCCGGCCAAGGCGTCGGAGCCCAGGTTGGAAGTCATGATGATCAGGGCGTTGTTGAAGTTCACCGACCGGCCCTGGCCGTCGGTCAGGCGGCCGTCGTCCAGCACCTGGAGCAGGACGTTGAAGACGTCGGGGTGGGCCTTTTCGACCTCGTCGAACAGGACGACCTGATAGGGGCGGCGGCGCACGGCCTCGGTCAGGGCGCCGCCCTCGTCGTAGCCGACGTAGCCGGGGGGCGCGCCGATCAGGCGGCTGACGCTGTGCTTCTCCATGTATTCGCTCATGTCGAGGCGGGTGATGGCGGCCTCGTCGTCGAACAGGAATTCGGCCAGGGCCTTGGTCAGCTCGGTCTTGCCGACGCCCGTGGGGCCCAGGAACAGGAAGGAGCCGAGCGGGCGGTTCGGGTCGTTCAGGCCGGCGCGGGCGCGGCGCACGGCGTCGGAGACGGCGGCGAGGGCCTCGTCCTGGCCGACGACGCGGGCGGCCAGCGCGTCCTCCATCTTGAGCAGCTTCTCGCGCTCGCCCTCCAGCATCTTGTCTACGGGTACGCCGGTCCAGCGGGAGACGACGGCGGCGATCTGTTCGGCGTCGACGACCTCGGGGGTCAGGGGGCCGGACTTGTCGGCTTCGGCGGCCTCGGCCTGCGAGAGCTGGCGCTCGATCTCGGGGATCTGGCCGTAGGCGATCTCGGAGGCGCGGGCCAGGTCGCCGGCGCGCTGGGCGGCGGCCAGCTCGGCGCGCAGGCGGTCGAGCGTCTCGCGGAGCTGGGCGCCCTGGCCGACCTTCTCTTTCTCGGCCTTCCAGCGGGCGGTCAGGGCGTCGGACTGGCCCTCCAGGTCGGCGATGTCGTCCTCCAGCTTGTCGAGGCGGGCGACCGAGGCCTTGTCGGTCTCCTTCTTGAGGGCCTCGCGCTCGATCTTGAGCTGGACAAGGCGGCGGTCGATCTCGTCCAGGGCCTCGGGCTTGCTGTCGACGGCCATGCGGACGCGGCTGGCGGCCTCGTCGACCAGGTCGATGGCCTTGTCGGGCAGGAAACGGTCGGTGATGTAGCGGTTCGACAGGGTGGCGGCGGCGACGATGGCGCTGTCGGAGATGCGGACGCCGTGGTGGACCTCGTACTTCTCCTTCAGTCCACGGAGGATCGACACCGTGTCCTCGACCGTCGGTTCGGAGACGAACACCGGTTGGAAGCGGCGGGCCAGGGCGGCGTCCTTCTCGACGTGCTTCCTGTATTCATCCAGCGTGGTGGCGCCGACGCAGTGCAGGTCGCCTCTAGCCAGGGCGGGCTTGAGCAGGTTCGACGCGTCCATGGCGCCGTCGCCCTTTCCGGCGCCGACCAGGGTGTGCATCTCGTCGATGAAGAGGACGATCTGCCCTTCCGCGGCCGCCACCTCGTTGAGAACGGCCTTGAGCCGCTCCTCGAACTCGCCGCGGTATTTCGCGCCGGCGATCAGGGCGCCCATGTCGAGCGCCATGACCTTCTTGTCGCGCAGGCTCTCGGGCACGTCGCCGTTGACGATGCGGAGCGCCAGGCCCTCGACGATGGCGGTCTTGCCGACGCCGGGCTCGCCGATCAGGACGGGGTTGTTCTTGGTGCGGCGGGCCAGGACCTGGATGGTGCGGCGGATCTCCTCGTCGCGGCCGATGACCGGATCGATCCGGCCGTCGGCGGCGGCCAGGGTCAGGTCGCGGGCGTAGCGCTTGAGGGCGTCGTAGGCGTCCTCGGCCGAGGCGGAGTCGGCTGTCTTGCCCTTGCGGATTTCGGTGATGGCGGCGTCGAGCTTGTCGGGCGAGACGCCGGCGGCGCTGAGCACGGTCTTGGCCACGCCGCCCTCCTTGGCGAGGGCGGACAGCAGGCGTTCGGTGGTGACGAAGGCGTCGCCGGCCTTCTTCGAAGCGGTTGCGGCGGCGGCGAAGACCCGGGCGGTGTCGCCGTCGAGATAGAGCTGGCCCGAGCCGCCGGAGACCTGGGCCCGCTTTGACAGCGCCGTCTCCACGTCGGCCTCGGCGCGCTTCGCGTCGCCGCCCGCGGCGGTGATCAGGTTGCGGGCCAGGCCGTCGCGCTCCTCCAGCAGCACCTTGAGCAGGTGTTCGGGCGCGAACTGCTGGTGGCGGCGGGCCAGGGCCAGAGACTGGGCCGACTGGACGGCCTGTTTGGCGCGATCGGAGTAGAGGTCGAGGTTCATTCTTGTGGCCTATCGCTCGGCGCGCGGCGCCTCGCTGCTTGAGGCTGGTCCACGCCGCCCTGCAAGCGTCGCGCCGCTGGTGTCGCGGATCAGTTGGGTGTGGCCGATGCGTCACACAAGGGTGTGGGCCAAGCAATGCGCGGTCAGGAGCGCTGCAGCACTCCGGGCCGGACGCGGGCCGTCGGCCGCTCCTCGACCGCCAGGAAGGCCGCGCACAGGCCGGCCCACAGGGCGTAGGACACGCCCACCACCGCCGCCAGCGGCAGGCCGCCGACGCCGAACAGCAGCAGCGCCGTCTCGGTGAAGCCCAGCGCCTGCCCCGGATCGGCCGACGTCACCCAGCCCAGAACGGAAATGACCAGCGCCAGCAGCGCCTGCAGCCCGACGGACAGAAGGCCGCCATAGAACATGAAGCGCCACACCAGCCCCAGCCGCGTCCCCGGCCGGCCGGTGCGCGCATGCTCGCGCCGCAGCTGCCACAGGATGGCCGGCACGGCGATCGCCCCGACCGCCAGCACGATCAGCCTCCAGTCGGTGTCCACGCCCCGGAACCAGCTGGCCGGCCGCCAGATCAGCAGGGTCAGCCACAGCGGCGGCCATAGGACGCCGGCGACGGCCGCCAGCGCGATCGCGCCAGACGATCGCCGCCACGCCACGGGGCGGCGGCCGGGCAGGGTCGAGGCGTCTTCGAAATCGACCTTCATCGCGTCGGCGTCGGTTCGGGGCCGGAATAGTCGTAGAAGCCGCGCCCGGCCTTGCGGCCCAGCCATCCGGCCTCGACGTACTTCACCAGCAGAGGACACGGCCGGTACTTGCTGTCGGCCAGGCCGTCATAGAGCACGTTCATGATGGCCAGGACGACGTCCAGACCCATGAAGTCCGCCAGCTCCAGCGGGCCCATGGGGTGATTGGCCCCCAGCTTCAGAGCCGTGTCGATCGACACGACGTCGCCCACCCCCTCGTACAGGGTGAAGACCGCCTCGTTGATCATCGGCGCCAGGATGCGGTTGACGATGAAGGCCGGGAAATCCTCGGCGTTCGTGGTCGTCTTGCCCAGGCTCTCGGCGAAGGCGACGGCTGCGTCATAGGTGGCGGCCGAGGTGGCGATGCCGCGCACGATCTCGACCAGCTTCATCGTCGGCGCCGGCTTCATGAAGTGCAGGCCTATGAACCGGTCGGGCCGATCCGTCGCGGACGCCAGCCGGGTGATCGAGATGGAGGAGGTGTTGGAGGCCAGCAGCGCGCCGACCGCCAGATGAGGCGTCAACTCGGCCAGAACCGCCTTCTTGACCGCCTCGTCCTCCACCGCCGCCTCGATCACCAGATCCGCCTGCCCAACGTCCGCCAGCCCAGAAGCCGCCGTGACCCGCGCCGCGGCGGCCGCGCCCGCGTCGGCGGTGATCAGGCCGCGCCCGGCCTGCCGCGCCAGGCTGGCGCCGATCTCGGCCCGAGCCGCGGCGACGCGCGCGGGATCGACGTCGTACAGGCGCACCTCATAACCGCCCACGGCCACGGCCTGGGCGATGCCGGCGCCCATCTGGCCGGCGCCGAGGATGGAAACTGTGCGGATGGAACTCATGACTTCCGGATGGTTTCAGGCGGCCCCGCCCGTCGCGCGCACCTTAGAAGGCAGTTGGAACGGCGCAAGGGCGAGAAGACCTCACATCCCGCCGAACAGGGAATACAGCGCCTGGCACGACATCGGCAGGATGTAGCGCTGGATGCCCGAGATCAGCACCAGGGCCACCAGCGGCGACAGGTCGAACCCGCCGATCACCGGAATGATGGAGCGCAGCGGCGCCAGCACCGGATTGGTCACCGCGTCCAAGAACTGGGCGATCTGCGCCACGAACCGGTTGCGGTAGTTGATCACGTCGAAGGCGAACAGCCAGCTCAGGATCACCGTGCCGATGATCGCCCACCACAGGAAGGCGAAGGCGGTGGAGATGAGAAAGCAGATGAAGCCGGCGATGCCCGCGCCCATGGGTCGGTTCCGTGTCAGTGGATCGTGACGGTCGTTCTAGCGCCCGCCGCGCCGCCGCGTCCAAGGATTTCGGGGCCGCGCGCCCCTTGACGCGCGCCCGCCGCCCCGCCTATGTCGCGCCTCCGCCTGGACCGGGAAACCGGGGCCGTAGCTCAGTTGGTAGAGCGCGTCGTTCGCAATGACGAGGTCAGGGGTTCGACTCCCCTCGGCTCCACCAGGCGGCCTCCCCTCAGAGAAGATCGACCGGCAGGATCTGGCTGCCCAGCAGACCTTCCATGGTCGTCCAGTGGTCGGAGCCCTGCGCTTCCACCCAGGCCTGCACCATGTCGCGGCCCAGGCCGTAGTTGATGATGTAGCTGCGGTAGGCGTCGATGAAGCGGATGCGCCGCTCGGCCGAGGCCCGGCTGTGCAGGCCATAGGTCATCAGCCGCTGGATCGTCGTCTCGCGGTCGGCGCGGCCGGCCAGCCAGTCGTCGGCGATCGTGTACTCGGCCCGCGCCAGTTCGCGCATGATCTGCAAGATGGCGCCGTTGGTTTCTACACCGCGCGGGTCAAGCCCGGCCAGGGGATACAGCACCGCCGCCTCCCACTGGCCGCGCGTCTCGCCTGGGAAGGCCAGGTCGATGCCGTAGTTGGCGCTGCCCTCGGCGATCAGGCTCATGGGGCTGTAGAGCGGATAGACGCTCATCTCGACCCAGCCCTTCTCCTTCACGAACGTCTTTTCCAGCAGCAGGTTGTAGACGTGGTGGCCGGGGTATCCCTCGTGGCAGCCCAGATCGACCGCGCGCTCGATCGAGATCGGCTGATCCACGTTGATCTGGATCAGGCTGTTGGCGTCGCCCTTGTAGTAATTGTAGCCGGACCACGGCTTGTCGGTGACGAACTCCAGGGTGAAGCGCTCATTGGCCGGCAGCGGAATGTGCTGAAGCGTGCGCACCTTGCACTCGTCGATGGCGGCCCGCATCACGGCTTCCTGCTTGTCGCGCGGAATGGCGGTGCCGCCGCGGAAGGCGGCGAGGCGCTGGTTGATCGTGCCGGCGCCCGGCAGCAGGGCGTCCAGACGCGCCAGCACCGGGTCGAAGCTCTCCAGCGGGCGCAGCTCGGGCCGCACACCGAACAGGGCGAAGGCCTCGTCGGCGAAGCCGAACTTCTCGCCCTCGATCATGCGCAGGCGGGCGTGGGCGGCGGAGACGTGGGCCAGCAAATAGGCCTTGCGCCGTCCCACTTCAGCCGGCGCCGACGCCGGAATCGCGACCGCCTCCAACCGCCGGGTCAGATCCTCGGCCCGCGTCTTCAGCTCGGCCGGGGTTTCGGTTTCGGCCTTGGCTTCAGCCTGCCATTCCGCCGGGCCGTAGTAGGCGTCGACATAACCCTCTTCCAGTTCGCCCACGTCCAGGATCAGCCGGACGTAGTCCTCGGCGAGGGCGTTCAGGTCTTCCCCGACCGGGCTCTGGACGCCCGGCGTAGGGGCGCAGGACGCGGCGACGAAGGCCAGGGTCGACAGGATCAGCACGCGCATGGGGCACTCCGCGAAGGCGTTTTCGCCTGCACGCTAGAGCCATGTCGCCGCCGGGGGAAGCGCGCTTCCCTTCCGTCCCGGTTTCCCCTAGGAAGACCGCCGGCCTGAAAGCACCCGTAGCTCAGCTGGATAGAGCGTTGCCCTCCGAAGGCAAAGGTCACACGTTCGAATCGTGTCGGGTGCGCCAGCCGTGCGCGGGCTTGCCGGAGTCCCTCAGCCGGCGCGGGCGGCCTGCCCGTTGATCTTGCAGACGTTGTCGCGGGCCGGATCGCCGGTCTGTCCCCCGGTCGGCGACAGGATTCCCCCGCGATCGCGGCAGTCCGCGGCCAGGGCGTCAAGTTCGGTGGCGTAGCGTTCGCCCGAAGCCGGGCCGCCGGCGCAGGCGGCGAGCGGGGCGATCAGGGCCAGGGCGGCGAGAAGTCTGACGGTCATGGGACGTCTCCGTATCTGGGCGGAACGTCGGCCCGGCCGGACCCGTTCCGCGGTCGAGAGTGCGCCCGGACGGCACCGCGCGCAAGGGCCGGCCACGGTCCGGCTTGACCGACGGGGCGCATGGTCTAGGCAGGGCCGACAGGTATCGAGGAGCCATCATGAAGGTCTTGGTGTTGGGCGGCGACGGCTTCTGCGGTTGGCCGACGGCGCTGCATCTGTCGGCCCGCGGCTGGGAGGTGACCATCGTCGACAATCTGAGCCGGCGCATGATCGACGACGAGCTTGAGGTGCAGTCCCTGACGCCGATCCGCGCGATGGGCGAGCGCATCGCGGCCTGGAAGGAGATTTCGGGACGGGAGATCGGCTTCGTCGACATGACGATCGGCAAGGATTTCGACGGGCTGGTCGATCTGATCCGGGCGGAGCGCCCCGACAGCGTCGTGCACTTCGCCGAGCAGCGCGCCGCGCCCTATTCCATGAAGTCAGCGCGGCATAAATTATATACTGTAGACAATAACTTAAATGCCACCAACCACCTATTGGCCGCCATCGTCGAGAGCAGGCGGGACGTGCATCTGGCGCACTTGGGGACCATGGGGGTCTATGGCTACACCACCGCCGGCCTGCGCATCCCAGAGGGCTATCTGACCGTCACGGTCGACACCGACTTCGGGCCGACGAAGCAGGAGATCCTGTTCCCGCCGAACCCGGGCAGCATCTATCACATGACCAAGACGCAGGACGCCCTGCTGTTCCAGTTCTACGCCAAGAACGACGGCCTGCGGATCACCGACCTGCACCAGGGCATCGTCTGGGGCACCCAGACGGAAGAGACGCGCCGGGACGAGCGGCTGATCAACCGGTTCGACTACGACGGCGACTACGGCACCGTGCTGAACCGCTTCCTGATGCAGGCGGCGGTGGGGCATCCGCTGACGGTGCACGGGTCGGGCGGGCAGACGCGGGCCTTCATCCACCTTCAGGATACGGTGCGGTGCGTCGAGCTGGCGCTGAACCACCCGCCGAAGTCGGGCGAGCGGGTCAAGATCCTGAACCAGATGACCGAGAGCCGCCGCGTCCGCGATCTGGCCGCCATGATCGCCGGGATGACGGGGGCGGAGGTCCAGAACGTCGCCAACCCGCGCCACGAAGCCGACGAGAACGAGCTGGTGGTCGCCAATGATCAGTTCCGCGATCTGGGCCTGAAGCCGATCACCCTGGCGCAGGGTCTGATGGACGAGGTGACCGACGTGGCGCGCCGCTATGCGGACCGCGTCGACATGTCGAAGATTCCCTGCGTCTCGGCCTGGAACGCGCGCCGCGAACAGGCGCTGGCCGAGAGTTCGGCGCCGGCCCTGAAGCCGGTCGCGGCCCGCGTCGCCGGATGAGGCAGGGCGACGGCCCGACGCGTCTGCTGGTCTTCGGCGGCGGACGGCTGGGCCGGACGACGGCGCGTCTGATCATGGCGGCAGGCGGCGCCGCCGCAGCCACGTCGCGCGACGCCGCGCGCCGTGACGCCCTCACGGCCCAAGGCATGACGGCGGTCGATCCAGCGGACGCGAACGCTCTGGGCCGTGCCGTCGCCGAATGTTCGGCCCTGCTGGTGACGGCGCCGCCCGATGCGGACGGCTGTCCCGGGCTGCGCGCGCTGGAGCCCCATCTGGGCGGCGACGTCTGGCCCGACTGGATCGGCTACGTCTCCTCCACCGGCGTCTACGGGGACCGCGACGGCGGCTGGGCTTTCGAGGACGACCCGCTGAACGCGGCGACGATCGAGGGCGCCCGCCGGGTGCGGGCCGAGCGTGAGTGGCTGGAGCTGGGCCGCGGGCTGGGTCTGACCGTCCAGATCTTCCGCCTGCCCGCCCTCTATGGCCCCGGCCGCTCGCCGTTCGACCGACTGAGAACCGGAACGGCGCGGCGCGTACGCAAGCCGGGACAGGTGTTCAACCGGATTCATGAAGAGGATGCGGCGCGGGGATTTCTGACCTCAATGGCACGTCCCAGGCCGGGAGGGGTCTACACGCTGTGCGACGACGAACCCTGTCCGGCGGACGAGGTGATCGAGTGGGCCGCCGCCCGTCTGGGCCTGCCGCAGCCGCCCGAAGTCGACTGGAGCGATCCGTCGGTGTCGGACGAGATGCGTCGCTTCTATCGCGACTCCAAACGCCTCTCGAACGCGCGAGCCAAGGCGGAACTGGGCTGGCGACCGCGCTGGCCGGGCTATCGCGAAGGGCTGGAAGCGGTGCTGGCCGCCGGGGGCTGAAGGCCGAAAATCGCAGGGCCGTGACCGACACATTCGAGGGCACAAAAGCAGGACACTCGGGGGTCGCCGGACAAGGACGGGCGACACAAGGCGGACATTTCAGACCGGCGGCCCGTGGGTGACCGCGTCAGGAGCCGGTCGACGGATCGAGCAGCCTGACGTGGCCCCGGATCGAGTTGGCCAGATAGCAGCTTTCGTGCGCCCGATGATGGAGGTCCGCCAGAGCCTCGGCCGTCGGCCCCTCTCCGACCCAGTCGATGCGAGGGCGAAGGACGATCTCCGTCATGGAGAGGCGGCCCCGATCGTCCTTGCCCAGGGTTCCCGAGGCGGCGTCGGCGTAACGGTCGACCACGAACCCCGCCTTGGCCGCATAGGCCAGGAAAAACAGCATGTGGCAGGCCGAGACGGCCGCCACCAAGGCCTCCTCCGGATCGACGGCGGCCGGATCGGAGCCCGGCACGGGCGGCGCGGATGATCCGCGCACCACGGCCCCGCCGTCGAAGCGCCAGTCGTGGGCGCGGGAGTACCGCCCGTCGGAGAAGGGCTGATCGCCCCGTGCCCATTCAACCGTGGCCGCATGTTCGCTCATCGTCGTCCATCTTGCTCAGCAGGGTGAAGATCATGGGCCGGCGCACCTCGAAGCCGACCGAGCGGTGCAGGGCCAGGGCCTCGGGCTTCCCGGCGTAGGCGTGCAGAAAGGGCGTCTCGCCGCGCGCCAGGATGCGGTCGGCGACGATCCGTATCAGGGCGCCGGCCAGGCCGCGACCGCGAAAGTCCGGATGGACGCAGACGCCCGAAACCTCCGTGAAGCCTTCAGGCTTCATGCGCTCCCCGGCCATGGCCGCCAGACGCCCGTCGATCCGCACGCCGACGAAGCCGCCCAAGAGATGGGTCCTTCGGAAGAAGGGGCCGGGCTCGGTCAGCGTGGCCAGCGCCAGCATGTCGGGCGCGTCCGCCTCGACGAGGTCGATCCATGCGGGTTCCGGGCCGCGCGACGGCGTCAGGGCGTCGAGAACCATCTGCACGCAGGCGGGCTGGACGACCGCGCGGGCGCCCACGGGCAAGGCCACCGGCGCGGCCTCCACCAGCCCGATCGTCCCGGCATCGGGAACGAGCCGTCCCAGCGCCGGCGCCGCATCAGGGCCGACGTCGGCGCCGGCGGCGAACAGGGCGTGCTCCGCATCGAACCTCAACGCCCCGCCGTCGCCGACGGCGAGATGCGCCTGGCGTGTGGTCAGGGCGCTCCAGATCGGCCGATCGAGGGGATGCATGGCCGGGATATAGCCCTGCCGTCGGGTCACGTCAGCCGAGAGCCGGACACGGACGTCCGAAGGTCGCGATCAGCCCTTCCAGAACCCGACGACGTCCTTGACCTCGGCGACCGTGGCGTCGGCGACGGCCGCGGCGCGGGAGGCTCCGTCCTTGAGCACGCGGTCGATCTCGGCCGGGTCGGCCATCAGGCGGCGCATCTCGGCGGTGACCGGGGCCAGGCTTTCGACGGCCAGATCTGCCAGCTTCGGCTTGAAGGCGCCGAAGCCCTGACCGGCGAACTCGGCGATCACATCGTCTCGGCTGCGGTCCGAAAGGGCGGCGTAGATGGTCAGCAGGTTGCGAACCTCGGGCCGGTCGTCCAGGCTTTCGCCAGGCTCGGGCATGACGCCCATGTCCGTCTTTGACTTGCGGATCTTGCCGGCGATGACGTCGGCGTCGTCGGTCAGGTTGATGCGGCTGGCGTCGGACGGATCGGACTTCGACATCTTGGCCGTGCCGTCGCGCAGGCTCATGACGCGCGGCGCCGGCCCCTGGGTCAGGGGTTCGGGCAGGGGGAAGAAGCCCGGAACCTCGAAGTCGCCGTTGAACTTGGCGGCGATGTCGCGGGTCAGTTCCAGATGCTGCTTCTGGTCCTCGCCGGTCGGCACCTCGGTGGCCTTGTAGAGCAGGATGTCGGCCGCCTGCAGCACCGGATAGGTGTAGAGGCCGACCGAGGACCGCTCCTTGTGCTTGCCGGACTTCTCCTTGAACTGGGTCATGCGGTCCAGCCAGCCGAGGCGGGCGACGCAGTTGAAGATCCAGGCCAGTTCGGAATGGGCGCGGACCGCCGACTGCGGGAAGATGACCGAGCGCGCGGGGTCCAGCCCCGAGGCCAGATAGGCCGCCGCGATCTCGCGCGTCTGGGCCGCCAGCAGCTTCGGATCCTGCCACACGGTGACGGCGTGCAGGTCGGCCACGAACAGGAAGCAGGGCGCGCCCTGGTCCTGCAGCTGGGTGAACCGCTTCAGCGCGCCGAGGTAGTTGCCCAGATGCAGGGCGCCGGACGCCTGAATGCCCGACAGGATGCGGCGGGGGCCGACGTAGGCGGAAGCGGGCGGGGACGCGGTCTCGGACATGGCCGGGCTTTGCCTCAGCGGGAACGGAGCCGCAAGTCTAGCGACGCCGCACCAGCTGGCGCACCTCGGCCGGGGTGATCGCGCGCGTCAGGAAGGCGAGCACGACGTAGGCCAGCCCGCCGGCGGCGGTGGCCGCGACCAGGGCGATCTCCTTGGCCCCGACGACCGCCTCGATCTGGGGCCGAACGGACTGGACGGCCCATACGGCCGCCGCCAGACCCAGCGCCGCCAGACCGATCCGCGCCAGCCGCCCGAGCACGCCGGGACCGGGCCGCCAGTGGCCGGTGCGCCAGAGCGTCAGAGCCAGAAGCCCTGCATTAGCCCAAGCCGCGCCCGACACGGCGGCGGCGATGCCCGGCACGCCCATGCCGCCATAGAACAGCGCCAGGGCCAGCGCCGCGTTCACCGCCACGGAGACCAAGGCGAAGGTCATCGGCGTACGCGTGTCGCCGCGCGCGAAGAAGCCCGGAGACAGGATGCGGATCAGGACGAAGGCCGGCACGCCCCAGCCGAACTGAAACAGGGCCGCGGACGTGGCGCGTGCGTCCAGAGCCAGGAATTCGCCACGCGTGAAGAGGCCATCGATCAGGAAGTAGGGCATGGCCATGAGTGCCGCCGCCGCCGGCAGCGTCAGCGCCATGGACAGGATCACCGCCTCGTCCATCGCAGCCTGTTCCTGGGCATGGTCCTTGGTCGCCACGGCGGCGGACAGGCGCGGCAGAAGGGCGATGCCGATGGCGACGCCGACCAGTCCCAGAGGGAGCTGATAAAGCCTGTCCGCCGTCGCCAGCCAGGTGCGGCCGCCGTCCACGAAACTGGCCAGGTTGCCGGAGATGAAGACGTTGATCTGGGTCGCCGAATTGCCGATGGCGGCCGGGATGGCCGTGATGATGATGGCCTTCACCGGCGGCGTCAGCCGCGGCAGGGCCAGCCGCACGTCCGCCCCCGCCTTGCGCGCGCCCCACCAGCACAGGCCCGCCTGGCTGACGCCCGCGACCAGAACGGCCCAGCTGGCGGCGTAGGCCGCGCCGATCTGGCCGCCCTGGGCCGGAATGACGGCGATCAGCATGATCAGGTTCAGCAGGATGGGATAGGCGCCCGAGACGATGAACCGCCCGCGCGCGTTCAGCACGCCCGACAGCAGGGCCGCGATCGCCATGCAGGGCAGGTACGGCATGGTGATCTGGGTCAGGACCACCGCCAGCTTGAACCGGGCCGGATCGTCCAGAAAGCCGACGTTGATGCCCCGCATCAGCCAGGGCATGGCCAGCTGGGCCGCCACCGTCAGCAGGACGGTGGCGAAGGCGACGGCCGCCAGGGCCTGGGTCGCCACGCGGTCGGCCTCGACCGGCCCCTCGGTCTTCAATGTGCGGGTGTAGGCCGGCACGAAGGCGGCGGCGAACGCCCCCTCGGCGAAGATGCGGCGGAACAGGTTCGGGAAGCTGAGGGCCGTGTTGTAGGCGTCCCCCGCCGGACCGGAAGCCGCCCCGAGCGCCGCCGTGATCACCACGTCCCGCGCGAAACCGACGACGCGGCTGACCAGCGTCAGGCCCGAAAAGATAGCGGAGGAGCGCAGCATGCCGCCGCCCTTCGCCACGGACCCGGCCGGAGCCGTCGGCGGTTCGGCGTCGGTCGGACCGGACGGCGGCTCAGGCGTGAAGGTCAAGGTCCGGGCGTCCCGTGGTCGAGGTTCGACCCCGCTTATCCCGCTTTGCGCCGCGACGGAACGGCCCCGCGCGACAGGTCCGACACGTCGCGCGTCGACGCGCGCACGGGCGTGATGCGGCGACCGTCGGGCAGCGGCGGCGGCGCGGCCTCCAGCACGGCGGCCAGCGCGCCGCGCAGGGCGTCCAGTCGCTTGCCCGGGCGCGGCTTGGAGCCGTCGCGGTCGGTCAGATAGAAGGCGTCCACCGCGCGCTCGCCGAAGTTGGCCACATGGGCCGAGCGGATCTGCCAGCCGCCGTCCGCCAGCGCCGCCGCCAGCGCGGCCAGCAGCCCCGGCCGGTCGGGCCCCGACACCTCCACCACCGCCGCGTCGTCGACCGTCTCGAGGTCGACCATGACCACCGGCCGTACGTCGAAGGCCGCCCGCCTGGGGTTCGGCGCGGCGGGCGCGGGAGTGGCGGGGCGGACGATCGGGGTTCGCGCCGCGTCGGCCAACCTCTCCAGCAGTCGCGCCAGACGCCGAGGCTCGTCCTGACCGTACGGGCGCGCCGCGCCGTCCTGGACCTCGAACACGTCCAGCGTCAGCCCGTCGCCGACGGAGCCGATGCGGGCGCCGACGACGTCCGCTCCCTCGGCCGCCAAGGCGGCGGCCAGGTCGGCGAACAGGCGAGGCCGGTCCGGCGCGGCGACGGCCACGCGCGTGGTCGCCCGACCGCCGATCTTCGGTTGGTCCCAGTCCACCAGGGCGTCGGCGGCGACGGTTTCGTCCCGCGCCCTGTCGAGCAGGGCCTCGAAGCCTGCGGCCGGATCGACCTCGTCGGCGTCCTCGCCCCGGAACAGGGCGTCGACGCGCCGGAACAGATCGCGCATCAACCCGCCCTTCCAGCTGTTGAAGACGCCCGGGCCCACCGCCCGCACGTCGGCGACCGTCAGCACCAGCAGCATCCGCAGCCGCTCCGGATCGCCGACGCGCTCGGCGAAGGCGCGCACGGTGGCGGGGTCCGACACGTCGCGCTTCTGGGCCACGTCGGACAGGATCAGGTGACTGGCCACCAGCCAGCACACCAGCTCCGTGCGGCGCGGATCGACGCCCAGCCTCTGGCAGGCGCGCCGCGCGGCGATGGCGCCGTCCTCCAGCTGGCCGCGATCGCCGCCCTTGCCGACGTCGTGCAGCAGCATGCCCAGCATCAGCGCCTCGAAGTCGACGATGCGATGCACGATCTCGCTGGCCAGCGGGTGGTCGTCCTTCAACTTGCCGCGCTGGACGTCGTTGATGACCCCCACCGCCTGCAGCGTGTGCTCGTCGACGGTGTAGGCGTGGTACATGTTGAACTGCGTTTGACCGACGATCCGGCCCCACTCGGGCAGGAACCGGCCCAGCAGGCCGACGGCGTTCATCACGCTGAGCACGCGATAGGGGCGCTGCCCCCAAGCGAGCACGTCCAGAAAGGCGCGGGCGGCCCGCGTGTCGCGTCGCAGCTGCGGCGTCACCAGATTGAGCGAGCGCGACACGGCGGCGAAGGCGTCGGGGTGCAGGTCCAGATCCTCGGCGTCCATGACCCGGAACAGGTCCAGCAGCTTGACCGGGTCCGCGGCGAACACCTCCGGCCCGGTGACCGACAGCCGGCCGCCGACGACGACGAACCCCTCGGTCGCCAGTTTTCTGAGCCGGGGCGGGAACAGGCGCGACAGGCTGAGCGTCGCCTTTTGCCCGCGCGCCTCCAGCTGGGCGGCGAAGGCCCGGGTCAGGGCCCCGACGTCGCCGGCGACGAGGAAGTAGCGGCGCATGAACCGCTCCACCGCCGGCTCGTCGCCTCGCCCCCGCCAGCCCATGCGGCGCGCCACCTCTGGCTGCAGGTCGAACGTCAGCGCCTCCACCGCTCGGCCTGCCGTCAGATGCATGTGATGCCGCACCCGCCACAGGAAGTCGGCCGCCTCGGCGAACAGGCGGCGCTCGCGGGCCGTCAGGATCTCGTTCAGCGTCGCCTCGCCGTCCGGGCTGTCGGGCGAAAGGCCCCGCGCGATCCAGAACAGGGCGTTCAAATCGCGCAGCCCCCCCTTGCCGTCCTTGACGTTGGGCTCGACCCGGTTGCGGACCGCCCCCGCCTTCTCGTGGCGGGCGTCGCGCTCCTCCAACTTGGCGGCGATGAAGGGCCGCGGGTCGGCCTTGCGCACGAAGGCGCGGAATTTCTCGATCATTTCCGCCGACAGCGCCGCGTCCCCCGCCAGAGGCCGCGCCTCCAGCAGGGCCGTGCGGATCGTCATGTCGCTGCGCGACAGCTTCAGACACTCGTCCACCGATCGGGCCGAGGCGCCGACCTTCAGCCCCAGATCCCAAAGGACGTAGAGCACGAACTCCGTCACCTGTTCGGCGCGCGGCGTGGTCTTCCACGGCCGCAGGAACAGCAGGTCGAGGTCCGAGTGCGGCGCCAGGACGCCGCGCCCGTAGCCGCCGACGGCCAGCAGCGACAGCCGCTCGGCCTGGGTCGGATTGGCGGCGGGGAACAGGCGCCCGGAGGCGAAGTCCCACAGCGCCGCCACGGCCGCGTCGGCGGCCTGGGCATAGAGCCGCGCCGTGTCCACGCCGCCGGCGCCGGCCTCGAGCCGCCGCGTCGCCCGGTCCCGACCCGACGACAGCAGGGCGGCCACCAGCGGCCCGACCGCCGCCCGCGGGTCCGCAGCAAGGGCGGCCGCGGCCCAGGCGTCTTCCTGAAGCAGGTCAGACGTCAGCGATGCGGGGCGAGGGTCCCTCATGGGGTGGATATAGCCCGCCCGCTGGCGCGCCGCCTATGGGCGAGGCATGGTCGCGGCATGAGCGCGATCCTCCGAATGCTTCTGGGCCCGTTCTGTCTCTTGCTTCTCGGAACCGCTCCGGCGCAGGCCCCGACCGGCGTGGACGCCATGCTGGCCGAGCTGAACGCCGCACGGACCGATCCTCGCGCCTATGCGGAGCAGGTGCGCGCCTTTCGCGACCTGTTCACCGGCAATCGGTTCCAGCGGACGGGCGAGATCGCGGTCGTGACCCAGGAAGGCGTGGCGGCGGTGGACGAGGCGATCCGGTTTCTGGAGTCCCAGCCCGCCCTTCCGCCTCTCGCCCGTTCGACGCCGCTGGACCGGGCGGCGGCCGATCATGCGGCGGAGCAAGGGCGCACGGGCCGCGTCGGCCATGCGGGCACCGACGGCTCCACGCCGCACGAGCGGATGCGCCGCCACGGCCGCTGGCGGGGGACCGCGGAGGCGATCGCCTATGGCCCGACGCCAGAACAGGCGATCATGCAGTTGATCGTCGACGACGGTGTGCCGGATCGGGGTCACCGCACGATCCTGTTCAGCCCGAACTACCGGCTGGTGGGCGCCGCCTGCGGCCCGCATCCGGTCTGGCGGACCGTCTGCGTCCTGAACTTCGCCACGCCGGCCGTCGTCAGTCCCGCAGGAACTTGAGCCGGTAGAGCGCCTCCAGCGCCTCGCGCGGCGTCAGGTCGTCCGGCTCGATCTCGGCCAGCGCGCGATCCAGCGGAGAGGGACCCGGCGCGGGCGCCGCAGGCTCGGCGACCGAAGCGAACAGGGGCAGGTCCGCCAGCCGCCCGGCGGACTGGCCGCGGCCCTCCAGCGTCTCCAGAACGGACTGCGCCCGGGCCACGACCTGGGGCGGAACCCCGGCCAGCCGCGCCACCTGGACGCCATAGCTGCGGTCCGCCGCCCCCGCCGCCGCCTCGTGCAGGAACACCAGCTCGCCCTCCCACTCGCGCACCCGCATGGACAGGTTGGCCAGCCCGCCCAGCCGGTCCTCCAGCGCCGCCAGCTCGTGATAGTGGGTGGCGAACAGGGTGCGGCTGCGGGCCCGGTCGTGCAGGGCCTCCGTCACCGCCCAGGCGATGGCCAGGCCGTCATAGGTCGCGGTTCCCCGCCCGATCTCGTCCAGCACGACGAAGCTGCGTTCGCCCGCCTGACTCAGGATCGCCGCCGTCTCGACCATCTCGGTCATGAAGGTGGATCGACCCCGCGCCAGGTCGTCGCCCGAACCGACCCGGCTGAACAGGCGATCGACGACGCCCAGGCGCATCGACCGCGCCGGCACGAAGGCGCCGGCCTGGGCCAGGATCACCAGCAGCGCGTTCTGGCGCAGGAAGGTCGACTTGCCGGCCATGTTCGGCCCGGTGACCAGGGCCATGCGCGGCCCGGCGGAAGCCTCGCCGTCCAGCAGGCAGTCGTTGGGCGTGTAGGGGTCGCCCGCGCGGCGCACCGCCGCCTCGACCACCGGATGCCGCCCGGCCTCCACGCAGAAGCAGGTCGAGCCGTCCACGACGGGCCGCACCGCGCCGACCTCCTCGGCCCATTCGGCCAGGGCGCAGGCGGCGTCCAGCGCGGCCAGGGCCTCCGCCACCGCCTGCAGCGGCGCGGCGGCAGCGGCGCAGGCGGCCCGCCAGCCCTCAAAGGTCTCGACCTCGATGGCCAGCGCCCGATGCCCGGCCTGGGCGATGCGGGCATCGAGGTCCGACAGCTCCACCGTCGTGAACCGCACCTGATTGGCCAGCGTCTGGCGATGGATGAAGGGGCTGTCCGGGCCGCGCCTGAGCAGGGGTTCGGCCTTCTGCGCGGTCGTCTCGAGGAAATAGCCCAGCACGGCGTTGTGCCGGACCTTGAAGGGGATGCCCGCCTCGGCCGAGGCGCGGGCTTCCAGATCGGCGATGACCCGCCTCGCGTCGTCTCGCAGGGACCGCGCCTGATCCAGCTCAGGCCGGAAGCCGGGGTTCACCAGACCGCCGTCGCGCGCCAGATGCGGCGGCTCGGGCGACAGGCCCGCGTCCAGCTCGGCCAGCAGGGCGCCCAGCTCCGCCGGGAAGGCGAGGTCGGCCAGGATCGTCTCGAGGTCGCGCGGCTGGGGCCGCAAGCCGTCGCCGCCGGTCAGGAAACAGGCCGACAGGCTCTCGGCGCAGTGCAGGCCGCCGCGGATCGCCGCAAGATCGCGCGGCCCGCCCCGTCCCAGCGTCAGCCGCGACAGCGCCCGCGCCACGTCGGCCGAGCCCTTCAGCCCGTCGCGCAAGGTCCGCCGCAGTCCGCGCCGCTCCAGCAGCCAGTCCACCGCGTCCAGACGGTGATTGATCTCCAGAGGATCCGACAGCGGCCGCGCGATCCGGTCGGCCAGCGCCCGCGCCCCGCCCGGCGTCACGGTGCGGTCCAGGCAGCCCAGCAGAGACCCCTCCCGGTCGCCCGACTGGGTCCGATCGATCTCCAGACTGCGGCGCGTGGCGGCGTCGATGGCCAGCCGGCCGGTCTCGCCCAGCCGGCGGGGCGGCAGCAAGGCCGGCGTCTTTCCGGCCTGCGTCAGCTCGACGTAGGCCGCGATCAGGCCCAGCGCCGAGACCTCGGCCTCCTCGAAGGCGCCGAAGCCGTCCAGCGAGGCGACGCCGTACAGCCGCTCCACCCGCGCCCGCGCCGCCTCAGGTTCGGTCTGGGCCTGCGGCACGGCCTGGACGACGCCGCCTGAGCCGTCCAGCGCCGTCTTCAACGAAGGGTCGGAGAACAGGCGGTCGGGCGCCAGCACCTCGCTGGGCCGCACCGAGGCCAGCGCGGCGCCCAGGTCGCCGGGCGCACAGGCCATGACCTCCACCGCCCCAGCCGACAGCTCCACCGTCGCCACCGCCGCCCGGCCGCGCCGGATGGCCACGGCCGCCAGCCGGTTGGCCGCGCGCGCGTCCAGCAGGCCGTCTTCGGTCAGGGTGCCCGCCGTGACGATCCGCACGACGCCGCGCCGCACCACCGCCTTGGACCCGCGCTTCTTCGCCTCGGCAGGATCCTCCAGCTGGTCGCAGACGGCGACGCGAAACCCCTGGCGGATTAGGCGGGCCAGATAGCCCTCCATGGCGTGGGCCGGCACGCCCGCCATCGGAATGTCCTCACCCAGGTGCTTGCCGCGCTTGGTCAGGGCCAGGCCCAGCGCCGCCGCCGCCCGCTCTGCGTCCTCGAAGAACAGTTCGTAGAAGTCGCCCATGCGGAAGAACAGCAGGGCGTCGGGATGCTGCGCCTTGGCCTCCAGAAACTGGGCCATGACGGGCGTCGAGCCCTCTGGGGCGACGAAATGCTCTGGGGAGGGGCGGGCGTTCATGGCGGTCGGGCCAGCGTGGCGGATTGCCGTGGGCGCCTCAAGCCGCAAAGGTGCGGTCATGGACGACTTTCGCGTCATGCTGAGCGGCGGACGCCCCAATTCTCTGGGTCGAACCGTCGAGGTGGTCGAGGCCGTGCTGGCGGATCGGGCCCGGCTGGGAGAGCTGCTGGACTGTTACGGCAGCGACGATCCGCTGGTGCGCCTGCGCGCGTCCAATGCTCTGAAGCGCGTGGAGGCCCAACGCCATGACTGGCTGGCGCCGGTGATCGACCGGCTGCTGAGCGAGGTCGGCGCGCTGGATCAGGCCTCGGCGCAATGGACGCTGGCCCAGCTTTTCGGCCGATTGGCCGCGGACATGGACGGGGATCAACGCCGGGCGGCCGAGGCGCTGCTGCGCCGCAATCTGGTGGAAAGCGACGACTGGATCGTTCTCAACACGACCATCGACACCCTGGCGGTCTGGGCGCGAACCGATGCCGACTTGCGGGACTGGCTTCGTCCCCACCTCCAGCGGCTAAGCCGTGACGGACGCAAATCGTTGGCGTCCCGGGCGTCGAAGCTGGCGGCCAAGCTGAGCTGAACGCTTGCCCGCGCGCCGCCGCCCTGCGACAAGCGCGGCAGGCGGTTAAGGGAACGCGGTCGAACACCGCGGCTGTGCCCGCAACTGTAGGCGGCGAGGCCGTCGTTCGTTCCGGGTCTCTGGATCCGGCGCCACTGGGAAACCGGGAAGGCGAGGATGACCGCTTGTGACCCGCAAGCCAGGAGACCTGGCCGCCGACGTCGCTCGCCCGCCATCCGGGACCAGATGGAGGCGCGGGGACAGGCTTGTCTCTTCGAAGCGACCCGATCCGTGCGCCGTCCGAACCGAAAGGTCCGGCGGATCGGTCGCTCATCATCCGTCGGGGGGCGCGCCCGCCTCCGGCCGAGGAGACCGTCGCCATGAAGCGACTCCTTCTGACCACCGCGGCCGTTCTGGCCGCGCCCGCCTGCGCGTTCGCCCAGGAAACCACCCGCGTGGACGACGTCGTCGTCACCGCCACCCGTCTGCCCGCCGTCGTGCAGGACACGCCCGGCGCCCGCGTCGTCGACGCGGAGACGGTCCGCCTGCGCGGCGCCGTCTTCGCCCAGGACGTGCTGGCCGACGTGCCCGGCCTGTCGGTCTATCGCGCCGGCCCCGGCGGGGTCACGGCCGTGCGCATCCGCGGGGCCAGCCAGGACAAGACCCTGGTGCTGGTCGACGGCGTGCCGGTCGGCGATCCGTCACAGCCCGCCGGCGGCTTCGACTTCTCCGGCTTCGACCTCGGCGCCGTCGATCGCCTCGAGGTGCTGAGCGGGCCGCAGTCGTCGCTGTGGGGCTCCGACGCCATCGGCGGCGTCATCGCGGTCGTCAGCCGAGAGGTGGACGGCGTCGAGGCGGAGGCGGAGGCCGGATCCTTCGACACCGTGCGCGGCCGCCTGACCGCGGGCGTCTCGACCGACCGCCACGCTTTCGGCGCGTCCTTCTCCCGCTACGAGACCGACGGCATCTCCGCCGCCGCCTCAGGGACGGAGGCGGACGGGGTCGAGGCCGAGACGATCGCCCTGAACGGGCGCGTCGCCCTGACCGACCGGCTGTCGCTGGAGGCGCGGGCGCGCCAGTCCGACGTCTTCGCCGAGATCGACGCCTTCGGTCCGGTCGACAGCGCCGACACGACGGACACGCGCAATCGCTCGGGGTTCGTGCGTCTGAGCGCCGTCGACGTATTGGGACTTGACCACCAGCTGACCGCGGCGGGCTCAGACATCGAACGCGTCACGGACAGCGCCTTACCCTCGACCTATGAGGGGGAGCGTCGTCTGTTGCGGTGGCAGGCCGACGGCCGGGCCGGCGCCGACGTCGGCTATGCCTTCGGACTGGAGCGCGAGGAGACGGAGGCCTTCCTGAACGGCTATTCCGCCGAACTGGGTGTGGACTCGGCCTTCGGGGCCCTGCGCTGGGGCGCGACCGACCGGCTGACGCTGAACCTCGGCCTGCGTCACGATTCGACCGACGACTTCGGCGGCGAGACCACCGGACGCCTGTCGGCGGCCTACGATCTGGGCGGCGGCCTGACGCTGTCGGGCGCCTACGGCACGGGGTTCAAGACGCCCAGCGTCAGCCAGGCGGTATGCGACTTCTGCTTCGTCCTGCCCGGCACGATCGTTCCGGCGCTGGTGCCGGAGACGGCACGGGGCGGCGAGGTCGCGCTGGGCTGGCGGTCCGCCGACGGTCGGTTCGACGGACGGGTCACCGCCTATCGGCTGGAGGTCGAGGATCAGATCGACGGCTTCTTCGATTTCGGCAGCTTCGAGTTCTACTACGTCAACCTCGACGAAACGCGGACGGACGGCGTGGAGCTGGAGGGTCGCGCGGCGCTGGGCGGAGGCTTCGACCTCAGCCTGGCCTATGCCTGGACCGACGCCGAAGACGTCGGCGCCGGGACGCCCGTCCTTCGCGTGCCCGAACACGCCGGCTCCGCGACCCTGTCGTGGATCGGCGACCGTCTGTCCGCGGCCCTGACGGTGCGGGCCGAGGGCGACATGCCGGACTCGGGCGGAGAGCGCGACGGCTTCGTCACGGCCAATCTGAACGGCGCCTGGCGTCTGACGGATCGGGTGGAGCTGACGGCCCGGATCGAGAACCTGGCCGACGAGACCTATCAACAGCTGCTCGGCTACGGCGAGCCGGGTCGGTCCGGCTTCGTCGGCGTCAGGCTGCGCTACTGATCGAGCGGGCGCCGGTCGTTTCGGCGGCCGGCGCCCTGCGGCCCAGATCCAGTTCGGTCCAGTCGATGTTCGGGGCCGGCGCGTGGACCGCAGCCAGGACGGCCCGCATCTCCGCCGCCGAGGCCACCGAGACGACCAGCCGCGGATCGCCCGGCAGCGACAGGCCATAGGCCAGGGCCGCCTGCATGGGATCGATCCGCGCCTCGGCCAGACGACGGCGCGCGCGCGACAGTTCCAACTCACGCCCGTGCCAGGCCTCAGGCGTGGCCGAGCCGCCGAACAGGGCCCCCTTGGCGAAGACCGACGACAGCTGCACCTGCACGCCCAGACCGTTCAGCGCTTCCAGCTCGCCCGAGCGGCAGGCGGCCTGGTCCAGCAGATTGCACGACAGGCGCACGACGTCGGGCGACAGACGGCGGGCCAGAAGTCCCGGTCCGTCTTCGACCTCGGCGACGAAGCCGACCTTTTTGAACAAGCCGCGGTCCCTTAGACCCTGAACGCGGTCCCACAGCGCGCGTCCCTCCGACCCCGCCAGATCGGCGGCTGAGGACACCAGAAGCGCCTCGGCGCGGGGCAGCCCCATCCGCTCCAGCGAGCGTCGGGCGCGCGCCTCGACCCGGTCCAGCCCCTCAGTGGACGCGACGGTGCGAACCGTGACCTCAAAGGGTGACGGGAATGGCCAGGCGTGGCCCAGCAGGCGTTCTTCGTCCCCGTCCGGCCGGCTGACGACGGCCCGAACGCCGCCGTCGGCGGCAGTCTGCAGCAGGGCGCGCAGGTTCTCTTCCCGGGCGCCCGGGGCCACCGGCGCGGCGCGCAGGGGCTCGGTCACCACGGCCAGGGCCAGGGCGGAGGCGGGCGTCGCGCGGGTCGCGGGAATCGTCACCGCCCGATCCTGACGGCGAAAACTTAAGGCCGGTTTTCCAACACCTTGACGGCGGATTAACCCTGCCGATCGTCAGTCGGCGTCCGGTTGGCGGTCCGGATGAGCCTCGGCGAAGGCGGGCAGGGCCAGGGCGGCGGCCTCGACCCGCATCAGACCGGGCCAGCGCGCCGGATCGACGTTGAAGCGCCGGGCCGAATACATCTGCGGGATCAGCGCCACGTCGGCCAGGGTCGGCCTCGCGCCGAAGCAGAAGCCGCCGCCATGCCGTTCCACCAGTCGCTCCAGGGCGTCGAAACCCGCGCCGATCCAGCGACCGGCCCAGGCGTCGACCGCGTCCTGATCCGCGTCGAAGCTCTCGCGCAGCGCTTTCAGGACCCGCAGATTGTTCAGGGGGTGCACGTCGCACACGACCAGCGCCGTCATGGCCCGCACCGCCGCCCGGTCGGCCGGGGCGACCGGCAGCAGCGGCGGCTCCGGCCGCGTCTCCTCCAGCCACTCCAGGATGGCCGGGCTCTGGGTCAGCACCAGACCGTCGGTCTCCAGCGCCGGGACCATCCCCTGCGGATTGCGGCTCAGGAACGCCGGATCGCGCTGCGCCCCGGTGCGTAGGTCCACGCCCTTCTGCTCATAGGCGACGCCCTTCAGGTTCAGGGCGATGCGGACGCGGTAGGCGGCGCCGGAGCGCCAGTAGCCGTGCAGGATCATCGGGATCTCATCGTGAAGCGCAGCGGAGTCAGGCCCTCGATCGTCGCCTCGACCGTCTGGCCGGGCAGGATCGGGCCGACGCCCTCGGGGGTGCCGGTGAAGATCAGGTCGCCGGGGCGCACGTCCCACAGCTTCCGCGCCTTCGCCAGAATCTCGTCGGGCGCCCAGACCATGTCCCCGATCCGACCCGACTGCCGGAGCTCTCCGTCCACGGACAGGGCGATCGCGGCGTCCGGGCCGGGGCCGGCCCCGAGCGTGATCGCGCCGCAGGGCGCCGACATGTCGAATCCCTTGGCCGCATCCCACGGCCGGCCCGCCTTCTTCGCCGCCGCCTGCAGGTCGCGCCGCGTCAGGTCGCAACCGATCGCCCAACCCAGAATGCCGTCAGGACCGACCGCGCAGACCAGTTCCACCTCGTGATGCAGGTCCGCCGTCGCCGTCGGATAGACGGGATCCGCGCCGTCGGCGACCAGTGCGTCGGCCGGCTTGGAGAAGAAGAAGGGCTCGGCCCGTTCGGCCCCCATCTCGCGCGCATGGGCGGCGTAGTTCTGGCCGACGCACAGGATGCGGCGCACGGGAAAGCGCGCGGCCGACCCCACGACCGGCAGGGACGGCGTCAGTGCGGGCGGCAGGATCCAGGCTGTCATGAGATCTGAATAGCAGGTCGCGGCGCCGCCGCCATGCCGCACTGCGGGAACTCCGCCCACCAGATGGCGTTGACAGGCGGGGTTCCCTATCTAAACCGTCAAGCTTGAACAGCGGAGCGCATCACATGGCCACGACCAAGGCTCGGGAAGACGTCAAAAACGATCTGAAGACCCTCAAGGAGGACGTGAAGATCGCCGGCCGCGAGGAGGCCGCGCGCCTGCGCGCCAAGGCCGCCGAAACCGAGGCCCGCCTTCGAGCCAAGGCGGCGGAAGCCGACGCCCTGGTCCGCGAAAAGGCCGAGCAGGCCCGCGTCCAGGCCCAGGCCTATTACGAGCAGGCCCGCGTGCGTGGCCGCGAAGTCTATGACGACGCCGCCGAGCGCTTCGACGAGGCCCAGCGCTACGTTATCGAGCGGGTGCAGGAGCGGCCGGTCCAGTCCACCGCCATCGCGCTGGGCGTCGGCGTCCTGATCGGCATGCTGCTGGCCGGCCGTCGGCGCTGATGATCGGTCGAGGCCTGATCAAGAAGGCGGTCGCGGGCGCCGCGGCCGCCGCTTCCGCCTTCGTGGCGGTCGTCGCTCTTGGCGCGACGATCTATTTCGCGCTGGCGCTGGTGGTCGTGCCGCTGGCGGCCGCGGCCATCACCATGCTGCTGTTCGCCATTGCTGCGGCGGTGATCGCGGCCGTCTTTCTCGGCGCGCCCGACGCCGACGAGGAAGAGATAGAGGAGCCGGAGAGCCTGGGCGGCCGGGCCTACGCGCTGTTCCGCCAGCGTCCGATCCTGGGAACGGTCGCGGCTCTGGCCGGGGGCTGGATTTTCCTGCGCAACCCGGCGCTGGCCACCATGGTCGCCGCGGCCTTCACCGAAAAGCCGCACGGCCGTCGCCGTTGACCCGTCTCAAGCGGCGGCGCGCCGGCGCGGCAGCCGCCAGACCTGGCTTTCGTCGAACCGGTCGCCGGTCCACGCCATCACGGTCACCACGATCTCGCGGTCGTCCCAATCGATGCGGTTGAAGCTGGCCGGCGCTCCCCTCTCACGATCTGACAGCGTCCCGCATCCCACGGCATAGGAACACTGGTCCGCCAGCGGAATCGGCGTGGCGAACGGCACGTGGACGTGGCCCGTCAGGATCAGGTCCACGCCGGCCTCCGCGAAGATCATCGCCGCGGCGTCGCCCCGCCGGACGTCGCCGGTCACGGGCGTGCCGATCATCTCGATCAACGGATGGTGGCAGGCCAGAACCCGCAGCACGCCGGAGGGCGCGGCGCGCAGGGCCTCGGCGGCCCGACGCGTCTGGTCCAGATCGATCACGCCCTTCGACCAATTCAGCCGCGCCTGCCAGCCCCGCGCGGTGGTGACCCCGCGCACCATGACCCGCTCGCCGACCCACTGATGGTCGTGGGCCGGGTGGCCGATCGTCGTCTCGAACGCCTTCCACGGAGAGAACAGCCGGTGCCACACGTTGAAATAGGGCACGTCGTGATTGCCCACGACGACGAAGGTCGGATTTGCCAGACGGTCGATCCATCGGGCCGCCGTCTGAAACTCTTCCGGCTGCCCCGACTGGGTCACGTCCCCGGTCACCAGCGTCAGGTCGGGCTTGAGAACGTGCGTCAACTCCAGAGCCGCCTCGGCGGCGGCGGCGTTCTCGCGTCCGAAATGCACGTCGGACACCTGGATCAGGCGACCGCTCACGCCTCCATTCCCGGTGGATCGAGACGCGGGGCCAATGCCTTGAAGGCGCGCGGACGGAAGGTGGCCAGGGCTTCGGCGTCCAGCCGCATCGGCTCGCCGTCCACGACCGCCGGAATGCGTGAGCGCGCCTTCATCACGACCTTTCGTACCGTCTGGGTCGTCACCGCCGGATCGTGCCGCCAGTCGTCGAACAGGGCGTGCGCGGCCAGGCGGAAGGCGTCGGCGGCGCCCTCCGGGCTCATCGCGGCGGCCTCCAGTCCCCGGTCGACGTCCATGACCTTGGAGATCAGGGGGGTGATCAGAGCGATCGCCTGGGCCCGTCGCGTCGGCCCGCCGTCGAACTGATACCGCAAGCGGCCGCCGAAGGCCCGGCGCAGGGCGCGGCGTCCGTGCAGCCAAGCCAGCCGCCAATCCCCCTCGCGCATCGCCTCCCGCGCCGGCGCCCACAGAGCCGGAGAGCCGAAGATGGCGGCGCAGAAGAAGGCGCGGCCCTCCACCTCTCCGCCCGAGACATGACGCACCTCGCCCTGCTCCAGAGTCTCGCGCAGGGCCTTGCGCCAATCGGTGGTGCCATACAGGGCCTTGGGCAGCATGTTCATGGTGCCGCCCGGCAGAGTGGCGATCAGCGGGCCGTCATCTCCCAGAGACGAGGCGATCGTGCCGGCCGTGCCGTCGCCGGCCAGGATGATCAGGAGGTCCGGGCGTGCGTCCACAGCCTGGGCGATCCCCTCGGCGAAGGCGCCGGGGGCCAACTCGACGACCTCCACGTCCGGCAGGTCGTACTCCGCCAGCATGGCGCGAGCGGCCTCTGCGGCGCCGAGCTCGACGCTGCCCGAGGCCGGATTGACGATCATGCGCACGCGGCCCAACGCAACGTGCGGCGTCAGGCTGCGCGCCTCGGCGGGATCGGGCGCGTCGTCAACGGCAAAGGTTTCGCTCATGCTCGCCGAAACGTGCCGCGCGCGGCCCCGTTCCCGCGAGGATCAGTCGGCCTTGCGCAGTTCCTCGGCGGTTTTGGCCGCGCCGGCTTCCAGGGCGTCGCCCGTCTTCTCGGCGGCCTTGCCGGCCTCGTCGGCGACCTTGTCGGCGGCGACCGGAACGGCGTCGACGGCCTCTTCGGTCTTGCCGGTCACGGCGTTCCAGCCCGTGGCGATCCAGCCGTCCATACGGGCGCCGGCCTCGGCGACCGAACGGTCCATGATCGACAGGCCCAGCGTCACCGCGCCGAACAGCGCCAGCAAGCCGACCAGAAACCCGACCAAAGGATTGCCGCCTCGCCGACGCTTCGACGCCCACACCGGTCCGGATCCGCCGTCGTCGGCCATCCGCATGATCTCAGAAAAACGCATCATCCACTCAACCCCCACCAACGAACGGGCCATGGCCCCGTCCCACTCCGGACGTTAACCTTATAGCCGGCCCCTACGGCCAAGCCTAATCGCGGAACCCGCCCGCAGGTCCAGCGTTCTCACCCCCGGGGCGAAACCAGAGATTCTCCAGAGGACGGAACACCATGAAAAAGGCTCTCATCGCCATCGCCGGCGCCGGCCTGCTGACCGCCGCGTGCGCCAGCGACGGATACGGCACGAATGAAACCGTACGTCAGGGCGCCATCGGCGCCGGCGTCGGCGCGGTCGCCGGTGCGATCATCGGCAACAACGTCGGCGACGGCAACGCCGGTCGCGGCGCGGCCATCGGCGCCGTCGTCGGCGGCGCAGCGGGCGCCATCCGCGGGTCGCAGCAGGACCGCGCCAATCAGCGCTATGACCAGGCGCGCGGCATCTACTGCTATCCGGAAGGCGACTGCTACTATCCGGACGGCCGTCGTTACCGCTGATCGGCGGCGACCCGATTCAAATGCGCCCGTCGTCTTCGGACGGCGGGCGTTTTCGTTTATGGTGACGCTTCACCGCAACCGGGCGGGGTGGAGCGGCGTTACGCCGGAAAGACATCAGGTGGACGTCATGACCGCATCGCGCCTTTCGCCCATCCTCGGCCTCACCGCCGCGCTGACCCTCGCGGCCTGCGCCGGAGGACCGCTGACGCGCGATCAGCTGGTGGCGGAGCCGTCCGTCTGCACCGCGCGGTCGTTCGAGGTCTATTTCCAGGAGGCCGCTGCCGGCCTGACCCCGGCGGCGCGGCAGGCGATCGACCTCGTGGCCGATCAGATGGGCGGCTGCGACATCGCACAGGTGACCGTGATCGGCCTGGCTTCCGCGACGGGCACGCCCGAGGCGAACCTGACCCTGTCGCAGCGGCGGGCCCAGTCGGTGGCGGCCGAGTTCGAACGGAAGGGATGGCCGACGCCGGCTTTCCAAGTTGACGCCGCCGGCGACGCGGGCGCGGTGACGGCCGACGGCACGATGGAACCTTTGCGTCGCCGCACCCAGGTCTTCATCGAGGCGCGCCCGCGCTGAGGCGCGACGCTGCGGCGACGCCGCGCTTGGAGCGCGCGTCCCGGCTCTGTAGGAAAGCAGGCCTCGCCCGGAGGTCCGCTTGCGTCGTCTGTCCGCCCTGATCCTGGCCTTCTTGCTGTGGCCTGCGCTGGCCGCAGCCCAGCCCCGCACGACCGAGCGGATCGAAGCAGAACTGGTGTCGATGTCGGCCTGGGCCACGCCCGGCTCGACCCTGATGCTGGCGGTGCGGCAGGACATCGAGCCCGGTTGGCATACCTATTGGCGCAACCCCGGAGATTCCGGCGGCGCGACCACGCTGGACTGGCGGCTGCCGACAGGTTTCGCCGCCGGCGACATCGTCTGGCCCTTGCCGGAGCGGCAGCGGCTGGGGCCGCTGATGAACTACGGCTATTCCGGCGTGGTTTACCTGCCCGTGCCGGTGCAGGTTCCCGCGGACGCCGCGCCCGGATCGCGGCGGACGTTCACCGTCACGGCCCTCTTCCTGGTCTGCAGCGCGGAAATGTGCGTGCCCGACGAACTGGAGTTGTCGCTGGCCCTGCCCGTCTCTGCGGGCGCGGCGACCGACACGGTCCACGCCGGGCCCATCCGGCAGGTGCTGGAGACCAGCCCCAGGCCGGCGCCGATCGCGGCGCGCGTCACCGTCGGCGAGGACGGCCGGCCCCTGTTGACCGCGACAGGGTCGGAGATCGAGGGCGTGACCCGGGCTTATTTCTTCCCCTTCGAGGGCGGGGTGCTGGACCATGCGGCCGCCCAGACCGGGACGCGCGGACCCGACGGCCTGGCGCTGACGCTGACCGCGGGCCGGGGCTTCGATCCGGCCGCGCGCCCATTGGCCGGCGTGCTGGACACGGACAGGGGCGCGTTCGAAGTCGTCGCCGAACCGGGCGACGCCCTGCCCGGCACGTCGGGCGGAGGCGCCCTGACGCCTGAGGCGGAGGCGACCGCCGGCGCGGCCGTCGGCGTGCTGGCGGCGCTGGGGCTGGCGCTGATCGGCGGGCTGATCCTGAACCTGATGCCCTGCGTCTTCCCCATCCTGGCGATGAAGGCGGCGTCGCTGGCGGCCACGGCGCACGACGCCGCGCGCGCACGGCGCGACGGCCTGGCCTTCCTCGCCGGGGTGCTGGTCGCCTTCGTCGCGCTGGGCGGCGCCCTGCTGGCGCTGCGGGCGGCGGGGCAGGCGGTCGGCTGGGGTTTCCAGCTCCAGTCGCCGGGGGTGATGGCCGGGCTGACCCTGCTGATGCTGGCCGTCGGACTGAACCTGTCGGGCGTCTATCACGTCGGCGCGGGGCTGCAGGCGGCGGCCGGATCGGGTCCGCTTTCGCGCCTGCCGGGCGGGGTCGGGGCCTTCTTCACCGGCGTGCTGGCCGTCGTGGTCGCCGCCCCGTGCACCGCGCCCTTCATGGCGCTGGCGCTGGGGGCCGCGCTCGTCATGCCGTGGCCTGTCGCCCTGCTCGTCTTCGCCATGTTGGGCCTGGGCCTGGCCCTGCCCTACGTCGCCGTCAGCTTCAGCCCGGCCGTGCTGCGGCGGTTGCCCCCGCCCGGGCCGTGGATGGACCGGCTGAAGGGGGTGCTGGCCTTTCCGATGTACGGCACGGCCCTGTGGCTGGCCTGGGTGTTCAGCCGGCAGGCGGGCGCCGAAGCCTTGGCCCTGCTGTTCGCCGCCTCGCTTCTGGTGGCCTTCGGCCTGTGGCTGGCGGGTCTGAACCAGACGGCACGGGCGGAGAGCCGACCGGCGGTGTTCAGCGCCGCCGCGGCGGCGCTGGCCCTGCTGGCAGGCCTCGCGCTGGCGGGAACGGCGACGATGCTGCCCGCGCCGACTTCCGGGGCGGTCCCCGCCGGCACGACGACCCTGCCGTCCTCGCCCTGGTCGGCCGAAGCCGTCGCCGCCGCACAGGCCGAGGGCCGACCCGTGCTGGTCAACTTCACCGCCGACTGGTGCGTGACGTGCAAGATCAACGAGCGCGCCGCCCTGTCGTCCGGGCGCGTGGCGCACGCGCTGGAGGCGGCGAACGCCGTCTATCTGGTCGGCGACTGGACGCGGCGCGACGACGTCATCGCCGCCGAACTGGCCCGCCACGGCCGCTCGGGCGTGCCGCTGTATCTGCTCTACCCGGCGGGGGGCGGCGAGCCCCGCATCCTGCCGCAACTGCTGACCGAGGGCACGATCGTGCGTGCCCTTCAGGAGATTTCCGCCCGCTGAACCGAAGGAGACGTCCCATGATCCGCGTGACCCTCGCCTGCGCCGCCGTCCTGGCCCTCGCCGCCTGCTCGCCCGCGTCGGAGACGCCCGAAACGAAGACGGAAACCGCCGCCGCGTCCACCGCCGCCCTGCCCGCGGCGCCGGCCTTCACCCTGGTCGATTCCGACGGCGTCCGGCGCAGTCTGGCCGACTTCCGCGGCAAAACCATCGTCATCGAGTGGACCAACGAGGGCTGCCCCTACGTGCAGAAGCACTATTCGGCCGGGGCCATGCAGGCGCTGCAGCGAGAGGCGACCGCCGACGGGATCGTCTGGCTGACGATCATCTCCTCGGCGCCCGGGACCCAAGGCTACGTCGAAGGCGAGGCCTCGCGCGGCTACCGGAACCGGCACGACGGCGCCTGGACCCACCTGCTGATGGATCCGACGGGTCAGGTCGGCAAGCTGTACGACGCCAGGACCACGCCCGACATGCGGATCATCGACCCCGAGGGCCGCGTCGTCTTCGTCGGCGGCATCGACGACCGGCCGACCAACAAGGTCGAGGATCTGGAAGGCGCCAACAACTTCGTCCGCGCGGCCCTGACGGATCTCGAGGCCGGCCGCCCCGTGGCGACGCCCTTCGCCCAGCCCTACGGCTGCTCGATCAAGTATCCGGAGACGGTCGAGGCCGAGGCCTAGACCTCCGGCTGCGGCGGGGCGGTGATCACGGCCACGTTGTCGTCGAACAGGTGCACCAATTCGGAAAGCGCGGAAGCGCGCTCTTCCGGGCTGGAGGCGTTCTCGAAGGCGGTCAGGCGGACGGGGATGTCCTCCGAAATGCCGCGCAGGATGCATTTCAGGTCGCCGTCGACGCCGCGGTCCTTCAGCGCCAGATGCCCCTGCATGTCGCGGTCGGCCAGCGCAAGGGCGTCGGCCTTGAAGGCCGTCCAGTCCGGGCCGCCCAGGACGACGGCCAGGTCCATGGAGGCCCAGCCCTCGGCCGTGATCCTCAGCTTGCCGGCGCGGGCGACGATGTCGACGAAGAGGGGCTCTTCGGCGACGGTCACCGGGTCGCCCGGCGTCCACGCCGGCTGCGCGACGGCCGTTGCGACGGCGGGATCGGTCAGGGACAGGGCGACGGCGAGGGCAAGACCGCAGGACATGGCGGCGTTCCTTGTTCATCCGATCTCGCGCGACTGGCGAATCGGTCATTGAATGGGGGTACGCCCCAGCCGTAAACGGACGCTTGACGACCGACTTCGGAGCCGATGATGCCGACCGCCCGCCCCGCTGCCCTCGACAAGGCCTGGAAGGCCTTTCGCCGCGCCGCAGAGGCTGATGCGAAGACCCGCATCGTCGACTGGTTCGGCCGCGAGCCCGACCGGCTGGAGTGGATGACTCTGGAGGCGGCGGGCCTGGCGCTGGACCTGTCGAAACAGCCGTGGTCCCAGGCGGGCCTGGCCGCGGCGCTGGATCTGGCCCGCGCCGCCGGGGTCGAGGAGCGTCGTGGCGCCCTGTTCGGCGGGGAGGTGGTCAATCCCACCGAAGGCCGCGCGGTCCTGCACCCCGCCCTGCGCGCCCCCGACGGCGCGACCTTCACGGCGCTGGGCGAACCGGTCTCGCACGAGGTCGAGGCCGTGCGCGAGGCGATGGCGGAGTTCGCCGAGGACGTCCGCACCGCGCGCGAGACCGGCACGGGCGGGCGGCCGTTCGAGGCGGTCGTGCACATCGGCATCGGCGGGTCGGACCTGGGCCCCCGCCTGGTATGGGACGCCCTGCGCCCCGTGGAGCCCACCCTCGACATGCGCTTCGTCGCCAACGTCGATCCGCGCGAGATGGCCGAGGCGCTGGCCGGGCTGGACCCGGAGGCGACCCTGGTCGTGGTCGTGTCCAAGACCTTTACCACGCAGGAGACCCTGGCCAACGCCGAGCTGGCGCGCGACTGGCTGAAGACCGCCGTGCCCGCCAAGCACCTGGGCCGGCACATCGTCGGCGTCACCGCGGCGCCGGAGCGGGCCGAGGCGTTCGGTTGCGGCCGCACCTTCGCCTTCCGCGACTGGGTGGGCGGTCGCTATTCGCTGTGGTCGGCGGTCGGCCTGTCTTGCGCCGTCGGCCTGGGCTGGGACGTCTTCTCCGAGATGCTCGAGGGCGCCGCGGAGATGGACGCCCACTTCCGCACCGCGCCGCTGGAGGGCAATGCGCCCGTCCTGCTGGCGCTGGCCCAGATCTTCAACGTCGCGGGGCTGGACCGGACGGCCCGCACCGTCGCCCCCTATGCCCACGGGCTGCGCCGCCTGCCGGCCTTCCTGCAGCAGCTGGAGATGGAATCGAACGGCAAGGGCGTAACGCTGGCCGGCGCGCCGGTCGCCGCTTCGGGACCGATCGTTTTCGGCGAACCCGGCACCAACGGCCAGCACGCCTTCTTCCAGCAGCTGCACCAAGGGCCGCAGGTGGTGCCCGCCGAGTTCGTCGTGGTGCGCGACACGACCGGAGCGGGCGCTTCGGAGGCGCCGCTGTGGTCCAACGCCCTGGCGCAGGCGCGCGCGCTCATGGTGGGCAAGACGGCGGATCAGGCGCGCGCGGAAATGCTGGAACTGGGCGTCGAAGCGGAAGAAGCCGACCGTCTGGCCCCGCATAAGGCGTTCCCGGGCGACCGTCCGTCCAGCACGCTGGTGCTCGATGCGCTGACGCCCCGCGCGGTCGGGGCGCTGCTGGCCCTTTACGAGCACAAGACCTTCGTCGAGGGCGTGATCTGGGGGATCAACAGCTTCGACCAGTGGGGCGTGGAACTGGGCAAGGCCATGGCCCGCAGCCTTCTGGCGGACGCCGAGGCCGGCGCGCCGTCGGCGGACCTCGACCCCTCCACCGCCGCCCTCCTGACCCGGCTGGCGACGCGACCCGCCCCCAAACCGGCGCCGGAGCCCAGTGCGAAGTCGAGGCCGGACAAGCCGAAAAAAGAAAAGGAGCGCGCCCCCGCAAAGGAAGCGCGCCCCTCGTTCCTGTCGGTCAGGAAGAAGTCCTAGGACTTACCAGCGGCGATCGTAGCGCCAGTCGCGGTCCTGACGGTTCTGAGCGCTGCGCCACTCGCCGTGGTTCCGCCAGAAGCGACCGTCCCGCCAGTAGCCGCGTCCCTGATAGGTCCGGCCATCGACGTAGCGCTGATCGTAGCCGTAGCCGGTTTGGTAGCCGTAGCGGTTGCGGTCGATGCCGTTCTCGCGTTCCCAGTGGCCCTGGTTCCGCCAGCAGCGGCCGTCGCGGTAGAAGCCGCAGTCGTCGCCGCCGTTCGCGGTCGCGGTCGCGCCCACCGCGGCGCCGGCCAGCGCCCCGCCAAGGATGTAGGTGCCGTCGCCCTGGCCGATCACGGCCCCGGCCACGGCGCCCACTGCGGCGCCGATCAGGGCGTCACGGGTGGAATCGTTCCGATCCCGGTCGCGGTCATAGCGATAGTCCTGCGCCGCCGCCGGGGCGGCCGTCAGCGTCAGGGCGGCCAGGGGGGCGGCCGCGGCCATCAACATCTTCGTCTTCATGTCGGCGCTCCTTTCATGAGGTATGTCCGCACCTTGCCCCATGGGGCCTGAACTGCCCCGGAAACGCGCCGTTCAACCGGCGTTCATGCCGTGCGCCTTGCCGTGGCGCTTGCGGACCGGCAGGGTCGGGGCATGCGGACGTGGAGCGGCCTCAGACGATCGATCGCCGGCGCGGCAGTGCTGGCCTCGCTGGTGCTGGCCGGCTGCGCGACCGCTCAGGACGTGCCGCCCCCGCCGCCCCCACCCCCGCCTCCCGTCGCGCCGCCGCCTCCTCCTCCGCCTCCGCCTCCGCCTCCTCCGATCCCGGCGCCCTCGACGGACGTGCGGATTTCGGACGCGCGCGCGCTGGCCGAGGCGGGGGATCTGGCCGGGGCCGAGATCGCCTACCTCCGGGTCGCCCAAGCCGCCGACTTGCGCGGCGACGCACGGGCCGCGACGGAGGCCTATGTCGAGACCGCCAAAATCCGGCTGGCGCTGCGGCGCGAGGCCGATGCGGACGCCGCGATCGGGCAGGCGCTGGGCATAGCGGAGACCGCGTTCGGCCCGACGTCGCCGGAACTGGTCCCGGTGCTGCTGACGCAGTCCCGCATGCGATACATCCAGGGTCGCCACGACGAAGCCTTGGCCGTCGCCGAGCGGGCGCTCGCCCTGGCGACGGAGCCGGACCAGATCGCCGACCTGACTTATGAGCGCGGCAAGAACCTGGACGTGCTGGGCCGCTTCGCCGAGGCGGAAGGCGCGGCGCGGACCGTCATCGCCCTGCGGACCGGGCTTCTGGGTCCCGACGATCCCTACGTCGGCGACGCCCTGAACCAGCTGGCCAACGCCCTGATGGCCCAGGGCCGCTACGCCGAGGCCGAACCGCCTCAGCGGCGGGCGCTGGTGATCTACGAGGCCGCCTACGGCGCCGAGGACGAGCAGGTGGCGCTGGCGCTCAGCAACCTGGGCAACATCCTGCGCCGCACCGGCCGCATGGACGAGGCGGAGCGCTCGCACCGCCGCGCCGTGGCCATCGCCGAGCGGGTGGAGAACCCCGTGCTGCTGGCCCAGACCCTGACCAACCACGGCTGGCTGCTGCACCTCACCGGGCGCGGCGACCTGGCCGAGCCGATCTTCCGGCAGGCGCTGGCCATCGCGCTGGAGCTGGTGGGCCCGGACCACCCCTTCACCGGCATCGCCACCGCCAATCTGGCCTTCAGCCTGGTCGATCAGGGCCGCCATGCCGAGGCCCTGCCGCTGTTCCAGACGGCGCTGCCGGTGCTGGAGGCGGGGCTGGGCGCCGACGGCCCGGATCTCGTCACCACGCTGGACGGTTATGGCCAAGCCCTGATCGGACTGGGCCGGCCGGATGAGGCCGAGGCCCTGATGATCCGCGCCGGCGCCATCCTCGCCGCCCGCCAGCCGGCAGGGCATCCTGACGCCGTCTTTCAGGCTGCGGACCACGGCGGCTTCCTGGCCCGCGCCGGACGCGCCGACGAAGCGCTGGCCGTGCTCAGACCCGCCCGCGACGCCCTGTTCCGGCGTGACGGGCGACGGCTGGAGGGCGGCGATCCCACCCGCCGCGCGGCCCCGCTGTTTCGCCGCCTCGTCCAGGCCGCCTGGCTGGCGAAATCTCCTGACTGAATCGGGCTCTCCGCCCTTGACGCCAACTCGAGCCGGACCTACTTCCGCGGCGCGTTAGCACTCGGGCGCGGCGGCTGCCAAAAAGCGCCGACGTCCGGGGGCGCTCAATCATCAGAGGCCCTGAAGGGAGAACTACAGATGGCGTTTCGTCCGCTCGGCGATCGCGTGCTGGTCAAGCGCGTGGAAGAGGAATCCAAGACCAAGGGCGGGATCATCATCCCCGACACTGCCAAGGAGAAGCCGCAGGAAGGCGAAGTCGTCTCCGTCGGCCCGGGCGCCCGTGACGATACGGGCAAGGTCAATGCCCTGGAGCTGAAGGCCGGCGACCGCATCCTGTTCGGCAAATGGTCGGGCACCGAGGTCAAGATCGACGGCGAAGACCTGATCATCATGAAGGAATCGGACGTCCTGGGCGTGCTGTCGTAAGCACCCGACGACCTGATTTCTCTCTCACAAACAGACAGATAAGGAGCAGCCGCACATGGCCGCCAAGATCGTTCAGTTCAACACCGACGCGCGCGACAAGATGCTGCGCGGCGTCAACGTCCTCGCCAATGCGGTGAAGGTCACCCTGGGTCCCAAGGGCCGCAACGTCGTCATCCAGAAGTCCTTCGGCGCCCCGCGCTCGACCAAGGACGGCGTCTCGGTGGCCAAGGAGATCGAGCTGGAGGACGCCTTCGAGAACATGGGCGCCCAGATGATCCGTGAGGTCGCCTCCAAGACCAACGACAAGGCGGGCGACGGCACCACCACCGCCACCGTCCTGGCCCAGTCGATCGTCCAGGAAGGCCTGAAGTCGGTCGCCGCCGGCATGAACCCGATGGACCTGAAGCGCGGCATCGACAAGGCCGTGGCCGCCGTCATCGCCGACATCAAGGCCTCGTCCAAGAAGGTCTCGGCCAACACCGAGATCGCCCAGGTCGGCACCATCTCGGCCAACGGCGACGCCGAGGTCGGCGAGATGATCGCCCGCGCCATGGAGAAGGTCGGCAACGAAGGCGTCATCACGGTCGAGGAAGCCAAGACCGCCGAGACCGAGCTGGACGTCGTCGAAGGCATGCAGTTCGACCGCGGCTACCTGTCGCCCTATTTCATCACCAACGCCGACAAGATGCAGGCCGAGCTCGAAGAGCCCCTGATCCTGCTGCACGAGAAGAAGCTGTCCAGCCTGCAGCCCATGCTGCCGATCCTGGAGGCCGTGGTGCAGTCGGGCCGTCCGCTGCTGATCGTCGCCGAGGACATCGAGGGCGAGGCCCTGGCCACCCTGGTGGTCAACCGCCTGCGCGGCGGCCTGCGCGTCGCCGCCGTCAAGGCGCCGGGCTTCGGCGACCGCCGCAAGGCCATGCTGGAGGACATCGCCGTCCTGACCGGCGGCCAGGTCATCTCCGAGGACCTGGGCATCAAGCTGGAGAACGTCACCCTCGACATGCTCGGCAAGGCCAAGAAGGTCACCATCACCAAGGACGACACCACCCTGGTGGACGGCGTCGGTGAGAAGGACGCGATCGAGGCCCGCATCGGCCAGATCAAGAAGCAGATCGAGGACACCACCTCGGACTACGACAAGGAGAAGCTGCAGGAGCGTCTGGCCAAGCTGGCCGGCGGCGTCGCGGTCATCCGCGTCGGCGGCTCGACCGAGGTCGAGGTCAAGGAGAAGAAGGACCGCGTCGACGACGCCCTGAACGCCACCCGCGCTGCGGTGGAAGAAGGCATCGTCCCGGGCGGCGGCATCGCCCTGCTGAAGGCGACCAAGGCTCTGGAAGGCCTGACCGGCGACAACGCCGACCAGACCGCCGGCATCGCCATCATCCGTCGCGCCATCCAGGCTCCGATCCGGCAGATCGTCGAGAACGCCGGCGTCGAAGGCTCGATCGTGGTCGGCAAGGTGCTGGAAAACCCCGGCGCCACCTACGGCTTCAACGCCCAGACCGAAGAGTACGGCGATCTGGTCGCCATGGGCGTGATCGACCCCGCCAAGGTGGTCCGCACCGCGCTTCAGGACGCCGCCTCCGTGGCCGGCATCCTGATCACCACCGAAGCGGCCGTCGCCGACGCCCCCAAGAAGTCGGCCCCGGCCGGCGGCGCCCCGGGCGGCATGGGCGGCATGGGCGACATGGACTTTTAAGCTGATCGAAGCGCGCACGGCGCGCCTCGGGAAGTCCGTCCACGAAGAGGGCGGGTCCGGCGACGGGCCCGCCCTTTTTCTTGGACCGAACTTCGGTGAACCCCCTCTCGTCCCCCGCGTTCGACTCCGCGTTCTGAAACGACGGAGTTTCCCATGGTCGCGCGGCCCACATGGCAGGGGCATCTGAAGCTCTCGCTCGTGACCTGCCCCGTCGCCCTCTACCCGGCGACGACCAGCACCAACGACGTGCGGTTTCATCTGATCAATCCGGACACGAACAACCGCATCCGCATGGTGCCGACCGATCCCGACGTCGGTCCCGTGGAGCGGTCGGATCTGGTGCGCGGCTATGAGGTGTCGAAGGGCGAGTACGTCCTGTTCGACGACGCCGACTTCGATCAGGTGAAGCTGGAGAGCACCAAAACCATATCCATCGACAAGTTCGTCGACGAGGCGGACATCGACCGGCTGTACTGGGACGCGCCCCACTATGTGGTGCCCGAGAAGGGCGCCGGGGTCGAAGCCTTCGCCGTCATCCGGGACGCCATGAAGAAACAGGGCAAGGTCGCGCTGGGCTGCCTGGTCCTGCGCGGCAAGGAGCGCCAGGTGGCGCTGGAGGTGCGCGACAAGGGTCTGGTCGCCTATACCCTGCGCGCGCATGAGGAGGTGCGCGAGGCGGCGGACTATTTCGACGACATCCCCTCGGTGAAGGCGGACGCCGACATGGTCGAGATCGCCGCGCGCCTCATCGCCCAGAAGGAGGCCGATTTCGACGCGGCCGAGTTCAAGGACCGCTACGACGCGGCCCTGCGCGAGCTGATCAAGGCCAAGACCAAGGGCGGTAAGGGCCTAGTCGCGGCGCCCGAGCCGGAGGACACCAACGTCGTGGACCTGATGGCCGCGCTGAAGAAGAGCCTTCAGGGATCTGCGGGATCCGGCGCCGGCAAGGCGCCCGCGAAGGCGGCGGCCAAGAACGCGCCCGCGCGCAAACCTGCGGCCAAAAAGAAGGCGGCCTGACACAAGGGCGTGTTCAGGCCACGCCCATCCTTCGCAAGGCGGGCTTCAGCGAGACGGCGGCGGCGCGAAAGTCCGCCCACGGATCGGCCTTCTTCAACAGGCTGGGATAGGTCGCGAGGTTGAACGCCGCCGGCTCCAGTCCGCTTTTCACCTGGGCCCAGGAGAGCGGCGTGGCGATGCCCGCGCCCGGCCGCGCGCGCGGCGACCAGGGCGCGACCGCGGTCGCCATCCGCCCGTTGCGCAGATAGTCGACGAAGATCTTACCGCCCCGCGCCTTCTTCGCCAGGGTGATGGTGAACCGGTCGGGAGCGTCCGCGCGGATCGCCTCCGCCACCGCCTTGGCGAAGGCCTTGGCCTGGTCCCAGGTCACGGCGCTGCGCGCGTCGGCGCGGATCGGGGCGACGACGTGAAGACCCTTGCCGCCGGTGGTCTTGACGAAGGCGGGCAGGCCCAGGTCCTCGAGCCGCGCCTTCACCGCCTTGGCCCCGGCGATGACGGCGGCGAACTCCAGGCCTTCGTCCGGGTCCAGATCGAAGGTGATCTGATCCGGCGTTTCCGGATCGCCCGGCGCGCAGCCCCAAGGATGCAGCTCCAGCCCGCCGGACTGCGCCACCGCCGCCAGGCCGCCGACGTCCGTGACGGCGACGTAGGGCTCGCGCTCGTGCACGTCGATCAGCTTCAGCCGGGGGCTGAAGCCGGCCATGGCGTGCCGCTGGAAGAATTTCTGCCCGCCGATCCCGTCGGGCGCGCGGATGATGGACACCGGCCGGTCGCCGACGTGCTGCAGCAGCCGGTCCGCCGCCGCCTCATAGTACCGCGCTAGGTCGGCCTTGGTGATCGCCGGGCGGCCGTCCAGGGCGGGCCACAGCACCTTGTCCGGATTGGACAGGGTCACCCCGGCGACCGCGAGCTTGCCCTTGGGCGCGGCCGGCGCCGTCGCCGCGGAGGGCGCCGGTTTCGCCCCCGGGGACGGCGCCTGGGGCCGGGCCGTCACCTCCTGGGCCGTCTTGTCCTCGCGCAGGCCCTTGAACGCGGCCTGACGCAGGGATCCGCCCTCGGTCCAGCCGCCGTGTTCGATCTCCGCCACCAGGACCGGCTTCACCCAGTGCACGTCGCGCCCGCTCTTGGGGGCGCCGGCGCCCGCGAAGGGGCTCTGATCGGCCGCCTGCGCCTTCAAGGCCGGGACCAGGGTCTTCGTCACCGCCGCGCCGTAGCCCGTGCCGACCCGGCCCAGGTACCTCAGCCCGCCCTTCTCCCGAACGCCGACCAGCAGGGACCGGAACCGCGCGCCGCCTTCCGACGACCAGCCGCCGATCACCACCTCGTCGCGCCCTCGACACTTGGACTTGACCCACGTCGCGCTCCGCCCGGCCCGGTAGGGCGCGTCCAGATTCTTGGAGATCACGCCCTCCAGGTCCATGCGGCAGGCGCTTTCCAGCACGGCCTGCCCGGTCGACCCGAAATGCTCGACGTAGCGCAGCCGGCCGGCGGCCTTCTTGGGTGCGCGCGCCACCCAGGCCTCCAGCCGCGCCTTTCTGTGCGACAGCGCCAGGGCGCGCAGGTCCTCCTGCCCCTCGAACAGCAGGTCGAAGGCGAAATAGATCAACCCGCCCGTCTTCCCGTCCGAAATGGCGGCCTGCAGCGCCGAAAAGTCCGGCATCCGATCGGCGTCGAGCGCGCACAGTTCCCCGTCCACCACGCCGTCCGGCCAGGTCGCCGCGTCCTTGACCAGCTCCGGAAAGCGGTAGGTCCAGTCCAGCCCCTTGCGCGTCCTCAGGGTCGCCTTGCCGCCGCCGACCGCGATCTGGATGCGATAGCCGTCGAACTTGATCTCGTGCGCCCAGCCGGCGCCGCCCGGCGGATGATCAACGACGCTGCACATCTGGATCGGCACGAAGGCGTGCGGTCTCTCGGTCGCCGCGCGCGCCTTGGTCGGGGGCGGGACCTTGGGGCCCTTGCGCCCGGTCGCCTTGGACGTCGTCCAGCGCTCGTCGCCGCGCGCGATCTGCGCCAGGGACCGGCCGGTGGCGATCGAGGCGTCGACCTCCGCCAGGGCGTCGCCTTCGCCCGGCACGGCGTGGTCGTCCTTCTCCTTGATCAGCAGCCAGTTGGCCCGCTTTGACGGCTTGCCGCGATCGGACTTCAGCCGCACCAGGGCCCAGCCGCCTTTCAGCCGCTCGCCGTGCAGGCACATCTTCACCGAGCCCCGGGCGAAGTCCGCTTCCAGCGTCTCGGGATGTTGCGGGGTCCAGGCGCCGGTGTCCCACAGCTGCACCGTGCCGGCGCCGTAGTTCCCGTCGGGGATCGTGCCTTCGAAATCGCCGTAGTCCAGGGGGTGGTCCTCGACCTCCACCGCCAGCCGCTTGACGCCGGGATCGCGCGACGGCGCCTTGGTCACCGCCCAGGACTTCAGCACCCCGTCGTGCTCGATGCGGAAATCGTAGTGCAGCCGCGTCGCCGCGTGCCGCTGGATCAGAAAGCGCAGCTGACGGGCGTGGCTCGACCGGCCCTTGGCCCCCTTGGGCTCGGGCGTCTCGTCGAAGCGCCGTTTGGCGCGATAGGTCTTCAGCTCTCCGCGCACCGAGGTCTCCGCAGGGTCCTGTGCTGCAAACGTCGTCGGGCCGGAATCGATCACCGCCCGCTCTTGCCTCCCCCGGCGTAAGCGTGGCTCCATCCGCAGCATGACCGAGCTCGACGATTTCCGCGCGGAAACCCGCGCCTGGCTGGAAACCCACTGTCCGCCCGAGGTGCGGGGGCCGGTGCGGTCCGAGGACGAGGTGATCTGGGGCGGGCGCAAGGCCGTCTTCGCCACCCCGGGGCACGAACGCTGGCTGAAGGTCATGGGCGAGCGGGGTTGGACCGCGCCGGAATGGCCGACGGAATACGGCGGCGGCGGCCTGTCGCGGGAACAGGCCAAGGTGCTGGCCCAGGAGCTGGCGCGCCTGGGCGCGCAGCCGGCGCTGAACAGCTTCGGCGTCTGGATGCTGGGCCCGGCCCTGCTGAAGTTCGGCAGCGAGGAGCAGAAGAAGCGCTTCCTGCCCGAGATCGTGCGCGGCGAGATCCGCTGGTGCCAAGGCTATTCCGAGCCGGGCGCGGGGTCGGACCTGGCCGGCCTGCAGACCCGGGCCGAGGACCGCGGCGACCACTGGATCGTGAACGGCCAGAAGGTGTGGACCAGCTATGCCGACAAGGCGGACTGGATCTTCTGTCTGGTGCGCACCGATCCGGAGGCGCCCAAGCATCTGGGCATCAGCTTCGTCCTGTTCGACATGGCGACGCCGGGGGTGACGACCAAGCCGATCACGCTGATCTCGGGCAAGTCGCCCTTCTGCGAGACCTTCTTCGACGACGTGCGGGTGGAGAAGGAGAATCTGGTCGGGGAGCTGAACCGCGGCTGGGACGTGGCCAAGCACCTGCTGGCGCACGAGCGGACCATGATCGGCGCGATGGGAGAGATCGGCGGCGGCCGCCCGCTGGGCCAGGTCGCGACCGGCTCGATCGGCACGGACGACGACGGCCGCCTGCTGGACCCCATGCTCCGTGCACGGATCGCCGAGCTGGAGGTGGACGCCGCGGCCTTCCGCCTGGCGCTGGAGCGCACCGGAGACCGGATGAAGGCGAAACAGGCGCACCCGGCGCTGGCGTCGATGCTGAAATACTATGGGTCGGAGCTGAACAAGCGGCGGCACGAGCTGCTGATGGCCGCCGGCGGGTCGGGCGCGCTGGAGTGGGAGGGCGAGCGGTCGCGCGACGGCGCCATGGCCCGCGACTGGCTGCGCACCAAGGCCAACTCCATCGAGGGCGGGACCAGCGAGATCCAGCTGAACATCCTCGCCAAACACGTCCTCCAGCTGCCGGGGGCGTGAGGATGGCGTCGCTCGCGTCCTTCACCGCTCGCCGGGGAAGGTGGGCGGCGGAGCCGCTCGGATGGGGTGGCTGCCTGACCTGCGCCGACCGCCCGCCAATCATCGCTTACCGTGTTTCACCCCCCATCCGTCTCGCTCCGCGAGCCACCTTCCCCCGCAAGGGGGGAAGGACGGAGGCTTCATGCTGATCCTGACCGACGAACAGACCATGCTGAAGGAGGCCGCCGACGGCTTCCTGACCGAGCGCGCGCCGATCGCGCATCTGCGCAAGCTGCGCGATACCCGCGACCCCGACGGCGTCTCGCGCGAGCTGTGGGCCGCGTTCGGGGAGATGGGCTTCGCCGGGGTGGTGATCCCCGAGGCGGACGGCGGCTCGGGCCTCGGCGCAGTCGAAGCCGGGGTCATCGCCGAGAGCCTGGGCCGCACCCTGACGCCCTCGCCCTTCCTCAGCTCGTCCGTGCTGGCCGCGACCGTGCTGACGCAGGCAGGGTCCGGGGCGCAGAAGGCCTGGCTGCCCCGGATCGCGGCGGGCGAGGCGATCCTGTCGCTGGCCGTGGACGAGGGGCCCAAGCACGCGCCCGCCCGCATCGCTGTGACGGCGCAGCGTCAGGGCAACGGCTTCGTCCTGAACGGCGCCAAGGGCTTCGTGCTGGACGGCCACGTCGCCGACGCCCTGATCGTGGCAGCGAAGACCGACGGCGGCACGACCCTGTTCCTGATCGATCCGAAGACGGACGGCGTCGAGATCGAGCGCACCGTCATGGTCGACGCCCACAACGCCGCGCGGGTCACGCTGAGCGACGTCCGCGTGGACGCCGACGCCGTGATCGGCGCGGTGGACGGCGGCGAAGGACCCCTGAGCGCCGCCCTGAACCTCGGCCGCGCCTGCGCCGCCGCGTCCCTGATCGGGGCGGGGGACCAAGCCTTCCAGATCATGTTGGAGTACCTGCGCACCCGCAAGCAGTTCGGCAAGGCGATCGGCGAGTTCCAGGCCCTGCAGCACCGCGCCGCCCACCTGTTCACCGAGATCGAGATCGCCCAGGCGGCGGTTCTGGCTGCCCTGCAGGCGCTGGACGCGGGCCGCGAGGACGCCGGTCTGGCCGTCTCCGTCGCCAAGGCCAAGGCCGGCCGCGTCGCCGAACTGGCGGTGCAGGAGGCGGTGCAGATGCACGGCGGCGTCGGCATGACCGACGAGTTCGACGTCGGCCTCTACATGAAGCGCGTCCGCGTCCTGAACGAGCTGCTGGGCGACGCCGCCTTCCATCAGGAGGCGCTGGCGCGGGCGCAGGGGTTCTGATGGGGAGCCTGCCGCGCGACGAGGACCTGTACCCCCGCTCGCCGGCCTATCTGGAGCTCGTGCCCCTGCGCATCCCGGGTGGTTGGACGGTGGGGATCAACAAGCTGCGAGTCGGCATGGACGCGGACCTGAGCGAGGTCGGCGGCTCGTCTCAGTTCAGTGCGACCAACCCGGGGCGACGCTTCGACATCGACGTCGAGTTCACGCCGGAGTTCGATCCCGACGGCGTCTTCGTCATGAGCGTGGGCTACCAGCCGTGGCCGCGCACGCCGAAGGGGCGACGCCGCAAGGACGTGCCGGTCGCCTTCGACGGCGACGCAGAGGTGGTTCACCGCTTCGAGACCCGGTCGTTCCCCGAACTGATCCGCGAGCTGGAACACTGGATCGCGCGCTGCGCCGTCTGGGTGCGGGAACCCAACTGAAAGGAGCGCGGACCTCCAGGTCCGCGACTTGCGCCGCCGCCGGTTTCGCGGACCTGGAGGTCCGCGCTCCTTGATCGGTCTAAGCCTGGCGGAAGCCCAGCACGTCCTGCATGTCGTAGAGGCCCGGCTTGCGGCTGCGGACCCAGGCGGCGGCGACCACGGCGCCCTTGGCGAACAGGCTGCGATCGACCGCCGAGTGGCTGAGCGTCAGCGTCTCGTCGTCCGAGGCGAAGATGACCGAGTGCTCGCCGATGATGCCGCCGGCGCGCAGGGCCGCGAAACCGATCTCGCCCGGCGTGCGGACCTGACCGACGCCGTCGCGAGGCGCGGCGCGCACCTCCGCCAGATCCACGTCCCGCCCGTTCGCCACCGCCTCGCCCAGCATCAGGGCCGTGCCCGACGGCGCGTCGACCTTGCGGCGGTGATGCGCCTCCAGCACCTCCACGTCCCAGTCGCGGCCGTCCAGCCGCTGGGCGGCGTGCTCGACCAGGCCGATCAGGATGTTGACGCCCAGCGAGAAGTTGCCGCTGCGGACCACGGCGACCTTCTCCGACGCCGCCTCGATCCCCGCCAGTTGCTCCGGCGTGAAGCCGGTCGAGCCGATGACCAGCGCCGGCCCGCCCGCCTCGGCGCAGACCTGCGCCAGTTCCAGCGACGCCTCGGGCGTGGAGAAGTCGATGACCACGTCGCAGCGCGACAGGTCGGGCGTCTCGCCCCGGTCGAAGCGGGCCGCGACCACGACGTCGTCGCGCGCGTCCAGCGCCGCCGACACCGCTCGGCCCATCCGTCCGCGGGCGCCGGAGATGCCGACGTGGAGCACGCCGTTCGCCGGGAAGCTCATTGGGCGGTCTCGTTGGTGCCCAGGATGTCGGCCCAGAAACGTTTGGCCTTGCCGGTGAAGCTGGAGTTGCGCGGCGTCTGCGTCTCGCCCAGCGAATCCGCCAGCTCCTGCAGCAGCTCCTTCTGACGCGCCGTCAGGTCGGTCGGCGTCTCGACGAACAGTTCGACGACCAGGTCGCCGCGCGCCTTGCCGTTCAGGTGCGGCATGCCCTTGCCCTTGATCCGCACCGTCTTGCCCGTCTGCGATCCGGCGGGGACGCTGACGGGCGCCTTGCAGTTGCCGTCGCAGGCCTGGCTGACCAGACAGGGCGCCTCGATCTCTCCGCCCAGGGCTGCGACCGTCATCGGCACCGGCACGGTGACGAGCAGGTCGAGGTTGTCGCGCTCGAACAGGTCGTGCGGCGTCACCGACAGGAAGACGTACAGGTCGCCGCGCGGACCGCCGCGCTGGCCCGCGTCCCCTTCGCCCGTCAGCCGGATGCGCGAGCCGTCGTCCACGCCGGCGGGAATCTTTAGGCTGAGGCTGCGGGTCTTGCGCACCAGTCCGTGGCCCATGCACGATCCGCAAGGCTCCGCGATCATCTTGCCCTGACCGCCGCAGCGGGGGCAGGTCCGCTCCATCTGGAAGAAGCCGTTGGCCGTGCGCACGCGGCCCTGACCGCCGCAGGTGGTGCAGGTGACCGGCTGGGTGCCCGGCTTGGCGCCCGACCCGTCGCAGGTCGAGCAGGCCAGGGTCGCGGGCACCGAAATCTCGACCTCGGCGCCCTGATAGGCCTGCTCCAGCGTGATCTCGAGGTCGTAGCGCAGGTCCGACCCGCGCCGCGGCCCGCCGCGCGCGCCGCCGCCGGCGCGGCCGCCGAACACGTCCCCGAAGGCGTCGCCGAAGACCTGGGCGAAGATGTCGTTGACGTCGTGGAAGCCCTGACCCTGACCGAACGGGTTGCCGCCGCCCGGACCGCCCGCGTGCCCGAACCGGTCGTAATGGGCGCGCTTCTGATCGTCGGACAGGACCGAATAGGCCTCGGAGATCTCCTTGAACTTGGCCATCGATTCTTCCGAGCCGCCGTTGCGGTCCGGATGGTGCTGCATCGCCAGCTTGCGATAGGCGGCCTTCAGGGCGGCGGCGTCGGCCGTCCGCTCGACGCCCAGCACTTCGTAGTAATCACGCTGCGCCATTCGGCGTTGGTCCTCATGCTTCCCAGATCGATCGCCGCGCGCCTCTGGCGGGCGCTTCAGGATCGACGTTCCGGCTGACATGGGGGCCGGATTGAACGATGCAAATACAGTCCCGGTCTCTCACGTCACTCCTCCGATGGGGAGAGGGTGGCGTGAAGCGCCGGATGGAGGGAGCGATACGGTCCCGAAGGGACTGATGGAAATGAGAGAGCGAAAAAAATTTCTCTCATTTCCATCACGACCTGACCTCTGTGCCTCAGGCGCTCTTCTTGTCGTCGGCGTCCGAGACTTCCTCGAACTCCGCGTCGACCACGCCGTCGTCGGCGGGTTGACCCTCTGCGGAGGCCCCTTCGCCCGAGCCTTGCTGGGCCGCGTACATGGCCTCGCCCAGCTTCATCGAGGCCTGGGCCAAGGTGTTGGTCTTCTCGCGGATCGCTTCCGGATCGGCGCCGTCCTTGGCCGCCTTCAGGTCGTCCAGCGCCGTCTGGATGGCGGCCTTTTCGGTCTCGCCGACCTTGTCGCCGTGCTCGGACAGGGCCTTCTCGGTCGAGTGGATCAGGGCGTCGGCCGAGTTCTGGGCCTCAACCAGCTCCTTGCGGGCCTTGTCGGCGGTCGTGTTGGCCTCCGCCTCCTTGACCATCTTGTCGATGTCGGCGTCCGAGAGGCCGCCGTTGGCCTGGATGCGGATCGACTGCTCCTTGTTGGTCGCCTTGTCCTTGGCCGTCACGTGGACGATGCCGTTGGCGTCGATGTCGAAGGCGACCTCGATCTGGGGCATGCCACGCGGTGCGGGCGGAATGCCCATCAGGTCGAACTGACCCAGGATCTTGTTGTCGGCCGCCATCGGGCGTTCGCCCTGGAAGACCCGGATCGTCACGGCCGACTGATTGTCGTCGGCGGTCGAGAAGACCTGGCTCTTCTTGGTCGGGATGGTGGTGTTGCGCTCGATCAGCGGGGTGAACACACCGCCCAGGGTCTCGATGCCCAGGGTCAGGGGCGTCACGTCCAGCAGCAGCACGTCCTTGACGTCGCCCTGAAGCACGCCGGCCTGGACCGCGGCGCCCAGAGCCACGACCTCGTCGGGGTTCACCCCCTTGTGCGGCTCCTTGCCGAAGAAGGCCTTCACGGCCTCCTGCACCTTGGGCATGCGGGTCATGCCGCCGACCAGGACGACCTCGTCGATGTCGGACGCCTTCATGCCGGCGTCGGCCAGCGCCTTCTTGCAGGGCTCGATGGTGCGGGCGACCAGATCCTCGACCAGCGCCTCCAGCTTGGCGCGCGACAGCTTGATGTTCAGGTGCAGCGGACCCGAGGCGTTCATGGTGATGAACGGCAGGTTGACCTCGTACTGGGTCGTCGAGGACAGTTCCTTCTTGGCCTTTTCAGCCTCTTCCTTGAGGCGTTGCAGCGCCAGCTTGTCCTGACGCAGGTCGACGCCCTGCTCCTTCTTGAACTCGTCGGCCAGATAGTCGACCAGACGCAGGTCGAAGTCCTCGCCGCCCAGGAAGGTGTCGCCGTTGGTCGACTTCACCTCGAACACGCCGTCGCCGATCTCCAGGATCGAGACGTCGAAGGTGCCGCCGCCCAGGTCATAGACCGCGATCTTCTGGCCGTCGTTCTTCTCCAGGCCATAGGCCAGGGCCGCGGCGGTCGGCTCGTTGATGATGCGCAGGACTTCCAGACCGGCGATCTTGCCGGCGTCCTTGGTCGCCTGGCGCTGGCTGTCGTTGAAATAGGCGGGCACGGTGATGACGGCCTGGGTGACCTTCTCGCCCAGATAGGCCTCCGCGGCCTCCTTCATCTTGGTCAGGGTGAAGGCGCTGATCTGCTGGGGCGAATAGTCCTTGCCGTGGGCCTTCACCCAGGCGTCGCCGGTCGGGCCCTTGACGATCTCATAGGGCACCATGCCCTTGTCCTTCGCCACGACGGGGTCGTCGAAGTTGCGGCCGATCAGGCGCTTGATGGCGAAGAAGGTGTTGGACGGGTTGGTCACCGCCTGGCGCTTGGCCGGCTGGCCGACGAGGATTTCGCCGCCGTCCTGGATGGCGACCACCGACGGGGTGGTGCGGGCGCCCTCGGCGTTCTCGATGACCTTGGGCGAACCGCCCTCCATCACCGCGACGCAGGAGTTGGTGGTGCCGAGGTCGATGCCGATGATCTTGGCCATGGTCTGGTCTTCGTCTTTCGTTTCAGCGGGCGATGCGGCGGCCTTGGATCAAGCGCCGCGCGTGACCGCCCCCGGGGGTTTGTGGTCGATCGGTGAGAAAGCCCCATCGGTTTCGGGGTTTCTCGGGTCAGGCGGCATATGGGAAGCGCACCCTCGCCTGCAAGGGCTTTCGTCGTCAGGCGCCGTCACTGGCGAAGGCGCGGCGAACGGCGCAGTATGGCGCGGCAGTGAGGAGTTTCGTCATGTCGTCCGCCCTCCGTTTCGCCCTGCCGGTGGCGTTCGCGGTCGTCGCGCTGGCGGCGGCGTACGCGGCGGCCGCCCAGACGCGGTCGTCGGACGGCGAGAACCGGCGCGTCCGCGTCCATAACCAGACCGGCGTCTCCATCCGCGCGCTCAGCGCGGCGACGCCGGGCGGCGGGTTCGGCGGCGACCTGCTGTCGGGACCGCTGGAGCCGGGGCAGAGCCGCCCGACCCTGATCGACGCGGGCGACGGATCCTGCGTCTTCACCCTGCGCGCCTCCCTGGCCGACGGCCGCACGGTCGAGAAGGCCGCCGTGAACGTGTGCCGCGTGGCGGACGTCTATCTGACGCGCTGATCCGTCACGCCGCCGGGACTCGACGCCCGCGCCCCCGCCCGCCAAGGTCCGCGCCTCAGTCGAAGGAGCGCGCCCATGACCGTCCGCCTGACCCGCCCCGAGGGCTCCGAGCCCCAGGACCTCGCCCTCAGCCGCCGCGCCTTGGCGGGCGTCTCGGCCGGCGGCCTGTTCTTCGCGGGATACGCCCCCGCCGCGCTGGCGGCGCAGGCCGCGCCGATCCGCACCGACGCCGAGGGGCTGGAGGTCGGCGACGTCACCTATCCGGCGCCCGACGGCTTCGCACTGCCCGCCTATGTCGCGCGGCCGCAGGGGGCCGGGCCGTTCCCCGTCGTGATCGTCGTGTCCGAGATCTTCGGCGTGCACGAATACATCCGCGACGTCTGCCGTCGCCTGGCCAAGGCCGGCTATGCGGCGATCGCGCCGGCCTTTTTCGTTCGGGTGGAAGACCCCGCGCCCCTCTCGGACATGCGCCGGGTGCAGGAGATCGTGGCCCAGGCCCGGCATCCCCAGGTCATGGGCGACCTGTCGGCGACGATGGAGTGGGCGTCGGCCCAGTTGTGGGCCAACGCCGACAGGATGGGCATCACCGGATTCTGCTGGGGCGGCAAGGTGGTCTGGCAGGCCTGCGCCCGGTTCGCGTCGCTGGACGCCGGCGTCGCCTGGTACGGTCGTCTGGCCCCCGCCGCCGAGGCCACGCCGGAGCAGCGGGCCGCCGGCGAGCCGTGGCCCGTCGATCTGGCCGACGACCTGAAATGCCCGGTGCTGGGCCTCTACGGCGAGGCGGACCGGGGCATCCCCCTGCCGTCGGTGGAGGCGATGAACACGGCGCTGCAGCGGGCGGACCGCACGGACAGCGGCATCCACGTCTACCCGGCCGCGCCCCACGGCTTCCACGCCGACTATCGCGACAGCTATCGCGAGGCCGACGCGCGGGACGGCTGGGCGAAATTGCTGGGGTTGTTTGAAAGCCGGCTGAAGGTGTGACCCCGGCGTTTCCCTCCCCTTCAGGGGAGGGAGGATCGCGGAGCGATCCGGGTGGGGCATTGTCGTTCGGACCCCACCCTGGCGGCTGCGCCGCCGTCCCTCCCCTGAAGGGGAGGGAAAGACCTCGCCTCACCCCTGCTCGTTCGCCTTCGCATAGGCCGCCGCCCCCGCGACCTGGTCCGACGCCGACGCCTGCGCGCCCGAGCCTTTCGCCGCGACCACGACCATGGCCGGGCGCACCGTGCGGCCGAACAGGGCGTAGCCGGCCTGCAGCGTCTGGATCACCTTGCCGCCGTCCACCTCGGTCGAGGGCTGCTCCATCATGGCCTGGTGCAGGTGCGGGTCGAAGGCCTCGCCGGCCGCCGGGGCGACCCGCACCAGATTGTTGGCCTCGAAGGCCGACAGCAGCGATTTCTGCGTCATTTCCAGCCCGGTGATCAGGCCGGCGGCGGCCCCCTCCGCATCCTTCGGCGCGGCCTGCAGCGCGCGCTCCAGATTGTCGGCCACGCCCAGCAGGTCGCGCGCGAACCGCTGGATGGCGTAGGCGCGGGCGTCGTTGTTCTGCGCCTCGGCGCGCTTCTTGGTGTTCTCGGCCTCGGCCACGGCGCGCAGGGCGCGGTCCTTCCACTGGTCGCGCTCGGCGATCAGCTGGTCGATCGGGCCCAGGTCGTCGTCGGCCAAGACGTCGTCGGCGATGGCCGCGTCGATTTCGGCGTCGGTGGGGTCGTTCGTCGCGTCGGTCACGTCTCTTGTCCGTCCAGAATCCGGCCCAGAACCCGGGCGGTGTAGTCCACCAACGGGATCACTCGGGCATAGTTCAGCCGCGCGGGCCCGATGACTCCCAGAGCCCCGATCACCCGCTGCCGGCCCGTCATATAGGGCGCCGCGATCACGGCGGAACCCGAAAGCGAAAACAGCCGCGTTTCCGAGCCGATGAAGATGCGCACGCCCTGCGCCGCCGACACCCCGTCCAGCAGGCCGATCAGCTGTTCCTTTTGCTCCAGATCGTCGAACAGGACGCGCACCCGCTCCAGATCCTCCACCGCCTCGCGGTCCTGCAGCAGGTTGGCCCGACCGCGCACGATCAGGGCCCGCTCGCGCTCGCCGCCGCCGGACCACGCCGCCAGTCCGTCCTCGACCAGACGGGCGGCCGCCGCGTCCAGTTCCTGCCGCGCCGCGTCCAGCTCGGTGCGCATTTCGGTCCGCGCCTCGTGCAGCGGACGACCCTTCAGCCGGGCGTTCAGGAAGTTGGACGCCTCCTGCAGCGTGGAGGGCGTGACGCCGGCCTTCAGCGGCATCAGCCGGTTCTCGACCGTGCCGTCGTCGCCCACCAGCACCGCCAGCGCCTGATCGTGCCCCAGAGCCACGAACTCGACGTGCTTCACGCCCGCGTCGCGCACCGGGCTGGCGACGATCCCCGCGCCGCCCGCGAGGCCCGACAGCAGGGACGACGCCTCGTTCAGCACCTCGTCGAAGCCGCGGCCCCGGCTCACCAGACGCGCGTCGATCTCGCGCCGCTCCTCCGCGCCGACGTCGCCGACCTCCAGCAGGCCGTCGACGAACAGGCGCAGGCCGGCGTGCGTCGGGATGCGCCCCGCGGACGTGTAGGGCGACGCCAGCAGGCCGGCCATCGTCAGGTCCTGCATGGTGTTGCGGATCGACGCGGGCGACAGCGACACCCCCGTCAGCGACAGGGTCCGCGACCCCACCGGCTCGCCCGTCTGCAGATAGCTCTCGACAATCCGCCGGAAGATGTCGCGCGCCCGTTGGTCCAGCACGGTCAGGGGGGCGGAGGCGCCCAGATACGTCATGCGCGTCCCTCCCAGTCCTGCCGCGTCAGCCGCATGACGAGGCAGTCGTCGGCGTCGAACATCCGCCGTCCCTCGTCGCGGAAACCCAATCGGCGATAGAACCTGTGCGCCGCCACGTTCGAGTTCAGCGGGTCGATCACCACGGCCTCCACCCCCGGCTCGGCGAAACAGCGGTCCAGCATCTGCGTCATCATCCGCGTGCCCACGCCCCGGTTCAGCCACTCCGGCGGGCCGATCCAGACGTCGATCGCCCGCAGGCCCGGCTCGATATCTCCCCAGTAGTGGCTGGGTTCGGTGTGGGGGTCGCACACGGCCATGACCCCGACCGGCTCGCCCGCGACCTCGGCGATCACATAGGTGAGCTCATAGGCGGAGTTCGACAGCTCGTCGGCCCAGTCGATGCCGTCGAAGGCCACCTCGGCGTCCGGGTCGTCGCTGGAGCAGGCGATGACGTGCGGCTGCCGATCCCAAGCCGCCAGCAGGGCGGCGTCGGCGACCGTCGCGGGTCTGAGGGTGACGGTATCCGGGCTCACGCTTTCAGGATAAGCGGGGCGCTTCCCGCTTCCAAGAGATGCTCATGCGCCCGTCCGACCGCCGCCCCGATCAGCTTCGCGCCGTCACCCTCGAGACCGGTGTGAACCGCCATGCCGAGGGGTCGTGCCTGGTCACGTTCGGCCATACGCGCGTGCTGGTGACCTGTTCGGTCGAGGACGGCGTGCCGGGCTGGCTGCGCGGCAAGGGGCAGGGCTGGGTGACGGCGGAATACGGCATGCTGCCGCGCGCCACACACACGCGCGGCCGACGCGAGGCGGCGGCCGGGAAACAGTCGGGCCGGACGCAGGAGATCCAGCGCCTGATCGGCCGGTCGCTGCGCGCCGTGGTCGACCTGAAGGCCCTGGGCGAGCGGCAGGTGACGCTGGACTGCGACGTCATCCAGGCCGACGGCGGCACCCGCACCGCGGCGATCACAGGGGCGTGGACCGCTATGGCGTCGGCCTTCGCCTATCTGCGCGCCGAGGGCGTGCTGAAGACCGATCCGATCCTGGATCAGGTCGCGGCCGTCAGCTGCGGCGTCTTCGCCGACGTGCCTGTGCTCGACCTCGACTACGAAGAGGATTCGCAGGCCGAGGCCGATTCCAACTTCGTCCTCACGGGCGCCGGCTCGATCGTGGAGATCCAGGCCACGGGCGAGAAGCGCGGCTTCACCCGCGCCGAGTTCGAACGTCTGTTCAGCCTTGCCGAGGGCGGTTGCGCCGAGCTGTTCGCCCTGCAGCGCGCCGCCCTGGCCTGAGGCTCACTGGGCGGTCATGCCGCCGTCGATCTTGAACTCCGACCCCGTGACGAACTTCGACTCGTCCGAGGCGAGGTAGAGGACGCAGTAGGCCACGTCGTCCGGCTCGCCGATGCGCTTCAATGGGATGCCGCGCGCCAGCTTTTGATGCGCCATGCCCTCGTCGCCGCCGGCCTTGGCGACGAAGGGATCGAGGATCGGCGTCTTGATGAAGACGGGGTGGACCGAGTTGCAGCGCACGTTCCACTCGGCGCGGGCGGCCTCCAGCGCGATGGTCTTGGTGTACATCCAGACCCCGGCCTTGGTGGCGTTGTAGGCGCCCATGCCCGGCCCCGCGGCCAGGGCGGCGATCGAGGAGATGTTGACGATCGAGGCCGGGGCGGCGTCTCGCAGGTGCGGCATGGCGTGCTTGCAGCCGAACATCACCGAGCGGAGGTTGATCTGGTACTGCCGGTCCCAGTTGGCGGCCGTGTCGCCTTCGACGAAGACCAGGTCGCCCCCGACGCCGGCGTTGTTCACCAGCACCGACAGGCCGCCCATGGCCGCCACGGCCTGGGCGATCACGGCGGCCCACTGATCCTCGTCCGCCACGTCATGGTCGAAGCCGAAGGCGGCGCCGTCGATCTCCGCATTGATCTCGGCGGCCAGCCCCCGCGCCGCCTCGCCGTCCACGTCGGTGATCGCGACCTTGGCGCCCTCGCGCGCCAGCATCCAGGCCATCGACCGGCCCAGGCCGCCCGCGCCGCCGGTGATCAGGGCCTTTTTGCCTGCGACCCGCCCGGTCATCACTTGCCCCCCATTGCGGCGGCCGCCTCGTCGATGAAGCGCGCCAGGGTCACGTCCTTGTGCGTCACCCCCCCGGCGTCATGGGTGGTCAGCACGATTTGGACGCCGTCATAGACGTTCGACCATTCCGGATGGTGGTCGGCCTTGTCGGCATGCAGGGCGACGCGGGTCATGAAGCCGAAGGCGGCGTTGAAGTCGGCGAACTTCAGATCGCGCCGGATCGCCGGGCGATCGCCCGCCTCCGCCCGCCAGTGGGGCAGGTCATTCAGAACCACGTCCAGGTCCAGCCGATCGGTCATGTCGTCCTCCGTCCAGACCCGCCTAGGGCAGGGCGCCGCATCCGACAAGCGTCGCGGAACGCACGGCCACGCTTGGCGTTGTCGAACGTCGTCATGTCGTGGGAACTCATCGTGGACAATCTCTGGATCGCCTCGCTCGACCCCGCCGACCGGAAGCGGATCGAGCCGCACCTGAACGAGCGCCCCTTCACCCAGGGCCAGGTCCTGTTCGACGCCGGCGAGGCGGTGGACGAGGTCTGGTTCCCCATGGACGGCGTGGTCTCCCTGATGACCGTGCTGGCCGACGAGCGGATGGTCGAGACCGCCGCCATCGGCCGCGAGGGGCTGGTGGGCGTCACGTGCGGCCCGCTGAACGCCCGCGCCTCCAGCCGCGCCATCGCCCAGATCGAGGGCTCGGCCGCCTGCTGTCCGGCCGACGTCTTCTCCGACGCCCTGTCCAAAAGCGAGAAGATGCGCGCGGCCCTGTCGCGCTTCACCGAAAGCCTGCTTGCCCATGTGCAGCAGACCGCCGCCTGCAACGCCCAGCATCGGCTGGACGAGCGCTTGGCGCGCTGGCTGCTGACGCTGCATGACCGCGCAGACGCGGATCGCTTCGAGCTGACGCAGCAGGACATCGCCGGCATGCTGGGCGTCCGCCGCGCCACCGTCAGCGAGATCGGCACGATGCTGGAGGATCGCAGCCTGATCGCCCGCGGTCGGGGCTGGGTCGAGATCCTGGACCGCAAGGGCCTGGAGAAGGCGTCCTGCGGCTGTTACCGGATGATGCGCGCGGTCTCGGCCGATCTGGGCGTGCCGCTGCCGAAGTTCGGCTGACGGCTTGGCAGGACGGCGTTCGGCGGGCCATGGTGCGGCATGGACGCGCCCGCCGACGCCCCGCCGCCCCGCAGAACCCGTCGCGACTGGCGGCGCTGGGGCCCGCGCGCGGTCTTCGAGAGCCTGCTGATCGTCTTTTCCGTGGTGCTGGCGCTGGCGCTGACCAACTGGGCGGAGCAACGCAGGGTCGCCGCAGAGGTGGCCGAGGCGCGCGCCTTCTTCATCGCCGAGATTCGCGCCAATCGGGCGATCCTGGTCGGCGACCCGATCCTGCCGCACCATCGGCGTTTGCGCGGCGCCTTCAACGACGCGGCGTCGCTGCCCGCCCCGACCGTTGGGGACGCGATGCGGGCCTACGGCGCCATGTTCGAGACGGGCCTGCACGTGCCGCCGCTGCGCGACGCCGTCTGGCGAAGCGTCCAGACCGGCGACCTGCTGGGCGAAATGCCGCTGGAGGACGTGTTCCTGCTCGCCGACGTCTACGCCGCCCAGTCGCGCATGGCCGACATGAACGACCAGTTCTTCACCACCCTCCCGCCCATGCTGGCGAGCCTCGAACGCGGCGACGGCGTGCGCGCGGCCATCGTTTCGGGCCAGCTGCACCTCGGGGACGTGGTGGCGGGCGAGGAAGGTTTGGTCCGCCTCTACGACCGCGCTCTGGCTCGGCTGGATCCGGACGATGCGCCCGCGACTTCGCCGCCCAGTGACGTGGGCCGCGCGGGCGGCTAAACCGCCCCGATGAGCGACGCCGCCGGCCCCCAGAAGACCTCGCCCTTCGGCTTCCGCGATCTGGAGGCGGGCGAGAAGGTGCGCGCGGTGCGCGGCGTCTTCGAAAGCGTGGCCCCCAGCTACGACCGCATGAACGACCTGATGTCGGGCGGCGTGCACCGGCTGTGGAAGGACGCCGTCGCGGCGCGGATGAACCCGCGCCCAGGTGAGACCATCCTGGACGTCGCGGGCGGCACCGGCGACCTGGCGCGGCGTTATGCGGCCATGGTCCGCAGGGCGCAGAAGCGCAACGGCGGCCCCGACGCCTCGGTCGTCGTGCTCGACTACAACGCCGAGATGATCCGCGCGGGCATCGCGCGGGGGCATGAGCCGGAGTTGACGTGGGTGGTCGGCGACGCCATGGCCCTGCCCCTGCCCGACGCCTCGGTCGACGCCTATTCGATCGGGTTCGGCATCCGCAACGTGGCCGACGTGGCCCAGGCCCTGCGCGAGGCGCGGCGCGTGCTGAAGCCGGGCGGCCGCTTCCTGTGTCTGGAGTTCAGCCGTCCGGTCGCCGCGCCGATCCGCGCCGCCTATGACGCCTGGTCGTTCCGCGCCATCCCGAAGATCGGCAAGTGGGTGGCGAAGGACGAGGACAGCTACGTCTATCTGGTCGAGAGCATCCGCCGCTTTCCCGATCAGCAGACCTTCAAGACCATGATCGAGGCCGCCGGCTTCGGCCGCGTGACCGTGACCAATCTGTCGGGCGGGGTCGCGGCCCTGCATCAGGGGTGGGCGATCTGACCCGGCTGGCCGACGTCGCCACCCCCCCGCCCCCGCCGCCGGCCCAGCCGGTGCGGCGGCCGCTCGACGCCCTGATACAACTGCTGCGCTGGGGCTGGGTGCTGCTGCGGCACGACGCCCTGATCCCCCGCGAGACCACGCCGCTGCTGCCGCCTGGCGCGCGGCTGCTGGCCGGCCTGATTCACCTGTTCGCCGGCCGTCAGGCCCGCGACGGCCGGCCGGGTCAGAGGCTGGGTCGCGCCTTCGAGCATCTGGGGCCCGTCGCGATCAAACTGGGGCAGGTGCTGGCGACGCGCGCCGACATCTTCGGCATCGAGTTCGCCCGCGATCTGGGGCGGCTGAAGGACAAGCTGCCCGCCTTTCCGCTGGCCGACGCGCGGCGCGAGATCGAGCGCGGGCTCGGGCGGCCGGTCGAGGCCCTGTTCGTCGATCTGGAGCCTGCGGTCGCCGCCGCCTCGCTGGCTCAGGCGCACCCGGCCCGCCTGCACGACGGTCGAAAGGTGGCGGTCAAGGTGCTGCGTCCCGGCGTGGAGCGGCGCGTGGCGCGGGGGCTGGACGCCATGCGGCTGGCGGCGCGACTGGCGCACCGCTTCGTGCCCTTGTCCCGACGGCTGGAGCCGCGCGCCTTCGTCGAGATCGTGGCGCGGTCGATGGTCATCGAACTGGACATGCGGCTGGAGGCCGCCGCCGCGTCCGAACTGGGCGAGGTGATGGCCCGGACCCGCGACGCCGGCCGCGCCCACATGTCGGCCCCCGCCGTCGTCTGGGACGGCGTGGGCAAGCGGGTGCTGACGCTGGAATGGGCGCGCGGCCTGCCGATGACCGATCCGGCGGCGTCCGAGCAGCCGGGCCTCGACAAGGACGCCCTGGCCGACAACGTGGTGCGGGCCTTCCTCATCCAGGCGCTGGACCACGGCACGTTTCACGCCGACCTGCACGAGGGAAACCTGTTCTGCCACGCCCCGGCCGAGCTGACGGCCGTCGATTTCGGCATCGTGGGTCGGCTGGGCCCGGCCGAGCGCAAGTACCTGGCCGAGATCCTGTGGGGGTTCCTGAACCGCAACTACGACCGCATCGCCGCGGTGCATTTCGAGGCCGGCTATGTGCCGCCCGAGCATTCGGTGGAGGCCTTCGCCCAGGCGTTGCGGGCGGTCGGGGAGCCCGTGATCGGCAAGCAGGCGTCGCAGGTGTCGATGGGGCGGCTGCTGGGCCAGCTGTTCGAGATCACCGAACTGTTCGACATGCACCTGAGGCCCGAGCTGATCCTGCTGCAGAAGACCATGGTCTCGGTGGAGGGCGTGGCGCGACGGCTGAATCCCGATCATGACCTTTGGGCCGCCGCCCAGCCTGTGGTCGCGGCCTGGATCCGGCGCGAACTGGGCCCGCAGGCCCAGGTCCGCGACCTGCTGGAAGAGGCGCGGGCCGTGCTGAAGGCCCTGTCGCGGCAGGCGCAAACCCCGAACACGCCTCCCGCCGTCGTGGTCGAGCGAATCCAGGCGCCCCTGTGGCCGTCCGTTCTGGCCGTGATCGCCTTCGCGGCGGGAGCCCTTGCCCTCGTTCGGTCGTTTTGGCCGGACATTCTGGGATGACACGCGCCCTGTTCAGGAGTTCCGCGCCATGAAGACCGTCCTCGTCGTCCTGACGGCGCTCGCCGCCGGCATGGCCGGAACCGCCGCCGCTCAGGAGACGGTCGCGGCCGGACGAATCCAGAACACCTTCGACGGAACGGGGCGGCAGACTGCCGTCGCGGTTCCTGCGCGGAGCGAGCCGGACCCGCGATCCGAGCCCGCGATCCGAGCCTTCATAGGCGGACTTCAGACCGGCACGGTCGATTGGAACGCCTTCACCCCGAACGTCGCCGAACAGATGCGGCCCGGCGAAGCCCAGGCCGTGGAGGTGGTGCGGAGTCTGGGCGCGCTGGAAAGCGTCGAATGGTTCCAGCATCGCGACGGCGCGGACCACTATCTGGTTCGGTTCGAGAACGCCGACACGCAGTGGATCATCGGATTCGATGAGGATGACCGGATCGCCGCCCTTCTGTTCCGCCCTGCCCCGCCCATTCCCACTTCTGCCGACGACTCTCCCGAGGAATGAGCTCAGTCGAGGGCGGGCTTTCCACGCCCAGCCTTGATCCCGGATCGGGCGGTTTTGGCCTGAAGTCGCCGCTCGCGGGAGGCGCGCGTGGGCTTCGTCGCGACCCTTTTGACCGGACGGACTGCGGCGCGGTCGATCAATTCGTGCAGACGGTCGAGGGCGTCCTGGCGGTTCCGCTCCTGGGTCCGGAAACGGACCGCCTGGATGACGATCACCCCGTCGGTGGTCAGCCGCGACCCCGCCAGCCGCATCAGCCGCTCACGCACGTCTTCCGGCAGACTGAGCGAGCCGCGCGCGTCGAAGCGCAGTTGCACCGCCGTGGCCACCTTGTTGACGTTCTGGCCGCCCGGCCCGCCGGCTCGGAAGAAGCGGAACTCCAGCTCTGACTCGGGCGGGCGGATCATGCCGCCATGATGCGGCGCCCGGCGCTCAGCCCCAAGGGCCGGACCGCGTCGCGGGCGTTTCGGGCACGCTGGTCCCGGACCATGGCGCGCTGATCACGGCTGCCGGGATGGGCGCGGGCGCGGCCCGCCTCGGCATGTCCATCTTCTGCGCGAGTTCCATCAGCGCCTTCACGCGATTGCCCGTCGCCGGATGGGTCGAGAACAGATTGTCCGCCCCCTTGCCCGCCAAGGGATTGATGATGAACAGCTGGGCCGAGGCGGGATTGCGCTCGGCGGTCAGGTTGACGATGCGCCGGGCATGGGTCTCGATCTTCTGCAAGGCGCTGGCCAAAGCTTGGGGATCGCCGGCGATCTCCGCGCCGACGCGGTCAGCCTCGTATTCGCGCGAGCGGCTGATGGCCATCTGCACCAGGGCCGCCGCCATGGGCGCCAGCAGCATCAGGGCGACCGTGCCCACGATCCCACCGGGGCGTTCCCTGTCCCCGCCGAAGATCAGAGCGAAGTTGGCCAACGCCGAGATGGCGCCGGCGATCGTCGCCGTCACCGTCATGGTCAGGGTGTCGTGGTTCTTCACGTGCGCCAACTCATGAGCCATCACGCCGCGCACCTCCTCGCGGGTGAGAAGGTCAAGTAGGCCGGTCGTGGCGCAGACCGCGGCGTTTTTCGGATCACGGCCGGTGGCGAAGGCGTTCGGCTGATCCGACGGAATGATCGCGACCTTGGGCCGCGGCAGGCCGGCGTCGCGGGCCATTTCCAGCACGTCGGCGACATAGGCGCGGACCATGGCGTTGGGGTGCGCCTCGTCGACCACCTGGGCCTTGTACAGCCGCATCACGATCTTGTCGGCGTTCCACCAGCTGAACAGGTTCATCGCGCCCGCGACCCCTAGCGCGATCAGCATGCCGTTCACGCCGCCCAGCCACAGGCCGACGGCGCCGAACAGGGCGGTCAGCGCCGCCAGCAGGATGAAGGTCTTCAGATGGTTCATGGTCGGGCCTCGTCGCGGAACGCGCCGCGCTGCATTAAATGAGAAGCCGCCCCTCCGCCTCAAGAGATCGCCCCTGTGACCGAAGCGCCCACCGACCTTCACGCAAACCTGAACCCCGACGTTCCGGGCGCGCGCCCGGACCGGCCGCTGACCGCAGTCGAGCGCGCGGTTCTGATGGAGGCCGAGGCGCGTCGGCGCGCGGCCCCGGCCCCCGACCTGCCGCCCGAGGACGGCGGTCCGCGCGGGCCGGAGCCTACGCGCTACGGCGACTGGGAGAAGAAGGGCCTGGCGATCGACTTCTGACGCTCCCCGGACAGGCGAATTTCGCCTTTCGCAGGATTTTCGAACCGCCCGGCACGAATGGCGTTAACCTTTGCGCAACCACGCGGAGGAGGGACCCATGCGCCGCATCGTCTTCGGAGCTCTGGCGGGCGCCGCCATGCTGGCGGCGGCCGGCGCCGTCTCGGCCCAGTACGTCACCTACGGCCAGCCCGGCTACGGGGCCCAGGCGCACGTGACCTATGGCCAGCCCACGGTTCAGGATTACCGTTACGCCCACGGCGGGCAGGTGGCCGTGGTCGAGACGCGGCCGGGCGCCTATGCCGCCACGGGCGCCTGGGCGGACGGGCGTTCGGGTTACGGCTACGGCTATGGAGGAGTGGGCCACGGAGGCGGCTGCCACGACCGCTGCGGAGGATACCCGCCGCCCGTCTACGGAAACTGCGGTTCGTCCTGCGGAGGTTATGTGCCCCCGCTGCCGCCGCAGGGCTGCCACAGCCCGTGCGGCGGATACGGCCAGGGGCATGGCCATGCGGGCGGATATGCCTATTCGCAGGCCACGCATTGGTCGGAACGCCGCGGTCATTGGAGCCGCTACCAGGCCTATGGCCGACACGACCGGGGGGGGCGCTATGGGTACAGCGTCGAACGTGGCGGGCGCGGCTATTATGAGCGCGACGGCTATCACGACGACCGACCGCCGGCAGGTCGCGATCATCGCCGGCGTCGTACCGACCGCGACTGCGACTGCTACACCGTTCTCGACGACCGTTGAGCGGACGTATCAGGCGTGGGCCATCTCGGCCGCGATCCGCGCGGCGGCCATGAGAGGGTCGGGGTCGACCAGAACCGGACGGGCGACCACCAGATGCGTGGCCCCGGCATTCAACGCCTCGGCAGGCGTGGCGACGCGACGCTGGTCGCCGACGTCGGCTCCGGCGGGCCGGACGCCGGGCGTGACGATCAGGAAGTCTTGGCGGCCCGCCTGACGCGCGATCTCGCGGACGCGAGCGGCCTCCAGCGGGCTTGAGACCACGCCGTCGACTCCACAGTCCAGCGCCTGACGCACGCGGCGCTCAACCAGGGTGGCGGCGTCGTCCGCGTGGCCCAGCTCGACCAGATCGGCGGCCGACAGACTGGTCAGAACCGTGACGCCGAGGATCTTCGTGCCCTTGCCGCCGACGTCGCGACCCTTCACCGCCGCGCGCATGACCTGAGGATGTGCGTGAACGGTCAGCAGGTCGCACCCGCCCTCGGTCACGGCGCGGGCCGCGCTTTCCACCTGGGCGCCGATGTCGTGCAGCTTCCAGTCCTGGAACACCATCTTGCCGCGCGTCCGCAGCTCATGGGCGAAGGCGACGCCGCCGGGGCGGGCCAGAAGGGTCAGGCCGACCTTGTAGCTTTCGACCCCGTCGGCCAGCCGATCGACCATGGCGCGCGCCTCGTCGATCGACGGCAGGTCCAGTCCGACGATCAGGCGCGGGTCGGCGAGCAGGGGCGAGGTCATGACGGTCCTTTCGGCGCGTTCGGGGGTGGACGCGCGCGGTCGCGTCCGCCCAAATGGGCGCTCGGGCTGATTTGTCGGCAAGGGGATCACATGGACGCGGTCGATCTGGGGGTCAACCTGTTCGTGGCGCTGTTCGCCCTGGTCGATCCCATCGGCAACATCCCGATCTTCGCGGCCGCCACGGCGGGGGCCAGCCTGCGGCAGAGAGCCTCGCTGGCGGCGCTGATCTGCATCTTCGCGGCCTTCCTGCTGGGCTTCTTCTTCCTGACGGGTCTGTCGCTGCTGCAGTTCTTCGGCATCTCGCTGGCGGCGTTCCGGATCGCGGGCGGCATCCTGCTGCTGCTGCTGGGCCTGCACATGACGGGCGACGACTTCCTGAAGAGCTTCACCGACGCCGACGCCGGGGCGGACCTGAAGGACGTGCGGGGCTATGCCCGGCGCCGGTTCCAGCGTCTGGTGGTGCCCTTCGCCATGCCGCTGATGATCGGCCCCGGCGCCATCTCGACCATGATCATCCAGGCGGGGGAGGCGGCCAAGATCGGGCCGGCGGCCACGGTGGCGGGCTACGTCGCCATCGCCGCCGCCGCGTTCGTCACCTTCATCTGCTTCGCCCTGACCGGACCGATCAGCCGCCTGCTGGGCGAGGTCGGCATGGCGATCATCGTGCGCGTGCTGGGCCTGATCCTGTGCGCGCTCGCCATCCAGTTCATCCTTCTGGGACTGTCTGAGGCCATCCCGGGAATGATCAGCGGCGCCGTCACCACGCCCTATCCGGACTCCGGTCACTGAGGCGGATCAGAACGCGGGGGCCGTCGCCGTGCGCCGGTCGAAGTCGTCCTGGGCCGCGACGGTCGAGCGGCGGTAAAGCAGGGCCTCGGCCACGTGCGTGCGGCGGATGCCGTCGGCGCCGTCCAGGTCGGCGATGGTGCGCGCCAGCCGCAGGGTGCGGGTCCAGCCGCGCGCGGTCAGGCCCGCCGCCTCACCCGCCCGGGTCAGCAGGGCCCTGCCCGCCTCGTCCGGCGTGGCGAAGCGGTCCAGCGCCTCACCCTCCAGCCGGGCGTTGATCCCGCCGGTGCGGGCGGTCTGGGCGTCGCGGGCGGCGGCGACGCGGGCGGCGGCCTCGGCCGTGCCCTCCGCCGGGGGCGGCAGGGCCATGTCGGCCGCGGTGACGGCCGGCACCTCCACAGTCAGGTCGATGCGGTCGAACAGGGGGCCGGAGATGCGGCCGGCATAGTCTCGCTGGCACCGGGGCGCCTTGCCGCACGCCCCCTTGCCCGCCCCGCCGAGGCCGCAGCGGCATGGCCGTGTTGCCTTGTCACCGCTAGTTCCGACCTTCCGAGGTGGAGAAGCGTGATCTCCACCTCGCCTCGACCCACGTCGATTCTGTCGGTGATCGCCTCGACGATCTGCCGCTTCTCTTCATGGGGCAGACCTTCCCATCGCTTGGTGAGGTCTCGGGCTTCTTCAAGCGCTTCGGCCCGTGACACGCTTGCGATACGCAGCACGTCCAGTTCCGCCTGGAGACGCGGCAGCTCGTATTCGAGCTGAGCGCGGCGCTCGGAGAGCGGGCGATGCCTGCGGCCAAAGTCTTCCTTCGAGAGCTCGCGAGCAGCGTAGAGCTGGAAGACGGTGTCTTCTTCGGAAGCGATCTTTTTGAGTTCGGTTTCGGCCGACGCGATGAGCCGCGCCTTCTCGCCCATGGCGTCTTGGGCCGCCCTATCGTGCATCGCGATCTCGTCCGGAGAGACGAGGAAGTGTCGGAGCTGGTCACGGAACACCGCTTCGAGGTCCGCCACCGGAATCTTGTTGCGGCAGGCCGAGCACACGTATTTGGGCGTCGCCTTCCACACGTACATCTTCTGACCGCAGGCGCAGAACGCGTAGCCCGCAAAGAGGTGCGTGGACTTGCGCGCCGGGCGCTTCACGCTCGCGCGCTGGGTGGCGACGAGGCGGGCGCATTCGTCCCAGAGTTCTTCCGCGATGATGGGCTCGACCTGCGTATAGACCCAGTCGCTCTCGGGCTTCAGGTGCCATGAGCCGTTGCGGTCGTTCGTGCGGGTGTAGTTCCCGCGATGAAGGCCCTTAGCAGTGGGATCTTCGAGGAGGCGCGCAACAGTGGTGTCGGAGAAACGCGAGCCGTTCCGGGTGCGATAGCCTCGCTCGTTCAGAATGCGCGCGACGGTCTTGCGGCGGCGATGTTCGAGGAAGAGCTCGTGCAGAAGGACGCGAACCGGTGCTTCCTTGGGGTCCGGCTCCAGCTTCTTGTCGACCCAGCGGTAGCCGAACGGCGCTGCGCCCCCGAGGGGCTTGCCCAGCTTCGCTCGAATGGGGACCGACGCCTGGACGCGCTCAGCGATCTCCTCGCGCTCCCACTGCGCCATGGCTGCGATCATCGTGAAGAAGAGCCGGCCAGCCGGAGAGCTCGTGTCGATGGCTTCCTGGAGCGACACGAGGTCCGCGCCGCAGGATCGGAAGATTTCGGAGAACTCGAGAAGTTCACGGGTGTTGCGCGCGAGCCGGGCGAGTTTCGAGAACACGAGGCCGGAGATCGCGCCCGAGCGCACGTCCGCGAGCATCCGCTTGGCTTCGGCATGGCCCATGACGGACTTTCCGCTCACGGCTTCCAGTCGATAGACCTCGGCCACCTCCCAGCCGCGCGCCTCAGCATAGGCGCGGGCACGCTTCTCGTGGTGCTCAGGGCTCTCGCCTTTCACCTGGTCCTCGGTTGAGACCCGTATCCAGATGCCGACTGATTTGGGTGCGATGTGCGTAGACATGCCGGTCTCCTTCAGAGCGGAATTCTACGCCTGTATGAGCGCTCGCCAAGCACGTCCTGGCCCTATGTGGCCTCGTTGTTCTTCTGCTCGCCTGAGCCTTCCGCGCACTCAGCGATCAACTGATCCAAGAGCGACGACGCCCCGAGGCGATAGTGCGTGAGGACGAGCGCGCCGGCTGAAAAGGCAGCCATGCGCGGGTCTTCCGCATGCCATGCTTTGCGGCGCTTCGGCAGCTTCTGGTCAAACGCGGGCACATGGCGCGCAACCGTCTGCGCAATCTCGTAGCGCGTCCGAGCACCGGCGTCAGCGAATGACGCGGTGACGTCGGCGCGCGTGTAGATGGCAACCTCGACGCCGCGCGAGGTGGCGAGAGCGATGATTGCCCGGCTGAGACGAGCGACGCGGTCGCGACGCACCGAGTAGCGCCGATCAAAAGCTTCGAGCACGAGGGTTTCGGGACTGAGGCGCTCGATCAGCGCCTCGATCTTGGCGAGGCACTCGGCGTTCTTGTCGCGCTTCGCAGAGGACCGGCCCCAGTCATACACCGCAAACGGCCCGGTGAACGCGACCCAGCCGAAGCCGCGCCGGTCAGGATGGACTGCGAGGGTAATCGAGCGCGTGGGCGCGGTCATGCCTCGCGGTTGTTAGGGCTTGCGCGATGGACCATGGACGCCAGAAGCCTGCGCTGTTGGCCTGCGGCATAGTCGGTACGCGACCCGAGCTTCGCGTCGAGCACGGCACCGTTCGCCATCGCGATTTCTTCGGCGCGTCCATAGAGCTCCGGGAACAGCGCACGCGGCGAACTTCCGAACACCGCCTGAAGCCGAAAGGCCAAGGCGAGGTCGGGCACAACCGAGCCCGCTTCCAGGCGTGAGACCACGCTTTGCGTGCTCCCGATCAAATGGGCGAGCTCTGCCTGGGAGAGCGCCCAGCGCCGGCGGGTGCGGCGCACGTGTGTGAGATGCGGCATAGAGGGGTTGGGATTAGGCGACGCGCAACTCGTCGCTTTCAGTATCGTCTCTCAAGGCCGAGCGGTGCACACGGGGCCACTTTATGCGCCCGACGCATACGCGCGCGCTTCGCGCGCCAATCCCGCCTCGGTGACGACTGAGTCGTCGTCGGACCCCGCAATCCCGTGCCGCAGGGCGAGCGCGTCGATCAGCTTCTGTTCGCTCCGGGGCACGACGTAGACCCCTCGGCTGCGCTCCGTCCTGATCCGCAGTTTCGTGCGCAAGAATGAGCCCACGAACCGTGCGCTTCGCGGCGTGTCGTCGCGATCGAGCAGCGCATTGAACCGGCAGGCTATGTCCGAGACCTGAGCGGAAGCGCCCGGACAGTCTGCGAGTGCGCCCCGCACAGCGCGGAGCATCGTGGCTTCGAGTGAGGAGGCGCGCTCATGCAGCACGCGCGCCTCATCGCCCACGAGCTCCGCCGCAATAAGCTCGCGAGTGGCGGGATCATCCACGAGCGACAAGAGCGCAAGCGCCGTCTGGTTTCGCCTAGGCTCGATGCCTGGGACGAGGCGCGACGGATCGGGGCCGACGCGATGGCGAGCATGAAAACGCCAAGCGAGAAGCCGATTCCGAAGCGCGGTGGCTTCCTCTTTAAGGGAGTTTGGCAGATGGATCGGGATGTCCGATCGCAGGGTTCGACCGCCCGTCTCTTCGGTCAAGAACCGGCTTTCAAGCGCGTCGTCGGCGAAGCGGTGGCGCATGGCGATGAGCTTAGGGCCGAAGACGCGGAACGCTTGAGGACTGAGCTCGCGATGCCGGTTCGCCATCGTGCGCAGGACGGGCAGGCCGTTGACGGTGCCGTTGTTGAGGATCTTCGTGAGGTCGGCGGTGGCATCCGAGAAGCGCAGGTCCGCTTCGTCGAGCACGAGCGTTCCGCCGACGGCGTCAAGCACGTGGAAGATCGGCGAGACGGTGGACGCACCCGAGGCGAAGAACGGCTTGTAGCAGAGCGAGCCGACCGCAAGGAGCGCTCGGGTCTTCCCCGTGCCGTAGTCGCCGCGGAAGCGCAGGTAGCCGAGCTCGTTGAAAGCGTCATAGACCCAGGTGAGGAGCACGTAGTAGGCGGCGATCGTCTCGAACGCGGGCGAGAGATCGACGTAGCGATGCAGGAAGGCCCGGATAGCCCGCACTACGTCCTCAACATCCCCGACGTCCTCTATGTCCACGCCGGATGGGAGCAGGACGCAGCCGGTTGCGAGCAGGTTGTTGCCGGCGGAATAGGCAAGGAAACGCTCGCCGCTCGGGCCGGTGTGCGACGCCACAATGTCGATTGTGCCGTCCGGCGTGCAGACCGCGAGGGACGTTGAGGACTTCGAGGACGTTGCGGGGTCGTAGAGCGCCTCGATGAGCGTGCCGTCTTCAAGCACGCGGGAGACGATGGGCGTCGGTTTGGTGTCGGTCATGCTCCAAGTCTGCGGAGCGCCCAGCTTCCGAGACAGGGGCCACCATATTCGCGGAAAGCATCGAGCGGCCCCTGTTGGAAGGAAGGGGCGTTTGCGATCCTTTCCGTATGGAGCGCGATCACCCCGAGCCACCGGACCTGATCATCGACCGCTACCTGCCCAACGCGACGCCTGAGGAGCGCGTGGAGGCCCGTGCGGCGCTTCTTCGGCACGCCCGAATTTTGATGCGCTGGGGGGAGCGAGCGCTGTTGGAACAAGGCGAGAATTCGCCAGAACTCGACGGGCGCCGTAGAGTCGATACGCCCCCTCTATGAAGGCCTATTTCGCCTACACCCGCGTCTCGACAGTGAAGCAGGGCGAGCGCGGATCATCACTCCAGGAACAGAAGAGCGCCATCGAGGCGTATGCGGCTCGGCATGGGCTCACGATCTCGGCGTGGTTCGAGGAGACGGAGACGGCCGCCAAGATTGGCCGGCGGATGTTCAACCGTATGCTCGGCGAGCTCGACAGGGAGCGCGCCGCAGGCGTGATCATTCACAAGATCGACCGCAGCGCCCGCAACCTCAAAGACTGGGCGCACCTGGGAGAACTCATTGACCGAGGGGTTGAAGTGCATTTCGCGCACGAGAGCCTTGACCTCGCGTCGCGGGGCGGACGGCTGTCGGCGGATATTCAGGCCGTAGTGGCCGCAGACTACATCCGCAACCTCCGCCAAGAGGTCCGCAAGGGCTTCTACGGCCGCCTGAAACAGGGCTTCTATCCGCTTCCCGCCCCTGCCGGATACATCGACCGGGGCAAGGCCAGGGCCAAGGAGATCGACCCGCTCACAGGCCCCTTGGTCCGCGAGACGTTCGAGCGCTACGCCACCGGGCGCTACTCGCTCGACACCCTGCGCGAGGCGATGCACGTGCGCGGACTGACTGGGCGCGCCGGGCGCGCGTTCTCGAAGAACGGCCTCTCCCGAATGCTCCATAACCCGTTCTACATGGGCGTCATCCGCGTCGAGCGAACGGGCGAGACGTTTGAGGGCTGCCATGAGCCGCTGGTCACCAAGGCGCTCTTTGACCGCGTCCAGGCCGTGATGGCGGGCCGCTTCAGCGAGGCCATCGAGCGCAACGACTTCACCTACCGCCGGCTCATCCAGTGCGACGGCTGCGGACGCTCACTCGTGGGCGAGCGCCAGAAGGGCAACGTCTACTATCGGTGCCATACCCGCGCCTGTCGCGGCACCTCCTTCCGCGAAGCCGACGTAGAGCGGAGCATCGCTGAGCTCTTGCACCTGTTGGCCTTCGACGACCTGGAGCTCGCCGAGCTGCGCGACCGCCTGAGGGCGGCAGACGCGGCCGAAGTCCAATCGAGCGCAGTCCGGCGACAGAAACTCCAGATGGCCGTCGGCCGCTGTGGCGACCGCCTCGCGCGTCTGACGGACGCTTTCCTCGACGCCTCCATCGACAAGGAGACCTTCGAGCATCGAAAAGCGGAGCTCATCCTCGAAAAGCGGGGTCTCTTGGACGCTCTGGAAAGCCCGGAACCGGACAGCCCTGCCACCCAACTCACGAAAAAACTCGAACTCGGCCAAACGGCTTACCTACGCTTCCGTTCGGGATTTCCCGCCGAAAAGCGCGATACGGTCAAAAACATAAACTCGAACTTGGTCGCACACGGAAAAGAGCTAGGTATTCCCTTGCTTTTTCCGTTCGATGAGATCGCCAAATGGCGGATCGTACACTGCGGTGCACCGTGTCGGACCGAGTCTCGAAAGGGGGCCACTCTATTCTTGCCCGGCATACCGAGACGGGCTCATGACAGAAAGCGACCCAATCCTTCGTCTTTCTATCGAACGCTTCGAGCCAACATGCCCAAAACCCCTCTACCTCCGCCGTCGAAGGAACTCCGCTCGGAGAATAGCGACCGATACAGCAGATAGAGGCTGTGTGGCGACATGTTCTTGTGCTTCAACACCATGGCGAAGTTCGCGAGTAGGTTCTGCAGCAAAGTGCTCCGGCGAAGGAGTGCGGGACGATCGGCGATGGCACGAACCTTGAGGCCCTTTTTTCCCGAGAAGTGACGTACCGTCTCTTCAACGTCGTAGCCATTCGAACCGGGCAGGACGTTCAATGTGCCGATCAATCAACGGGACGAGGTTGGGGCGTCCCAGCTTCCCGCAACGTGGCGTCATAGTCGGCATCCAAATCTAACCCAAAAGCGCAAAGCTTAACTTTCAGCGCTTCACGGGCCGCTTCCAGGCCAATGATGAATGGTGTGTTAGGTGTATCGGCTGAATCTTCCTGCGCGATCAGCGCATCCAGATCGAGTAGATAATCCCCTAAAGCGAGTACGTACGCGTTCATTGGTCCCTGAACCTCAAGACATCAGTGGCAATATCAATTCTGTCCTGCGCATTCTCCGCGCTCTCTCGCCATGCAGACACGGCAGCCGCCACATCAGCTGGATTGTTCGGATCTCCACGCTGCATATAGCGACCCGGATCAGCGATTTTTGCAAGATGCTCGTCTCTCACCCTCTCGTCGCTGCGAATGCCCCTTTGGATCGAGCGGGAGTCCATGCGGTCGAACTGAGCTAGCAGGCCGGCGTGGCGACCGCGCGGTTGAAGGGCGGTCATAGTCGCTCGGCTCAGACCCTGGACTCGCCCCGATCGCGCGGCCGCAGCAAATCCTACTATTCCTCCAATAGTCCGTCCTCTCGCTTGCTCACGGTTTTGGGTCGGTCCTAAGGTCGGTCGTCGAAAATCGTCCATTAGTTCGGGCGGCCGATAAGAGCCGTTTGGTAACACCTCTGGCGCATCTGAACCTACTGCTGACTCCCAAAGGCCTTCCCCGACTCCCTTGAGAAAGCACCAGAAGCTCCGACTTTCTGGGTCGCACATCCCCGTCGGATCCGTCCCGTTGAACGGATCGTTGCCGACATAGGCGTAGAGGTTGAGCGAGTCCTCATAGCCGATGGGGTCGGTCTGGAGGAACCTTCCCAACGCCGGATCGTAGGTCCTGGCCTTGTAGTGCCAGAGCGGGATGTCCGGCATCAGGCTGGTCTGACCGGTGTAGCGGAAGCGGGGGCCGGCGAAGCCGTGGGCGGCGTCGGGGCGGCCGTAGGGGTCGTAGGTGTAGGGCGTGCCGACCAGGGTGCCGGAGGCGTCAGTCTCAGCCGCGATCGAGCCTTGGTGGTCGGCCAACAGCCACGTCCGAGCGGGCTTGTACCATTCCGCCAACGGCTCGTCGGGCCCACGGCCATGGGCCCAGCGCGCCTGCCAGTTGCCCGAGCCGTCCAGTTGGCCCACCAGCCGGTTGCCATCCCATAGCAGGACGGTGACCACGCCGTTCTGATGGATGGTGCGCAGCCGGCCGATAGGGTCGTTGTCGGTGCGTGTCGAGACCGTTGGGCCATAGACCCATTGCAGCTTGTTCTCTGCGTCAAACTGATAGGTCCGCACCCCGTCGGACGTCAGGTTGCCGCGCGCATCGTGGGTGAACGCGACGCCGTTGACGGAATCGTACTGGTTCAGGCCATCGCGGATATAGGGTGTGGCCGCCTGGGTCGGCATCGCGAACTGATAGGCCGAGTTCGAGATATCCCGACTCACCGCCTGACCGGCCGGGTTGAAGACGAACGCATACGTGACGTCACTGGTCGAGCCAGAGAGGTTATGCGTCATCGACCAGTCGCGACTGTTGGTGGCATAGTTCCAGCTCGTCAGGACGCCGTTGCCGCGCGCTAGAGAAATTCTGCGGCCTAGCGCGTCGTATTGGTAGCTCCCAAACAGGGCGGACCCGGATGGAGATTGATTGGCCTCCCAGGCCAGGACCAGGCGATTGGCGAGATCCCACTCGAAATCCACGCCCTGCCCCGACGGCAACGTCATCCGCGTTCGCCGGCCGGCTAGGTCATAAGTGGAGCCGATGACGAAGATGCCCTGGCTCTCACTCGTCGGTCGGCCGAGCGCGTCCCAGGTCCAGGCCAAAGGACCAACACCTGGGTCTTCTAGGAAAGCGGCAGTCAATCGACGGTCGAGCAGATCGTAGGTCGTCGCCACGTCGTTGGTGAGCCCGTAGCCGGGGACGGTTTTCAGCGTCTCCCGGTTTAGGGCGTCGTATTGGAATGTGATCTCTTGCCCGTCGCGCAGTCGGCGGGATGTCAGTTTGTCGTTCGCGTCGTAGCCGTACAGCTCGTAGTCGTTCGGATTGGCCGCCTGCGCGCTCACCGTGGGCAGAGGGAACTCTAGCTTTAGCAGCCGGTCGTATCCGTCGTAGGTGTAGTTTGAGCGGTTCTGGTTGGCGTCCTGGACCCAGCCGACTTTGCCGTTCGTCGTCCAGCTCTGAAGCCGGGCGACCTGCGCCACGGCTGTACCGACGCCCATCTCCACCTGCGTCAGCCGGTCGGCGGCGTCATAGCCGTTCCTCGTGATCCGATCCTGGCCGAACGCGCCCGGCGTGCCTTGGGCGCAGGCGTCGGACGGCAGGGCGCCGTATTCAGCGGGGTTCATCCGCACGGCGGCGCATCTGAGCCTGCCCTCGGCGTCATAGGCATATTGGGTCACGCCGATTGTGCCCGTGCCCAGAACCTGGGTCTCCTTGGCCGTGCGGGCCTGGGCGTCATAGGCGGTGAGTGTCTCGCTCAGCACCGTCATCGAGGCCAGCGCGGCCTCTGACTGCCCTGGGGCCGAGCCCTGCTCGACTTCGACCGGTTGGCCGTCGGCGTTGAAGACCGTCCGGGTCGCCGGATAAGGCAGGGAACCGGAACCGTCCGGGTCGGGCGCGATGACGCCGACGTTCCGGCGCATGACGTCATAGGCGTACCACGTCGTGTCGGCCGTGCCGGCCAGCGGGCCGTCGACTGTCTTCTGATCCCCGTTCGCGTCCCAAGTCATGGTGGTGGTCGCCAGCAGCGAGCCGTCGCCGGCGCCGGAGATGACCGTCACCGGCAGCAGGTTCGATCCGGTCGAGGCGTTCCCCGCCTGATACGCTGTCGTGGTCCGCACTTCCTGCGGGCTACCGACGCAGGAGGGCGAGGTGCCGGTGGCGCAGGCCGACACCTGCACCGGCAGGGTTACCGCCGGCGCCGCCGACTGGGTCGCCGAAGAACTGGTGCGCCGCCATGCCTGGAGGGACTGATAAGTGTAGCGGGTCTGCGGCCGATCTTGCCCCGGCGCGGGGGCCGGCCGCGTCTCCGTCAGCACGCCGCCATGCGAGGCGTAGGTGTAGTTCGTCACGCCGCCGCGAGCGTCCTGCACCGACGTCGGACGTCCGCAGAGAATTGCAGTGGAACAGTCCGTGAACTGGGCGAATGCCACAACCTGCGGCCCGAGGCCCGATCCCGGCTTGCCGGTGCGCGACAGCTCCTGGAGGTCGCCGCGTTCGGTGTATCCATAGCTCAGGCGATTGCCTTCCGGTTGGACCACGGCCGAGACCTGCCAGCCCGGCCCGCCCCACTCCCACGTCGTGGTGTTGTTCATGCCGTCGGTGACGGCCACCAGCCGCGTGCTGCGCCGGCCCCAGGTTTCCTCAAGCCAGGAGCCGTTGTCGACCTTGGTCACGCCGCCCGTCGGATCGGTGACCGTCGTGCGGATGAAATAGTAGGGGGTGTTGTTCGGGTCGGGCGGCGGGGTCGAATAGCCGTACGTCCACGTGCCTTTTCCGTCAGAGACGGTCTCGACGTAGTTCGGCGAATAGGGACTTGTGGAGCGGGTGTAGGAGAGGCTCGTCCCCGTCGACTGACTCGGCCGGCGGATGCCGGTCAGCAGGCTGCTGTCGAACAGATAGTGCGTCGTGTTGTCAGTCGCGTCCGTGATCGTGCGGTCTGCGCTGGTCCCGCCGATGGTGATGCTCGGCCACGTGCGGCTGAAGGTGCAGCTGTTTGCAAGCGGCTCACACCAGTCCACCGCATTGTTCACGCCAGTGATCTTGGTGATCGTTGTCCAGTCCGGCCCGTAGGTGTTGGAGGCGTACTGGAAATGGATCTGGTAGCCGAAGTTGTTGGTCACCGACTGAAGCCGGCGCGCATACAGCGGCAGCGACTCTCCGGTCAGCACCTGCGTGTAGTGATAGGTCAGCACCTCGCCGCTTGGGCGCGCGATCGTCGTCACCTGGCCCATGAAGGCGAGGTAGGGATAAAGCGTCCGCTTGGTGCGATCGACGGTCGCCACCGTGCCGTCGAGCGCCGTGTAGGTGAAGATGTCGGTCGCGGTCTCTTCGAACGTGCCGGTCCCGTCCTGGAGCACGAAGACGCCGTTCACGTCGCGCAGGTACAGAGCGCTGAAACCCGGCAGCGTGAGTTGATACTGAGGGGTGTTGTAGCCGGGCGACCCTGGAACGAGCGGATCCCGATTCAGCGTACCGACCAGACTGTGCCGCCAGATGCCGTTCCCGGCCGAGCTGTCGTAGAACAGATCGACGCTCAGCCCTCCCTGGCCGGGCTGGCCGATGCTGACCGTGTGCTTCGGCCCCTGAATGCCGCCCGTGAACAGGTTCACGCCGTTGGCGTCGATGGGATCGAAGGTCTGCGGCGGCGGAATGCTGCTCTGCGCCAGCGCCGGAGCGGCGGCCAGAGCGACAGCGCTGGCGGTGATGGCCAGCAGGGACTTCAGCGGAGTGAGGTGGAGCACATGCGTCTTCATGACTTCAGCTCACATCGATGGTGACGGCGACGTCACTCGTGAACACGACTGCCGAGGCCGAGTCGGAGACCTGGCACCGCCAGGTGGAGACCTTCTGCCAGGGGAAGCCAGGCGTTCCAGTGAACACCCACGTCGTCGGCGTGCCGCTTGGGTTGACGGCTTGCGTCGCCGGGTTTCCAGAAACCTTTTGCCAGGTCAGGAAGTACGGCGGTGTGCCCCCAGAGATCGTCACCGCCACCGGCGGATCTTCGCCGGACGGGCCGCTGAACCAGGTCGAGGCCGAGGCCGAAGCGGTCAGTGGGCCGGGTGGGGGTGGGGGCGGCGGGGAGGCAGCGACGACTTGGATCCGGTTGCCCGCCGGGTCGTAGGCGTAGGTGATGGTAACGCCGTTCGGGTACGCGGCCGACGTGAGACGGCCTAAGGCGTCATACGTGTAGATGACGGGATCTTTGGCGAAGGCTGCCTTTGGCCAGGAGGCTGCAAGGAATGCGCTCGCCGCCAATAGCTGGCGTAGGGTGGATCGACGATCGTGTGACAAGAGCCCCCTCCATATCCCCGCGTCTTCCCCCAATGGGCACACGGATAACGTAGGTCGTCAACTAGCAGGCGAGTACGTCAGAATCGGTCGCGGGCTTGGCGGTGGAGGCGGGACATTTCGCTGATGAAGCAACCGTTATCGGTCGAGTCATCGATCTACCACTGATGCCTCGCGGCCAGCATGTGTGGCGTTAAGGGGCGACGCACGGTCATGCTGTGTCGATGGGGCTCACGGAGAACCTACGCCTTACCTCGGAGCCCTGTCGGCTGATCTCAGGCTCGCCTGTTGCGGCAGAGATAGAGGGTAGCCCAATCGTTCGTACATCTGGGCAGCACCTCCAAAATGACGCGTATATATCGCCCAGCTCCGAGCACCTGGGGCACCGTTAATAGTGGCTTGGTCCAGATGGCCCGAAGCCATCCAGATATCCCGTAGTTCAAGCAATAGCGCTTCGTCCGTGGGCCTCAGAGCGTCCCGTCGTTTTCGAAGATGACCGTCTGGCCCCCAAGGCTTTCTCTTGCTGCAGGCCTCAACATACCCCACGCGTTCGAACGCCACGGCCAGGGTGCCGAATTGCCGCTCGTACCGACAGATCGGATACGGCGCATGACGTCGGATGAGGAGCGCGCTGAGCTGCCCGTGTTCCTGAAGCAGACATTGCAGCGAGCGTGTGAGCTCCCCTTCACTGGGGCCTCGCTTACGCCGAGCAAGCTCGATTTGTGCCGCCTTGAAGCGATCCGGAGTGACCATCGGCTTTACGGCGCCCTCGGCACGCACCCAACGCTCGGGTGGATAGAACACAGGACGACCACGCAGCGTTTGCTCCTGTCGGCCGGAGACGAGTGTTCCAGCATACGCTTCGTTTGTGATGACGTCGCGTACGCGGCTGTGATTCCAAGAACTCCCGGCGGGAGCAAACCCAGCCTTATTGAGATCTGCAGCGATCTTGCTTAGGGACGCACCGCCCAAGAACATGCGGAATATTCGCCGCACCACGGCGACTTCGCCCGGAGGGCCCCACGCCAAGCGGGTTCGGGCCCGCTGGCCCGGGCCGCTGTTCCAGTGTCCATCCTCGCGGACGCCAAGAACCACGCCATCCAGGGTCACGGCCATGCGCCGCAATCCGTATCCAGGCTTCCCGGATACCCAGTAGCCGAGCTTGCGCAGCCCTTCCTTGCCGCGCTTCGTCTTCACCGAAAGCTCGCGGCTGAACTCAGCGGCCATTGCGCGCTTGAACTGCTTAATCAAAATTGCCGTGGGGCTGCCGTCATTCTCGAACGGCTCGGCGCAGTACTGAACGGATACGCCGGCTTCTGAACAGATAAACTCGTAGTGCGCGGCTTGGTCAGGGTTCTGGAAACGCCCCCAGCGGCTCACATCATACACAAGGATCGTTGAAAACTCGGCCGTGCCGGCGAGTACGTCAGCTAGTAGCGCCTTTAGCGCTAGGCGCTTTTCGATCCCGACCCCGCTTATTCCCTCATCCTTGTAGGTGCGGACAATCGTGTAGGCATACCTTTGTGCGTACGCAGCGAGTGCAGCCAGCTGATACTCCAGCGAGAAATCCTGGCGCTCGGTGGACATGCGGACGTATTGGGCTGCTTTGATCATAGTCAGGAAACGCGCCCACTTTCGAAAGGCTACGTCGTCACGACTTCACTTTTCAGAAAGTTGCACGACCCGTGGGCCAACGATCTGTAGATGCGGCCTAGATTCCGCTTAAGTTGGGCAGCAACTAGTAGGATTAAGGGCGCGGGCAATGACCGCCGGTGCTTCAGCTTTGACCCGGCCCAGCGTACCGTCCTACGAGGATCCGTACATCGCTATGAAGATCACCGGGCACGCCGCCTTTCCCGTGCCCGGAGACCAGCATGTGAAGGCACCTTTCCGGACCGCCAACGCGAGTGCATCACGCTCTTTGAGCGTGGGATGATGGTCGAGGAGATCGGCCGGCACTTGGACATTAAGGGGCGTGGATACGGCTCTGGTCCCACAGTCATCCTACACCTCGTCTGTCAGTGAAAATCCCGCGATCCCGGCAGCATCCGTAAGTCCCTTGGATGTTGCGGGTGCACGAACTCGTCGGCTCCTGACAGTTGGATGATCGGTTCATGGGCCGGCGAAAGGCGGTTCAACGCGTCCGTGCGGTCGAACAGGCGCTGGGCCATCAGGTGGACCACGCCTTCGGGACTTTTCTCGACCGTTCCCTCGACCTCCAGCAGCCGGGCGGACATGACCACGCGGCGGTGCGCCTCGAAGGTGGAAACCCAAAGAACGAGGTTGGTGATGCCGGTATCGTCCTCAAGGGTGATGAAGATGGCCTTCCCGTTTCCAGGGCGCTGGCGGACCAGCACCACCCCCGCCGTTCGAACGCGTGAGCCAGATCGACGGGCTTCCACCTCGGCGCAGGTCAGAAGGCCCCGTTCGGCGAAGTGGGGACGAAGGACGGCCATGGGGTGCGCCTTCAGGCTGAGACGGGTGGTCTGATAGTCCGCCGCCACATGCTCGCCGAGCGCCATGACGGGCAAACGCGCGTCGGCTTCCTCGCCCAGCTCATGGGCTGCGGCCGCCTGGAACAGCGGCAGGGCATCGTCGTCCGGGAGACGGCGCGCTTCCCACAGAGCCTGGCGTCGATCCATGCCGAGGGATCGGAAGGCGTCGGCGTCAGCCAGTTTGCAGATCGCCGCGACCGGCAGACGCGCGCGCCGCATCAGGCTTTCCAATCCGCCGAACCCCGACCCGCGGGCATCCTGCAAAGCCTCGGCCCAGGCCTGCCGGAAGCCGTCGATCTGACGAAAGCCCAGCCTTAAGGCCAGCCCCTCCGTTCCAGGTTCAAGCGTGTTGTCCCAAGCGGAGTGATTGACGTCGATTTGGCGGATCTCCACGCCATGTTCTTGGGCGTCTCGCACGATTTGGGCCGGGGCGTAGAATCCCATCGGCTGGCTGTTCAGAAGGGCGCAGGCGAAGGCGGCCGGATGCCGGCATTTGATGTAGCTGGACACGTAGACCAGCCGCGCGAAGCTGGCCGCGTGACTTTCCGGGAAGCCGTAAGATCCGAAGCCCTTGATCTGGTCGAAACAGCGTCGGGCGAAGTCCGGATCGTAGCCCCGCGCGATCATGCGGCCCACGAAGCGTTCCTCATAGGTGTGCAAGGAGCCGTCGCCCCTGAACGTGCCCATGGCCTTGCGCAGGCCGTTGGCCTCGCGGTCGTCGAATTCGGCGGCGACCATGGCGACCTTCATCGCCTGTTCCTGGAACAGCGGCACGCCCAAGGTCTTGTTCAGCACCTTCTTCAGTTCGTCGGGATCGTGAGGGGGGGCGGGACGAACATACTCGACAGGTTCCAGCCCGTTCCGTCGCCGCAGGTAGGGGTGCACCATGTCGCCCTGGATCGGGCCCGGCCGCACGATCGCCACCTGAATCACCAGATCGTAGAACGCGCGCGGCTTCAGGCGCGGCAGCATGTTGATCTGAGCCCGGCTCTCGACCTGGAAGACGCCGATGGAATCGCCCTTGCAGAGCATGTCGTAGACGTCGGACTGGTCGCCCGGGACCGTGGCGAGGTCGTGATCGACGCCCTCATGGACCCGCATCAGGTCCAGCGCCTTCCTGATGCAGGTCAGCATGCCCAGAGCCAAGACGTCGACCTTCATCAGGCCCAGCTCATCGACGTCGTCCTTGTCCCATTCGATGAAGGTTCGGTCAGCCATGGCGGCGTTGCCGATCGGCACCAGTTCATCCAGCCGCCCGCGCGTCAGGATGAAGCCGCCCACGTGCTGGCTGAGGTGTCTGGGAAAGCCGAGAATGCGACCGGCCATGTCCACGGCGCGGCGGATCATGGGATTGGTCGGGTCCAGTCCCGCCTGTTCGACCTGACTGTCCGGGATCGCCGATCCCCAGCTTCCCCATTGGCTTGCGGCGATGCGGGCGGTGACGTCTTCCGTCAGGCCCAGCGCCTTTCCGACGTCGCGGATGGCGCTTCGGGGTCGATACCGGATCACCGTGGCGACGATGCCGGCGCGCTCACGGCCATAGCGGTCATAGATGTGCTGGATGATCTCCTCGCGTCGCTCGTGCTCGAAATCGACGTCGATGTCCGGCGGCTCGTTGCGGTCGGCGGACATGAACCGCTCGAACAGCAGGTCGTGGCTGGCGGGGTCCACGCTGGTGATGCCCAGGACGTAGCAGACCGCCGAATTGGCCGCCGACCCGCGGCCCTGACACAGGATGCGCTTGTCCTCGGCCACCCGCACGACGTCGTGGATGGTCAGGAAATAGGGGGCCAGATTCCGCTCGCCGATGTAGGCCAGCTCCTTGCGGATCAGGTCGCGTACCTTGTCCGGCACGCCGTCCGGGTAGCGAACGGGCAGGCGGGTTTCGACCAAGGTCTCCAGCCAGCCTTGAGGCGAATGGCCGGGGGGTATCGGCTCTTCGGGATATTCATAGCGAAGGTCCGCCAGATCGAAGAGCGGACGCCGCAGGAACTCCAAAGTCTCGGCAAGGGCGTCGGGCGCATCCGCGAAGAGCCGCGCCATCTCCTCGGCAGATTTGAGGTGCCGCTCCGCGTTCGCCGCCAGGCGTCGGCCGGCCCGGTCTATCGACGTGCCTTCCCGGATGCAGGTCAGCACGTCCTGCAGATCCCGCTCGGAGGGGTCGTGATAGAGCACATCGTTGACCGCCAGCAGCGGGATGCAAGCCTCGTCCGCCAGGTTTCTGAACCGCGCCAGCCTGCGCCGGTCATCACCCCGACGCTGCATGACCGCGCCCAGCCAGACGGCGCCGGGCCGGGCCTCGTTCAACCTAGCCAGGACCCCCGACAGTGCGGACAGGTCTCGTTCGGGACGCACGATCAGCAGCAGACCTTCGGGGTCGTTCAGCAGATCTTTCAGGCCCAGGCGGCAGTCCCCCTTTCTCGAGCGACGGGCGCCCAGGGTCAGCAGTCGGGTCAACCGGGACCATCCGGCGCGATCTTCCGGATAGGCTACGACGTCCGGCGTGCCGTCCGCAAACGCGAGACGCGCCCCGGTCAGCAAACGGAAATCTCGTGCGCGGGTCCGCACAAGGTCCGACCGCGCCGGATGGTTCAGGGGGTCGTCGATCCACCCGATCTCGCCGGGCGAGCCGCCTTCCCGGACCTTCTCCGGCGGAGACCAGCCGTTTTCCCTCAGTTGCCGAAGCGCGCACCACGCCCGCACCACGCCCGCGACCGTGTTGCGATCCGCAAGCCCGAGGCCGGCATGGCCCTTGAGCACCGCGCTCAGCACCAGCGACTTCGGATGCGACGCCCCGCGCAGGAAGGAGAAGTTGGACGCCGCTACCAGTTCGGCATAGGCGGGCGCGGTCATGCGAAGAGCCCGTGCACATACCAGCGCGCACCCGGCTCCTGCCCGTAGTGCCCGGCGCGGAACAACCAGAAGCGCCGGCCATGGGCGTCCTCGACTCGATAGTAGTCGCGCACCCGCCCGCCGCCGCGCCGCCACCACTCGCCCTCGATGCGTTCAGGCCCCTCGGCGCGGACGACCTCGTGCATGACCCTGCGCCACCGGAAGCGGCGCGGCGGGCTGTCGGGAAGCTCGGCCAGGGTCTCGATCGGCTGCGGCGGATCGAAGAGCTGCAAGGGGCGAAGTGGCGGCGAGCCGTCATCGACGTCTGGCCAGGGCAGACGTTCGTTCGCCGCCGAAATCGCCGGAGATAGGGCCGTCGCTCGCTCGGGCAAATGCGAGTCCGCCGAATGGATGCGGAGCACCGCCGCGGGCCCGAGCCCCGCGGTCAGCCGGTCGACCAGCGCATCACGCAGCACGTCCTGACGCGGCGCGGCGTCAAAGCTGATCTGTGCGGGCGCGACCGTCTCCAGACGTTCGGCCTCCAGACGCAGGAGATCGAAGCCGAACCCCGGATCGATCGGGTTGTCGAGCGCACCGAGACGCTCCCGGAACAGCCGATGGACGAGGCCGGGATCGCGTTCAGCGCGCGCCGTGCCTACCCCGATGCGCCTCACGTGGCCGTCCACCCGGAACAGGCTGAGCGCGAAACCGCGTGCACCCTGGCTTCGGGTTCGCAATTGCCGCTCGACGTCGTGCAGAAGATCGCTCAGCACGGCGAGTACTGCTGCCTCGTCCTGAATAGGCTCCAGCAGCACCCGATCCGCGCGGATGGGCGTGGACGGACGCACGGGCGTGATCCGCGTGTCCTCCCGCCCGAGGATGCGGTCGAGGCGGGATGGAAAGTCCTGCCCAAACCGCGCGGCGAGCGCCTGGCGGGGGCGGTCGTCCACGGCGGCCAGGGTGTGAAGACCCGCGCGCCTGAGCGCGACGGCGTCAGCCGGCGATAGCTCCAGCGCCGTGATCGGCAGGCGGCGCAGCGCGGCCGCCTCTTCTCCTGAAGGGATGATGCCGCCGGGGCCGAACCGGGCATAGGCGCGGGCGGCCTGAGGCGTGCGTGCGAGGGCCAAGCGCACCTGAAGGCCGAGCTGCCTCGCCAGCCTCTGAGCGGATCGCACCACCCCCGCCTCGCCGCCGAACAGGTGCGTGCAGCCGGTGACGTCGAGCATCAGGCCGTAGGGCGGGTCCATCGCCGCAATGGGCGAGAACCGCCCGAACGCCTGGAGCACCCGGCCTTCCCATGTCGCGTCCGCGCCGACGTCGTGCGGGCGCGCCTCGACCTCAGGACACTGAGCCTGGGCGTCCGCCCAGGTCATGCTGGGGGCGAGCCCCGCCGCCAAGGCCGCCGGGTTCACCGCCGAGAGCCTTAGGGCGCTCTTCTGCTTATCGAGCAGCACCAGCGGGCCGCGCAGTCCGTCAGGCCGCGTGTGCGCCAGCCGGTCTGTGGGCAGGAACGGGAACCACGCCGCCAGATGCCGCCGGGTCGACGAACGCGCGGGCCTCACGATCCCACTCCAGCACCCAGTCGCCGGGCTCCGCGCCGGAGCGGCTGCGGGTCAGGCTCGCGTGAAAGGCAGGACGGCCAGGCGCGCCCGCTTCCAATGGCCGCGACGGTGCGGCGGCGACCGACCATCGCGTTTGGGCGGCGCTCGGCGCGGGACGGGCCGCCGCCCGCACGAAAAAACCCGTCGATCCGCTCCGATGCGCCGCTGAGGCCAATCTGCGGCTTGCCGTGAGGGTGACGTCGCGCGCTTCGCCCCACCCGCTCAGGATCACGGCTCCGGCGGCTCCGCTCGCTAGGGCTTCCTCTCCCGCCGCAAGGAGCTGCCGGGTCTCCCGCACCGTTGCGAGGATGAGGCGCTCGGGATCAAGGCCCCAGGCACGGAGGCCCGGACCATAGAGGCGGCCCGCTTCCGTGCTCGCCCGGTTCTGCATGACCCACACCACGCAAGACGAGGATGCCCGCAGGGCGAGCCCGAGCGCGAAGCCGTGCGCGGCCACGGCGTCGGCTGAGGTCGCAGCGTAGACGTCGTGGATTGTTCCTCGCGCCAGTGTGCCCACGGCCCTGTCCACGTTCGCTGTGCCGAGCATAAAGCCCGCGACAGGGCATGTTCCGGCAGTCGCAGGAACGGCGGACAGACGGGCCCGAAGGTCCAAGAGCGTGGCGGAAGGAGGCATGATGTTCCTGTATTGTTCTCATATGCCTCCCGGATGCGGGGATGAGTCAAGAGGGCGCTCGGGCGGACACCCCTCGGGGCAACCGCCGGAGCTATTATGTGCGCTATATGCAAGCCTGAGATGCCGTCGCTCGGCCGAGTGTTAAGGGTCGGCAGACTTCAGGCAGCGATTGATCGAAGCATGCCCTCAACCCGTCGGCACTGCTTCAAGTCTTTGCCGTCACTCCTCCCGCCGCCCGCGAGGTTCGCGTGGGCGCAACGGAGCGCGAAGATCGCGTCGTCGAGCGTCTCGGGTTTTGTCGAAAGCAGGTAGCATTCAGCGGCTTCGTAGCGCGCTTGAGCTGCTTCTGACTCATCGTTGTCGGCCGCTTTCCAGGCGTTAAACGCCTCCTCGAACGTCTTGAACATGATCGTGCCCCTCCCGGGCGAACTTGCGCGCGGCCCAGCATTCCCAGGCGGCGGCAAAAAGAAGAACGGAGACCAGGCCCCAGAGCGCGAGGCGCAGCGAGACGCCGGTGCGGGTGTAGTGATCAGGCGACAGGAGCGGCATGAGGTGCGTGGCGAAGATGAGGAGCTGAAGGCTCGCTATGAGTTCGAGCCACCAGCGCCCTCCGCGCTCTGCCAAGGCCCACAACACCAGAAACTGAGCCAGGTTGAGCGCACCGACGCCCACGCGCCACGTACCCACCGTCACGTGATCGACGAACGGCTCGACCACAGCGGCGAGCACAATGGCCGCGCCCGCCGCGCGATCGATCGTTCCGCCGTGCCACGCAACGAGGCCAAGGGCGACCAGGTTAAGCGCGAACACGGCGAGCGCGATCATGCGTCCAGAGGGCTCCCCTCCCGGAGGGCCGCGCGCGGATCTTCCTTCTCGCCTTCTTTGCCCTTGTCCTCGAAGGGACCGGGGCTGTCGTAGTCGAGGCTGAGCGCGTCCGCGGTTGCGGCCATGAGGTCGTGGGCACGCGCAAGGTGCCCGCGGGCTTCCGCGGTGGACGCGAGGGCGCTCGTGAGCTTCACGAGCGCCGGCTGGCCCACGCGGACGCCTAGGTTCGCCATACGGCGTCCTTCGGCGAAGTTCTGGAGCAGCGCGCCGCCTTGGGCGAGCAGGGTGTCGATGGTGATCTCCATGGCGCGCACGTCATGCGCGATGAGGGTAGCGAACTGATCCTTGGTCTTCATGTTGGTCCTCACGATCGGGTCACGTCGTGCAGGACGTCCACGGTCCGGAAGACGAGCGATCCAACCGCGATGATGCTCCCGAAGAGCACCGCGATCAGGAACGCGAACAGGAGAATGCGAAGGATGCGCCCCACTGCTCCTCGCGGAGGTGCGCGCCACTTCCCGAGCCCCACGTAGAGATCGTAAAGGGTGCGCGTCCCCGTGCCCGTCTCCGGAACCTGAGAGGCCCCGCCGACGGGTTCAGAAAGCGCATCCGAGCCGAGAGACGGTATCGGGGTCCGATCCTGACCGGGCTCAATACCGAGCGCCTGCGCCGCCGCCCATCGCGTGTTCACACCGAGGCGCTCGTACGCTTCGGCGATGTGGTCCTGGACCGTCTTCGTCTGGATGCCCAGGTGCCGGCCGATCTCCTTAGCCATCATCCCGCGCGCAAAGAGCGTGATGCACTCCCGCTGGCGATCCGACAGGCGTTTCGGCATGTACGTCTCCGAGCCTACGCGAGGCTGGAGAGCGAATCGCCATGCGTCCAGAGCGCATCGAGATCACAAATCAGCGGTCTGTGGACGACCTCGCTCGAACCCCCAGCACGCTACTCGCACCCGACGCCGTCCCCGTCGCGATCCAGGCGACGCGCATAGCCAGGATCGCCCGCGTAGACGGGGGCCGCTCCTGCGGCGCGGGCGGCCGAGCAGTTCGCGTAATATGCTGACCGGCTAGCCCGCTGGGACTCGCCGCCGCCATAGAATGTTTGGGGCCGAGCGGAGGGACGTTCACGCGGACTTGCGCCCAAGAAATCGCGACGAACCCAGCACGACGGCTCGCTGACTTTCGCCCACCCGTTCTCTTCCCGAACAACGCCAACCAACTGCCGATCGCCGATACGCGCGACCGGTGCGCTGTTTACATCTGGGGACGCACGGCAGTTCAGCGTCTCAGCTCTCACGTAGAGGAACTCACGCGCCCGCTCAGGTTCGTCTGTTGCGGGCGTGTTTTGCGCGAGCGCGAGCGAGTCGCCTTCGTCAGGCGGGGCAGGGTCGTCCCCGATGCATTGGCTGAGCGCGACAAGGCCGAGTATCCCGGCCACGATCCATCCCGCACAGCCAGCTTGCTTGTTCGCCATGTCCGCTCGCTCTCGCCTTGCGAGATCGCCCCCTCACTCCCACAACCGGGAAGCTAGTACAGGGGCCGCGTGACCGCCAAGCGGTAACCAAAGTGCGCGCCAGAGTCACAGGGTGCTTGCTGACGCGGCCCCCTAGCGCGCACGCTTCGACACGCAGAGCAGTCTATAGCTTGATCCCAGGGTGAAGTCGGCGGGGTTATGCCGGATGGTTTGCTGGCGGGTCCAAAACGGGTGCGTCCAGCGATTGTACCAGTGCAGGATGTACATCTTCCCCCGCTCGACCCGCCGCAGGTCGGTGAGCCCGCCGTTGTAGTTCTGCACGTCCCGCGAGATCAGGCTCACCTGCGGGTGGCTGCGCGCGCCATAAAGAAATGGCGGCACGCTCGGCACGAGGCTCGTCTCATCCCAGCTGTAGAGCTCGATCCAGCGAGCCACGCTGTTTGTGCGCTCGACCGGTTGAAACAGCGTGTGGAGTTCCGCCATCGTCGGTGCGCGCCACCCGGAGACCTGGGGCACCGGCACGCTTTGGCAGATTGCGTCCAGTTCGCCGAACTTGCGGCCGCGAATGTCGAATTCGCCCACGTACCACGTGAGCCGGCCACCCGCGCTAACAGCCGTTTTCGGATACGGTCCGGGGAAGACTTGGGCTTGGGTGGCTGAAGCGGCTCCAGCGACGAGCAAGCCGAGGAGCGCCTTACGCATCGGAGGGGGCCGTCGCGGCTGTCGCCGCGCGCTTCTTCAACAGCATGATGGCGATCGGGGTAGCGAGGATCGCGACAGTCACAAGGAGCGTCACGGTGTTCATGCCGCTCATGGCGTTGGTGCTGCCCTCGATGAGGGCGCGGCTCTCGGAGTCAACGGTGCCGAGCGAGGAAACGTCGCGGTTGACGCTCTTCATGTAGCCGCCGCCGAACATCATGAGGTGCCAGGTCGGTGAGAGGAGGAACATCTTCACCCAGGCCAGAAGATCGACGATCACCACCCACTGGCGCTCCCCGGCCCAGGCAGCGCCCGCAAGGATGAGGACGGCGAGGAGGCTCAGGTAGTTCCCGAGGACCGGGATGGGGAGCGAGATGAGAAGCAGGACGAAGGCGGTTATGCCGAGGCTCTTGCCCATGGTGCGGATCCTTCTCGGTTAGGGCTGGGTGCGCGGGATGGCAAGGGACTCGGCAGAGCCGCCAACCTCGTAGAAGACGATGAGGCCGGTCTGCCCGCGGACGGCCGGCACGAAGACCCAGCCTTGGGTCGCGGTGCCGGGCGCGATGGGCCCTACCCTTAGGCTCTCGCGCGAAAGGCGCTCGGCCATGCGGCCCATACGATCGCCTTCAAACAGAGGCCGGAAGGCGACGAGCGCCCCGCCGATGATGGCGGCCGGCGGAAACAGGAACATCCCCGCCACCATGCCGGCCGTGCCCACACCCGCTGTGAGGAGACCTTCGCGAACGAGGTTGGGCGGTTTGATGAGCTCGGCCGCTCCCTGCGCGGCATCAAGCACGATGCCGCCCTCGATCTGTTCCTGGACCCGCGTGAGGCTCACGGTGCGCGCGCCGACGTTTGAGACCGTCATCCGGATCTGGAGCCAGTTGGGGTCGCTTGGGATGAAGCCGGGCTGCCCGGCCATGATCACCTCGTCGACCGATACCCGCACGTAGCGACTCGCCGCCGCCTCGTACGCGAAGGTCTCAAGCGCAATTGCCTGTGGGGGCTGTGCCCCGCCGAACCCTAACCCGCCCCCGGCACATCCAGCCAGACACACGCTCGCCAGTATCGCTACCCCAACCCGCATCACGCCCTCCCAAGCGCCCAATTATTCGAAGATCATATATCTGAAGTTCGAATATACGGGAAGGGCTGGTTGCGATGTAGGGCCAGCACATGCCGAAGACCGTCCACTCCGACGCCTACGCGTCGGTGCTGCGGGTGCTGATTGAGGCCCGAAAGACGGCCGGTCTCACCCAGGCGGAACTGGCGCGCCGCGTGGGCAGCCAGCAGCCGGTTATCTCACTCATTGAGCGTGGGGTGCGGCGGGTGGACGTGGTTGAGTTCTATGTGCTGGCGCGGGCCATGGCACTGGAGCCGGCAGCAGCGTTTGCCAAGGCGACTGACGCGGTCTCGCAAGACCATACCCTGTAAGGAGGGAGCCCGCCTTTACGACCATCAAGGCGTGCGCTCGGCTTAGAGAGCCAAAAAACTCGACTCCAAGGATCGATGAGATCCGGACGAGGCACCGCGCCAGATCATACCTCGGATAATGGGGGCACTCAGTGCGCGCGGCGCTCCAGAGGGACCAGTGGCTTGTCAGGAGGCGTCTTTCGATGCACCGTCGAACCAGCCCTAGGGCATGAACCGACACCGAAGGCGTCGGGAAGCGTGGTAGTATTTCTCACATGGGGGAAACTGTGAACGCTACTAGCCTCTTGATGGCCTTCACGCTTGTGATGGGTGCCTGTTTGGTCCTTAGCTGGATGATCGGTTCTTCTAAACCGACCATCCAAGGGTTTTTCTGGGGCGATCAGAAGATATCTTGGAGGCTCTCTCTATCCCTAATATTATCCAGCTCCTTTTCTCTGAATGGCTTGCTTTATCAGGCCTGGCTTGGTTATCTGATAGGCTGGTGGGCATTACTAATTCAACTGGTGTGGTGCTCTAGCTTTGTTTTGTTGGGATACTTCTCGAGAAAGTTTCGAGGCCTCCTCGACCAGGGCACCATGCATGGCGTCATAGGCAGTAGATTTGGCGTCGGAGCAATGAAAGTAGCAGCGTTTGCGTCAGTCTTGGGGTTCGCGATCCTGATTGGCTGGGAAGCGGTTGTCGGGGCGACCGTAATACAGAATTTCGTGGGACAGAACGCGACCATCTACCTAGCAACACCGCTTGCCCTCGTGCTCATATCAAGCCTCTATACCGGCACCGGCGGACTTCGCGGTAATGCAATTATTAACGCGGCGCAAAACATATTCAAGATAGTTATCCTTTGCGGGGCCGCATACTATATTTTTGCCCTGCCTCCAGCCAGCGGGTCGATTTTCCAAGCCGCCAAGCCTGTCGATCTTTTGACAGCGATTGGACTTCTTGGTGGAGTGGCTTTGGCGGCTAATCTGACTTTTAGTCTTTTCTGGCAGATAGTGGATATGTCGGTGTGGCAAAACCTGTCTGCAACGCCGTCGGAAAAACGTGGCGTTGCCATCTGGGCTTCGGCTGTCGCTGTTTTCCTTTTTCCGGGTGTGATCGGCACGGTGATCGGAGTTGGCCTCTCTTCTATTGGTGGGGCCGTCGGCGAAGTGACTGACACGAACATCCTCAATCAGTTCGTGGTGGCCATTGGTGGCGAACCAGCAATAGCGCTCCTCCTCGTGGGTGCTTTTGCAGCCTCCATGCTGTCCACGATAGACGGCTACGCTCTGGCCGCCGCGCAAGCGACCACGTGGGATCTCCTATTCCCGAAAACCGTCAAGCGCCTTCTGGCATTGGGCGGCGACAGGCCAGCCAACGCCGATGACCGAAAGATTTTGGCCGTCGGTAGAGGGCTAGTGCTGGTGCTTGCCATGGGCGGCGCAGCGGCCGTCCTTGGGCTGGTGATGTTAGGCAATGTCTCTTTGTTCGACTTGGTGTACGCAGTTGTAGTTGCGCAGATGTCCTTGGTCGGCCCGGTGCTTTTGTGCCTGGCGCGACCAAATGGCGGCCAGCTTAAGATGGGCTTTGCGCCGATCGTAGCGGCGCTTGCGGTCGGAGGGGTGATGATCAGCGGGCGTTTCTGGGGTCAACCGGAATTCTATACCTGGGCTCCGGTGGGGACCGTGGCGGCATCCCTGATTGTCACTCTGGCATTGGCCGCGTTGCCAAAAAGAGAACCTGAGGTTCTGGTCGGAGATTGAATGTGCTAGCCGGGTTCGCCGACGGATTTATCTCGATTGTAGTCCTGGCCGCGATCGCAATCGCTTGCTTGCTCATCCCGTCAATTTTTTGGCGATTCCGACCATTCAGGCACATCAAGGAGTTGGTGAGTACGATTGGAGCAGAACACACTGATCTGCAATATTCTGGGCTGGTCGGCGGCTTTAAGCATGCCTCTCGAGAACATTCTAGGTTGGGCATTTATTACTACGCTGAAGCTACAGAGCACTGGCTAGATAACCATATCACTGAACTCTCTCACGTGCTGCTTTTGACCACTATACTTCAGGCGCTAGGATTAATTTTCAAGGTTGTACTTGGAATAGAGCCCCATGAAGGGGCCGGCCTCTTGTCACTGATACATATACCCTACGCCGAGATCGGGTTTGGCCTAATTATGCTTTACCTATGCGTCAAGCTTGGACGTGAGTGGAAGCGGGCAAGAGACATGTTTAGAAGCGACGCGTGGGGGTCGAGCTGATGAGAGAAGGCGTTCCGCTTTACCGTGAAGCCCCTTGGGCTGTTGAGGCGTTTTTGGCAGCGGGAGGGCAGCGGCCAGAAGAAGCAGCAGCTGAGTTGGATAAGTTTTTCGTACTAACAAGAGTAGTTTCGTCGCCGGTGGCGGTCATTAGCCGAAACATCGACCTCTTGTGGCACAAACTTATTGAGCATACGGAACTCTATCCACAGCTATGCCTTCGGCGATACGGCTTATTCATTCATCACCGGCCTCGCTCCGATCACACCCCAGTACCGGCGAGCGCGATTCGCACTTTCTATGGCGCTTATGCGGCCTGTCACGGCACCGTTGGCGCAGCTTGGGAGCAAGACGCGCCAATGGCTATCGTCAGATATGGACGCGGCCTCACCGATCAGCTCGATGACGAGGTCCGTTGGTCTGGATGGCCTGGGCGTGAGAAGGATGAAGTCGCTTGAAGCTTCTACTCCGACGCGAGCAGCGCTCCGCTCTGATCGGCTCCAAGCCGGTCTTTGTCCTCAATGTCCGTGCCGACATAAGCGCCGACGAGAGAGCCGCTATCGAGAAGTACAAGCTTGGCGACACCGAGCTCTACGCTAGCCACACCCTCACCGAACGAGGAAGCGGCCTTCTCGGCGTGGCCTCCCGCTTCGCATACAAGGCCATGACCATCAACGTCACGGTCAAAGACCTCACGGGCGGCAAGAAGATCGAGTGCAAGGACATCATCGAGATGCTCGCCGTGGAGGACCAGCTCAAGGAAGCGGGCAAGACCTTCGCCCAGGTGCTCGCCGCCGCGTCGCAGTTTGGCGGTGAGGAGGTCGTGGACCTGTCTGCGTAGTGAGCTGGGGCAACCTCTCTAATTGGCTTTCCGGGAGCGGCCGCGACCGGGAGCTCAATGAGACCCGCGAGGCTTGGGCTGAAACCGAGCGTCTCTGGAAGGCGTCACCGCTGGCAAGCGGATTGAACGACCTAACCCTCGACTACATGCGCGACTTGATGCGGCGGGTGGATCGCATCCCGGCGCTCCCAATAATCGTCGAGCTTGCGAACGCCACAGAGACCCTACTCCTGCATGAAGACATAGAGCCGGCCGAAGCGGTCTGGACCGCGATTGATGCCGACGTCGAAGTGGCGTCGAACTTCCGCCAGATGATGGTGCGCCGAAAGCGCTGGGCGGCCAACTTCGACCAGATGAGCGGCATCGCGCGGGCGCGTTTCCTTGACGCCTACGAGACCCTCTTCCGTGCCCTCCCGGAGACCGCCTTCGGAGAGTGGCGCGAGGCCGAGGACGCCTTTGGCGTCCCGCTCGTCGAGCTCCTGGATCAGCCGGCTGAGGCCATTCACCAGCTCGTGCTCTTTCCGTACGACGATGAAACGATACGGCTCGGCCTGTTTCTGCGACTGCGGGACCATCTTGCGACGAAAATGCTCGTGGCGTCGGGTTTCCGGCCGGACGACGACATCTACGCGCGCGCAGATCGGCTCCTCCGCCCGCAGGACCAGAAGGGCAAGAGCCCCTCCGACCTCGCCCGCCTCTACCTCGGCGGCACGCCACTGCTCGACGTGCTTGAGTTGCCGGTGCCTTTCCACATCCCCGAGGAAGCTCGGTTCGAGCACTGTCACATCGTCGGCGGCACCGGGCACGGCAAAACGCAGCTCATGCAGCGGATGATCCATGCGGACCTCGCAGTTGCCCAACGCGAGCGCCGCTCCGTTATCGTGATCGACAGCCAAGGCGACCTGATCAACAAGCTGGTGCGTCTTGCGTTGTTTGATCCAAACGTGCCGGAAAGCCTCGCCGATCGGCTCGTGCTGATTGACCCTGCCGACATCGAATTTCCGGCCGCGCTCAATCTGTTCGACGCGCACCTGGACAGGCTTCGCGCATATCGGCCCATAGACCGCGAGCGCGTCCTGAACGGCGTGATCGAGCTCTACGAGGTGTTCTTCGGCGCGATGCTGGGCGCGGAGCTAACCCAGAAGCAGGGGGTGATCTTCCGGTATCTGGCGCGCCTCATGCTCACGATCCCAGGCGCCACCATCCACACCCTCATGCGCCTCATGGAGGACGGAAGGCCCTTCAAGCCACATATGGAGAAGCTGGAAGGCTCAGCCCGCTACTTCTTCGAGTCGGAGTTTTTCCATCCCTCGTTCGCCGCCACGAGGAAGCAGATTCTGAAGCGGCTGTGGGGCGTGCTCTCAACCCCCGCCTTCGAACGCATGTTCGCGCAGACGGAAAACAAGCTCGACCTGTTCGAGGCCATGAACGAGGGCAAGATCATCCTCGTCTCGACCGCCAAGGATCTCCTGAAGTCCGATGGCAGCTCGCTCCTCGGGCGCTTCTTCATCGCCATGCTGGCGCAGGCAGCGCTTGAGCGCTCCACCATCCCTGCCGAGGATCGCACGCCTACCTTCGTCTACATCGACGAGGCTCAGGAGTATTTCGACGACTCGATTGAGACCATTCTCAATCAAGCCCGAAAATACCGCGTCGGGCTCACCCTCGCGCACCAGACGCTCGACCAGCTTACGCCACGGCTTCGCTCAGCCATCCATTCGAACACGAGCCTCAAATGCGTCGGCGGCGTTTCCGCCAAAGACGCGCGCGCGCTCGCCGACGAGCTGCACACCACGGCCGACTTCATCGAGAGCATGAAGCGCCGGCATGGGCGTAGCGAGTTCGCCGTCTGGCTCAAACAGACCACGCCGCAGGCCATCCGGCTGTCGGTTCCGCTCGGCTTCCTGGAGCGCCAGCCCCTTCTCACCGAGGAAGCGCTGGAGGAGGTGCTCGACGCGAACCGCGAGCGATACTGCGGCACGCTCGACGACGTGCTGGGCTTCGATCTTGCGTCCGCGAGGGCTCCCGATCCGCCAACGCCCGCGCCCGATCCCACCACGACTGCAAACGACGTGCCCATCCGGCGAGACCCGCCGGAAGAGCGACACGCACCCGAGCCATCCGAGCCGAAAGCTCCCGCGCCACGGCCGACCCTCGAAGCTCAGGAACTCGGCAAGGGCGGGTCGCAGCACCGCTACGTGCAGCACCTCGTGAAGGGCCTGGCCGAGGAGCGGGGGTTCCGGGCCGTGATCGAGGAACCAGTTGAGGGCGGCCAGATCGACGTCGCCCTCTATAAGGGCGACCTTTCGATCGCGTGCGAGATTTCCGTCACCTCAAAGCCCGCATACGAAGCCCAGAACCTTGCGAAATGCAGCCAAGGCCGCTTCACGCGCGTCTTCGCCATTGCCGCCGATGCCAAGCGCTTAAAGGCTATCGAGAGCGCCGCGAAGGACCGGTTGTCGCCCGAGCAGCTCGCCTGCATCGATTTCTTTACGCCCGAGGAGATTCCAGGCGCGCTCGACGCCTTCGGGACCCCGGACGACGAGACGAGCGTGGTGCGGGGCTACAAGGTGAAGGTGTCGAGAACGGTCGTCGGAGCGGATGAGGCCAAGGACCGCCGCGCGGCAATCGCGCGCGTGGTCGCGGGATCGCTACGCGGTCTTCCCAAGGACGAGTAGCACCGCCGGAGGTGGCCCCGTGTCATCTCCCAGCGTATGCGCCATCGTGTGGGCATGGACGAGCACACCGTCTCATACCTGGGCGACACCACCTTCCATCGCCGCTATCAGCGCTTCGGCATCCGACAGACCGATCGCCTGTCTCACGTCTACGTCCTCGGCAAAACGGGCGTGGGCAAATCGACGCTCCTGGAGGCGCTTGCGGTTCAAGACATCTGGGAAGGCCGAGGCTTTGCCCTCATCGACCCGCATGGAGACCTGGCTGAGCGGGTGCGTGACGCCCCCCGTCCCACCCGCGGCGAGCGGCTGACCTACCTTGACGCCGCCGATCTCTCGCAGCCGTTTGGGTACAATCCACTCCGTCGCATCCGTGACGACCGCATCCCATTGGCCGCAAGCGGCTTCCTCGACGCGCTTCGCAAGCTCTGGCCCGACGCGTGGGGCGTACGCATGGAGCACGTTCTGAGGAACAGCCTGTTCGCGCTTCTGGAGCGCGACGGCTCAACGCTCCCCGACATTCTCCGCCTCTATTGGGATGAGGCATTTCGCAAGCAGGTGACGAAGGACATTCGGAACGGCGTGGTGCGCCGATTCTGGACCCACGAGTTCGCCAAATACCCCGACCGCCTCAAGGCCGAAGCGGTCGCTCCGATCCAGAACAAGCTGGGAGCGCTCCTCACCGACCCCCGCCTTTACCGCGTCCTGGTCGCGCCCGAGCAGCCAGTCAGCTTCCGCACGATCATGGACGAGGGAGGCGCGCTCGTGGTGAACCTTGCCAAGGGCCGGCTGGGCGAGGACGGCGCGGCGCTCTTGGGCGGGCTTATCGCCTCCACCATCGGGCTTGCGGCGCTCAGCCGCGCCGACTCACCATCAGACACCCGCCGCCCCTTCTTCCTCTACATCGACGAGTTCCAGAGCTTCACGACGCTCTCGTTCGTAAACATGCTCGCGGAACTGCGAAAATATGGCGTTGGCCTTACGCTCGCGCACCAGCATCTCCACCAGCTCGATACGGAGGTTCGTCACGCCGTGCTGGGCAACGTCGGCACCACCATCTCGTTTCGCGTGGGGCCGGAGGACGCCGATGTGATGGCGAAGGAGTTTCAGCCGACCTTCAACGTGCTCGACCTCATCAACCTGCCGAACCAGAACTTCTATCTGAAGCTCATGATTGATGGAGCGCCGAGCCGCCCCTTCAGCGCTCGAATTGCGCCCTGGGCCTAGCCACTCCACAGGCCCACGACGTGCGGCCAAGCCCACCGGATCATGAGTCCAAGTCCGATGCCAAGGAGCGGCGCGAAGAGGCATCCGAGCGTGGTGTAGGCAGGACCGTTTCCCACCTTCCAGTCGTCCGGCCATTCCTTGTTTCCCACGTGCGCCTCTCAGGCTTCGCCGCGACCGAAGAACCAATCCGCGATCGACTTCCACCACGACGTCTTGGCCGGACCCGCAGCCGGGCGATCCACACCGGTATCGATGGTGCCGTAGTGCTGTGCCTTCGCCGCTTGATCGCGCAGACGACCAGCGGCGATCTCCTCCGGCGTCCACTGCGTCGACCACCGGATCCTGCCGCGTTCAATCCAGTAATGAGACTGGCATTCAAAGCTCCAGTTGCCGATGGACGGTGCGAGTGACACGGTCTCGCCGTCGAACGTGAGACGCCAGTCGGTGGGACTGAACGGCGTCACCACCTCGCGCCCGCACCCGCAGCAGCAGCTATGCACGGCCGTCGCATACGGCATCGACACATAGAGCGTGCCTCGTTCGATCGTCTCCGGAATGAACTCCACGAACTCGTGGCGAAGCAGTGATACGGCGCTCACGTGCAGTCCTCGTTGATCAGCTCGTTGTCGATCGTGGCGTAGATGGTGTGATGCTCTTTGCCCTCGTTCAGGTAGAATCCGAAGTGCTTCTTCCACCGTACGACCGCCAGAGCGGCGTTGAGCGCATTCAGGTCGGCGATCTGGATGTTTCGATCGTATTCGTTCTCCGCGTTCCCCTTTGACAACGGGATGCGAAACTTCTCCCGAACGTGATCTCGCTGCCCTTCGACGCTTGCCGTCACGCGAAGCTGGCCCAGCAGTTGATCGCCGACCAACTCCAGGCCCATGCCGACATCGATGAACGGAACCTGCGCCGCTTCCAGCGCCTCTATGATCGCTCGCTTGTCGTCGCTCGCGTCGAGCGACAGGAACACGAAGTCCATTGACGTAAGTTCGGCGACGTTGTCCGCATCGACGTAGGCGGCGTGGGCCACAAGGCCGCTCCGCATGGCACCATAGAGTTCCGCGAAATAGTCGGCCTTCTTCGGACGCTGGCGCAGCGCTTCGATGGGCACGGCGCCTGGCGCACGAAACGCGTTGTGCTGCGACAGCACATCACCGTCGAAGAGGTGGATTTCCTTGACGGGCGTCTTCGCCACCAGATCGAGGATGTAACTGCCGGTGCCGCCGACGCCGACGATCGCCACACGAGAGAGTTCAAGCCTATGACTCGCCGCGTTGATGCCGGCGCGGCTTGACGCCGTGTCGAGATATTTGAACACCGCGCTCGCATCGTCCGCGTCCGGTTCGACGACAGGATACGTTTGCGCGGACGCGGTCGGGTCGATGAGCTGCGCCTGACTTTCGATGATGGCGCAGTAGGTGGTCATCTTGTGGTGGTAGTCGATGTAGCCATTGGGCGGCTTGCTGGAGAACGAGTGGCTCGTTTGCAGGTCTGCATCCACCCTGTGAATCTGCGGCCCGAGCTTGATCTTGACGAGTTCCGAGCCGTCCGCGTTGCACGGGTGAGCGCCGGCGAAATGCGCCACATGATCGTCCGGACGGGCCGTGACGTCCCCGGCCAATGCCAGGGACGACACGAGCGCCCCGCGCCGGACCTGGCGGGCGGAATCGACATAGGGGACGTCGTTCAGGACCAGATAGCCGCCACGGACTTGGACGTCATACCCCTCGTCCCGCAGCCGCTGGAGATCGGGGCTACGACTTATCAGTCGCTGTGACATTGAAGATCATCCCATCGTCGACTTTCACCTTCTGACCGGCGGTCAGGGTGCCTTTCGGGTTCTGCTTCGGCCCCTTCGTGTAGGTCACGGTGAAGACCCAGTTCTCGCCTGTGGGCACGTCGCCCAGCCCCAGTCGGAGCACCTCCTCAAAAGAAAGCTGGCCCTTCTTCACCACCTTGCGGCGGCCGTTGACGATGATGGTGACTTCGTTGCGCGGCGGCGGATCGACGTCGGGCTTATGGTTCGGCTTGTCGTTCATAGAAACTCTCCTTGGTTAGCGCTTGTGGCAGGCGGTGCAGCACCAGTAGCAGCCGTCGGCGCGCCGGTAGCGGCGGCGGGCCTCGGCGACGGCGAGCTGGCACGTGAGGTGGTAGCCCAACGGATCACGGTTCTGCGGCGACGGAAGGTAGCGGCACGAGTCCGTGTGCACCTCGTGGTCGCCGTTGGCCTGGGGGTTGGTGTTGGCGTAGTAGCTCGGCATGGGCGTCGACTTCTTTCGGGGAGTGCCGGGCTTGCGTCCCGGCCGATTGTGAGAGACGGTGCCGGTTGACCCGGCTACAAACTATATGGGTCAAGTTTATTTACCCGTCAAGAGACTATGGGGGTTTTTATGTCCGAGCCCGACCCACGCGCGACGTGGTCACAGCGTCGGCGCTACGAATTTATGGAGTGGAAGCTGTTCTGGGACGGCCGGTTCGTTCGGGACGACATTGAGCAGGCGTTCGACATCTCGACCCCGCAAGCGTCTGCGGACATCAAGAATTATCGCGAGATCGAGCCCGGCAACTTCGACTACAACGCCACCGAGAAGGGCTTCCTGCCTACGCCAGGCTTGGTACCGCGCTTCCTGAAGTTGTCGGCGGATCGCGTTCTCCTGCAACTGCGCGCCTACCTGTCGGGTGTCCTTGATCGCCGCGACATCTGGTTTCGAGACATGCCGCCCATATCAGTCGCGCCCGATATCGTCCGGAGCGTCGACCCGCAGTGTCTGCGCGACATCCTGAAGGCGATCCGCCTGCGGCAGGGCATGGAAGTCAACTATCAGTCCCTGACCCGCTCCGGGCGCCGGGTGATTGCGCCGCACGCACTCGCGTTTGACGGACATAGGTGGCACGCGCGGGCATGGTCTGCCGAGAAGGGGGCCTTTCGCGACTATGTGCTTGCGCGCATCAGCGACATCGGGCCGCTCGTGCCGGTAGCCTATGACCCGGCCGACGATCTGGAGTGGGAGCGCTACGTGTCGCTCAAGATCAGCCCGCACCCAGGGCTGAGTGATGAGCAGAAACGCGCGATCGAGAAAGATTATGGGATGACGGGCGGCTACACGCAAATCTCGGTGCGAACGTCCCTGGCATTTTACTTCATCAACCGAATGAACCTCGACCTGCCCACGACGGAGCAACTGACACCTTCACGCCTGCAACTCACACTCGACAACCTGGCAGAGGTGCAGGCCGCCATTAGAGACGCTCAAGCTGACACCAGAACGCGTATTGCGGCTCGGAAAGAGCTGGCAGGCTGACCGGATTGCAGTGTCCCACCACGGACGCTCGCGGCCTCGTCGGGCTTCGTGGGTTGAGCGTTTTGGAGCGGGACCGCCGCCGGTCAACCCAGCGGCGCTTCCTCCATCGCCTTCCGGCGATTCCGTGCAGCTTGCTCCCTGCGGGCGCGCTTCGCGCGGGGTCTGACCGCCAGCTCATGTCCCGCTCCCCTTGCTCCCCATGAAGCCGCGGACGGTTCCGCGGCACCTAGCTGAGGAGCCTGTCCCATGTCTCAACCCACACTCATTCCCGGCCGCCGTCCGACGCATCGCCTGTACCGCGTGAGCGGGGATGGTGACGCCGCGATCTGGACTCCCATCGGCGCGGCCTGGCCCAACAAGGACGGGCGCGGGTTCAGCATCAGCTGCGATGCCGTGCCGCTTCAGGGGCGGATCGTGATGCGGATGATCAGTGCGCGCGAGGAGGCGGCTAACGCTGCGTGAGTTCGAGGCGGCCGGGCTCCGGCTCGGCCGCCATCTCTCAGCGTCTCAACCCTTGTTAACTGTCAGCGACCCGTCGAAGGTGGGAAACCTCCGCAACACTCACGATTGGAGCTCGATATGGCTGATCCGAGATTGCCGACTGAAATCGATGCATACATGCAGTCACTCCAATGGGGCGAACACCACGACCAGTGGCACTACGAGCAGCGCTACGACTTTTGGCGTCATCTGGCAGCAAACGGCAACCAAGCTGCTGCGGAGATCGTCGCCTACGGCGATAGTATGGGATGGTCTCGCGGGGAGTATCAAGAAGGCGCGCCCGGCCACGGGCTTCACTTCCTGGCCATGCATCGCGCCATGTTCCAGTTGCTGTTGGAAAACTTTCCGCAGCACCAGGAGCTGTTCCAAGGATGGACGACACCGCCCCGCGATCCGCATGATGCTGACGACCCTGTGGCCAGCGGGGACGCCTTCTCAGCCGAGAAAGCTGAAGGCATCAGAATGATCGAGTCGGATCATCAGTGGTTTGGTTCAGAGGATGAGTTCGCGCTTTTTCTAGAAACCAACATCCGCCCGACGGCCGAAGATCCGACCGTGCGCACACCGGATTTGCGAACTGCAGTCCACAACTATTTGCACAATCGTTGGACCGACGGATCGAGTCCCGTCAACCTGGGCGACCCCATTGTGAACATTTACAATGCACGCTTCTGGCGTCTGCACGGCTGGATCGAGCGTGTATGGACCGACTACCGGCGCGCAGTCGGCTTGTCCGATGATGATCCTGATTATCGTGAGCTTGTCTCTCATTATCGGCACATGATGGAGCATGGCCTCCACCACCATCGAATCGGGCCTCAACCTACCCGTCCGAACGGGCTGAAACGCATCTTCGCTGATTGATGCAATCGGTGCGTTTTGTCGGCAGATGGAAGTTGTAGTCTCGGCTGTTCGGCTCAAGCCACACGGCTCTCAGGTACCGCGACATTTCCTAGTTTCCGGGTGAGCATCCAAGGAAAGTTGCGAGCTTGCCAACGGTGCGGCGCGTGACCTTCCAATCGCCCCGCTCCCAGCGCCGCCACGTCCCTTCGTCAACGGGGACGCCGCGAGCAGCCTCAGCGATGGAAAGCCCACGCCGTCGCCGTTCTATGAGGAGCCGGTCGCCGAGGGTCGCCGGCTCCGGCCACGGCTCGTAGCCGAGGTAGCGAATGATGGCCGGGTATTGGCAGACGGTGGGCGCGTGCTCGTCCCGTTCCCACCACATCCACGTCTTCGGATCGACGCCGATGATGGCCGCCGCATCGATCAGGCGGTGGCCGAGCATTTGACGGCGTGCGGCGAGCTGCCGGCCGAGACTGTCGCCTGGGCGAAGCGCCGCTTCCGGCCGCTCGGCCTTCAGCAGCAGCGGCTTCAGACGACAGCAAAACAGCAACGCGGCCACACGGGTTCATGGCGGCGACGAGTTGGAAGCGCGCCGGATAGCGCACGTGGGCGTTGGCGCGGGCCACCGTGACCTCGCCCGTCTCCAGCGGCTGGCGCAGCGAATCCAGAGCCTGGGGCGAGAACTCCGGCAGTTCGTCCAGGAACAGCACGCCGTTGTGGGCCAGGGACACCTCGCCCGGCCGCGCCCGGTGCCCGCCGCCGGTCAGCGCCGCCATCGAGGCGGAATGGTGGGGGCTGCGGAACGGACGGTCCTGCGCGATGGCGCCCCGTTCGATCATACCGGCGACGGACCAGACCATGGAGGTCTCCAGCAGCTCCTGCGGCGTCAACGGCGGCAAGAGGCCCGGCAGGCGTTGGGCCAGCATGGACTTGCCCGATCCCGGCGGGCCGACGAACAGGAGGTTGTGGCCGCCGGCCGCCGCGATCTCCAGCGCGCGCTTGGCCCCCTCCTGCCCCTTGACCTCGCGCAGGTCGCGCACGGCCTCGCCGGCGCGCAGGGGACCGGGCTCGGGCTGGGACAGGCGCTGCGTGCCCTTGAAGTGGTTGATCAGGCCGATCAGCGAGCGGGGCGCCAGGATCTTCGCGTCCCCGGCCCAGGCGGCTTCGGGCCCGTTCGCCTCCGGACAGATCAGGCCCATGCCCATGGCCGAGGCGGTGACCGCCGCCGGCAGGGTTCCCCCGACCGGCGCGATCTGGCCCGACAGGCCCAGTTCGCCCACGGCGCACCAGCCGTCCAGCGCGTCGAGCGGGATCACCCCCATGGCCGCCAGAAGGGCAAGCGCGATCGGCAGGTCGAAGTGGCTGCCCTCCTTGGGCAGGTCGGCGGGCGCCAGGTTGGCGATGATGCGCTTGGGCGGCAGGGCCAGGCCGATGCCGGCGAAGGCGCCGCGCACCCGCTCCCGGCTTTCGGCCACCGCCTTGTCGGGTAGGCCGACGACGGAAAAGCTGGGCTGGGCCGCGCCGACCAGCTGGACCTCGACGTCCACACGCCGCGCGTCCACCCCGTCGAACGCCACCGTCACCGCCCGCGCGACCATGCCCGCCTCCGTCGACCTGCGTGGAACAGAACATGAACTCACAGTGGTTGGCAAGCACGATTGAGCGCTCCGTCGCTTTCGCGCGGAGGTGGAGGGCGGACGGAGCGCCGGGCGCGGAGCCCGGAGAAGATGTGATGACCGTTTCGACGAAGACCGACGCTCCGCGCGCATGGTTTTTCCGGGAGCTTGCGGCGGGTGGCCCTCTTAGGGCCTTACCGCAGTCGCTCCCGGCGGGCGGGCCGTCCCTGCGGACGGTCCCGGATCGGTCCAGGTATCCCCCCTGACCCTTGCCGGGTCTCATCTCTTGGTGAGACCCATCGGCTCCATTCCTTGGGGGGCTGCCGCTCGCGCCGCGGGCGCTCGCTGCGTGAGGCCCGGACGCGGACGGTCGGCTCCGTTCGAGACGGACCCCGCGCCACACGCTCCCGCCGCCGCAAGGTCGCAGGCCTTACGAGCCCTCCGGGCGACGGGACGGGTCCAGACTGGCGCAGGGGAAAGGTGGTCACAGAAAGTCGGGGCTGGATCAGAGAGAGGCGTTGAAGCGGCGAGGAAATCGGCGGAAGCCGGCGCAACTTCCCCCAGCCTCCTGCCGCATCGGCCATCTGCGCTCACTGGGGAAGGTTCGGGCGGCGCCCGCCGGCCGAGAAGACTCTCAGGCCCTGCGCCTCTTCACGGCTTCGCGGTCAAGACCGCTCCCGACCCGTTGCGGACCTACGGGCGCCGCAGCAGGCGCAGGAGTTGGTCGATGGCGAACGCGCGTCCAGTTTCGCCAAAGCCGACACCGTTGTCGTTCACCCACGACTCGAATTCCGTCCGCAGGCCCGCACGGGACCTCGCATCAAAAACCACCGACATCACCGATGGTGTTGCGCCCAGGAGAGAGAAACTGCCCACGTTCGAACACAGAGCCTCCCATTCCCCGGAGGCGTCGAAGAGCCGGATCACGGCACCGAGAAGGGTCGGGTCGTCCACAACCGCGCCAATATCGTCTATGCGCGAGCCGTTCGCTTCCAGTGTTGATCCATTTGCAATGGCTGCAATGGCCGCCGCAAACCTAGGGTCTAGGCCAAACCCGTGAGGAAACGCGACAACCAACCAGCCTGCGGGCCAGTCTTGAAAGCAAGCTTCGTTACGAGCGTTCATGCCAAGAACCTAGCTCGACGGGTGGTCCGCTTTCCACCCGTAGCTGAAGTTCCGGGCGACCGCTTTCGGACGTGCGGCGAGTCTTTCGCACAATTCCTGAAGAGAGAGGGCGCATCCTCCGCCCGGAGGGAGAGAAGGTTGATCCGCCCCTGATCTCAACCTAGCTGCGCCGCGATCGCGTCCCACATCAGGGCCGTCGCGTCGATGCCGGTGAACGCCTTCAGCTGCTGGGCGCCGGTGGGGGAGGTGACGTTGATCTCGGTCAGGAAGTCGCCGATCACGTCGATGCCGACGAAGACGAGACCCCGCGCCTTCAGCTCCGGCCCGATGGCGGCGCAGATCTCGCGGTCGCGGGCGGTCAGCTCGACCGCCTCGGCCGTGCCGCCGACGCGCAGGTTGGAGCGGACCTGACCCCTCAACGGCACGCGGTTGATGGCGCCGACCGGTTCGCCCTCGATCAGGATGACGCGCTTGTCGCCGGCCGAGACCTGGGGGACGAATTTCTGGATGACCAGCGGGTCGCGGCTGCCGGTCGCGTGGATCTCGACCAGGGCGGCCAGGTTGGGGTCGCCCGCCTTCAGCCGCACCACGCCGGAGCCGGCGGCGCCGTGAAGGGGCTTCAGCACCACATCGCCCTCGCGCGCGTGAAAGTCCTCCAGCGCCTCGACGTCCGAGCTGATCAGGGTCGGCGGCTGCAGCTGCGGCCAGCGGGTGACCATCAGCTTTTCGGGGGCGGACCGCACCTCGGCCGGGTCGTTGAGGACGAGCGTGTCGCCGCGCAGCGCCTCCAGCAGATAGGTGGCGGTGACGTAAGCCATGTCGAAGGGCGGGTCCTGACGCATCAGCACCACATCGACGTCGGCGTGCAGGTCCAGCTTCTGCATCTCGCCCAGCTCGACCAGATCCCCCTTCAGCACCGTGCGGCGGGCGCGACAGGACAGACGGCCGTTCTCCAAAGCCAGGGTGCGGAAGTCGTAGGTCCAGACGGAAAAGCCCCGATCCTGCGCCGACTGGATCATCAGCCAGGTGGTGTCCGAGCGGGGGTTCACCTGCTCGATGGGGTCCATCTGGACGGCGACCCGGGTCATGCGCGGCTCCTGAAGCTGACGGTGCGAAGGGAATGGGCGCGCGGGCGCCGAACCGCAAGGCTCAGCCGTCGAACGCCAGCCGCTTGAGGTGGCGCGGGAGACGGCCGGGCGCCAGGGCGATCAGGTCGATGCGGAGCGCATATCCGCGCAGGGCGGGGCGCGAGCGGCGCACCGCCTCACCGGCGGCCAGCAGGCGGCGCGCCTGCTGCGGGCTGAGCGCCTGTTCGGCGGCGTCGCGGACGGCGCGGCGCTTGACCTCGACCACGATCAGCTCCCGGTCCTTGTGAGCCAGCAGGTCGATCTCGCCCTGCGGCGTCTTCAGGCGGAAGGCGAGGATGCGATGACCGGTCAGCATCAACCAGGCCGCGGCCAGCCATTCCGCCGCATGCCCCTGACGCCAGGCCGCCCCGCCCCGCGCGCGGCGGTCGGGGCGGGGGCCGGTCACGCGCCGGCCTTCATCTGCAGCGCGCGGGCGTACAGCGCCTTGCGGCTCGCGCCGGTCTGTCTGGCGACCTCGGCGGCGGCGGGCCCAGGAGCGAGGCGGGTCAGGGCCTCGGCCAAGGCCGCGTCGACGTCGTCGGTGCTGGCGGCAACGACCTCTCCGGGACCGACCACGACGACGATCTCGCCCTTCGGCGCCTGCGTGCGCGGATGGACGGCCAGTTCGGACAGGGCGCCGCGCAGGCATTCCTCGTGCAGCTTGGTCAGCTCGCGCGTAACTGCGGCGGGGCGGTCGCCCAGCACCTCGGCCATGTCGCTGAGGCTGGCGGCCAGGCGCGGGCCGCTTTCGAAGAAGACCAGCGTCCGGCCAGGTTCGGCCAGTTCGGCCAGTGCGGTCTTCCGGGCGGCGGACCTGGGCGGCAGGAAGCCGGCGAACAGGACGCGGTCGGCGGGCAGGCCGGCCAGGCACAGGGCGGCCAGAAGGCTGGAGGCGCCGGGGATGGGATGCACCGGCAGGCCCGCCGCGATCACCTCGCGCGCCACGACGAAGCCGGGGTCCGAGACCATGGGCGTGCCCGCGTCGGACACGAGGGCCACGACGTGGCCCTCGGCGATGCGTTCGACGGCGATCCGGGCGGCGCGTTCGGAGGCGTGGTCGTCGCAGCGTTCCAGCTTCGCCTTAAGCCCATAGGCGGCCAGCAGCCTGGCCGAGACGCGCGTGTCCTCGGCCAGCACCAGATCGGCTGCGGCCAGCACGTCGAGACCGCGCAGCGTCATGTCGCGCAGGTTCCCTATGGGCGTGGCGACCAGATACAGCCCCGGGCTGACCGGCCGGGGCGGCGGCGCGGCGGGGGGAAAGGGGCTGGGGTCAGGCATGGCGAGGACCGTGACAGCGTCGGGCGACGCGCTCAAGCGGTCAGCAGGCGGCTGGTGACCGCGTCCAGCAGCGGACGGCCGGCGGCGGTGGCGACGACGCGGCCGGCGGCGACGGTCAGGAAGCCCTCCTCGACCATCTGCGCCAGCGGGCGGGCGGCGGCGGGCAGGGCGTTCAGCACCGACAGAGGCGCCCCTTCGACGGTGCGCAGGCCCAGAAGGACGCGCTCTTCGGCCGCCTCCGCCGGCGACAGGTCGGCACGCTCCTCCCACGGGGCGCCCGCCTCGACGCCTGCCAGGTATGCGTCGATCCCGCGGTGGGCGACGGTGGCGGTGCGGACGCCGTTCACCGTCAGCCGGCCGTGGGCGCCGGGGCCGAGGCCCAGATAGTCGCCGCCGCGCCAGACGTGGAGATTGTGCGCCGAGCGGGCGGCGACGCCGCGGGCGTGGTTGGAGACCTCATAGGCGTCGAAGCCGGCGGCCCCCAAGGTCGCCTGAGTGGCCTCATAGAGGGCGGCGGCCAGGTCCTCGTCCGGCGGGGACCAGTCGCCGCGGCCGACGGCGCGGGCGAAGGCGGTGCCCTGGGCTATGGTCAACTGATAGGGCGAGACGTGCTCGAACCCGAGGTCCAAGGCCTGGGTCAGGGCCGCGCGCCAGTCGGCGACCGACTGGCCCGGCAAGGCGTGGATCAGGTCGATCGACAGGCGCGGGAAGATGCGGGCGGCGACGGCGACGGCGCGGCGCGCCTCTTCCGCCGAATGGTTGCGGCCCAGAAAGGCCAGCTGGGCGTCGTCCAGCGCCTGCACCCCCATGGACAGGCGGTTCACCCCGGCGGCGGCGAAGGCGGCGAAGCGGTCGGCCTCCGCGTCCGTGGGATTGGCCTCCAGCGTGACCTCGACGGGCGGGCAGGGAAAGAGCGCGAGGGCGGCCTCGACCACCGCCGCGACGTCGGCCGGGTCCATCAGCGAGGGCGTTCCGCCGCCGAAGAAGATCGAGGCGAGTCGGCGAGGGCCGGTCAGGGCCGCCTGGGCCCTGAGGTCGTCGAGGATCGCCACCATCAGAAGGGCCGCCCGATCCTCTTGGCCACGGGCCCGCATGACGTTGAAGTCGCAGTAGGGGCAGATGCGGGCGCAGAACGGCCAGTGGACGTAGAGAGCGAGGTCCGTGCCGGGGTCGGGCGTCTCAGTCGTCAACCAGCGCCGCCTTCAGCTTTTCGAACGCCCGCGCGCGGTGGCTCATGGCGTCCTTGGCCGCAGGGTCCATCTCGCCGAAGGTCTGGGTGAAGCCGTCGGCGACGAAGATGGGGTCATAGCCGAAGCCCTGGTCGCCACGCGGGGGGAAGGTCACCACGCCGTCCACGCGCCCCTCGACGACCACCGTCGGGCCGTCCGGCCAGGCCACGGCCAGGGCCGAGGTGAACCAGGCGATGCGGTCGTCGGATCCGACCTCCTCCAGCCGTCGCTCGACCTGGGCCATGGCGTGGGCGAAGTCCTTGTCCGGCCCCGCCCAGCGTGCCGAAAAGATGCCAGGCGCCCCGCCCAGCGCCGCGACCGACAGCCCGCTGTCGTCCGCCAGCGCCGGCAGACCCGACGCCTGGGCCGCATGGCGCGCCTTCAGGACCGCATTGCCGACGAAAGTGCTCTCGGTTTCATCCGGTTCGGGCACGTTCGCCTCCGCCGCCGTGACGATCGTGTAATTTCCGTCCAGCAGGGCCGCGATCTCGCGCGCCTTGCCCGGATTATGCGTCGCGGCCACCAGGCGCATGCCCTTGATAAGTCTCGGTTTCATCCGGCGTCGCGCTCCCAGCGGCCAACCTTGCCTAAGTTTAATATCGTTAAACGATATGTAACGTGCATCGTCGCCCCGCACGTCCTATCTATGATCTCAAGAACGAGGGGCCGCATCGTTCTCCCGAGAAACCGAAAGGGGCATCGGAATGCAGCGGTCGAAAGAAAAGAGCAATGACGCACCTCACTCAGGAAAAACGGAGAAAGACGATGCACGCCATGACCGCCACCCAGTTCGCCGAAAAAGTCGGCTATGCCGTCGTCAACGGCGCCCTGCTGGCCGCCCTGCCGACCGCCCTGGTCGCCATCCTGCTGCAAGCTCTCTGAGCGGCGGGATTTTGACCGGAATGAAAGTCGAAGCGATGGTGGAGGCCGCGCGCGGTCCCTTCGGGGCCGGCGCGGCGATCCCCCGGCTCCGGCTTTAAAGGTTTCCCATGCCCCTGTCGCCCCGCCGTCTGGTCATGCCCAAGCTGCCCGGACTGCGCGCCCTGGGGCCGGGCTCGGTGTCCAGCCTGCTGAAGACCGCGCTGGACGTCGCCTACGCCGTGCTGATCCTGCTGACCGGCCTCGGGGTGGTCCTGCTGATCACCGTGGCCTTCATCCCCATGGACCAGCTGGCGCTGAACGTCACCGACGACGCCGGCGGCGCCCAGATCCCCCTGCCCCGATCCCACGCCCTGTTCGGGGTCGGCGCCTTCATCGGCTATTTCGCCGGCTTCGCCCTGATCCTTCGCAATCTGCGCCGGGTGTTCCGCACCCTAACCCTGGGCGACCCCTTTCAGCCCGAAAACGTGACGCGGCTGCGCCAGATCGGCTGGATCCTGGCCACCGTCACCGGCGGCGTCTGGGTGGGCCAGATGCTGATTTCGCGGCTCGGCCGAGGGATCATGGACGAGCCCAGCCCGTTCAACCTGGTGACCCCCGCTTTTTCCGTCCTGGTCGTCTTCGTGCTGGCGGAGGTGTTCCGAGAGGGCGCGCGTCTGCGCCGCGAATCCGAACTGACGATCTGACGGACCCGGTGTAAGAGCGCCCATGGCCATCCGCGTCCAACTCGACAAACTGCTGGCCGAGCGCCGCATGTCGCTGACGGAGCTCAGCGACCGCGTCGGCGTGACCGTGGCCAACCTGTCGATTCTGAAGACCGGCAAGGCGCGGGCCATGCGCTTCTCGACGCTGGACGCCCTGTGCCGCGAACTGAACTGCACGCCCGGCGACCTGCTGGGCCATGTGCCGGGGCCCCAGGCCGGCGGCGACGACGCCGAAGACGCGTGACCCGCCGATGAGCCGCCGGGACGACCTGTCGCCCGAGGATCGCCGCATCTGGGCGCGGGTGGCGGGGTCGGCGGTCCCGCACAAGCGCCGCAAGCCGCTGTTGGTCGCCGGAGGGGAAGCGCCGGCCATCGTGCCGAAGACCGCGCCGTCGCCATCTCTCAAGTCACGGCCCCTCGCTGCCCCTGCGGCTCTTCCGAGCCCGTCGAAGCCGCCCGCGCCCCGAACGCGAGGCGTGCCCGAAGAGCTGGAGCCCCGCCGCCAGCGCCGCCTGTCGCGCGAGCGCGATCCCATCGACGCCCGCATCGACCTGCACGGCTATGGCAGGTTCCAGGCCCAGGACGCCCTGACGGCGTTCCTGATCGGCGCGCAGGCGCGCGGGCACGGCGCGGTGCTGGTGATCACCGGTCAGGGCCGGCGCGGCGGCACGGGCGTCATCAAGTCCAGCGTCCACGACTGGCTGACTGCTCCGGCGCTGCGCGGCGTCGTCTCCGGCTTCGCCCCCGCCGCCCGCAAGCACGGCGGCGACGGCGCGCTGTACGTGACGATCAGGCGAGCCTGAGCCCCGCGTCCTTCGCCAACTTCTCCAGCGAGACCATCGGCCTCGGCCCCCAGTGGGCGATGACCTCTGCGGCGGCGAGGGAGCCCAGCTTGCCGGCGTCTTCCAGCGGCAGGCCGCGGGCGAGGCCCAGAAGGAAGCCGGCGGCGTACTGGTCGCCCGCGCCTGTGGTGTCGACGACCTTGACGACCGGAACGGCGGCGACCTTCACCCGGTCGTCGCCCGAGATGATAACAGAGCCGTCCGGGCCGCGCGTGACGGCGGCGACCTCGACCATGGCGGCCAGCCGCTCAGCGGCGGCGTCGAAGTCGTCAGTCTCGAACAGGGCGGTCAGCTCCGCCTCGTTGGCCAGGACGACGTCGGCGGACGAGCGGATGAAGCCCAGCAGATCGGCGCGCCAGCGGTGGACGACGAAGCTGTCGGACAGGGTGATCGCCACCTTGCGCCCGGCGTCGTGAGCGGCCTTGGCCGCCGCCTCGAAGGCGGCTCGGCCGGGGGCCGGATCGAACAGATAGCCTTCCAAGTAGACGATCGCGCTGTCGGCGATCAGGGCGGCATCCACGTCGGCGACCGTCAGCTGGTTGGCGGCGCCCAGGAAGGTGCACATGGTGCGCTGGCCGTCCTCGGTGACGTTGATCAGGCAGCGCCCGGTGCCCAGGCCTTGGGCCACGCCGTCGACCAGCGGCGCGACGTCGAAATGCACCCCGGCGGCGCGGATGTCGTGGGCGAAGACCTGACCCAGTTGGTCGTCGGCGACCTTGCCCAGATAGGCGGCGCGTCCGCCGAAAGAGCCGACGCCGGCCACCGTGTTGCCGGCCGAGCCGCCCGACGCCTCGACGCCCGCGGCCATGGCGTCGTACAGCGCCGCGCTCTGAGCCGCGTCGACCAGCTGCATGGAGCCGGGCGTGAGGCCCTGCGCCTCCAGAAAGGCGGGGCTGCAGGGCGCCAGCACATCGACGATCGCGTTGCCGACGGCGCAGACGTCGAAGCGGGCGGGGGAAGAGGCCTGGGTCATGGGCGCGCCCATAGCCGTCCGCAGCCGACTTCGCCAGCATCGAAACCCGACCACCACGGCCGGAATTCTTGACCCGAGGGGCCTTCGGGCCTACCTCGACCGCATGACCATGCGCCGCATCTTGACCGTCGACAACGCCGCCGACCTGGCCGTGCTGAAGCAGGTGTCGAAGCCCGTGGAGACCGTGGACGACGGCGTGCGCGCCCTGATGGACGACATGCTGGAGACCATGTACGCGGCCCCCGGCATCGGCCTGGCCGCCGTGCAGATCGGAGAGCTGACGCGCGTCGTGGTCATGGATCTGGGCGACGGCGCGCCGGATCCCGAGGCCGAGGCCAAGGAGGGCGAGGATGAGCCCGCCCGCGTCCCCAACCCCCGCTTCTTCGTCAATCCTGAAGTGCTGTGGGCGTCGGAAGAGACCTTGCCCTATGAGGAAGGCTGCCTGTCGATCCCCGAGTATTTCGACAGCGTCGAACGCCCCGCCCGCGCCCGCGTCCGCTATCTGGACCGCGAGGGCCGGATGGTCGAGGAAGAGATCGACGGCCTGTACGCCGTCTGTTTCCAGCACGAGCTGGACCACCTGAACGGCGTGCTGTTCATCGACCACCTGTCCCGGCTGAAGCGCGACCGGGCCATGGCCAAGGTGAAGAAGGCCGCGAGGATGGCCGCCTGATGGCCCGTTTGAAGCGCAGCCCCGACCGCATCATCGACCCGCGCGGGCGTCGCCGCCTGACCCGCAATGAAAAGGTCGGCGTGGCCGGCGTCGTCACCCTGCTGGGGGTGGCCCTGGCGGGCGTGGTGGCCGGCATGATCATCGACCGCCTGCTGAGCTTCGACGACGCGCTGGACGCCGGCGGCGAGTGGGACGAGGGCGGCGGAGTCTTCACCCGCTGGGACTGAGGCTCACGCGAGTGCGTCCCTGTGCTGGGGAGGATGGCTGGTGCGACACGCGGTGGGCAGCAAATGGTGGGTTCGCGCCCTGATCATCGTAGCCGCTTTTTTCGCGGGACCGCCGGTCGCGGGCGTCCTGATTTACGCACTCGGCAGCATGATCTTCCCCCACTGAGATGAAGGCGCAGCCGTGGACCTATGTCCCCATTTGCGTTACATGTAACCAATGGGAAGTTCCGCGAAGCGTGTCGCCGATCATCGGGCCAACCTGCGGGCACAGGGGCTCCGGCCAGTCCAGATCTGGGTGCCGGACACGCGCGCGCCTGAGTACGACGCGCGCATTCGGCGCCAGATCGAGGCGCTGAGGTCCGATCCTAGAGAGCAAGCTCTCGTGCGCGAGCTCGAAGAATTCCTCGATTGGGACGACGAGGATTGACGCGCGGCGACGTCGTCATCGTCGTCATGAAGGGCGACTATGGCAAACCCAGACCGGCTCTGATTGTGCAGGCCGATCGATATCGCGGCCACAGCTCCGTCACAATCGCGCTCATGACGAGCACGTTGACCGAGATCGACGACATTCGGCTGACGATCGAGCCTTCCGCGGAAAACGGCCTGCAGGTCACATCACAGGTGCAACTGGACCGTCTGCAAAGCGTGCCGACCAGCCGGTTGAAGGATGTGATCGGCCGTCTGACGCCCACCAATATGGCTGCCGTCGATCGGGGCCTCGCCCTGTTCCTCGGCTTGGCCTGACGCTAAAGCCTCGCCCATGCGCCTCGCCTTCATGGGTACCCCAGAATTCGCCGTGCCCTCGCTGGCCGAACTCGTCGCCGCTGGGCATGAGGTCGTCGCCGTCTATTCCCAGCCGCCCCGGCCGCGTGGCCGGGGGCAGAAGCTGACGCCGTCCCCGGTTCAGGCCTTCGCCGAGACCCTGGGCCTGCCGGTGTTCACGCCGGAGTCGATGAAGGCGACGGACGCGATCGAGACCTTCCGGTCGCTGGATCTGGATGCCGCCTGCGTCGTCGCCTATGGCCAGATCCTGAAACCCGAGGTTCTGGAGGCGCCGCGGCTGGGATGCCTGAACCTGCACGGGTCGTTGTTGCCTCGTTGGCGAGGGGCAGCGCCGATCCAGCGGGCCATCATGGCGGGCGACCGTCAGACCGGCGTGCAGATCATGCGGATGTCGGCGGGACTGGACGAGGGGCCCATCCTGCTGAGCGAGGTCATGGAGATCGCCCCGGACGACACGGCGGGATCGCTGGGCCAGCGCATGGCGCACGTGGGCGCGGCCCTGTGGCCCCGGGCTCTGGCGGCGCTGGAGCGCGGCGGGCTGGAGGCGGTGGAGCAGGTCGGCGAGGCCACCTATGCGAAGAAGATCACCCCGGCCGAGGCGCGCATCGACTGGACCCGCCCGGCGGCGGAAGTGGACGCCCATATTCGAGGCCTGTCGCCCGCGCCCGGGGCCTGGTTCGAGGTGCCCGGCCCCGACGGCCCGGTGCGGATCAAGGCGCTGATGAGCCGCGTGTCAGCGCGCGGGTCGGGCGCGGCGGGAGAGGTGCTGGACGAGGAGCTGCGCGTCGCCTGCGGCGCCGGCGTGGTGCGGCTGATGACCGTGCAGCGCGCGGGCAAAGGGGCCCAGGCGGCCGAAGAGATGCTGCGCGGGTTTCCGATAACCATCGGGACGGTGCTCCCCTCAAGCGGCGAGCCGCCGCGCGGCGAGCGGTAGGGAAAGAAAGCGATGCCGCGCTACCGCCTTACGGTCGAATACGACGGCTCGGCCTACAACGGGTTCCAGGTCCAGGCCGGGCAGCCGACCGTGCAGGGCGCGATCGAGACGGCGCTGACGGCTTTCTGCGGTGAGACGGTGCGGCTGTTCGCGGCAGGGCGGACCGACACGGGAGTGCATGCGACGGGTCAGGTGATCGGCTTTGATTTGGAAAAGGCCTGGCCGGCGCGCACGGTGATGAACGCGCTCAACGCCCACCTGGTCGAGGAGGCGGTGTCGGTGCTGGACTGCGCCGAGGCCGATCCGGAATGGCACGCGCGGTTCTCGGCGACGGGGCGGCGCTACCTGTACCGCATCATGAACCGCCCCGGACCGCCCGCCCTGGACGCCGGTCGGGTCTGGCACATGAAGAAGCCGCTGGACGCCGACGCCATGCATGCGGCCGCCCAGGCGCTGGTCGGCCTGCACGACTTCACGACCTTCCGGGACGTGAACTGCCAGTCGGCCTCGCCGGTGAAGACGCTGGACGTCGCGGCGGTGGAGCGGGTCGGCGACGAGGTGCGGCTGACGTTCGCGGCGCGCAGTTTCCTGCATCGGCAGGTGCGGTCGATGACCGGAAGTCTGGTGGAGGTCGGCCTGGGGCGGTGGTCCGCCGCCGATCTGAAGGCCGCGCTCGACGCCCGCGACCGGTCCGCCTGCGGACCGGTCGCCCCGAGCGACGGACTGTATCTGACGGGCGTGGAGTACTGAAAGGTCACTTCCCCCGTCCGCGCAAGCGGATGGGGAGGACAGGTCGGCGTCTTGCGACGACCAGGAAGGGGCGGCTCGATGGGCGAAGTTTCGGCGCCGAGCCCCCCTCCTGACCGCTTCGCGGTCCGTCCTCCCCACGCGCCCTTGCGCGCGGAGAGGTGGCTTCAGATCAGTTCCGGGCTTCGTTCGAGGCGCCGGTGACGGCGTCGCCGGCGGCCGAGACGTCGCGGCCGACGCCGGCGATGGTGTTGCAGGCCGACACGGCCATGGCCGCGGCGATCAGGGTCAGGGTGACGATCTTCTTCATTGGAGCAGTCTCCGACGGGGTTGAACCTGGGCCGTGAACGCCAAGCGTGGCCGTTCGGTTGCGCCGCCCCCATCGCCAAACCGCCGCACCCTCTGCTAACGCCTCCGCATGAGCCAGCCGCAGAACACCGCCGCCCGCCGCCTCGTCGAAACCCTGGTCGCCAACGGGATCGACAAGGTCTTCTGCGTGCCCGGCGAGAGCTATCTGGCCGTGCTGGACGCCCTGGCCGACGTGCGCGACCGGATCGAGGTCGTCACCTGCCGGCACGAGGCGGGGGCCGCCAACATGGCCGAGGCCTATGGCAAGCTGACCGGCAGGCCCGGGGTCTGCATGGTCACGCGCGGGCCCGGCGCGACGCATGCTTCGATCGGCGTGCACACGGCGCATCAGGACTCCACGCCGATGATCCTGTTCGTGGGCCAGATCGCCCTGACCGACCGTGGGCGCGGGGCGTTTCAGGAGGTCGATTACCGCGAGGTGTTCGGCGGCCTGGCCAAGTGGGCGACCGAGCTGGAAAGCCCGGAGCGCACGGTGGAGGTGGTCGAACGCGCCTTCGCCACCGCCCTGCAGGGTCGCATGGGTCCGGTGGTCGTGGCCCTGCCGGAGGACCTGCTGCACGCCGACGGCGGACCGGCGCCGAAGCGGCCGGTGGTTCCGGCGAGGGCCACGCTGGACCCGGCCGTGCTGGCGGACGTCGGCGAGCGGCTGAAAAAGGCCGAGCGGCCGCTTATCGTGGTGGGCGGATCCGGCTGGACGACCGAAGCCAGCCACGCCCTGGCCGACTGGGCCGAGCGGCACATGATCCCGATCTCGGGCTCGTTTCGGCGCAAGGACATCATCTCCAACGATCGGCCCAACTATGCCGGCGACCTGGGGCTGGGGTGCAATCCCAGGCTGACGGCGCGGGCGAAGGCGGCGGATCTGGTGATCGCCATCGGCGCGCGGCTGGGGGAGAACCCGACGCAGGGCTACACCCTGTTCGACCGCGACCACACGGCCGGGGTGCTGGTGCATCTGCACCCGGGGCCGGAGGAGCTGGGCCGGGTGTGGCCGACGCTGATCTCGGGCGTGGCGGACAACAGTCTGGCCGCCCTGGCCCTGACCAGACTGGAGCCGGGCCGCGACTGGCGCGCCGAGGCGGAACAGGCGCACGCCGACTTCCTGGCCTTCTCCACGCCGGTGCCGGTGACGGGCGCGGTCAACATGAGCGAATGCATGGCGCACCTGATGGACGCCGTGCCGGCCGACGCCGTGGTCACCAACGGCGCCGGAAACTTCGCCGCCTGGCTGCACCGCTTCTATCGCCACCGCGCCTGCCGCACCCAGCTGGCCCCGACCTCGGGCGCCATGGGCTATGGCTGGCCCGCCGCGATCGCCGCCAAGGCCGTGGACCGCGAGCGCGAGGCGATCTGCGTCGCCGGCGACGGCGATTTCCTGATGACCGGGCAGGAGATGGCCACCGCCGTCCAGCACGGTCTGAACCCGGTGGTGATCGTGGTCGACAACGGAACCTACGGCACCATCCGCATGCATCAGGAGGGGCACTATCCGGGGGCCGAGCGGGTCATCGCCACCGACCTGAAGAACCCCGACTTCGTGATGTGGGCTCAGGCCTTCGGCGCGTTCGGCGTTCGGTGCGAGACGACGGAGGATTTCCCCGCCGCGCTCCAGACCGCCCGCGACGCGGCCAAGGCCCGTCAGGTTCCGGCGCTGGTGCACCTGATCACCTCGGCCGAAGACATCGCACCGGGCCGCACGATCAGCGGGCTGCGGAGTCAGTAGGAGCGAGACGATGAAGGTCGCCTGCATCGGCTTGGCAGCCCTCACCTTGGGAGGCTGCGCCACACCGGCGGAACCTCAGACGCCGACGTCCGGCGACGGCGACGACTGCGCGGTGATCGCCGCAGTGGCCAAGGAGCACTATGGCTTCAACGCCACCGATCGCCCTTCCCTGCCTCTGTGGCTGAACGATGGACGTGGCTGGGCGCCCCGGTGCGATTGGAGCCGACACGGTCTGGCCGTCCCCCAGGTCTACGATCCGGCGGCCACGGAGCCGGAGCCGGACGGCGCCCCCTCGGGGCATCGCTACGTCAGCTTCCAGAAGCCGAGCTATGACGGCCAGGGGGCGGTGATCGAAAGCAGCGCGATGTGGGGGCCGTGGGCCGGCGAAGGCGTGCGCTGCCGGCTGCGCTCGGGGTTCGCGGGCTGGACGGTCGAGCGTTGCGAGCAGACCTGGATCAGCTGAGACATGCCCTTCACCGCCACCGTCCTGACCATGTTTCCGGAGGCCTTTCCGGGCCCGCTGGGCGTATCGCTGATCGGGACGGCGCAGCATGAGCGGGGCCTGTGGAAGCTGGAAACGGTTGACATTCGGGGCTTCAGCGACGATAGGCGCGGCTTCCTGGACGACCCCCCTGCGGGCGGCGGACCGGGAGCGGTGTTGAAGGCGGACGTGGTGGCCAGGGCTCTTGACGGGCTTTCCGGGCCGCGGCGGCCGCTTTTGTACATGAGCGCCCGGGGTCGGCCCCTGACCCAGGCGCGCGTCAAGGACTGGGCGCAAGGCGACGGGATCGTCGTGCTGTGCGGCCGGTTCGAGGGGGTGGACCAGCGGGTGCTCGACGCCCGGGGGTTCGAGGAGGTCTCCGTCGGAGACGCGGTCCTGGCCGGTGGCGAGGCGGCGGCGATGGTGGCGATCGAGGCGTGCATAAGACTGATCCCCGGAGTGCTCGGCTCAGGCGAAAGCCTGTCGTCCGAAAGCTTCGAGGACGGGCTTCTGGAGCATCCGCAGTACACGCGACCGCGGACGTTCGAGGGGCTCGACATCCCCGAGGTCCTGCTGTCGGGCGACCACAAGAAGGTCGCGCAATGGCGCCAGGAGCAGAGGGAAATCACCACGCGGGAGCGGCGACCGGACCTCTGGGAGCGGCATCTCGCCAACTTACAGGCAAAGAGCGCAAAAGCTCGAGGAGACTGAGATGAACATTCTGCAGACCATCGCAGCCGAAGAAAAAGCCCGCGTCCTGGGCGACCGCAAGATCCCGGACTTCCAGCCCGGCGACACCCTGCGGGTCATGGTCAAGATCAAGGAAGGCGAGCGCGAGCGCATCCAGGCGTTCGAAGGTGTCTGCATCGCCCGTGACGGCGGCGGCGTGAACGAGACCTTCACGGTCCGCAAGATTTCGTTCGGCGAGGGCGTGGAGCGGAAATTCCCGATCCTGTCCCCGAACATCGACGCCATCGAGGTGAAGCGTCGCGGCGTCGTGCGTCGCGCCAAGCTGTATTATCTGCGCGACCGTCGCGGCAAGTCGGCCCGGATCGCCGAGCGCCAGACCCAGCGCAAGGGCGTGGAAGTGCCGTCCGAAGGCGCCGCCGACGCGGCCCCGGAGGCGACTGAGGGCTGATCCTCGAACACGCGTCTTCCAGAAGTTCAGAAGGCCCGGGCGGAGCGTCCGGGCCTTCGTCGTTCCTGACGGGACATGACGCGGGAGGCGAGCGGGATTGCGGCGAAATCCAGGCGCGGTAGGGTGCGTTCCTCATCGTCGACCCTCGTGGAGCCTTCGGAATGCGCCTGCCCCTTCTCTCGCTCTTCGCCGCCGCCGTGGCGGTCGTCGCCCTGCCCGCGCAGGCCCAGGATCCGGTCGCCAACTCGGGCCCGTACTACATCATGGATCTGGCCGACGAGAACCTGATCCTGGCGGCGGGCGGCACGCGTTCGCGGTCGGGGTCGCAGGCCAAGGTCACGATCTCGGTCCTCAGCGCCCCGAACGCCGTGCAGGACGGGATCGCGCGGCTGGACATGGCCTACGAGTTCGACTGCCCCGGTCGCCGGTTCCGCACGCCCGCCGCCACCGCCTATGACTTGGGCGGCGGCCTTATGGGCAGCATCGCCGACGAGCCGGACTGGACCGACGTCAACATGACGGCCACCAGCGCCACCATCATGGCCTACGCCTGCGATTCGACCCTGTCGGAAGGCATCGAGCCGATCGAGGGCGACATCAACGTGCTGGCCGCCCGCTATCGTGAGATCGCCGCGGGCGAGTGAGGCTCCGACGTCGAGGGACGAAGGGTCCCGGATCGATCCGGGGCCCTTTTTCATGCCGTGTGACGCGATTCACATCGACAGCGGCCGTCCGTCCGGGGGCGTCGTCGTGACCGGACGGCCGTCGGCGCCTTCCAGAGCGTGCTTCAGGTCGCGCATCTCGTCGTGGCCGTCCTTGACGGTCAGATAGGCGCGGCGGACCACTTCGCGCGTCGTGGCCGACAGCTTTTCGTCTTCCAGGGCGCGCTCGAACTTGGCCTTGATGAAGTCCTCGCCGTTCTCGACGGAGTTCACCACCGCCTGCTCGTCGCGCAGCAGGGCGTGCTTCACGTCCAGGAAGGCGCGGTGGGCCTTGGCCAGGATCGAGCCGTCGTCCTCCGGCGTCGCGCCCAGGCCGCGCACGGCGGTCTGCAGGTCGGCGGCGACGCGGCGGCGCTCGCCCGCGCGCTTGACGAAGCGGTCGCGATAGGTTGCGACGTCGGTCTCCTTGGCGGCCTCCTCGTAGCCGTCGGCGCTGTCCAGCGTGGTCTCGATCAGACCGTTCAGAACGTCGATGTCGTGTCGGTTGGCGTCGGTCATGGGATTTGCCTCTCATCGGGGAAGATGAGGTCAAAGCGCCCGGACGCCCGGCGGGTTTCAGCTTGGCCGTTGAAAAGCGGCGACTTCTAGAGCCGGGTCCGGATCGACCACAGCTCCGGGAAGCATCGCCGCGACAGGGTCTCGGTCAGGTACCCCACACCGGCCGTGCCGCCCGTGCCCATGCGTCGCCCGATGATCCGCTCCACCGTCACCACGTGCTTGTGCCGCCAGGTCAGCAAAGCGTCGTCCAGGTCGACCAGCTTTTCAGCAAGCTGGTAAAGTTCCCAGAACTCATGGGGCCGGCGATAGACCCGCAGCCACGCCTCCTCGACCGCCGGGCTGGGCTCGTGCGGCGTGGAGACGTCGCGCGACAGGATCTCGGCCGGCACGTCCAGCCCCGCCGCGGCCAGCCGGGCCAGTGCGTCGTCATACAGGCTGGGCGCCTCGATAGCCGCCTTCAGCGCCGCGTGCGCGTGGGGCCGGTCCACGTGGTGACGCAGGAAAGCCGGGTTCTTGAGGCCCAACATCGCCTCGAACCGGCGGAACTGGTCGCTCTGAAACCCCGACGACGACCCCAGGACGGCGCGGAAGTTCAGATAGTCGGCGGGCGTCATGGTGGCCAGGACGTCCCAGCTCTGGGTCATCACGGCCTGGATGCGGCTGATGCGGGCCAGGCTCTTGTAGGCGGGCACCAGATCCCCGGCGCGGACCAGCCGCTGGGCCAGCGCCACCTCGTGCAGCATCTGCTTGAGCCACAGCTCCTTGGTCTGGTGAATGACCACGAACAGCATCTCGTCGTGCTGGTCGGAGTGCGGCTTCTGCGCCGTCAGCAGGACGTCGAGGTCCAGATAGCCGGCGTAGGTGACGTCTCGGGAGTCGCTCATGGCGCCTTGTCGCGTCCGCGCCGGCGGGACGCAAGGCTCACAGCCAGCCGCGCTTCTTGAACCAGGCCAGCGGCAGGATCGCCGACACGACCATGGCGCCCAGCGCAGCCGGATAGGCCCAGGGCTGGGCCAGCTCCGGCATGTGGTCGAAATTCATGCCGTAGATCGAGGCGATCAGCGTCGGCGGAAGGAAGGCGACCGCGGCGACCGAGAAGATCTTGATGATCGACGACTGCTGGATGTTGATCAGACCCAGGGCGGCGTTCAGCTGGAAATCGATGGAGGCCGCCACCGCGTGATTGTGGTCGATCAGGCTGCGGGCGTCGCGCGTCAGGGACGCCAGGTGATCGCGGGCTTCCGTGTCCTTTTCGATCCGGTCGTCCAGACCCAAAAAGACGAAGGCGCGCAGCAGGCCCGCCAGCGTCCGCTCCAGTCGGGCGTTCGCCTGACGCACGCGGCCCAGCCGGTTCACATAGGGCTCGAAGCTACGGGCCCGTCCTCGTTCGGCGAAGATCTCGTCGCTGAACGCCTCCATGCGCGCGACGGTCTTGGACAGGACGTCCGACGTCCGGTCGATCACCATTTCGAACAGGTGCAGAGCCAGGCCCGGCGCGGTGACGCACAACTCCTCATCCCGTTCCAGCGCCGCCTCCATCATGGCGAACGGGCGTGGATCGAAGTAGCGGATGGTCACGAGCGGGCCCGGCGTCAGGACGAAGGTCACCGGATCGAGGAAGGGCACGTCCTCGTCGCCCCGGTGCAGCAGATCGACGGTGACGTAGGTGGCGCCCTGCTCGCGATACAGACGACTGGAAGCTTCCAGCTCGGCCATCTCCTCGCGCGTCGGAAGGGGAATGCCGCCCAGAGCCCGCTCGATCGACAGCTCCTCTTCGCGCGACGGCGCGATCAGATCGACCCACAGGACGTCGGGGTCCAGCGCGCCGACGGGCGGTGCGTCCAGGGCGCGGCAACCGTTCTCGCCGCGCCGATGGATGCGGATCATGGGATGCTGGTCAGCCCAGAGACAGCGGCAGCGAGGCGATCAGGGTGGACCCGCCCAGGCGCTCGTTATGGACGAAGCCGTAGACCGGATAGACCGACGATCCCAGGTCGTTGATCGGGGCGTACCAGACCTTGACCGCGCTCCAGTCGCCGGCGTCGGACACGTCCGCGACCGTGACGTTCTCCTCGATCTTGCCGCGACTGCCGCCCCAGTTGGCGTGGGTGATGCGGATCACGCGGTCAGTCAGGATTTCGGAGACGACCGCCACGTGCCCGCGCGTCATGCGGCCGGTCGGGCGGAACACCAAAACAGAGCCGACTTCCGGCGACGAGCCGGTGCGGTACTGACCCTGGGCGCTTTCCCACCAGGTCCAGGCGTCGCCGCGGATTTCGATGCCCGAGGTCAGGCGGGCGAAGGTCACGCACTGCCAATACGGCGCGTCAGCCTGGGCGATCTGGGGGGCCAGCGGAGAAAATCCGATGACGGCCGCAACCAGGGCGACGGCGAGCCGTTTCAGCATGAGGCGTGCTCCGTTCCGGTGGATCGAGGGCCTTGGGTAGCCGAATTCACCCGGCCGGGGAAACCCGTGCGGGGGATTTTTCCTGTCTGACTTTCGCGTGATCGGCGTTTCGGCCCCGCGCAGGCAGGTTCCGAAGCCAGGCACGGGCGGGCTTTTCAACCAAATGATGGGCGATCGCGGCGGTCACGACGGCGCCCGTCACGATGCCCAGCCAGACCGGCAGGGCGAAGGTCTTGTCCTCAGACCCCGTCAGACGGGCGACGCCGTTCACGGCCACCAGCGTCCACGGGATCAGCACCATGTACAGGGCGTAGGAGATCTCGCCCAGCCAGACGGCGAACCAGCTGGACAGGGGCCCGGCGCGGACGTTGTCCAGCGACCCCAGCGCCAGGATCAGCATGCCGCCCAGAAGCACGATGAACCCGTCCCACGCCTGAACCGAGGCGGCGGCGACGATCAGGATCAGGGCCAGCGCGCTGAGCAGTCCCGGACGGGCCACGCCGCCGCGGCGATGCACCAGATAGAGCGCGCAGCCCAGGGCGAAGCACGGCACGATCCGCAGGGCGCCCCAACGAATGGTGGCCTGCGTCAACGAGAAGCCCGCCAGCTGCTGGAACACGACGTACAGCGCCATCACGGCGGCGGCGGCGGCCGCGACCGCCAGCCACGGCCGGGCGCGCAGGGCCCAGGCGCCGGCGGCGAAGACGGGGAAGGTCAGATAGGCGAACCATTCCGCCGAGATCGACCAGGACGGATGGTTGAACGCCGCCTCGGGCGCCAGGCCCCAGGCGTGCAGCATCAGCAGGTTCGCCGGCAACGACGGCCAGTCAATGACCCGCGCCTGCATGACGATGCCGGCGGCCGCGGCCCCGATCGCCAGCGCCATGACGCCCAGCAGGGTGACCAGATGCAGCGGATAGACCCGCGCGATCCGGGCCCACAGGAAGCTGCGGTAGCCGAAGCGTTTCGTCCCGAACGCCTCCAGATAGACGTGGCTCAGGATGAAGCCCGACAGGACGAAGAACAGCTCGACGCCCAGATAGCCCTTGGCCGCCAGGTTCGGCGTGAATCCGACGTCCAGAAAGGGCCAGCAGGTGTAGAGCACCACCCAGGCCGCCGCGACGAAGCGGAGCGCGGTCAGGGGGCGCAGGTCGGCCGGCGCTATGGGGCCGGCGTCGTCGGGAGAGGGCACGGCGGTCATCCCGCCATGCTGGCCGAAACCGCTTTGGGAACCGTTAAGGGACGTTCGCCGCCGGCGGCGTCTGGACCGGGCCGCTCTCGCCCGCGGTCATGATCGCGGCGGTGGCGGCGGCGCAGCCCTGCAGCGTGTCCTCGCCGATCTCGACGCGGGCGGTCAGGGGATACAGACGGTCGCTCATGCCGTCGGAGCAGTCGGTGTCGATCAGGGTGACGGTGATGGCCCGGCCCTTGTCGGTCGTGCCGGTGAAGACGGCCATGGTGCCCATCAGCTCCACCTCGCCGCGCGGCGCGACCTCGCGCGGGCGATCGACGCCCTCATAGGCGATGCCCTCCGGCCCGATGTCGACGCCCCAGAACGGCTCGGTCCCCAGCGCCCGGATCGGCTGACCCAGATCGACGCCGCCCAGAACGGGCGCCGGCTCGGGGGCGGGAGCGGGCTCCTCGGGCGCCCGGGCCTCGCCGCAGGCGGCCAGGGCGAGGGCGGCGAGGGACGACAGGATCAGACGCATGGCGCACTCCGGAAAACCACCGGCATCGGACGCGGCGCGGGGACGGAGGTCAAGGGCGGCGGGACCGGTTAGGCTGCGGAAATGTCGAATCACCGGCCCGACGTCCCCGTCGCCTGGGAATTCTTCGCCGGCGGCGGTCTGGCGGGGATGGGGCTGCACGGCTGGCGGATCGGCTTCGCCAATGACCTGGACCCGGCGAAGGGGCGTGCCTTCCGGGAAAACCATCCCGAGGTGACGTTCCATCTGGGCGACGTCGGGGCCCTGACGCCCGCCGACCTGCCCGGGCGGGCCGACCTGGCCTGGGCGTCGTCCCCCTGTCAGGACCTGAGCCTGGCCGGCGCGCGCGGCGGGCTGGCGGGACGCCGGTCCGGAGCCTTCTGGGGCTTCATTGACCTGATGCGGGCGCTGGACGCCGAGGGGCGTGGCCCGGATGGCATCGTGGTGGAGAACGTCTGCGGCCTGTTGACCTCCGGCGGCGGCGCCGATTTCGCGGCGGTCTGCGCGGCGCTTTCGGAGGGCGGCCGGCGCGTCGGCGCGCTGGAGATCGACGCCGCCCACTGGCTGCCCCAGTCGCGCCCCCGCCTGTTCGTCGTGGCCGTGCGCGGCGACGCGCCGCCGGAGACGACCGGACCCGACGGCCCATTTCACTCCTCCCGTCTGATCGCTGCGCACGACCGGCTGCCGGAGGCGGTCAGGGCGAACTGGGCCTGGTGGTCGCTGGCCGCGCCGCCGCACCGGAATCTCGATCTGGCGACCCTTCTGGAACCGGATGATTCGGTGAACTGGTTCCCGTCGGAGCGAGCGGCGGCGGCGCTGGCCCTGCTGTCGCCCCTGCACCGGCGGCGGCTGGAGGCGGAACGTGCGTCCGGCGCGCGACGGATCGCGGCCGGCTATCGCCGCGTGCGGATCGAGGACGGGATTCGGACCCAGCGGCTCGAACTCAGGTTCGACGGCCTGGCGGGCTGTCTCCGGACCCCCGCCGGCGGCTCGTCGCGGCAGATGGTCGTTGTGGTCGAGGGCTCGCAGACCCGGCTGCGCTGGCTGACGCCGCGCGAGGCGGCCCGGCTGATGGGCGTGCCGGAGGACTGGCGCCTGCCGCCGTCCGCGTCCGCCGGATTGAAGCTTATGGGCGACGCAGTGGCGGTGCCGGTCGTCCGCGCCCTGTCGGAAGGCCTGCTGAAGCCGGGAGCCGGACGCCGCGCCGCCGCCTAATCGTCCGTCCGGTCCCGCCCCGGATCCAGGGTGTTGTCCACCCGCGCGTCCCAGCCTTCGCGGGACGACTTGAACGCCAGGGTCATCAGGCCCCAGGCCAGAGCAAGACTGCCGAACATGCCCAGGCCGAGCGCGATCCAGCCATGGACCGACATGGCCGCCCCGCCGATGGCCCGCCACGCCGCGGCCGCGCCGAAGGTGGCCGCCGCCGCGGTCAGCAGCGCCAGAAGCAGGGCCAGAAAAAAGCGGACCAGACGCGAGGTCATGGTCCGCTTCTTAATCCCGAACGCGCGCGGCGCCCACCGCCGTCAGCGACGCACCCACTGTCCCTGGGCGTTCCGCCACCACTGGCCGGACGAGATGCGCGGCTGGACGATGGTCTCGAAGGCGCGGGCGGCGGCCACGTCGACGCTGACGCCGGTGTCGGCAGCGGCGCGCGCATAGGCGGCGCGGCGGCCGTCGTTGGTGATCCGGACGGCGGTCTGCAGCCCGGCGTCGGTCGAGGCGACGCGGAAGCCCAGGAAGCCGTCGGCCTGTTCGCCCACGGTCCCCTCGGCCTTGGCGCGGTCGACCAGCGCCTTCTGCTCGGCGGACTGGGCGAAGGCCGCGCCCGCGGCGGCGAAGGCCAGGGCCGCCACGGCGGCGACGGCGACGAAGGTCTTGCGGAAGGTCATGGTCTGTCTCCCCCGGTCACGTTCAGAACAGGTTGGGGTTTTCTTGGAGCAGCTGCTCCAGTTCGCGGTCCAGGCGGACGCGGACGTCGGCGTCCAGCTTGGCGTAGATCTGGATCGGATCGACCTGCAGGCGCACCGTCGGCGTGCAGGCGACCAGCGTCACGGCGGTCAGCCCCAGGGCCAGGTGGGCGGCGGCGCGCTTCATGTCGATCTTCATGGGCGGTCATCCTGCGAAAGCGTTCGAAGACATATGGCCAAGTCAGGAATGAACGCGGTCTGAACGGGCCAACGCGACCGGCTCAGTCGGAGTTCCCCTCCCGCGCCCGCTGGATCGCCAGCAGGTCGGAAATCAATTGGTTGATGTTCAGGTCCACGTCCAGCGTCAGGTCGATGCCGGTGTCCGAAGGCAGCGGCAGGTCGGTCCGATTCAGGAAGTCGCGGCGGATCAGCTCCAGCCAGCCCAGCCGCAGCTCCTGCCTCACCGGAGGATCATGCCGGCCCAGGATGTGGAAGCGCAGCGCCAGACGCCCGCCGTCGACGCTGTCCATCGCCGCCGTCAGCTCGTCGAAGGCCAGGTTCTCCATGGCTTGATAGGCCAGTTGCTCGACCGTGCCCGGCGGCACAGCCTCGCCCCCGCCGCCCGCGTCCAGCCCCGACAACGCCTCGCGCTGGATCGACAGTCGGCCCGGCTGGACGGAATACAGACTTCCGCCCTGCACCGTCGCCCCCTGACCCGGAGTCCAGGTGAAGGGCACCCGGCCGGACACCATGGCGTCCACGGCCACCTTGTCGGCCAGGCCCGTCGGCGAGATCAGGTCGCCGATCTGGATGCGGTCCAGCAGCAGCACGCCGGACCAGGGCTGATCCGGGGCCAGCGGCAGGGTTGTGGGCTCCAAGGTCACCGTGCCGCCTGCCGCCGCGACCGAGGCGGCATCCAGGTTCAGCATGGCCTTGTTCAGGTCGAACCTCAGGGTGAGATCGGTCGCGTCCGTCAGGGCCGCGACCTTGGCGATCGTCACGGTCTGGTCCGGCGCGGTTTCCAGCGGGGCCAGATTGGTCAGCCGGATTTGACCCGACAGGCCTTCGACCGGGCCCGCGGGGCTGTCGAAGTCCAGGTCTTCGAGCGTCAACAGGCCGCCGCTCGACCCGCCGCCGGGCTGAGCCGTCCAGTCGATCCGCCCGTCGAACCGGACCCGGCCCGAAACCGGCGACCGGATCAAATCCGCGCCCAGCGGCGTCAGGTCGGACGGCTGCAGTCCGCCCTCGGCGAAGATCAGATCCTCCGACATGACATCCACGCCGCCGACGCCGGTCGGCCCGTCGTGCGCCAACGTCAGCCGCCCGACGGGCGTCTCCCCCTCGGCCAGGTCGAAGACGCCGTTCCAGCGGTCGTTCGCCAGCGACGCCCGGCCCGACGCTTGCAGCGGGTGGAACCTGAGCGGATCCGTGGCGTCGATCACACGGGCCCGCTCGACGCCGACCGTCAGGCCCAGGCCGCCGGGCGTGCCGCGAACGGTCAGCGGCCCCTGGCCCGCCTCGACGCGCAGAGCCAGGAAGGGGGCTCGGGCCGAGACGTCCGCCAGACGACCGTCCACGCGCCACCCGCCGTCGGCCACCGTCACCAGCGGCCGGCCCGTCGGGCACAGGCTTCCGGCGACGTCGATCACGTCGTTCTCGCCCAGTTCCAGCCGTTCGACGGTCAGCGGCGTGCAACGCGACGTCGTGAAGGTCAGGCCCGCCGCCGTCGTGGCCAGACGCCCCGCCGCGTCCAGGGTGACGCCGCGGCCCAGCCCAAAGTCCAGCGCCGCCCGGCCCGTCAGATCCGCCTGAAGGCCGCCGCTGGTCATCCGCCACCCGGTCACCCGCACCCGCGCCTCGGGCAGGCCGCCCCCGCTCATCGCCAGGTCGAAAGCCCCGCGCGGCGCGGCGCCGAGCGCGTCGATCAGGACGGGGCCGCCGGCGGGGGTGATCGTGGCGGACCCTCCTCTCCGAGGCCGGATCGTCAGCCCCTGCGGTGTCTCCACGGTCGTTCCACTTGGCCCGACCGCCAGTCGGTAGGCGGGCGCGGACAGGGAGAAGTCCGAAAGGGCGCCCTTCAACGTCGCCAGTTCGGGCACGTCGTCCCGCCCGGGCGCCCCCAGCAAGGGCCAGCGACCGCCGGTGGCCGACGCCACGCCCGTCAACGTCAGGCGAAGGGGCCCGTCGGCGACCAGGTCCAGCGCGCCACGCGACGCCACGCCCGTCAGAGTCAGCCCGCCGGTCTCGACGCGCGACGCGCGCAGCAGCGTTGAGCCCGACGCCTCCCACGTGACGCCGCGCCCGCCCAGCGTCAGCTCCGTCGAGGCGGCGTCCAGCCCGCGCAAGGCGAAGCCCTGCCCATCGACCGACGACGCGGCGATCGACACGGGCCCGTCCAGCCGCCACAGGGGGCCGCCGTCGTCGAAGACCAGACGGGTCGGGGCGCCGGTCGCCTTGACCCGCGCCCCCCGCGCACGAACGGTTCCGTCCACTTCGGCGGCCGAGAGGTCGAGCGTGCTGAGGCCGGTGACCGTCAGGCCGGCCCCGGCGCCCGTCGCCTCGCCCACGAAGTCGATCCCGCCCGAGACGTCTGTGCCGGACCAGCCGCCGGAAGCCATACGGTCGGCGGCGAAGGCCAAGTCCAGACGGGCCGGCCCGTCGGCGGATCGGCGCCCGACGTCCGGGTAGGCGGCGGCGCCCCGGGCTCTCAGATCAAGACCCGCACCGCGCACACCGGGCAGATCCGCCTCGGCGATCGCCAGCGTCAGGTCGAACCGGGTCCGCCCCGACGCCGTCGCCAGGTTGACCCGCCCGCCGGCCGCGCGCACGAAGCGCACGCCGTTCCTATAATCGGCCGACGGCAGCACCGCCTCGAGGCTCGCCAGCCGTCCGTCGGCGACGCGGGCGTCGCCCAGCATCGTCGTCCGTCCCCAGTCGGAATCGAGCCGGACCACCGCCTTTTCCAGCAGGATGACGGGACCGACCTCGTCGGTGCGGGCCGGACGGCGGGCGAACTCGTCGATCAGGGGGTCCAGCTGGCCGAAGCTGAGCCGACGTCCGGTCCAGCGCGCACGCACCGTCGATCCGACCAGCCGAATGCGCGTCGGCTTGGGTCCCAGGCCGCCGGCGCGCCACGGCGCCCCCACCGTCCAGTCCACCTCGACGCGGGGGGCGACGACCTGAGGGTCGCGCGGGTCGCCCAGGGTCACGGCGCCGACCATGCCGTTCAGTTCCAGTCGATCGATCCGCACCTCAGCCGCGACGCCCCGCCGCTCCAGCCAGAAGACCACCGCCTCGCGCGCCACGGTGCGGCGGCCCAGCCAGGCGGCGAGCCCGACGACCAGCACCACGACGACGGCGATCACGAGCGCCCGCACCAAGGTCCGACCCCGGCGTCGGTGCGCGCGGATCGGCGGCTGTTCCGTTTCGGTCACGACGCCGCGTCCATCTCAGTCCCGAAGTTGCTCGACCTCGTGGCAGACGAGCCACGGCCAAGTGGCGCAAAGGTCACTCCAAGTGCAGCGTCGGCCCAACGGCCAAGGTCACGATTTCGGCTTTTCGCGTTCACGCCGCGTTCCTGATTTTCGACTGGGCGTCCCTCGGCGAAACCGGCCGCCGAGACTTGGAAATACACAAACCCCGCCTTCGGTTTAACGATTGGTAATGGAGATGCTTCACATCGGGACTCCGAGAGGCTATAGCCGGGTCGCGCTTCCGGGGGGACCGGGCCGGCGCGAACCTTGCTTACAAGTGGTTTGGCGCCGCCGGGCGTCGTCGATTGCCGGGTACCGATGGCTCAGTTCGATCCACGTCGCCAGCCCATGCGGGTTGCCCCTCACGTGTTCACGATCGCCGCCGCCGTGGCCGTCACCCTGCTGGCCGGGCGCGTCTACCAGCCGGTCCGCGCCGAAACCCCCGCCCCCATGACCGTCGAGCAGCTGGCCGCGCTGGAAGCGCGCGCCCTGGCCGCCGCCGGGTCGCCCGCGGGCCTGACCGCGCCGGAATCGATGCAGGTCCAGATCCGCAAGGGCGAGACCTTCGAACAGGCCATCCGCCGCACCGGCGTGGGCCTGGAAGAGGCCAAGGCGGTGGTCGCCACCATCGCCGGCGCCTTCGACGTCAGCCAACTGGGCGCCGGACTGAAGTTCGAGACCGCCGTCGCTCGTCCCCGCGGCGGCCGCGGCGGCGACAGCCGCCTGATCGGCCTGACCATGCGGACCGGACCGGCCAGCCAGTTGACCGTGTCGCGCACCTTCGACGGCGCCCTGCGCCTGCGCGCGCTGGAGGAGAAGGTCACCCATGAGACCGTGGTGCTTAAGAGCGAGGTCAAAGGGTCGCTGTACGCGACGGCCCAGCGCATGGGCGCCTCGGGCGCCGTGACCCGCAAGGCGGTTCAGCTGTTCTCGCACAAGTTCGACATGGACCGGGACATCAAGGGCTCGGACGAGTTCACCCTGGTCTTCGCCCGCACCGTCACCGAGACGGGCCGCGTGGTCGAGACGGGCGAGCTGCTCTACGCCGAGCTGAAGGGCCAGGTCTTCTATCGCTACAAGCCCGTGGGCGGCGGCGAGACCCAGTATTTCGACGCCACGGGCAAGAACACGCGTTCGGCCTTCATGCGCACGCCGCTGGCCGGCGGCTATCGCATGAGTTCGTCCTTCGGCTATCGCCGCCACCCGATCTCCGGTTATCGCCGGATGCACCAGGGCATCGACTTCGCCGCCGGCACCGGCACGCCCATCGTGGCGCCGGCCGACGGCGTGGTGGTCGAGGCGCGACGTTGGGGTGGCTACGGCAACTGGTTGCGCATCCGCCACTCCAACGGGCTGGAAAGCGGCTATGGCCACCTCTCGCGCTATGCCTCGGGCATCCGTCCCGGCCAGCGCGTGCGGCAGGGCCAAGTGGTGGCCTACGTCGGTTCGACCGGCGCCTCCACGGGGCCGCACCTGCACTATGAGATCTGGCGCAACGGCCAGCGGATCAATCCGGCCGGCGTGAAGACCCAGGAAGGCACCATCCTGTCGGGCGCCGAGCTGACCGCCTTCCGCGCCGAGAAGGCCCGCATCGACCGCGTCATCCTGGCCGGCGGCGAGCGCCGCGCGGGTCAGGCCAGCGCCCTGCGTCCCGCCTCCAACGGCTGATCCGCAGACTCAGGCCACGCGCCGCATCTCCTCGACCATTTCGACCAGCCGCGCCAGATCGGCGGGCGTCGACAGGCGGTGGTCGCCGTCCGGAACCAGCTCCAGCCGCACCTGTGCGCGATTCAACCGCTCGACCAGGCTTATCTGATGCGACCAGGGCACCACGTCGTCCCGTCGCCCCTGCAGCACATGAACCGGGCCGGTGAGATCGAGCTCGGCGTTCAGCAACATCCAGTCGCGCGCCTCCTCGAACATGCGGCGGGTCAGGGCATGGCGGCCCAGACCGGGTTCTTCGATCTCCGCACGGCCGTCGCGCAGGATCGCGTGACGGACGTGGTCCTGCAGCGACGGCCACATCAGCCGATCGGTGAAGTCCGTCGCCGGATTGACCAGCACCAGACCCGCCGTCCGCTCCGGCCGAGCCTGCGCCAGCAACAGCGCCACCCACCCCCCCATGGAAGATCCGACCGGCAGTACGGGCCCGTCCATCTGATCGACCAAGGCGATCGCGTCCTCGCGCCACCGCCCGATCGTCGCCTGTTCCCAGTCGCCCGAAGAGGCGCCGTGGGCGAAGTGGTCGTAGCGGACGAAATTCCAGCCGCGCTCCCGCGCCGCGGCGTCCAGCGCCAGCGCCTTGGTCCCCTCCATGTCCGAGCGGAAGCCGCCGATCCACAGCACGGTCGGACCGGCGCCGGTCACCTGCTTGAAGGCCAGGGTTTCGCCGTCGGGGCGGGTCAGTCGCTGAAGCTCGCTCATGCCCGCCTTGTGCCGCGACTTCCCGGCGCCGTCACCCTCGGCTAGGAGAGCGTGGCCATGCCCGCCCCCCAGGTTCTGTTCGTCACCTCCAACCGTATCGGCGACTGCGTCATCTCTTCGGGGGTGATCCGCGAGATCGGGCGACAGCTGCCGGGAGCCGAGATCACCGTCGCCTGCGGCCGTCCGCCCGCGCCGCTGTTCCGCGCCGCGCCGGGGGTGGTCGAGGTCATTCCCTGGGACAAGAAGTCCCTGTCCGGCCACTGGTTCGACCTGTGGGCCCAAGCGCGGCGCACACGCTGGGATCTGGTGATCGACGTGCGCGGGTCGGCCCTGGCCTGGGCGCTGAACGCGAAGCGGCGCGTCGTCTATTCCCGCAAGCTGGAGACCGGCCGCCGCAAAGTCGAGACCGCGACGGCCATGATGGGCGCCTCGGAGCCGCTGCATCCCGAAATCTTCCTGGACGACCGCGCGCGGGCCGAGGCGGCGGCTGTCATCGACCCGCAACTGGCCGCGGGGGGCGGACCGGGGCCGATCCTTGCATTGGCCCCCATCGCCCATCAGCCCGGCAAAAGCTGGCCCGCCGACCGCTGGGGCGCCCTGGTCGAACGGCTGAAGGCCGAGCCGCGCTTCGACGGCTGGCGCTTCATGCCCGTGGGCGGTCCGGGCGACCGTCCGCCTGCGACCCCGGCTCTGGAGGCGGCGGGGCCGCGCGGGATCGACTTCGTGGGCAAGGGCGACATTTTGGCCTCGGCCGCCGCCATCGACCGGGCGGCTCTGTTCGTCGGCAACGATTCCGGCCTGATGCACGTGGCCGCCGCAGCGCGGCGGCCGACGCTGGGCCTGTTCGGGCCGACCGAGTGGTGGCTGTACGGCCCTTGGGGCCCCCGAACGCGCACGGTCGCCTCGAACGAGACGCGCGGTCAGTTCGCGCCGATCGAGAACCTGACCGTCGATCACGTGTTCGGCGCCGTGATCGCGCTTCACGACGCTCATCCGCCTGCCTGACGCCCGACGCGCCTTGAAGAAACCCCGCCGCATCGGCATATTGCCGCCGCGGAGAGCGACCGCAGGCCCGCGCGCGCCTGCTCCCCACCGCGTTTGAATAGAGACAAGGAACCGACGCCCATTCGTAGACCGATGCAAGCGCCGCCCGTGAAGGACGGCCCCCCGATGAACCAGGACATCCGCGCGCCGCGGGTGCTTCTGATCGACCAGAACGGCGAGAAGCAGGGCGTGATGCCCCTGTCGGCCGCTCTGGAGGCCGCCGAAGAGGCGGGCCTGGACCTGGTTCAGATCGTGTCGACGTCCGAGCCGCCGGTCTGCAAGATCCTGGACTACGGCAAATTCCGCTTTGAAGAGCAGAAGAAGAAGGCCGCCGCCCGCAAGAAGCAGAAGGTCGTGGAGCTGAAGGAGATCAAGCTCCGCCCCAACATCGACACCCACGACTACGACGTGAAGGCCAAGGCCATGCACCGCTTCTTCGAGGAGGGGGACAAGGTCAAGGTGACGCTGCGTTTCCGCGGCCGCGAGATGGCCCACCCCGAACTTGGCATGAAGCTGCTGAACAAGGTTCAGGCCGACTTCGAGGAAGTCGCCAAGGTCGAATACGCCCCCCGCATGGAGGGCCGCCAGATGATCATGATCCTGGCGCCGAAGTAGGCGGGTCATCGGGACGCCTCGCGGGACTTGGCCGCCGCGCTCCCTCCCGCTAGCGTCTCCTCTCGGGCGCATTCGGGGGGAGAGCCATGTCGTTCGGAAGCACCTTGCTCAAGGGTCTGGGAGCGGTCGCCGTCGCCGCCCTTCTGCAATCGGCCGCAGCCCGGGCCCAGTCGCCGGAACCGGCGCCCCTGTCCGTCTATGGAGCGATGCCCGCCATGGACATGGCCCAGGTCTCGCCCAGCGGCGATCGCCTGGCCTATCTCGCCGTGGTCGGCGAAGAGCGCAGCCTGATCATCCATGACCTGTCGGACATGAGCGTGATCGGCGGGGTCCGTGCAGGCGACGTGAAGGTCAGGGATCTGGGGTGGATCGGTGAGACCCACGTGGTCCTGTCCACGTCGGCGACGCAGTCCGGAATGGTCACGGGATTGAGGGCCGCCGAGCTTTTCGAGGGCAAGATCTATTCGATCGAGACGCGCCGGGTCGTGAATGCCTTCGACCGGACGCCGGGCATCCTTCCCCGACTGGGCGGCTCGCCCATTCTGCGGCTGGTCGACGGGGAGGGGATCTTCCTGGTCGGCGGCGCAGGCTACGACGGCTACGGTCTGTTCCGAATCGACCCGGACACGGGCGCGGGGCGGCCGGTCGAGCGGCCGGACCGGTCAGGCGGCGGCGGGTGGCTGGTGGACGGCGAAGGGCGTCCCGTGGCCCGCGCCCGCTACGACGGACGCACCGGCGAGTATGAGATCCAGGTCATGCGCGGCGGCTTCTGGCGCACCGTATGGAAGACCACCGCCCTTCTGGACCCGCCGGGCCTGGTTTCTCTGGGGCCGGACCTGAACTCCGTGGTCGTGTCGGGCGCCCCGGACGGCCGTTCCGACGGCCTTCATCTTCTGAACCTGACCGACGGAACCTTCTCGGAACTGCCGTTCGACGCCTTGGCGAGCGCCCCGATCGTCCATCCCCACACGCGGCTGCTGGTGGGGGCGGTGACCCAGGGGGAAGGCGAGGACCATCGCCAGTACACGGATCCCGCCATGGAACGGGCCTGGCGGTCCCTGCGCACGGCCTTCGACGGCAAGCGGGTCAGCGTGACCTCATGGTCGCATGATCTGCGCCAGATGGTGGTGTTCACGGAAGGCACGGACGACGCCGGCACCTATCATCTGGTCGATCTGGACCGGGGCCTGGCCGAGGTGATCGGCGAGGCCTATCCGGAGCTCGGCCCGGGGCGCGTCGGAGAGGTCCGCGCCGTGTCCTATGCCGCGGCGGACGGCCTGCGCATCCCGGCCTATCTGACCCTTCCCCCAGGCGCGACGGAGCCGCAGGGCCTCGCCCTGGTCGTATTGCCTCACGGCGGGCCGGCGGCGCGCGATGTGATGGGCTTCGACTGGTGGGCGCAGGCCCTAGCGTCGCGCGGATATGCGGTCCTGCAGCCGCAGTTCCGCGGATCGGACGGCTTCGGCCAGGCCCATCTGGAGGCCGGCTACGGCGAGTGGGGCCGCAAGATGCAGACCGATCTGTCGGACGGCGTGCGCTGGCTGGCGGCGGAGGGGATCGTCGATCCCGCGCGGGTCTGCATCGTCGGCGCCAGCTACGGCGGCTATGCCGCGATGGCCGGGCCGACGCTCGATCCGGGCGTGTATCGCTGCGCGGTGTCGATCGCCGGGGTCTCCGATCTGCGCCGGATGGTCCAGTGGTCCGCCAGCGAGGCCGGCGGGCTGAGGAACTCCCCTGTCGTCCGGTACTGGAACCGCTTCATGGGCGCCGAGCGGCTGGGCGACCGCGGTCTGGACGCCTTTTCGCCGGCGCACCTCGCGGACCGGGCCGACGCGCCGATCCTGCTGCTGCACGGCGAAGACGACACCGTCGTCCCCTATGAACAGAGCCGTATCTTCGCCGAAGCGTTGACGCGGGCGGGCAAGCCCCATGAACTGATCCCGCTGAGGGGCGAGGACCACTGGCTGTCCCGCGCCGAAACCCGTCAGCAGATGCTCACCGAAACGGTCCGGTTTCTGGAGACCCACAACCCGGCGCGTTGAGCCCCCATTGCGTTCGCCGGCCGCTTCCCCTAAAAGCCGCGCCTTCGCGTACCGGACCGCCGGGCGAACAGGCATGCCTGGGCGGTTCTAAATCAGGGTCGTCGTCCTTTGGGCTCAAGTAGCCGATTGGCGAGGGTCCGCTCAAAATGAGAGAGTGAAAATGCCGAAACTGAAGACGAAGTCGGGCGCCAAGAAGCGCTTCAAATTCACCGCGTCGGGCAAGGTGAAGGCAGGGGTGGCCGGCAAGCGCCACCGTCTGATCAGCCACAACTCGAAGTACATCCGTCAGAACCGCGGCACGCAGCTGATGTCGGATGCCGACGCCAAGAAGATCAAGACCTACATGCCGTACGCCTGATCGGCGCGCGCATCCTGATCTCCCAGCAATGAATTTGAATTGATCCCCTCAAGCAGCGAGCGCCCGCGGCGCGAGCGTTAGGGGTCTCCGAAGGAAATAAAGACATGGCTCGCGTCACCCGGGGCGTCACGTCCCACGCCAAGCACAAGAAGGTCCTGAAGCAGGCGAAAGGCTTCTACGGCCGCCGCAAGAACACCATCCGCACGGCCAAGGCCGCCGTGGACCGCGCCGGGCAGTACGCCTATCGCGACCGCCGCAACAAGAAGCGCAGCTTCCGCGCCCTGTGGATCCAGCGCATCAACGCTGCCGCCCGCCTGCACGACATGACCTATTCCCAGTTCATGCACGGCCTGTCGCTGGCCGGCATCGAGATGGACCGCAAGGTCATGGCCGCGATCGCCGCCGACGACGCCGGCTTCGCCGCCATCGCCGGCAAGGTCCGCGAAGCCCTGGACAAGAAGGCCAAGGCCTAAGGCTTTCCGGACACGGACGCCGCAAAAGCCCCCCGGTCCGCGCCGGGGGGCTTTTTGCTTTTGACCGCAGCCGCTAGATCGTCCGCGACATGACCGACCTGAACCAGCTCGAATTCGATCTGATGACCGCCATCGGCGGCGCGGAAACCGCCGCGGCCGTGGAAGACCTGCGCGTCGCCGCCCTGGGCAAGTCGGGCACGATCTCCGGCCTGCTGAAGAGCATGGGCGCGATGAGCCCCGACGAGCGCCGCGAGAAGGGGCCGGCGATCAACGGCCTGCGCGATCGGGTGCAGTCTGCGCTGGCCGCCCGAAAGGCCGAACTGGAGGCCGCCGAGCTGGACGCGCGCTTGCAAGCCGAGCGCGTCGACCTGTCTCTTCCGGCGCGCCCGCGCCGCAAGGGCGCGGTGCATCCGACCATGCAGGTGATGGAGGAGATGATCTCGATCTTCGCCGACATGGGCTTCGCCGTGGCGGAGGGGCCGGACGTCGAGGACGACTTCCACAACTTCACGGCCCTGAACTTCCCGCCCAAGCACCCGGCGCGGGAGATGCACGACACCTTCTTCCTGAAGCCGGACCCGGAGACGGGCGAGCGCAAGGTGCTGCGGACCCACACCAGCCCGGTGCAGGTGCGCACGATGATGGGCCAGACGCCGCCGATCCGCATCGTCGCGCCGGGCCGCACCTTCCGGAAGGATTCGGACGCCACCCACACGCCGATGTTCCACCAGGTCGAGGGCCTGGTGATCGATAAGGGGATCCACATGGGCCACCTGAAGTGGACGCTGGAGACCTTCGTCGCCCGCTTCTTCGAACTGGACGGCATCGAGGCCCGCTTCCGTCCCCATCACTTCCCCTTCACCGAACCGTCGGCAGAGATGGACATCCGCTGCGACCGCTCGGGCGGGACGCTGAAGCTGAACGAGGGCGACGACTGGATGGAGATTCTGGGCTGCGGGATGGTGCATCCCAACGTCCTGCGCGCCTGCGGCCTGGACCCGGACGAGTGGCAGGGCTTCGCCTTCGGCATGGGCGTGGATCGCCTGGCCATGTTGAAGTACGGCATCCCCGACCTGCGCCCCATGTTCGACGCCGACGTGCGCTGGCTGGCGCACTACGGTTTCTCCCCCTTCGCCGCGCCGTCGTCGGCGGCCGGCCTCAGCTGATCGAGACCTGACCATGACCGAGACCCCCAAGGCGACATTTGCGTCCGACGAGGCCTTTGGGCGCGCGCTGGTCGAGCGCACCGCCTTCGAAAAGGAGGCGGTGTGGCTGCCGCTGCTGACCGTGCATCACTGGAACGCAGGCCAGATGTCGGTGAAGGGCAAGACCTTCACCGACTGTCTGATCGAGGGCCCGGCGGTGATCGCCGTGATGGGCACGACGCAGTTCGAGGACTGCGCCATGGGCGCCGCCACCGACACCAGGACCCTGCTCTACCGTCCTCTGGGCGACAAGCTGGCTGGCGTGGTCGGCATCGAGGACTGCAAATTCGTGCGCTGCCGCTTCGTTCAGGTCGGGTTCACGGGCTCAGAGGCCTTGCTCGAAGAGCTTCAGGCCCGCGTGAAACAGGCAACCGCCGAAGGTGAAGGCGCGGCCAAGTGAAATTCACTCTGTCCTGGCTGAAGGACCATCTGGACACGGATGCCGACGCCGCGACCGTGGCCGACGCCATGACCCGCGCGGGGCTGGAAGTCGAAGAGGTTCATGACCCGATCGCCGCCCTGACGCCGTTCACCGCCGCACGGGTCGTCTCCGCCGAAAGCCACCCCCAGGCCGACCGGCTGCAGGTCTGCCAGGTCGAAACCGTGGACGGGCTTAAGGAGATCGTCTGCGGCGCTCCGAACGCGCGCGCGGGCCTCGTCACCATCTATGCGCCGATCGGCGCCTACGTGCCCGGACTGGGCGGGACGCTGGTCGAGAAGCCGGTGCGGGGCGTGGTGTCCAACGGCATGCTGTGCTCGGCGTCCGAGCTGGAACTGGCGGACGAGAGCGACGGCATCGTCGAGCTGGATCCGGCCACGCCGGTGGGGACCCCGGCCGCCGGCGTCTTCGGCGCCGAGCCGGTGATCGACTTCGAGGTGACGCCGAACCGGCCCGACTGGCTGGGTGTCGCCGGCATCGCCCGCGATCTGGCGGCCGCCGGCGTTGGCACGCTCAAGACGCCGGAAATCTCATCGGTTCCGGGAACCTTCGCCAATCCCGTGACGGTGCGGCTGGAAGCGCCGGAGCTTTGCCCTGTCTTCGCCGGTCGAGTGATCCGCGGCGTGACCAACGGGCCGTCGCCCGAATGGCTGAAACGGCGTCTGACGGCGATCGGCCTGCGCTCAATCAACCGGCTGGTCGACGTCACCAACCTGATCTCCTACGACCGCGCGCGGCCGCTGCACGTGTACGATATGGCCAAGCTCAAGGGCGATACCATCGTCGTCCGAGACGGCAGGCCTCACGAAGAGAACCCTAACGCACCTGCGGAACCTGAGCATCACGTCTGGGAAGCGCTGATCGGGCTGGACGGCCGACCCTACACCCTTAAGCCCGGCGTTTGCGTGATCTCGGACGCAGATGGCGTGCGTCCGATTGGGATCGGCGGCGTCATGGGAGGCGAATCCACCGGCTGCGACGACGGCACCACCGACGTCTTTCTGGAAAGCGCCTGGTTCGACCCGCTGGTCACTGCCCAGACCGGCCGCGACCTTGGGATCACCTCGGACGCCCAGTACCGCTTCGCGCGAGGGGTCGATCCGCAATCGGTCGTGCCGGGCATCGAGTTAGCCACGCGGCTGATCCTGGATTTGTGTGGGGGCGAGGCCTCGGAGGTCTCCGTCGTTGGCCAGGCCCCGGCCGCGCCCTCTGCGTTCGAGTTCGATCCGGGCCGCGTGGCGGCCCTGACGGGGCTGTCGGTCGGCGAGGACCGGATAACCGAAATCCTCACCGCGCTCGGCTTCACCGTGAGCCGGAGAACGCCCTGGCGCGTCACGCCACCCAGCTGGCGGCGCGACGTCGAAGGCCCCGCCGATCTGGTCGAGGAAGTCGCCCGCATCGTCGGCTACGACGCCCTGCCGTCCACCCCCCTGCCCGACCTGGGCGCCCCGCCGCGCGGCGTGCTGAACCCGCGGCAGGCGCGGGTGCGGACCGCGCGACGGGCTATGGCCGCCCTGGGCTGGTCAGAGGCGGTCACCTGGTCCTTCCTCAAGCGGTCCACGGCCGAGCTCTTCGGGGGCGGATCGGAGCGGCTGGTCGTCGAAAACCCCATCGCGGCCGATCTGGACTGCATGCGGCCCTCGGCCCTGCCCAACCTGATCCAGGCGGCGGCGCGCAACGCCGCGCGCGGCCACGCCGACGTCGCCCTGTTCGAGATCGGGCCGATCTATCCGGGCGACGGCCCCGACGATCAGCGGACGGTCCTGGCCGGCGTCACGTCCGACCGCGCCGTGCGGCACTGGTCGGGCAAGGGCGAAGACGCCCTGTTCGCGGTCAAGGGCGACCTGATGGCCGCTCTGGACCGCATGGGGGCGCCCGTCGGATCACTGCAACTGACGCAGGGCCAGAACCACGACTGGTGGCACCCCGGCCGCTCGGCCCGCCTGCAGCTGGGGCCCAGGACGGTGGTCGCCGAGTTCGGTCAGCTGCACCCGCGCGTGTTGAAGGCGTTGGACGCCGACGGCCCGCTGTACGGATTCGAAGTCATTCTGGACGCCCTGCCGGAACCGCGGGGGGCGAAGTCCAGGTCGCGCGGCACCGCCGACCTGCCCGTCCTGATGCCGCTGAGCCGCGACTTCGCCTTCGTGGTGAACGACGGAACGGCGGCCGGGGATCTGGTCCGCGCCGTCGCCGGCGCCGACAAGGCCCTGATCGCCGAGGTGCGGGTGTTCGACGTCTATCGCGGGCCGGGCGTGCCGGAGGGCAAGGCCTCGATCGCGCTGGAGATCGTCCTCCAGCCGCGCGAGGCGACCCTGTCGGACGCCGACATCGAAGCCCTGAGGGCCAAGGTCACGGCGGCGGCCGGCAAGCTGGGTGCGACGCTGAGGAGCTGAGCCATGGGCATCAAGCCCCGGATCGAGACGATTTTCGAGCGCGGCCTGTTCATGTCGCGCTGGCTGATGGCGCCCTTCTACCTCGGCCTGGTGCTGGCGTTGTTCATGCTGCTGGTCGTCTTCACGCGGCAGCTGGTCGGCTATGTTCCCGTCGTCTTCGGCGCCGCCGGGATGAGCGACAACGACGCCATCCTGGCCCTGCTGACGCTGATCGACCTGTCGCTGACCGGCAATCTTCTGCTGATCGTCCTGTTTTCCGGCTATGAGAACTTCGTCTCCAAGCTGGATCTGGACGGAGAGACGGACCGGCCGCCGTGGATGGGCACGGTCGATTTCTCGGGCCTGAAGATGAAGCTGATCGCTTCGATCGTGGCCATCTCGGGCATCCAGCTGCTCAAGACCTTCATGAACATCGGCAAGCCCGGGTACGAATTCGATCAGGCCGAGGCCATGTGGGGCGTCATCATCCACCTGACCTTCGTCGCCTCAGGCGTGCTGCTGGCCTTGATGGACTGGCTGACCGCCAAGACCGACAAACACTGACGGTTTCCGACGACGCGCCGCTCCGGCTTGACGAACGGCGATCTGAAATGCTGGTTTCCCCAAGGGAGTTGGGGAGAAATCTTATGAACGTCAGAAAGTTGGCGGCCGGAACGGCCGTGGCGGGCGCGTGTCTGGGCCTGATGGGATGCGCGGAGCTGGCCACGACCATGATGATGGTCTCGGACCAGATGGCCTATGAGCAGGGCTACTTCTACGAAGACGCCCACGAGAGCCAGTACTTCGGAGAGGGCGACTGCACCGGCCTGGCCGAGTTCGGGATCGTGAACAACCAGACCTATCTGCGCGTCAGAAACACCGGCTCGCGCGCGCTCGAGGCGACCGTGACGTGGAACACGGGGTTCGAAAGCCCCTTCTACCTGTCGCCCGGCGAAACCAGCCAGTTCGTCTACATGTCGCCGTCCATCCGGCCGTCGAACGTGGACTCCGCATGCACCGGCTGACAGCAAGGTCCCGTTAACCTCGTCGCCGCAAGGCTGACTCAATGGGCGGCGAGGCTGACGCTTCGTCGCACCTCTCGTCGAACGGGGCCGTCTCGCCATGCATCGCCGCCATCTTATCCAGTCCGGTCTCGCGCTCGGGGCCACCTCGACGCTGGCCGCCTGCGCCACGCCGAACGCGGCGCCGAGCGACCCCGCCTTCCCCACAGACCGCGACCGCACGGCCCCGGCCTACACCGCCGAGGAGCTGGTGGCCGCCGGCTCTCGGGAGCTGGGCATCGCGGCGGAGGCCATCGGCGGCGCCATCGAGCGCATCTTCGCCGACCAGGGCGACAGCCCCACGGCATACATCGCGGGCGAAGAGGGGTCCGGCGCGGTCGGCGTGGGCGTCCGCTATGGCCGCGGCGCCCTGCACATGAAGGATCTCACCGCCAGCCAGGAGGTGTTCTGGCAAGGCATCTCGATCGGCTGGGACGTGGGCGGCAACGCCAGCCGCGTCTTCACCCTGGTCTACGGCCTGTATTATCCGGACATGATCTACCGCCGTTATCCCGGGGTGGAGGGTTCGGCCTATCTGGTCGGCGGCCTGGGCGTGAACTACCAGCAGGCGGACGGCATCATCCTGGCGCCGATCCGCACCGGCGTGGGGCTGCGCCTGGGCGCGAACGTCGGCACCATGGCCTACAGCCGCCAGCGGAACCTGCTGCCTTTCTGAGTGGCCTCAACGCTCGCGACGCGGTCGCTCGCCGCTTGAGGGCGGAAGGACCGGCCTCGCGGCCTGAGGCCGGTCAGGGCGCGACGGCGACGTCTTCCAGAAGCCGGCGGAAACGGTCCAGAGACTGCGCCGCCAGCGCCTCGTCATAACGCATGGGCGGGGCGTTCATCGGCTCGTCGAAGCTGTGCGTGCCCTCGGCGATCCAGACCTCGACGTCCGCGCCGCAGTCGCGGACCATGTCGTGCACGCGTTCCGCGTTGCGCACCGTCGTGAGATGATCCCGCCGCGCCACGACGGCCAGGGTGCGCGGGCAATGCCGCCACGGCCGCATTCGGTTCAGCGCGGCGACGCCGACGTAGGGATAGGCCAGGAAGGTCGCCCGCACGCCCGACAAGTCCGCACTGTCGGCATCCCGAACGCCCAGAGCGCCCGGACGGGCGGGATCGACGCTCATGGCCTCCATGATGCCCCAGCCGCCGTGGCTCCAGCCGGCGAGACAGACCGCGGAGGCGTCGACGTCGGGCCTTTGCGACACGCCCCGAACGGTCGCCAGCACGTCGCCGCCCCGCTCCCAGCCCCGGAACATCAGGCCCGTGCACACCGTCGCCATGGCGAACTCCCGGGACCAGCCGCGCGGAGCATACGAGTCCACGATCGCCGCGCGCCAACCGGCCGAGACGGCGGCCTCGGCATAGCGCGGCAGATGGGCCCGAACACCGCCGCAACCGTGAAACAGCAGGGCGATGGGCCGCGCCCGGTCGTCGTTCGGCCCATGCCAGACGACATGGGGTTCCAGCCGGGCCCAGCGTTCGGAGAGAGTGTCCATCATGCCCTCGAGCCAGGAGCGACCGCATCGCGAACCATAGGGCACGCGTCAGTGCCGGAACACCCGCGTCCCCGTGAAGGCCATGGCGACGCCCTTTTCGTCGGCGGCGGCGATCACCTCGTCGTCGCGGATCGAGCCGCCGGGCTGGATCACCGCCGTCGCCCCGGCCGCGACCGCTTCCAGCAGGCCGTCGGCGAAGGGGAAGAAGGCCTCCGACGCGCAGGCGGACCCTTGCGCCAGCGAGGCGGGCAACCCCAGCGCCTGACCCGCCTCGGCGGCGCGCAGCGAGGCGATCCGGGCCGAGTCGCGGCGGTTCATCTGGCCCGCGCCGATGCCGGCGGTGCGGCCGTCCCTGGCATAGACGATGGCGTTGGACTTCACGTGCTTGGCCACCGTGAAGGCGAACAGCATGTCCTCGATCTCCTGCGGCGCCGGCCGGCGCTTCGTGACGATCTTCAGGTCGGCGGCCGTGACGCGGGCCACGTCGCGCGACTGGACCAGGAAGCCGCCGGCCACGCTGCGGAAGACCTCACCCGCCGCAAGCGGATCGGGCAGGCCGTCGGTCAGCAGCAGGCGCAGGTTCTTCTTCGCCGCGAACACGGTGCGCGCCGCGTCGTCGGCGCCGGGCGCGATGACCACCTCGGTGAAGATCTCAACGATCTTCTCCGCGTCGGCGGCGGTCAGCGGTCGGTTGACGGCGATCACGCCGCCGAAGGCCGAGACGGGGTCGCACTCCAATGCGCGGACGTAGGCCTCGGACAGGTCGCCGCCCGTCGCCACCCCGCAAGGGTTGGCGTGCTTGACGATGACGCAGGCGGGGGCGTCGAACTCGGCGACCAGCTCATAGGCGGCGTCGGCGTCGGCGATGTTGTTGTAGCCCAGTTCCTTGCCCTGCAGCTGGCGCGCGTTGGCGACGCCGGGGCGGGTCTCCGAAGTGCGGTAGAAGGCGCCGGACTGATGCGGGTTCTCGCCATAGCGGAGTGTCTGGGCCAGCGTGCCCGAGATGGACTTCCGGGCGGGGGCGGCGTCGCCGATCTGGCCGGCGAACCAGCCCGAGACGGCCGCGTCATAAGCGGCGGTGCGGGCGAAGGCGCGGGCCGCCAGCCGCTTGCGCAGGTCCAGCGACGTCGCGCCGTCGGCCTTCAACGCCTCGACGATCCAGCCGATCGATTCTGCGTCCACCGCCACCGCGACGTGGCCGTGGTTCTTGGACGCCGACCGGATCATGGCCGGGCCGCCGATGTCGACGTTCTCGATCGCCGCCTCGAACCCGCCGCCGGACGCGACGGTGGCCTCGAACGGATAGAGGTCGATCCAGACCAGATCGATCGGGGCGATGCCATGCTCCTGCATCGCCGCCGCGTGCGACGGGGCATTGCGCACGCCCAGCAGGCCGCCGTGGACGACGGGATGAAGGGTCTTCACCCGCCCGTCCATCATCTCCGGGAAACCGGTCAGGTCGGCCACGTCCTTGACCGGCAAGTCCAGCGCCGCGATCGCCCCACGCGTGCCGCCGGTGGACACCAGCTCGACTCCGAGGCCGTGCAGGGTGCGGGCGACCTCTTCCAGCCCGGTCTTGTCGGACAGCGAGATCAGGGCGCGCGCGGGCGCTACCCGGTCGGGCGCGGGCGGAAAGTCGGGAGCGGCGGGCATGGGGCGGCGTCCGTAGTCTGGAGTCGGGGAGACGCGTGGGGCCTTAGCAGAGCTCGTGATTGACGTCTCCTCCCCGTTCCGGAGGAATGGGGAGGGGGACCGCGAAGCGGTGGAGGGGCTCTTTGGACACGACAGGCGCCGTCTCGCGGGCCCGCATCCAGCGGCGCACCCTCACGCCGCCTGAGGCGCGGGTATGGACGGCGCTGAAGGGACGCGCGCTCGGCGGGTTCAAGTTTCGCCGTCAGCACCCGATCGGGGCCTTCGTTCTCGATTTCTACTGCGCGGAGGCGAAGCTCGCGGTGGAGATCGACGGGCAGGGTCATGATCAGGAGGACGCGATCGCCCACGACCGGCGACGGTCGGCTTGGCTGGCGGCGCAGGGCGTCGACGTCATTCGTTTCGCTGCGGAAGAGGTGCGGGTGAATCCCGACGGCGTGCTTAAGGCGATCCTGCTGGCCGTCCGGGCACGGGCAAAGAGCCCCTCCACCGCTTCGCGGTCCCCCTCCCCACTTCGCTCCGCTCGCGGGGAGGAGACGTGAGGGCTAAACCGGATCCCCCACCCCGCCCGCCGGGCTCAGCTTCCAGCGGATCTTGGTCTCGTTGTCCGTGCGCGCCGAGCCGCGCACCACGATCTGGAGCGAGCGCCGCGTCAGGCCGCCGTCGACGTGGACCGAGGGCTCGATGGCGACGTCGGGACCGTCGGTGCGGAACCACCAGCCGCGGCTGGAATGGCCGCGAAGCAGGATCGACCGCCGGTCGCGCGCCAGCGAGGCTTGGGCCCCCGGCTCCAGATGGAAGCGGATGGCGTAGGGCGCCGCGATCTGGCGGGTGGCGTCGGGTCGGCCGGCGGTGGGGAACAGCCGCTCTTCGGCGCGCAGCTCGTCCATGCGCTGGTCCAGATACAGGCGGCGCTGGTGCGTCAGGCCATGGCCGGTCCAGCCGTCGTGCTCGATCTCCAGCCAGACGGCCCCGTCGCCGTCGCGGCGCTCGGTGCGCACCGGATAGGCGCGCCCGGCCAGCCGTGCGCCCAGCACGTTGGCCTTCCAGCCAGAGAGGGGCTCGCCGAGCGAGCTTTCGCCCAGCGTCAGGGTCGAATGACCGGGGGTCAGGCGCAGGCCCTGACGGTCGGACGCCAGCGGGGTCCAGCCGCAGCCGGTGATCAGCCGGTCCTTGCCGCAGACGATCTCCAGCGCCATCGGCTGGGCGCAGGCGTCGGCGCCCCAGGCGCCCCGCGGCGGGGCGGCGACGTCGGCCAGAACCGTCAGCAGCGGGCTGGCCAGCCGGGCGAAGCCGGCGCAGGCCACGCCCGGCTCGCCCGCGCCCGCGGGCTCCAGAGCGGCCGCGACCGAGGCGGCCGACGAGGGCCCCCCGCCGTGGAAACTTCCCAGACGCCCGTCCGGCAAGGCCAGGGTGCGCACGCCCTTGCCCAGGCGGCCCATGGCCCGGGTCACGGCTTCGGGGACCGGCTCGCCCAGCTGGTTCAGCGCGTCCGACAGGGTCATGAGGTCGAGCAGCAGCTCCAGCCCCGCCTCCGGACTGCGGCCGGCGTGACCGCCGTCCTCGCCCACGCCCTGGGCCAGGGCGCCGGGCAGGCGGGCCAGCGCGCGGCGACGCAGCGCGGCGCCGATGGGGCCGGTCAGGACGCATCCGGCCAGCGCCGCCGCCGTCAGGCGTTCGGCCCGCCGCGCGGTGGGGTCGGGCGCGCGCAGCAGCTGCCGCGCCTGCCGCGACAGCGACACGGCCAGCGCCAGCCGGTCCGCCTCGTCGGCGACGGAGCCCAGGCGGCGCGCGGCGCAGGACAGGTTGAAGACCCGGCGCGACAGGCGGTCGGGATCCCAGACGAAGGGCGACCAGCGGCGGAAGGTCCCCTCCCATCCCCGCACCAGCCGCAGCGCCTCGCGCACGCCGCGCTCGCCCTCGGCCATCAGGTGCGGCAGCCAGGCGAAGGCGTGCAGCTGGGCCGCGAAGGGCATGGACGGGCTGGGCCGGTTCCACGGATCGTCGGGCGCCGGGGCGTCCATCGCCGTGCCCGCCAGCACGAAGCGGCCGTCCAGCACCGAACGGCCCAGGGTCGCGTCGACGGGGCGCGGATCCTTCGGCGCGCAGGCGAAGGCGGCGACCTTGGTCCCGCCCAGCGTCGCGCCATAGCCGGGCAGGCCATACAGCTCGACCCACAGCTGGCGGGTCAGCATGCGCCCGGCCAGCGCGGGCCACAACTCGGGACCGGAGGCGGCGCCGGTCGGCTTGACCGGCGTGCGCATGGGCGCGCCGCGCAGCCCGGGAATGTCGGGTCCGCCGCTCACGCCGCGGCTTTGAGCGCCGAGATGTTGGCGGCATAGGCGGACGGCCCGCCCCGGAACGCCGCCGTGCCCGCCACCAGGGCGTCGGCCCCGGCGGCGACGCAGGCGCCGGCGTTGGCCGCCGTCACGCCGCCGTCGACCTGCAGCACCGCCTTCGACCCCGCCGCGTCCAGGACGGCGCGCACGCGCTCGATCTTGCGCAGCGACGAGTCGATGAACGATTGCCCGCCGAAGCCAGGATTGACCGACATGATCAGCACCAGGTCCAGCAGCTCGACCGTCTCGGCCACCACCTCGACCGGTGTGGCCGGGTTCAGCACCAGACCGGCCTTCGCCCCCAGCTTGCGGATCTGGCCCAGGGTCCGGTGGACGTGCGGACCGCTTTCGGGGTGGATCGACAGCACGTCGGCGCCCGCCTCGCGATAGGCCTCCAGCCAGGGATCGACCGGCGCGACCATCAGATGCACGTCGAACGGCTTCTTCGAATGCGGCCGCAGGGCCTTCACCACCGCCGGACCGATCGTCAGATTGGGCACGAAATGCCCGTCCATGACGTCGACGTGGATCCAGTCGGCCCCCGCCGCGTCGATGGCGGCGACCTCCTCGCCCAGCTTGGCGAAATCGGCGGACAGGATGGACGGACAGATCAGGGGCGCGGCCATGGTCCGGGCTTAAGCCGGGCCGGGGACCGGAGCAAGCGGGCCCACAACGATCGCTGCTTAACGGCAACGCATCCGCTAAAGCTGGCGAATCACTGTTCGATAGTCATTCAATTTAACTCAAGTCGAGGTGCGCCCGTGCTCCGGGACAGTTTCAGAGCCGTCGATAGAGCCTTGGAGTTGGCGCAACGATGGTGGCCTATTTTGCTCGCGGCTGGCACAGGGTTGGCCACCGTCTTCGCGAAATCGAGACCGTGGCTAAATTCGGCTAGCTGGCTTGATGCCCTAATACTTGGGCTGGTCTTCGTACTTTTGGTTGGGGTGATTCTTACTTGGCTTTTAGTCGGGCTCAGCCACTTAAGTCCTCGTAAAGTTGCGACGCGCGATCGCCGCACCTTTGTGGATGAGCGTGTATCAATCGCAGACCTTGTCGGCCCAAATCCCATAGTCCACGGCCGGGAATTCATAAGATGCGTGATACATGGAAACGGTCAGATAAAATTACATAGCAAAACTACAGTTCTATTTTGCTCTACAATTGAAAGAAATATTGTGGTGGTTCCTATGGGTTCGAACATAACTGGTGCTGTTATAATCTCGGAATGTACATTTGTCGAGTGTTACTTTGACGTTGCCATAGTCGGGACAACCCAAGACGCTCAAATATTTCGAGGTGCAGTGGAAATCGAAAGCTGCGCTGAATGGAGACAAAAATACGCTGTCAAAAGCGCATAGAGCCGATGACCGCGCCAAGGCCTGGAGTTTAGGGCGTCAGCCTGTCCGCTCAAACCGAGCGACGAAGAAGCCGTCCAGACCGCCGCGTTCGGGCCAATGCCCGGGGTGCAGGCGCAAGCCGTATTCCGACGCGGTCTCGGGCGGCGCGCCGACGGCGGCGGGGTCGATGGGGGTCAGGCGGAAGTCCGGGCGGCGGCGCAGGAAGGCCGGGACCTGGCCCTCGCCCTCTTCTCGCTCCAGCGAGCAGACGCAGTAGACCAGCCGTCCGCCGCGCTTCACGCGGTCGGCGGCGGCGTCCAGCAGGCGATGCTGGACGTCGGCCAGGTTGGCGACGTCGGCGGGGCGCACGGCGTGCAGGGCCTCCGGATGGCGGCGCAGGGTGCCGGTGGCGGTGCAGGGCGCGTCCAGCAGCACGGCGTCGAAGGTGCGCGGGTCGTCCCAGCCGACCGCGTCGGCCGCGACGACCTCGGCGGTCAGGCCGGTGCGGGCGAGGTTCTCGTGCACGCGCTTCAGGCGCGAGGCGTTGCGGTCGAGAGCCACGACCGAGGCCCCCGACGCCGCCAGCTGCAGCGTCTTGCCGCCGGGCGCGGCGCAGAGATCGAGCATGGTCTCGCCAGCTAGCGGGGCCAGCGCCCGCACGGGCACGGCGGCCGCCGCGTCCTGCACCCACCAGCCGCCTTGGGCGTAGCCGGGCCACGCCGACAGATCGCCGCGCCGACGCGTGCGGACGGAGCCGCAGGGCAGGACCTCGCCCTCCAGCGCGGCGGCCAGGGCGGCGGCGTCCTGATCCGGCTTCAGGCTCAGGTCCGTGGCCGGCTCCTCGCGGGCGGCGCGGGCGATGGCGGCGACGGCGTCGGCGCCCCAGGCCTGGGTCCAGCGGGCCACCAGCCAGCCGGGCAGATTGGCGACGGGGTCGGCGTCGGGCAGGCCGTCGCGCTCCAACCCGCGCAGGACGGCGTTGACCAGCGCCTTGTAGGGCCGGGTCTTGGCCTCGCGCTCGGCCAGCTTGACGGCGGTGGAGACGGTGGCGAAGGCCGGCACGTCCAGCGCCAGCCGCTGGGCCAGCGCCACGCGCAGCAGGGTGCGGACCTGCTGCGGCGGCGCGGTCTTCAGACGCGCGTCCAGCGCGCGGTCGATCTCGCCCAGCCGACGCAGGGCGCCCATGGCGACGGCGCGGGCGAAGGCGCGGTCCTGGGGCGACAGGGCGTTGAACGGCTTGCCCGCCTGCACGGCCGCCAGACCGTCTCGGCCGGACAGGGCGCCTTCCAGAAGAGCGCCGGCGAGGCGGCGCGCCTCGATGCCGGCGCCGGGCTCGACCTCGCTCAAACCGAGACCTGCGCGCCCAGCTCGACCACGCGGCCGGGCGGGATGTGGAAGAAGTCGGTCGGATTGGCGGCGTTGCGCATCAGGAAGATGTACAGCCGGTCCTGCCACAGGGGCATGCCCTGCTGCGCCGACGGCACCACCGAGCGACGGCCGAGGAAGAAGCTGGTCGACATGATGTCGAACTTCAGCCCCTGGCGGCGGCACACGCCCAGCGCCTTGGGCACGTTCGGCTGCTCCATGAAGCCGTAGTAGATCGTCAGCTTCTTGAAGTCGTCGGAGATGGGGTCGATCTGGATGCGCTTGTCCTCGGGCACGCGCGGGCGATCGGTGGTGCGCACCGTCAGGATCACGTTCTTCTCGTGCAGCACCTTGTTGTGCTTGAGGTTGTGCATCAGGGCGACCGGGGCGACGTCGGGGTCGCTGGTCAGGAAGATGGCCGTGCCGGGCGCGCGGTGCGGCGGCCGGGCGCGCAGCATCTCGATCAGGTCGGTCAGCGGCAGCGAATCCTTGCGCGTCTTGGCCGTCAGGATCTGGGTGCCGCGCACCCAGGTCCACATGACGATCAGAAGACCCGCGCCCATGACCAGCGGGAACCACGCCCCCTGCGGGATCTTCAGCAGGTTCGAGGTCAGGAAGACCAGATCCAGCGCGAGGAAGGGCGTCAGCACCGCCAGCGACAGGGGCAGCGACCACTTCCACAGCCGCCGGACCACGAACCAAGCCAACAGGCTGTCGACGAACATCGCCCCGGTCACCGCGATGCCGTAGGCCGCGGCCAGGTTGGACGAGGTCTGGAACATGGCCAGCAGGAACAGGACGCCGACCATCAGCATCATGTTGACCGCCGGGACGAAGATCTGGCCGGACTGACTTTCCGACGTGTTCAGGATGCTGATGCGCGGCAGCAGACCCAGCTGGACCGCCTGCTGGGTCACCGAGAAGGCGCCGGTGATGACCGCCTGACTGGCGATGATGGCCGCGATCGTGGCGACGACGAAGACTGGCCAGTAGGCGAACTCCGGCACCATCATCCAGAAGGGGTTCTCGGCCGCCGCGCGGTCGGACAGGACCAGACCGCCCTGACCCAGATAGTTCAGCGTCAGACAGGGCAGGACGAAGAACAGCCAGCCCTGACGGATCGGGGCCTTTCCGAAATGGCCCATGTCGGCGTACAGCGCCTCGGCCCCGGTGACGGCCAGGAAGACGCTGCCCAGGATGACGAAGCCCAGGAAGCCGTTGTCGATCAGGAACAGCACGCCGTAGTGCGGCGACAGGGCCCGCAGGATCGAGACGTCGTCGAAGATGTGGTAGATTCCCAATCCGCCCAGGATCAGGAACCAGACCGTCGTCAAGGGGCCGAACCACCGCGCCATGCTGGCGGTGCCGCGCGACTGGATCAGGAACAGGCCGATCAGGATGCCCGCCGCGATGGGCAGGATGAAGCCGTCGACCCGCCCGGCCAGACCCGGCGCGTCCTTCAGCCCCTCGACCGCGCCCAGAACCGACACCGCCGGGGTGATGATGCCGTCGCCGTAGAACAGGGCCGCGCCGCAGACGCCCAGCAGGAAGATCAGGGCGCTGCGCCGGCCGATGGCGTGCTGGGCCAGGGCCATCAGCGACAGGGTGCCGCCCTCGCCCTTGTTGTCGGCCTTCATCAGGAAGACGACGTACTTCAGAGTCACGACCAGGATCAGGGCCCAGAACACCAGCGAGACGACGCCCAGCACGGCGAGTTCGGCCTGGCCGCCCGAGCGACTGTGCGCCAGGGCCTCGCGCATGGCGTAGAAGGGGCTGGTGCCGATGTCGCCGAACACCACGCCGATGGCGCCCACGATCAGGGCGGCCTTGCCCTGGCGCGCATGACCGTCGCCGTGGGGGGCGTCGGGCAGGGCGGGCGTGGAAGAGGGTTGGGCGGCGGAAGCGTCAGTCTCGCCGCGGGGGTCGGCCCCGGCCATTCACGATCTCCGGGGTCCGCGGAGAGGCGACCCTTTCTCGAAAGCCGCGGGGCTTTAGACCCTTTCGAACGGCGCATCAATCGCGGCCGAAACGGTCGTGGGGGACGCCCAGTTGCGACGCGTTTGTGAATCCGGCGCCGCACGCCTAAATTGGGGTCGAAACGCCATGTCCGACAGCCAACGCTTTCCCGTCGCCGCCCATGCCCTGGCCTATCTGGCCCACAAGGGCGCCTATGGGCCCGAGGCCGCCGCGCCCAGCGCCGTGCTCGCCGCCTCCGTGCCGACCAATCCGGTCGTGGTGCGGCGCGTGACCGCGTTGCTGGCCAAAGCGGGCCTGATCGCCACGCGGCCCGGCGCTTCGGGCGGGGCCTGGCTGCTGCACCGGCCGGAAAACATTCGCCTGGACCAGGTGCTGAAGGCGGTGAACGGCTGCGCCCACCTCGGCTCTCCGCCCGCGGGGGCCAAGGGTTGCCCGGTCGGCCAACACATCCCGCGCCAGGTGGCCAAGGCCCTGACCGCGGCGGACCAGGCGGCGGCGGAGGCCCTGTCGAAGATCACCATCGCCGACCTTCTGGCCGAGGACGCCGACGCGCTGAGGCCGTTCGCGCCGCACGCCTCGTGCCCGGTCGCGGCCTAGGGTGAGCCTGCCTTCCAAGGTCCGCCCCACGATGCTGGTCACCGGCGCCTCGGCCGGGATCGGCGCGGCGCTGGCGCGGGAGTATGCGCGAAATGATTGGGATCTGGTCCTGACGGCGCGGCGCGAGGGGCCGCTGACGGCGCTGGCCAAGGAGCTGACGCTCTCCGGCTCAGCCGTCACCGTCTTGACCGACGATCTGGCCGACCCGGACGCGCCGACCCGACTGGTCGCGGAGATCGACCAGCGCGGCCTGCACGTCGACGGCCTGGTCAACAACGCCGGCTTCAGCCGCACCTCAGGCTTCCTGAACACCGACCCGGCCGACCACCGCGCCATGGTGCAGGTCATGCTGGGCGCGCCGGTCGAGCTGGCGCGGCGGCTGGCCCCCGGCATGGTCGAGCGCGGCTTCGGCCGCATCCTGAACGTCGCCAGCCTGGCCGGACGGATGCCCGCGACCGGGGGCGACACCCTGTACGGCCCGATCAAGAGCTTTCTGATCAAGGCCTCGCAGGGCCTGCATCTGGAGCTGCGCGGGACCGGCGTGCACGTCACCGCCCTGTGCCCCGGCTACACCCTGACGGAGTTCCACGACGTCAACGGCACGCGGCAGGAGGTGTCGAGCGCCTATCCGGCCTGGATGTGGCAGACGGCCGAACACGTGGCGCGCGTCGGCCACGACGCCTGCGAGGCGAACCGGCCGCAGGTGACGCCGGGCGTCATGAACAATCTGCTGGCGGGGCTGGCCAAGCACCTGCCCGACCGCGTGGCGCTGAACATGGTCGGCGGCCATGCGAAGCGGCTGAAGCGGATCTGACTTTCAGGCCGAACAGCGGGCGTTGAGCGGAGCCGAGCGGAAGGACCAGCCCATGGCGCGGGCCTGACCGTCGATCGTGCCTTCTATCCGGGCGGTGAGCACGTCGCCGTCGCGGGCGTAGATGATGCGGGTGGGAAAATCGTTGGTCTCATTGGCGAAAACCGCGCGGCCCGGCCCGCTTTCGGCGAGGACGAAGACGGTCGGCGTGCCGCCGTCCGGCTGGGCAACGTAGGCGAGCCCCTGCGGCGTCGGCCCGATCCGCGCCATCTCGAAGGAGACGCGGCCGGTCGGTGACAGGGTCAGGGCATGACCGACCATCAGGCCGCCGCGCGGATCGCTCCAGGTCTCCGAGACCTCGCGCCCGTCGGAGCAGTCCAGCCAATAGCCGGCGATCCAGGACAGGTCCGGATCGGCGGAAGGAGCGAGGAGGGCGGCGACGGCGGCGGCGAGCATGGGGAGTCCCTCGTGCGATGACGGCGGAAAGCGGTCTAGGGCGCCTCGCCCACGACGGTCTTGTAGGATTGCGACGCCAGAGACCGGGCCAGTTCGACCTGCTCGCGTGCCCAGGCGGTTGCGGTGCAGCCGAGGAACCGGCGGAAGTCCCGGGCCAGCTGGGGCTGGTCGAAATAGCCGGCCGCCAATCCGGCCTCCAGCCAGCCGATGGCCGCGTCCGGATCGTGGGCGTGATCGAACACGCGACGAAAACGGAAGATCGAGCGCAATAGCCGCGGCGACACGCCGACCCGGTCGAGAAAGGCCCGCTGCAAGGCCCGGTGGCCGGCGGGATCTCGCGCGGCGGTCTCCAGCCCTTCTTCCAGAGCGCGGACCTCGGCCCGAACGCGAGGGTCGACGGTCCAGCCGGAACGGCCCTGCCGCTCTTCTTCCAGCCAGTCGCCAAGTCGCCGCGCCTGCTCATCCGGGTCGCCGCGCGGCAGGCGCAAGCTGGCCAGCCGCGCCGTCATGTCCAGCCGTCGGTCGGTCGCCGAAGCAAGAGGGGCGGCGAGCCAGTCGCGTGCGCCGTCGGGGTGGAAGCGGACGGCGCACAGTTCGACCGGCCCGGCCGGGCGCAGCGCCAGGGGACGCGTCATCTGGCCGGCGAAGACGGCCGACGGTTGCGGATGGAACATCCCGTCGTCGCTCTGTTCCTCGTAGGGGACGCCGAGGTGCAGGATCAGTTCTGGACAGCCGTCGGGCGCGATGCGCTGGACGGTCGGACTGGGCTCGGGGGCGGCATAGGTCCAAATGGTCCGAACCCAGGGCCGCAGGGCCTCGGGCGGGTCGACCTCCTGATACCGCTCCCCCGGTCCCAAGGTCAGACCAGTTTCGACGGATCGGGCGGCAGGGGGGCGACGGGGACGCCGTCGTCCTTCAGCTTCTTGACCTCGGCGGGGGTGGCCTCGCCGTAGATTTCGCGCTTTTCGGACCGACCCTCGTGGATGTCGCGGGCCTCGCTGGCGAAGGCGTCGCCGACGTAGTCGAAGGTGGTCTCGACGTGGCTGCGGACCTCGTGCGCGGCCTGCATCATCATGGTGCGCAGGGCGCCGGGGTCGGGCGTGGCGGATCGTTTCGTTCCGGCCACGGCCGGGGCCATGATCTGCTTCGACACCTGAGTGGACGCGCAGAACGGGCATTCGACCAGACCCCGCGCAGACTGGTCGTCCCAGTCGTCCGAGGAGCCGAACCAGGCCTCGAACGCGTGGCCGGCGTCGCAGTGGAGGGCGTAGCGGATCATGTCAGGCGATCGGGTCAGGGGCGGCGAAATCGCGGTCGTGGGTCAGCTGGGGCACGGCCTGACGGGCGCGGGCGACGGCCGACAGGTCCAGATCGGCGAAAAGCACGTCGGGCCGGTCGTGGTCCAGCCTTCCGATCACCTCGCCCCACGGCCCGACGACGGTGGAGCGGCCCCAGGTCCGGCGTCCGTCGGCGTGGGCGCCGCCCTGGGCCGGGGCCAGCACGAAGCAGCCCGTTTCGATGGCCCGGGCGCGCAGCAGCGTCTCCCAGTGCGCCTCGCCGGTCGGCACGGTGAAGGCGGCGGGCACGGCGATCAGGTCGGCCCCCGCCCGAGCCAGGGCCCGGAACAGGTGCGGGAAACGCACGTCGTAACAGACGGTCAGGCCGAGCCCGCCCCAGGGCGTCCGGGCCACCACCGCCCGCTCGCCCGGCCGCACGGCCGCGCTTTCGCGCCAGCGCTCGCCGGTCGGCAGATCGACGTCGTAGACGTGCAGCTTGTCGTAGCGGGCGACGGTCTCCCCTCGGTCGTCGATCAGCAGGGACCGGTTGGCGGCGCGCGCGTCGTCCGCATGGCCGGACTTCACGATGGCCGAGCCGATCAGCAGCTGGACGCCGAGTTCGGTCGCCAGCGCCTTGAGCCCCGCCACCGCCACGTCCTCGCCCTCGTCGGCCAGCAGGGCCTCGCGCCGGGCGCGGTCCTGAACCAGCAGGTTGGTCCCCTCCGGCGTCAGGATCAGCCGCGCCCCGCCCTCCGCCGCCCGCCGGATCAGCGGCGCGACGTGGGCCAGACCCTCGGCCGGATCGGCCGGGGTCGTGGTCTGGACCAGGGCGACGCGCAGGGTTTCGCTCATGCGGCCAGAAGCGCGTCCAGCTCGCCTTTGCGGTCCAGCGCGTGCAGGTCGTCGGAGCCGCCGACGTGCCTGTCGCCGATGAATATCTGGGGGAAGGTCATCCGCCCGTTCGAACGCTGGATCATCTCCTGCTTCTTCTTCGGATCGTTGGACGCGACGATCTCGGTGAAGGCGACGCCCTTGCGCTCCAGCAGAGCCTCGGCCATGGCGCAGTAAGGGCAGCCGGGCTTGGTGTAGATGACGACGTCGGGCACGTTTTTCTCCAACTCAAACAGCCCTCAAGCAGCGAGCGACCGCGTCGCGAGCGATAGGGCCGACCTCATGTAGGCAGGGTTCGCGCCGTTCGCACCCTCGCGACGACCGCCAGGTCCACGGCGCGGGCGCCGGCGGCCAGCAGGGCCTTGGCGCAGGCCTCGGCCGTGGCGCCGGTCGTCAGGACGTCGTCGACCAGCAAGATGCGCCGACCCTGCACGGCGCGGGCCCCCGCGGGCGTCACGGCGAAGGCGGACTTCACGTTCAACCGCCGTCCACGCGCCGACTTGCCGCCCTGGCTGTCGGTGCGGACGGTTCGGATCAGGGCGTCGGGCAGGAACTGACGGTTCGCCGCCTTGGCCAGCGGCCGGGCGATCTCCGCCGCCTGGTTGAAGCGGCGCGACAGCAGCCTCAGCCGGTGCAGCGGCACGGGCACGATCGCGTCGCAGTCGGCCAGCAGGGGCGCGGCCGCCCGCTCCAGCCAGCGGGCGAACAGGGGCGCGAACTGCTGCTGGTCGCCGTGCTTGAGCCGCAGGATCACCTGGCGCGAGGCGTCGTCGTAGACGCAGGCCGCTCGGGTTCGGGCGAAGGCGTAGGGATGGGCCGTGCAGGCGGCGCAGCGGGTTTCGGCGAACACGCCGCCGTCGTGCGCGAACGCCGCGCCGCAACCGTCGCAGACCGGGTCTTCCAGAAAGGTCACGCGGCTGAAAGCCCCGGCGGACAGCCCGGCGGCGCCCATGGCTTCCGGCGCGTCGTGGGCCAACGGCGGCAGGATCAAGTGGGTCAGGCCCCGGCCCAAATGCGCCAGTCGGGGCCGGGCGGCTTCCCAGGCGCGGGTCCAGACCCCATCCTGTCCCTGCAATGACCCCTCCCCGCCCGATTCAGGCCCGCCTGTTCGACCCCGCCCGCCGCGCCGCCCGACTGGAGCGGAGCCGGCCCCTGTTCGCCGGGGCCGACTTCCTGCACCGCCGTGCCGCTCTGGGGCTGGTCGAAAGCCTGGAGGCGATCCTGCGCGACTTTCCCGCCGTCGTCGACCTGTCGCCCCATCCGCGGGCGTTCGCCGAGGCCCTCGCCGCGTCGGACGCTGCGGGCCGGGTGGGGTCGCCGCGCACGGTCGCCGCGCCGATGGGGCCTGAAGACCTGGAGCTCGAGCCGGCGTCGGTCGACCTGATCGTCTCGGTGCTGGGCCTGCAGTGGGTCGAGGATCTGCCCGGCCTGATGGTGCGGGCCCGACGCGCGCTGAAGCCGGACGGCCTGTTCCTGGCGGCCCTGCTCGGAGGGTCGACCCTGACGGAGCTGCGTCAGGCGCTGACGGCGGCGGAGCTGGAGATCACCGACGGCGCGGCGACGCGGGTGTCGCCGTTCGCCGACGGCTTCGACGGGGCGGCGCTGCTGCAACGCGCCGGTCTGGCCCTGCCGGTCTGCGACGTCGATCGCGTCACTGTGCGCTACGGCGATCCGATCGCCCTGATGAAGGATTTGCGCGCTATGGGAGAGACGGCAGTGCCGACCGGGCCCGTCCGCCCGCTGCGCCGGGATGTGCTGCTGCGGGCGGCGCAGATTTACGCCGAACGCTTCGCCGACGCCGACGGCAAGCTGACGGCCACATTCGAGATCGTCACCCTGTCGGGCTGGGCCCCGCATGAAGGCCAGCAGAGGCCGCTGTCGCGCGGATCCGCCACGGTGCGGCTGGCCGATGCCCTGGGTGTGGTGGAGCACAAGGGGGAGTGAGAACCTCTCCTCGATGGAGCGCGGACCTCCAGGTCCGCGTCTGGAGGCTCGACGGCTTCGCGGCCGTGGAGGTCCGCGCTCCTCAAGAGCTTCAGCCGCCCATGGCGTTGCGGATGGCGTTCATCGCACCGTTGAAGATGCCGGAGGACGTGTCGCCGAAAGCTGTGAGGGCCGTCAGGATCACGAGGAAGATCAGCGAGATGATCAGGCCGTACTCCAGTGACGTCGCGCCGGAACGGTCTTGAAGGAGGCGCTTCAGCATCGGCATCGGCCCTCCCTTCCGAAGGCTAGAGAAGGTCGCGCAGCCAGGCGACCAGGGGCGCGTCGGCCGGGGGCATCGGCCAGTCGGACAGGGCGTTCGGCCTGACCCACTTCAACGCCGCATGCTCATGCGCCGTCACCGTGCCCGACCAGCGTCGGCACAGATACAGTGGCATCAACAGGTGAAACGAATCGTAAGCGTGGCTGGCGAAGACGAACGGCGCCAGGCAGGCCTCGTTGACGTCGATGCCAAGCTCTTCCTTCAGTTCCCGGATCAGGGCCGCCTCCGGCCGCTCGCCGGGCTCCACCTTGCCGCCCGGAAACTCCCACAGCCCGGCCATCTGCTTGCCCTCGGGCCGCTGGGCGATCAGCACGCGCCCGTCGGCGTCGATCAACGCCACGGCGACGACGAGGACGGTCTTCAGGTCGCTCACGAGCGATAATCGCCGTTGATCTCGACGTAGCGCTTGGTCAGGTCGCAGGTCCAGACGGTGGCCGAGGCGCGGCCCATGCCGACGTCCACGACGACGTCGATCTCGGCGTTCTTCATGTAGGCGCTCATCTTCGCCTCGTCGTAGTGGGGCGACGGCGCGCCCTCGATCGCCGCCACGTGCGGGCCGAAGCGGATCGCCAGCCGTTCCTTCGAGACGGGCTCCTCGGTCTTGCCCACGGCCATCACCACGCGGCCCCAGTTGGCGTCCTCGCCGGCGAGCGCGGTCTTGACCAGCGGGCTGTCGGCGATCGACTTGGCCAGTTTGCGGGCGCTGGCGGGGCTGGCGGCGCCCTCCACCGTCACGCGCACGAACTTGGTCGCGCCCTCGCCGTCGCGGACCAGCTGGTGGGCCAGGTCCAGCATGACCTTGTCCAGCGCGGCCGAGAACTCCTTCAGCCGCCGGTCGCCGACGCGGCCGATGCGCGGCGCGCCCGAGGCGCCGGTGGCGAACAGCAGGCAGGTGTCGTTGGTCGAGGTGTCGCCGTCGACCGTCACGCTGTTGAACGTGGTGCGCACGTGCAGGCCCAGCAGGGCCTTCAGCACCGGCGGGGCGATGGCGGCGTCGGTGACGATGAAGGCCAGCATGGTGGCCATGTCGGGCGCGATCATGCCCGAGCCCTTGGCGATGCCGGCGATCCGCACCTTGACCCCGTCGATCCGGGCTTCGGCGTACGATCCCTTGGGGAAGGTGTCGGTGGTCATGATGCCCAGACCGGCGCGGGCCCACTGCTCCCCGGCCGGCACGTCGGCGTCCAGCGCCGCCTCCACCTCATGCAGGCGGGCGGCGATCTTGCGGTCGTCCAGCACCACGCCGATGACGCCGGTCGAGGCCAACATGACGTCGCGCTGGCGACAGCCGAAGCGTTTGGCGATTTCCGACGCCGTACGCCGCGCGGCGTCGGCTCCCGCCTTGCCGGTGAAGGCGTTGGCGCAGCCGGCGTTGACGACCAGCGCACGCACGTCGCCGCCGCCCTCGGCGCCGTCGAGGTGCCGCTTGCACCAGTCGACCGGCGCCGAGCCGATCTTGTGGCGGGTGAACACCCCGGCGCAGGTGGTGCCGCGGGCGAAACGGAACACCGTCAGGTCGTCCCGCTCGTGCTTGTAGAAACCGGCCCGGGCAGTCGCGATCTCCACTCCGCCGACGGCCCCGACCTTCGGGAACGGCACGGCCAGGGGCGAGACCTGCAGCCCAGGCTTGCCCGGAGCGGCGGCCGGCGTCGTCGCCGTCCTGGGTTTCAAAGCCGAGGTCAGCGGATCCAGCGCCTTCCCCAAAGCCTGTTCGATCTTGCGGCCGGTCGAGCGGCCGTCGCCGGCGCCGCTCAAGGCCGGGCCTTCGGCGCGGCGGTCGCGGCCGGCGCCTGGCCCGACGTCGGCGCCGAAGCGGGGGGCGGCGTGGGCTGGGGCGCGGCCGTCCGGGGCGCCGAGGCCGGCTCCGTCCCCCCCCCTTCGTCCGAGCCGCCCAGCAGGATTTCGACCTCGGCGCCGCCGCGCAGATCCTCCAGCAGGCGGCGCACGCCCTCATAGGTCAGATAACGCACGATCTGCGGCCGGGCCTGCTCCAGGGTCGGCGGCGTCTCGCGGCGGCGGTCCTCGATGCGGACCACGGCCCAGCCGCCCTCGACCTGGAAGGGTCCCACGGTCGAGCCGGCCGGCCGGTCGCGCAGGGCGTCGGCATAGGCCTTGGGCATGACGTCCAGCGTGGAATAGCCCAGATCGCCGCCGGAATAGCGCGTCGCCTCGTCGATCGACCGTTCCGCCGCCACCGCCTCGAACGCCGCGCCGGCCGACAGGATGCCGACGACCTGGGCCGCTTCGGGCTGGGTGCGCGACACGATCTGGCGCACGCGGATCTCTTCCGACGTTCGGGCCAGGTTCAGCTGTTCGTTGTACAGGGTCTGAACCGCCTGATCGGTGATGGTGCCGTTGACCACGGTCTCGACCAGAACGTCGCCCAGGATGCGGTCGCGTGTGGTGGCCAGGCGGCGCTGGACCGACGGGCTGTTGTCCAGGCCGCGGCGCTCGGCCTCGCGCGCCAGCAGCTTCTGGTCGATCACCTCGTCCAGGACGCGGCGGAACAGGCCTGAGGTCACGTCCAGGGGCTCCCCCTCGCCGATCAGCCCCTGCGCCACAGCCTCGCGCTTGACGTCCGACGCCCAGATGGTCTCGCCGGCCACGCGGGCGACGGCGCGGTCGCCGGGCTCGGGCGGGCGGTCGTTCCCGCCGCCGCCGCCGCAGGCCGCCAGCGTCAGGAAGGCGAAGGCCGCCAGAAGCGCGAAGATCGGTGTCGGGCGCGAGGGCATGGGCGGCTCGATCGGCTGCGGGCGAAAAGGCCGCTGCGACGGGCCTTCGGCGGCCCCTGCAAAGCCCCTCGCGTTGACAGGGGTAAGGCCGGTGCTTAAGTCCCGCCTGCGTTCAAGTCGAGGGGTTTTCGACGGTCCGCGCGCCCTCGCCGCGCCGCTGTTTCAGCCGGGTCAGGGTCGCGCGACGCCGAAGGGCCCGAGACCGGCGCGACCGCCCCGACCGGGGCCCGTCCCAGGCTCAAGAGCCCCTGTCCCAGAGCCTTCGCCCGCTCGACCGCTTACCGGAATCCTCATGCTCGGCTTCGCCAAGAAACTGTTCGGCAGCACCAACGACCGCAGGGTCCGCGACTTCATGGGTCAGGTGACCCGGATCAACGCGCTGGAAGAGAAGTACGCCAAGGTTTCCGACGACGAACTGCGGATGATGACCGACGTCTTCCGCGACCGGCTGGCGAAGGGCGAAAAGCTGGACGCCCTGTTGAACGAAGCCTTCGCCGTTGTGCGCGAGGCGTCCAAGCGGACGCTGGGCCAGCGCCAGTACGACGTCCAGCTGGCCGGCGGCATGATCCTGCACGAAGGCGGCATCGCCGAGATGCGGACCGGCGAGGGCAAGACCCTGGTCGCCGTGGCGCCCGTCTATCTGAATGCGCTCGAGGGCAAGGGCGTCCACGTCATCACCGTCAACGACTACCTCGCCCGCCGCGACGCCGAATGGATGGGCCGCGTCTATCGCTTCCTGGGCATGGAGGTGGGCGTCATCGTCAACGGCCTGTCGCAGGGCCAGCGCCAGGCCGCCTATGCCGCGGACATCACCTACGGCACCAACAACGAGTTCGGCTTCGACTATCTGCGCGACAACCTGGTCTATGACCGGCGCGAGATGGTCCAGCGGGGGCACAACTTCGCCATCGTCGACGAGGTCGACTCCATCCTGATCGACGAGGCGCGCACGCCGCTGATCATCTCAGGCCCGACCGAGGACCGGTCCGACCTGTATGTGACGGTCGACGCCATCATCAAGGACCTGATCAAGGAAGAAGGAACCTTCGACCTCGACGAAAAGCAGCGCCAGGCCCTGCTGACCGAGGAAGGCTCCGAAAAGATCGAGCAGATCATGGAGGACCGCGGCCTGTTCGCCGCCGACACCACCGGCCTGTACGACGCCGCCAACATCACCCTGGTGCATCACATCAACCAGGCCCTGCGCGCCAACACATTGTATCAAAAAGACAAAGACTACATCATCCGCGCCGGCGAGATCATGCTGATCGACGAGTTCACCGGCCGCATGATGCAGGGCCGGCGCCTGTCGGAAGGCTTGCACCAGGCCATCGAGGCCAAGGAAGGCGTCAAGATCCAGCCCGAGAACCAGACCCTGGCCTCGGTCACGATCCAGAACTATTTCCGTCTGTATTCAAAGCTTTCGGGCATGACCGGCACGGCCGCGACCGAGGCCCAGGAGTTCATGGACATCTACAAGATGGACGTGCTCGAAGTGCCGACGCACCGGCCGGTCAAGCGCATCGACCACGACGACGAGGTCTATCGCTCGGCCCGCGAGAAGAACGACGCCATCGCCAAGCAGATCGCCGAGTGCTTCGTGCGCGGCCAGCCGGTTCTGGTCGGCACGGTGTCGATCGAGAAATCCGAGAGCCTGTCGGCCCTGCTGCAGACCTATGAGTACGCCGTCGAGCTGAAGACGCTGAAGGACATGCACCGCCAGCTGGAGATCGACGTCCGGTCCGAGGATCCAAAGAAACGCGCCGCAGCACGCAAGGCCTATCAGGCGCTGAAGGACGAAGACTTCGACGTCGAGGTGCGCAAGGGCAAGGGCATTCCGCACAACGTCCTGAACGCGCGCCAGCACGAGCAGGAAGCCTACATCGTCGCCGAGGCCGGCCTGCCCGGCGCGGTGACCATCGCCACCAACATGGCGGGCCGCGGCACCGACATCCAGCTGGGCGGCAACCTGGAGATGCGCATGCAGCGCTGGCGCCAGGACCAGCGCAACCTCGGCGTCGAGGTGACGCCGGAGAGCGAGGCCGCGCGCGAAGCCGAGGTGAAGGCCGAGATCGCCGTCCAGAAGGAACGGGCGCTCGCCGCCGGCGGCCTGTACGTGCTGGGCACCGAGCGCCACGAGAGCCGCCGCATCGACAACCAGCTGCGCGGCCGCACCGGCCGTCAGGGCGACCCCGGCACATCGAAATTCTTCCTGTCCACCGAAGACGACCTGATGCGCATCTTCGCCGGCGAGCGGCTGGAAGCGATCATGAAGACCTTCGGCGTTCAGGAAGGCGAGGCCATCAGCCACTCCATGCTGAACAAGGCGGTCGAAACGTCTCAGAAGCGCGTCGAGCAGCGCAACTACGACATCCGCAAGAACTTGCTGAAGTACGACGACGTCGTGAACGACCAGCGCAAGGCGGTGTTCGAACAGCGTCAGGAATTCCTGGACGCCGAGAACCACTCCGAACTGGTGGCCGAGTTCCGCCACGACGTGATCGCCGACCTGGTCGAGCAGCACATGCCGCCCAAGGCCTATGCCGAACAGTGGGACATCGACGGGCTGAAGGAGAAGGTTCAGTCGACCCTGGGTCTGGACCTGCCGCTGCACGACTGGGCCGCGGAAGAAGGCGTGTCGAACGAGGAGGTCGAGGAACGCCTGGTCCAGGCCGCCGACGCCCGCGCCGCCGAGCGCGAGCAGGCGATCACGCCGGACCGCATGCGGGGTCTGGAGAAGCAATTCCTGATGCAGATGATCGACCTGCAATGGCGCGAGCACCTGGTGCATCTGGACCATCTGCGCGGGGTCATCGGTCTGCGCGGCTATGGCCAGCGCGATCCGCTGAACGAGTACAAGACCGAGGCCTTCAACCTGTTCGAGGGCCTGCTGACCCAGCTGCGGCACAACGTGACGCGCTGGCTGATGACGGTGGAGTTCCGCTTCGAGCCGCCGCCGCAGATGGAACTGCCCGAGTTTCAGGAGATTCATCTGAATCCCGAAACCGGCGAGAACGAGATGGCCAACCCCGCCGCCCAGCTGCCCGAAGGGGCGCTGCAGGGCGACGACCGGGCGCGCCTGCCGGTCGAGGCCCTGCCGCCGGGCTGGGAGCGCACCGGCCGCAACGCCGACTGCCCCTGCGGCTCCGGCCGCAAGTTCAAGCATTGCCACGGCGCGCTGGTCTGATCCGAAGCGACACATTCGGCAGGACAAAAACGGGACAATCGTCGCCGAGCGTGAAGGACGAAGGACACAAGGTGGACATGAGCCGGAAAGACCTGTTCTCCCGCGCCCTGTCCGCCGCGCCCGGACGCCTGCACTTCGCCGCGCACAGCCATCACCTGTGGCCCGACGCGGGGTTCGAGGGGCAGGTTCAGGCCTGGGAGGACGCGGCGCGCCACGCCGACCGCAAGTGGGATCACATCTTCGGGGAGGTGATCCCGGAGGCGCAGGCGCATGTGGCGCGGGAGTTGGGGCTGCCGGACCCGAACACGATCACCTTCTCGTCCAACACCCACGACTTCTTGCTGCGCATCTTCTCCGGCGTGGAGAGGTCGCCCGTCCGCATCCTGTCGACCGACGGCGAATTCCACTCGTTCCGACGGCAGGCCCAGCGGTGGGAAGAGGCGGGACAGGCGGTGGTCGATCGCGTGCCGCTGGAGCCGTTCGCGACCTTCGCCCACCGCTTTCTGGAGGCTGCGCGGGCCGGCGGGCACGACTGGATCGTGGTCAGCCACGTCTTCTTCCGCACCGGGCAGGCCTTCGAGGCCCTGGATCAGCTGGCGAATCTGGCCCGGCCCGAGGGGCCCTGGGTCCTGATCGACGGCTACCATGGCTTCATGGCGCGCCCGACCGACCTGTCGGCGATCGCCGACCGGGTCTTCTACACGGCCGGGGTCTACAAATACGCCATGTCGGGCGAGGGCGGCTGCTTCCTGCATGCGCCGGACGGCTTCTGTCCGCGGCCCGTGGCGACCGGCTGGTTCGCGGAGTTCGGCGATCTGGCGGGCCCGCCGGGCGGCGTGGGCCATCGCACCGACGGCGGCCGCTTCTGGGGCGCGACCTTCGACGTCTCGGCCCTGTATCGCTTCAACGCGGCGCGATGGGCGCTGGACGCCGAAGGGCTGACGACACCGCGCATCTCGGCCCATGCGGACGCTCTGGCCATCGCGTTCCAGAAGGCCGTGCATGACGGCAAGGCGGGTCGCCTGATCGAGGCGGACATCCTGAACCCCGTGACGCCCGGCGAAAGCGCGCGGGCCCGGTTCCTGGCGCTGCGGCATCCCGAGGCCGGGAGCTGGCAGAAGGCGCTGATGGCTTCGAACGTCGTGACCGACGTGCGCGACGACGTGATCCGCTTCGGCTTCGGCCTTTATCAGAACGCCGAAGACCTGGACGGCCTGATCCGGGCGTGCGCCGCCCTGTGACGGCTCAATAGAAGGTGGTGTCTTCCTGCTTCGTCGGCTCCGGCGCCTTGCGGGGCTGGGCCGGGGCGCGGGGCGCCGGTCGCGGAGCCGTCTGGCCCGGAGCGGCGGGCGTCGCGCCGGGCTGGCCGCCCCCTGCGGGAGCGTCGGCCGGCGGAAGGGTCGGCAGGGTCGGATAGGGCAGCGGCGTCTGGCCCTGCCCGCCGGGCGGCACGCCGTCCACCGGCGCGGGCGGCAGGCCCGGACCGGCCGGAACGTCGGGATCGACCCGGTCCGGGGCGCCCAGGTCGTCGCGGATGAAGGCCCAGGAGCGCGCGTCGGTGCAGGCACAGGCCTTCAGGAAGCCGTCGCGGTCACGCCAGATCACCAGTGGCCAGCGGGTCTGCAAGCCCGAGGCCGACAGCAGATCGGACAGGTCGCCGGAGAAGCTGCGTCCCGCCTCGACCACCGCCATCCGGGCCAGGTTGCCGTCGGCGCGCGGCAGGCCCGCCGCGGTCCAGGACGCCGTCGGGGTCGCGGTCCAGCGCTGGTACAGCGACCAGTCGCGGGTCAGCCACAGCTCCGCCACCGTCGACCGCTCGGCGGCCGTGGACTGTTCCAGCCCCTCGCGGTCGGGGCGGGCGAAGACCACGACCCGCACCTCAACCCCCGCAGCGCGAAGCTTGGGGCCCTCTTGCCGTTCGTAGCGCTGCATGGCGGCGCTGTCGCGATAGCCGACGATCCACAGCGCCTGACCGCCGCCGCCGCCCGAAACCCAGCCCGACCCGTCCAGGAGGGTCTGAATCGCGCCCTGGTGCCGGGTGATCGTGACGGGCTGGAACCGCGCATGGAACTGCCAGTAGGCCCAGTAGCCGCCTCCCGCGATCAGCAGGCCCACGAGGGCCGCCAGGGCCGACCAGACGAAGAAGCGACGCATGCGAGGGTCCGGATTCGTTTCAGTCGATGACGAGGCTTACCATCGAACGTCGGTCGGAAACATGACGCGGGGGACACGCCTCCGCGCCTTGCCTCACCGCATCGTCGGGATGACGAAGGCGCTGTCGGCGTGTTCCAGCGCGCTGTCGGGCCAGCGGGCGGTGACGGTCTTGGTCTTGGTCCAGAACCGCAGGCCTTCCATGCCGTGCTGGTTGATGTCGCCGAAGGCCGAGCGCTTCCAGCCGCCGAAGGTGTGATAGGCGACCGGCACCGGGATCGGCACGTTGATGCCGACCATGCCGACGTTGACCCGGGCGGCGAAGTCGCGCGCCGCGCGGCCGTTCTGGGTGAAGATGGCGACGCCGTTTCCGTACTGGTGCTTCGACGGCAGGCTGAGCGCCTCCTCGAAGGTGTCGGCGCGCACGATCTGCAGCACGGGGCCGAAGATCTCTTCCTGATAGGACGACATGTCCGGCGTCACGCGATCGAACAGCGACGGGCCGATGAAATAGCCCTTCTCGTGCCCCTGCAGGCTGAAGTCGCGGCCGTCGACGACCAGTTCGGCGCCTTCCTGGACGCCCTTCTCGATCCAGCCGGCCACGCGCTCGCGGTGCTGGGCGGTGACGACGGGTCCGTAGTGGGCCTCGGCGTCGGTGGAGACGCCGACCTTCAGCGTGCGCATCTCCGCCACCATCCGCTCGCGCAGGTCGTCGGCGGTCTTCTGGCCGACCGGAACGACGACGGGCAGGGCCATGCATCGCTCGCCGGCCGAGCCGAAGGCGGCGCCGGCCAGATCCTTGACCACCTGGTCCATGTCGGCGTCGGGCAGGACGACGCCGTGGTTCTTGGCGCCGCCCATGGCCTGGACGCGCTTATGGTTGGCCGCCCCGGTCTGATAGACGTAGTGGGCGATGTCGGACGAGCCGACGAAGCTGATCGCGTGGACCAGCGGGTGCGTCAGAAGGCCGTCGACGGCGGTCTTGTCGCCGTGGACGACGTTCAGAACCCCGGCGGGGGCGCCCGCCTCCATCATCAGCTCGGCCAGACGGACGGGCACCGACGGATCGCGCTCGGACGGCTTCAGCACGAAGGTGTTGCCGACCGCGATGGCCATGCCGAACATCCACATCGGGATCATGGCGGGGAAGTTGAACGGGGTGATGCCCGCGACGACGCCCAGCGGCTGGCGCATCGAATAGACGTCGATGCCGGGGCCGGCGCCCCAGGTGTATTCGCCCTTGAGCGCATGCGGGATGCCGCAGGCGAACTCGATGACCTCAAGCCCGCGCTGGATGTCGCCCTTGGAGTCCGCGATGACCTTGCCGTGCTCGCTGGACAGCAGCTCGGCCAGCTCGTTCATGTTGGCCTCGACCAGGCGCTTGAACTCGAACAGGACGCGGGCGCGGCGCTGCGGATTGGTCGAGGACCAGCCCTCGAAGGCGTTCTGGGCAGCCTGGACCGCGCGATCGACTTCCGACGCGGTGGCCAGCTGGACGCGGGCCTGAACCTCGCCGGTGTTGGGGTTCATCACGTCGCCGAAGCGCCCCGAGGCCCCCGTGAAGGCGGCGCCGTCGATGAAGTGCGTGATGTCGCGCATGGGCAGGCTTTTCCTCAAGAAACTGACGCGCGCGGTTTAGCCCCTGGCGACCGACCACGCCACCCTGAGCGCGAGGTTGGGGCCTGTTGGTTCATCACGAAGGACACGAAGAGGGCACGAAGAACACCAAGGGTTCGGCGACCGAAGCCGCGCGCAGCGCCTTCACGTCCGACGTCCCCGAGTTGGAATGCCTGCGGCGCCTTGCCCTCGGTCTCTTCGTGTCCTTGGTGGTCCCTTGGTGTCCTTTGTGATGAACCAGCGACCCGCGCGTTCACACGCGGCTCAGTGAGCGTGCGCGCGGCGACCGCCCAGGCCGGGGATCAGGCTCTTGATCAGGAAGAAGACGGCGATCACGACCGCGAAGCCCAGGAACAGGGCCAGCGCCGTCATCCAGAAGCCCAGCGTCATGATCGGCGGCAGGGCGAAGGCCGCGCCGTCCAGCACCGGCCGCAGCACCTGTACGATCAGATGCACCACCGTGGCCCCGGCCGCCGTGGCCCACAGGGCGCGCCACGCCGGCATCATCAGGGCTGCGACCAGGGCGATGATCAGGCCGACGACCTGGTTCACGCCGTCGAAGCCCGCCTGGGCCAGGGCCCACAGGCCCATCAGAAAACCGCTGATCGCGTCGATCAGGGACTCCATGTCCTCGCTCCGTTCCAGACCGGCCAAGCTTGGCCGCCGGTTGGGTTAACGCGGTTCGCCCGGCAAAGGTTCAGCGTCCGGTCGAGCCGAAGCCTCCGACCCCGCGAGCCGTCTCGTCCAGAGCCTCGACCTCGATCGGCGCCGCCTGCACGAACGGCGCGACGACCATCTGGGCGATGCGCTCGCCACGCGCGATCACGAAGCTCTCGCGGCCGTGGTTGATCAGGATGACGCCGACCTCGCCGCGATAGTCGGCGTCGATCGTGCCCGGGCTGTTCAGGCAGGTGATCCCGTGCTTGAGCGCAAGGCCGGAGCGCGGCCGGACCTGCGCCTCAAATCCCGGCTCCAGCGCGATCTGCAGGCCGGTGGGGATCAGGGCCCGGTCGCCGGGGGCCAGGGTCACGGGCGCGTCCGCCGGCACGGCGGCCCTCAGGTCCATGCCGGCCGACTGGGCCGTCTCATAGGCGGGCAGGGCCAGGCCTTCGGCGTGCGGCAGGCGGCGGACGCGCAGGGTCGTCATTCGGACTCCATGAAATGCTCTGCGATGCGGGCGGCCAGCGTCCGGGCGATCTCGGCCTTGGACCGTCGGTCGAGACTTTCCATCGACCCGTCCGCGCGGATCAGGGTGACGGCGTTGGCCTCGGCCCCGAAGACGTCGGCGGAGACGTCGTTGGCCACGATCCAGTCGCAGCCCTTGCGCGACAGCTTGGCCTTCGCCAGCGCGACCAGATCGCCGGTCTCGGCCGCGAACCCGACGACCAGTTTCGGCCGGCGCGGCCCCTTGCGCGAGGTTTCGGCCAGAATGTCCGGGTTCTCGATCAGGCTGAGCTTGGGCGCGCCGCCGGGGGCCTTCTTGATCTTGCCGGTGGCGACGCCGTCGACGCGCCAGTCGGCCACGGCGGCGGACATCACCGCCACGTCGGCCGGCAGGGCCGCCTGAACCGCCGCGCGCATCTGCTCGGCGGTCTCGACCCAAACCCGCGTCACGCCCGCCGGCGCCTCCAGCCCCACGGGGCCAGACACCAGCGTCACCTCCGCGCCGAGTTCGGCCAGGGCCCGGGCGACGGCATAGCCCTGCTTGCCCGAGGACCGGTTGGTCAGGCCGCGGACGGGGTCGATCGGTTCGAACGTCGGCCCGGCGGTGACCACGACGCGGCGGCCGGACAGGGGGCGGCCGTCGGGGCCGTCCAGCAGGGCCATGGCGGCTTCCAGAATCGCGGGCGGCTCAGCCATGCGGCCGGGGCCGAACTCCCCGCAGGCCATCTCGCCCTCGTCCGGGCCGACCAAGGCGACGCCGTGCAGACCGTCGAAGCCCTTCAGCCGCGCCACGTTCGCCTGCACGGCCGGATGGGTCCACATGCGCACGTTCATGGCCGGCGCCATCAGCACGCGCTTGTCGGTGGCCATCAGCGTGGTCGAGGCCAGGTCGTCGGCCATCCCGTTCGCCGCCTTGGCGATCAGCCCCGCGGTCGCCGGCGCCACGACCACCAGATCGGCCCAGCGAGACAGCTCGATGTGGCCCATGGCGGTCTCGTCGTCGGGGCTGAACAGGGACTGGCGCACCGGTCGCCCCGTCAGGGCCGCCAGCGACAGCGGGGTGACGAACTCCTCGCCCGCCTTCGTAAGGATCGCCTGGGCCTCGACGCCGGCTTTCGCGAACAGGCGCACCAGCTCCAGCGACTTGTACGCCGCGATGCCGCCGCCGACGATCAGCAGCACGCGACGGGGCCGGGCGAGGGTGAAAGTCATGGCCTCTCCATAGCGGTCGGCGGCGGCCCGCGAAATGGAACATTGCAAGAACAGAATTCCTGTGCCACGAGTCCGATCGCGGGTATCTCAACGGAGGGTTGGATGAAACGGCATCTCATTCTGGTCGGCGTCGTCGGGGCGCTGGGGGCGCTGGCGGGCTGCGACGACGGGGCGTCGGCGGTCGAGACGCGGGATCGGGTCGAAGGCTCGGCCGGCGGCGCGGTCCAGACGGCCGCGGCCATGGCCGACGACGCGCCGACCGAGACGGTGGCCAAGGTCGAGGCGGCGCCGCTGACGGCGAACCGGCGCGAGACCGTCGACGCCAAGGTGCAGCGTCTGTACGAGCGCAACGGGGCGGACTTCGGGGCGCGGTCGGCCGAGGACTATCTGGCCAAGGTGACCGCCTTCACCCGCAATCCGCCGCGCGACGTGGAGCGGGCGGAGCGGCCGAACGGCGACGTTCTGCTCTATCAGGCGTCCAGCAACACCTTCGCCGTGGTGGACCGAAACGGGTCGGCGCGGACGATGTTCAAGCCGCGCGAAGGCTCCGACTACTGGGAGAAGGAGAAGGCCGCCGCGCCGACGTTCGGACGGCGCCGGGCCGACTGAGCCGGTCAGTCGTCCTTGGCGGCGTGCAGGGCCCGGATCAGGTCCAAAGCCAGCTTCTGCTTCTGCGGCGACAGCTTGGGAGCCAGGCGGGCGATCTCCACTGACTGGCGGGTGGCGGGGTAGTCGTGATCGAAGCCGGCCGCGTCTTCCGCCATGCCCGGCTGGGCGTCGCCCAGCCCCTGGAAGAAGTAGGCGATCTCGGTCTGGAAGAAGCGCGAGATTTCGAACAGTTTCGACGCCGAGATGCGGTTCGTGCCCTTTTCGTACTTCTGAATCTGCTGGAAGGTCACGCCCACCGCGCGACCCAGATCGCTTTGGTTATAGCCCAGCGCGATGCGCTTCTCGCACACGCGCCTGCCGACGTGGCGATCCACCGGATGCGGACCGTCTTCGATCACCTTGCCTCGCGCCATAGAGTCCTCCACGGCCTGTCGCCGCCCCATATCGCTGAAATGCGCCCGTCACGCTGGCGTGTCACGGGAAAAAATTTCGCCTTCTGTACGAGAACGGACGGAATTCGCGGTCAGCGGGAAACTTCCTCGCGGCGGCGACGCGCCATGACCGTCCCGACCAGGCAGATCATGATTCCGGCCAGCCACGGCAGGTCGCCGACCCGGGCATAGGGCGTGGTCGTCAGGGCCTGCGGCAAGGCCGCGTCGATGACGCCGCTTTCGCCCGGATCCAGCCGCTTGTCGCCGACGATCCGGCCCCACGGATCGATGACCGCCGACGTGCCCGTGGGCGTGGCGCGCACGACCGGCAGGCCCGTCTCGATCGCCCGGTAGGAGGCCAGATTCAGGTGCTGCAACGGACCCGAGGTGCGCCCGAACCAAGCGTCGTTCGACACGTTGGCGATCCACTTCACGTCGGCGCCGCGCCCCACGAAGCCGGGAAACAGGCTTTCGTAGCAGATCAGGGGCTGGACGGTCGGCAGGCCGGCGAGCTCCAGCGGTCTCGGACGCGGCCCTGCGGTGAAGTCGGCCGGCACGTGCACCAGGCTGCGCACGCCCAGCCGGCTCATCAGCGCGCCCGCGGGCAGGAACTCGCCGAACGGCACCAGGCGGTACTTGTCGTAGACGGCCTCGATCCGCATGCCGTCGCGCCCCGGAAGGCGGCGCAGGGCGATCAGGCTGTTGAAATAGCGACCGCCGGTTTCGGCCTCCGGGTCCGGCTCGCCCCGGCTGAGCCCCGCCAGCAGGGTCTGTCCGGGCTGCAGAGCGGCGGCGATGGCCCCCGCCTCCCAGGCGCCCTCGGCCAGGACGGCGTTGGCGGTGTTGGGCAGGGCGCCCTCGGGCCAGACCACCACGTCCGGCACGCGCGGGCCCGGCCGGGCGGTCAGGGCGACGTAGCGCTGGACGATGTCGCGGTAGGCTTCGGGCGACCACTTGGATTCCTGATCGACGTCCGCCTGGACCACCCGGACGATGGTTCCGGTCGATCGCACCTCGGCCCCCGACAGCCTGATCGCGCCGCCGACGAACAGGACGATGAGCGCCGCCGCGCCCGCCATCGCCGCACCGATGCGGCCCTTGCGCGTCCCGCCGCCCACGACCATCGGCGCGAAAGCGCAGACGGCCAGCACGGTGATCAGTCCCAACCCGTAAACGCCGACCACGGCGGCGAACTGGGACGGGGCGGATCCGGCCTCCCACCCGGCGCCCGCCGGGTTCCAGGGAAAGCCCGTCAGCACGTGGCCGCGCAGCCACTCCATTCCACTGAAGAACGCCGCAAAGGCCAACACGCGGGCCACGCCGGCGGGAGCAAGGCGGCGATGCAGAGCCGTCGCGGCCCCCCAGAACAGGCCCAGACCCGAGGGCAGCAGGCTGGCGGCGAAGGGGGCCATCCACGCCTGCGCCGGATTGACCAGAAACGCCTCGGCCACCCACCAGCAGCCGACGCCGAAATAGGAGAAGCCCGCCAGCCACCCCGTCCAGAAGCCGCCGCGCACGGTCCGCGACCGTTCGGCCAGCACCATCAGCAGCGGGTAGCCGATCAGGCCGGGCAAAAAGCCGAACGGCGGATGCACCACGGCGGTCAGGACGCCGGCCAGAAGCGCCAACACGATGCGCAGCGCCCAGCCCCAGCGTCGCAGCGCGGGTCTGTCGGTCGGGGCGGCGGGATCGGTCACGTCTGGCTCGTCTCGGCACGATAGGGATCGGGAATCCCCAGCCCTGCAAGGATCGTGCGCTCCTCGGCCTCCATGGCCTCGGCCTCGGCGTCGTCCATGTGATCGCGCCCCAGCAGGTGGAGCACGCCGTGGACGATCAGGTGGCCCAGATGGTCGCCGATCGGCTTTCCCTGAGCCTCCGCCTCGCCCAGGCAGGTCTCCCACGCCAGCGACAGGTCGCCCAGGTGCGGCCGAGCGCTGTCCGGCGCCGGGAAGCTGAGCACGTTGGTCGAGCCGGTGCGGCCCCGGAAGCGCGCGTTCAGCTCGGCCTGCGCCGCGTCGTCGGTCAGCAGCACGGTCAGGGCGCCCGGTTCGGCTCCCAAGGCCGCCGTCGCCGCCCGGATGACCAAGGCTTCGACGTCGGCGACGCCGCGCCAGTCCCCGGCCTCGACCTCGACGTCGATCCGGCCGTCGCTCATTGGGCGTCCTCGCCCCGGCCGCGCGCGGCGTCGGCGTCGTAGGCGCGCACGATGCGCTCGACCATGGCGTGACGCACCACGTCCTGGGCCTGGAACCTCTGCACGCCGATGCCCTGGACGCCCTCGAGGATGCGCAGGGCGTGGGCCAGGCCGGAATCGCGGGTGTTGACCAGATCGATCTGGCTGGGGTCGCCGGTCACCACCATGCGCGCGCCCTCGCCCAGACGGGTCAGGACCATCTTCATCTGCAATCGGGTCAGGTTCTGCGCCTCGTCGGCGATGACGAAGGCGTGGCTGAGCGTGCGGCCGCGCATGAAGGCGATCGGCGCGGCCTCGATCTCGCCCTTGTCGCGGCGGCGGCGCACGTCGTCGGCGCCCAGGATGTCGTTCAGCGCCTCCCAGATCGGCGCCAGATACGGATCGACCTTCTCGTTCAGGTCGCCGGGCAGGAATCCCAGCTTCTCGCCCGCCTCCACCGCCGGCCGGGTGACCACCAGCCGGTCCACCTCGCCACGACGCAGCAGCGAGGCGCCGTAGGCGGCGGCCAGGAAGGTCTTGCCCGTGCCCGCCGGCCCGACGCCGAAGGTCACCTCGCAGCGCCCCAGCATCGACATGTACTCGGCCTGGGCCGCCGTCTTGGGCGCGATCGCCCCGCGCCGTCCGACGGGCAGGGAGACGGCCGCGGCCGCCGCGACGTCCGACTTGCGGCCGCCCTCGGGCCGGGGCGCGCTGACGGCGGCGCCCAGGGCGGTGCGCACGTCCGCCTCGGTGATCTCGGCGCCCGTCTCGGCGCGGTCGGCCAGGGTCTGGATGACGCGCTTCGCCTGCGCCCGGTCGCGCGGTGAGCCGTTGACCGTCACGCCGCCCCCGGGCGCTTCGACCAGCACCTTGAAGGCCGTCTCGATCAGCGCCAGGTGCCGGCTGCCCGGCCCCACGACGGCGCGCAGGGCGTCGTCGCCCAGCGCCAGGAATTCGGTGTCTCGGGCCAAGGTCAGGCGGCTCCCCTCGCGCGGACCGGCTCGGCCCCGGGCGTCGAAACGTGGCCCTCGGCGATCAGTTCGCCGGTCAGGCTGTTCTGCTGTCCCTTCAGGATGCGCACGGGCACGACCCGGCCGATCAGGTGATCGGCGTCCTCGACGTGCACCGACTGCAGGTACGGCGACCGGCCGATGGCCTGCCTGCCGTGCCGCCCTTTTCGTTCGAACAGCACGGGCAGCACCCTGCCCGCCTGCGACGCGTTGAACGCCACCTGCTGCTCGGTCAGCAGGGCCTGGAGCGCGTGCAGGCGCGCGCGGGAGACCTCGTCGGGCACCTGGGCCGCCATGGTGGCGGCGGGCGTGCCGGGGCGCGGCGAGTACATGAAGGAGAAGGCGCTCGCGTAGCCGACGCGCCGGACCAGATCCATCGTGTCGTCGAAGTCCCGGTCGGTCTCGCCGGGGAAGCCGACGATGAAGTCGCCCGACAGCGCCAGATCCGGCCGCGCCTCACGGATGCGGTCGATCAGGTCGAAGTATTTCTGACGCCCGTGCTTGCGGTTCATCAGGCGCAGGATGCGATCCGACCCCGACTGCACCGGCAGGTGCAGATAGGGCATCAGCTGCGGCAGGTCGCGGTGGGCGGCGATCAGGTCGTCGGTGAAGTCGTTGGGATGGCTGGTGGTGTAGCGGATGCGGTCCAGCCCGGGGATCGCGGCCAGTTCAAAGGCCAGCCGCGCGAGGCTGGACGGCGCGCCGTCGGCGCCCACGCCGTCATAGGCATTCACGTTCTGGCCCAGCAGGGTGACCTCGCGCACGCCGCGCGCGGCCAGCTCCCGCGCCTCGGCCACCACCGCCGCGACCGGGCGCGACCATTCGGCGCCGCGCGTGTAGGGCACCACGCAGAAGGTGCAGAACTTGTCGCAGCCCTCCTGCACCGTCAGGAAGGCGGTCACGCCGTCGACGCCGCGGGTCTTCGGCAGAGCGTCGAACTTGTCGTCGGGGGCGAAGTCCGCGCCGATCCGCTCGCCGCGCGCCCGCGCCGTGCGGGTCAGGAGCTCCGGCAGCTGGTGATAGGCCTGGGGGCCGACGACCAGATCGACCGCCGGCTGGCGCTTCATGATCTCCTCGCCCTCGGCCTGGGCGACGCAGCCGGCCACGGCGATGGTCATGGCGCCACGACCGTTCTGGGCCTTCTCCTCCTTCAGCATCCGCAGCTTTCCGAGCTCGGAATAGACCTTCTCCGCAGCCTTTTCGCGGATGTGGCAGGTGTTCAGGATGACGAAATCGGCGTCCTCCACCGTTTCCGTCGGCGCATAGCCCAGCGGGCGCAGGACGTCGGCCATGCGCTCGGAGTCGTAGACGTTCATCTGGCAGCCGTAGGTCTTGATGAACAGGCGCTTGGGCGCCGGCTCGACCTGAGGCGGGACGACGGTTTCGGTCATCAGCGGCTTATGATCGCCGCACGTGGCGACGGCAAGGCGGGGTCAGGCGTCGACCCGCGCGGCGTGGCGCTTGTAGATCAGGCCCTCGCGCGCCTCGGGCGACGCCCCGGGAATGGGTTTGCCGTACAGTTCCAGCTTGTGACCGACCAGTTCGAAGCCCAGGCGCTGGGCGATCTCGGTCTTCAGGCGCTCGATCTCGGCGTCGAAGAACTCGATGACCTCGCCTGTCTTGGTGTCGATCAGATGGTCGTGGTGGTCGTCGCCGGCCTCTTCATAGCGGCTGCGCCCGTCGCCGAAGTCGTGCTTCTCGACCACGCCCGCCTCTTCGAACAGGCGCACGGTGCGATAGACGGTGGCGATGGAGATGTGCGGATCGATGGCCGAGGCGCGACGATACAGCTCCTCGACGTCCGGATGGTCTTCGGCGTTCGACAGCACCCGCGCGACCACGCGCCGCTGGTCGGTCATGCGCATGCCGCGCTCGGCGCAGAGTTTCTCGATCCGGTCCATGGGCGATGAGAATAGGGCCCGGCGACGGCCTAGGGAAGCGGTCCGGGCAAGTTGAGAACGAGAAGCAGGGCGTCGACGGGAGCCCCGTCCGGACGGGCGTAGTAGCACGGGCGCCGGCCCGCCCGCTCGAAGCCCAGGCCCGCATAGAGGCCTCGTGCGGCGGCGTTGTCCTCGGCCACTTCCAGAAAGATCCGGGCGGCGCCCTGGGCGGCGGCGCCCGCGGCGGCGGCGCGCATCAACCGCCGGGCCACGCCGCGACGGCGCGCGGCGGGCCGGACGGCGAGGGTCAGCACCTCGGCCTCGTCGCCGGCGACCTGAAGCAGGGCGAACCCGTCCGCCTCGACCCGCAACACGACGCCCGGTCTTTCGATGAAGGCCTTGAGCGCCACGGCGCTCCAGGGCGCGTCGAACGCCTCGGCGTGGATCGCGGCCAGCGCCTCGACGTCCGGCGTCATGCGCGGGCCGGGCGGGGTTGGCCGGGCAGCCGGGTCGGCGGCGTCGCATCGGGTGCGCGCAGATACTGCGGACGCGGCGCGTCGGGCGCGCCTTGGGCCAAGCCGGCGGCGGTCAGCCGGATCATGGCCTCGGCGGTGGGCCCGTCCAGCGGCGCCGGAGTCCAGCCGGGCGTCGCCTCGGCCGCGAGCGCGGCGCCGGTTCCGACCAGTCGGCCGGGGCCGCCGGCTGCCGACAGCCGGCCCGACAGTTGCGCCAGAGGCGTCGCCGTCGCCGCGTCCAGGATCCCGCCCGCGCCGTCGAACAGGCGGGCGTAGACCTGACCCCGGCGGGCGTCGATCACGGCGGCGACGGGCCGGCCGTCCGGCGCGATCGAGGCGGCGAGGGCGTCCAGCGTCGACAGCCCGACGACCGGTCGGCTCAGAGCAGCGCCCAGGCCTTGGGCGAAGGCCAGGCCGACGCGAAGGCCCGTGAACGAGCCCGGCCCGACCGTCACCCCCACGCCGTCCAGATCGGTGAAGGCGAGCCCGGCCTCGGCCATGACCGCCCGGGCCAGGGGAGCCAGCGCCTCCTGATGGCCTCGGGTCATGGGTTCGCTGCGCGCGACCGTCCGCGCACCGTCCCAAGCGGCGGCGGTGCACCGACCCAGCGCCGTGTCGACGACGAGCAGATTCATTCGGGAACCTGTGCGGTCAGGCGGCCAGCGTCGCCGCCAGCCCGATCAGCGCCGCCCGAACCGCAGGGTCCGGAATGCGCGCCGCCAGCCGGTCGAACACGATCCCGTCCGCCTCCGGCCTCGAAGTCGGGGCGGACGGCCCCAACAGATCGGCCGCCGGCGCGCCCAGAGCCGTGGCCAGAATCACCAGCCGCGAGGCCGGAATGCGGTTCGTCCCCGCCTCGTACTTGGCCAGCTGCTGCACGCTGACGCCGGCGATGGCGGCGATCTGCGCCCGCGTCAGACCCAGCGCGGTGCGACGGGCCGCCAGCCTCGCGCCCAGGGCCCGATCCGCCTCCGTGCTGTCTCGCGCGCTCATGAGCCGCCCCTTCATCGCCTTCACGACGAAGATGTTTCACGCCCGCGCCGATATTGCAACGAAAAGGTTTCATGCGTCGCGTCTGGCGACGACCGAAGCGATGCGCGCCACCGTGACACGCGCCAGTCTGACTGTGGCCGAGAGGCCTCCGGAGCCCCCCCGGAGGTGCAACAGGTCCGCGTCCGCGCCGTCGAACAGCCAGACGGACACGGAGCCGTCCAGACCTTCCACCACGCAACCCTGGCCACGGCGGGGAAACCGATCGGGATCGTACTCCACCACCGTGCCTGCGGCGGCCCACGGGTCCAGCGAGTCGTCCGTGAGCACGAGGTGAAGGGTCGCCTGTGAAGACGAAATGGGACCGGACGCGAAATCGCGAGAGGTCGCCTCCATTCCCATCGGCTTTTCCGGCGCCTGGGGCGCTTCGCCGACGGCGGCAAGAGCCAGGGCCTCGGGATCGGCGCCGAGGGCGGCGGTCAGGCGACGCTGGACGTCGGGGCGGAAGAGGCCGGGCCGCTTGCCGGATTCATACAGGCCCCAGCCCTGACCCGTCATGCCCGCCCGCGCCCCGGCCTCGGCCTGGTTCAGACCGGCCTCTCGGCGCAGACGCGCCAAGGCCTCTCCCAGCCGCCGGGCTTCTTCCGCCGCCCGTTCGTCGCCTCGAAATCCCGCCATTCTTCGATCATGCCGCGCGTCGGGGCGCGACGGAAGCGTTTCGTCAGAGCGCGGCCTCGACGGACGTCACCTCCGGCACGTAGTGACGCATCATCTGCTCGACCCCGGCCTTCAGCGTGGCGGTCGAGGACGGACAGCCGGCGCAGGCGCCGCGCATGCGCAGGGTCAACACTCCCGTTTCACGATCGAAGGCGTCGAACAGGATGTCGCCCCCGTCCTGGGCCACCGCCGGGCGCACGCGAGAGTCGAGCAAAGCCTTGATCTCCGTGACGATCTCGTCGTCGAGATCCGACGCGGCGTGACCGGCGCCGGTCTCGCCGTCCCGCATCAACGGCGCACCCGAAACGAAATGGTCCATAAGGGTCGTCAGGACGTGCGGGCGCAGCTGGACCCAGTCCGGCCCGTCCGGGGCGCGGGTCACCGCCACGTGGTCCGGACCGAAGAAGACGCCGGTCACGCCGTGCAGGCCGAACAGGGCATGGGCCAGGGGCGAGGCGGCGGCCGACGCCGCATCGTCGAAAGCGACCCCGGCGCCCTCGGCCACCACGCGGCCCGGCAGGAATTTCAGCGCGTCCGGGTTCGGAGTCGGTTCGGTCTGGATGAACATGGGACCGAGATGCGCCCTCCCCGTCGCCTACGCAAGCCGCCCTCAAGCGGTGAGCCGCCAGCGGCGAGCGCCAGGGCGGCATCAAGCCAGGTCTTCGACGTCCCTGTCGCTCAGCTCCCCCGGCACGATGGTCACCGGCAGCTTGCGTCCGCCCAGGCCCTTGATCGCGGCGGTGACCAGGGGGCCGGGCCCCCGACCGCCGACGCTGGAGGCCAGGACCAGGATCTTGATCTCCGGATCCTGCTCGACCGCGCGGCGGATCGCCTCGACCGGCTCGCCCTCCTCGATCAGGAATTGCGGGGCCGCGCCCGAGCGCTCCTGCGCCTCCTGCCCCAGCCGGTTCAGCAGGCGCTCGGCCTCCTCGCGCAGCTCGCGCTGTATTTCGTCGCGCACGCCGCTCCAGTGAGCGTCGGACCCGCTGGGGATCACCCGCAGCAAAGCCACGCGCCCGCCCGTCGACCGGGCGCGCCGCGAGGCGTAGCGAAGCGCCGCGTCGAACTCCGGGCTTTCGTCGGCGACGACCAGAAATTTGCGCGGCACGGCTCCCTCCCCGTCAGCCCGCCGTGGCGGCGATCTCTCGGATCGTCGAATTGGCGATGGTCAACTTGGCGAAGGTCCAGCCGGCGCCCGAGGCCTCGATCTCGTCCACCGAGGCGCGCACGCCCTCGACGATCGAAAGCCGCGGTCCGATCCAGGCGTCGACGGCCTTCTCGGCGGCAAGCTCGTCCTTGCCGCACGAGGCGTCCGAGGACTTGGCCACCGCGCGGGTCAGCACCAGCTGTTCGGCCTTCAGGTCCTGGACCAGACGGCGCACCGCCATCCGATCGAAGCGGTCCTGGGACGGCACGCCGCCGGCGGCCGCGCGCAGGCGGTCGAAGTCGAAGGCGGCGCCGACCTGATGGTACAGTCGGGCCATCGAGGCCGCGTCCCAGCCGGCCTCCCGGGCCAGATCGCCGACGTCGGCGGTCGCCACGGTCGGCCGCAGCATCGCCACAGAGCGGGCCAGATCGTCCGGAGCGCCGACGGCGCGGAAGGCGTCGATACGGGCCTGAAGCCGCGCCTGCTCGAAGCGCGACAGCACCTCGCCGCCGTGCGGCCGCAGGGCGTCGGCCACGGGCTGATAGGCGTCGATCAAGCCCTGGACCGAGCTGCCGGCCCGAGCGGCGCGCCGGGTCAGCCAGAAGGTCTGGCGGCGCATGACCAGGGCGATCTCGCGATAGAGCGCGGTCTGGGCCTCGGCCGGGGTCTTGAGATCCAGCGCCGACACCTCGGCCCAGGCCTCGTCGAGGCGGAAGATGCGGCGCGCCGCGGCGAAGGCCAGGACCATCGGACCGGCCCCCGTCTCGGCGCTCTGGCGCAGGCGGAGAGGGAAGGTGGCGCCGCAGGCGTTCACGATGTCGTTGGCGAGCACGGTCGAGATGATCTCGCGCCGCAGCCGGTGGCCCTTCATCTCCGCCTCGAACCCATGCAGGGCGGCGGGGAAGTAGCCGACCAGGGTCTTGAAGAAAAAGGGGTCGTCCGGGGCCTCGGACGCCACGATCTCGTCGAACAGCTCGATCTTGGAATAGGCGGTCAGCACGGCCAGTTCCGGCCGGGTCAGGGCCGAGCCGGTGGCCTTGAGCTCCGCCAGCTTCAGGTCGTCGGGCAGGCCCTCGACCTTGCGGTCCAGCCGGCCCTTGGCTCCCAGGGCCTGCATGAAGGCCTGCTGGGCGTCCAGGGCGTCGGTCCCCTCGGCCTGTTGCAGCGTCAGGGCCAGGGTCTGGTCATAGTTGTGCCTCAGCACCTTCAGCCCGACCTCTTCGGTCATGGAGGCCAGCAGAGCGTCGCGATCCTCCGGCTTCAGCGCGCCGGACATGATCGCCGAGCCCGTCAGGATCTTGATGTTCACCTCGTGGTCCGAGGTGTCCACCCCGGCCGAGTTGTCGATGGCGTCCGTGTTGATCCGACCGCCGCCCGATCCGCGTCCGCTCAGGGCGAAATGGATGCGGCCCGCCTGGGTCAGACCCAGATTGGCGCCCTCGCCGACCACCTTCACGCGCAGGTCGCCGCCGTCGATGCGCAGGGCGTCGTTGGCCTTGTCGCCGGCCTGGGCGTCGGTTTCGTGAGGAGCCTTCACATAGGTGCCGATGCCGCCGAGATAGAGCAGTTCGGCCGGCGCCTTCAGAATCGCCCTCATCAGCGACGGCGGGTCCAGCGCCTCGTCCTCGACGCCCAGCAGGGCCCGGACCTCGGGCGAGAGCGGGATGGACTTGTCGCCGCGCGAGAAGACGCCGCCGCCCTTCGAGATCTTCGACCTGTCGTAGTCCTGCCAAGACGAGCGCGTCAGCTGGAACATGCGGTTCCGCTCGGCCCAGCTCAGGGCCGGGTCGGGGTCCGGGTCCAGGAATATGTCCCTGTGGTCGAAAGCGGCGACCAGTTTCGTGGCCTTCGACAGCAGCATGCCGTTGCCGAAGACGTCACCCGACATGTCGCCGACGCCGACCGCCGTGAACGGCTCGGTCTGAATGTCCTTGCCCATCTCGCGGAAGTGGCGCTTGACCGCCTCCCACGCGCCGCGGGCAGTGATGCCCATGGCCTTGTGGTCGTAGCCGACCGAGCCCCCGGACGCGAAGGCGTCGCCCAGCCAGAAGCCGTATTGCGCCGACACCCCGTTGGCGATGTCGGAGAAGGTCGCCGTGCCCTTGTCGGCGGCGACGACCAGATAGGGATCGTCGTCTTCCCAGGCGACGACGTTCGCGGGCCGGACCACCGCGCCGTCGGCGGCGATGTTGTCGGTGACGTCCAGCAGTCCGGACAGGAAGGTCTTGTAGGCGCGGATCGCCTCGGATTGCTGGGCGTCGCGGTCGGCGCCGGCGCGGACCATGGCGGTCAGGTTCTTGGGATAGAAGCCGCCCTTGGAGCCGACGGGCACGATGACGGCGTTCTTGACCTGCTGCGCCTTCACCAGGCCCAGCACCTCGGTGCGGAAGTCGTCGCGTCGGTCCGACCAGCGCAGGCCGCCGCGCGCCACGGGCCCGAAGCGCAGGTGCACGCCCTCGACGTGCGGCGCCCAGACGAAGATTTCGCGGTGCGGCTTGGGCAGGGGCAGGTCGTCCAGCTCACGAGAGGCGATCTTGATGGAGATGTGCGGCTTCGGCGCGCCGTCCGCCTCGGTCTGGAAGAAGTTGGTGCGCTTGATCGCGCCGATCAGCGCCGCCATGCGACGCAGGGCCCTGTCGTGGTCCAGGCTCTTCACCGCCTGAAGCAGGTCCGCCATGCGGGCGTTCAGCCGGTCCACCTCGGCCTGACGGGCCGCGACGTCGCCGCGCGAGGGATCGAACCTGGCGAGGAACAGCTCCAGCAGGGTCCGCGCCGCGTCCGGGTAGAGGATCAACGCCTCTTCCTGCACCGCCTGGCTGGGATCCAGACCGCTCTGCTGGCGATAGCGGGCCAGGACGCGGATCAGGGCGGCCTCGCGCCACCCCACGCCCAGTTCCAGCACCAGCCGGTTGAAGCCGTCGCTTTCGGTCAGGCCGTTCCACACGGCCTGAACCGCCGCCTCGAACGGGCCGGCCACGGCGTCGAAGCTCAGGGCCTCGCCGCGCGGGTCCTCAAGCAGGAACTCGTGGACGTGGACCGACTCGTCGCCCAGCGGCATCACGGCGTGGCCCCATTCCTCCAGCGTCTTCAGCCCCATGTCCGCAAGGATGGGCAGGACGTCGGACAGGGGCACGGCCCCGCCGCGACGGTACAGCTTGAAGCGGAACTGCAGGGCGGTGTCGCCCGGATTGCGGAAGGCGCGTACGCCCACCGGTTCGCCGCCGCCCACGGCGCCGTCCTCGTTCAGCCGGTCGAAGGCATGAAGATCCCGAACGGCCTCCGCCGCGTCGTAACGGTCGCGATAACCGGCCCCGAAGGCGTCGGCCCAGCGTTCGCTGAGCGGGCCCACGCCGACGTCGTCGACCGAGGCGGCGCGCAGGGCGGCTTCGAACCGGTCCTTCCAACCCCGCCCCGCCTCGGCGATCCGGGCTTCCAGGTCCGCCGCGTCGGGCGTCGGGTGGTCGCCGGGCGTCACGCCGATGATGTAGTGGATCCGGACCAGCGGATTGTCGGACAGCTCCGGATACCAGGCCGACAGGCGCCCGCCCCAGGCCTCGGCCAGGATGCGGCCGATGCGCTCGCGCACCGAGGCGTGGAACCGGTCGCGGGGGATGAAGACCAGCACGGAGACGAAGCGGTCGAAGGGATCCTTGCGCGTGAAGCTGCGTATGCGGGGTCGATCCTGCAGGTGCAGGATGCCGAGCGCGATCTCCAGCAGCTCGTCCTCGCGGATCTGGAACAGCTCGTCGCGCGGATAGGTCTCGAGGATGTTCTTCAACCGCTTGTGGCTGTGGCTGCCTTCGACCTTGGCGGCGCGGGCCAGGGCGTTCATGACCTTGCGCCGGATCAGCGGAACCTCCGAGGTCTGCCGGTCATAGGCCTCGGCGGTGAACAGGCCGACGAAGCGGGTCTCGCCCGACGGACGACCCTCGGCGTCGAAGCGCTTGACCCCGACGTAGTCCATGTAGGCGCGGCGATGCACGCGCGACCGCGCGTTGGCCTTCGCCACGGTGACCGGGTCCGACAGGTCGATCTGGCGCTTCATCGCCCCGGTCAGCACCGCCGGCTCGTTCGTCCGGCGCAGCACGGTGCGCTCCGGGTCGCGCAGGACGCCCAGTCCCTCGCGCGACTGCGACAGGGGGGCCTCGGCCTGGTAGGCGCCGGCGGCGTCGCGCGGATAGTCGTAGTCGCGCGCGCCCAGGAAGACGAAGTGGTCGGCGTTCAGCCACTCCAGAAAGGCGATGGACTCCGTCGCCAGTTCCGGGTCGACGCCTTTCGGCCCGGCGCGCAGATGATCGATGGCCCGGCTCATCGCCGCATTCATCGCGCCGTGGTCGCCCACGGCGAGACGCACGTCCTCCAGCGTCGTCGTCAGTCCTTGCCGCAAGGCCTCGCGACGTTCGTTCGGCAGGGGATCGACGACCACCACGATGACGGATTCCCGGGTCGCCCCGGCGGTCCGCGCGCCCTTGCCGTCGCGGGCGGCCGGAACCACGGGATGGAACATGGCGCGCACCGAGACGCCGGCGTCGGCCAGCTCGCCCATGACGCTGTCGACCAGGAAGGGGCCGTCGTCCTGGATGACGTGGATCAGGTCGAAGCCGCCGGGCCGGCCGTCGGCCCCGGCCATGGGCCCGATCTCGACGCGCGGGGCTTCGCCCGCCCGGCGCACCGCGGTCGCGGTCCAGACGCCGGCCAGAACGGCTCCCAGATCGGCCAGGGCGATCTCCGGCGTCTCGTCCGCCGACCAGTCGTCCAGGGCCTGACGCAGGAACTCCCGTTCCAGGGGCCCGACCGCGCCGCCGCCGGCCCGGGTGAAGTCGCCCGCCAGCGCCTCCATCCGATGGGCGGACGTCGGGGCGGCTTCGGCTTGGGCGGCCATGGGGGCTCTCTTGTCGGACGCGGTCCTCCCGACCGCACTTTCGCCGATGGTTAGTGCGGGCGTCGTCAAAGGGGAAGGCCGGAAAAGACAAGACGCCGGCTTCGCTTCGGAAGCCGGCGTCCCGTCGTGACCCGAGGGGTCTTCAGTAGCGGACGTTGAAGCCCAGCCGGAAGGCGTGGAACTTGAAGTCCTCGTTCGACCGGGTGATGTCCGTACCCGCCGTGTTCGGGGCGAGGATGAAGGGATTGGTGGGGCCCGCCGTGCCCGGGCCGGCGCGCACGACGTAGTCGCCGGCCTCCAGATCGGTGTAGAGATATTCGCCGACCAAGGTCAGGTTGGGCGCCAGGCTCCACTCCATGCCGCCGCCGAACTGCGTGCCCTCGGCCCGCTCCTCGTCCACGCGCTCGACGAAGGAATTGGCGCCGTTGGTGGTGAAGAACTTGTTGTCGATCTGGCCGTAGGCGACGCCGCCGGTGGCATAGACCAGGGCCGGGCCGAAGGCGTAGCCGACCCGCCCGCGGAAGGCGGCCATCTGCTCCAGATTGCGGGTGAAGGCATAGTTTGCCGGCGTGGTGCTGAAGCCGGTCACGCTGTCCTCGGCGTCCACGGCCGAGACGTCCGCCACGGCGCCCACGACCCAGTTGCCGAACTGCATGTCGTAGCCGACGCGGGCGCCGCCCTCGACGCCGCCGTCGTCGCGGTCGCAACTGGTCGGCTGGGCGTTGCTGCCCTGGCCGGAGCAATAGCCGGGGCTGAAGGCGTCGCCGCCGGCGCTCAGAACGACGGTGTCGTCGAAGTCGCCGTCGAAGTCGCGGTCGAACACGAGGGTCTCGTTCTTGTCCTCGTCCGAATCCAGGAAGCCGCCGTGGATTCCGACGTAGAAGCCGCTCCAGTCCGGAGCGGCCTGGGCCAGGGCGGGGGTGGCGCCGGCGACGGCCAGAAGCGCGGCGGCGGCGACGGTGTGTCGAATGTTCATCGAAAACCTCAAATGCTGGACGCGTCGCCGCGTCGGGGTGTGGAAGCCCTCCCAGGGCGGATGAACGTCGCGTCTCGTCGGCCGTTCCGGCCGCGACCGCGCCGGCGCCCGTCTACGGCGCCGCTGTGTTCAAGAGGCAACAACCCAGAATGGCGAAAGGCCGCCGAAGCGAACTTCGGCGGCCTTTGCCGGGACGGCGCCGGGAGGGGGAGGGGAGGCGCCGGCCTGTCGATCGCCGCGGCTGGAGGGGGAGGGGGTCCGCGACGGTGATGCGGAAATGGGCACTCCGCGCCCGGGTTCAACCCTTTTCGGCGGCCTTGGAGGCCCGGCCGGGGCGCGGCGGGTTGTCGCGGGCCGCAGCGGCCTTCTGCTCCTCGTCGGCATAGGGCTCGCCGTCGCCGGACAGCAGGATGGCCATCCAGCGGCTGCCGCGGAACTCCGCCAGGATGGCCATGGCCATGACCGCCAGCGGGGTGGACAGGAACATCCCGACCACGCCCCAGATCTTGCCCCAGAAGGCCAGCGACAGCAGGACCACCACCGGGTCGATGTTCTGGTTGTCGCCCTGCATCCGCGGCTGGATCATGTTGCCGGAGATGAACAGGATCGCCTGCAGCCCTCCCAGCAGGATCAGCGCCGGCCAGTAGCTCTCGAACTGCACAAGGGCGAACAGCGGCGGCGCCAGCCCCGCGATGGCCCCGCCCAGAACCGGGATGAAGCCGACCACGAAGATGACGAAGGTCCAGAACTCGGCGTTCTGGAGCCCGACGGCCCGCATCAGCACCCAGGCGGCGGCGCAGATCATCAGGCCGGTGACCGTCTGGACCCACAGATAGCCCTCGACCCCGCCGCGGACGCGCTCGAACACCTCCATGGCCTCGGTGCGGGCCTTGCGCTCGGGGAACATGCCGACCAGCTTGCGCCGGAAGCCCCATTGCGACGCCAGAAGAAAGGCCAGGTAGATCAGGACGAAGACCGCGCCGGTCAGCACGCCCTGCGCCTGCACGGCCGCCTGGCCGATGTAGGATCGCAGGTCCAGCTGCGTCAGAAGCTCGGAGATCGTCGGCGGCTCGGCCTGACCGAACAGGGCCCAGGCGTCGGTCAGAATCTGATCCAGGCGGGGCCCGATCCGCGTCGACACGCCCGACGCCTCGCCGAAGAAGCCGATCGCGCCGTTCAGGATGAAGGCCACCGAGGCGAAGAAGCCGAGGATGACCAGGACCAGGGCCGTGACCCCCGCCCAGCGCGGCGACAGGCGGGCATGCCGCTCCAGCCAGCGCTGCATGCCGCCGATCATGATCAGAAGGAAGATGGCCATGGCCAGGGGCGTCAGGATGTCCCTCAGCCAGTAGACCGCCCAGCACCCGGCCACCGCGGCGATCACCACCAGGGCGTTTCTCGACACGGTCGAGGAGGGGATCACGGTCGGCGGCTTCATCGGCATATGGTCAAGGTCCGGACCGGCGGCGTCAACGGGCCTTGATCCCCGCTCCGCCCCGGTGAAGCATGAGCGCCGCCGATCCGCCCCGGTTCCGCAAAGGACGCCCCGATGACCGACGCCCCCGCCCTGTTCCTGGGCCAGTCCGACCAGCCGGAAACCCTGCTGCTGAGCCGGGCCAACCGGCACGGCGTCGTCGCCGGCGCGACGGGCACGGGCAAGACCGTGACCCTGCAGATCATGGCCCAGGGCTTCTCCGAAGCCGGGGTGCCGGTCTTCTGCGCCGACGTGAAGGGCGATTTGTCGGGCATCTGCATGCCGGGCAGCCCGAACGAGAAGCTGCTGGCGCGGGCGCAGGAGATGGGGCTGGCGCTGACGCCGAAGGCCGCGCCGACCGTCTTCTGGGACCTGTACGGGCAGAAGGGGCATCCCATCCACACCACGGTCAGCGAGGTCGGGCCCGTGCTGCTGGCGCGCATGCTGAACCTCAACGAGGTGCAGGAGGGCGTGCTGTCGGTGGTCTTCCACGTCGCCGACAAGGAAGGCCTGCTGCTGCTGGACCTCGACGACTTGCGATCCATGCTGGCCTACGTCGGCGAGAACGCCGAGCGGATCGGGCGGGAGGTCGGAAACGTCGCGCCGACGTCCATCGCCGCCATCCAGCGGTCGATCCTTCAGCTGGAACAGCAGGGCGGCGCCGCCTTCTTCGGCGAGCCGGCGCTGCGGCTGGAGGACATGCTGCGGACGTCGCTGGACGGCCGGGGGCAGGTCAACGTGCTGGACGCGACCCGGCTGATGAACTCGCCGCGCCTGTACGCCGCCTTCCTGCTGTGGCTGCTGTCGGAACTTTTCGAACAGTTGCCGGAGGTGGGCGATCCGGACCGGCCGCGGCTCGTCTTCTTCTTCGACGAGGCGCACCTGCTGTTCACCGACGCGCCCGACGCCCTGCGCGAGAAGGTCGAGCAGGTGGTGCGCCTGATCCGGTCCAAGGGCGTCGGCGTCTATTTCGTCACCCAGAACCCCGCCGACATCCCCGACAGCGTGCTGGCCCAGCTGGGCAACCGCATCCAGCATGCGCTCCGCGCCTACACCCCGTCGGAGCAGAAGGGCCTGAAGGCCGCCTCGCAGAGTTTCCGCCCCAACCCCGCCTTCGACACGGCCGAGGCGATCCAGGGTCTGGGCGTGGGCGAGGCGCTGGTCTCGACCCTGGACGAAAAGGGCGCGCCCCGCGTCGTCGGCCGCACGAAGATCCGCCCGCCGGACAGCCGTCTGGGCCCCGCCACCGACGCCGAGCGGGCGCAGATCATGGCCGCCAGCCCCGTGCGCGGCCTGTACGACACCCCGGTCGACCGCGAGTCCGCCGAAGAGGTCCTGGCCGCCCGCCGCGGCGAGGCCGACCAGGCCGCCGCCGACGCCAAACTGGCCGAAGCCCGCGCCAGGGCCGACGCGGCCGCCGCGAAGGAGGCGGAGAAGGCCGCCGCCGCCCGTGAGAAGGAACAGGTCCGCCTCGACCGCGAGGCGGAACGCGCCCGTGCGCCCGCGCGCCGCTCGAACCGCCAGACGCCGGTGGAGGCCTTGACCAAGTCGGTGCTGCGCACGGCGGGCAGCACGCTCACGCGGGAGCTGCTGCGCGGCGTGCTCGGCGGGTTGAAGCGGCGATGAACATGCGGGTGCCCAAACTCTGGGTCGCCCTCACCCTCGGCCCGCTGCTGGTCGTGATCGGCAGGTTGGGGTGGGAAACGTACGACCGGCATAGAGACGAGCGGGCCGTTCAGACCGCCGTGCTTGCTCAGTTCGGCGACCAATCCGGCGCGCGCGTGATCGACGTCGATAGCGACAGGAGCGGGGTCTGCGGATGGGTGGCGCCATCTCGGGGACGATCGGCGTTGGCTTTCTACTCACTTCGGCCGCCACCAGGCCATGAAGCGTTGCCGCTGGTTCCTGAAAGAGACGTCGGCGGAGCCGTGGAACGCGCTCGCGCGGCCAGAGTGGGAAACTTGGTTCGCTACTTCTGCGGCTCAACCCTGCCTCCGGCGCCCCCCGGGGCCTTCGAGGATCCGGCCACGGATCAGGCCGTCGATCAGCTGGATCGACTTGGCGTCGAATGGGTGGCGATCAGGCCCTCAGGCGTGGAGGAGTATGTCGTCTTGGGCCGCAATGGATCGGGCGGCAAGGTCACCTTCGACACTAGGGAAGATGCTGAGGCCTGGATTTCTCAGCAAAACCTTCTGGACGTCGAGAAGAGGGAGTCTTTCCGTCAGTGCTACGCCATGCCGCCGTCCGTCGCTCAGGATGCCTGCCTGCGCAAGGCGCGCGCTACCGCCCCACGATCCGCCACATCCTGAGCGGATGCCGGACCGTCCCGGCCTCGTCGCCCGCCGCGTCGCCGCGGCCCATGTAGAAGTCCGCACGGACCGGGCCGCGGATGGCGGAGCCGGTGTCCAGCGCCATAACGAGGCCGGAGTAGCCGGAGCGGGCGCCGGCGAGGTTGCCAGCGTCGGCCTCGATCCACGCCGGGGCGCCATAGATCCAGTAGGCGGGGTCCACGGCGATGGACCGCCGCGCGGTCAGGGGGACGCCCGCCGCGCCCGCCGGGTGGCCGCCGTCGTCGGGGTCCAGGCGGAACCAGATGTAGCGGGGGTTCAGGGCCATGACCTCGGCCGCGCGGTCGCCCCGGTTGGCGGCCAGCCAAGCGCGGATCGCCTCGCCCGAGGTGCCGTCGCGGGGAAGCAGACCGCGCTCGGCCATGGGCACAGCAATGCCGAGGAAGCGCTGGCCGTTGTCGGCGGCATAGGCGGCGCGGGCGCGCGTGCCGTCCTCGAACGTCAGATAGCCGGAGCCCTGGATCTGCATGAAGAACAGGTCCTCGGCGCGCATGAAGGCCAGGGCCTGAGGCGCCGGCAGGGCCTCGATCTCGGCTCGGGTCGGACCGACGTCGCCGCGTCGCCAGCCCGGCGGGGGCGGCAGGACGGGGGCCGAGAATTCCGCGTCCGGATAGCGGCGGGCCGGATACTCCGGCGCGAAATAGGCGGTCAGGCGGCCCGGCGATCCGTCCGGCGTGCGGGCCTCCACGGCGGCGAAATTGACCTCGAACCAGTCCCGGGCGCGGCTCGGGGAAGGGTTCCGCGCCGCTTCGGCGCGCGCCGCCTCGCACATCGGATCGGCGGCGGGGCGGCACCCGGCGGCGTAGGCCTGGAGCGCGGCGGCGTGATCCTCCCGGTCCCAGCCCGGCAGGGCGGACAGGGGCACGGCGCCGGCGGGAAGCGGGCGCGGCCCCGGGCCGGGCTCGACGACCGGCGGGGGCGAGACGGTCGGGGGGGGCCCTTCGACCGGCGGCGCGGTCGGCGAGGGGGCCGGCGCGGTGGCGCAGGCGGCGGCGATCAGGCCCAGAAGCGGAAGAAGCCGGCGAATCACGCCGTGGCGGGCTCAACCCGCGCCAGAACCCAGTTCGGATCCTGGGCGCCCAGCGGCCGCTGGAAGGTCCAGACCTCGGCCGTGCGGCGTTCCTCGATCACGTCGTCGCGGCCGGGCGCCGACGACGTCTGGCGCAGCTCGGCCAGGAAGCGGACGCGGGCGACGGCGCGGTCGTTCTCGACCGTCGCCTGCTCCAGATCGGCGCGCGGCGCGTGGGTGAACTCCACCCGCTCGACGTCGCCCCGGGCCTCGCGCGCGGCGATGCCGGCCTCGAACGAGGCCAGGACGGCCGGAGCCAGAAGCGGCTTCAGCGCCTCGCGGTCGCCGGCCGCATAGGCCTGGACGATCGTCTCATGCGCGGTGCGGGCGCCCTCCAGAAAGCGATGCGGGTCGAAGGCGGGGTCGCGCGCCTTCAGACCCTGGATGGCCGCCAGGGTGTGGCCGTCGACCGGCTGCGCGTTCGGCACGACGACCGGACCCTGCGCCGGCACGGGCTGGGCGCGCGGGTCGTCCTCGGGCTGGCGGCCGACCTTTTTGCCCAACACGTTGTAGAGCTGGAACAGGACGAAGGCGGCGATCACCGCGAAGAGCACGATCTGGAACTGGACGGGCACGGGGCATCCCTGGAGGCGGGGGAGGAAAGCAGGATTAGGCGGTCATATGGGGTGGGGCAAGCGGAACGCCCAATGCCCGGCCCGCGCCCGCCGTTGCGACCCGACGCCGCCCATGATAGTCGCCGCGCCTTCCCGGCGGCCGCCGTTCCGCCGCCACGTTTCGGATATCCGCGACCCATGACCGACGCCACGACCCCGACGCCGACCGGCGACCAGCCCCAGCAGGGCCAGCCCGCCGCTCCCGGCTTCCGCATTCTGGCGCAGTACGTCCGGGACATGTCGTTCGAGAACCCCAAGGCGCCGGAAAGCCTGCGCGCCGAGGGCAAGCCGACCATCGACATGGGCGTGGAGATGAACGCCATGGGCCGCAAGGACGGCCTGTTCGAGGTGGACCTGAAGCTGTCGATCAAGGCCGCGGTCGAGGCGGGGCCGATCTTCGCCGTCGAACTTGTGTACGGCGGCCTGTTCCAGCTGATCGGCGTGCCCGAGCAGGACATCGAGCCCATGCTGATGATCGAATGCCCACGCTATCTCTATCCGTTCGCGCGCGAGATCATCGCCCGGGCGACCTCGGACGGCGGCCTGGTCCCGCCGTTCCTGATGGACCCGATCGACTTCTCGGCCATCTACGCCCAGCGCCGCGCAGAGATGCAGCGGACGCCGGCGCAGGCGTAAGGACAAGGAGCGCGGACCTCCAGGTCCGCGTCTTGCACTCATAGATCAGCGACGGTCGCGGACCTGGAGGTCCGCGCTCCTCAAGCCGCGTCCCAGAGCGTCGTCGACTTGATCTCGCCTTCCAAGAAGGCGCGGTGCGCGGCGGCTTCGGCGTCGGTCAGGCGCGGCGTCAGGGGGCGCGGCCGGGGGCCGTGGGTCGTGCCGCCGGCGTGGGTCGTGGCGGCGACCGCCGCGGCCATGGACAAGTCCAGCTTGCGCGCCTTGCCGCCCTTCAGCTCCAGATAGACCTCGGCCAGCAGCCGGGCGTCGATCAGGGCGCCGTGCAGGGTGCGCTCCGTCAGCGAGATCTTGAAGCGCCGGCACAGGGCGTCCAGCGAGTTGGGCATGCCGGGAAACCGCTGCTGGGCCAGCTGCAGCGTGTCGATCCAGCGCTCGACCGGGATCAGGTCGCGCCCGCAGTTGGCGCATTCCCACTCCACGAAGGCCCGGTCGAAGCCGGCGTTGTGGGCGATGATCGGGGCGTCGCCGACGAACTCCAGGAAGTCGCCGGCGATCTGATGGAATTTCGGGGCGTCCCTGACCTTGTCGTCGGTGATCCCGTGCACGGCGATCGCGCCGGCGGGGATCAGCCGTTCGGGATTGACGTAGCGGTGGAAGGTCCGGCCGGTCGGAAGTAGATCCTCGATCTCGATGCAGCCGATCTCGATCAGGCGGTCGCCGGTCTTCGGGTCGAAGCCGGTGGTTTCGGTGTCGAGCACGATCTCGCGGGCCATGGCCCTTACTGACCCGGTTCGTCGTCCAGCGGAAGCCGTCCGGGCGCGGGAGTCCACGCCGGATCCAGAACCGTCCCCACGATCCCCTCGACCTGCACCATCGCGGCCTCCAGGCCGCGGGAAGTGTCGATGACGAAGTCGGCGCGGCGTCGCTTCTCCGCGTCCGGCGCCTGGCGGGCGAGGATGGCGTCGAAACGCTCCCGCGTCATGCCGGGCCGCGCCAGCACGCGCTCGGCCTGAACCTCCGGCGGAGCGGTCACGACGACCACCGCATGCACGGCGCCGTCTCCGTCGGTCTCGAACAGCAGGGGGATGTCCAGAACCGCCAGCCGCACGCCGGCCGCCCGCGCGGCCTGCAGATCCTGAAGGCGGCCCCCCGCCACCAGCGGATGGACGATCGCCTCCAGCCGGGCGAAGGCGGACGGATCGCGCCCCAGCGCCTCCGCCAGCCTGGCGCGGTCGACGGCGCCCTCCTCCACCACGCCGGGGAAGGCCTCGCCCACCGGCCCTACGGCCGCGCCGCCGGGCGCATAGAGGGCGTGGACCGCGTCGTCGGCGTTCCAGGTCAGGGCGCCGGCCAGGGCGAACATGCGCGCCGTCGTCGACTTGCCCATGCCGATCGATCCGGTGAGACCGAGCAGGATCATGACCCCTCCAGCGCCTCGAGGCACAGGGCACGGACGTCGACGTCCGGAACCGCGGCGCCGAAGATGGCTGAAAACGACGGCCGGGCTTGCCCGATCAGCATCGCCAGCCCGTCGACGATCGTCAGGCCGCTGTCGCGCGCCGCACTCAGGAACGGCGTGATGAGGGGACGGTAGGTCATGTCCATCACCACCGCCGAGGGCTTCAGACGCCGAACGTCCAGCTCGGGATCGACGGGCAGGGCGTTGACGATCAGGTCGGCGGTGTCCAGATCGTCCGTCGTCTGAGGGAGGGCTCCCAGGGTCTCGGCCAGCTCACGCACGCGGTCCAGGCTTCGGTTGACGACCCCCACGACGGCGCCCGCATCCTGAAGGGCCGCGACGGCCGCGCGCGCCGCGCCTCCCGCGCCGAGGATCGTCGCCCGCGCGCCTTGCAGCGCGAGGTCCGGGGCCTGCTCCCCCAAGGCGTCGAGAAGCCCTTGCCCGTCGGTCGAGTCCGCGACCAACCGCCCATCGCGGAAGGCGAGCAGATTGGCCGACCCGGCGCGGCGGGCCGTGTCCGTCGCTTCGTCCGCCGCCGCCAGCGCCCGCAGCTTCCAGGGCGCGGTGACGTTCAGTCCGCGGAGCATTCCTTCACGGCCCTGCCGTACGAGCGCGTCGAAGGCGGCTTCGTCCGGAGCGGCGAAGGCCTCATAGGTCGCGTCCAGCCCGGCCACGTCGATCCAGGCGCCATGAATCAGCGGGCTGAGAGAATGGCCGATGGGCCAGCCGACGACGCCGCCCCGGATCATGCCGGCAGGGCCCCGTGAGCCCGCAAGGCCTCAAGCAGCGGCCACAGCGGCATGCCCATGATCGTCGCCTGCGCCCCCTCGACGTGCGCGAACAGCTGTGCGCCGCGTCCCTCGATCCTGTAGCAACCGACCGAGGCCAGCAGGCCCTCGCCCTCTGCGGCCAGATAGGCGTCGAGGAAGGCGTCGGAGACGTCGCGCATCGTCATGCGGGCGGCGTCGCGATCGGACCAGACGACGCGTCCGCCCTGCGCCAGCGCCACGCCGGACCACAGCACATGCTCCCGCCCCCGCATGGTCTGAAGCCGCGTCCGCGCCTCCGACAGGGAAGTCGCCTTGGACACCAGACCGCCGTCGAAGGACAGAATCTGGTCCGAGCCGATCACCCAGTCGTCCGGACGGCGACCGGACACGTCCAGCGCCTTGGCCTCGGCCAGCGTCACGCTCAGCCGCGCCGGATCGCGGCGCGCGTCGGGCGTCTTCAGCGCCGCCTCGTCGACGTCGGCCGGATCGACGACGAAATCGACGCCCGCCTGGTCCAGAATGGCGCGCCGGGCCGCGCTGGCGGAGGCAAGGACGATCATCGGCCGGCCTCGGCCCTGGCGCGCCGTTCCTGCAGCAGATTGACCACGGCGGCGGCCGTCTCCTCGACCGAGCGCCGCGTCACGTCGATGACGGGCCACCCGCGCCGCTCGAAGGCGCGGCGGGCCTTGATCGTCTCGTCGCGCACCGCGTCCTGATCGACGTAGGACGAGGCCCGGTCGGCGTTCAGCCCCTCCAGCCGGTTACGCCGGATCTGCACCAGACGGTCGGGCGACACGGTCAGGCCGACGACCAGGGGATTCCTGAGCGCGGTCAGGCGCTCGCCGTCCTCCTGCCCCGGCACCAGCGGCACGTTGGCGGCGCGGATGCCCCGGTGGGCCAGATAGATGCAGGTCGGGGTCTTCGACGTGCGGCTGACGCCGGTCAGCACCACGTCGGCCTGTTCCAGCTGCTCGGTCGTGCCCTGGCCGTCGTCGTGGGCCATGGCGAAGTCCAGCGCCGCGATGCGGTTGAAATAGTCGTGGTCCAGGGCGTGCTGGGCGCCGACCCGCGTCGACAGGGCCGCGCCCAGATAGCGCGACAGGGCCCCGACGAGAGGATCCAGCGCGGCGATCTGGGGCATGTCCAGCCGGCGGCACCCCTGTTCCAGCTGGTCGCGCAGTTCCGGGTCGACCAGGGTGTGCAGCACCACGCCCGGCGCCGCCTCGACCTCCTCCAGCACCCGCTCCATCTGACGGGGCGAGCGGACGAGGGCATAGATGTGCTCGATCGGGATGATGCCGTCGAAGCGCGCCACCACGGCCTTGGCCATGGCGTTCAGGGTCTCTCCGGTGGAATCCGACACCAGATGGACGTGAAAATAGGTGGCCAGGCGGCCCGCGCGCGGCGGCGTCATGCCTTGGGCCTCGCTTGGGACATGCGGGCGAATCCTGGGGAGAAGGCGGGGGAAGATCGAGGCGCCGTCTGCGGAGTTCCGGTCATGGATTTCCATACCCCGTCGTCCGACGCCGGGCGAGCGGGGATGAACGGGGACGGTCGGGGGTTTTCGCCGGGTGATCTTCCACCTGGGGAGACCGACGACGACGCCGGTGGGGAAAATCTTGACCACCGGTTAACGACCCACAAGCCCGTGGGGCAGGTCGATCACGGCAGGGCCTCGACGTTAAGGCTTCGTTTACGCTTTCAGCCGCGACGGCGCCCGCATCGATCCCCAGCGGGCGGGAGGGGTCCAGGCGCCGTGGACAACCTCGGTCAGATGCGGGACGGGTCCGAAGTTCTCCCCGCCATCCCCCGTTCCTCCTTCTTCTTCCCGACTCTTCGATTCAAGAAAGGGATAAGGGGAAGGGAAGCGTGGCTTGAGCGGCGACGCCCGACGCCCTAAGCCGGATTCATGACCACGCCTCGTCTTCTCAGAACCCTGGCCGGTGAACATGTGGGCCGGCCGCCCGTCTGGTTCATGCGCCAGGCGGGGCGGTATCTGCCCGAGTATCGAGATTTGAGGGCCACGACGCCCGGCTTCATCGAGTTCTGCCTGGACCCGGAAAAGGCCGCCGAAGCGACGCTGCAGCCCATGCGGCGGTTCGGCTTCGACGCCGCCATCGTCTTCGCCGACATCCTGCTGATCCCTCGGGCTCTGGGTCAGGACGTCTGGTTCGAGCATGGGGAGGGGCCGCGTCTCGGCGCCCTGCCGTCGCTGGAAAGCATGCGTGAGAAGGCTGAAGGAGCCGGGCGCGCCCTGTCCGAGGTCGGCGAGACCCTGAAGATCGTGCGCCGCGAGCTGGAGCCGGAACGCGCCCTGATCGGCTTCGCCGGCGCGCCGTGGACGGTGGCCACCTACATGCTGGACGGCGAGGCGCGGCTGATCGGCAAGGGCGAGCGGGCCCAGGCGCGGGAGTACGCCTATCGCGACCCGGACGGCGTGAACGCCCTGCTCGGCGTGCTGGTCGAGGCGACGGCGCATTATCTGAAGATGCAGGCCGACGCGGGCGCGCAGGTGCTGAAGATCTTCGAGAGCTGGGCCGAGGGCCTGCCCGACGACCTGTTCGAAGACCTGGTGATGAACCCGCACCAGATGCTGGTGGCCCGGCTGCGCGATCTGGGCGTGACGGCGCCGCTGATCGGGTTCCCACGCGGGTCGGCGGCCCTGGTCGAGGACTATGCCGCGCGCTGCGCCGTTCAGGGCGTGGCGCTGGACACCGCCTGTCCGCTGGCGGTCGGCCGGCGCGTGCAGAAGATGCGTCCCATCCAGGGCGCGCTGGATCCTCTGTTGCTGCGGGCCGGGGGCGCCGCGCTGGACCGCAGGGTGGATCAGCTGATGGAGGCCTGGGGCCATGGGCCGTGGATCTTCAACCTGGGCCACGGCATCCTACCTGACGTGCCGATCGCGCATGTCGAGCGCGTTCTGAAGAGGATCGGCGCGCAGTGACGCAAACGGAGACGTCGGGGGGACGACGCATCGCGGTCGTCCTGTTCAATCTGGGCGGCCCTGACGGCCCCGAGGACGTGAAGCCTTTTCTTTTCAACCTGTTCAATGATCCGGCCATCATCGGCCTGCCCGGGATCGTCCGCACGCCGCTGGCGCGCCTCATCTCCTCCCGCCGGGAAGCCGAGGCCCAGGCCAACTATGACGTCATGGGGGGCGGCTCGCCGCTGTTGCCCGGCACGCGGGCCCAGGCGGTGGCGCTGGAGGCCGCTCTGGCGCGCTGCCTTCCCGGCGACGAGTGCCGGGCCTTCGTCTGCATGCGCTACTGGCGGCCGATGACGGCCGAGGTGGCGTCGGAGGTGGCGGCCTTCGCGCCGGACGAGATCGTGCTCCTGCCGCTGTATCCGCAGTTTTCGACCACCACGTCGGACTCCTCGCTGAAGCTGTGGAACCGGACGTATGCCGGACCGGGCCGCACCCGCACCGTCTGCTGCTGGCCCCGGGCCAAGGGCTGGATCGCAGCCCAGGCCGAGGCGATCCGGTCCAAGCTGGCCGAGGCCGGCGACCGCCCCGTCCGCGTCCTGATGTCGGCGCACGGAATCCCCGAAACCCTGGTGACCAAGAAGGGCGACCCCTATCAGGAGCAGGTCGAGGCCACCTGCGCCGCCGTGGCCGAGCGGCTGGAGCTGGGCCCGCGCGGCGATCGATGGGACATCTGCTACCAGAGCCGCGTCGGACCGCTGAAGTGGCTGGGGCCGGCCACCCCGGAGGCGATCGTCAGGGCGGGCGAGGACGGCTTGGGCGTCGTGCTGGCGCCGGTCGCCTTCGTCTCCGAACACATCGAGACCCTGGTCGAGTTGGACGTCGAGTACGCCGAACTGGCGCATGAAGCGGGCGTGTCGCCCTATCTGAGGGCGGCGGCGGTCGGCGCCGCCCCGGACTTCATCGCCGCCCTGGCCGAGGCGGTGGTCGAGGCCCTGCCGCGCCTCGGCTCGGCGCCGCATGGACCGGGGTGTCAGGGCCGTTGGAAGGCCTGCCCCCGCCAGAACGCGCGGAGGGCCGCATGAACGCCTATGACCTGGCGCGGGGGCTGCACATCCTGGCCGTGATCGCCTGGATGGCGGGCCTGCTGTTCTTGCCCCGCCTCTATGCCTACGACGCCGAGCAAGCGGAGAAAACCGAGCCTCTGAAGTCGGACGTGCGTGAGCTGTTGCGGGCGTGGCAAGGTCGGCTGCTGAAGATCATCCTGAACCCGGCGATGATCGCCGCCTGGGCGTTCGGTCTATGGCTGATCCATCTGGACGTTCAGACCCGCGGCCCTGCCTTCATCCTGGAGCCGTGGATGCTCGCCAAGTTGGCGGGCGTCGTCGCACTGAGCTGCTGGCACGGGTTTCTGGTCGCGGAGCGTCGCCGAATTCTTGCGGGCACGTCGGTGCGGACCGGAAAGTTCTGGCGCATGACCAACGAAGTTCCCTTCGTCCTGGCGGTGATCATGGTCCTGTCCGTCACGACCGAGTGGACTTTCGGTTGACCTGAGCCCGTCGGCGTGGTTTCGCTGGCGGCGAACCGATCCTGGCCCGGCCGGACGGTCCCTCTCTCCAAACGATGCCGCTTCCCTTCGAGAGGCGGAGTCCATCGTTCCCCCTGCGGCCGCGAGGCCGAACATTTCCCAAGCCTGCGACCCTCGCCTTCGCGAGCGGTCGGGCGCGCCTGCCTGAAGAAGCTCCCATGACCGACGTCCGCGACACCGATCCCACCGCCCCCGAAACCGAAGACCTGGACGCCGTCCGGGACGACGAGGTTTCCGCGGCCGACCTGCCCATGGTCGATCAGGAGGCCGACGAGGACGAGGACGACGACGGCGAGCCGATCGTCCCCAACGGCCGCATCACCCTGGCCGAACTGAACGCCAAGTCTCCCGAAGACCTGGTCGCCTTCGCCGAGCAGCTGGAGATCGAGAACGCCTCGAACCTGCGCAAGCAGGACCTGCTGTTCGCCATCCTCAAGGCCCTGGCCGACGAGGAGGTGGAGATCATCGCCGACGGCGTGCTGGAAATCCTGCCCGACGGGTTCGGCTTCCTGCGCAGTCCCGACGCCAACTACCTGCCCGGGCCGGACGACATCTACGTCTCGCCGTCGCAGATCCGCCGCTTCGGCCTGCGCTCGGGCGACACGGTGCACGGCGCCGTGCGCGGCCCGCGCGAGGGCGAGCGCTACTTCGCCCTGCTGAAGTGCGACACGATCAATCTGGAAGACCCCGAGACGGTCAAGACCAAGGTCCTGTTCGACAACCTGACCCCGCTCTATCCGGAAGAGCGTCTGCACATGGAGATCCAGGATCCGACCCTGAAGGACCGCTCCGGCCGGGTCATCGACATCGTCGCCCCGCTGGGCAAGGGCCAGCGCTGCCTGATCGTGGCCCCGCCGCGCGTCGGCAAGACGGTGATGCTGCAGAACATCGCCAAGTCGATCGAGGCCAACCATCCCGAGGTCTTCCTGATCGTCCTCCTCATCGACGAACGGCCCGAGGAAGTCACCGACATGCAGCGCACCGTGAAGGGCGAGGTCGTGGCCTCCACCTTCGACGAGCCGGCCACCCGCCACGTCGCCGTCGCCGAAATGGTGATCGAAAAGGCCAAGCGGCTGGTCGAGCACAAGAAGGATGTGGTGATCCTGCTGGACTCCATCACCCGCCTGGGCCGCGCCTACAACGCCACCGTCCCATCGTCAGGCAAGGTGCTGACCGGCGGCGTGGACGCCAATGCGCTGCAGCGGCCCAAGCGCTTCTTCGGCGCGGCGCGCAACGTGGAACAGGGCGGATCGCTGACCATCATCGCCACGGCCCTGATCGACACCGGCAGCCGCATGGACGAGGTGATCTTTGAAGAGTTCAAGGGCACCGGCAACTCCGAGATCGTCCTGGACCGCAAGGTCGCCGACAAGCGAATCTTCCCGGCCATCGACGTGCTGAAGTCCGGCACTCGCAAGGAAGACCTGATCACGCCCAAGGATCAGCTGGCCAAGACCTATGTGCTGCGCCGCATCCTGAACCCCATGGGCCCCCAGGACGCGATCGAGTTCCTGCTCGACAAGCTGCGCCAGTCAAAGAACAACGCCGACTTCTTCCAGTCCATGAACACGTGATTCTGGCCCTACCGCACGCGCCGCGGGCCCTCGCTGCTTGAGGGCCGTGTTTCACGTGAAACGAGGAGACGCCCGATGAAGGTCAACGTCGAGATCGACTGCACCCCGGCCGAAGCGCGGACCTTCTTGGGCCTGCCCGACGTGACGCCGCTGAACGACGCCATGGTCGCGGAGATGCGGAAGCGGATGCAGGACAACGTCGCGGCCATGCAGCCCGAAGAGTTGATGAAGACCTGGACCAGCTTCGGCCTGCAGGCCCAGGACCAGTTCCGCCGCCTGATGGAAGCGGCGGTCAAGCCGTAGTGTCCGTCTCCTCCCCATCTCTGATGGGGAGGGGGACCGCGAAGCGGTGGAGGGGCTCTCTCCACCGCGCCACCCCCTCCGTCACGTCGCCTACGGCGTCGCGCCACCCCCCCATCGCTTCGCGACAGGGAGGAGACGGATGAGTTCCGCCATCTTCGCCCTCGCAACGCCACCGGGCCGAGGCGCGATCGCCGTGGTCCGTCTCAGCGGGGCCGGGACGGCCGGGGCTCTGGTCCATCTGGCCGGGAGCGTACCTCCGCCCCGCCTCGCCACACTTCGAACTCTCCGTCACAAGGGCGACCGCCTTGATCAGGCGTTGGTTCTCTGGTTCCCCGGCCCGGCATCCTACACCGGAGAGGACGTCGCGGAGCTGCATCTCCACGGCGGGCGCGCAGTGGTCGAGGGCGTGCTTGGCGTTCTGTCGGACTTGGGCCTGCGCCCCGCGGATCCCGGCGAGTTCACACGTCGGGCGTTCGAGAACGGGCGCATGGACCTGGCGCAGGCCGAGGCGGTGGCCGACCTGATCGACGCCGAGAGCGCGGCTCAGGCGCGGCAGGCGCTGGGCCAGCTCGACGGCGCCCTGAGCGCGGTCTACGCTGGCTTCCGCGCCGACCTGCTGAGGGCGCTGGCCCTCGTCGAGGCCGAGATCGACTTTCCGGATGAGGATGTGCCCGACAACCTGGCCCGGACGGCGGGCCCCGTTCTGGATCGCCTGGCCGACGATCTTCGCCGCGCCCTCGCGGACGCCGGTCGCGGCGAGCGGGTGCGGGAAGGCTATCGCATCGTCCTGATCGGCGAGACCAACGCCGGCAAGAGCTCATTGTTCAATGCGCTCGTCGCGCGCGAGGCGGCCATCGTGACGCCCATCCCCGGCACGACTCGCGACGTTCTGGACGCCCAACTGGTCCTCGACGGCTATGCGGTGACCTTGTCGGACACCGCGGGGCTGAGGGAGTCCGACGATCCCATCGAGGCCGAGGGCGTCCGTCGCGCCCGAGCGCGCGCCGAGGCGGCCGACCTTCGGCTCTGGGTCCGGGCGCCCGGTGATCCGGAGGGCGCCGCTGCGGATTTCGTCCGTCCGGACGATCTGGTCATCTGGACCAAGGCGGATCTCCGCGCCGAAGGGGAGGGCCTGCAGGTGTCCACGGTCACGGGCGAGGGCATGGACGCGCTCCATGCCGCGCTAGGCGAGCGGCTGCGGGGGGATCTGTCAGGGGCCGACTTCCCGGCGGTGACGCGCGCGCGGCATCGCCTGCGTCTGGCGGAAGCGCTCGACGCCGTGGAGGCCGCGCGCCCCGCGCTGGAGCCGGCCCCCGAGATGGCAGGCGAGGACCTGCGTCGTGCGGCGACCGCTCTGGCCCAGGTGACCGGCGAAATTGGGGTGGAGGACGTCTTGGGCGAGGTCTTCGCCAGCTTCTGCATCGGCAAGTGACGTTTCACGTGAAACGTCGGCCGCGGTGGATTCGAGGGGCCAGATCGACTATGTCCCGCGTCCCATGATCAGCTTCGACGTCATCGTCATCGGCGGGGGACACGCCGGCTGCGAGGCTGCGGCGGCCTCCGCACGCGCCGGCGCGCGCACGCTTCTGTTGACGCAAAGGCTCGAGACCGTCGGTGAGATGAGCTGCAATCCCGCGATCGGCGGCCTGGGGAAGGGCCATCTGGTCCGCGAGATCGACGCCATGGACGGCCTGATGGGTCGGATGGCCGATCTGTCGGGCATCCAGTTCCGCATGCTGAACCGGTCGAAAGGCGCCGCCGTGCGGGGGCCGCGAAGTCAGATCGACCGGCGCCTGTATCGTGAGGCCATGCAGGCCGAACTGGGCGGCACGCCGAACCTGACGCTCATGGCCGGCACGGCCGAGCGCCTGACGCTTGACGGCGACCGCGTGGTCGGCGTCGTCACCGGCGCCGGCGAGGCGATCACCGCCGGAGCCGTGGTTCTGACGACCGGCACCTTCCTGAACGGCGTGATCCACAAGGGCGACCAGCGCATTCCCGCCGGCCGCCATGGAGAGGCGCCCTCGACGGGCCTCGCCGCCGATCTGCACGCCGCCGGTCTGGCGCTCGGGCGTCTGAAGACCGGCACGCCCGCGCGTCTGGATGGTCGCACCATCGCCTGGGACCGGCTGGAGATGCAGGCGGCGGACGACGAGCCCGTCCCCTTCAGCTTCCTGACGGATCGGATCACCGTGCCGCAGATCGCCTGCGGCATCACCGCGACGACCGCGGAAACGCATCGCATCATCGCCGAGAACCTCGGCGAGAGCGCCGTCTACGGCGGCCGTCTCTCCGGCAGGGGCCCCCGATACTGCCCGTCGATCGAGGACAAGGTCGTCCGCTTCGCCGACAAGACCTCGCACCAGATCTTCCTCGAGCCCGAGGGGCTGGACGATCCGACCGTCTATCCCAACGGCATCTCCACGTCGGTGTCCGACGCCACCCAGACGGCCTTCCTGCGGACCATTCCCGGGCTGGAGGCGGTGGAGGTGTTCCGCTTCGGCTATGCCATCGAGTACGACTACGTCGATCCGCGCGAGCTGACGCCGGGGCTGGAGGTCAAGGCGCGGCCGGGCCTGTTCCTGGCCGGTCAGATCAACGGCACGACCGGTTATGAAGAGGCCGGCGCTCAAGGATTGATGGCCGGTCTGAACGCGGCGCGGAAGGCCGGCGGTCAGGAGCCGATCGTGATCGGCCGCGACCAGGGCTACGTCGGCGTGATGATCGACGATCTGGTCACGCGCGGTGTGACCGAGCCCTACCGCATGTTCACCAGCCGGGCGGAGTGGCGGCTGAACCTGCGCAGCGACAACGCCGATCAACGGTTGACCCCAATCGGCGACGCCGCTGGGATCGTGCGGCCGGAGCGCCGTCGCCGCTTCGTCGACAAGCAGGCGTGTGTGGCCGAGGCTCTGTCTATGGCGCGGGACATGACCTTCACGCCCAAGGAGGCGGGTGCGCTCGGCATCGCCGTGAACGCCGACGGCCGGCGCCGTTCCGTGCGCGACCTTCTGGGCCACCCCGGCGTGACGCTGGATCAGTTCCGGTCGGTTCTGCCGCAAATCGCCGACTGGTCGCCGGAGGTGCGCGAGCAGGTGGAGGTGGACGCCGCCTACGCCGGATATCTGGATCGTCAGGCCGCCGATGCCGCCGCGCTGAAGCGGGACGAAGATCTGCGCCTGCCGGGCGACCTGGACTACGGCGCGGTGGGGGGCCTGTCGAACGAGGTGCGGGAGAAGCTGGAACGAGTGCGGCCGATCAGCCTGGGTCAGGCGGGACGGATCGAGGGCATGACGCCCGGCGCGCTTACGGCGCTGCTGGCCCACGTGCGGCGCGTGGCGGCGTGACGCTGGACGCCGCGGGGTTCCGGGCCGCGACAGGGGCGACTGAGGCGGAGGCCGCGGACCTTCAGACCTATCTCTCCCTGCTGACCGAGGCCAACGCGGTGATGAATCTGGTGGGGCCCGACAGCCTGCCGGATTTCTGGAACCGCCACGCCCTGGATTCGGCGCAGCTGCTGGATCACGCGCCGGAAGCCCGAATCTGGGCCGACCTCGGCGCGGGCGCCGGCCTGCCCGGCGTGGTGCTGGCCGTCTTCATGAAGGCGCGGGGCGGTCACGTGCACCTGATCGACAGCCTGCAGAAGCGATGCCGCTTCCTGCAGTGGGTCGTCGACGCGCTGAGGCTTCCGGCGACCGTCGTCTGGGCTCGGGCGGAAGAGCAGGCCGTCAAGGCCGACGTCGTGACGGCCCGGGCGGTGGCGCCGCTGACGAAGCTGCTCGGCTATGCACAGGCTTATCACCAGAAGGGGGCGGCGGGCCTGTACCTGAAGGGCGAGAAGGCCGAGGCCGAGGTGGCGGAGGCCCGCAAGGTCTGGCAATTCGAAAGCCAACTGTTCCCGTCGCGCAGCGACGCGCGGGGACGCGTGGTGTCCGTCCGGAGTCTTCGCCGTGTCCGCTAAGTCTCGCGTCCTGGCCGTGTCGAACCAGAAGGGCGGGGTGGGCAAGACCACGACCGCCATCAACCTCGGCACCGCTTTGGCGGCGATCGGCCAGCGCGTCCTGATCGTCGACATGGACCCACAGGGCAATGCTTCGACCGGCTTGGGTGTTCCACGTGAAACACGCCGGGTGACGATCTACGACGTCATCGTGGACGGACGAGCGGTTTCCGAGGCCGCCGTCGAGACCGCCGTTCCCGGTCTTCACATCGTCCCCGCCGACGCGGACATGTCGGGCGTCGAGATCGAACTCAGTCAGGCCGACCGGCGGTCCTACCGTCTTCGTGACGCCTTGGCGGCTCAGGATCTGGATCGACCCTACGACTACGTTTTGATCGACTGCCCGCCCTCGCTGAACCTGCTGACGCTCAACGCCATGTCCGCCGCCGACGCGGTCCTGGTGCCGCTGCAGTGCGAATTCTTCGCGCTGGAGGGTCTGACGCAGCTGATGAAAACCGTCGACATGGTCCGTCAGAGCCTGAATCCGAAGCTGGAAATCCAGGGTCTGGTGCTGACCATGTACGATCGCCGCAACGCCCTGTCGGGCCAGGTCGAGGCCGACGTGCGCGCGCATTTCGGGGACAAGGTGTATGACTCCGTCATACCGCGAAACGTCCGCGTTTCGGAGGCGCCGTCGTTCGGAAAGCCGGCGCTGATCTACGATCTGAAATGCGCGGGCAGCCAGGCCTATCTGCGGCTGGCGCGGGAAGTGGTGGCGCGCGAGCGCGGCCGGCTGCAGGCGGCCTGACGCCGGTGGAGGGGATGATGAGCGAACGCCAGCGCGGCTTGGGTCGAGGTCTTTCGGCCCTGTTGGGGGAACAGGTGGCCGAGAGCGCTCCGGTCGACGGGGGTCCCGCGCCCGCCGGCGTTCGCAGCGTGCCGATCGAGGCGCTGAAGCCCAATCCGGATCAGCCCCGCAAGATCTTCGCCAAGGAGGATCTGGACGAACTGGCCGGCTCCATCCGTGATCGGGGCGTGCTGCAGCCCATCCTGGTGCGCCCGCATCCCGACGTGCCCGGATCCTGGCAGATCGTCGCCGGCGAGCGCCGCTGGCGCGCGGCCCAGCAGGCGCGCCTGACCGAGGTGCCGATCGTCGAGCGCGTTCTGGACGACGTGGCGGTGCTGGAAGTCGCCATCATCGAGAACGTCCAGCGCGCCGACCTGAACCCGCTTGAAGAGGCCGAGGCCTATCGTGTCCTGATGGACCGCTTCGGCCGGACCCAGGACGCCGTGGCCGGAGTCGTCGGCAAGAGCCGCAGCCACGTGGCCAACACGCTGCGCCTGCTGCAACTGCCGCCGCGCGTGCTCGACTATGTGCGCGAGGGCAAGCTTTCAGCCGGACACGCGCGCGCGCTGATCAATACGCCGGATCCCGCGTCCCTCGCCGACCGCGCCTTCATGGAGGGCCTCAACGTCCGGCAGACCGAGGCCCTGGCCCGTCGCGCGACCGAGGGGGACCGCCCTGCGCCCGCCAAACCGCGCGCCGTGCCTCTCAGCGCGGAAACCGACCCCGACATCGCCGCCCTGCAACAGGATCTGGCCGACGCGCTGGGCCTCAAGGTCGAATTGTCGGCGCGGCCGGGCGAGAAGGGCGAACTGACCCTGCACTGGCGCAGCCTCGACCAGCTGGACGACCTGTGCCGCCGCCTGATGAAGGTCTGAAACCCGACGCGGCGGCGGAGGAGATCGTCGATCTCTATGCCCGCCACGCCGACGCCTGGGCCGAGGCGCGGGGCGACACGCTTCTGGCCGACGAAGCCGTCCATCTGAATCGGTTCATGTCGTCGCTGCCGGTGGGAGGCGAGGTTCTGGACCTGGGCTGCGGTTCGGGGCGGCCGATCGCGGCGACCCTGATCGGGCGCGGCTTCCGCGTCACCGGCGTCGACGCCTCGCCCGGCCTGATCGATCTCTGTCGCGCGGGGTTTCCGGAGCAGGCGTGGATCGTCGCCGACATGCGCCGCCTCGATCTGGGACGCCGGTTCGACGGGCTTCTGGCCTGGTGCAGCGCCTTTCACCTCACCGCGGAGGATCAGGAGGCGATGGCGGCCGTCTACGCGCGGCACGTCGCGCCCGGGGGACGGCTGATGTTCGTCGGCGGCCCGCGCCGCGGCGTCGCCATGGGCGAATGGATGGGGCGGCCTCTCCATCACGCCAGCCTGGATCCGGCGGAGTATCGCGAGGGGCTGGAGCGGGCCGGCTTCGACGACGTGCAGGAGCGGGTGCTGAAGCCCGACGCCGACGAGGGGGCGCGGGTCTGGACGGCGCGGCGAAAGACGTCAGACTGACGCCATGACCGAAAACCCGAAGAACCCGACCGCCGAAGCGATGAAGAAGGCCCTGGCCGCCAAGCGTGCGGGCGCATCGGCGCCGAAGTCGGGCGGCTTCAAGCCCGGTCAGCACGCCGAAAAAGCGGTGGAACGTCAGAACTCGGCGCTGAACAAGCCGGCGTTCCGACGGGCGTCCAAACGCGGCTAGAGCCCCAGCCGTCGCGCCCGAGCGCTGATCTCCAGGATCAGACGCTCTGCGATCAGCTGATCCGGCGATCCCGTGGAGCGGCAGGCCAGTTCCGCGGCGTTCAGCGAATCCATGACGGCGTCCAGGGCGTCGGGCGTCCACGACTTCGTCTGGCGCAGCACTTCGGCCTCCTGTTTCCAGAAGACGCCGGCGGACTTGGCGGCCTCCTTGGCGCCGGCGCCGGCCCCCATCAGCGTCTGGATGCGGATCAGGATCTGCAGTTGACGCCCGATCGCGCGCAGGGCGGCGACGGCGCCCTCGCCCTCCAGAAAGGCGCGGCGCAGGCCGGACTGGGCGGGCGCGGCCTTGCCGCCGAAGGCCTGTTGGGCCGCGTCCTGCAGGCTCGCGTCCGGTTCCACGCCCAGATGCTGCTCCAGCTCGGCGACGTCCAGGGTGCGCCCGCTGCCGGGGCCGATGAACAGGGCCAGCCGCTCGATCTCCTGGCGCATCAGGCCGCGCTCGCGGGGCAGGCGGGCGACGAAACGGTCCAGCGCGTCGCCGGTCAGGCCGACCTTGTCGGCGGCCAGGGCCTCGCGCGTCATGCGCGCCACGTCGCCGACCTCGTCCTCGTAGCAGGCGATGGCCGCGGCGTTGGGGCTGGCCTCCGCCGCCTTGCGCAGGGCGGAGTCGCGGCCGAGAGCGCCGGCTTCGACCACCAGCAGGGCGTCGGGATTGAAGCCGCCCTCCGCATGGGACTTCAGCGCTGCGGCCAAAGCCTTGTCGGTCGCGGCCTTGTCGGCCGACAGGCGCACCCGCACCAGACGCCGCCCGCCCATCAGCGACATGGCGGCCAGCGCGTCCTCCAGCCGGCCGTCGCCGGCGTCGACGTCGCCGTCGGTCAGCAGGCTGACGTTGAAGGGGTCGTTGAGATCGGGGGTGACGGTCTTGCAGAGGATTTCAGACCTCTCGGCCACGCCGGAGCGGTCGCGGCCGTGGATGACGACGGCGCGCACCATGGGGTCGGGGGATTTCAGAAAGCGCTCGACCTCGGGGCGCTTGCTCAGGATCACGGTATCAGCGCCCCGCGATCGCGGCCAGAACGTCCAGCCGCACCTCGCGCGCCAGTTCGGCGGCGGCGCGGACCTCCGCATCCTCCTGAGCGGCGATGGCGGCCACCGGCTGGTCGGCGGAGGCGTAGGTGACCACGGCGGTCTCCACGCCCGTCACAGGCTCGCCGCCGGACGCCGGCGTCAGGGTCCAGCTCATCCGCACGGTCAGCTCATAGCGGGCGGCCGTATCGTCGATGCGCCGCCCGACGGGACGACGGTCCTGCTCGACGGCCGTCTCCAGCCGCCAGGCGGCCGCGGCGCCGATCCGCGTTCCGAACGCGTCTTCCAGCGCTTCGCGCAGACGGTAGCCGAAGCGATCGTCGGGCGTCGTGACGGCCACGCCTGACAGCGCCAGACCCGCGCCCTCGCCGTACATCGGCGTGAAGCCGCAAGCGGTCAGGCTCAGGCCCGCGGCCGCGATCAGGGCAAGGCGCCGGATCACGAAACCACCAGATTGACGATCCGATCAGGCACCACGATCACCTTGGTCACGGCCACGTTGTTGGAAGACAGATAGGCCTGAACCGTCGTATTGGCCAAGGCTGCGGCTTCGACGATCTGGGCGTCGCTGCCTCGCGGCACGACCACTTCGGTACGACGCTTGCCGCCGATCTGGATCGGCAGGGTCACCTCGTCGTCGGCCGCCAGCGTCGGGTCGAAGATCGGCCACGGCGCGTCCAGAATCATCCCGGTTTCTCCCAGCCGCGTCCAGCATTCCTCGGCCAGATGCGGCACGAAGGGGGAAATCAGGCGCGCGAAGGCGGACAGCGCCTCGCGGCGCGCCTCGCCCCCGGCCTGCTCGTGCGCCTTCAGCGCGCCCAGGAAACCGTAGAGTTTCGCGATGGCCGAGTTGAAACGGAACTGTTCCACACCTTCGGTGACGGCCTTGATCGTCTTGTGGGTTTCGCGGCTCAGAGCGGCGTCGGCGTCAGCAGATCCGGACCCGATATCCCTGTCGAACTCGGCCCACACCCGCTGGACGAAACGGCTGGCCCCCTCGACTCCGCCGGTGGTCCACTGCACGTCCCGCTCCGGGGGGCTGTCGCTGAGGACGAACAGGCGGCCTGCATCGACGCCGTGCAGGTCCACGATCTCCTGCGGGGCCACCACGTTCTTCTTCGACTTCGACATCTTCTCGACGTCGCCGATGACCAGCGGCTCGCCCGTCGAGAGGCGGCGCGCCGTACGTTTTCCGGCCTCATTGATCAGGTCGACGTCCGACGGCTCGACCCAGGCGCCGTCGGCGGTGCGATAGGTCTCGTGCACCACCATGCCCTGGGTGAACAGGCCGGCGAACGGCTCCTTGACGCTCATCAAGCCCGCGTCGGACAGGGCCCGGCTGATGAAGCGGGCATAGAGCAGGTGCAGGACCGCGTGCTCGACGCCGCCGATGTACTGATCCACCGGCAGCCAGCGGTTCGCCGCCTCCGCATTGATCGGCTCGGCCGCGTGCGGGTCTGCGAAGCGGGCGAAGTACCAGCTGGAGTCCACGAAGGTGTCCAGGGTGTCGGTCTCGCGCGTCGCGGCCGCGCCGCACGACGGGCAGGCGACGTGCCTCCACGTCGGATGGCGGGCCAGCGGATTGCCGGGCACGTCAAAGGTCACGTCCTCGGGCAGGACGACCGGCAGCTGATCGGCGGGAACCGGCACGACGCCGCACGCCTCGCAGTGGATGACCGGGATCGGACAGCCCCAGTAGCGCTGACGGCTGACGCCCCAGTCACGCAGGCGATAGACCGTCGCGCCCGTGCCCTGACCCAGGGCCTCGATGCGGGCGATGGCCGCGGCCTTGGCCGGCTCGACCTCCAGCCCGTCAAGAAAGTCGGAGTGGAACAGGCGGCCGGGGCCGACGTAGGCCTCGTCGCCCACCGAGAAGTCGTCGCCCGCGCCGTCGGGGCGCACCACCGGGATCACCGGCAGGTCGTACTTGCGGGCGAAGTCCAGGTCGCGCTGGTCGTGAGCCGGGCAGCCGAAGATGGCGCCCGTGCCGTAGTCCGACAGGATGAAGTTGGCGATCCAGACCGAGACCTGACGCCCGTCGAACGGGTGGATGACCTTCAGGCCGGTGTTCCAGCCGATCTTCTCGGCCTGTTCGATGTCGGCGGTGGAGGCGCCGCCCTTGCGGCATTCGGCGACGAAGGCGGCGACGGCGGGGTCCGCCGCGGCCAGCTTCTGCGAGATCGGGTGATCGGGGGCCAGACCCAGAAAGCTGGCGCCGAACAGGGTGTCGGGCCGGGTGGTGTAGACGGTGATTCCGTCCTCGAAGCCCTCGGGGGCCTGACCGGCGAAGCGCCAGGTCATCTCCAGACCCTTCGACCGGCCGATCCAGTTCTCCTGCATCAGCCGGACCTTGTCGGGCCAGCGGCCCTCCAGCTCCTTCAGCCCCTCGATCAGGTCGTCGGCATAGTCGGTGATGCGCAGGAACCACTGGTTCAGCTTGCGCTTCTCGACCACCGCGCCGGAGCGCCAGCCGCGGCCGTCGATCACCTGCTCGTTGGCCAGCACGGTGTTGTCGACCGGATCCCAGTTGACCGTGCCCTCGCGCCGGTAGACCAGACCGCGCCGGAACAGCTCCAGGAACCAGGCCTGCTGCTTGCCGTAGTATTCCGGCTCGCACGTCGCGAACTCGCGGCTCCAGTCCAGCGACAGCCCCAGCAGCTTCAGCTGTTCGCGCATGGCGGCGATGTTCTGGCGGGTCCAGGCGCCGGGATGGACGTTCCGCTCCATGGCCGCGTTCTCGGCCGGCATGCCGAAGGCGTCCCAGCCCATGGGGTGCAGGACGTCGAAGCCCTGCATACGCTTCAGTCGCGCGACCACGTCGCCCATCACATAGTTGCGGGCGTGGCCCATGTGGATGTTCCCGGACGGATAGGGGAACATCTCCAGCACATAATATTTCGGCCGGCCGGTCGGCGCGTCGGGCGCGCGGAAGGCGTCGGCGGCCGCCCATCGCGCCTGTTGGCGGGGTTCGGCGGTCTTGGGATCGTAGCGGGCCACGGGCGGCGGTTCCTGAAGGGCGAAGGGCCCGTCAGGCTCGGCCTCGGGGCCCGGAATCAGTCGGGGAGGGCTGGACGCCCGTCAAGCCGGGCGCGCGAGGATCAGGCCGCGTCGGCCAGGTTGAACTGACGCGCCTTGGTCAGGATGGCGTTTTCCAGATCCGTCTCGGTCTGGGGATCGACGGCGGCGGCGACCCACTCTCCGCTCGCGTCGCGCACCTGCTTGACCAGCGACACGTTCAGGGCGTCGGCGCGCAGGCGCGTGTCCAGAATGAAGACGGTCGCCTTGAAACGTTCGTTCGGCGTCGCCGGATCGCTGTACCAGTCGTAATTGATCACGCCGCCCCAAGGATCGGCGCTGGTCAGGGGCATGAAGCTGAGGGTGTCCAGGGTCGCGCGCCACAGATAGGCGTTGACGCCGATGCCGACCTGGGCGCCGGACGCGACGGGCGAGGTTCCGCCGCCGCCCAGGACGTCGCCGACCGTCGGTCCGAACGGACGCTCGGTCGAGCAGGCCGAAAGGGCCAGACCCGCCGTGACCGCCATGAGAGCCGCCGCGCCGACCTTCGCCGTCCTGAACCGCATCGATGCCACTCCGTATGGTTTCCGTCAGCGCCCGGAGGGGCCGCGGGCGCCCCCTCAAGGCGCGGTCGCGCTCTATAGCACGGCGAAAAGGGGCGATGACAAGGCGAAGTCGCGGCCGAACGGCGATCCGACGGCCGAAGCGGGACTTTCCCGCGTCAGGGGAGAGGCGCCGCTCGATCTTCCCGTGACGCGGGCGACACAAGCGCGACCGGAACGACGTCCCCGGCCTCGCGTTCGATTGACCGCCCCATTCCCCGGCGCCTAAGTGTCGGCTTGGGTTTTCAGAAAGACGACCATGAACGCGCGCGTGCGGAAAATCGGGGTCACGGGGGTCGCTTCTGCGGCGCTCGCCGCCGCGTGCCTGCTCGCGGCGCCCGTCGACGTCTTGGCCCAGACCCGTCCCGTCGTCAGCGCGGGAGAGGCCGCCCGCGCCTCGCAGATCGCCCCATCCCGCCGCGCCCTGCGTCTGGACCGTTCGGGCCGCTGGAGCGTGGACTTCTCACTGGATCCCTCGACCAGCCGCCCCGACCGGGTCGGCGACGTGGGCGCCGGGGCCTATTATCGGGTCAATCCGCGTCTCAGCGTCGGCGCCTCCGCCGGCCTCGTCGAAGGACCGGTCGATCCGGGCCGCCCGGCTCAGTCCGACCGCAACGCGGCCCCTCGCGTCCGGCTGGAATCGACCTTCCGCTTCTAATCCGCGAAAGCCCGCACGACGGCGTCGATCGCGGCGATTCCGCACGCGCCGGATCCGGTGAGCTCGCGCGCCCTGCGCGCCGTCACGCCGCCCAGGGCATAGGCCGGGACTTTCGCGGCCGACACGGCGTCGCTGAATGCCCGAACGCCCAAGGCGGGCCGCGACGCCGAGGCGCCGCCGGCCGGAAAAGCCGGAGAGATCAGCAGGGCGTCGACGCCGTGGGGGCCGTCGCCGGGCGGATGAAGAGCGGCGGTGATCAGCCAGTCCGGTCGCAGCCGCCGAAGCGCGGGGGCGCGCCCCGCGTCGCGTTCCGGCAGATGGACGCCGTCGGCCCCGACGGCCCCGGCCAGTTCGGCGTCGGCCGCGATCAGGAGCCTGACGCCCGCCGTCCGCGTGGCTTCCCTCAGTCGTCGGGCCTCCTCAGGAGCTTCCGGCCGGCCGAAACCGCGATGGATCACCGCCGCTCCGGCGGGCAGACGGGCCGCGATCCGCCACGGCTGAGGCGTGCGGTCCGGATCGGTCAGGAAGATCAGCGGCGGCAGGCGCGCGGCGCGGGGGTCGACCGCCGACGCCGCGCGGTTTAGGTCCAGCGCGGTACGCCACAGGTCGTCACAGGAAGTCCGCCCGTCCATGGCCGCCTCTTCGCCCATGCCGCCGCCCGCGTCCATCGCCGCGCGTCTGGACCAGGCGCGGGCGCGGATCGCTGCGGCCGAACGCGCCGCCGGCCGCACGCCCGGCTCGGTCGTCCTGACCGTCGTGACCAAGACCCAGCCGCCGGAAACCGTCGACGCGGCGATCGCGGCCGGGGCGTCGGTCTTCGGCGAAAACCGGGTTCAGGAGGCGCAGGGCCGCTGGACCGACCGGCGACGCCCGGCCGAACTGCGCCTGATCGGCCCGCTGCAGTCCAACAAGACCGGCGCCGCCTGCGCCCAGTTCGACGTGATCGAGACGCTGGACCGCGACGGCCTGCTGACCGCCCTGGCGTCCGAAGCCCAGCGGCGCGGGGCCTGTCCGCGGCTGCTGATTCAGGTCAACACGGGGGAGGAGCCGCAGAAGGCGGGCGTCGCGCCGCGCGACGCCGACGCCCTGATCGCCCGCGCCCGCGCCGCCGACCTGCCGGTCGAGGGGCTGATGTGCATCCCCCCGGCCGAGGAGGCGCCGGGCCCCCATTTCGCGCTTCTGGCCCTCATCGCGGCGAGGAATGGGTTGAACGTCCTGTCGATGGGCATGAGCGACGACTTCGAGACGGCGGTCCGTTTCGGGGCCACGCATGTGCGGCTGGGCTCCGCCCTGTTCGGTCCGCGCGGCCCCGTACGGTGAAGCCGAACGGGTTTTCGGGCGTTCGGGGTTGGCGTTCCCGCCCAGCGTCGCCATTGTCGAGACCATGCCCAGCGCCAAGACCATACTGATCATCGACGACGACGACGACCTGCGGGAGGCCCTGGCCGAACAGCTGGCCCTGCATGAGGAGTTCGCCCCCATTCAGGCGACGACGGCGGGCGAGGGCGTCAAGCTGGGCCGCGAATCGCGCGCCGACCTGATCCTGCTGGACGTCGACCTGCCCGACATGGACGGCCGCGAGGCCTGCCGCCTGCTGCGCAAGGACGGGGTGTCGACGCCGATCATCATGCTGACGGGCCAGACCTCGGACAGCGACACCATCCTGGGGCTGGACGCCGGGGCCAACGACTACATCACCAAGCCCTTCCGCTTCGCCGTGCTGCTGGCCCGGATCCGCGCCCATCTGCGCAGCCACGAGCAGTCGGAAGACGCCGTCTTCCGCATCGGCCCCTACGACTTCCGCCCCGCGTCGAAGATGCTGATGGGCGACAAGGGCAGGAAGGTCCGGCTGACGGAGAAGGAGACCAACATCCTGAAGTATCTCTATCGCGCCGGCGCCAAGGCCGTGTCGCGCGAGGAGCTGCTGACCGAGGTCTGGGGCTACAACGCCGGCGTCACCACCCACACGCTGGAAACCCACATCTATCGCCTGCGCCAGAAGATCGAGCCGGAACCGGGCCAGGCCCGCCTGCTCCTGACGGATCAGGGCGGGTACAGGCTGCAGCCTTAGGTCACCCCGGCCGCCACTGACTGAGCACGGCGCCGTCGGGCGTTTCGAAGGCGACGCGGTCGATGCCGACGGCGGCGACGCAGGTCGGTCGGGCGTCGGGTCCGGGGGCGCGGCAGCGGAAGGCGCGTCCGTCGGGGAAGCTCGTGATCCGACCCTCGATCCTCAGTCGCCAGCCCTGAGCCGGGACCTGCGTCGGCGCGCCGTCGGTGGCGCGCACGACGTGGCGATAGGCACGGCCTTCGCGGCGGGTCAGGCGCGAGGCGCCTTCCGCATGCACGGCGGCCAGGCCCACGCTGGGAGGTTCGGCGAAGGCGACGCCGATCTGCAGCGGGTCGGCGCGCACGGTGGGGCAACGGTCTTCCAGCAGCCAGATGCGGTCGATCCAGAATCCCTCCACCGCCTCCCAGTCGGCGCCCGCGCCGGTGATCAGCGCCGAGGCCGTCCAGTCCGCCGGCGTCAGCGACAGGGCCACGCCCTCTCCCGCCTCGCCCTGACGGACGGCGCGGGCCAGACCGTCGATGCCGCCCTCCGTCGCCTGCGGCCCGCCGCAGCCGAAGGGGAGGCTGACCGAAAAGCTGCGGCCGACCAGCGGATCGCCTTCGCCGCCCGTTGTTCCGATCGCATAGGCGCCGGCCGCCGCCGCCGCCCCGCCGATCAGGTCGGCGCGGGTCAGGGGCATGGCGGGGTTGGTGGAGGGCGGCGCCTCGACGACGGGTCCCGGCGCCGGCACGGCGTCCACGGCCTCGTCGCGCCCGCAGGCGGTCAGTCCCAGCGCCAGCAGGACGGCGCAGCCCGTCTTCACCTTCGCGTCAGCCATGCAACGAAGCCTAGCAGCCGTGCGCTGAGGACGCGACCTTGACCGTTTCGCGGGTTGACCGCGCGCGGCCGACCGCGTCCGAGGGGGCATGAACTTCGATCAGATCGCCGCACTGGCCGTGCTGGTCGCCGTCGTCGGCGTCCTGATTCACGGTCGCGTCCGCGCCGACGTGGTGGCCCTGACGGGGGCCGCGGCGCTGCTGCTGTTGGGCGTGGTGCGTCCCACCGAGGTGCAGTCCGCCTTCGCCAGCCCGGCGGTCATCGCCCTGGCCGGGCTGTTCGTCATCGCCTACGCCATCGAGCTGTCGGGCCTGCTGGGGCTGATGATCCGCAAGGCGACCGATCTGGCCAAGCGGTTCGGCTCGCTGGGCATCTGGGCCGTGCTGGGCATGTGCGGCGGGCTGGGCGGCTTCCTGAACAACACGCCGGTGGTGGTTCTGGCCGCGCCGGTCGTGCGCGACGTGGCCAAGTCGCTGAAGCTGTCGCCCAAGCGGTTCCTCATGCCGCTCAGCCACATCTCGGTGCTGGGCGGTCTGCTGACCCTGATCGGCACCTCGACCAATCTTTTGGTCAACGACATGGCGCGCAATGCGGGCCAGCCGGTCTTCACCCTGTTCGAGATCACGCCCGTCGGCCTGTGCATCGCCTTGGCGGGGGCCGTGTGGCTGTATTTCGTGGGCGCGCGCCAGCTGGCGAAATCGGTGTCGGTGGACGAACGCGAGGCCGCCTTTCTGGCCGCCGTGGAGGATGCCCGGCGCGAGGAGGAGGCGGAGCGCCTGCGCAAGCGCCGCCTGCGGCTGCCCTTCGGCCTGCCGTTCCTGGGCGAGGCGCGGACGAACCGCGACGGGTCCGGCGACGCCCACCTGGGCGACGTGGCGCTGTTCGGCGCGGCGGACCGGCCGTTTCACCTGCGCCGCGCGCTGATCTCGGCCGGCGTGTTCGTGCTGGTCGTGGCGGCCGCCGGGCTGGGCTTGGCGCCGATCGCCGCCGCTGCCTTCGCGGGCGCCGTCGCCCTGATCCTGACCCGGGTCATCACGGCGGAGGAGGCCTACGCCGGCCTTCGTCCGGAAATCCTGCTGCTCATCGCCGGCATGGTGGTGATCGGCATCGCGATCGAGGTCACGGGGTTGGCCGCCACCGGCGCGAACGCCCTGATCGACGTCATCCGGCCGCTGGGGCCGCTGGGGGCGCTGATCGTGCTTTACGGCGTCACCCTGTTCGCGACCGAGCTGCTGTCGAACGCGACGGTAGCGGTGCTGATCACGCCGGTGGCGGTGGCTCTGGCCGAAAGCCTGGGCGTGGACCCGCGGCCGTTTCTGGTCGGGGTGATGATGGCGGCGTCGGCGGCCTTCGCCACGCCGTTCGGCTATCAGACCAATGTGCTGGTCTTCCAGATGGGCGGCTACAGCTACATGGACTTCGTGCGGGTGGGCCTGCCGCTGAACCTGATCACCTGGGTCGTGGCGATGATCGCCGTCCCGGTCTTCTTCCCGTTCTAGACGTCGAGATCCACCGCCACCGGCGCGTGGTCGCTGGGGCGGTCCCAGGCGCGGACCGGTTCATGGATCACGGCCGAGCCCGGCACGACGGCGGGCGTCAGGCCGGGGCTGGTCCAGACGTGGTCGAGGCGCAGGCCCCGGTTCGTCGTGCGGAAGTCCACGGCGCGATAGCTCCACCAGCTGGCCAGCTTGGTCGGTTCGGGCGTCTGGTCGCGGACCACGTCGGCGAAACCCCCGGCGTCCTGAAGCCGGCGCAGGGTTTCGACCTCGACCGGCGTGTGGCTGACGATCTTGGACATGTATCTGTGGTTCCAGACGTCGTTTTCGCCCGGCGCGATGTTGAAGTCGCCGGCCATGACCAGCGGCGCCTGGCGGTCGCGCCGCGCCACGTCGGCGGTCAGCCGCTCATAGAAGTCCAGCTTGTGGTCGAACTTGGGGTTCAGGGCGCGGTCGGCCACGTCGCCGCCGGCGGGGATGTAGAAATTCTGGAACTCGATCCCGGCGATCCGCCCGGCGACGCAGCGGCCGTGGCCTTCGCGGCATGCGTCGATGCGCGGCGCGTCCTCGATCGGCAGGCGGCTGGCGATGGCCACGCCGTGCCAGCCCTTCTGGCCCGCCAGCCGCAGGTGCGGCAGGCCCATCTCCTCGAAAGCGGCGCGGGGGAACTGGTCCTCCGTGCACTTGATCTCCTGAAGCATCAGGACGTCTGCCTGAGCCTCGGCGACGAAGCGGGCGACCTGATCGATGCGCAGGCGGACGGAGTTGATGTTCCAGGTGACGACGCGAAGCATGGCCGGGAACTAGCAGGCGCCCCGCCGCCGCGCGAGCCGTCTCACCCCCCGCTCGCGATTGTCCCTTCGCGCTCAAGCGGCGAGGCCCCGCGGGCCGAGCGGTAGCGCCCAACAAAGAAAACGCCCGGCCAGGGGATCGGCCGGGCGTCTCAGTTCGTCTCTCTCTTCGCCGCCGGGGAGGGGGATGATTCCACGACAGTCAGCAGGACCTAGGCCCTGTGACTTCGATGCCACATAACTAAGAAAACGTCAAGTTCCCACCGGCATCACGATGTGCGTGATCGGCACGTCACATTTCCCCTGAAGGGCGAGCCGTCAGCGACGGCCCGGGCGGCGGGTCGGATCGCGCAGCTGGAACAGGCTGGCCGCGAGTCCGGAGGCGGGGCGCAGCTCGGTCAGCTGGGTGCGCGTTCGCGAGCCCTGGGCGTCCACCACAGTCCACTCCTGCAGTCGCATGGGCGAGCCGGCGAAGGCCAGGATGGCGTAGCCTTCGTTCGGACGACGCGAGTCGCGGACCGTGACGGCGAAGGCGCCCGACGACCGGATCGTCACGTCGTCGACGCGGACGCCCTGGTCGAAGCTGACGTTGCGCGACAGGAAGGTCGACAGCGGCGTCTGGCCCAGCGGCACCTGCTGGAATGTGTTCAGGCGCGGGTCGTAGCGCATGACGTTGGAGCCGTCCGACACGACCAGCAGGCCGGCCGGGTTGGTGTATTCGAACCGCATCTTGCCCGGACGCTGCAGCCAGAAGCGGCCGGTGCGGCGCTGGCCGCCGGCGCCGGTCTCCGTGAAGGTCCCCTGCGCCGAGGTCAGCCCGCGCAGATAGGTCTGGGCCCGGCCCAGCGCCTCGCGGTCGGCGGCCGACAGGCCGGCCTGGGCCCAGGCGGGGGCCGCGGCCAAAGACGCAAACAATGGCGCCGCCAGGGTTCCGAGCGCGAAGGCGCGACGGGAAACGGTCATGGTCTTCTCCCTTTTGGGATTGTGTGTCCGGCCTTCATGCCGCCCGAGCCTGGCGCGCGAAGGGCGCAAGCCTGACCATATTCCGGCGGTGGAATGAAGGGTCGTTCAGGAACGCCGACCGGCCGGGGCGGTTCACCGCCGCCTTTGGAGCGCGGACGTCCACGTCCGCGACCTGCACGAGCGCCAGCACCGCGGACCTGGAGGTCCGCGCTCCTTTACGGCTCAAACCACCGGTGGCGGGCCCGCCAGCACCTCGCGCTTGCCGGCGTGGTTGGCGGCGGTGATGACGCCTTCCTTCTCCATCCGCTCGATCAGGGTGGCGGCGCGGTTGTAGCCGATCTGCAGACGGCGCTGGACGTAGCTGGTCGAGACCTTGCGGTCGCGCGTCACCACGGCGACGGCCTGGTCGTACAGGTCGTCGCCCGAGGACGCGTTGCCGCCCGCCGCGCCGCCGCCGAAGGGGTCGTCGTCGCCGTCGCCGTCCGGGTCGTCGGTGATCAGGTCCAGATACTCCGGCTCGGCCTGGGCGCGCAGGTGCTTGCACACCGCCTCGACCTCCTGGTCCGTCACGAACGGCCCGTGCAGGCGCGTGATCCGGCCGCCGCCGGCCATGTAGAGCATGTCGCCCTGGCCCAGCAGCTGTTCGCCGCCCTGCTCGCCCAGGATGGTGCGGCTGTCGATCTTGGATGTGACCTGAAAGCTGATGCGGGTCGGGAAGTTGGCCTTGATCGTGCCGGTGATGACGTCGACCGACGGTCGCTGGGTGGCCATGATCAGGTGAATGCCGGCGGCGCGGGCCATCTGGGCCAGGCGCTGAACCGCCCCTTCGACGTCCTTGCCGGCGACCAGCATCAGGTCGGCCATCTCGTCCATGACCACGACCAGATAGGGCATGGGCTCGGGGCGGATCTTCTCGCTCTCGTAGACCGGGCGGCCCTGGTCGTCGAAGCCGGTCTGGACCGTGCGCTCGAAATGCTCGCCCGACGCCTGCGCTTGCCGCGCGCGCTCGTTGTAGCTGGCGACGTTGCGCACGCCCAGCTTGGACATGCGGCGATAGCGGTCCTCCATCTCGCGCACCGTCCACTTCAGCGCGACGACGGCCTTCTTCGGATCGGTGACGACCGGAGCCAGCAGATGCGGGATGCCGTCATAGACCGACAGCTCCAGCATCTTGGGGTCGATCATGATGAAGCGGCAGTCGGCAGGCGAGTGCCGGTACAGGATCGACAGGATCATGGCGTTGACGCCCACCGACTTGCCCGAGCCGGTGGTGCCCGCGATCAGCAGGTGCGGCATGCGGGCCAAGTCGGCCACGTAGGGCTCTCCGCCGATCGTCTCGCCCAGCGCCAGCGGAAGCAGGTGCGCCGGCTTGTCGAACTCGGTGGAGGCCAGCAGGTCGCGCAGATAGACGGTCTCGCGCCGCGCGTTGGGCAGCTCGATGCCGATGGCATTGCGCCCCTGAACCACGCTGATGCGGCAGGCGCGGGCCGACATGCTGCGGGCGATGTCGTCGGACAGGGCCACCACGCGGCCGTGCTTCACGCCGGGCGCGGGGGCCAGTTCGTACAGGGTGACCACCGGGCCGGGGCGGATCTGATCGATCACGCCCTTGACCCCGAACTCGGCCAGCACCTCTTCCAGCATGCGGGCGTTCTGCTTCAGCGCCTCCTCGTCGACGGCGGCGGCGCGCTTGGCCGGCTTGGCCAGCATGCCCAGAGGCGGCAGGTCGAAGGCGCCTTCGGGGCGCACGAAGTCGAAGCTGCCCTGATCGTCGTCGACGCGTTTGGACGTCTTCGTCGCCTTGGGCGCGGCGACGCGCGGTTCGGGCACGACGGCGGGGGCGGGGCGGGCGCCGGGGGTCTCGGTCCAGGGCGGGCCGTCGCCGTCTTCGAGATCTTGAGCGGCGGCGACGCGGGCGGCGACCTCGGGTTCGGGGCGCGGACGGGGGCGACGGACCGGCGCGGGCGGCGCGGGCCGCAGGCGGGACCGGCCCTGCATCCACGCCAGCGCCGTGCCCAGATCCGAGGGCTGAAGACCCAGCGAGCGGCCGATCGCCAGCAGGGCGCCGCCGAAGGCCAGCAGGCCCATGATGATGCGCGCGCCGGGCACGCCCAGCGCCGACAGGGCGCCGGACAGGCCGCCGATGACCGCGTCGCCCCACATGCCGCCCAGGCCGGCGACCAGCGGCCAGGCCCGCGGGGGGATCGGGGCGGACAGGGCGGCCGCCAGCAGCAGGACGCCGACTGCGGCCAGCAAGGCGTTGACGGGCGTCGGCTTCAATCGTTGCCGCACCGCATCGCCCAGCGCCGTGGCCAGACCGAAGGCGACCAGCAGAAAGGCCGCGGCATAGGCGGCCAGTCCGAGCGACTGCATGAACAGGTCGGCCACGACCGCGCCCTGGACGCCCAGCCAGTTGGTGGGCTCGGCGGAGCTGGCGACGTTCAGGCTGGGGTCGTCGCGGTTCCAGGACGCCAGGGCGAACACGACCAGGGCGGCCAGCAGGGCCTGCAGTACGCCGCGAAAGCGCACCATGGCCGGCGCGCCCCAGATCAGGCGGGCTCCGGTCCAGACTTGCTGACCGACGGCGTGGGCGGCGGACATGGGGCGGCGATCCTCCGGGACGGGCGTTCGCCGACACCCTCGCGCGGCCAGGGTTAAGGCCTCATTTACCGCGCGACGCCGGGGCGAATTGCCCGGTGGACGCGCCGTCCCCGGCGGGCGAAAAGCGCAGCATGAACGGTCAGAACAGGTTCGACGTCGTCGTCTCCGGCGGAGGCATGGCCGGGGCGGCCTTCGCCCTGGCCGCGGTGCAGGGCGGGCTGAGCGTCGCCGTGGTCGACGCCGCGCCGCTGTCGGATCAGGCCGCGCCGACGTTCGACGGGCGGGCCACGGCCCTGTCCTTCTCCAGCTTCCGCATGCTGGACGCGCTGGGCGTCGGCGAGGCGCTGCGGCCCCGCGCCTGCCGCATGGACCGGATCCTGGTGACCGACGGGCGACGGCCCGGCGCGGCGTCGCGTCCCGCCTCGCCCGCCTTCCTGCGCTTCGACGCCGACGAGATCGCCGACGGCGCCGGCGGCGAGCCGCTGGGCTACATGGTCGAGAACCGCTGGATCCGCGCGGCCCTGACGCAGGCCCTGACCCGCAGCGGCGCGACGGTGCTGGCGCCGGCATCCGTGCGCGACGTGAAGGTCGGCCTCGGCGCCGCGGAGGTGGTGCTGGCCGACGGACGCGTGCCGACGGCCTCGGTCGTGGTGGGCGCCGAGGGACGGGGGTCGACGGTGCGCAAGGCCGCGGGCATCGACGCCCTGGGCTGGCGCTACGGCCAGTCGGGCGTGGTGGCGACCGTGCGGATGGAGCGCGACCACGGAAACGTCGCCCACGAGCATTTCCTGCCCGGGGGGCCCTTCGCCATCCTGCCGCTGACCGACCGTCGAGCCAGTCTGGTCTGGACCGAGACGACGCGCCGCGCCGAGGCGCTGAGGGCTGCGTCGGACGAGGCCTTTCATTCCCACCTGATGCGCCGCTTCGGGCCGTTCCTGGGCACGGCGACGGTCGAGGGGCCGCGCTTCGTCTATCCGATCTCGCTGGAACTGGCCGAGCGGCTGCACGCGCCGCGCGTGGCCCTGATCGGCGACGCCGCGCATGCGGTGCACCCGGTGGCCGGTCAGGGCTTCAACATGGGCCTGCGCGGCGCGGCGGTTCTGGCCGAGGTGCTCTCGGACGCCGCCGCGATCGGCGAGGACGTCGGGTCCGAGCTGGTCCTGGAGCGCTACGCCCGCTGGCGGCGGTTCGACGTCGCCGTGCTGTCGGCCGGGTTCGACGCCTTCGTGCGCCTGTTCTCGAACGACGTGGCGCCGGTGCGGCTGGCGCGCGACCTGGGAATGGCGGCGGTGAACCGCATCGCGCCCCTGCGCCGGGCCTTCATGCACGAGGCCGGCGGCGCCGTCGGCGATCTGCCCAAGCTGATGCGGGGCGAGGCGCTGCAACCCGTCACCTCTCCGGCCGCGTAGGCGGCTGGGGAGGACGACGCCGAAGGCGTCCGGAGGGGGCGACTCAGGGACCGGCTTCCGCGCGCTACGGTCATCGATGACGGAGCCGCCCCTCCTGGCCGCTCCGCGGCCTTTCCTCCCCACGCGCCTCCGCGCGCGGAGAGGTGGCGTCAGCTCAGATCCCGCGCCTCTTCCGGCAGCAGGATCGGCACGCCGTCGCGGATGGGATAGGCCTTCTTCGCCCCCGGCGAGATCAGCTCCTGCGCCTCGCGGTCATAGGTCAGCCGCCCGCGCGTGACGGGACATACCAGCACCTCCAGCAGACGGGGATCGACGGAGGGCGGGGTGACGAAGGCGTCGCTCATGGGTCGGGCTACTGTCTCGTGGTTTCGGCGTCGTCGTCGGGATCGGCCGCGTCGATGCTGAGGACGGCGGTCAGGGCCGTCAACCGGTCCTGGACGGAGACGGCTTCCAGCAGGGCCTGCTTCTCGGCCGGTTCGAACGGCAGGGCCATGGCCAGGCTGTTGACCAAAGCCTCGGCCGGCGCCTCGCGCGCGGCGTCCCAGTCCACGTCCATGCCGCGCCGCTCCAGCCAGCGGTGCAGGGCGTCCATCAGGTCGGACCGGTCCTCGGTCGGATCGTCGGCGGCGGGGGTCAGGTCGGTCTCGAACGGGGCGAAGTCGGCGCGGACCTGGCGATACGGGGTCTGGACCGGCAGCTCGGCCGTCAGTCGCCAGCGGCAGACGCCGGTCAGAGTGATCAGATAGCGACCGTCCGAGGTTTCGGCGAAGCTGGTGATCTTGCCGACGCAGCCGACGGCCGACAAAGCCGGCAGGCTGGGCGTGCCGCCGGACGGCTGAACCATGCCGATCAGTCGATCGGCGCCCATGGCGTCGTCGATCATGTTCAGATAGCGCGGCTCGAAGATGTTCAGCGGCAACTGGCCGCGCGGGAGCAGAATTGCCCCCGGCAGCGGAAACACCGGGATCACCTGCGGCAGATCCTCCGCGCGGACGAAGCCCTGGGGCATTATGGTTGTCCTACCGCTCGCGACGCGGTCGCTCGCTGCTTGAGGGCGGGCATCAGGCGAACAGGATCGACGACAGGCGGCGGCGGCCGTCGCGGGCGACGTCGGAACCGGCGCCGGCCGCGTCGAACACGGTCAGAAGGGTCTTGCGCGCGGCCTGATCGTTCCACTCCCGGTCGGCGCGCACGATCTCCAGCAGCTCGTCCACGGCGCCCTTGAAGTCGCCCTGAGCGGCCAGGGCCTGGGCCAGGTCGTGGCGCGCCTGCCAGTCGCCAGGGCTGGCCGCCACCCTGGCGCGCAGGTCGGCCGTCGCGCCGTCGTCCTGCGCCGTGGCCGAACTGAGGGCCAGTTGAGCGCGCACGGCCTGAACGTCGGGGTCGGTCGAGGTGGCCGGCACCATGGCCAGCGTCTGGATCGCCTGCTCGCGGTCGCCGGTGGCCAGATAGACCCGCGCCATGCCGGTGACGGCCTTCACGTTGCCGGGGTCTATCGACAGCACCTCGGCGAAGGCCTGAGCCGCGCCGCCGATGTCGTCCAGACCCAGCGACTCATTGCCCAGCGCCAGCAGGTTCTCGACGTCCGAAACGCCGCCCTCGCCCGTCAGGCGCTCGATGAAGGCCTTGATCTGGCTTTCCGGGACGGCGCCCTGGAAGCCGTCGATCGGCTGGCCGTCCTTGAAGGCATAGACGGTCGGGATGGACTGCACCCGCAGCTGGCCGGCGTAGGCGGGGTTCTTGTCCACGTCGATCTTGACCAGCTTCACGCCGCCCTTGGCCGCGCGCACCGCCTTCTCCAGCGCGGGCGTAAGCTGGCGGCACGGGCCGCACCAGGTCGCCCAGAAGTCGACGATCACCGGCTGGGTCTTCGACGCCTCGACCACGTCGGCCATGAAGCCGGCGTCGGAGCCGTCCTTGATCAGGTCGCCAAGATCTGGGGAGGGGGAGGCGTCGGTCAGGGTCATGGTCTTCTCTTCAACTCCGGTCCGGCCGGTCGGCTCCGCAGATGGTCACGCGGCGGGAGAAACGCAAAGGGTCAGACGAGACGTCGCGGCCCGGCCTCGACGTCCGAGAAATCCACGACGATCGGCCGCCGGTCCAGAGCGTTCAGAAAGGCGCGGAACTCCTCCTGCGACAGGGCGGTGGTCGCCGCATTGGTCAGGGGGTGGAAGTTGACGACGTCGGCCTCCCACAGGGCGCGGTCCAGCACGAAGATCACGCGATGATCCGGGTCGTTGATCAGGGCCAGGGCGGTCACCGAGCCCGGCCGCACGCCCAGAAGCTCCCACAACAGCTCCTCCCGCCCGAACGACAGCCGATCCGCGCCGATCGCGCGCGGCAGACGCTTAAGGTCCACGAGCGTGTCCTGACGCGCCGAGACCAGCCAGACGGCGCCCTTCTTGTCCTTCAGGAACAGGTTCTTGGTGTGGGCGCCGGGCATCGACGCCTTCAGCTCCAGCCCCTCCTCGACCCGGAACACCGGCGCATGGTCGCGGGTGACGGGCGACAGGCCCTGGATCGTCATCCAGTCCAGCAGGCGGTCACGGTCGAACGGCGGCGTCATCGGCTCTTGGCGGCGGCGGGGACGGGCGGTTAGGAGGAGGGACCGCTTCAGTAGCGCATCGGAGCCGCGTCTTGGAACTCGAATGCTTCCCCATGTCCGCCCGCCCGCCGGATCTGGTGCCGGGGCGCCAGGCCCGCGCCTGGATGGACGCCTTCTCCTCTCGCCACCCATACAAATGTCTTCCGCTGAACATGGCGAACACCACGGGGTGGGAGCTTCTATGTCCCTATGGCTTCACGGCCGAGTGGAACGGCGGGCCGCTGAAGGAGGACATCAAGATCACCGGCGACCGGCCGACGCCGGAGCTGGAGCATTTCGTCACCTCGCATTTCACCCAGGGCGTGGTGACCATGCACCCCCAGTATCTGTTCCGGACGCCGCCGGGCTGGGGCATGCTGTGCATGGGCGCGCCCAACCACATCAAGGACGGCATCCAGGCGCTGACCGGCCTGATCGAGACCGACTGGCTGCCGTTTCCCTTCACCATGAATTGGCTGTTCACGCGGCCGGGCCGGGTTCGGTTCGAGCGGGGCGAGCCCTTCTGCTTCATCACCCTGGTCGAGCACCGCAAGATGGAGCAGGTCGATCCGGTGGTCCGCGCGCTGGACAGCAATCCGGTGATGCAGGGCCAGTTCGAGGCCTGGAACCGCCAGCGCACCGACTTCAACAAGCGCCTGGCCGGCGGCGACCCGGCCGCCGCCAAGGAGGCGTGGCAGCGGTTCTACTTCAAGGGCGAGATTCCGGAGGATCTGGGCACGGCGCCCGAGACGCACACCAACAAACGCCGGCTGAGAAATCCTCGCCTGGGTTAGGGCTGAGAGGCGGCCGTGGCGACCGCCTCCTTCGTTCACATCCTGACGCGCGGGCCGACGTTGGCGATGACTTCGCGGGCGTCGAAGGCGTCGGCGTCGCCCTGGGGCTTGGCGCCGCGGCCCATGACGATCTCGGCCGTCGCCTCATAGCGATCGATCTGGCGCACGTCGTAGTCCGACGCCCAGCGCGGGCCGAACGGGCTCCAGGCGCCGCGGCTGTAAAAGCGCCAATAGGGGCTCCAATAGGGGCCATATCGGTCCAGATAGCCGCTTCCGGTCGGCACGTAGCGGGTGTCGCGGTCGGTGGCGCGCTGGGCCGTGGAGAACCAGTCATAGCCGCTCTGCACCGTCAGTTCGGCCGCACGCAGCAGCAGGGACATCTCGACCTGCTCGCGCGACGTGACGGAGTTTCCCGCGAAGGTGACGCGATACCGGTCGCTTTCCAGGCGCTGCTCGGAATAGCCATAGCGCCCGCCCGCATCGGCCGGACCATAGGCCGTGGCGGTGGCGCAGGCCGAAACCAGCAGGGCCGCGGCCGTCGCCAGGCCCACTGCACGAAGTGATTTTCCGTTGAGTTTCATGAGGTTCTCCATCCGGCGCAATTGACCCTCAATGCGGCTGAACGAAGGCTGAACGCGCGGGTTCCCGGCGTCAATGCCGCAGGCCGATCAGGGCCGCTGCGGTCAGCAACAGGATGCCCACGGCCGCGTCGAACCCGCGACGCACGCCCGGCCGGGTCATGACCCGCGCCAGCGCGGCCCCGCCCAGGCCGTAGGCGCTCATGGTGACGAAATCCATGCCGATGGTGGCCGCGGCGAACAGCGCGAACTGGGGCGCCGCCGGCCTGGCCGGATCCATGAAGGGCGGCAGCACGGCGGTGAAGAACAGCACGGCCTTGGGATTGGACAGCTGAACCAGGAAGCCGTCGACGAGGGGCCCCCGCCCCAGCCGGATCGGCGGCGCCTCGGCCGTCTCGGTCGCGGGCCGGCGGGCCGCCCACAGCGACTTCGCGCCCAGCCAGGCGACATACAGGGCGCCGGCCCAGGCGATCAGGCGAAACGCGTCGGGAAACGCCGTGACCAAGGCCCCCAGTCCCAGAGCCGCCGCGCTGAACCAGACGAGGGTCGCGGCGCTCATGCCGACCACGCCCAGCAGAACCGCGCGCTTGCCCCGCGCCATGCCGTTGGCGACGGAAAACAGGTTCGCCGGTCCCGGCGTGACCGCCATCACGGCCATGACGGCCAGGAAGGCCGCATAGCGCTCGGGGTCTATGGGCAGGACGAGCTCGGTGGGCATGCCGCCCGATGACGCGGTCGCGTCACCCCGTCAATGCAAGCTCAAACCAAGCCGTCGATCGGTCGCGCCTCGCCCGTCGCGCCCGGGAAGACCGTCGTGTCCAGCGCGGCGCGGTCGACGGCGATGTGATCCCGCAGCACGCCCTTGAACACCGCGCGCACGTCCAGCGTCGGGGCCAGGTCTCGGCCTTCATAAAGGCGGGCCTCGGCCAGGGTGGGCCAGTCGCCGATCAGGCCTCCGGCCCGGATCGCTCCGCCCATGAGAAGCAGCGACGACGCGGTGCCGTGGTCGGTGCCGTTGGTCCCGTTGACCCGCGCCGTTCGCCCGAATTCCGTGGCCAGGATCATCACAGTGCGGGACCATTCTTCGCCCAGACCGTCCTTCAGTCCGCCGATCAGTCCGTCCAGTCCCGCCAGCCTCTGGGTCATCTGCGGGGCCTGACGCGCATGGGTGTCCCAGCCGTCGACGGACACCGCCACGACGTCGGCGCCCTGTTCGCCCGTCATCAGCCGCGCCACCGCCAGACCCAGGGCGGCGACGTCGTTGCGGCCGATCCGACCGCTCTCGGCCATGGCGTTGGTCTCCAGCCCGCGTGCGAGGTTCGGGCCGAGGAGGGGGTCGCCGGCATACAGGTCCATGAGCTGAGCGGCGATCCGGTCCCCGCCCTCGATCTCCCGTCCCGGGGCCCAGCCGCTGACGGGCGCGGCCCCGCGCAGCACCAGAGGCGTCTGGGCGCCGACCGCAAGGCCGGTCAAAGCGACGCCGCCCGATGCGGCCAGAGCCCGGTTCAGCCAGCCGTCGGTCTGGCCGCGCACCGTCTCCGCCCCGCTTTCCAGAACGTCCTGGGCGTCGAAATGCGAGCGGATGCGCGCCGGAATGGCCACCGCGGGCGCGAACCGCACCTGACCGGCCCGGAACAGGGCATGGACTCCGGGCATCGACGGGTGGAGGCCGAACCCCTCGATCAGGTCCAACGCCCCGCCGTCCTGGCCCGGAGCCGGAACGGCGAGGTCGCGGCGCAGCGGGATGTGGTTCGGATCGGCCCAAGGAACCGTCAGGCTGAGCCCGTCCAGCGCGCCCCGCGCGATCAGCAGGATCAACTTGGGACGGGCCCCGGCCGCGGCGGCCTTCACCCGGCCCGCGCCGATCAGACTCAGGCCCAGGGCCCCGGACAGGAGGCGTCGTCTGTGGAGGTGGGTCATCGGCGCTGGAACTCCGGAGACATGAGCAGAAGGGTCAGCCCCTCGACGCGGCTTTCGGCGCGGCGAACGGCCTCCAGAGTGCGGGGGCCGACGCGTGGGCCCAGGGCGCTTTGGGTCAGGGTCACGGGATCGATCCCGGCCGCCTCCATCCGCGCCGCCGCCTCGCGCGACCAGTCCAGACGCTTGACCAGCGCATCCGGCCCGGCCCAGTCGGCCGCCTGATCTGGCCAGCCTTCCGGGGAGGGCGGACGCCAGGCCGGCTGCCCCATGGCTTCGAGCGAGGGGGCCAGATCCTGGATCCGGCGCGGCGCGACGCCGAGGGCCCGGTGCGCCGAGATGACGAAATCATAGGGCGTCTTCATCTTCACCGCCTCGGGGGTCCAGGCCTGCGGCGCGGCGATCAGGGCCCGGGCCACGACGCCGAGGTCGCCTCCCGAGCCTGTCCATGCCCGCTCCAGCGCCTCGACCAGAGCCGGATCCGGCGCGTCGGCGGTGAAATGGGCGGCGATGCGGGCGCAAAGTCGGCGCGCGGTCTGCGGCGCTCGGGCCAGATCACGCAGGATGGCGGCTCCCTGCGCCGCGCCGGCGTCGGCATAGATGCTGCCCATGACGCGGCGTTCGCCCGGCTGGTGGATCACCTCCCGGAAGAGGAAGCCGTCGGAGAGGCCGGAAACCCGTTCGTTCCTATCCTGGCGCGCCCTGCCGCGTCCGGCCTGCATGCGGGCTCGGGGCGCCCGGCGCGCGTCCTGCCCGGCGTCGATCGACCAGCCGGTCAACGCCCGCGCCAGTTCGGTGACGTCGGACTGGGCGTATCCGCCGTCGGCTCCGACGGTGTGCAGCTCCAGGATCTCACGCGCCAGATTTTCGTTCAGTCCCGCCTCGCGCCGTCGCCCGGCCGGACTGTCCGGACCGACCGACTGCGCCTGATCGAGATACAGCAGCATCGCCGGGTGGCTCTCGCAGGCGATCAGAAGATCCTCGAACCGGGAGAAGACGTTCGGACGGACGGCCTCGCGCTCGTAGGAGTCGATGAAGATCGCGCTCTGGAACTTAGTCGCCGACACGGTGACCTGGTTGGCCCAGAAGGCGGCCCACCGTTCGGCGAACGGGGCGGGGGTGGTCACGGCGTGCCGGGCGCGGGCCAGAAAGGCCTGGGCGGACTGCTGCGTCAGGGCCCGTCTCTGTTCCTGCCGTCGCTCGACGGCGGCCTGGGCCTCGGGACTGCCGTCCGCCGCCGGGTCCGATCCGTCGGGCCGCAAACCTTCACGATAGGCTTCGAAGACGGCCAGCTGCTGGGCCGCGCCGGGAAAATCCCCCTCGGGTTGCAGGGCTCCACCTGCCGTCATCTGGGCTTCGAGCCAGCCACGGGGGTCTGCGGCGACGCGGGCGATCTCGCCCGGGCCCGCGCCGTACCCGAAACGCCCGAGGGCGAGGGCGGCGTTCAGCTCTGAGGACTCAGGGGACATGCGGCGGCTCCCTTTCGTCCTTTGACGCGGCGAGGCGCCGAAGTCCGTCGCTCCGGCGGCTCCCTACCGGCCGCCGGCACGTCGCCAGGCGTCGCGGACCGGAACCAGACGCCCCGGCACCAGGCCGCGCAGTGTGGCGCCGTCGCCCGCCCGCTTCAGTCCGGCCTCTTGGCCTTTCTGCCAGACGACGTTCACCGGCGTGGCCACGCCGCCGGGGACGTCGACGATCGTCAGGTCGCGCGGCAGGGCGGCGGACCGGTCCAGCCTAACCCGCAGCCCGGACGCCGACTGGTCCACCAGCTTGCAGGCCTGCTCCACGCCCGGCCCGACCAGAAGGCCGCGGCCGTCGGCGGGCAGGCGGATCTCGAGGCGGCGTTCGGCGGTCATGCCGCGACCTCAACCGGAACCCGGTTTCGATCCAGTGAAACCGTCACGTCGGCCTGCACGCCGCCCGTCAGCATGCGACGGGTGACGCGCTCGAAATACTGGATGAAGCTCGCCAGCCGGGTCCGCTCCTCGACGGGCAGGTCCGTGGGCGTCACGCCCAGCAGGTCGGCCTCCTGCTGGCAGCGCCAGTCCAAGACCACGTCGAAGCCCGGCGCCTTCAGGAACAGCACGGCATCCAGCCCCGCCGCGAAGTCTGCGTAGGCTCCGCCGACGAAGCCGTTCACCGCGCGCCGCCAGACCCCGTCCGAATCTCGGTCCCGCTCCAGGGCGTTGATCGGCGGTTCCAGCGCCGCTTCGTCCTCCGGTCGCGCGCCGAGGCACCAGGCGTCGATCAGGATGGCGCGGGGGCGGCCCCCGAAGACGCGCCAGCGGTCCGGGGGCACGCGGTCGTCGCCGCGCTTGTCGAAGTCGGGCAGGGGCGTCTCCTCCCCCGGCCGCGCCCCCGAGAGCCGATTCATCAGCGCCGTCAGCATCTTCAGGTCGTGCGTTCCCGGCGGGCCGCGCGTCACGAACAGCGGGTGGACCTCGTGGGCCAGGGCCTCGCGCTCGGCTCGCGTCAGATAGACGTCGTCGATCGAGATCTGGGCGGCGCCGAAACGGGCGGCGGCGGCGCGCGCCAGCGTCGTCTTGCCCGACCCCTGCGCGCCCACGATCGCGATGCGTGCCGGCCGATCGGACGGACCGGCCTCGATCAGTCGCCCCACCCGGGCGACCATGTCCGGGTTCGCGCTCAGTGCTGGCTTTCCGGCAGGCGCACGATCAGACCGTCCAGCTCGTTCGACACGCGGATCTGGCACGACAGACGGCTGTTGGGCTGAATGTTGTCGGCGAAGTCCAGCATGGATTCCTCCATCGGCGAGGCGCGGCCGGTTTCCGCCAGAAAACCCTCGTCGACGTAGACGTGGCAGGTGGCGCAGGCGCAGGCCCCGCCGCAATCCGCGTCGATGCCCGGCACATTGTTGCGGATGGCGCCCTCCATCACGGAGAGCCCGTTCTTCACCTCGACCACATGCTCGCGGCCGTCGTGCTCGACGTAGGTGATCTTCGCCAAGTCAGGCCTCGACCTTCGACTTCTTGCGCGCCGGCGAGACCATCAGCTTCTTGGTCTCGGCGATGGCCTTGGCCGGGTTCAGGCCCTTGGGGCACACCTGCGCGCAGTTCATGATCGTGTGGCAGCGGTAGAGCTTGAACGGGTCCTCGAGGTCGTCGAGGCGCTTGTCCGTCGCGTCGTCGCGGCTGTCGGCGATCCAGCGGTAGGCCTGCAGCAGGGCGGCCGGACCCAGATACTCCGTCTGATTCCACCAGTAGCTGGGGCAGCTGGTCGAGCAGCAGGCGCACAGGATGCACTCGTACAGACCGTCCAGCTTCTCGCGGTCCTGCGGGCTCTGCAGCCGCTCCTTCTCCGGGTCCGGCGCGTCGGACTGGAGGTAGGGCTGAATGGAATCGTACTGGGCGTAGAACAGCGACAGGTCGGTCACCAGGTCCTTCACCACCGGCTGGTGCGGCAGGGGGGCGACGGCGATGGTCGAGGACCGGCACTCGTCCCAGCCCTTGGTGCAGGCCAGCGCGTTGCGCCCGTCGACGTTCATCGAGCACGAGCCGCAGATGCCTTCCCGGCACGACCGGCGGAAGGTCAGGCTGGGGTCGATGGTGTTCTTGATGTGGATCAGGGCGTCCAGCAGCATCGGGCCGTGGTCGTCGGCCGAGACCTCGAACACGTCCCAGCGCGGATTGGCGTCGACCTCGGGGTCGTAGCGATAGACCTTGTAGGTCTTGACGTTCTTGGCGCCCTTGGGGGCCTTGTGGACCTTGCCGGTCCGGGGCTGGGAGCCCTTGGGGAGGGTGAGCTGGACCATCAGTAAACCCGGGCCTTCGGCGCGATGTACTCGATCTCGTTCGTCATGGTGTAGGCGTGCACCGGCCGGTCATCCAGGACCACCTGCTCGCCCGGCCGCTTCCAGGCCAGGGTGTGCTTCATCCAGTTCTGATCGTCGCGGTCCGGATAGTCCTCCCGCGCATGGGCGCCGCGGGATTCCTTGCGGTTCAGCGCGCCCTCGATGGTGACCAGGGCCTGGGCGATCAGGTTGTCGTATTCCAGCGTCTCGACCAGGTCGGTGTTCCAGATCAGGCCGCGGTCGGTCGTCTTGATGTCGACGCCCGCCGCGTCGATGGCGCGCAGCTTGTCCACGCCTTCCTGAAGCGTCTTGCCGGTGCGGAACACCGCCGCGTCCGACTGCATGGCGCGCTGCATCTGGATCCGCAGCTCGGCCGTGGGCGTCGAGCCGGCGGCGTTTCGGAAGCGGTCGAAACGGGCCAGGTGGCCGTCGGTGGCCGACGCCGGCGCGTCCGGCACGGCGGAGCCCTTGTCCACGATCTCGCCGGCGCGCAGCCCTGCGGCGCGGCCGAAGACGACGAGGTCGATCAGCGAGTTGGAGCCCAGGCGGTTGGCGCCGTGCACCGACACGCAGGCCGCCTCGCCCACCGCCATCAGGCCGGGCACCACGGCGTCGGGGTTGCCGTCGCGCTTGGTCAGCACCTCGCCGTGATAGTTCGTGGGGATGCCGCCCATGTTGTAGTGCACCGTCGGCAGCACCGGGATCGGCTGCTTCGTCACGTCCACCCCGGCGAAGATCTTGGCGCTTTCGGAGATGCCGGGCAGGCGCTCGTGCAGGATCTTCGGGTCGAGGTGATCCAGGTGCAGGAAGATGTGGTCCTTGTTCGGGCCCACGCCGCGCCCCTCGCGGATCTCGATGGTCATGGAGCGCGAGACGACGTCGCGCGAGGCCAGATCCTTGGCGTTGGGGGCATAGCGTTCCATGAACCGCTCGCCCTCGGAGTTGGTCAGGTAGCCGCCCTCGCCGCGCGCGCCCTCGGTGATCAGGCAGCCGGCGCCGTAGATGCCGGTCGGGTGGAACTGGACGAACTCCATGTCCTGGCACGGCAGGCCGGCGCGCAGGACCATGGCGTTGCCGTCGCCGGTGCAGGTGTGGGCGCTGGTGGCCGAGAAATAGGCCCGGCCGTAGCCGCCGGTGGCCAGGATCACCAGCTTGGCGCGGAATCGGTGCAGGGCGCCGTCGTCCAGCTTCCACGCCGTCACGCCGGTGCAGGCGCCGTCCTGCATGATCAGGTCCAACGCGAAGTATTCGATGAAGAACTCCACCTCGCGCCGCACCGACTGTCCGTACAGGGTGTGCAGCATGGCGTGGCCGGTGCGGTCGGCGGCGGCGCAGGTGCGCTGGACCGGGCCTTCGCCGAAGTTGCGCGTCATGCCGCCGAAGGCGCGCTGATAGATCTTGCCGTCCTCGGTGCGCGAGAAGGGCACGCCCCAGTGCTCCAGCTCATAGACCGCCCTGGGCGCCTCGCGGACCAGGTACTCGATGGCGTCCTGGTCGCCCAGCCAGTCCGACCCCTTGACGGTGTCGTACATGTGCCACTGCCAGCTGTCCTCGCCCATGTTGCCGAGGCTGGCGGAGATGCCGCCCTGGGCCGCGACGGTGTGGCTGCGGGTCGGGAACACCTTGGTGACGCAGGCGACCTTCAGGCCGGCTTGCGCCGCGCCCAAGGCCGCACGAAGCCCGGAGCCGCCGGCTCCGACGACGACGACGTCATAGGCGTGATCGACGAACTGGTAGGCGCTCATCAGACGGTCAGATCCCGAAGCCGGCCGGCAGAGGGGCGGACCCCACGGCCAGGCGCACGATGAAGAAGACCCCGGCGGCCGCCAGCGTCAGGCAGACCAGAGAGATCAGGCCCAGCAGCAGGGTGCGGCTGGAGGGGCGGTGGATGTAGTCGTCGACCACGACCTGAAGGCCCATGCGCGTGTGCCACAGGCCGATCAGCAGCAGGCCGGCCAGGATCGCCGCGTTCACCGGCCGCCCCAGCCAGGCGACGGCGCCGTCGTAGCCCGCGCCCGCGACGGTCCAGGCGCTCCACAGGCCCCACAGCGTCAGCGGGATCAGAACCAGCGACGACAGCCGCTCGGCCGTCCATTCGCCGGCGCCGTGGCGCTCGGACACCTTCACCCCCTTGCGGAAGGCCTTGTCGACGCGGCTCACAGGGTCACCTTTCCGGCGGCGAACAGGGCGGCGAAGAAGCCGACGGCGATGACGGCCGCGGCGATCAGGCTGACGGCGGTCAGGGTGGTCGCCGCCTTCGGAGACAGGCCCGCGCCGGCGTCCCAGATCAGGTGCCGCACGCCCGCGGTCAGGTGATAGGCACCCGCCAGCGTCAGGCCGAACCAGATCAGCAGGCCGAACGGCGATCCCATCACGGAGGCGAACGCCTCATGCGCCTCGGGCCCGAACGCCAGGGCGCCCAACCAGGCCACGACGAACAGGATCCCCACCGACATGGCGACGGCGGCGCCGCGGTTCAGGATCGACCCCAGCATCGTCAGGTGGAAGCGCCAGACCTGCAGGTGGGGGGACAGGGGGCGGACGCGGCCGTTCGGCTGGACGACGAAGCGACCCGTCTGGTCCTCCGCCGCCGCGCCGTTCGGAGAGGGCTTCGACATGCGAACAATTCTCAGTTGACGCGGGGATTTCGCGCCGATCGGCACTGGCTTTAGGTCATGGTCGCGGCGGGCGTCAACGAAGGCTCCCGCACTGCGGCAAGAATGCGCGTGGCCGATGCCCGGACTTGCCGATTTCGGCCGATCCGGGTCAGTTTGCGAGGATGTTCGCCGCGCTGGCCGCCGCCGTTTCGCTCTCGGGCCTGGTCGCCCAGGACCCGCCGCCGGCGCCCGAACCCGTGCCCGCCTATGCGCCGCCGCCGGTGCGGCCGTTCGAACCGCCCTCCGACTTCGGCCGCGAGACGGCCCAGGGCGACGCCGCCGCGCGTCCGAGCCGCGCGCCGATCGCCGCGCCGGTCACTGTGGACGCCTACGGCGGCCAGTACGAGGCCGAACCGGCGACCGCCGAAACCGCCTACGCCCAAGGCGTCGCCTCCGCCGAGCTCAGCATGGACGCCCTGGCCGGTCCGATGGACGGCCGGTGGTCGGTCGTCGACGAGCGCGGCCGGCCGCTGATGCGCCTCGTCCTGTCCGATCCCGGCGTCGGCCTGCCGGTCGAGGGGGCGTGGCGCGAGGCGGAGGGCGCCGACCGGGGCGGCGTCTCCACGCTGGGCCGCGATCCAGATCGGCTTGCTCTAGCGCTGGAAGGCGGCGGCCGTCTTGAGCTGGCGTGGTCCGAGGAAGGCTGGTCCGGCGCCTTCGTGGGGGCGGACGACCGCCGACGGGCCGTGCGTCTGGCCCGCTAGCCCGCCCGGACGATCTCCAGCGCCCGTGCCGGATCGACCAGAGGCGTCGCGGCACCGCGTCCCCACACGGGATCGGGCCACAGACCGTCGTCGCGGCGCCGCCCGACCACGTGCACGTGCAGCTGACGCGTGACGTTGCCCAGCGCCGCGACGTTCAGCTTCTCCACCGAGCGACCTTGGGCCTCACCCAGCGCCCGCACGACCTGCCCGGCCCGCACCGTCTCCTCGATCAACAGAGCGCGCTCGGCCGGGGTCAGGTCTTCGATCTCGATCAGCCCGGCGCGCCGGGGCAGCAGGATCAGCCAGGGAAACCGCGCGTCCGTCTGTAACCGCACATGGCACAACGGCCATTCCGCCGCCGCGAGAGATCCGGCCGTGAAGGCGGGATCTGGGGCGAAGTCGGGCTCGGGCGTTCGGCTGTCGGGCATGCCGGACATCTTCACGCGCCACACCCCCGTGTCCAGTGGAGGGCCGGCCGGCATTTGACGGTTCGGCGAACGCTCGCCATCCATCGGAAGCGCCAAGAGGCGTGCCCGACTGGCGACGGAGGACGGATGTTCTGGCTCTTTCAACTGGTGACGTCCAACCCGGACGACTTCTGGCTTAACGTCGTCGCAGGGTTGCCGTTTCTCGCGGCCGACGTGCTGCTGCTCACCCTGCTGCTGCCCTGGGTGATCGAGAAGTGGACGGACCGGCGCTGGAGGCCGACGCGGCGGGTCGCCTTGGGGCGGATCATGCTGAGTTATCTCAAGGTGCTCGAGCTGGGCTCGCGCCTGCAGGGCGTGGCGATTCTGGCCCTCGACGCCATGGAAGACCGGTCGGACAAGAAGGCCGACGAGCTGGCCTTCGCCCTGTTCAAGCTGTGCGACGCGGCCCGAGAGCACGTGGCCAGAGCCGAGAACGCCCTGCAGACCGTGATGCCGATTCTCGGACCGGACCAGGTCAGGCTGCTGCTGGACCATCACATCGCCTGGGCGAACGCCGTGAACGAGTTCGGCGACGTCGCCGACATGATCGCGCGCGGCGTCCTGACGGGGGACGAAATCCTGGCCGACGCCGAGGCCAGCGAAATCGAAGGAATCGGGCTCCAGATCGCGCACGACCGCCTGGCCCAGACCTTCCTCCAGCCCGAGCCACGGCCTGAGATGGAGGAACCGACCGGACCGATCTGGAGCCCGCTGTTCGCCGACAAGACCGCCCAGGCATGGGAGGTGATCGTGGCGCGGGTCTATGGAGGGGTCGATCTGTCAGATCCCGCGCGCCTCGCCCGAGCGGAGCGTCGTCGTCGCCGGATCAACGACCTCAGGGGACGCTCAGGCCTTCCGGCGCTGACCGACGCCCCGACCCTGCTTTCGCTGGCGGAGACGCCGACCCAGCCGATGGGCGTCCACCGATAATCCTTTTGCAGTGCGGGGCGTTCTATGCTGCCCTGCCGCATCGGGCGGGCCGCCTTCAGGATTCGCATGCTGTATACGCTTCACGAGCTCGCCTATTACGGGGCGACGCCGTTCCGTCTGGGGGCCCAGGCCGCCAAGACCTTCTGGACCCACCCGTTCAACCCGGCCGCCGACACGCTCATGGCGCGCTCGGCCGCGGCCGCGGCGGAGGTGTTCGAGGGTCTGACGCGCCGCTACGGCAAACCGGCCTGGGGTCTGGACGTCGTTTCGGTGAACGGCGTGGACGTGCGCACGGTCGAGGAGACGGTGTGGTCCTCGCCGTGGTGCCGGCTGATCCGCTTCGCCCGCAATCCCGCCGACCTGCGCCGCGCAGGCAAGCCGGCGGACGCTCCGGCGGTGCTGATCGTGGCGCCCCTGTCGGGCCATTACGCCACCCTGCTGCGCGGCACCGTCGAGGCCTTCATCCAGGACTGCGACGTCTACGTCACCGACTGGGTCAACGCCCGTCAGGTGCCGATGCTGGAAGGACGCTTCGACTTCTTCGATTACGTGGATCACGTGCGGACCATGCTGGCCAGGGTCGGGCCGGGCGCGCACGTCGTCGGCGTGTGCCAGCCCGGGCCGCCGGTGCTGGCGGCCGTCGCCGTCATGGCCATGGACGGCGATCCGAACCGCCCGGCCTCCATGACCTTCATGGGCTCGCCGATCGACGCGCGCCTGTCGCCGACCGCGACCAACCAGCTGGCCGAGCAGAAGCCCTTCACCTGGTTCCGGTCGAACATGATCCACACCGTGCCCCTGCCCTATCCGGGGGCCGGGCGGCGGGTCTATCCGGGCTTCGTCCAGCTCTACAGCTTCATGTCGATGAACGAGGATCGGCACCGCGACGCGCATCAGGACTATTTCGCCAACCTGGTCCGAGGCGACGGCGACGCGGCCGAGAAGCACGCGGAATTCTATGACGAATATCTCTCGGTGCTGGACCTGACCGAGGAGTTCTATCTCCAGACCATCGACATCGTCTTCCAGCAGCACCTGCTGGCCCGGGGCCTCCTGGACCATCGCGGGCGGCGCGTCGATCTGACGGCGATCGCGGACGTCGGCCTGATGACGGTCGAGGGCGAGAAGGACGACATCTCCGGCGTCGGCCAGACCCAGGCGGCGCACGGCCTGTGCACCTCGATCCCCGACGACCGGCGCGAGCTGTACGTCAACCCCGACGTCGGCCACTACGGCGTCTTCAACGGTCGCCGTTTCCGCGACGACATCTATCCCCGCGTGCGCGACTTCATCGCCCGCAATCAGGCCCTCCATGACGCAGTTCCAGGACGGCGCGCGGCTGCGGCTTGAGCGGCCGGGCGGCGGCGCGCCGCTGACCCTGCGCCTGTCGGTCAACCGCCGGGCGCGTCGCCTGTCGGTGCGCATCGACGGCCGGGCGGGCGAGGCGGTGGTGATCGCCCCGTCCGTGCGCACCCTGCCCCAGGCCGTGGATTTCGCCCGCAGCCGGGCCCTGTGGATCGCCGAACGGCTGGCCGCGCGGCCTGACGCCGCGCCGCTGGCGCCCGGTCAGGAGATCCTGCTGGCCGGCCGCGCCGTGCGGCTGGAGGCCACCGGGACCGCGGCCGCCGCCCGTCTGGTCGAGACCGAGGCCGGCGCGGCGATCCGCGCGGGCGGAGAGGGCGAGGCCTTCTCCCGCCGCGTGCTGAACTTCCTGAAAGCCGAGGCGCGCCGTCGCCTGACGGAGCGCACGGAGGTTCACCGCGCGGCCCTGGGTCAGGCGCCGGTCCGGCTGTCGATCACCGACTCCCGCACCCGCTGGGGCTCGTGCAGCCCGCACAACCGGACCATCCGCTACAGCTGGCGCGTGGTCATGGCGCCGGAGGCGGTGCTGGACTACCTCGCCGCCCACGAGGTGGCGCACCTGGTCCACGCCGACCACAGCCCGGCCTATTGGGCGGTGGTGCAGCGGCTGATCGGCGACCACCGGCCCTTCCGCAAATGGCTGCGCGACCATGGCGCGGCCCTGCACGCGGTGGGCTGAGATACGAATCCTTCTCCCGCAAAGGGAGAAGGAAGACTCAGAAAAACAGCGGCTCGCTCTTCTTCTCCGGCGGCGGCGTCGTCTCGGGGCGTCGCGGATCGACAGGCTGGGGCGCGGTGGGGCGGACCACGGGGCGGTCGACGGGCGGGGCGGTCGGTTCGGGCGCGTCGCGCTCGACCTCGGCGCCGGTGACCAGTTCCTCGCCCTCGGCGAAGGGATCGACGATGGACTCCATCAGCTCGCCCATGGGGTCGGGCGGGACCCAGCCCTCGGGCATGGGGGGGCCGTCGGGAATCCGGGGGGCGTTCAGGCGCGGAAGGGCCGCCTCCATGAAGCCTTTCCAGATCGCCGCCGGGGCCGCGCCGCCGGTGACGCCGCGCATGGCGGTGTTGTCGTCCTTGCCGACCCAGACGGCGGTGACGAAGCCGCCGGTGTAGCCGACGAACCAGGCGTCCTTGTAGTCGCTGGTGGTGCCGGTCTTGCCGGCCAGGTCTCGGCCGGAGATGGCGACCGAGCGCGCCGTGCCGCCGGTGATCACGCCGCGCATCATCTGGTTCATGTAATAGAGCGGCGGGTTGGAGATCGCCTGCACCGCCCCCACGTCGCGGGCCCCGCGCTGATAGATCACACGCCCCTTGGGCGTGCGGATGCGGGTGATGCCATAGGCCTCCACCCGCTTGCCGCCGTTGGCGAAGGGGGCATAGGCCTGGGCCATCTCCAGCGGGCTGACCTCGACGGCGCCAAGCGCCATGGCCGGCTCCAGGCCCACCCGGCTCTCGATGCCCAGGCGCCGCGCGGTGCGCGCCACCTGATCGCGGCCCAGGGTGTCGGCCAGGCGCACCGCGACCGTGTTGGTCGACTGGGCCACGGCGCTGGACAGGTTCATGCGTCCTGCGAATCCGCCCGAATAGTTGCGCGGCGACCAGCTGCCGATGCGGATCGGCTCGTCCACCACCGGCGTCTCGGGCGTGTAGCCGGCCTCCAGCGCGGTCAGATAGACGAAGGGCTTGAACGCCGACCCCGCCTGGCGCCGGGCGTCGACGGCCCGGTTGAACTGGCTGTCGGCATAGCTGGCCCCACCGATCATGGCGCGCACCCGGCCGTCGCCGTCCACGGCCACCAGCGCGGCCTGCTGCACGCCCTTGGACCGGTCGCGCTCCAGGATGCGCCGCACGGCCCGTTCGGCGGAGGTCTGCAGCGTCAAGTCCAGCGTCGTCTCGACGATCAGATCCTCGCCCGGATCGTCGCCGATCAGGGTGCGCACCTCGGCGTCCAGCCAGTCGATGAAATACTGGGCGTGCTGGGTCGCCAGCGTCCGCGACACGCGCACCGGCTCCAGCACGGCGGCGGCGCGCTGATCGGCGGTGATGACGCCGCTTTCTTCCATCTCGTCCAGAACGACGGTGGCGCGGGTCGCCGCGCGCTCGCTTTCGGACACGGGCGAGTAGCGCGACGGGGCCTTCAGCAGGCCCGCCAGCAGCGCCGCCTCGCCCACCGTCAGATCCTTGGCCGACTTGTCGAAATAGCGCTGGGACGCCGCCTCGATGCCATAGGCGCCGGCGCCGAAATAGACGCGGTTCAGATAGAGGGCCAGGATCTCGTCCTTGGAGAATTTCATCTCCAGCCACACCGCCAGCATCAGCTCCTGCACCTTGCGGCGCAGGGTCTGGTCGGGCGTCAGAAACAGGTTCTTGGCCAGTTGCTGGGTGATGGTCGAGCCGCCCTGGACCACACGGCCGGCCCGCATGTTGGCGACCATGGCCCGCACCATGCCGACGGGGTCGAAGCCGGGGTGCCAGCGGAAGCGCTGGTCCTCGATGGCGATGAAGGCGGCGGGCACATAGTCCGGCAGGGCGTTCAGGTCGGCTGGCGGCGCCTGCTGGGTGCCCCGCACCGCGATCAGGGCGCCGTTGCGGTCCAGATAGGTGATCGAGGGCTGGCGATCGACTTCATAGAGCGTCGAGGTGTCGGGCAGACCGCGCGCGAACACGGCGAAGAAGGCGACCAGGAAGATCACCCCCCAGACGGCCAGCACGCCGCCCCAGTAGAGGGCCTTCTGCAACGGGGTGCGCGTCGCGCCGCCTCCGCCCTGACCTCGCCAGCCGTCCAACCCGAACCGCGCCATCGCCGCCCTCTGAAGTGCCCCGATCGACCCTAGGGTCTGATCCGCCTGAGTTGAAGCGCTTCGCGCTTCGACGATGCGGTGAATCAGACCCCAGGTTTATGCTGGACCCCGATTCACGACATCGGCGGAATCGCGAAGCGATTCCTCCTCAGCCGATCGGGGTCTAGCCGCCGGGCGCGACGGATGACACCGTCGTTCGCCCGGACAGTGAACGCACCGATGCGTCGAAACGATGACGGAAACGTGAGCGGGCGTTCATCCGGCCGCGCGACGCCGCGCCACTGCCACCGCGCGGTCCAGCGCCTGCAGGAAGTTCGATCGGTCCTTCGGGCCGAAGGGCGGCGGCCCGCTCGTGGCCACGCCCATGGACCTCAGGTGCTCGCCCACCATGCGCCCGGCCAGGGCCGACCCGATGGAGTCGGCGGTGAAGGCGTCGCCGTTGGGCCTGATCGCCTGGGCGCCCCCCGCCAGGCAGCGCTCGGCCAGCGGGATGTCGGACGTCACCACCACGTCGGCCGGCCCGACACGCTCCGCGATCCAGTCGTCGGCCACGTCCGGCCCGGCGTCGACCACCACCTGTTCGATGAAGGCCGCGCGGGGCAGCTGGATCCAGCCGTTGGACACCACGAAGACGTGCAGACCGCACCGCTCGGCCACGCGAAAGGCCTCGGCCTTCACCGGGCAGGCGTCGGCGTCGATGAACAGTCGGGGCGCGGTCATGGGCGCTGTTTAGCGGCGCACGCGGCATTCGCCAAAGCGTTGCCATTGGCGCGTTCCGGGCGCAGGCTCGTTCCCGGTCGACCTTGGGGAGGGAAAGATGACCGACATGACCGTGAAGACGCCGTGGCACCTGTGGGTGGTTGGGGCGATCGCCGTGCTTTGGAACGGCTACGGCGCCTACGACTATGTGATGAGCATGACCGGCGGGGCCGAGTACCTGACGAAAATGGGCATGACGCCCGAGCAGATGGCCTACTATGAGGCCTTTCCGACCTGGATGACGGCGGTCTGGGCCGTCGGGGTGTGGGGCGCCCTGCTGGGGTCGCTGCTTCTGCTGCTGCGCCGTCGGCTGGCCTTTCCCGTCTTCGGCCTGTCCTTCGCCGCCTTCCTGTTCAGCCTTTTCCACACCTACGTCGTCGCCGGAGCGGGCGAGATGATGGGCTATATGATGCAGGACGGTCAGAAGGTGGCGACGCCGATGATCTACGTCATGAACGGCGTCATCGCCGCGGGCTGCGCCTTCTTCACCTGGTACGCCTGGACCATGGGCAAGAAGGGCGTGCTGCGCTAACGGCCGGGGGGTGAAAGCTCCCCGCCAGCCCGCCGCGCTCACGCCGGAAGAGATCGCCGCCGTCCGGTCGTGCGTCCTCCAGGAGGACGCCCACGTGCTGGTCCTGAACAAGCCCGCGGGCCTGTCCAGCCAGGGCGGGCGGGTGCGCGCCCATACGCTGGACGACCTGCTGTGGGCCTTCGCCCGGTCGAACGGCAAGCGGCCCGAGCTGGTGCACCGGCTGGACCGCGACACCTCCGGCGTCATCCTCGCGGCGAAGACCAAGCCGGCGGCGGGCTTCCTCGGCAAGGCGATCCAGGCGCACAAGCTGAAGAAGACCTACCTCGCCCTGGTCTCCGGCGCGCCCGAGCCGCGCTCCGGCCGCATCGAAACGCCGCTCCTGCGCACGGAGATCGGCCGCGAAAGCCATATGCGGGTCGCCGCCCTCGACGAACCCGGCGCCCAGGCCTCCACCAGTCTCTACCGCACCCTTTCGGCGGCCGACGACGCGGCCCTGGTCGAGCTCAGCCCCCTGACCGGCCGCATGCACCAGCTGCGGGTGCACATGGCCTCGATCGGCCGGGCCCTGGTCGGGGACGCGCGCTACGGCGGCGCGCTGACGCTGGCCGGGGCCCCCGCGCCGCGCCTCATGCTCCACGCGTGGAAGCTGACCTTTCCCCATCCGGAGGGCGGAGACCGCACGGTGTCGGCCCCGCCGCCGGAGGACTTCTTGCGCCTGACCCAAGCCGCCGGTCTGGGAACGCAAGACCTGACCTGAGCGCTGTTTCGCCGAGGAGACCCGCCATGTTCCGCATCCTGACCCTGTCCGCCGCCGCGCTGGCTCTCACCGCCTGCGCCTCGCTCGCGCCTTACGGCCCCCAGACGGGATCGGGCGGTCAGGGCTATGCCGAGCAGCGGATCGAGACGAACCGTTGGCGCGTGACTTATTCCGGCGTCGGCGCGCCCGGCCCGGTGGCCGACCTCGCCTTGCGCCGGGCGGCGGAGCTGACGGTGGCCAACGGCGACGACTGGTTCGAGGTGACGCAGCGCTACACCGACGGGCGGCCGGACTCCGCGGGCGGCATCCGGCCCTCCCTGTCCGTCGGCGCGGGCACGGGCCGATACGGCGGGTTTTCGTCCTCGGGCGTCGGCGTGGGCGTGGGCCTCAACTTCAGCGGTCCGGCCCCGACCACGACCACGCTGGAGATCGTCACCGGGCGAGGCCCGGCGCCGGAACGCGCCGCCGTCTATGACGCGCGCGGCGTGCTGGAGACGATCCGCTAGAGGAAGCTGTACGGGTCGACGTCGACCGTCAGCCGCACGCTGGACGGCAGCTTCGCCCGCGCCAGCCAGGCGCGCAGGAAGCCCTGCAGGTCGACGTCGCGGTCGGCGCGGACCAGCAGGCGTTTGCGGCGGCGGCCGCGCACCAGCGCCAGCGGCGCGTCGGCGGGGCCGTAGACCTCGAGCCGTTCGGCGTTGGGGATCGACCCGGCGAGCAGGCCCGCGGCCTTGTCCACCGCGTCCGCCTTCTCGCCCGACAGGATCAGCGCCGCCAGCCGTCCGAAGGGGGGCAGGCCGGCGGCCTCGCGCTCGGCCAGCTCCGCCTCGACGAAGGCGTCTCGGTCGCCTGCGACGAGGGTCTGGAGCACCGGATGCTCGGGCGTCCAGGTCTGCAGCAGGGCGCGCCCGGGCCGGTCGGCGCGTCCGGCGCGTCCGGTCGCCTGCATCAACAGTTGAAAGGTGCGCTCGGCCGCGCGCAGGTCGCCGCCGCGCAGGCCGAGATCGGCGTCGACCACGCCGACCAGCGTCAGGCGCGGGAAGTTGTGGCCCTTGGCGGCCGCCTGGGTGGCCACCAGGACGTCGATCTCGCCGTCCTGCATGCGGCGGATCAGGTTGCGCGCGGCGCCCGCGTCGGGCGCGGTGTCGGAGCTGAAGACGGCGGTCCGCGCCTGCGGGAACAGGGACCGCACCTCCTCCTCCACCCGCTCCACGCCGGGGCCGACGGGGGTCAGGCTGTCGGCCGCGCCGCATTCCGGACAGCGGGCGGGCCTGGGCATCGAGAAGCCGGTCAGGTGGCAGACCAGCCGGCCGGTGTAGCGGTGCTCCACCAGCCAGCTGTCGGTGTCGGGCGCGGTAAGGCGGTGACCGCAGGCGCGGCACAGGACCACGGGGGCGTAACCGCGCCGGTTGAGGAACAGCAGGGTCTGTTCGCCGCGAGCGAAGACGTCGGCCATGTCGGCGACGAGGCGTGGCGACAGCCAGCGGTCGCGCTCGGGCGGGTCCGCGCGCAGGTCCAGAAGTTCCAGCGTGGGCAGCACCGCCGCGCCGTGCCGGGCCTTGAGCCGCAGCCAGCCGTACCGGCCGGCCCGGGCGTTCGCCAAGGTCTCCAGCGACGGGGTGGCGGAGGCGAGGACGACGGTCGCGCCCTCGATCATGGCTCTGGCCACGGCCAGGTCGCGGCCGTGATAGACGAGGCCGTCCTCCTGCTTGAACGAGCCGTCGTGTTCCTCATCGACGACGATCAGGCGCAGATTGGGGAACGGCAAGAACAGGGCGGAGCGGGCGCCGACGACGATCCGGGCGCGGCCTGAGACGACGCCCTGCCACACCTGACGCCGTCTGGGGCCGGAAACGCCGGAATGCCACTCCGCCGGGGCGGCGCCGAAGCGGGCCGCGACCCTTTGGATCAACGCTTGAGTCAGCGCGATCTCGGGCAGGAGGATCAGCACCTGGGCCGTCGGGTCATGGGCCAGGGCGCGGGCGGCGGCCTCCAGATAGGCCTCGGTCTTGCCCGAGCCGGTGACGCCGTCCAGCAGGAAGGGTTGGAAGCCGCCGGTCTCGACCGCGGCTCCCAGAGCGTCCGCCGCGGCGGACTGGTCCGCATTCAGGTCGGACGGGGCGTGGGCTGGCTCGGGGACGGGGAAGTCCGTCGCGGCGGGCGCCTCGACGCGGGCCAGCACGCCCTCATCGACCAGTCCCTTGATCACGCCGGCCGAGACGCCGGCGGCTCGGGCGAGGTCAGCGGCGGTCAGCGGTCCGGTCGCGGCGGCCAGAACGGCGGTGCGCGCGGCGGTGGCGCGCTGAGGCTCGACGGTCGGATCGCGCACCAGCTTCACCGTCGGCTTCGGCTCGGGCGCGCGCAGGCCCTTCAGCGCCATGGCCGCCATCTCGCCGGGCGGCGACAGGGTCCAGCGCGCGGCCCACTCGACGAAGTCCATGGTTCCGGCCGGCAGGGGCGGGTCGTCCAGCCGGGCGTCGACCGACTTCAGCTTGCGGTTCGAACCGGTGACCTCGTGCGTCTCCGAAACGAGGCCGCGCAGCAGTCGGGGCCCCAGCGGCACTGCGACCTGATCGCCGCGCGCCAGCTCCAGATCGTCGGGAACGGCGTAGTCGAAGGCTTCGCCCACCGGCAGGGGGACGAGGACGGAGGCGACTTTCATGGGCGGGGCCGGTCGGCTAAGGAGCCGCCCATGAAACTCTTCCTCGACACCGCAGACGTCGCCGTCATCAAGGACATGGTCCCCACCGGCATGGTGGACGGCGTGACCACCAATCCGTCGCTGATCGCCAAGTCCGGTCGCAACATCGCCGAGGTCATCGCCGAAATCTGCGCCCTGGTCGAGGGGCCGATCTCGGCCGAGGCCGTGGCGACCGATTTCGAGACCATGGTGCGCGAGGGCGACAAGCTGGCCGCCATCGCCCCGAACGTGGTGGTGAAGCTGCCGCTGACGACCGACGGGCTGCGCGCCGCCCGCGCCTTCGCGGACACGGGCATCCGGACCAACGTCACCCTGTGCTTCTCGGCGGCGCAGGCGCTGCTGGCGGCCAAGGCGGGCGCGACCTTCGTCTCGCCGTTCGTGGGGCGGCTGGAAGACCACGGCGCCGACGGGATCGGCCTGCTGGAGGAGATCCGGACGCTGTACGACATCCACGGGTTCGAGACCGAGATCCTGGCCGCCAGCCTGCGCAACGCGGGCCATGTGTCGGCGGCCGCGCTGGCCGGCGCGGACGCGGCGACCCTGCCGCCCGAGACGTTCAAGGCCTTGGTCAAACACCCGTTAACCGACAAGGGGTTGGATGCCTTCCTGGCGGACTGGGGCAAGACCGGTCAGTCCATCCTGTGATTTGACGCCGGCGCTCCCGGCGGGAGCGCGTGCGTGACGGCAGAATCCCTCGACCTGTTCGCCGACCAGCCGGGCCTGCACTGGCCGCAGGTGCGCGGCTGGCTGCAGGGTCACGGCGAGCTGCTGGCCGCTGACAGAGCGCTGCTGGAGGAGCTGGGCCTGCGCCCGCACGGCCCGAACGTGGTCGACTTCGCCCCGGCGGCCCTGACCCGGCTGGAGGCCGAGGTCGAGCGCGAGACCGACGCGCGCAAGCGCATCGAAGCGGTGGCGCGGGCGAACTTCGCCGCCCAGACGCAGACCCACGTGGCGGCGCTGGACCTGATGGAGGCGCGATCGAACTCGGACCTCGCGCGACGGCTGGACGCCACGGCGCAGGGGCGGTTCGGCCTGGCGGGCGCGGCGGTGGGGCTGGAGAAGCCCGGCGCCGTGCCGTTCGGCTGGAAGGCGCTGGAGCCCGGGCGGGTGGACGCACTGGTCGGCGAGGACGGCCTGCACTGGCTGGGGCCGAATTTCGACGGGCTGAACCTGTTCGGCCAGACGGAGGAGGCGGTGGCCTCCGTCGCCCTGATCCGCATGGCGCCGGCGATCACGCCGGGCCAGGCGCCGCGGGCCGGCATCGTCGCCTTCGGCTCGCCCGACCCGGAGGGATTCCACCCGGCCATGGGCTGTGAACTGGCGGCCTTCGTGGCGCGGGTGGTGGAGCGCATGGCGGAACGGTGGCCGGCGATCGACGCATGACCGCAGACGACGCGCTCAGGGCCTGGCTGGACTGGCTGGCCCACGAGCGCCGGGCCTCGCCGCGCACGCTGGAGGCCTATGGCCATGCGGGGCGGAACTGGATCGGGTTTCTGGGGCGGCATCGCGGCGGGCCGCAGGCTCTGGGCGATCTGTCGGGCGTCGAGGCGGCGGAGCTGAGGGCGCACCTGGCCGAGCGGCGCGGCGGCGACAATCCCCTGTCGGCGCGCAGTCTGGCGCAGGCGCTGGCGGCGATCCGGGGCTTTCACAGATTTCTGGAGCGGCGGCTGGCCGTCGCCAGTCCGCAACTGGCGCTGGTACGCGGGCCACGCCCCAAACCCACGCTGCCGCGGCCGGTCGCGGAGGCGCAGGCGCTGGCCTTGCTGGAAGAGCCGGAGGCGGACGTCGACCTGGAACCTTGGGAGGCGGCGCGGGACCGGGCCGTCCTGACGCTGCTGTACGGTTGCGGTCTGCGGATTTCCGAGGCGCTGGCGCTGACGGAAGGCGACGCCCCCTTGGCGGAGTCGCTGCGGGTCACCGGCAAGGGGGGCAAGACGCGGCTGGTTCCGGTGCTGGCGGCGGTGCGGCAGGCGGTGGAGGATTGGCGGGCGCTGAACCCGTTCCCGGCGGCGCCGGATCACCCGTTGTTCCGGGCGAAGCGGGGCGGTCCGCTGACGCCGCGCCACGTCCAGGCGACGGTTCAGAGGCTGCGTGGGCGGCTGGGATTGCCCGCCTCCACCACGCCGCACGCCCTCCGGCACAGCTTCGCCACCCATCTGCTGGGCGCGGGGGCCGACCTGCGGTCGATCCAGACGTTGTTGGGCCACGCCGGCCTGTCGACGACGCAGAAATACACGGCGGTCGACGCCGCCCGCCTTCTGGAGGCCTATGCGTCCGCTCACCCGCGTGCCTAATCTGTGAGCGTCGACGGCGTCGGGGGAGGGCGCGGCTTGCATTTGATGGCGAAGATGTCGCGCCGGACGCTGATCGGCGCCGTCGCGGCGTCGGCTTCGGCCGCGGCCTGGGCTCAGGATCCGCCGACGCCGGGTTCGGTCGAAAGTCGACTGCTGACGAACGTTCTGACCCGCATGGCCGTGCCCGTGGACGTCGAAGGACGCGGCGGGTGGAACATGGTGCTCGACACGGGCGCGGGCCGCACCGCCGTGTCGGCGGAACTGGCTCAGGCGCTCGACCTTCCCGCCGGGCCCCCCGTCCTGGTGCATGGCATCACCGCGGCCGAGTTGGCCCCGACGGTCCGGATCCGGCTTCTGACCTTCGGCGGTCGGCGCTTCAACGACTTGACCTGCCCCGTCTTTCCTCGGGAGGTTCTGGCCGCGGACGGTCTGATCGGTCTGGACGTCCTGTCCGGTTTCCGGCTGGACCTCGACGTCGGCGGGCTTCGTGTGCGGCTGACCCCGTCGGGCGGCGACGTCCTTCCGTCCAGTCCGACCTTCTCCTCGGCCACGCGGATGCGCACTCCTCGGGCTCGTCGCGGGCGGTTCGGCCAGCTGATCCTGCCCGCCGCAGCGGTCGACGAGGTGCCTACCGAGGCCTTCGTCGACACCGGAGCCCAGTACTCGATCGGCAACATGGCCCTGCTGCGGGCCATGGGCGGCGGCGTCGAGCCGCCGGGCCTCGCCCGCATCGAGGTTTTCGGCGTGACCGGTCAGAGTCGCCAGGCCTTGATCGGATCGGCCCGACGCCTCGTGCTCTCGACCCGCGACCTCGGCCGCACCGACCTGTTGTTCTCCGATCTGCACGCCTTCGACGTCCTGGGACTGGACGGTCCCGCCCTTCTGATCGGTGCGGATCTGCTGCGACGCTTCCGCTCCGTGGTTCTGGACTTCGGGCAGGGCAGCATGGGCCTCTTCGGCCTTCGGCCGGCCACCTGACGCGCATTACGGCGAATTCAGTTTCGGGAGCGCCGCTCCGAGTGTAAAGCGTCCTTGTCAACCTGACATGGGGGGAGCCATGACCGACACGACACTCGAGCCCGCGCGCCTCGGCCCGATCGCCGAGAAGGACCGCATCCGCAACCTGGACATGCTGCGCGGCTGGGCCGTGCTGGGCATCCTCGCGGTCAACGCCGTCGTCTTCGCCTGGCCCTTCCTGGTCATGATGACGGAGGAACCGCCGCCCATCGACCTGTCCTATGCCGACCGGGTCGGCTGGTGGGTCATCGACGTCTTCTTCGCCGACAAGATGCGCACCCTGTTCACCATGCTGTTCGGGGTCTCGGTCTTCCTGATCGGCGGCGAGCGGTCGGATCTGGACCGTGGCGCGCTTCTGCGTCGCCGGCTGATGTGGCTGGGCCTTTTCGGCCTGATCCATGGCCTGGCCTTCTGGTACGGCGACATCCTGCTGCACTACGCCTACTGCGGCTTCCTGTTCCTTTTCTTCCGGAGCTGGAGCGCGCGCCGCCTGCTGTGGGTGGGCGGCTCGATCACCGTCCTTTGGGCCCTGGTCGCGAGCGGGGCCTCTTGGGGCATGGCCAACATGCCGGCGGAATTCGCGGCCAAGATGGCCCAAGGCCGTCCCGAGGCGAGCCCTGAGGCGGTTGCCGCGATCGTCGACGCCTATCTCAGCGGATACGTCGGCGCCCTCTCGCAGAACCTCCAGGCGTGGCTCCAAACCGCCCTGTTCTTCCCCTTCCTGATCTTCGTCACCGTGCCGCTGATGATGCTGGGACTGGGCTTGTTCAAGTCGGGTTTCCTGACGGGGCGGTCGCCGACCTGGGTCTATCTGACGATCCTGATCCTGGGCGGCGCGAACCTGGCGGCCGCCGCCTTCTGGGGCTGGGAGAAGGCCTTCGCGCCGGAGGGCGAGGATCCGACCGGCGGCCTGGCGGGCGCGGCGACGGGCGCGGCCCCGCTGATCACCCTCTTCTACGTCTCGGCCCTGATCCTGATGTCGAAATGGGGGCTGAAGGCGGTGACGGGCATCTTCGTCCCGGTCGGACGCATGGCCTTCACCAACTACCTGTCCCAGACCCTGATCATGACCACGGTCTACTACATGCCATGGGGCCTGAAGCTGATGGGCCAACACGGGCCGGCCCAGTGGTGGGTGGTCGTGGGCGCGATCTGGGTCGCCCAGATCATCTGGTCGCCGCTGTGGCTGAGCGTCTTCAACATGGGGCCGCTGGAGTGGCTGTGGCGCTGTCTGACCTACGGCCGGATGGTGCCCTTGCGGCGGGGCGCCTGATTGCTCTTGCGCGGCGCCTGGCTTAAGCGCCGCGCATGACGTCAGACGCCCCCCGACCGGAAGCGCGCGCGCCGCGCGGCTTCGCCGACCGCCGTGCCCGGGATCTCGTGGCCGAACGCGCCCTGATCGCGCGCGTGTCGGAGGTCTATGAGCGCTGGGGCTTCGAACCGCTGGAGACCCCGGCGTTCGAGTACGCCGACGCCCTGGGCAAGTTCCTGCCCGACGCCGACCGTCCCAACGCGGGCGTGTTCGCGCTTCAGGACGACGACGACCAGTGGATGGCCCTGCGCTACGACCACACCGCGCCTCTGGCCCGATTCGCGGCCGAGCACCGGCAGACCCTGCCCAAGCCGTTCCGCCGCTACGCCTTCGGACCGGTATGGCGCAACGAGAAGCCGGGGCCCGGCAGGTTCCGGGAGTTCATGCAGTGCGACGCCGACACCGTCGGCTCGGACCGGCCCGAGAGCGACGCCGAGATCGTGGCCATGGCCTGCGAGGGCCTGACGGCCGCCGGCCTGGGCGAGGGGCAGGCCGTTCTGCGCGTCTCGGACCGCCGCCTGTTCGACGGCCTCTTCGACGAGGGCGGGGTGACCGACGCGGGCCAGCGACTGACGGCCTTGCGCGCCGTCGACAAATACGACCGGCTGGGCTGGGAGGGGGTGCGTGATCTGTTGGGCGCCGGGCGTTTGGACGAGTCGGGCGACTATACGAAAGGCGCGAGTCTGAGCGGGGGCGCGATCGAGCGGATCGAGGGCTTCCTGAAGGCCGAGCAGGCCGGCGGCTGGACCGACCGGATCGACCGGCTGGCGTCGGCCGGGGGCCTGGGCGCGGCGGGCGAAGCCGCGCTGGAGTCCCTGGCGAGGATCGGCGCCTCGGTGACGGCGCTGGGCGCGCCGGCCGGCGCCGTGACCTTCGACCCGACCGTCGTGCGCGGCCTGGAATACTACACCGCCGCCGTGTTCGAGGCCGAGCTGCTGCTGGAGACCACCGACGAGAAGGGGCGGCCCGTGCGGTTCGGCTCCATCGGCGGGGGCGGGCGCTACGACGACCTGGTGGCGCGGTTCACCGGCGAGCCCGTGCCGGCGACGGGCTTCAGTTTCGGCGTTTCACGCCTGTCGGCCGCGCTGCGGGCGGCGGGTCGGGCCCCTGCTGAGCCGCGCGGCCCGGTGGTGGTGATCGTCTTCGACGACGCAGGCATGACCCACGGCCTGGCCTGCGCCGCGGAAATCCGCCGCGCAGGTCTTGCGGCCGAGGTCTATCTGGGCCGGGCCGGGCTGAAGGCGCAGATGAAGTACGCCGACCGCCGGGGCGCTCCGGCGGCCGTCATCCTCGGCGGGGACGAGATCGAGAACGGTATGGCCACGGTCAAGGATCTGGACGCGGGCCGGGCCATGGCGGCCGCGCTGGCCGACAACGCCGCGTGGAAGGCCGAACGCCCAGGACAGGTCACCGTGCCGCGCACCGACCTGATCGCGACGCTTCGCCGCATTATCGAAGAAACGTCGAGAAACCTTGTCGTCGATTCCTGACTTATCGACGATCAGTCAGGGAAACGGCCGATTTCCCCCGTCGATTGATTGACTTGCCTGGATCATGGCGGTTTCATGAAGACCTCGACGGCGCGGGGCGACCTGCAGCCATCGGAGGCGTTTCGGGGAGGAAACGTCCGCTCTCAAGAGCGAGAAGGCCCGCCGCAGGATCCCCGCGGCGGGCTTTTTCGTGCCCGGCTCCCAGTTCCGGCGGCGTCACGAAAAAGGGCCGCCCCGAAGGGCGGCCCCCGTCCGTTGGAAGCCCTGCGGCCCTACCAGAGGCGGACGCGGTCTTCCGGGGCGAGCCAGTAGCGCGAACCCGGCTGGACGTCGAAGGCGTCGTACCAGGCGTCCAGGTTCCGCAGCGGCCCGATCACGCGATACTCGGGCAGGGAGTGCGGGCCGGTGGCCACCTGGTTGATGATGGCGTCGTCGCGGTATTTCGACTGCCAGACCTGGGCCCAGCCATAGAAGACGCGTTGGTCGCCGGTGACGCCGTCCAGCACCGGCGAGGGGCGACCGCCCAGCGAGCGGCGATAGCCCTCGATGCCCAGGGTCACGCCGGCCAGGTCGCCGATGTTTTCGCCCATGGTCAGGTTGGGCTTCAGATTGTGACCCGGCAGCGGGGCATAGGTCGCGTACTGCGCCCCGAGCATGTCGGCGCGGGCGGTGAAGTTGGACGCGTCCTGCGCCGTCCACCAGTCGCGCAGCACGCCGTCGCCGTCCGACTTGCGGCCCTGGTCGTCGAAGCCGTGGCCGATCTCGTGGCCGATGACGCCGCCGATGCCGCCGTAGTTCACGGCCGGGTCGGCCGTCGGATCGAAGAACGGCGGCTGCAGGATGGCGGCCGGGAAGACGATCTCGTTCTTGGTCGAGTTGTAGTAGGCGTTGACCGTCTGGGGCGTCATGCCCCACTCGTCGCGATCGACCGGGCCGTTCATCCGGCCGACCTGGAAGTTCCAGCGGAATTCCCCGGCCCGCTCGGCGTTGCCGACCAGATCGCCGGCGTCGACCTGCAGCGCGGAGTAGTCGCGCCACTTCGTGGGATAGCCGACCTTCACCGTGAAGTTGTCGAGCTTGTAGAGCGCCTGCTCCTTGGTTTCGGCGCCCATCCAGTCCAGCTGGCGGATGCGGTCGGCCAGGGCCACGCGCAGGTTGGCGACCAGTTCCTCCATCATCATTTTGGATTGGGCCGGGAACCAGCGCTCGACGTACAGCTTGCCGAACGCCTCGCCCATGGTGCCCTCGGCGAAGCTGACGGCGCGCTTGTCGCGGGCGCGCTGCTCCGGCTGGCCGGCCAGATCGCGCGAGCGGAACTGCCACTGGCGGTCCGAGAAGCGGGCCGACAGGAAGGGCGCCATGTCGTCGACGGTGTGGAAGGCCTGCCACGCCTGGATCACCTCGATCGGCGTCTCGCCGTAGATGGCGGCGATCTTGGGCATGGCGGTGTTCTGGCGCACCACCACGGTGGTCACGCCGCCCAGGTCCGCCTGTTCCAGCCAGGCCGCCCAGTCGAAGCCGGGGGCATAGGCTGCGAGGTCGGTCGGAGTGAAGGGATTGTAGGTCTTGTCGCGGTTGCGGTTCTCCTCGACCGTCCAGTGGGCCTCGGCGATCCGGGTCTCGAGCGCGACGACGGCGGCGGCCGCCTCGGCCGGGTTCTCCCAGCCGATCATGCCCAGCATGTCGGCGACGTAGGCCTCGTACAGCGCCTTCTTCGCGCCGAAGCGGGCCGCGTCCAGATAGTAGTCGCGGCTGGGCAGGCCGATGCCGGCCTGGCTGACGTAGGTGGTGTAGCGGCTGGGGTCTTTCTGGTCGTCGCCGATGCCGACCCCGAAGAAGCCTGAGCCGAAGCGCCCCTGCAGCGTGCCCATGTAGGCGGCCATCTTGGCGTGGTCGTCGGCGGCGCGGATGGCGGCCAGGTAGGGCTGCATGGGCCGGCCGTCCAGCGCCTCGATCCGCTCCACGTCCATGTAGGAGCGATAGAGGTCGGCCATCTTCAGTTCGTCGGAACCGGCCGCCAGGTTCGGATTGGCCAGCAGCTCGTCCAGCAGGAAACGAAGACGGTTGTCCGACAGCTCACGCAGCAGGGCGAAGGAGCCGTAGGAGGTGCGGTCCGACGGGATCTCCATCGCCTTCAGGGCCGTGCCGTTGGCGTGCATGAAGAAGTTGTCGCCGGCCGAGACCGACAGGTCGCGTCCGTCGATCGCGAATCCCCAGGTTCCGTACTTGGGCGCCTCGATCCCTTCCCAGGATCCGCCCTCGAACAGGGCCGGGTCGAACAGGGTGAAGACCGTGCAGGCCTCGTCGACGCACTGGTGGCCGTGGCCGTCGTCGATCGTGTGGCGCTGCTGGGCCAGGGCCGGGGTTCCGGCGATCAGGGCGGCCGAGGCGGCCACCGTCAGAAGCAGGGACTTACGCATGGGGCATCTCTCTCCGTTCCGTCGTTCTGGACGGTTCGGCGCGGACCCTACGCCCGGCAGGCCGACCGCCACCTTAAATTATTGTCATGAAGCCGTGAGCGCGCCTGTCCAAGCGGAGCCGGGCCGGTCATGATGTCGCGGTGCTAGCGGGAGCCTGATTCACGGCGTCGGTGGAATCGCGAAGCGATTCCACCTCAACCGATCAGGCTCTGACCGGAGGGGCGATGGCGGCGGGGCACGGCGGCGGCGAGTACAAGGATCTGGTGGTCTTTCTGGCCGCGGCCGGCGTGGTCGTGCCTCTGTTCAACCGGCTGAAGATCAGCCCGATCCTCGGGTTTCTGGCGGCGGGGGTGCTGCTGGGCCCCGACGGTTTGGCGCGGCTGGCGTCCACCGCGCCCTGGTTGTCCTGGCTGACCATCGACGACGCCGCCCAGATCCGCGCCCTGTCCGAACTCGGCGTCGCCTTCCTGCTGTTCATGATCGGGCTGGAACTGTCGTGGGAGCGGCTGCGCGCCATGCGGCGGCTGGTCTTCGGCCTGGGGATGACCCAGATGGCGGCGTGCACCGCCGGACTGGTCGCCCTGTTCATGCTGATGGGCCAGCCCCTGGTCTCGGCCGCCGTTCTGGGCATGGGGCTGGCCCTGTCGTCGACGGCGGTGGTCATGCCGGTGATGGCCGAGCGCGGACGCCTGACCGGCCCGGCGGGGCGCACGACCTTCTCCATTCTGCTGGCGCAGGACCTGGCGGTCGCACCGATCCTGATCACCGTCACGGTTCTGGCGGCCACCGCGCTTGAAGGCGCGACGCCGGCGGGCGAGTTCGATCCGACGGTGCTGCGGCCGGCGCTGCTGACGCTGATCCCGGCCGCTCTGGGCCTGGCCGTGCTGGTGATCGTCGGCCGGCTGGTTCTGCGGCCCATGTTCCGCTCGGTGGCCAAGGCCCGCGCCCGGGGCCAGGGGCAGGAGATGTTCGTCGCCGCCAGCCTGCTGGTCGTGGTGGCGTCCGGTCTCGCGGCGCAGGCGGTCGGTCTGTCCATGAGCCTGGGGGCCCTGATCGCCGGGCTGCTGCTCGCCGAGACCGAGTTCCGGCGAGAGGTCGAGGTGTCGATCGAACCGTTCAAGGGGCTGCTGCTGGGCGTCTTCTTCGTAGGCGTGGGCATCGGCCTGGATCTGGACGCGGTCGCCGCGAGCCCCGGCATGGTGTTCGGCCTGGCGTTGGCCATCACGGCGCTGAAGGCCGTGCTGATCTATGTCTCGGCGCGGGCGTGGAAGGTGCGCAACCGCACGGCGCTGGAGACGGCCCTGGTGCTGGGTCCGGCGGGAGAGTTCGCCTTCGTCATCCTGGGGGCGGGCATGGTGGAGGGCGTCGCCTCGCCCGCCTTCACCGGCACGGTCATGCTGGCGGCCACGATCAGCATCTTCACCATCCCTCTGATGGCCCTGTTCGCCGACCGCCTGGTGGCCCGCGTCACGCGCGCCGCGCCCGACCTGCCGGAGGAGGCGACCCGACCGGGAGCGGCCGAGGGCAAGGTGCTGATCGTCGGCTATGGGCGCGTGGGTCGCCTGGTGGCCGAGCTTTTGACCGAGCATGGCCAGCCTTTCATGGCCGTGGACAGCGACCCCTCCCTCGTCTCGAAGGCCCGTGCGGAGGGCGCCGACGTCAGTTGGGGCGACGCGTCGCGCGGCGAGTTTCTGGACAAGTGCGACCTGGAGCAGGCCCGGGCCGTCGTCGTGACCATGGACGCGCCGGGCAAAGTCGACGAGGTCGTCCGCAGCGTCCGCGCGGCGCACCCCGACCTGTGCCTGATCGCCCGGGCGCGCGACGAGCGGCACGCCGTGCGCCTGTACGAGCTGGGCGTCACCGACGCCGTGCCGGAGACGACCGAGGCCAGCCTGCAGCTGGCGGAGAACACCCTGGTGGACGTCGGCGTGCCCATGGGCCTGGTGCTCGCCTCGATCCACGAGCGGCGCGACGTCTTCCGCCGCGCCTTCCAGGACGCCCGCCCCGAAGCCGGCCGCACGCGCCCCGCCCGGGCTCTCCGCCCCCGCCTGCCGCCCGCAAGCTGAGCCGTTCAGCCTGCGGTTCCATGGCCGGTGGGAAGGCCACAACCTGTGTGACAGTATTACTTCGAAGTCGCCTCGCGGGCGCATTTTGGTCATCGTTCCGTGATGAGAGCGAGCTTCGCAACATCCGGCCCGCGCCGGTTTTCGTCGGCGGAAACCACGTTCGTCAGGTTCCGCTTCACACAGTTCCGAGTAGCCCTCCCCTCCATGCGTGACGCCTCCTCCCCCTCCGCCGACGCCGGCGCCGTGATGAACCGCCGTCAGGCCGCCAAGGTCCGCACTCGCGGCAAGGTCATGGCCTCGGCCCGCGACCTGTTCGCCCAGCACGGCTACGATCCCGCCACCATCCGCGACATCGCCAAGGGCGCGGGCATGTCGACCGGGGCCGTGTTCGCCAACTTCCAGGACAAGGCCGAGCTGTTCGAGGCCGTTCTGGCCGAAGATCTGGCCCGCGTCGCGGGCGAGATGCAGGCCGCCGCCCAGACCGACGGCCCGGCGCGCAAGCGGCTGAACGCGGCCCTGACGGCCGGCTATCGCGCCACCCTGGACCAGTTGCCTCTGGTGCAGGCGGTCGTCGCCCGCGGTTGGTTCCACCCGGCCGACGCCGAGCGCCGTGCGCGAGACACCCTGAAACCGCTTACGGCGCTGATGAGAGAAATCCTGTCGGGCGCCGCGTCGCGGGGCGAGATCGCCCGCGACGCCGATCTGGACCTGATCGGCGGCATGATCTGGACGGCCTTCATCTCCGGCTTCCGCCGCGCCGCCTATGACGGTCAGGATCTGAAGGCGCTGTCCGCCACGCTGGAACGCCAGATCGACCTCATCTTCGCCGGCGCCGCCGGGCGTCAGGCCCAGCTCAGCGCCGCGTGATTTCGCTCCATGCTTCCTTCCCCGGCGAGCGGGGAAGGAACTCCTAGCTCCGCCACCTCAGCGTGACGGGTTCGATGGGATTGGAAAAGCCGCGCCCCTCCGCGCGGCTTTTCTGCCATTCGCGCTTCAGCTGCTGGTACCACTTGGCCTGTCTGTCCGCGTCGTCGATCCAGATCAGGGTCGGGTCGAAGGCCAGCCCCATGTTCTGCAGGTTCACCATGCCGCCGTCCTGCTTCAGGAAGGCGCGCACCCCCATCCGCAGGAACGGCTTGGCGATGCCGAACACCCAGTGGTCGGACCAGAAGATCTGGGTGATGCGCGTGTGGTCGTCGTCCAGCGGCGTCAGGCAGGTCAGGGCCAGCACCTGTTTCTCGCCCACCTGGATGTGCTCCCAGCGGTATCCCGGCAGGCGGAAGGTGATTTCCGTCGCCGGCGCCCCGCCCAGGATCCTGTAGGCCCGGCTGTTCGACGACGGGGCATGGCGGACCATGGCCCAGCCGTGCTCGACGGGGGCGAAGGCCTTCTTCTTCTCGTGCATCGAATGCTCTGAGCGCCACCACCACTGCTGATGCACATAGGGACCGTGCGCGGGGTCCATCAGGCCGACGACGGCGTGGTCGACGTGGCTGTCGAAGGTCATGGCCTCGACCAGTTTCGCCTCGCCCTCGGCGCCCGGAAAGACGGGCGGTTCGTGATCCGGCTCGCCCCCGCCGCGCAGGTCCGCCGACATCCAGACGAAGACGATCCCTTGACTCTCACGGACGGGATAGGAGCGCACGCGGATGCGCGCCGGGTCGGTCGCGTCGCCCTCGACCAGGCTGGGAATGGCGGCGCAGACGCCGTCGGGCCGGAAGCGCCAGCCGTGATAGGGGCACTCCACCGTCTCGCCGCCGTCCTCGCCGCGATCGACGATCCGCCCGGCCGACAGCGGCGCGGCGCGGTGGGGACAGACGTCCCTCATGGCGAAGACCTGGCCCGCACGGGTGCGGCCGACCAGGACGGGCTCGCCCAGGATCATCCGACGCGCCTGCGTGCCCGGCCGGATCTCGCGCGACAGGTCCACGAAATACCAGGCGTCTCGCAGGAAGCCCTTGCCGAACTTGGTGGTCTCGGTCGTGATGGCGGCGGTCATGCGGGGGTTCTAGCCGTGGCGAGGGCGCCCTCGCCAGCCTCTTTGAAAAAGCACTTTACATTACAAAGTATCGGGGCTAGGAAGTCCGCACGTCTCTGGAGATCGACCCATGTCCCGCGCCCTGATCCTGTCCCTCGCCCTCGTCGCCCTGCCCCTGTCGGCGCAGGCGCAGGAACACGCCGGCCATGCCGCCCATCACCCGGCGGGCACCGAAGCGGGAAGCCACGAGGGCCACCGACACGCCGACTTCCAGTCGGGCCGCTTCCACGTCCGCGTCGAGGGGACCGAAGGGCCGAACGTCATCCTGATCCCCGGCCTCAGCTCGCATCCGGACGTCTGGCAGCCGCTGGTCGACCGGCTGGAGGGGCCGCACCGGCTGCACCTGATCCACGTCCAGGGCTTCGCCGGAGCCCCGGCCGAGGACAACGCCACCGGGCTGGTCGCCGCGCCGGTGGCCGAGGAGCTGGCCCGCTACATCCGCGAGCAGGGCATCGAGGATCCGATCGTCATCGGCCACTCCATGGGCGGCACCATCGCCCTGATGCTGGCGGCGCGGCATCCGGACCTGGTCGGCAAGCTGATGGTGGTCGACCAGATCCCGTTCATGGGCCAGGCCTTCGGCAATCCGAACGCGACGCCGGAGCAGCTGCGCCCCATGGCCGACATGATCCGCGCCGGCTTCATCTCGTCCAGCGACGAGAAGTGGCGCGCCGACCTGACGGCCACCATCGCCACCATGGTCCGCACCGAAAGCCTGCGCGCCGGGCCGATCGAACACGGCGTGACCAGCGACAAGACCGTGGCCGGCAACGCCTATCACGAACTGGTCCTGACCGACCTGCGACCGGAGCTGGCGAACATCACCGCCCCCACCGAGGTGGTCTACGTCACCTTCGCCTGGCCCGGCATGACGCCCGAGTTGACGGACCAGATCTATCGCGGCGCCTATGCCGGCCTGAACGGCGCGACCTTCACCCGCGTGGACGAGGCGGCCCACTTCATCATGCTGGATCAGCCGGACGTCTTCGCCGCCCGCGTCAACGCCTTCATCGACTGAGCCGAGGCCTTTCCCTCCCCTTCAGGGGAGGGAGGATCGCGCAGCGATCCGGGTGGGGCATGTTCGTTCGGACCCCACCCTGGCGGCTGCGCCGCCGTCCCTCCCCTGAAGGGGAGGGAAAGTCACCCCAACGCCGCGAACCAGCGCGCCAGCAGGCGCGCCTCCTCCCGGCGGGCGGCGGTGCGCTCCGCGTTCTCGGCGTCGACGCCCCAGCGCTCCTCCTGAAAGGCCTCGTCCAGCCGCGAGGCGTCGAACAGGGCGTCCGCGCCGTCGGCGGCCCGCTGCAGGGCGAACCCCAGGACCGCGCTGCCCAGCAGCGGCACGGCCATGGCCAGTCCAGTCAGGGCGAAGTCGTCCAGACGCAGCGCCAGCTCGCGCACGCGGGCGACGGCCGCCGGATCCTGCGGCCGGTGCACGATCCCCTCGGCCGGCTCCAGATGCACGCCCAGCTCGGCCGCGGCCCAGGCCCGCCACGGCGCCCACTCGCGCGCCTGCCGCTCGACCAGCGACGAGGGGTCCTCGGCCAGATAGCAGAGCAGGTCCGACCCGGCGTAGGCGGCGATCTCGTCCGCCACCGCCTCGCGCGCCTGGGACACGCGGTCGATGGCGGTCGAGGCCAGGCGGGTGGCCGGCATGGTGGCAGGCTCGAGAAACTCGCCCTGATCGGCCCATTCATAGGACAGCATTCGCGCCGCGGCCCCGGTGGGCACGATCAGGGGCGCATGGGACGGCGTCTTCGGCATGCGGCCGTCCAGCAGGACCGCCCAACCGCCCTCGGCGGGCGCGACGTGCACCGCCTTCCAGAAACGCTTCACCCGTTCCTCGGACTCGCGGAATCCCTTGCGGGCGGCGACGTTGGGATCGAGCGACGGGATCTGCATGGCGGCCATATAGGCCGGGTCCGACGTCATCGCGAGCGGGGCCGGGACCGCGTCATTCGCACCAGACGCCCTTGTAGAAGTCCAGGGCCCAGATGCCCTGCTCGGTGGTCAGTTCGATCTCGTGCCGGCTTCCACCCCGCGCCTTGCCGTCGTCCGAACAGGCGGATGGGGTCGGTCCGGTCGTCCTCAACTCGAACAGGGCATACCCCGGCTCCTGCTCGACCTTGGCGAAGCCCACCTGACGGCCCCAGTCGTCGAGGCTGGCGACCAGCTGCGCCTCCGTCAGCGTCGACCGGGAGACGAGGACGGCGCACCCGTCGAAGGTCTCGAAGCCGACGCCCCGGCTCGCGTCGCCCCAGTACCAGAAGCGCGATCCGGTCTCGAGGTCGACGGGTCTGAAGCCGTGTTCGGTCAGGAACGCCGCCTCGTCGTAGCCGTCGGGCATGAAGACCGGGAACTGACGCGCGAAGCAGGCTTCCACGCCCCGGACGACGGCCACCAGAACCGGGTCGGGCGCCTGTGGGGGCGCGGGGGACGCCAGGGCGGCGGCGAGGGTCATGGCGGCGATCATGGAGCTCTCCTGTCCGCGGATTGGCGCGGCCGGAAGGCCCGAAGTCAATCCAGCGCGGGCTGACGGAAGGCGCCGGCAAAGCGGTCCAGCGCCGCGTCCAGGTCCGGGAAGCTTTCCGCCACCAGCACGGCCCCCGCCGCCAGCTGCTCCTCCGCCGTGTGGAAGCCCCAGCCGACGCCGTAGGCCGGCACGCCGGCGTTCGCCGCCATGGCATGGTCATGCGCCGTGTCGCCGATCATGACGGTGGCGGCCGGACAGGCGTCGCAGGCGCGCATGGCGGCGACCAGCATGGCGGGGTCGGGCTTGCCCGGCCCGTCCTCGGCGCAGTGGGTCGACAGGAACAGGTCGGCCCAGCCGTCGCGCGCCAGATTGCGCGCCACGCCGCGCCGGTTCTGGCCGGTCGCGATGGCGAGGCGCCAGCCGTCGCGTTTCAGCCGGCGCAGGTGATCGACGGCGCCGTCGAACAGAGGCTCCTCGTGCCCGGCCTCATAGTGGTCCATGAACCATTGCCGGAACCCGGCGACGTAGTCCGCCAGTTCGGCCTGCGTCAGCTGCGGCTCCAGCACGTGCAGCGCCTTCGTCAGCTCCAGCCCCACGATCTGGCGCACGCGGTCGTAGGACGGCTCCGGCAGGCCCAGCCGCCGCGCGGCCGCGCCGCAGGCGGCGTGGATCGACGCCCGGCTGTCCACCAGCGTCCCGTCGACGTCGAACACGGCGAGAGGCCTCACCGCATCCTCTTCACGCCGTGGAAGGGATCCTCGTCCGCCTCGTCCTCGGAGAAGCCGAAGTGCGCGAAGCCGGCCTTCATCTCGGGCGACAGCGGCGCCTCGACGATCAGCTTGCCGCCGCCGGGGTGATCCAGCTCGATCCGGCGCGCGTGCAGCTGCAGCTTCAGCGGGCCCGACAGTTCGGTCGACTCCGGCGTTCCGTATTTGGGGTCGCCCAGGATCGGATGGCCGACAGCGCTCATGTGGGCCCGCAGCTGGTGCGTGCGGCCGGTGAAGGGGCGCAGCGCCATCCAGGCGGCGCGGTGGGCGGCGCGCGACAGGGTGGCATAGGCGGTCTCGGCCGGTTCGGCGCCGTGCTCCTTCGGATCGGCCGGGCGCATCATCTCGAAGTCGTTGATGCCCGACTTCTTCAGCGCCATGTCGATCTGGCCGGCCGTCGGCTTCGGATTGCCGATGACGATAGCCCAATAGGTCTTCTTCGCCTGCCGCCGGGCGAAGGCCCCGGCCAGACGCTTGGCCGCCTCGGGGCCCTTGCCGAGCAGCAGCACGCCCGAGGTGTCGCGGTCCAGCCGGTGCACCAGCCGCGGCCGTTCCAGCCCCTCGCCCCAAGCGCTCAGCAGGCGGTCGACGTGCTTCGTCGTCTTGGTGCCGCCCTGCACGGCCAGCCCGTGCGGCTTGTTCAGGGCGATGACCAGCTCGTCCTCGTACAGCACCAGCGACCGGGCATAGGCGGCGTCGCGGTCGGTCAGCTTCGGCCGGTCGCCCGGCGTCTTTTCGACCGGATCGGGAATGGGCGGCACGCGCACGGCGGCTCCGGCCGTCAGCCGGTCCTGCGGCTTGATGCGCCCGCCGTCGACGCGGATCTGGCCGCTGCGCGCCAGTTTCTCGATCTGGATGTGCGACAGGTGCGGCCAGCGCCGCTTGAACCAGCGATCCAGCCGGATGCCGTCCTCGGCCTCCGCCACGTACAGGGTCTTGACCTCCCGGCTCATGCGAAGGCTCGCCGCGCGATCATCAGCCCCAGGAACAGCGCCGCCACCGACAGGACCACCGACGCCGCCGCATAGCCCACGGCCAGCCCGATCTCGCGGCGCTCGATCATCAGCGCCGTCTCCAGCGAGAAGGCCGAGAAGGTGGTGAAGCCGCCCAGCACGCCGACCGCCGCGAACAGGCGCAGATCCTCCCCGCCCTCGGCCCGCGCGCTCAGCCAGCCGACCATCAGCCCCATCAGCAGGCCTCCGACCAGGTTCACGCCGAACGTCGCCCAAGGCCAGGCCGCGCCGGGCGCCAGCCGCTGGGCCAGCGCTCCCGCGCCATACCGCGCCACGGAGCCCAAGGCGCCGCCGGCCGCCACGAGAAGAAGACGGGTCATCGGCGGGCGAATACACGGTTCAGCCGGGTCCGCTAAGGGGCGTCTTGACTCCACCGGGAGCGCCCAGCCCAATGGAGAAGGCAGGGGAGGTGGGGCCATGGGTGTTCTGGCGGGTCTCGGACCAGTGATTTTGCTGGTCGGAATCGGGTTGGTCGTGATGACGGCGCTCACCAGTCGTCAGATCGCCAAGGACGAATTTGAACGGCGCACGGACGGCGGGACCCTGAGCTATGAGACATTCAAGGACCACGAGCGGGCGGTCGGCAGAAAGCGGCGAAATGGCCTTCTGAAGAACCTCGCGATCATCCTGACGCTGTCCGGCTTGCTCCTGACATTCGCCGCGCCGGCGCTTTTGAACGCACAGAAATTCGATGACGTCGGGGCCTTGCGCGCCCGCGCCGCGAACCAGTGCCAACAGGGTGACGCCGAGGCTTGCCAACTCGCCGACGACTACCGCGGTTGCGTCCAAGGTTTCCGCGGTGACTGCGATGACGCGGCCGAGATCGAGCGCCGCCGAGGGAATTGACTGAGATGCACGATTTCGGACTGGCGGCGCTGCACCACGTGCTGGTGTTCGGCCTGGCCGTCATGCTGGCGATGGAGCTGGCCATCCTGCGCGGCGAGCGGATCGACGTGCGGCGGTTGGCGCGGCTGGACGGGGGCTATGGCCTGACCGCGGTCCTGGTGGTCGCGGTCGGCGCGGCGCGGGTGATCTGGGGCGTACGCGGCTGGGAGTTCTATCGCGACAACCCCGCCTTCTGGACCAAGATGGGCCTGTTCGCCGCGATCGGCCTGATCTCCATCCTGCCGACCCTGGCGTTCGTGAAATGGGCCCGGGCGGCGAAGGCAGATCCTGCCTTCCAGCCCGACGCGGCCCAGAGGGCGGGCGCGATCCGCTGGGTGCGGCTGGAGATCGGCCTGCTGCTTCTTCTCGCCGTCGCCGCGGCGGCCATGGCGCGCTGGCCGCTGGTCTGACGCCGGAATCTGGCGGAAACTTCACTTGCGCGGGCGCGGATTGACGGCGAAGGCTTCCCGTGACGGGAGAACGTCGTCCGGCGGACGGCGGAACCCGCCATAATGCCGTCAGGCTGAAGTCAGGACGTCCGGATCGCCATGTCGCACGACGATCACACTCCCGCGCCGCTCGACGGCGGCCACGGCGGACAGGGCCACGACCGCCGGCTGGAGGCCGCGGAAAACCCGCCGCCGCCCGGCGCCCAGGACGCGCCGAACCGCGCCGTGCCCCCGACGCCGACCGGCGGGCGTGAGCCCCTGCGCGGCGGCGACGGCATCCTGCGCCCCATCTCCGACAGCGAGTATTTCGCCCAGACGCCGGAGGCCGAGGCCATCGTCTCGTCGCACATCGACGAGTATTTCAACCAGCCGCTGGACATCTTTCCGTTCTGGGAGACGGAGTCCAAGCCCGACCGCTTCCACGTCCTGTTCGGCCGCCAGATCGAGGAGCGTTTCCCCGTCGACAAGGACATCCGGGGCCGCATCCACGACTACGGCCGCCGCGTCTTCCGCGCCCTGATCGTCCACGTCACGGTCAAGCGGCTCAGCCAGGCCGGGGCCATGGCCGCCTTCGCGGCGCTCGCCATCCTTGGCCCGGGCTGGTTCTCGCAGTGGACGGGGACGGAGACCATGGGTCTGGCGCTGGCCGCCGGCGCCATGGTCGCGGCCTTCGGCGTCTTCTGGCTGCTGCAGGCCATCCTGTTCATCCAGTACCGCTTCCAGCTGGAGAACGATTCCTACGAGCTGTCGCGCGAGGTGGTTCAGCGCACGCGCGAGCTCCAGAACCTGTTCACCTCCGCCCGCGCCATGGCCGACCAGGCCGAGACCCAGTTCCAGATGGACGGCAAGGGCTGGGGCCGCCGCGCCATGTATCTGACCCGCCTGACCATGTGGATCGGCGCGCGCATGGAGTACCTGGAGAAGTTCGTCCAGATGGAGCTGTGGCGCGTGCGCCGCGAACGCTACTGGATGCGCTGGGCCCAGCGGATCATGACGCCGCTGGTGATGATCGTCGGCCTGGCCGTCCTGGCGGTGGAGCCGGCGCCCGAGACGGGCGAGGCGGGCTTCCGCGGGCTTCAGATCCTGGCCGCCGTTCTGGGGCTGGCCGTCAGCTGGCTGTCCTACTTCCGCTGGCGCACGCCCGTGGCGGCGGTGCAGGACAAGCTGGGGGTCGAAGGCTGGGTCCGCTACGCCTCACTGGACGTCGACAACGCCGTCGCCGACCAGGTCCGCCGCGACAAGGAACGCCTGGTCGAATACCGCGCCCTGACGCGGGGTCGGTAGCTTCTATTTTGCGGGGAAGGCGATCCGATCCCGCCCCCGCGCTCCCTCTCCCTGCGGGAGAGGGCTTGAGGCTCGCAGAGCGTCAGCGATGCGCCAGCCGAAAGGGTGAGGGGCTACTGTCTGGCCGTGACCCCTCACCCTTTCGCGTTTCCAATCGCTTCGCTCTTGGACGCTCAAGCCCTCTCCCGCCGGGAGAGGGTGCGGCGACTTGGGTCGGGAAGTCGTGACGACTTCTCGGCGGTTTCCCCGCCCTTACAACGCCGTGCGCTTTTCCATCCGCGACTTTCCGACGTCGGTTCGGGGCTGCGGCAGCATTTGGGGGTTCCGTCGCGGGGAAGGGCGCAAGGCCTTGCGAGCTTGTCGCGGCGGGAGCGGTTCGAGCGGGGGCTGCGTCGGGAACTCCTATGTTCCTGAGCGGCCGGTGCTTCGGCCCTGACGGGCGTTCCGCGGTCCTCCTGCCCTCAAGCAGCGAGGCCCCGCGGGCCGAGCGATAGGGCCA